>CAMYLJ010000001.1 GCA_947259215.1 uncultured delta proteobacterium
CGCGAGGATGAGCTCTTCGGCTTCGTCCTACGCCGCGTCGCAGGTGGCCAACCGCTCCCCTACCAACAACTCGTGGCGGAGGGAACGGCATAGGCAGAGCTTGTCCTACGCCCATCTCGATCGCTGACCTGCGCAGGACGTGCGATTCAGTCACGAATAGCGACTCGCCCGAGCACGAATTCACCCGCCGAAGAGCCACTGCTCGATGGCGAGCTGGCGGATGACGAGCTGGCGGCGCCAGGCGACCTGGACGAGGAAGGCCTTGCGCTCCGGGTCTTCGAGCGGGGGCTGCAGCTCCGGGCGCGCGCGAACCTCCGCGATCCGTTCTTCGGCCGCGTCGCGCGCCTCTGCGAGGGACGGGGTTGCAGCGGCGACCCCATCGCGGACGTTCGCGGCGGCGTGCTGCATGCTCGCGAAGAGCGCTTCGTCCACGCGCGACAGCGCCTCGCCAAGGGGCGCGAGCGCATCGCCGCCGCGCGCGAGGAGCTCCGCGGTCCGGCGGAAAGCGATGGCCTGGGTGGCGAAGACGGCGTCGAAGAGGTCCTGGGTGAGAGCGAGCAGCTCGGCGCGGCGCGCGTCGTCAAGGGAGCCCTCGACCGGCTCGTGGCGGGCCTGGTTGTGGAGGGAGCCGAGCTGCGCGAGCTGCTTCGTGTAGGCGGCGAGAAGCGCCTTGGCCTGCCGCCGACGCTCGGCCGGCTCCGCTGCGGGATCGCGTTCCACCAAGGCCAGGCGACACAGCTCGAGCTGGTTCGCCGCCCGCGCCCGGAAGAGCGCCGAGGCCGTGGCGGGCCATAGCAGGCGCGTGGAGGCCCATCCGACCCCGAGCGCGAGCGCGCCGAAACACATGGTGTCGTAGGACCCCTGGACATCGGTCGGCGCCGCCTTCCCGGCATAGACCGAAAGCAGCGCGATCAGCGTGCCGAACTTCCGCACCGCGTCGAGCGCTGGGCGCGAGGCGCTTACGTAGGCGAACGTCCCCGCAACGGCAAAGGCGAAGAGCAGGCCCAGCGGCAAGCGGCTCGCATGGGGAGCGAAGTAGACGATCCCGAGATCGGCCAGCAGCCAGGCGAGCAGCAGGCCAGCGCCGACCATGAAAGCGGACTGGAAGGCCCCGCCCCGGGTGGGCGTGGCGGCGACGATCAAGGTGAGCGGGGGAATCAGGTTGTTGAACCCCCAGCCCAGAACCATCGACAGCAGCACGGCAGCGCAGACGGCGATCCCGGAGCGGAGTGCGATCTGCACGCGGAAGGGGTCGAGCTTCCCGAAGCGGATGGCGCCCCACGCGGGCGCAGCGCCGGGCGCCTGGGCCCGCGCGGACTCCGACGCGAGCTGGAGGAGAGACTCCTCCAGCGAATGAAGCAGCGCCACGAGCCCGTGCAGCCCGTCCCTCCAGGCCTCGAGCGATGCGTCCGTCGCCGCTCCTGCCTGGTAGCGCTCGCGCTCGGCCTCGATCCTCGCCTCGAGCTCCTCGAGGCGTGTCGCGAAAGGGGACGGCGAGCGACCGGCCGCGAGGGCCTGCGCGGATTCCTCGAGGGCGGACTTCACCCCCCTGCCGAGGTCGGCGGACACCGCCTGAAGGCTCGCCCATTCCGACGGCCGGCCGGACTCCACTGCGAGCAGCCCCCGTAGGATCCGCTCGCGGGAGGCCAGCGCCTCCAGCAGCAGAGCGACGTGAGTGAGCGTCTCCACCCGGGCGCGCGAGACGCCGATCTCCGCGCGCGCCGCCTCTGCGAGCCCGAGCTGCGACGCCAGCGGGCTCGACGCGGATCCCTCGGCGTCGGCGGCCGTGCCGTGCGGCCCGGGCGCCGCTTCGACGGCCGACTGGAGTGCCTCGGCGAGCTGTCGAGCCCGTTCGGCCAGGCCCCTGCGCAGGCTCACCTCGCTGCGGGTGGGCCAGAAGAGCGAGTCCACGACGAGCACGATCAGGATGCCGAGCCCCACCATCGAGGCCCGCTGGAAGGCGACCGTCTCGACCTGGCCGACTCCCATCAAGGCGTCCCCGAGGATGACGGCCGTCGAGAAGGCGAAGACGTACCAGGCGTATTGGTGGCGGGGACCCGTGAAGCCATAGGCGCCGACGGTCACCACAAGGAACAAGCTGGCCAGCAGCAGCGGTGGATCCTGGGAGAAGAGGCCAAAGACGAGGATTGCGGTGAAGAAGGCCACCAGCGTGCCGAAGCTCCGCAGGATCGCCTTCGAGAGTGAGCCGCCCGCGATGGGCTGCATCACCACACACACGGTGATGAGGATCCACTTGGACTGATTTTCGACGAGGCCGGGGGCGTGCCCGAGCCAGATCGCCGCGGACACGGCCGTTGCGTAGCGAATGCCGAAGGCCGTGACGGGGGAAACGTGCGCCATCCGCGTCAGGTTGCCGAGGATCGGGAAGCGCTGGACGGTCTGGGCACGGGGAGCTCCCGGTCAGCAGCTGCGCCCGCCGCCGTCACCCGTCGCGTCGATGCGCACCGTGGCACGCATCCCCTTGCGGAGAGGGGGAGCAGAGTCTGCATCGACGAGGGTGATGCGAACCGGGAAGCGCTGCGAGATGCTCACCCCGTCGCCGGTTGGCGAATCGACCAACGCATCGAAGACCCGGTGCACCTTCGCTCCTGGTACGCCGAAGAGCAGCCTGACCGCCTGCGCGTCGAACTCGGCAACGAGCACCGCGGCCCCACCGGAGTTCGTCATGGCAATTGTCCCCCTCGGTCCTACACAACCCAGAAGCTATAGATGGTCGACCACCAAAGCCCAACGCATGGGTGATTCAAGCGGCCTTTTGAGCTCCGATAAGAGCCTATGTGACAATTTTCCCTGGGTGTCACGGCCGTAGGCGACGAATAGGTGCAGAAAGGCCCGACCCCTTCTCATGCCTGTTCTAGGACCCGTGGGCGGGGCAGAACTGACGACTCTCCGGCTCGGGGGCGCGATTGTCTATCCGGATTGCGTCACCCGCAGGCAGAATCCGTGACGCCTCCGAGCCGCGAGCCTTTCCTAGCCGCCCTGCCTCGCAAGGGTTTAGCGAGTCGGCGTTTGGCGCGAGCGTGGTCTCTGGTCGGCGCGAGGCCATAACCGCGATCGGCGCCCGTCCCCAGATTCGGACCGATTTCCCGCCTCGGAGCAGCGCTGGCCGTCCGCGATTCCGGATGCGGCTGGCGCGATCTGGATAGCCGTCTGCAGCCCGCCATTCGAAACTGCCGCGTAACCGTTCAGCTCCCGAGAGAGCGCCTTGCTTGTTCGTCATTCGGACGCTCCTTGTCGCGGCTACATCATGCACTACGACGAGCTCGCCAACCTGTGTTTCCCGGCGCCTAGGCACCTGCGGAGCGCACGCGTATGACGGAGATCAAGGCCCCCGGGAAGTGGATCAAGCAGATCGGCGCCCACTGGCCCCTCGCGGACGCGGCCCGGCAGGTGCTCACCGTCCGTGTCGAGGGCCTCGAGTTGCTGCTGCCGCTAGCGGCGGAACGTGCGGACGAGGACGACGAGTACGTCCATCAGCTCCGCGTGGCGACCCGTCGATCCGACGCAGCTCTCGAGGTTTTCGAGTCGTGCCTTTCGCCAAAGAGGTATCGCAAGACGAGGCGGTGTCTCAAACGCGTGCGACGTGCCGCTAACGATGCCCGCGAGTGTGATGTCCACCGAACACTACTGGAGGCCGACCGCGCGGCCGCCGAGCCGGCACTCTCGGATGTGCTCGGCCGGGTCATGTCGCAGCTCGACGAAGAGCGTCGCACAGCGCAGCTCGCCATTGGGGAAGCCGCGGAGCGCTATCCCGTCCAGCGGTTGCGCCGCAGTCGGGAGAAGCTCGTGGACGCGGCGCGCGAACCGGACTCGCGGCTGCGGCTCATCGACCGCGCCGACGAACTCATACCCGCGATGCTCGCCGGCGTGCGCGCCGCCGCGACGAGCGATCTCACCGCGTTCGACAGCGTGCACGAGCTCAGGCTCACGTGCAAGCGTCTTCGGTATGCCATCGAGGTGTTTCGAGCCTGCTTCAGCGCCGGCTTCGACGCTCTTTATGACAACCTGGGGCGGCTCCAGGAGCAGCTGGGCGACATCAACGACAGCCACGAACTGCGGCGGAGGGTCGAGACATGGGCCGCAGCCAACACCACCGGCGACGCAGCCGATGCGCGGCCTGCGATCGGATTCTACGAGCAGCGTCTAGCGCAGCAGGCCAGGGCATTCGTGGCCAGTTGGGAGGACGGCGGACGCGACGACTTCTTCTGCACCCTCGATCAGTTAGGACTGCAGGTTCCCCAGTCATGACAGGGGATAGGAAAAGGAAGCGCCCAGTTCACGCCCGATAACCACCGAGTTGACAACTTCCCAGGGGATCTCAAGCTGGTGAAGACTGTTGGCGGAAGGACGCGCACGACGACCCTGCTGGGAGTGCCCCGACGACAAGGAAGACGAGGACAGCCAAGCCCCCCGATGCGACTCGCTGCCGTTCGTCTCGCTAGCCGCCGAAGACCCCGCCGGGAATCTGCTCCAGCAGCACGAGCAGGGCGAAGCATGCCGCGTAGGCGAGCACGAGGAGCCGCGGGCCGCCGCGCCACGTGCCGACTCCCATGCAGAGGAGGAGCCACCCGAAGCCCGCGACGGGAGCCAGCGTGTAGGTGGCCGCAGTGAACGCGAGCAGGAGCCCGTGGCGGAGCCAATGCCACGCGCGCGGCAGGGGGACGGCGAAGGCAAGGGCCACCGCGGCCTCGAGGAGCACGCCGGCCCAGGTCAGAACGCCCGCCAGCCAGCGCAGTCGCTCGGTGTCGGGCGCGGTCTCGGGCGGCTGGAGCGGAGTGCGGCCCGGCGCCAGGGCGTCGCGCGCGGCGTCGAGCGCCTCGGGCGGGAGCCCGCCCAGCGAGAGCGTGAGCCCCTCGAAGCGTTGGTCCGCCAGCAGGAGCACGCGGAAGAAGGTTCCGTTCGCGTAGTCGTCCGAGAGCACGAGCTTCCAGAGCACGGCGAGCGCGAAGACGGCCACGACCAGCCAGCGCGCGCTCGTCGCGACGGCCTGTGCCGGGTCGCGGGTGATGCACGCGATGCCGAGCGCGAGACACCAGTAGGCCAGCAGGTAGGCGTGGTTGTCCGCCATGGGCCAGTCGAGGACGAGGCGCAGTGCGGCCAGCCCCGCGAGCGCGGCCCAGGCGAAGGGCGAGACGAGCACGCGGAGCGACAGCAGGCCGGCCACCGCGAGAAGCATGGTCGGGACCCGCAGCTCCCAAGGTCCGATCGGGAAGAGCACGAAGAAGAGCAGCGTCAGGCGGAGCGGCCAGTCGGCGGCCGGCCGTTCGCCCGTCACCGGTCCGCCTCCGCAGCGAGATCGATCTCGAGGTGGTGCACGAGCGTCGGGTGGGGCGCGAGCGTGCCCGGCTCGAAGCGCTGCCGCCAGAGCTCGAACCGGAAGCGCTCGGCGGGCACCGTCTCCGAGAGGGCCCGGGCCAGGCCGCGCAGGATGCGCGGGCTCGGCAGAACCCTCGCCCGTTCGGCCTCGTCTTCCAGGGCCGCCGGAATCCGGACCTCGCGGACCGTGCCGCCGAGTCGCGCGTAGGCCCGCAGCGTCCGGTTCGCCACCACGTCCGTGGTCGAGAACATCCCGAACCCCCCGCCCTTCCAGGGCGAGAGGTGGGCGGTGCGGGCCTGGTGGATCTGGACGCCCGCCACCCCGAGCAAGAGAGCGGGCGCCACGAGCGGCGCGAGCGAACGGGTTATCCACACGCGGTCAGGATGTCGGTACACTGGCGCCCCGGCAACCCGACGAGGAGCCCCCCGGATGAAGACGAGGACGACGAAGGCCCTGGCGCTGGCCGCCTGGGTCTGCCTGATCCAGGCGAGCACGGCCGGCGCACAGGACGCCACAGCACCCCGCGTCAGCGAGGTGCTCCGATCGGCCACCGACTTCCTGGCCCAGGCCCCCGGCTTCGCGGTCCATGCGGAGCTCGACTTCGACGAGGTGATCTCTACGGGCCAGAAGGTCCGCTTCAACGGCGCCTTCGACGCGGCCCTCCAGCGCCCGAACCAGATGTTCGTGGACTACCGCGGGGACCGCTCCTCGCGACGCTTCTGGTACGACGGCGAGACTGCGACCCTCGTCAACCCCGAGAGCGGCATGTACGCGGAGTACGCGTTCACGGGCGACATCGACCAGATGATCGACGCGCTGCGCGAGGATACCCGCCTCACCCTCCCGCTCAGCGGCATCGTGCGGATGGACGCGTACCAACAGATCACGAGCCAGGTGCGCCGGGCGAGCTACCTCGGCATCCACGACGTCGAGGGAACGCCCAGCCACCACCTGTATCTCGTGGGCGACGACGTCGACGTACAGATCTGGGTCGCAGTGGGCGACCAACCTCTCCTGACGCGCGTGCTGATCGAGTACAAGACCCAGCCGGGCGCACCCCAGTACTCGGCCGTCTTCATGGACTGGGTGATCGAGAAGCCCGACGGCAAGCTCTTTGCGGTGCAGCTTCCGAAGGAAAGCACGCGCATCGACTTCCTGAGCTCGGTGGAGGGATCCCGATGATGATCTCGCGCGCGGGGTGGCGGCGGCGGCTCGCATGGGCCGGCGTCGTGTTGCTGACGGGCCTGCTCGCGGCCGATGCCGGTGCGCGCGGACGCTTCGGCGGGGGTGGCGGCGGCGGAGGCGGTCGCGGCGGCGGTGGGGGCCACTACGGCGGCGGCGGAGGCGGCGGCTTCGGGGGCGGAGGCTTCCATCAGGGCGGGCAGGCCGGCAGCCACGGCAGCTTCAACCGCCACTCGCAGGGCGGATCGTACGGTGGGCGGCAGGGCGCGAGCAGGGGGGATCGCCAGGGCAGCCGTAGCGATCCCCGCCGCTCGCAGGGCGGATCCTACGGCGAGCGGCAGGGCGCGAGCCGGGGGGATCGCCAGGGCGGCCGTAGCGATCGCCAGCCCCAGGATCAGCGCGGCCAGCGCCAGGACCAGCGCAGCGACCGCGCCTCGGACGCACAGGACAGCCGCAGCGACCGCGCCTCGGACGCGCAGGACAGCCGCAACCAGGCCCGCGACGATCGCCAGCAGCATCAGGAGGGACTGCAGGACAGCCGCCAGAATGCGATCGACAACCGCCAGGACGACCGGCAGGACTTCTACGAGGAGAACCGCTGGGGCTGGGGCTACGGGGGACCCGGCACCTACGGAGCAGGCGGCCTCTTCGCGGGGCTGATCATCGGCGCCGCCATCGCCTCGATTCCCCAGGACAGCCAGACCGTCTACGTCCAGGACACGAAGTACTACTACTCGAGCGGTACCTACTACCAGGACGCGCCATCGGGCGATGGCTACGTCGTCGCGCAGGCACCGACAGGCGCGGAGGTGCAGAGCCTCCCGGACGCCACCAGCAACGTGAAGAGCGGGTCCGGCGAGACCTACCAGTACGTGAACGGCACCTACTACGACGAGAAGCCGGCGGACACGCCCGACGCGGCTCCCTCCTACGAGGTGGTCGATGCGCCGCTCGGCGCCATGGTGCCGGACCTCCCGGAGGACGCGAAGCAGCAGAAGGTGGGTGACGACACCTACTTCGAGTACGCCGACACCTGGTACAAGCCCTTCTACAGCGGGAGCGACGTGGTCTACCAGGTGATCGACAAGCCCGCCGGCGCTTGAGGCGGGCAGCGACCGCCCAGGCGCTGACCCTCGAGGTGCTTCGGCCGTCGGAGGGCGACCACCGACGAGAAATCGCGAACCGGAACTGAGAGGAGTCGCGACGTTGCGCGTGGGCCCTCCTGGATTCGAACCAGGCGGGGAGGGGACAAAGAGGAAGGGTTCCAGCTAGTCACGAAAGCGGATCGGGGTTGGCGACACGTTGGCGACGAGGCGAAGCACATCCTGATGCGCATGGTGGACATCGTTCTACCGCTCCCTCGGCGGCGGCTGGCACCCTGATCCGTCGAGCGTCTCCTTGTCCCTTCCCTTCGCGTCGATCGTCAGCTAGGGAGGTCGGATGACACAAGCGCTCGACCATCTGCTCCGCGAACACCCCGTGGGCCTGCTCTTCGTCGTGCTGGCCGTGGGCTACCTGATCGGGAAGACCCGCATCCGCGGCTTCGAGCTTGGCTCGGTCACCGGGGTGCTCTTCGCCGGGCTCGTCTTCGGGCACCTCGGCTACGAGATCCCGGCGAACGCCAAGACCTTCGGGTTCGTGCTCTTCATCTTCTCCGTTGGCTTCCAGGCGGGGCCCAGCTTCTTCGAAGTGGTGCGGCGCGACGGGGCCCGCTACTTCGTCCTGGCGATGGTAGTGGCCGCGACCGGCTTCGCGTTGACGGCCTGGCTCGCGGGGCTGCTCGAGTTCCCGGCCGGGATCTCGGCAGGCTTGCTGGCGGGCGCGATGACGACCACGCCCACCCTGGCGGCCGCCCAGGACACCCTGCAGTCCGGAACGGTCGCGCTGCCCGACGGGATGACCGCGGCGGACGCCGTGCGCAACGTCGGCTCGGCCTACGCCATCACCTACCTCTTCGGGCTGGTCGGGCTCATCGTCATCATCCGCACGCTGCCGGGCGTGCTGGGCATCGACCTGGCTGCGGAGGCCGAGAAGGAAGGCGGTGAGGAGATCCCGCCGGCTCCGGGCGAGCGCATCTCGGTGCGCGCGTTTCGCGTCGAGGTCGACGAGCTGGTGGGCATCCCCCACCGCGAGCTGAAGAACCGCGTCCCGGACAGTGCCGCGCTCCTCGGGATGCAACGCGGAGGCGAGCGGGTCGAGATCGACGACGACACCACCTTGCAGATCGGCGACGAGATCCTGCTGGTGGCCAAGCTCGACCGCTTCGTCGAGACGCCCCGCACGGTGGGAACCGAGATCGCCCACTCCGCCCTGCTGGAGGCGGAGCCCGAGTCCGTCCAGATCGTCGTTACCCGGCGGGACGCCGTGGGCCTCAGCCTCGGCGAGCTGGGCGTGACGCAGAACTACGGTTGCTTTCTCACGGGCCTGTCGCGCCTCCAGGTGGATCTGGGCAGCGAGCCCACGCTTGCGCTCCAGCGCGGGGACGTGCTCTCGGTGACCGGGCCGCCCGCCAACGTGGAGAAGCTCGGGGAGCGCCTCGGCCATCTGGAGCGGCCCATGATCGAGACGGACCTGCTGACGCTCGCCGTGGGGATCGCAGCGGGGATCGCGCTGGGCACGCTCTCGGTCTCGATCGGGGGCCTCTCCATCGGGCTCGGGACGGCAGGCGGGCTCCTCACCACGGGTCTCGTGATCGGTTGGCTGCGCTCGGTGCACCCCACGTTCGGGCGCATTCCCGGCGCGGCGCGCTGGCTCTTCATGGAGCTGGGCCTGCAGATGTTCATGGCCGCCGTGGGGGTGTCCGCCGGGAGCGGCATCGTGGAGACGTTGCTCGACGTGGGTCCCAGCCTCGCGCTGTGCGGCATCGTGGTCACCGCGCTGCCGGTGGCCGCAGGCTGGATCGTCGGCCGCTGGATGGGTCTCAACCCCGCCGTCCTGCTCGGCGCCATCACCGGCGCCATGACCAGCGGGGCGGCCCTCTCGGTTGTCAACTCGGCGGCGCGGAGCTCGGTTCCGGCACTCGGCTACACCGGCGCCTACGCCTTCGCGAACGTCATCCTGACCATCGCCGGCACGCTGATCGTACGCCTGTGACCGGACGGTCTACATGGCGAGCGCTCCTCGGCATCGGGGCCGGGCTCTCGCTCCTGTGGGCCCTGCCCGGCGGCGCAGCCGAACGGGAGCTGGAGGAGGGGCCGGCACCCAGCTCCGCCGACGAGATCCGGACGCCCCTGATGGGCCCGCTGGCGCGCGCCCGCAAGGAGCCGCGCTTCCCCTGGGTCCGGCAGCAGCTCCAGAAGCTGCCGCCCTTCTTCGCGGACACCCAGCTCGAGGGACGCCCGCGCACGTTCTACCTGCGCAAGGACCGCACGACCGACGAACTGAGCGAAGCCTGGGCGGCCGGCGGATCCATCTACTACCGCTCGGGCTGGCTGAGGGACACGTTCGCGGTGGAGGCCGAGGGATTCACGTCGCAGCCGCTCGTCGCCCCGGACGACCGCGACGGCACCCTGCTTCTCGCCCCGGGCCAGGAGGGATACAGCGTCCTGGGTCTGGCGAACGCGCAGCTTCGTTACAAGGGTGTCGTCCTCACAGGATACCGACAGTACCTCGGCCTGCCCTACGTGAACCGGCAGGACAACCGGATGACCCCGAACACCTTCGAGGCGCTCACGCTCCAGAAGCTGGAAGGCCGCTTCCGCTTCTCGACCGGCTACGTCTGGTCCATCAAGGAGCGCAACGCCGACGAGTTCATCAGCATGGGCGAGACGGCGGGCGCGACGAAGGACCGCGGGCTCGCCTACGCCGCCGCCGGCTGGCGGCCCGACGACGATTTCCACGCCGGGGCGAGCTTCGGGATCGTGCCCGGCCTGCTGGCCGGTGCCTACGCGGAGGCCCACCGGACCTTCGCGCTGCGCGACGAAATAAGCCTGCGAATCGACGCCCAGTTCTCCTACCAGGACGGCGACGAGCGCACCAGCCAGGGTGCCTTCGAGACCTGGAACCTGGGCGTTCGGGCCTCCACCAACTGGCAGGGGGCCGTCTTCCGGCTGGGCTTCAGCATCACCGGCGACGACGCCGGGATCTTCAACCCCTTCGGCAGCAATCCCAGCTACGTGGACCTGATGCAACGCACCTTCACCCAGGCGGACGAGAAGGCGCTCCTGGTGAGCGTTTCCTACGACTTCTCCGAGCTCGGTGTCTCAGGGCTGTCCGCGATCCTGAACTTCGTCGAGGCCTGGGACGGGCGCGTGCTCGGCGTCCGGGACGACGCGCGGGAGCTCGACCTCACCATCGACTACAAGATCCCCGAGGGCTTCGGTTTCTACGAGGGGCTGTGGCTGCGGCTCCGCGCCGCCTGGCTCAGCGAAGAGGCGACGGACAAGAACGGCACCGACGTCCGGGTGATCCTCCGCTACGACTTCCCGGTGCTCTGAGGGGCATCCGCGCAGCTCGCGAGTCCGACTCCCTGCCGAGCAAGCGACCCCCGAGCTTCCGATGGTTGTGCGACCTCTGCGCAGCGGACGCTGCAACGAGCGTGCGCCGGACCGTCCGCTGCAAAGGTGAATCGGATCCGATTCACGGGCGGCCGGCCATTTCGTCGACCATCCATCGGAATCCCTGCGGAGGCAGGTGCTTAGGCCGCAGCAGACTTGCCCTTATCTTGCCGTAAGCCGATCCCGCCGGGGACACCCGTTCTCTGCAATCGAATGCGTTTCCGTGTCTTCCACCAAAGTGCCGTAGGCAGAGCAATCGCCCGTCCAACTGGTTGCCAATCAGGCGGAGGCCGAGCCCCAATGATCTGCGCCCTGGCTGCATTGGGGTGCCGACACACGCACTTCGGCCCGGCGCGATCGGTTGCAGGACACTTGTCCTGCAACCCGCGAGTATTCCCTCTCGATAGTCAGCGATAACGCGCACCTACGCAGATGTGTCCTGCCTCTTTATCTTGCTTTCGCACGACTGTGCTGCACGCCGCTACCGCCCCTCACTTCAACAGACTTTGTTCTCGCCAACTGCTTGCCACCGAGCTGCCGTTCACGCTTGCTTGCTGGTGCCGAGCGCGCGCCGGCCTCATACAAAGCGAGCGTCCGTCAAGCTGCCGAGCAGCGTGCAGAGCGCCTGCAGCGAAGGCGCCGAGAGCGCTGTCGGACCGCCCCGTGATTCGGCGGTCGTTGGCTCGACCAGGGCCACCAAGAGCTGACGATCCACGCGTTCTGACGTGCCGTCTCGAGTGTCCAACCGCACGGGGAACGGCCCCCTGCCCCGCTAGCGGACCCGCTCCGCGCCGTGCCGTCCGTCGGCACGGCGATTGCTGTTGAGGCGCTCCAAGACCCCTCCCGGACCCGGTTATCCGCGCCGCTCGCCGCGAGCGAGGGGGGTCCGATGGGGCACCGGGGCCAGTTCGCTTCCCACGCAGCTGCCGTGCATGCTATGGCCTGGCTGGAGATGGGCGACTTCGGGGCGGTCAGGCGGCACAAGGACGGCCGCATCTACGTCGAGCTTCCCAAGGCGGGTGGCGGCGAGCGCCGGATCTGGTCGCAGCCCGTGCCGGGCGGCCGCATGCCGTGGAGCGAGGAGAGCGCGAACCGCGCCCTCGAGCTGATCCGCTCGCGCATCGCCCAGGGCGCGACCGTCGACGAGGCGATGGCGATCTTCCTGCCCTCCGGCCACGCCATCAACCTGGTGCTCGCGCGCGCGGAGCACTGGCTGGCCGTGAAGCGGCGCGAAGCCGACGCGGGCGACCGCAGCCCCACCTACGTGCGCGAGCTCGAGCGCTACCTGGGGCCGAACGGGCACTTCTCGTGGTGGGCCGGGCGCAGCATCCACGAAGTGAGCTACGCGGCGCTCGAGGACTGGTCGCACTGGCTGGCCGACCGCGGGCTCTCGCCGAAGACGCGCTGGAACGTCCTGGCGGCCTTCCGCTCGTTCCTGGGCTGGCTCTACCGCCGCGAGGAGGTCCGCGAGCTGCCGCGGGAGTACCCGTGGCCGAAGCCGCCGGAGCGGACGCCGGCGCCGCTCTCGGCGCGCACCCAGGACGAGATCCTCGACGCGATCCCCGAGGACCGCCGCGGGATCTACCTGGCCATGGCGCTGATGGGCCTGCGGCCGGGCGAGGCCGTGGCCCTCGACGTGGCCGACTACCACGACGGCTGGCTCACGGTGAGCAAGGCGCGCAAGGGGGATCGCCTGGACTCGCCGATCCGCTCGACGAAGACCGGCAAGGTGAAGCGGCTGCCGGTACCGCTTCCGCTCCAGGAGTGGATCGAGGAGTACGTCGAGCGCGAGGGGCGCCTGCGGGCCGAGCCCCTCTTCACGGTCCCCTGGAGCGGCCGCGGGATCCGGCCTCGCGGCCGTTGGTCCGGGACGAGCCTGCGCCGCACCTGGGTCGAGGCCTGCGAGCGCGTGGGCGTCAAGGTGAGCCTCTACGCGGGCACCAAGCACACCTTCGCCACGGACGCGGCGGCCCGCGGCGTCTCCGAGCGCGCCCTCCAGACCTTCCTCGGCCACGCCGACGTGCGCTCCACGCGGCGCTACGCGCGCCTGGCCGACGGGGCTCTCCTGGAGGTGCTGCGCCCGCCGCGGGGCGCGGACCGGGCGCGGGGCGCGAGAGCGCCGAAAAAAGACCAGCAATTCCGGAAGGTTGGTGGTGGAGGCGGCGGGAATCGAACCCGCGTCCGATCGGCTTAACTAACTGATTTTATTTGACTTTTCTCCTTGAGACATGTTCCTCCAATGTTCCTCCAGCAGGTCGGTCGGGCCGGGTTGCGGCGGTCCTTCGCGGGCGAATCTGATATCAATAATTGACATCAACAAGCCGATATCATAGTTTGATATCTCGATGAACAAGCGCCAGCGGCGCACGCTGACCCGGATCTTCGAGCGCCCCACCCGCTCGGATGTTCGCTGGGACGAGCTGGCGTCGCTGATGCGGGCACTCGGGGCGGAAGAGCACGAGGGCGCGGGCTCGCGGGTCCGCTTCGTCCTGGCTGGGTCGATCCTGAGCCTGCATCGCCCGCACCCGAAGCCCGAGCTCCGGAAGTACGCTGTCGAGGACGTGCGCGACTTCCTGGCGGAGCACGGGATCGAACCGGGGGAGAACTGAGATGGACACCATGGAATACAAGGGATACCGCGGAGCCGTCTGCTACTCGGCGGAGGATCGCCTCCTGCACGGCCGGATCCTGGGCATCGAGGACCTGGTGAACTTCGAGGGCGCCGAGGTCGAGGAGCTCGAGAAGGCCTTCCACGAGGCCGTCGACGACTACCTGGCGCTCTGCGAGAAGCTGGGGCGCGCGCCCGACCGGGAGTACTCGGGCCGGATCCCGCTCCGCATCGACGGCGCCCTTCACCGGCGTGTGGCCATCGCCGCGGACTCGGAGGCGAAGAGCGTCAACAGCTGGATCGCCGACGCGCTGGAGGCCGCGACGAAGCCTGGCCGGTCCGACGCTGCCAGAAGCCAGAAGAAGCGTCGCGCTGCTCGAAAGGCGACTGGCTGAGCTGGCGCGATTCTCGCGCCATCACGCGCGTCGGGGCAAGGAGGTCTCGGGTGGCTGGTCCGAAACCTGGGGGCCGTTTCGGGCTCGCCAATACTCCCTCAACCATCACGCTGTGCGACCTTGATGAGAGAGCATAGATTCTTGGCTGCGTTCTTGGGCAGCGTCCGGTAAATCGATTTCGGTCAAATCGACGTAAGGTGAGGTAGATTCGCGCCCGCACCGGGTCCGGCGCGTCCAGCTGGAACGCCGCTAGGCTCGTTCAGACCGCGCTTGCGATGCGGGCGAGCACGCGGGCGACGAGCGCGTCGCAGCGGCCGGCGCCGAAGCCGAAGGTCTCGCGGGCCGAGGCGCCGGCCAGGCGCTCCAGCTCCTCGCGCAGGCGGGCCCGGGCGCGGTGGAGCCGCGTCTTCACGGTGGCTTCGGGCAGTTCGAGGCAGGTTGCGACCGCCCGGGTGTCGAGGGCCTCCACCTCGCGCAGCATGTAGACGGCCCGGTAGCGGGCTGGGAGCGCGTCGATCGCCTCGCCGAGGAGCCGCGCCAGCTCGCGGGCGGAGCTCTGGGCTTCCGGGCTGGCGTGTGCCGGGTGCGGCGGGGTCTGTGCCACCAGGTCCTCCTCGGGCCAGCCATCGAGTCCCACGAGCCGGGAGCTCCGCCGCAGGCGATCGAGGGCCTTGTTGATCGCGATCCGCACGAGCCAGGTGGACACCTGCGCGCGGCCCGCGAAGCCGTCCAGCTTCTGGAAGGCGGCCAGCCAGGCGTCCTGGAGCACGTCCTCCACCTCCGCCTCGTCGCGCAGGATCGAGCGCACGCTGCGGTAGAGGAGCTGGTTGTAGCGGCGCATCAGGATCTCGTAGAGCGCCGGCTCGCCGGCGAGCACGCGGGCGACGACCTCCGCATCGGAGAGGGCGTGGGCGGTGGCGGGAAGGGGCGGAAGCGGCTCCATGGGATCTCCGTGCATGGCTTCTCCCGAATCGACGCACCAGCGCCGGAAAGGTTCCCGGGAACCTTTCGGGTCCTCCCCCGTCCGATGGTGGCGGCGTCCGCTGGAGGGCGCCAGAGCCTGGAGGAACTCCCGTGCGCAAGTCCCCTTCCGTATCTCCCACTGCTGCGCGTGTCTCCCGCCGGAGCCTGCTCGCGGGCGGCGGAGCCACCCTCTCGGCGGCGGCCATCGGGCTGCTCGCCGGGGCGCCGAGCCTGCTGGGCGCGCGCGCGGCGCGCGCTTCCGATCCGTCCGCGGACGCACGCATCCTGAACACCGCGCTGGCGGCCGAGCACGAGGCCGTGGCGGCCTACCAGGTGGGCGCCGAGAGCGGCCTCCTGGCCAAGGATGCGCTCGACCTCGCGGTCCAGTTCCAGGGCCATCACAAGGAGCACGCGGAGCTTCTCGCCAGGACGGTGCGTGCGCTCGGCGGCGCCCCGGCCGACCCGCGGTCCGAGTACGCCTTCCCGGTCGACCAGCTCCAGAGCCAGACGGACGTGCTGCGCTTCGCGGCCGGTCTCGAGAAGGGCGCGGTCAGCGCGTACCTGGGCGCCGTGCCGCTGTTCGGGAACCGCGACCTGGCGAAGGCCGCAGCGAGCATCCTCGGCGACGAGGCGATGCACTGGTCGGTGCTGCGCTACATCCTCGGGGAGAACCCGGTGCCGGTGGCCTTCGTCTCGTGAGGCGGGGCGCCGTCTGCGGCGCCGTGCTCGCCCTTGCCGGTGTCGCCTTCGTGGCGGCGCTGGCAGCGGGCGGGGACCCCACCCGGGCGGCCGAGCTCGACGCCGGCCGCGAGGTCTATGATCGCTGCCTCGCCTGCCATGCGATCGGCTACGACCGGGTGGGACCGCGGCACTGCGGGCTCTTCGGCCGGCGGGCGGGGAGCGTTCCGGGCTTCCCGTACTCCGACGCGATGCGGCGCTCCGGAATCGTCTGGGGCCCCGAGAGCCTCGACGCCTTCCTGCGCGACCCGCCGGGCTTCGTCCCGGGAACCCACATGACCTGGGCGGGCATACCGGAGCCCGACGCCCGCAGCCAGCTGATCGCCTGGCTCGCGTTCGCGACGGCGCCCTCCCGCTGCGGCCCGGCTGCCGCGCCGTAGCCGGCCGGCGCCCGGCCTGGCCACGCTGTCGGGGGCGGTGGCGAACCCTATGCTCCGCGCGTGGCGGCGGGCAGGGACGCAAGCGACAGGCCCCAGGGTGGCGACCGCGATCGCGCCGACGTGCGCCTGGCCGAGGGACGCCTCGGCGAGGCGGAGCTGCAGTTCCTGGCGCGGCGCCTGGCCGTCGCGCACGCCGGGGCGCCGGTGGATCCGGACGCGGCCAGCCACGCGGGGCCCGATGCGCTGGCCGCCCGCAGCAAGGCGCAGGTCGCCGAGGCGGAGGCCGTCGCCGCCGACCTGGCGGCCGCCGTGCGCGAGGTCGCGGTCCTCCAGGAGGGATTCCTGGCGCAGCGAGCATAGGAATTCTTGGCTGCGTTCTTGGGCAGCGTCCGGCAACTCGATTTCGGTCAAATACGCCGAATACGCCCCGCACCGGCTGCCACTTCCGAGCGTCTCCACCCACATACGACGAGGTGGTTTCGGCATCCCGCTTCGCCGTCCGCGCGCTAGTGCCGCTGACGCTGAGCCTCGCCATCCTGCTCGGCAGCAGCCGGGGTGCTGCGGACCCGCTCTCCGGGGTTGCACCGGTCTTCACTCCCGATTTCTCCCAGGGTCCGGTCGTCTTCGATTTCGAAGACGGCCTCCAGGGTTGGAGTACCTCTGGCTCGGCTGAGCGCGTGCAGACGCAGAGGCTGGGGGGCCATTGGGCGATCTCGGGCGACGGGGAAGCCGACCCCGCGACCGAGATCTGGCAGTGGGTCGATCTCAGCGAAGTAGGAGTGATCAGCTTCGACCAGCTGCTGGATGAGGGAACGGGTGCGCACGGCGCATCCCTCCGGTTCTTCGCCGGCTTCCAGCTCCTTCCAGCAATCATCATCAGACTGGAGCTGCCGGTGGAGCTACCGGATCCCATCGGGAACCCCAGCCTCAGGACGGTCGACGTGTCGCAGCAGCGCCAGCGCGCCCCGATCTCCATCTCGTGGGCCGCCGGTGATCCCGACCCACCCGCCTTGAGCGGACTCGTCGACAACGTCACCTTCCATCCGCTGCCGGAGCCCTCGCCCGCCTGGCTGGTCGGCGCGGGCTTGGCAGTCGCTCTGATCCGACGCCGGCCCGGCCCGTCGATCTACAGCGTCCTCTCGTCCAGCGGCGGCATCCACGGTATTCGAGCGCGCATCCGGCTCTCCGAGTCAGCAGGCAGGCGGCCGTAGCAGCGTTGTTGCAGTCGACTCCTTGGATCGGATCGGGCTCCGACGATCAGCCTACCATGCACGACGCGGTCGAAGTGCCACGCAGCGCAGCGGCCGACCGGGTGTCCCTTCCGAGGGATCCCTGCCTCGCGCAGCGTGCTCCACGGCTCAGCGGGGCCGTTTGAACAGGAAGTTCCGGTTGACCATCCAGTAGTGGCCGACACCCTCCGTCACCGGCGCGATGGATTCGCCCACGAGCTCCCACCCCTGGCTTCCCGCCCGACCGAGTGCGAGCACGAGGTGGCTGGTCCGTACCTCGGCCAGCTCCTGCTCGGCAATGCCCATCTGGCCGAGCAGCTGCTCCAAGCTGTCGGCGGTCATGCTTTCTCGGGGGTCGGACCAGTGGTACTTCTCGTAGTAGTTGACGCCCTGCGGCTTCTCCCACCAGATCTCGAGTTGGGCATACTCCCACTCGTTGGCCGTGGCCGCGAAGCCGCCTCCGGCTTCACACGCCAGCATGGCGAGGAACGCAGACGCGACCACGAGGCGGAGCGCCGTCGTCGAAGCAGCCGTTCCGATCATGGAATCCTCCTCGTCCTCCAGGTCCGAGCGTGATCCGAGCCCGGCCAGATTGACACACGAGTGTTGTGGCTCCCACTCGGGAGGAGCATAGGGATTCTTGGCTGCGTTCTTGGGCAGCGTCCGGTAAATGGATTTCGGTCAAATCGACGTAAGGTGAGGTAGATACGCCCCGCACCGGGAGGAGGCCGCCCACGGCGGGCACGGCGTGGAGGCGTTCGCCTTCCTCGTGGTGGGCGCCGTAGCTGGTGCCGCTCCTGGACACCACTGGCCACTGCACCAAGATGATCACCAACGCTGGGCTGAGGGAGGCGGTCTACAACGCGGACGATCCGTTAGGGGAGGTGTCGTTGAAGCTGCTGCGGGAGGCGGGGGTAAAGGTGCGGCGAGTAGAGTGCTGCTAGAGGCGTCCCTGGCGTCAAGCACGCTTGCACGCGATGTCCGGCTCTAGCGACGCTCCTCTTCGAGCCGAAGCCCCCGCTGCCGGGCGGGATCGGCGCGGGCCTCCGAAGAGGAGCGGAACACGCCGTCGGTGTAGGCGCCGGCCGCGCGCACGCTGCCGTCCCGGTTCCAGAAGGTCCAGGCGCCCTCGCGCTGGCCGGCGGCCGCGGCGCCTTCGGACTCCTTGGTGCCGTCCTCGTACCAGGTGGTCCACTGGCCCACGGGCTTGCCGGCCCGGTAGTGGCCTCGCTGCTTGCGCGCGCCACCTTCGTACCAGGTTTCGTAGGAGCCGTCTTCCACGCCGCCCCGGTACTCGGCGCGGCGGGAGGGGAGACCGTCCGCGTACCAGGATTCCTGCAGGCCCTCGGGCTTGCCCCGCACGGTCCGCCCCACGTACTTGAGCTGGCCATTCGGGTACCAGGCGCGTCCCTCGCCCTCCGGATTGCCACCCTGGAAGGGGATCTCGCCCAGGAGCTGGCCGGATTCGCTCCAGCTGCGGCTCACGCCGTTCCGGACTCCGTTGCGGTACTCCACCTCGAGCCGCATCTGGCCGTTGGCGTACCACTCCCGCCACGGGCCGTGGAACTGCGCCTGGCCCGCCACGCTTCGCTCGCACCACTGCCGCGTGGTGGACTCCGTCTGCTCGGTCACGATCCGCGCGTTGTCCGGGCAGGGGGCTCCCTGGGCGAAGGCGAGGCCCGTCGGGGCCACGATCATTCCGAGTACGGGTACGACGAGGCTGGCTGCACGCATCAGTGGGCGCCCTGTGTTGGAGCGGCGAACCGCCGCCTACGCCGCAGACAGTAGCCCGCCAGCGCGAGGAGCTCGATCCCGAGGAGGCCGCAGCCGGACTGCTGGCGGTTGCGCGGCTCTGGATCTCGGGAGCGCCGCGACCGCGGACACACGGGTGGTCTGAGGGACCTGGATCGGGTTCGATGGGGGCGCGCCCGGCCAGGCGTTTCGGCGCAGGCAGGGCTATGCCGTGCCGTCCGCTTCGGGGAATCCGAATGTCGTCGTCCGCCATTCATCACACCGTTGCGCGTGCAAGCTTGTGCCGACGATAGACAAGCTCGCTGCGCGTGCAGGCGACGGTACCCGGACGGCGCAGACGGCGGAATCCGGTACCCAACTGCGCGCGACGCCGCACCGACTGGCGAGCTACCGCGGTGCTTTATCTTGCCCTCCATGGATTCGTAGGGGGTCCGTTCGCCGGCTCGGCTTGGGGGCAGCTGTGAATTCTCGTCGGCCGGCCGACTTCGGTGGCCATTTATGGACCAGACTCGGCACCGGCCGGTGGAGACCGCGAGGGGATATGTCTGTCGGGCCGGGCTCTTCGACGGGCACGCCGGCGATGGCTTGCCGTAGGCCGCGAGGGCGATGCCCGCTACTTCTCCTCCGGGAACAGCTCCAAGTTCTCTTCGTTCGGATTGCCGGACTTTCCGATCTTTGGGTAGTAGGTACCTAGAACCACCCAAGTTCCGTGGCCCAGAACGGTGCCGACGAAGAAGTACGTTTCGTTGGCGGGAGCACACATCTCTGTGAAGAATCGCTGTCGGACTCCGAAGATGGCCGCCTCCTCGCTGTCGCCCCGATCTATATGCCGCCAGTACAGGCGGCCGAGCTCCCAGTCCTCGTTCATCATCGTATGCCCATTGCAGCGATCGTCGTCGCATCGGAACTTGTACCTGAACTTGTACGGGAGCTTGCGGACCGGCTCTCGGGATGCACGCCGGGTCTCCCAGAGCCTCTCTTGCTTGATGGCCGCGAGCGCCGACGGCTTCCAGTCCCTCTCGCTCTCTTCCTCTACAACGAAGTCCTCGACCACCTTAGGACGGAAGATTCCGAGCGAGGTGTTGTCCGCCTCCTGAGCATCCTTCAGCACTTCCATCGACTGGGATACGTTTCTGAGTACGTATTGGCCGCGAGCAGACCAGTCGCCGTTTCGCGTCTCAATGCGCTCGCCATAGAACCGAATGCTCTCCGGGTCTGGCCGCATGCTCTCCTTTCGCCGATCCCGCTTATGATGTTCCGCCATGACTTCAATCCATTGGTACTTCGGATACTGCTGCGTCCACGGCAGGTCCCGGAAGGGGACTGGATAGAGCCGAACAAAGTCCCCCTGCTCGGTTACTCCAGCAGTGCAGACCAGCTCATCGTATGTCGCGGATGGAATTGGGTAGGTCTTCACGGTGATCAGGACTCGCAGGCGCTCCACAGAGGGCCTCCAGCTACAAGTGCTCTACCGGCAGGCCGCTTTCCTCGGCCACGCGGTTCGCGAGCCGCCCACGGTGGCAGCACCGCACGTCCTTTTCCATGCACAGCAGCGCCAAGGGTTGAGAGCTGAGAAGCTCCGTCGCGTGTTCGACATACACCTTTCGCTTCGGCAGCATTTTCTTCTCGTACTGGTCGAGAAGACGCTGGTACGAATCGAAATCGGAGAGGTCGGCCCTATGGTTGCCAGTGATCCCCAGTTCCGGCATGTGGTGGTAGGCAAGGCCAAGATGTTCCGCGATCCGGCTCATGGACCGCTTCGCGAACCCGTACTTTCGCGAGACCGGGTTGGCGCGAACGTCCAGAATCCCTTCCAGGCCCGAGGCGAGCAGTCCATTGAAGAACCCGTCCACGGACTTCCCCTCGTACCCGATCGTGTAAGCCGCGCGCTCGCGCTTCGGGGGTTCGGGAACATCTCTGGGCACGTACTGGACAAGTTCGCTCTTGCTGGCGTACCACGGGTACCGGCTGTACACACTGCGCAGCAGGCTGGTGCGTCGCTTGCTGCCGTACTCCTTGACCACGGTGGCCACAGCCTCGGACTGTGCGCGGGATAGACGTTCGACTTGATCGCGGCTGAGCTTCCTCGTGCGTGCGGCGAGGCCAATAGACCGATCCCCGCGCTCCACGTAGCCGTCGCGCTCAAGCGTCTCCAGCTCCCGGTACAGGCCGAATGAGAAAGGCCCCTGCTTGTAGGGCACGAAGCCGTAGAACGTGCGGTCCCGGCCTACCGCCGTCTCCTCGCGCAGAAGGAACGCGAGCTTAACCAGCATCGTGTTGAGTACCGGAGCCCCGGCACGGTCGAGCAGGGCCAGGATCATCCTTTGGCGGTTGAGCACACGACCTCCCCAGGGCGGCATCGTTCGGCTGGGGGTCCGACCGCCTCGTTATCTATTACCCCGCGATGATAGCGCGACGGGTATGTCAGCACCGGTCACGAACGTCCGAGACCCAAGGCGAGCTCGAGCTGCGGCCAAGGATGGAGGGGGCCTGGAGCTACGCCGAGCGCCGCTTGGCGGAGGGGACGCGGTCTTAGGGCCCCTTCCCACCGCCCTTCCGGCGCTTGAGATTCTTCGAACCTGGGGAGCGCGGCGGTGCTGAGATCCGCTTGGGTCAGTGGCCGCCGAGTTTCGTCTGACCGGGCCGCTGTGCTAGAAGGAGTTGTTCCTCCCTGGATGACCTGTCTTCCCGCCCGCGAGATCAGGTCATCGAATCCCAAGATAGGCTCCCCACCCGCCTGCAGGCCTGGGCGGTTGTCCGGGCATCGACGCCGGAAGTCGAGATCGAGACTTCCCCGCGCCGACCCTTGCGTGCTAGATGGGAGGACGTGGCGGATTGGGGCGTAGTCTGGGAAAGAGAAGGTGGCGACGGCGAAAAGCGCCGCTTCGTCCTCGACTTCGGGCGCTACGGGAAGATCTACTCCCACAAGGGCGTGCGCCTCGAATCGCGCGAGCAGGCCCAGGCGCTGCTCGACACCATCCGCATCCTCGGCCAGGAGATCGGGAAGCAACACGCGGTCGATCGTTTCGCGCCGACGGCCTCGAAGCGCCACCGCATCGGCCCCTGGCTCGAGCGCTGGCTCTCGGACTTCGAGCAGCAGGTGAAGGCGGGCGAGCGGGCACCGCGCACGCTTCGCGAGTACAAGCGCTGGGCGAAGGCCGGCGGCCACTTCGACTTCTGGCGCAACCGCAGCGTCCATATGGTGGGTCCGCTCGCGAGCCGCGAGTACTTGAAGTGGCTGCGCCTGCGGAACGTGACCGGCAAGACCGCGTGGAACGTCGTCGCCGGCTTCCGTGCGTTTCTCGGCTGGCTGGTGGAGGTGGAGCAGATCCGGGCGGTTCCGAAGGTCACCTGGCCGAAGAAGCTGCGCAGCAACCCGGCGACGATCGGCCCAGCGACACAGCGGGCGATCCTGGACGCGATTCCGGAGGAGAAGCGCGGCGTCTTCCTGGCGATGGCGCTGCTCTGCATCCGGCCGAGCGAGGCCGTGGAGATGACGTCGCGCCAGCTCCGAGGCGACGGCTGGATCACGATCGACGTGAGCCGCGCCGATCGGGGCCTCTACTCCGGGACGAAGTCCGTCAAGAACGACGAGCCGAAGACCCTTCCCCTCCCGGACGAGCTGGCGGAGTGGCTCGAGCGCTGGGTCCCGCGCGAGCGGCGGGTCGCCGGCGGGCGCCTCTTCGTGAACCCGAACACCGGCGGAGCCTGGGCGGAGACGTCGCTCAAGCGGGCCTGGTACAAGGCCTGCAAGCAGGTGGGTGTGCGCGTCTCGCTCTACACGGGGACGAAGCACTCGACGGCCACCGAGCTCCGCCGCCAGGGGGTGCCCCTCGACGTGATCCAGAAGCTCTGCGGCCACCGCGATCCGCGGAGCACCGAGGTCTACGCGAAGCTCGCCGACCAGGCCCTGGTGGAGGCCATCAGGCGCCCGAGAATGCGCTCAGCCGGGCGATCTCCCGGCGCCAGGTCTTGAGGGTCGATGTTCCTCCAGTGTTCCTCCAGGAGGAAATCGCCCTCGTAAGTATCTGATTTTGTTGGATAAAATGGTGGAGGCGGCGGGAATCGAACCCGCGTCCGCATGGCATCCAGCCAGCGCGTCTACGTGCGTAGCTTCAGCTCAATCTCGGCGGAGCCAGTCACCGAAGCCGGAGCAGCAACCGCCCAGGCAGACGTGATTCTCGCCCCCGGATGCGGCCTGCCAGCGGCCGGGGGCCAGTCTCCTGATGACGCCCGCGACCCGCTAGGAGACGTCACGGACGGGCGTCGCTAGTCCTAGTTTCGGCTAGGCAGCGAGTGCGTAGTTATCGTCGGCAGCTATCGACTACCAACATGCCACCGGTTTCACGAGGAGAGGTGACGACCTCGGCACGCAGCGCTCGCCTTCGACCATCCGTCGAAGCCAAGTCGCCCCCACGGCTTCCAACGTAGGCACCACGGCCGCTTGGGGCAAATCGCCCCGCGGGGACACATTGTGCCCCGGCGCGCCAGCGTCGGGGCCAGGCCCGCTCACCTCTGGGGTCCGAGGATCTCGTCCACCACGTAATCCGCGATCAGGGCGTGCGCCTCCGGTGCCGGATGCCGATCGCGTCGGTGGAGTCTCGGGGCACCTCGCTCGAGCCCGGCCGACTCGAAGATGCCATCCACCCGGTGCACCGACACGCCCGCGTGCTCCAGCTTCATCACGACGCCAGGATGGCCTCGCCAGAGCAGCACGTGGAATCGGAGTCCGGGGTACGTCTGCTTCAGGAGCCGCGAGGCCTTCGCCACGACGGCGACGAACAGATCCTCGTCCGGCTCTCCGACGTGCCGGGTGTAGTCGAGCACCAGCCTGCCCGCGGCGGATTTCCGGAGCTGAGCGAGCGCGAAGGTACAGATCGCGTGATTGCAGTCCTGATCGGAGAAGGCTCCCGAGCGCACGACGTCGCCGTCGGGTGTCAGGACGTACCGGGGACCCATTCTGACCCAGGGGCGAAGCCCCGCTACCCGATACACGTGCTCTGGAACCATCGCCTGGTAGATCGCCCAGGCCGGGGCGGGATCGACCGTCGCAGCCACCTTGCCGAATTCGATGAGGGCGAGCATGTGCTGCGGGCCGTAGCCGTGGACCCCGAAGTTGTACACGTCGTACCGGCCACGAGCCTTCAGTCCCACCTGATAGGGCATCGTCTCGTGATCGTTCACCCCTTCTCCGTAGCTGTACGAACCTCCGAAGAAGAGAATCGATGCCCTGCCTTGCTCCGAGGGAGGCGGTGAAACGCGCAGTCCCTGCGGGTCGACGGTGTACACGACCTCGTAGATCACCTCATCGTCGAAGAGCTTGCGGGCCGTGCGCGTGGAGGCGGGTCTCAGGACGTAGCCGAGATCGGGATCCTCCAGAGGATCGTACACCTGGTACGAGTGAATCCGACTCGCCTCCACGTCGCGCCGGCGGTACTCCCGCACCGCCAGAAAGGACTCCGTCGCCGCGAAGATCAGCAGCACGACTCCGAGATTCCACCAGATGGCTTTCGCACGAATCGTTCTCGACCTGGCGAACCGGGCCAGGGAGACCGCGGCGGCGATGGCGAGGATCCACACGTACGGAAGGGGAAGCCATCGAAGCGAGATGGCGACGAGGCCGGCGACAACGGCGATCACCAGGGCTGTCGTCACGATGGTCCTCCGCTGCCGATCGAACGGTCGAGTCGTGCCGGGATAGTCTGCCATCCTCGCAGCGGGACCGCCGGGCCCCACGTGATAGCATCGGGCGCGATGCGCACGCACCGCCCCAGCTTGCTCGCATGACGGTCGGTACGAGCCCTCGCATCCTCGACGGCACGCTCCGCATCCGGGGGCGGAGCGTCGCGACGCTGGCGCTGGCCGCGGCGGGGCTGGTCTTGCTCACGACCGTCCTGCGCTCCGCCTGGATCTGCGACGACGCCTACATCACGTTGCGCACGATCGACAACGTCGCGAACGGGTTCGGCCTCACGTGGAACACGGTGGAGCGGGTCCAGACCTACACGCACCCCCTGTGGATGATGCTGTTGCTGCCTGCCTACGCGGTCACGGGAGAGGCGTACTACACCGTGCTTGCCGTCTCGCTGCTCACGACGGCCACGGCGGCGTTTCTGCTCGCGTCCCGCGTGGCGGGGTCGTGGGTCGGCGCGCTCCTCGCGCTCGCGATCCTCAGCTGCTCGAAGGCGTTCGTGGACTACTCCACCTCGGGGCTGGAGAACCCGCTGACCCATCTGCTCCTCGCCGCCCTCCTGGCCGCCTACTACGGCTGGGCGCCGGGCCCGCGGCGTACCGTGACGCTGGCGCTGGTCACGTCGCTGGCCGCCGTAAACCGCATGGACAGCGTGCTGCTCTTCGCGCCGCCGCTCGTGGCCGCGGTCTTCGAGCGTCCGGGCGCCCGTTCGTTCCGGATGCTCGCCCTGGGCCTGGCACCGTTCGCGGCCTGGGAGCTGTTCTCGCTCTTCTACTACGGCTTCCCATTCCCCAACACCGCCTACGCCAAGCTGGCCACGGGCATTCCGCGACTCACCCTCGTCACCCAGGGCCTCCACTACTACGAGGCCTCCCTGCGGATGGACCCGCTGACGCCGCTCGTCCTCCTGACTGCGCTGGGGGGCTCCGTCCTGGCACGGGATCCGCGCGACCGCCCCGTGGCCGCGGGCCTCCTCCTGTACGCGCTCTACGTGTTGTGGATCGGTGGCGATTTCATGAGCGGGCGCTTCCTGGCCGCGCCCGTCTTCATCGCCGCGGCGCTCGTGTCGCGCTGGTGCCCCGGGCGCTTCGGCTGGTGGGCGGCTGCGCCCCTCGGCGCGCTGCTGCTCCTCGGCATCGCCGTCCCGCGCTCCCCGCTGCGCGCCGGGCCCCGATACGGGCCGCCCGTGGCCATGATCCACGGCGTCGCCGACGAGCGGGCCTCCTACTACAAGCGCACGGGGCTGCTGCGCTGGCGGCCGGACGTAGCGCTGCCCAACGACCCCATGAAGCCCCGGGGGCTTCGCGCCCGCGCCGAGGCGCCCTCTGTGGTGATCAAGGGCGGCACGGGCATCTTCGGGTTCTACGCCGGTCCCCACGTCCACATCATCGAGAAGTGGGCCATCACCGACCCGCTGCTCGCGCGACTCCCCGCGGCGCCGGGCATGTGGCGAATCGGTCACTTCACGCGTGCGCTGCCGGAGGGCTACGTGGACAGCCGCAAGCAGGGCCGCAACCTGGTTCACGATCCCCGGATCGCGGAGCTCTACGACGCCCTCGTGGTGGTCACCCAGGGGCCGCTGCTGAGCCGCCGGCGCTTCCTCGAGATCTGGAAGCTGAATACGGGAGCCTACGACGTTTCGGCGCCCGACCCGGCGGAGGCCCCTCGCCCGCCGACCTCGTCCACGGCGCCGCTGTAGGCGGACCCGCTCGCACCCACGAGAGGGCCGTCGCGGGAGCGCTAGCATGGCCGGCGATGCGCATCGCCCGCCGCCTCGTCTCCCACTTCGCCTTTCCGCTGGTGCTGGGCGGAACCTGCCTGGGCGCCGCGCTGGCCATGCGGGGCGGCACGCGGCCGGAGGCGGCGCTGGCCGTGGGGACGGTGCTGCCCGCCTTGCTGATCCTGGGCCTCGAGCGGGTCTTCCCCGCGCACCGCGCCTGGCTGCACTCCCACGGAGACATGCGGGTGGACCTGGCGCACCTGGTCTCCGTCTCGCTCACCGCAGGGCTGGTGCGGACCGGCGTCTTCGTGGCCTTCGCACCGGCCGCGGTCTGGCTCGCCGCCCGCACCGGCGGCGGGGTCTGGCCCCACGCCTGGCCGTGGGCGCCCCAGGTGGTGCTGGCCCTGGTGGTGGCGGAGCTCCCGAAGTACTGGCTGCACCGCGCGATGCACGAGCGCGACTTCCTCTGGCGCTTCCACGCCACCCACCACAGCGTCCCGCGGCTCTACTGGCTGAACGCGGTGCGCTTCCATCCGATCGACATCGGCCTCGACACGGCGATCGGGCTGGTGCCGTTGGCGCTGCTCGGCTGCGGGCCGGAGGTGCTGGCGCTTTTCCTGCTGCTGTCCGCCGTGCACGGCTACTTCCAGCACGCCAACCTGCCCGTCCGCCTCGGCCCGCTGAACTACTTCTTCAGCATGGCCGAGCTGCACCGCTGGCATCACTCGCGCACGGTCTGGGAGGCCAACCACAACTACGGCCAGAACGTGATCGTGTGGGACCTGGTCTTCCGGACCTTCTTCTGGCCCCGCGACCGGGAGCCGCCCGAGGACACCGGGCTGGCCGACCTCCCGGCCTTCCCGACGACCTACTGGGCGCAGCTGGGGTCGCCCCTGCGCTGGGCGCGCATCAAGGCGGGCGGCTCCTAGCCGCGCTCCCGACCCCACCTCGCGCACCAGCCGGAAAAGCTCCTCTGCGACGCAGGCTTGCATCGGAAGCCGCAGCCGGCTCGCGAGCCCGCGCCATTTCGCGCGGCGAGACACCACCTACGCACGATCGTCTCTCGAGAGGAATCGACCCATGCTGCGCTCTTCGCTGCGCGGGGCCGGGATCGCCTGGCCTGCCCTGGTCCTGGCCGCCCTGCTGGCCGCCCCCGATGCCCGGGCCGTGGGCTTCGACCTCACCCTGGACCCGGCGCTCTCGGAGCTCGACCCGGCCGACGGGTCGCCTGCCCCGCTCTCGGGGACGCTCCGGGTCGACCTCGGCAGCCTGCCGCCGCTGGTCGGCAACACGACCTTCGACCTGGTGGACGTGGCCGTGACGGGCGGCGGGTTCAGCATCACGCTCGACCCCGATCTCTCGGCGCCCGGGCTCGGCGTGCTGCGCCCGGACGGAAGCTTCCTGATCCCGAACCTCTTCCTGCGTCTGGACGACGGCCTGATGGAGTTCGACCAGACCCTCAGCGACGTGCAGGGCGCGTTCGTTCCGTGCGGGGGCGTCACCTGCCTGGAGACCAGCTTCCAGGTGGACAGCCTCGGCCCCGCCGGCCTGATCGACGTGCGCGTGGTGGCGATCGGGGAGGTGCCCGAGCCCTCGCCGTGGCTGCTGCTGCCCCTTGCCGGCGCGGCGGCGCTCCGCCGCCGCCGCGCGGAGATTGCCCGATGACGCGCCTGCGCCTTGCCCTCGCCGGCCTCGCGGCCGCCTCGCTCGCCCTGGGCGGCGCCTCCACCTGCCAGACGGGAATCGTGGTGCTGCAGGAGGCCGAGCAGATCACCGGCTACCTCGAGGTGCACACACCGGGCTCCGGCGCGCCCGAGGAGTTCCCGATCCCGCCGGGCGGGAAGATCGAGCAGATCCTCGGCACCGGCGTCGATCTCAACCACGTGGACTACGTGCGCACGCGCGTGTCCGGCGCCGCGGGCAATCCGCGCGTCATCCTGGTGCTGGTCCCCGGCTTCCTCGGCGGCGCCGGCACCTTCGACCCGATCGCCCGCGACCTGGCGCGCGCCTTCGGCGGGAACCTCGAGGTATGGGCGATCAACCGCCGCTCGAACCAGCTCGAGGACCGCCGCGGCGGGCTCCACGCGCGCAGCATGGCCGAGGCGGCCGGGGGCGACGCGGCCGCGATCGACCAGGCGCTGGCGGAGGGCGTGCGCTTCTACTTCCCGACGTCGGACGTGGACGGCGACGGCATGCCGGACGGTCCCTTCACGCTTCCGGATGCGTTCGGCAACGACTCCGACTTCATCAAGCTCGTCCAGGACGACGTCCGCTTCGGCGCCTACTGGGGCGCCGATACCTACGCCCGCGACTGGCGCGCGCTGGTGCTGGCGGCACGCCAGGTGGTGGGGCCCGAGGGGCTCGTGATCTTCGGCGGCCACTCCCTCGGCACCACCTGGACCGGCATCTTCGCCGCCTACGACTTCGATCCCGGCCCTGGTGTGGAGGCAGGCTACCAGCTCGTGGACGGGCTGCTGCTCCTCGAGGGCGGCGGGACCCGCGGGCCGAGCGCCAGCGCCCCCGATGAGGCCACGTATCTGGCGGGCATCGACGACCTGGTGAACGGCACCACCAACGTGCTCTCGGACTCGGACATCTTCCTGGAGGATCTCTTCGGCTTCGTGAACGCCGTCGACATCGGCGCGGCGGGCGAGCTGAACGGCGTGGCCGGCACCTTCGCACCGACGGAGCCGTCGGTGGTGCAGACCACGCCGCTCTTCGGCAACGTCCCGGTGAGCATCCTGCTCCAGGCGCCCATGACGAACCGCTCCATCGTCGGCTTCTTTCTCGACGACGAGTTCAGCACCAACGCCGCCTTCAGCGCCTCGTTCGGCTTCAGCGCCAACGGCAGCAACGTCGTCAACCCGATCGACTTCCTCGTGCCGGGCGACTTCTACCTGGCGCTCGACGAGGGCATCCGGCGCACCTGGATCCCCTTCGACAGCCCCCGCTTCGACCCCGCCCACCCGAACCCGCTGACCTGTCCGCCGATCCCGCCCCCGCCCTTCCCGGTGGCCAACGTCGACGTGGGCGAGACCGGCTGCGCGATCATCGACAACGGGCCGAGGCCGGCCCCGACGGACCCGCCGGCCCGCTGGGGCGTCGAGCGCGAGGTCACGGACATCAACGACTTCACACGCGCGCTCTACGAGACCGGCAACCAGTCCGAGTGGTACTTCATCGACGGGCGCCCGGGGCTGGACTTCCAGTTCGGCCGCGACTCGAGCGCCCTCGGCCGGCCCGACCTGCTGAACGTGACCCAGAACGCCAACGTGGACGTCCCGGTGCTCGCCATCGGCGGCTCCAACGGCCTCACGCCCAGCGAGGCGTCGTTCGCGAACTACCTGGGCTCGATCGCCAGCACGGACACCACGGTGGTGATCCTCGAAGGCTACGCCCACGTGGACGTGGTCACGGCCAGCGACAACGAGGCGGTCCCGCCGGTGACGGACTTCATCAACCGGCTGCTCCAGCAGAAGCTCCTCGGCCCCTAGCCCCGGCCGCGTCGGCGCGGGCCCGGCCCGTCGGATACCGTCTGCCCGGGAGGACGGCGTTCTGCACGGACGCAGGAGAGAGACGGGTGCGAGCGCGGCCGCCGTCGCGGCGGCGCTGCTCGGGGTCGGGCTGGCCGTCCTGGTCGTGGTGGCGCGAACGGTCGGAAGCCCGTCGTCCGAGACGCCGCCCGAACCGGCGGTCCGCAGCGAGCTGGAGACGCTCCGCGCGGAGCTCGAAGCGGAACGGCGCGCGCGCCGTGCGCTGGCCGAAGAGGTGGCTGCGCTGCGCGGCGATCTCCTGCGCGCCACGGCGCCCCCGGCGCGGGCGCCCGAACCGCCTCCCCCGGCTCGTCAGCCCGAGGCGGATCCGGAGCCGGCCCCTCCGGTGTCCGGGGCGGCCGGCGGCCCCGACGCTCCCGACGAGTCCAAGGCCCGCTTCGACCCCGACGCGCTGCGCGCCGCGGGGGTCGCCAACTTCGAGATCGAGGACCTGCGCGAGCGCTGGGAGCAGTACGAGCTGGCGAAGCTCGAGATCGACGACCGCGCCCTGCGGGGCGGCTGGTCCGGGCGCCCGCGCCATCGCAAGCAGCTGCGCGCGCTGGACTTCCGGCTGCGATCCGAGCTGGGCGAAGACGGCTACGACGCCTTCCTCTTCGCCACCGGGCGCGAGAACCGCCTGGTGGTCGGGAAGCTGCTGCCCGCCTCGTCGGCGAGCGCCGGGGGGCTCCAGCCCGGAGACGTGGTCTGGAGCTACGACGGAGCCCGCATCTTCCACGCCCACGAGCTCGCCGGCATCGCGGCCGCGGGCCGGCCCGGTGAATACGTGCGCATGCAGGTGCTGCGCGACGGGCAGCGCATCAGCCTGGGCATGGAGCGGGGGCCCGTCGGAGCGCTCTTCGACCCGGCGAGCCGGCCTCCGGCTGGGCGCTGACCGCGCGGCCGCCGGGCCTCACCCCATGCGCAGGAGCCTGCGAAGCCCGGCCCAGGCGACGACCGCCAGACACACGCAGAGGATCGGGAGCAGGGGAACGGCGAAGCGGACCCACATGTGGCTCACCATCACGTAGACCACGTAGCCGTAGAGGGCGGGAAGCAGGAAGACGAGGGCCTCCCAGCGCGCGCGCCGCAGCCAGTGCACGGCGCAGGCCGCGAAGGCGCCGAAGAGCAGAAGCGAGCTCGCGAGGCGGGAGTCACCGCCACCGGGGGGCAGGCGCAGCCCGGGCAGGCGCAGGCCGAAGGCGCGCTCGGCCAGGCCCTGGCCGGGCTCCGGCGCTTCGACGCCCCAGCCCGACTCGACGAAGAGTCCGCGCCAGGCCAGGGGCCCGCTCATGCCGAGGTAGCCCACGGGATCGGCGCGGATCGTGGCCAGCGCCTCGGCCCGGGCGCGCGCGTCCCAGTCGCCGCCGGGCTCGCGCTTGAGGGCACGCAGCCGGTCGTGCCCGCGCTGGTAGGCGCCCTCCGGGTCGTCGTCGTCGAGGAGCCGCACGCGGCCGCTCTCGCGCAACGCGCTGCGCGCGTCGCGCAGGAAGGAGGCGTTCGGCGCGAACCAGACCAGCGCGGCGGCGTAGTCGCGGAACGGCAGCGCGCCGAGATCCGCGCGGAAGAGCAGGTTGTGCTCCCGCGCCGAGATGGAGACGCTGCCGAAGCGCAGCTGGTTGCGCAGCATCCAGGGACCCGCCACCAGCAGCGCCCCGAGCAGCAGAGCCGCGCAGGCGGCGGCGGCGCCCGGCCGGGCGCCGCGCCGCCACCAGGTCCAGGCCAGCGCCGCCGCCAGCACGACCGGGAAGGGCTGGTAGATGGCCTTGGCGAGCATCGCCAGGCCCGCCAGCGCCCCGACGCCGAGGCCGCGCCCGAACGAGGGCCGCGCCTGCGCGGCGACCAGCGCGCCGAGCGCCAGCGCGCCGACGGCCGCCGCCCCAACCACCTCCGAGTAGAAGCGGTCCGCTTCGCGACCGAGCGTCACGCTGAAGGCCACGAGCGCGAAGGCCAGCAGGCCCGGCAGCACGCGCCGCGTGAGTCGGAAGGCCGCCGCCGCCGCCAGCCAGGCCGCGGCCAGCAGCGCGATCACGTTCAGCAGCTTCAGCTGCGCCACCCGCTCGACGCAGCGAGGCTCGCCGGCCCACAGACACGGACCCGTGTCGTCCCCCGCCTCGAGACCCGGGTGCACCGCGATCCCGAGGGCGAGCAGCGCCGGCCACAGGGGTTCGCGGTAGTTGGAGGGCTGCGGGTCGTCCGAACGACTGCGGCTGAAGCTGCCGTGGGCGGCCAGGTGATGGGCGAAGGTGATGTTGTGGAGGCCGTCCTTGGCGGGAGGTGCGGCGGAGAGGGTCAGGACCTGCCCCGCGAAGGCCAGCAGCGCCAGCGGCGCCAGCAGTGCGTGCAGCACCCGGCTCCGATCCTCCCGGAGGAGACTCGTGGCGATCGCGGCGCGGCCGGGCACCCCGCGAGGCTAGGACATCCGCCGGACTTCCAGCAGCTAGTCGAGCCGATTCAGACGGATCGCAACACTTCGGCTCTCGTCGCGCGCGATGCTGATCAGGCGGTCCGCGAAGCCGTAGTCCCGCGCCATCAAGGCGTTGATGCGCGCCGTCTGGTCGGGGTGCGGCTGCGCCAGGTAGCGACGAAGCTCACCGTTGCGCTCCAGCTTGATCTCCGGGCGTGCCCTCAGCCGCTGGTACCAGCCGCTGTCGATGCTGCCGGCCCGCAGCCACTGGCTGCCCGCGTCCTCCACCACCCAGAGCGACGTGCTGTACTCGATGCCGCGCTCGTCGGTGGTCCAGAGCGTCACGACCTCGCCCCCGTACTCGCTGGCGAGCATGAAGGCACCCCCCACCACCGCGACCAGGAACGCCACCAACAGGATGAATCCGCGCACGCAGAACCCCCTCTTCCCGCTATGTGCCCGAACCCGGGCTCGCCCGTCAAGGGGTTCCGGAAGACCCCCGCGGCGCCAGGCTGCGCACCTCCAGGGTGGCCAGGACCGCCCGGAACCAGGGCTGGTAGCCCGCGTAGACCTCTTCCGGGCAGTCGGCCACGATGGCCAGGATCCGGCCGTCGCCCACCTCCACGAAGGTGAGCTCCTCCACGACCGGCCCCTCCCGGCCCGACACCACCATCCGCAGGGCGGGCCGGCCCGCGACGTCCACCCGGCGCTGCTCCCGGACCCGCCCGCTGCCCACGTAGTGGGAAGCGTAGCGGTCGAGGTATTCGGCGACGGTCGGGTAGCCCCGGACGATCACCTGGAAGGTGGCGTCGTAGTCCCAGGTGGGTCCGTCCGTTGCGATGACCCCCGCCGCCGTCTCCACCCGCTGCCAGCCGGCCGGCAGGCGGAGCTCGTAGCCGAAACGCGCGTCCACGTGGGGCGCCGGCGCCAGCCGCGGCGGGCCCGGAGGCGGACCCGGAGCCGGCGGCGGAGCCGCGTCCCCCTCCGCGTCGAGGAGCCGGAAGACGCTGCCGTTGGGCAGGCGGTAGAGGCTCAGGAACGAGTTCACGTCCTGCTCCGACGGCCCGCGCACGAGCGGGCTGTCCCGCGCCACCGGAAACATCAGGTCGGCTGGCACCGGACTGTGTCGGCGCATGCCGAGGGCGTGGCCTAGCTCGTGGACCGCCACGCGTTCCACCTGGTCGGGGTTCAGGAGGCCGTAGTCGTCCGCCAGATAGAGCCGCAGCTCCGGCACATCGAAGGACACGGGCACGCGGTCGCCGACCCGCGGGCCCGTGACGGTACAGGCCGCGCCGAGCTGGATGCGGCCCAGCACCGAGATCGTGGACTCGGGCGCCGGCGCCACCTGCGCGACCAGCTCGACCCGCAAGGCGGCGTCCCGGGCGTCGCTCACCCGGCGGAAGCGGACCAGCCCCTCGAGATCCCGTTCCCAGGCCACCAGCGCCGCCTCCACCGCGGCCACGAAGGCCTCGGCGGGAATCGGCGCGAACTCGTCCTGGAGCGCCTCCGGAATCTCCGCGGGCGCCACGTACACGGGCAGCGGGAAACGGTCGGCCTCCCAGCGACAGAAGACGAGTGCGTCGCCGCCATCGGGGAGGGAGACCGCGTGCGCCAGAAACGGCAGGTAGTTGGGATCCAGCACCTCGGGGTGACGCTCGCGGAAGGCGCGGTAGTCGTGGCGGTCCGGCCGATAGGCGACGGCGACGGGAGGTGCCGGCGAGGCGGCGAGGCCGCAGCCCCAGGCGGCGGCCGCCGCGGCCGCGACTGCGCGCCGGCCCCTCACCCGCGCCCGCTCCGCCGCACGGCGCGCCGCAGGCTGCGCTCCTCCTCCCGGCGGCGGATCGTCTCGCGCTTGTCCACCTGACGCTTGCCCTTCACCAGCGCCAGCTCGACCTTGGCGCGCCCCTGCTTGAAGTACAGGCGCAGCGGCACGAGCGTAAAGCCGCGCTCGTTGAGCTTGCCCTGGAGGCGCCGGATCTCCGGCTTGTGGAGCAGGAGCTTGCGCTCGCGGCGCGGGTCGGGATTCTCGCGGCCCGCCTGGTCGTAGGGGCTGATGTGCGCGTTCACCAGGATGCACTCGCCCCGCCGGATGCGGGCGTAGGCGTCCACCAGGTTGGCCCGGCCGGCGCGCAGGGACTTCACCTCCGGCCCCAGGAGCACCAGGCCCGCCTCGTGCGTCTCCAGCACGTGATAGAGGTGGCGGGCCTTCCGGTTGGTGGCCACCACCTTGTCCTCACCCCGCTCGTCAGCCATGGCCGCGCAATCCTAATGCACCTGTCGCGCGCGGGGCAGGCAGGGCCCGGAGGCGGGCGTCACCTCCGCGTGTGCGGCGCCCATCCTCGGACGGGCCTCGACCGACCCGCCGCCGAACGCCGTGGATGCCCGGAAGCGATGGATGCGGCCGCCGCGCGGATGCCGCGATTCGGACGGGCGGTCGAGGGTTCTGCCCTTCTCAGTCGCGGATCCGGTTCCGGGAGTCCACGAAGACCCGGGCGGCCTCCCAGGACCGCGCCTCCGCCTCGTCCAGCTGCACCCAGCTCGCGATGATGACCGTGTCACCCGGCTTCACCAGGTGCGCCGCGGCCCCGTTCACGCAGATCTCGCGCGAGCCCGGCTCGCCCTCGATCGCGTAGGTGCTCAACCGCGAGCCGTTGCTGCAGTTCCAGATGTCGACCTCCTCGTACGGGAGGATGTCGGCGGCACGCAGCAGCTCCGAGTCGATGCTGACCGAGCCTTCGTACTCGACGTTCGCCTCGGTCACGGTGGCACGGTGGATCTTGGACTTCAGCATCTTGCGCGTCACGAGGGGTCCTCCGGGTGGAGATGGGGGTGCAGCACGCGGTTGTCGATCAGGCGCACGCGGGCTCCCGGGTCGCCTGAGGCAGCGGGGAAGTGCACGGCCAGCGCCAGCAGGGTCGGCCCCTGCAGGCGTGTCGGGGCGGGCTCGAGGCGTTGCGGGTCACGAAGCTCCGCGTACTCGACGAAGGCCAGGGGAGCGCGCGCCAGCTCGGCCCGCACCCGGGCCAGGATCTCGTCGGCGCGAGCCTCGCCGTCCGCGACGGCGCGCTCGGCCACGTCGAGGGCGCGCGCCAAAGCGCGCGCCTCGCGCCGGGCCGCGGGCGCCAGCAGCCGGTTGCGGCTCGAACGGGCGACGCCGTCCGGCTCCCGCGCGATGGGCGCGCCCAGCACCTCGACGTCGAATCCGAGGTCGCGCACGAGCCGCCGGATCACCGCAAGCTGCTGGAAGTCCTTCTCGCCGAAGACGGCGACATGGGGCTTGGCGGCCAGCAGAAGCCGCGTCACCACGGTGGTGACGCCGCGGAAGTGGCCCGGGCGGCCGGCGCCGCAGAGCGGTCGCGTGAGCGCGTCCACCTCGACCCAGGTCTGGTGCCCGTCGGGGTAGAGCTCCCCGGCCTCGGGCGCGAAGACCACGTCCACGCCCCGCGCGCGGCAGGCGGCCGCGTCGGCCTCGAAGGGCCGCGGGTAGCGTTCGAAGTCCTCCTCGGGCCCAAACTGGCTCGGGTTCACGAAGATCGAGACCCACACCTCGTCGGCCTTGGCCCGGGCGGCGTCCACCAGCGTGAGGTGCCCTTCGTGCAGCGCCCCCATGGTGGGCACCAGGGCGATGCGGCCACCCTCCGCACGCACGGCGTCGGCACGGGCCTGGAGCTCGGCGGTCGATTCCATGATGCGCATGGCTAGCGGTAGCTGTGCTCGGTGTCGGGGAACTTGGCGTCCGCCACCTCTTCCGCGAAGGCGCGGGCGGCCCGGTGCGCCGCCGCGCCGAGATCCGCGTACTGCTTCACGAAGCTCGGCGTCCAGTCGTTCAGGCCGAGCATGTCGTGCATCACCAGCACCTGGCCGTCGCACTCGACGCCGGCGCCGATGCCGATCGTCGGGATCGTGAGCGTGGCCGTGATCTCCGCGGCCAGCGCCGCCGGCATGCCCTCGAGCACCACGGAGAAGGCGCCCGCCTCCTGCACGGCGCGCGCGTCGGCGATCACCCGCCGCCGGTCGGCGTCTCCACGCCCCTGCACGCGGAAGCCGCCCATGGCGTGCACCGACTGGGGCGTGAGACCGACGTGCCCCATCACGGGGATCCCGGCGGCGACGATCCGCCGGATGGTCTCGCGCACCGCGGTCCCGCCCTCGAGCTTCACGGCGTGGGCGTCGCCCTCCTTCATCAGCCGGATCGCGGCGCGCACGGCGTCGTCGGCGCAGACCTGGTAGGAGCCGAAGGGCATGTCGGCCACCACCAGAGCGCGGGCCGCGCCGCGCGCCACCATGCGCGTGTGGTAGAGGGTCTCGTCGAGGGTGACCGGCAGGGTCGTGTCACGGCCCTGCACCACGTTGCCGAGCGAGTCCCCCACCAGCAGCACGTCGATCCCCGCCGCGTCGAAGATGCGGGCGAAGGCGAAGTCGTAGGCGGTGAGCATCGCGAAGCGCTCTCCCCGGCGCTTGCGGGCGGCCAGGGAGCGGACGGTGGTGCGGTGTTCGGTGGTCGCGGCGGCGCGGACGGTGGACATGACCGATCCTCCGGGCCCGGGCGGGCTCGGGTCGGTCTCCTGAAACGAAAACGCGCCTCACGGGCTCTGTGGCCGGAGGCGCGGTGCATCGACGTTCGAAGCCGGATCCCCGTGGACCGCGCTTCGTGACTGGTCGACTTCCCGGTGCCCGCCCCCGTCTCGGTCCGCAGCGCGGATCCGAGCGTGCTCTGGGCGATCGGTGAGGCGACATCCTCGTCATCGGACCGACCTGGCGTCGGCCGGGCGTTTGCTGCGTAGGGGATCGCCCTGTGCGATTCCCCTCGACCCCCGGAGGCTAAGCGCGCCTGCCGCCCCGGTCAACCGGGCAAGACCCCAAGGGGAGTCGGCCCTCACTCCGTCTCGCCGCCCTCCAGCCGGGACCGCACGGCGGGCGGCAGGAAGCGCTCTTCGAGCAGCTCGGGGGCGTGCCCACGGATGGCGCTCGCCAGCACCTCCAGGTGCTCCTCGACGGGATCGCGCGCGTTCAGGATCACCCACACGCGGCCCCGCAGCCGGCAGACACCGCTCGCCAGCGGCAGGCCGGGCTCGACCTCCCCGGCCCCGGTGTGCACGCGCACGTCCATCCCCGCCTCGCGCGCCAGCTCAGCCAGGGCGTCGCGCAGCTCCTCGGGACTCATGCGCCGGGCCTCTCGAGCGCCCGGGCCAGCGCGAGGAAGCGCTCGGGCGCCAGGCTCTCGGCCCGGGCCCGGGGGTCGATCCCGAGCTCGGCCAGCAGCTCTGCGAGCTTCGCGTCCGGCGGCACCACGTCGCTGGCGCGCAGGCAGTTCAGCAGCAGCTTCCGGCGCGTGGCGAAGGCCGCGCGGGCCACCCGCTCCACGCTCAGCAGCTCGTCGCGGTTGGAGCTGCACACCAGCGGCGAATCGGGGCGCGGCGTGAGGCGCAGCGCCGTGGAGACCACCTTGGGCGCGGGATGGAAGCACCCGGGCCGCAGCTGCCCGACGCGCTGGCTGCGCACGCAGAGCGCGTGGAGGACGGCCAGCGAGCCGTAGTCGCGGCCTCCCGGCGCCGCCGCGATGCGCGCCGCCACCTCGCGCTGGACGAGCACCGTCCAATCGGTGAGCGCATGGCGCGCCGCCAGGAGCGAGCGCAACAGGGGCGACGACACCGCGTAGGGCAGGTTCGCGACGACGCGCACCGGCGGGCGGAGCCCGGCCGCCAGCGCCGCCAGGTCCACGTCCAGGGCATCTGCGTGCACGAGCTCGACGTGCGCGGGCAACGCGCCCTCGGCCCGGAGCGCGCGCACCAGGCCGGCGTCCACCTCGAACGCCACCACCTGGCGGGCGCGGGCCGCGAGCGCCCGGGTCAGGACCCCGAGGCCAGCGCCGATCTCGATCACCGCATCCCCGGGCCCGACGCCGGCCCGCTCGGCCATGCGCGCGGCCAGGCTGTCGCTCACCAGGAAGTTCTGACCCAGATCGCGCCGCGGGCGCAGGCCATGGCGGGCGAGGAGCGCGCGCACCTCGCCGGCGTTCACGGAGCGGACGGGCCCAGCGGGCCGCGCGAGAAGGCCTCCCGGTCGAACGGATCGCGCGCGCCGCGCGCCAGCCGCCGTGCGCCGGCGGCCGCGATCATGACGGCGTTGTCGGTGCAGAGCTCGGGAGGCGGGAACACGACGCGGAAGCCGTCGCGGCGTCCCGCCGCGGCCAGCTCTTCGCGCAGCCGGCGGTTGGCCGCCACGCCACCCACCACCGCCAGCCGGGCCATCCCCTCGTCGCGCAGGGCCCGGCGCGCGCGGGTCACCAGGTGATCCGTGGCGGCGGCCTCGAAGGAGGCCGCCACGTCGGCCACGTCGCGCGGGCCGAGCTCGCCGCGCCGCTCCACCTCGAGGGCCACGGCGGTCTTGAGGCCGCTGTAGGAGAAGTCCAGGCCCGGGGCGCCCGCCAGGGGCCGCGGGAAGGCCACGGCCGCGGGATCGCCGTCGCGGGCCGCGGCCGAGAGCGCCGGACCGCCCGGGTACGGCAGGCCCAGCAGCTTGGCCACCTTGTCGAACGCCTCACCCACGGCGTCGTCCCGGGTCTGCCCCAGCAGCACCGGCGGCGTGTCCGCCGCTTCCAGCCGGTAGAGCGCGGTGTGACCGCCGGAGACCACGAGGCCGATGAAGGGCGGCGCGAGCGAGGCGTCCGCCAGCTCCGCCGACACGAGATGCCCTTCCAGGTGGTGGACGCCCACGAACGGCACCCCCAGCCGGAAGGCCAGGGCCTTGCCGAAGGAGAGGCCCACGAGGAGCGACCCCACGAGCCCGGGCCCCGCGGTGGCGGCCACGGCGTCCAGATCCTCCGGCGCGACGCCCGCCTGCGCCAGCGCGGCCTCTACCACCCCCGAGACGGCGCGCAGGTGATCCCGCGAGGCCAGCTCGGGCACGACGCCGCCGTACGGGGCGTGGGTCGCGTCCTGGCCGTGGACGCGGCTTCCCAGCACTTCGCGACCGTCCCGCAGCACGGCCGCGGCCATCTCGTCGCACGAGCTCTCGATGCCGAGGACGAGGCCGGGGGGCCGCATGGCATGGGGCTAGCCCATGCCCCGCTCGAGCTTCTCCTGCTGGGACTTGCAGTCGATGCACAGCTCGGCCACCGGCCGCGCCTCCAGGCGCTTCACGCCGATGTCCTCACCGCAGGATTCGCAGGCGCCGTACTCGCCGCCATCGATCTTCTCGAGCGCCGCCGTGATCTTGTTCATCAAGCCCCGCTCGCGCTCGCGCAGGCGGCCGATGAACGCCAGACCGACCTCCGAGGAGGCGGTGTCGATCTCATCCGGAAAGTCGTCCGGGTCGAGATTCATGTCTCCGCCGAGCGCGCGCTGCGCGTTGCGCAAGATCGACTCGCGCTGCTGGGTCAAGATCTTCCGGAACTTCTCCTGGTCGCGCTTCCTCAACGTCCACCTCGACGCCGGCCCCGCCGGCTCTATCCCGCGCTCAGCAGATCCAGCTGGCGCTTGGCTTCTGCGGCCCTCGGCGAGTCCGGGTACTCGCTCACGACCCGTTCGAACACGTCTCGTGCGGCCTTCTGGTATCCCGGGCCCAGCTTCAGCAGCACCTCGCCTTGACGGAAAAGCGCGTCGGGCGCCTTGTTTCCGTCCGGATAGCGTTCCACCACGTTGGCGAAGCGGAGGATCGCCTTCTCGTTGTCTCCCTGCGTCTCGTAGCAGTCCGCCATCCAATACAGCGCGTCGTCCGCGTACGGCGAAGACCCGAAAGTTTGCAGAAATTCCCGGAAGCCTTCAATACACGCCTGGACCTCGTTGCGGCGCCAGGCGCCGTACGCCGCCCGATACGCCGCGACCTCCTCAGCGGATCCGGCTGGAGCTGCGCCGGGGCTGCCGTCGATCTGCGCGTCGGAGGAAGGCGTCCCGGCGTCGGGTGGCAGCTCGTCCGGCGGCGGAGGCGGGGCGCCGGGCACGGCGGCGTCCCGGCGCGCAGCTTCCGCCTCGGACAAGGCGCGCTGCGACTGGTGGCTCGCCACCTCCAGCTGCCCGCGCAGGCCGGCCACCTCCTGGGTGAGCGCGTCCACCTGGGCCGACAGGTCCGCCAGCTGCTCCCGCGTCTGCTGCCCTACGTCGCCGCCCTCGAGCTGGTAGACCTGGTTCTCCAGCTTGCGGAACTCCGCGACCGAGACGCAGCCCGACGCCAGCGCCAGCACCGCGACGACACAGAGCAGCCTCCCCGCTTCCCTCATCGGAGGACGGAGAATTCCGCGCGCCGGTTCTTGGCCCAGACCGCCTCGCCGCTGCCCGGCGCCGCCGGGCTCTCCTCGCCGAAGGACACCATCTCGATGCGGTTGTCGGGAATGCCCAGGCGCACGAGGTAGTCGCGGGTGGCCTTGGCCCGGCGCTCGCCGAGCGCGAAGTTGTACTCGTTGCTGCCGCGCTCGTCGCAGTGGCCCTGGATCTCCACCCGCACGTCCGGTCGCTGGCGCAGCACATCGAAGTTGTGCTTCAGGTCCGCCTGGGCGTCCGAGCGCAGGGCGCTCTGGTCGTAGTCGAAGTACACGGTGCGCAGGCCCATGCGCCGCGCGGCCGCGATCCCCTCGGCGTCCCGACTGGGCGGCGCGCCGCCGTACGGGTCCTCGCCGATCTGGCCGCGGGAGCCCTGGCTGCCGTCTCCGCCGGCACCCTCCGGCGGCTCGTCGCTCTTGCACCCTCCGGTGACGAGCGTGAGCGCGACAGCTGCAGCCACCATCAATCGGATGCCTGTCGATGCGGTTCGAACCATGCGTCTGGACCCTCCTGTCCGTCGGTTTCCGCCCTAGCGCTTCCCGGGAAAGGGACCCCACGCCGGGCTTGTGTTGTTCCCGGAACTCGCGGTCAACCGCCGCAGGTTCCGGCCGTCGAGGCCGATGGTGTAGATGTCGGCGGTCCCCCGCCGATTGGACGAGAACGCGAGGGACCGCCCGTCGGGAGCCCAGCTCGGACTCTCGTCGCTGCGGGGATGGGTGACGATCGGCTCGTTCACCTGTCCCTCGGGGTCGATGATCCAGACGTCGAACTGCGCTCCCACCCGCGACTCGTAGGCGATCCATCGCCCGTCGGGCGACCACGCCGGCCCCGTATTGTACGCCCCCTGGAACGTGAGTCGACGGGGATTGTTCCCATCGGCGTCCATCAGGTAGAGCTGGGGCGAGCCCGAGCGATCCGAGACGAAGGCCATCCGACTGCCGTCCGGCGAGTAGCTGGGAGAGATGTCGATGGCGCTGTGCTCCGTCAGGCGCCGCCGGGAGCGCCCGTCCGGCCGGGACGTGAAGATCTCCGGCGCCCCGTCCACGGACATCACGAAGGCCAGGCGCTTGCCGTCGGGCGTGAAGACGCCCCGGTAGATGGGCGACTTGCCGTTGATGCGGGTCAGGAGCCGGCCCGGCTTGCGGCGGCCGCCGCGGCTGATGGTGAAGAGCGTCGGCTGGCCCCCGTGCCGGTACGACGTGTAGACCACCTCGTCCCCGTTCGGCGCCCAGCCCGGGAAGGCGTTGATCGAGCGGTTGCGGGTGGCCGCGCGCACTCCGGTCCCGTCGGAGTTCATCACGTACACCTCCTTGCGACCGCTGCGGTCGGAGATGAACGCGATCTCGGTGCTGGACACGCCCGATGCGCCCGTGAACTCCCGCACCACGTCGTCAGCGATGCGGCGCGCGATGATCGGCAGGTCGGCCTGGGCGCCGAAGTAGCGCTTGCGCAGCAGGCCCCGGCAGCGGGCCACGTCCCAGATCCGGAACTCGACCACGACGCCCTGGCTCCCGGAGCGGATCTCGCCCTCCACCAGGGCGTCGGCGCCGATGTCCGACCACTGGCTGCAGACCGGCGGCTGCGGGGCATCCAGCGCCTGGCTCTCGTCGGGGCCGAGGAAGGCCTTGGGATCGAGGCTCTCGAAGAGCGGGGAAAAGTCGACGGACTCGCGGATGTCGCCGCGCAGCGAGGTGCCGTCCGCCAGCTGCGGCACGGCGCGGCGGTCGCTGAAGCGCTGGATCGCGGCCTTGTACTCGCGCTCCCCCGGGTCCGTGACCCAGATCGGGGGCCGCTCCTCGGCCCGCGCAAAGGCAGCCGCGAGCACCAGCGCGGCCAGCGCGAGGGAGCAGACGCTGCGCACTAGAACACGTCCTCGGGACTGAAGCCGAACTCCCAGTCGCCCGCCTCCGGCGGAGGCGGCAAGGGGCTCGCCTTGGCCAGGGCACGCAGCACGCTGTCGTCGTACCACGGGTTGCCGGAGCGGCGTGTGATCTTTGGCACGCCCACGACGTTTCCGGAGGCATCCAGCTCGACGCGCACGTGGGCCTGGAGATTCTGGTGCCGGAACCCGGGCGCCAGCACCCAGGCGTTGCGCACCCGGATGCGCACCGTGCGCCGCCAGGCCATCTCCTCCGGGCTGACCCGCACGCCCCGCACCGCGCCGGTCGCGCCGGCGACCCCGGCCACCTGCGTGGGCTTCGCGGCCGGCTTCTCCGGCTTCTCGCCCGCCCGTTCGCGCATCTCCTTCAGCAGGTCCTCGTAGCTCTTCTGCGGCTCCGCCTTCGGCTTCGGGTCGGCCTTCGGCGTGGGAGCGGGCTTGGGCTTCGCCTGGGGCGCGGCGGGCTCCTTCGGCAGCACGACCTTCTTCGGCTTGGGCGCCGCCTTGGGGCTGGGCGGGGCGGGCGCCGCCCCCGGCAGCGCCGCCACCAGGTCCACCGAGACCACCGCCGGCAGCGCAAAGCTCCGGCCCGGCGGGGTCGGCGACACCGAGAGCACCACCACCACCGCCAGGTGCAGCAGCCCCGACGCGATCAGGACCCGGCGAAGCTCCTGCCGCCGCAGCGAGTCGAGCCCGGCGCTCCACTGAATCTCCCGTACCGCCGCCTCGCGGACCACCGCTCATCGCTCCGGCTCGGTCACCATGCCGAGCTTGCTGGCACCGGCCTCCCGCGCGGCCGCCATGGCCTTGGCCACGTTGCCGTAGGGGGCCGCCTCGTCCGCGCGCAGGTAGAGATCCTTGGAGTCCCGGCCCTCGAAGATCGCCTTGAGCTTCTCCGCCAGCTCTCCCACGGCCACCTCCGTGCCCTGGACGAAGACGCTGCCGTCCTTCTTGACCGTCAGCACCAGGGGGTCGTCGCGGGTGCGCAGGGGCTGGGTCGAGGTCTCGGGCAGGTTGACGTCGACCCCGGACATCATGAGGGGCGCCGTGACCATGAAGATCACGAGCAGCACCAGCATCACGTCCACGAACGGGGTGACGTTGATCTCGGACAGGGGCCGGTCGTTCGAGTGGCGTACCGCGGGCACGTGGGCTCAGCCGTTCGCAGCGCGCGCCGGCGGATTGTCGGCGTCCGCCAGGCGCTGGAAGTCGGACTCCAGGTCGTCGACGAACAGATCCAGCGCTGCCAGCACCTGCCGCACCTCACCGACGAAGTGGTTGTAGAAGATCGTGGCCGGGATCGCGGCCAGCAGGCCCACCGCCGTGGCGATGAGCGCCTCCGCGATGCCCGGCGCCACCACCGCCAGGGTCGCCGTCCCGGCCCGGCCGATGCCCTGGAAGGCGTTGATGATGCCCACCACGGTGCCGAAGAGCCCGATGAAGGGCGCGGCGCTGCCCGTCGTCGCCAGGAAGGAAAGCCCCCGCTCCAGGCGCAGGGCCTCGCGCGACGCCGCCCAGCGCACGTGCTGCGACAGCGTCCGCAGCTGGCGCTCGGACAGGTCGCGTCCCGCGCGCTTGCCGGCGAGCTTCGCCATGCGGTGGATCTCGGCGTAGCCCGCGAGGAACACGTTCGCGAGCGGACTCGCGTCGCAGCTACGCCCGGCGTCGTAGGCGGCGTCGAGGGAGCCGTCGTGATAGACCTCGAGAAACGCCTCGCTATCCTCGCCGGCGCTCCGCAGCTCGCGCCACTTGGTGTAGATGAGCGCCCAGGATACGATCGAAAATACGAACAGGATGAGGAGGACGAGCTGGACGATCCACCCGGCCTGAAGCATCAGGTCGAGGGCATCGATCCCCGCGAGACGTCCCCCCATGGCCGTCCCTGCGACGAGCAAGCGCATCCCTCCTGTTGGGGGCCACGGCAGTCTAGGGAAGCCCCTCCGTCAGTTCAACAAAACGCCCCGGAACAGAAGGAGAATCGATGCAGGTCCGAGTCGCCGCCTCCGATCCCGCACGCGCGGCCGTCGACGTGCTGGTGCTGCCCAGCTTCGAGCTGGACCCGAAGAAGTGGCAGCTGCCCGCGCGGGTCGCGCGGCTCGACCGCGCCCTGGGCGGGGCCCTGGCCGCCGCCGTGCGCAGCGGCGACTTCCGCGGCCGCGAGGGGGACGCGCTGACGGTCTACCCGGACGGCGCCATCGCGGCCAGGCGCGTGGTGCTGCTGGGCCTGGGCGCCAACTCCGAAGCCCACCCCGACACCCTGCGGCGCGCCGCCGGCCGGGCCGTGGGAGCCGCCCGCGCGCGCCGGGCCACGAGCCTGGCCATCGCGGCGCCGACCCTGCGCCGGGTGCGGCTGGCGCCCGGGGCGCGCGCCCTGGCGGAGGGCGCCGTGCTCGGCGACTACCGCTTCGACGCCTACCAGGAGAAGCCGAAGGAGCCCTCGCCGCCGCTCGCTACGACCACCCTGCTCTACGAGCGCCAGGCGGACGCCCGCAGCGCCCGCGCGCCAGCCGACCGGGGCGTCGCGGTGGCCGAGTCGCAGAACTTCGCGCGCGAGCTCTCCAACCAGCCCGGCAACGCCCTGCCGCCGGCCGCGCTGGCGCGGGCCGCCCAGCGCATGGCCCGCGAGACTGGCCTGCGCTGCCGGGTGCTCGGCGTGGCCGAGCTCGAGAAGCGCAAGATGGGCGGGATCCTGGCCGTGGGGGGCGGCAGCGCCAACACGCCCCGCCTGGTGGTGCTGGAGCACGGCCGCCCGCCGAAGGGCGCGCGCAAGCGTCCCACCATCGCCCTGGTGGGCAAGGGCGTCACCTTCGACTCCGGCGGCGTCTCCATCAAGCCCTCCGCCGGCATGGACAAGATGAAGCACGACATGTCCGGGGCGGCCGCGGTGGTGGGGACCCTGCGGGCCTGCGCCCTGCTGAAGCTGCCCCTCCACGTGGTGGGCGTCGTCGGCGCGGCCGAGAACCTGCCCTCGGGCACCGCCTACCGGCCCGGCGACCTGGTGCGCACGGCGGCGGGCAAGACCATCGAGGTGCTGAATACCGATGCCGAAGGACGCGTCGTACTGGCCGACGCGCTCCACTTCGCCAGGAGCGAGTTCGAGCCGGCGGCGATGATCGATCTGGCCACCCTCACGGGCGCCTGCATCATCGCGCTCGGCGGCTGGTGCTCCGGCGTGATGGGGGACGAGGACCTGGTGGAGCGCATCCGCAAGGCCGGCGAGGCCACGGCCGAGCGGGCGTGGCCGCTGCCCTTGTGGGAGGAGCACCGGAAGCACGTGAAGAGCAAGGTGGGCGACCTCAAGAACACCGGCGGCCGCGACGCCGGCGCCATCACGGCGGGCGCCTTCCTGTCGTACTTCAGCGAGGGCACGCCCTGGGCGCACATCGATATCGCGGGCACCGCGGACACGGACAAACCCGGTCCGTACCAGCCGGCGGGCGCCACGGGCGTCGGCGTCCGGCTGCTGGTGGACCTGCTCGAGAACTGGCGAAAGGCCTAGGGGCCGGTACCTTCCGGCCCCCACAGGAGGAGCTTCGACGATGACCCGCGCTGCAACCCCTTCGACCCTCTCGACCGCACTCGCCGCCGTGGCGGCCCTGGCCGTCGGCCTGGCGTTCGCACCGACCGACGCCTCCGCAGGCGACGCCGCCGCCGGCAAGACCCTCTACACCACCAACTGCCTCTCGTGCCACGGCGCCACCGGCAAGGGCGACGGCCCGGTGGGCGCGGCGCTGAATCCGAAGCCCCGCGACTTCTCCACCGGCGACTTCAAGTTCGACGCCGACAAGAACGGCACGCCCGGCGAGGACGCGGACCTCACACTGGTCATCAAGACCGGCGCTGCGGCCTACGGCGGCTCGCCCCTGATGGCCCCGTGGCCGACCCTGTCGGACGCCGACGTGGCCAACGTGATCGCGTACGTCCGCTCGCTGAAGCAGTAGCGGCCGCTTCCCTTCCGCGGAGCCGGGGGCGCCTCGCGTCCCCGGCTTCGCGTCCTCTGCTACGCTCGCTCCCTCGTCTCCCGTAGGAGCCGAGTGTGCCCCCCGATCCCGATCCGGACACCGAGCGCGAAGAAGCCCCCCTCCCCGCCCCCACGCCGCCCGGGGCCGCGGCGACGCCGCCCGCGCCCGCCGAGAGCGGCGTCGGCCTTCCGGACGCCCTCACCCGCTACATGGCGCAGCTGCGCCACCACGCGCCCATCTCGCGTGAGGAGGAGCACGCCCTGGCGGTGCGCTGGGTGGAGGACGGCGACGTGGAGGCGGCCCGGGAGCTGGTGTTGGCCAACCTGCGCCTGGTGGTGAAGATCGCCATGGAGTACCGGCGCGCCTGGACGAACGTCCTGGACCTGATCCAGGAGGGCAACGTGGGCCTGATGCAGGCGGTCCAGCGCTTCGACCCCTACCAGGGCGTGAAGCTCTCCTCCTACGCCGTCTACTGGATCCGCGCCTACATCCTGAAGCACCTGATCGACAACATCCGCATGGTGCGCATGGGCTCGAGCCGCGCCGAGCGCAAGCTCTTCTTCCGGCTGAACAAGGAGAAGCGTGCCCTCGAGGCCCAGGGCTACAAGGTGGAGCCCGCCCTGCTGGCGGAGCGCCTGGACGTGTCCGAGGAGGACGTGGTCTCCATGGAGCAGCGCCTGGCCCAGGGCGAGCTCTCGACGGACGCGCCCTACGGCCGCGACGACGACCGCTCGACCACCCTCGGCGACATGCTCTCCGGCGGCGACCGCGACGCCGAGGGCGCCGTGGGCGACGCCGAGCTGCGGCGGGTCTTCCTGGAGAAGGTGCAGGACTTCGCGGCGACCCTGGACGAGCGCGAGCAGCGCATCGTGGCCGAACGCATCCTGGCCGAGGAGCCGAAGACCCTGCAGCAGCTGGGCGACGCCTTCGGGCTCACCCGCGAGCGCGTGCGCCAGCTCGAGAAGGGGGTCGTGACGCGGCTGCGCGAGTACCTGAAGGAGAATCTGGTCGACTTCGAGTACTACGCGCCGGGGACCTAGCAGACGGAGCCCGAGGGGCTCCGTTTGCGGCGCGAGCCGACCCAAGACTCCGTCTTGGGTCGGCCTGCTAGGGCTCCGCGCAGCACTCCTCCACCAGGGCGCGCAGGCGTGCCGCGGCCTCGCGCCGCGGCGGCACCCGGCTGCGTTCCCAGCGCCCGAGGCAGCGGGCCCGCTCCTCCCGGGGCAGCCACGAGAAGCTGCGCCGTCCGCGCAGGCGCGGCTGCCACTCGAGCAGCGCCAGCCCGGCCGCCAGGCCCGCCCGCCGCAAGCGGCTCCAGGCCCGCAGGCGCGCATCCAGGGCGGGGGCCAGGTCGCAGTCCTCCGCGCCCGGCGGGAGCCAGGCGTCCGCCACGTTGTAGAAGGTGCGGTAGCGCGCGGGCGAGAGCGGTCGCGACATCGGCCGAGGGCGCGATGCTAGCTGACGGAGCCCGAAGGGCTCCGTTTGCGGCGCAAGCCGACCCAAGACTTCGTCTTGCGTCGGCTTGCTAGCCTCCCGAGAGTCGAGGAGGAGCCCCCATGTCCGATCTGCTCGTCGAGCGCGACGGCCCCGTCGCGGTCGTCACCCTGAACCGACCCGAACGCCTGAACGCCATCAGCGGCCCGATGCTGGAGCAGTTCTCGGAAGCCCTGGCGGAGGCGGACGGCGACCGCGACGTGCGCGCGATCGTCATCACCGGCGCGGGCCGCGGCTTCTGCTCCGGCCTCGACCTGAAGGACGCCACCTCCACCGGGATCGGCTCCGGAGGCGGCGCGGGCCTCGGCCGTTTCGACCTGCGCAACGCGCCGCCCATGGTGCTGCACCGCACCGACAAGCCGACCCTCTGCGCCCTGAACGGCCCGGCCGCCGGCTACGGCATGGACCTGGCGCTGGGCTGCGACATCCGGCTGGCCAGCGAGACGGCCAAGCTCGCGGCCATCTTCACCAAGCGCTCCCTCCTGCCGGAGTCCGGTGGCACCTGGCTCCTGCCTCGCCTGGTGGGCTGGGAGAAGGCCTGCGACATCGCCCTGCGCGGCCGCACCCTGACGGCGCAGGAGTCCCTGGAGCTCGGCCTGGTGTCGCGCGTCGTGCCCAGTGACCGCTGCCTGCCGGAGACCCTGGCCCTGGCCGCCGAGATCGCCGCCAACGCGCCCCTGGCCGTGCAGGCCACCAAGCGCATGATGCGCCTGGGCCTGGACGAGACCTTCGAGGCCAACGTCCATCACGTATTCCTTCAACTCCTGCCCCTCATGGGCTCGAAAGACTTCCGGGAAGGCCTCGCCGCCTTCCTCGAGAAACGCGAGCCCAAGTTCACCGGGAGCTAGAAGGAGCCTCCCCGCCCGCGAGCCCGCACGAGCCTGCGGCCCCGCAAGCCCGGCGCCCCGCACCCGGCGCACCCTCCGAACGCCGCCGCCGGGCGCGCAGCTCGCCGAAGGCGAGCGGAGTCACGCTAAATGAGAGCCTCCGCGCCCCGCGAACGCCCCCAGAGCCTGTGGCCCCCTAGGTACCCGGCGCCAGGAACCGCAGCGCCATGGCCGCATGCAGCGCGGCGCCGGTCGCCATGGCGCGCTCGTTCACGCGCATGCGGTTCGAGTGGATCGGGGCCGCGGGGCCCTCGTCGGGGCGCACGCCGAGAAAGACCATGGCGCCCGGAACGCGGTCCAGGATGTAGGAGAAGTCCTCGGCGCCCATGATCGGGGCCGCCATCTCCACCACCTGGGCGTCACCCACCAGCTCGCGCGCCACGCCGAAGGTGAACTCGGCGAAGCCCGCGTCGTTCACCGTGACCGGATAGCCGGGCAGGATGTGGAGCTGGAACTCGCAGTCGTGGGCGGCGCACAGGCCCGAGACCACGCGGCGAATCCCCTCGTGGAGCCGCGCGCGCGCCTTCTCGGACACCGTCCGCGTCGTGCCCAGCACGTTCGCCTTCTCGGGAATCACGTTGTGGGTCGTGCCCGCCTCGATGCGCGTCACCGACAGCACCACCGGATCGAAGGCGTCCATGCGCCGGGTCACCAGGGCCTGGAGGGCCCCCACCAGCTCGCACGCCAGCGGGATGGGATCCACGGCGTGGTGGGGCATGGACGCGTGGCCGCCCTTGCCCACGAGATCGATGGAGAAGACGTCGGTGGCCGCCAGGATCGGTCCCGGCCGCGTCGCCACGGCGTCCGCCGCCAGGGTCGGGTCCACGTGGATCGCGAAGGCGGCGTCCACGCGGGGCTCGGCCTCCAGCAGGCCCTCCTCGATCAGGATGCGAGCCCCGCCGAAGCCCTCCTCGCCAGGCTGGAAAAGAAACTTCACGGTTCCTGCCAGATCCTCCCGTCGTTGCGAGAGAATTCGGGCTGCCCCCGTGAGCATCGCCACGTGCGCGTCGTGGCCGCAGGCGTGCATGCGACCCGCGTGGCGCGAGGCGAACTCGAGACCCGTGTCCTCGTGCATGGGAAGCGCGTCCATGTCGGCCCGCAGCAGCAGGGTCGGCCCCGGCGCCCCGCCCTCCAGGGTGGCCACCACCGCGCTGGTGGAGCCCCCGGTGGCCAGATCGAGGCCCAGGCCGTCCAGAGCCTCGAGCACCGCCTTCTGGGTCGCGGGGAGCTCCAGGCCGAGCTCCGGCTCGGCGTGGATGCGACGGCGCAGCGCCACGACCTCGGGCAGCACGGCCTCGGCCTGGCCGCGCAGGGAATCGACAGCACTCGCCATGGAACCTCCGCTCGGGTATCGAGACGCGCGTGGGACCGAGTGTAGACGCGGGGCCGATCCGCTGCCGGGTGGTGGTGCGAGGCCGGGTGCAGGGGGTCTTCTTCCGGGCGTCCGTGCGCGAGCGGGCGCGAGCGGCGGGCGTCGCCGGCTGGGTTCGCAACCGGCCCGACGGCAGCGTGGAAGCGGCGTTCGAGGGCTCGCCGGAGGCCGTGGCGGGACTGGTGGCGTTCTGCCGCCACGGGCCCGAGTACGCCCGGGTGGAGGCGCTGGAAGAGCACCCGGAGGAGCCCGAGGGCCTGGCGGGCTTCGGCGTGCGATGAGGCCGGAGCGGATCGTGTCGGGTGGGCAGACCGGCGTCGATCGCGCCGCCCTCGAGGTGGCCCGCGACCTCGGCCTGGCGCGCGGCGGCTGGTGCCCGGCGGGCCGCGCCGCCGAGGACGGCCCGATCCCCGTGGAGCATCCGCTGCGCGAGACGCCATCGGCAGACCCGGCCGAACGCACGACGTGGAACGTGCGCGACTCCGACGCCACCCTGATCCTGGCGCGCGGCGAGCTCGCCGGTGGCAGCGCGCTCAGCGCGCGCGAGGCGCAGGCGCGAGGACGCCCGCTGCGCGTGGCGCGCCTCGACGCCGCCGACCCCGGCGTGCTGGACGAGACGCGCGCCTGGCTCGCCCGCCACACGCCCCGGGTGCTGAACGTGGCGGGCCCGCGCGAGAGCGAGGACCCCGGTATCGCCGCCGCGGCGGCTCGCTTCCTGCGCGGACTACTGGCCGGCTGACGCGGGCGCCACGGACGGGAACTCCGCCTCGAGGGCCCGCCGCAGGCCGCGCTCGAGCCCGGCCACGTCGGCGCCGGTCACCGCCGCCAGGGCGGCGTCGGCGCTGCGCCCGGCGGCGAGGAGCGCCAGCAGGCGCGCACGACCCGCGCGGTCGGTGCGGGCCTCGACCCAGGCCGCAGCGGCCGTGGCCTCCAGATACGCGATGCGTGCGTCGTCGTCCTCGAGACCGCCGAACCCGGGGCCGAGCCGCGCCAGCGAGATCCAGCCGCCCGAGACGCTGCGCTCCTTCAGTGCGAAGCGCTCACCCCGCGACAGGGCCGGCTGGCCCCGCGACGCGCGCTCCGACAGCTCCGCCAGCCCCTCGTTGAGCCACATGGGCCGGTCGCTCCCCACCACCTGGCGGTAGAGCGCATGGGTGTACTCGTGGTGCAGCAGCGAGCGCAGCTCGCCGCCCGGGTGGGCCGCGGAGACCACGTGGATGCGCCCGTCGAAGAAGCCGACGGTGCGGAAGGAGAAGCGGTGGGCGTGGGCGCGCAGGTACGAGGCCTTGCCGTAGAAGAGCACCCGGGTCGGCTCGTCGGGAAACACCCCGAGCCGGTTCCCCACCTGGCTGCGGGCTTCTTCCAGGTAGCCCGTCACCGTGCCCAGGTAGCCGGGGCGGCTGGCGTCGAGCTCGGCGTCGTAGCGGATCTCGAAGTGGCGGGAGCGCGTCTGGCGCATGTCCAGCGGGCCGCGCTCGCGGGTCTCGTCGGCCAGGCGGCGCTCGTCCTGCAGCTCGGCCAGCCGCCGCTGCGCGGATGCGCGCCACGGAGCCAGGTCCTCGCCCGCGCTGGCCAGGAAGGCACGCAGGTGGGACTCGGCGGAGTCGAAGCGGCCGCGCTGGCGGTCGAGCAGCGCCAGGTACCAGTGCGCCTCGGCGCGCCCGGGCTCGAGCTCGAGCACGTTCTCCAGCACCGTGATGGCGCGGGCCGTCTCGCCGCGGCGCAGATCGTCGACGGCGCCGCGCAGGAGCCGCACCACCCGGTCGGAGGGATCGCTGGTGGCCCCGGGGGCCGGGCGCACCGGCGGCCCCAGCAGGCCGTCGTCCCAGAGCGCAGAGAGCCCGGCGCCCTCGGACACCACCCGCTGGCGCACGGCGGGCGGCACCTCGGCCAGGTCGTCGGTCACGTGGGTGCGGCCCGCGTCGTCGACCCAGGTGTAGAGCTCGGCGGGGGCGGCAGTGGCGAGGAGCAGGACCGGGAGGGCGGCGAGGCGGCGCATCGTTCGGGGCTCTTCGGCAGCGCGGGGGGCATGGCTGAGGCCGGCCGCGGGGCTCCGGGGCACCGCGTGGCGCGGTGGCTCTCACTTATCGTGACTCCGCTCGCCTTCGGCTCGCTGCGCGCCCGGCGGCGCGATGCGGAGGGTACGCCGCGTTCGGGACGCCGGGCTTGCGGGCGTCGAAGTTCGGGCAACCCCGCGGGCTCGGAGGCTCTCCCTCGCGGCGAGGCCTCAGCGGGTCTTCGTGGCCTCCGCGGCCAGGTGGCCGAGCTCCGGCAAGACGAGCTTCTCCAGGGCGAGACGGACGGCTCCGCGCGAGCCTGGGACCACGAAGACCACCCGTCCGCGGGCGATCCCGGCCAATGCCCGCGAGAGCAGCGCCGCCGATCCGATCTCCTCGTAGGAGAGCGCCCGGAAGAGCTCGCCGAAGCCGGGGATCGTGCGCTCGAGCAGGGGCTCCACGCTCTCGGGCGTGACGTCCCGCGGCGCCACGCCGGTGCCGCCGGTGACGAGCACCGCGCGCACGTCCGCGTCCGCCAGCGCGCGGCCGACCGCCTCGGCGATGGCCGCGGGCTCGTCGGGCACGATCTCGCGGCCCGCCAGGGGATGGCCCGCACCGGCCAGCAGCTCGGCGGCCAGCGCGCCCCCCGTGTCGGTCTCCAGGCTGCGCGTGTCGCTCACGCTGACGACCCGGGTCGCCACCGCGACGGGCGCGCTCGAGCGATGCTGGTGCAGGCCGGGGGAGTCGCTCACGCGTGGTCGTCCACCCAGTACGCGCCGTCGCTGGCGACCTCCTTCTTCCAGATCGGCACCGTCTGCTTCAGGGTGTCGATCGCGAAGCGGCAGGCGTCGAAGGCCTCGGCTCGATGGGGAGCGGCGGCGACCACCACCACCGCCAGGTCGCCCACCTCCAGGTGCCCGGCCCGGTGCGCGATCGCCACCCGCGCGCCCGGCCAGCGGCGGGTGGCCTCGTCGCAGATCCGGTCCATCTCGCGCTCGGCCATGCCGGCGTAGGCCTCGTACTCCAGGTGCCGGATCGCGTGGCCACGGGACTGGTCGCGCACGGCGCCCACGAAGGTGACCAGGCCGCCGCAGTCCGGGCCCGCGACCCGCCGCACGACCTCCTGCACGTCCAGCGGCCGCTCGGACAGGCTGGAGCGGCCGCCGGAGCCTCCCGAGACCGGCGGCAGCAGCGCGACCTCGTCGCCGTCGGCCAGCGGCGTCTCGGAGCCCACCAGCTCCTGGTTCACCGACACGGCCAGCCGATCGCCGTAGCGGCCCACCACGGGCAGCTCCCGGCCCAGCAGGGCCCGCAAGTCCGCCACGGTGGCGCCGTCGGCCAGGGCCAGCGAGAGCTCCTTCTCGCCGGCGTTCTCGCGCACCGCACCGAACAGCAACACCCGGACCCGCATGCTCGGCAGGCTACCCCTCCCCCAGCGGAACCTCAACGAAGCCGGCCGGTTGGCCGATGACTCCGAGATGGCCACGGAGCTCAGCCGACCGCTCTTCCGCCGGGTCGAATCGGCCCTCGACCGGCTCCGGCCCGCGCTCGTCGCCGACGGCGGCAACGTGGAGCTGGTGGACGTGGACGAGGACGGCGTGGTGAGCGTCCAGCTGCAGGGCGCCTGCGCCACCTGCCCCGCCCAGAGCGCCACCCTGCGCTACGGGCTCGAGGCCAGCCTGCGCTCCGAGCTGCCGGACGTGACCTCGGTCGTCGCGGTGTGACGAGCGTCACTCCTCCTCTTCCGCGTTGACCCGATTTCCGGCACCCGCCTAGAATCCGCGGGACCAGACCGCGCAAGGAGGGGGCCATGGCACCGCGCAAGAAGACCACCCGACGCACCGGCGCAGCCCGCACCCGGGCCACCCGGAGGAAGACCTCCGGAAAAGCGTCGCGCCCCGGACCCAGGAAGGCACGCCGCAAGGCGACGGCCTCGCGCAAGAAGAAGACCGCACGCAAGAAGAAGACCGCCGCCCGCAAGAAGACCGTGCGCAAGAAGGCCGTGCGCAAGAAGGCCGCGAGCAAGAAGGCCGGCGCTCGCCGCAAGACGGCGGCGAAGAAGAAGACCGGCGGCAGGAAGAAGAAGGCCGTCCGGCGGGCGAAGACGGCCCGGGCCAAGGCCGGGGCCCGCAAGAAGACGCAGGCCCGCAAGCCGACCCGCCGGAAGTCCGGCGCGCGCAAGAAGCCCGCGAGCCGCAAGCGCCCGGCTCGCAAGCCGCCGGCCGCGAAGCAGGCCACGGGCAAGCCGTCCCCGCGCCAGCAGCCGGCACCGGCACCGGCGCCGGCGCCGGACGCCGCGCCGCGGATCGAGCCCGGCCGCACCTCGGTTGCGGCGGCCATCCCCGAGCGGGTCGGACGCGTCAGCCACTACTTCCCGCGCGTCTCGGCCGGCGTGCTGGTGATCGAGGAGGGCGAGATCCGCGTGGGCGACACGCTGCACTTCCGCGGCCACACGACGGACTTCTACCAGCGCGTGGACCGGCTCGAACGGGACCACGAGGCCATCGATCGCGCCGGCCCCGACGACGAGGTCGCGCTGCACGTCTCCCAACGTGTGCGCGAGAACGACGTCGTCTTCCGCGTGAGCCGTTAGCCTTCGCCTTCGCCGGGCTACGCCCGGTGGCTCGGCCTTCGCTCGCCTGCGGCTCGGTGCGCGCGCCGCCCCGAGCGGCGGCGCTTGCGGGCGTCCACCTCGGTGGCTCGCGCGGGCGCGAAGGCCCTAGTGAGCCGGCGGCGTGGACTCGGGCGGGTCGGCAGCCTTGAGACTTGCCTTGGCCTTGGCCTCGCCCGCGCGCATGCTGACGCTGCCGTTCAGGACGGCGCCGCTCTCCACCACCAGCGAGGCGGTCTCGACGTCGCCGTTCACGACTGCGGTCTTGTGCAGGACGAGCTGGCGCGTGGCCTGCACGTTGCCCTCGACCGTGCCGCTGATCACCACCGTCTTCGACACGATCGTGGCCTCGATCTCGCCGCTCTCGCCGACGATGAGCGTGTTCTCGCTCGCGATCTCGCCGCGGAAGTGGCCGTCGATGCGCACCGTGTCCTTGAAGGACAGCTTGCCCTCGAAGGTCGAGCCCTGATCGATGAAGGCCGTCAGACCGCCCCCTCCCGTGGGGGGAGCCGCCGCCGGAGCCGGGGGAACCGTCCGCTCTTCGTTGCCGCGCACCTTGCCGCCGAAGGCCATGGAGATCTCCTGTGTCGGGAGGGGAACGAGTCCCGAATCGGCCGGGGCGGCGCTCGACTTGAGGAGACGTTGCGGGCCGCTGCTAGACTCCGCGCCGCAATGCCCGCTGCCCCCGCCGACGCCCTGCGCCGGAGCCTCGAGAGCGGGCGGATCCACTCCGCCTACCTGCTCGCCGGTCCCGGGCCCGAGCCGCGCGACGCGGCGCTCTCCTTCGCCCGGGGCCTGGTCTGCCAGGGCACGCCCCCGGGGCCCTGCGGAGACTGCCCGGCCTGCCAGCGCTCGACGGAGCGCGAGGAGCCGCTGGCCCTGGACGGCGCCGGACGCCGCGGCCCCCTCTACCGCCACGTGGGCGACCACCCGGACCTCTTCTGGCTGGAGCGCGGCAGCGGCGACACGCGGGTCCGCATCGGCCAGGTGCGCGCCCTCCAGGCGGCGCTGCGGCTGCGAAGCCACGAGGGCGGCCGGCGCGCCGTGGTGCTGGCGGACGCCGAGTGGCTGAACCAGGAGGCCCAGAACGCGCTGCTGCGGCTGCTGGAGGAGCCGCCGCCCGACACGACCCTGGTCCTGGTGGCCACCACGGCCTCGGGGCTGCTGGCCACGGTGCGCTCGCGCTGCCAGCGGCTGGCGTTCGCGCCGCCGACCTCGGACGCGTCGGACGACGACCCCGAGGCCCGCGCGCTGCGCGCGCGCATCGACGGCGCCGCCGACCTCGCCATCCCGGAGCTGCTCGACTGGGCCGAGGAGTACCGCGGCGTGCGGGCGGAGGCCGCCGCCGCCGTCGAGGAGCTGCTGGCCAGCGGTAGCGCCTGGCTCCACGCCCGGGCCCGGACGTCGGCCCTCGCCGGCACGGGAGAGGCAGCCGTGGCGCTCGACGCCTTCGCCACCCTGGCCCGCTGCCGCAAGGCGCTGGCCCAGCGCAACGCCAACCCGCAGATGGTGGCGGAGCGGGCACTCCTGGCCCTGCGCGGGGCCGGCCAGTGACCGCAGAGCCGCTCCGCTGGCTCGACAGTCACTGCCACGTCACGGCCAGCGCGTTCGACGAGGATCGGGACGCCGTCCTGGCCCGCGCGAGCGAGGCGGGCGTGGAGACGCTGCTGGCCATCGGGTCGGGCTACGGCGTGGAGGACTGCGAGCGCGCGGCGGCTCTGGCGGAGACGAGTTCGCGCATCTTCGCGACCGCGGGCGTGCATCCCCACGACGCCGAGGCGTGGAACGACGCGGCGCGTGCGCGGGTGGCCGCGTGCCTGGAGGCAGAGCGGGTGGTGGCCGTGGGCGAGTGCGGCCTCGACTACTGGTACGAGCACTCGCCGCGCGACGCGCAGCGACGCGCCTTCGCCGAGCAGGTGGCGCTGGCGCGCGAGCGCCGGCTCCCGGTGTCGATCCACGTGCGCGGTCGCGACGAGCAGGCCTACGAGGAGCTGCTGGAGCTCTGGCGCGGCGAGGGCGGAGGCGACGTGGAGGGCGTCCTCCATTGCTACACCCATAGCGAGGCGTTCGCGCGGCGCGCGCTGGACGCGGGCCTCTGCATCAGCTTCTCGGGCATCCTCACCTTCAAGCGTGACCGCGGCCTGCGCGCCGTGGCCGCAGCGCTGCCCCTGGACCGGCTGCTGGTGGAGACCGACGCGCCCCTGCTGGCGCCCGAAGGCTTCCGGGGCCTGCGCAACGAGCCCGCGCACGTGGTGCGCGTGGGCGAGGCCCTGGCGGCCGTGCACGAACGGCCCCTCGGCGAGGTGGCCGAGGCGACGCGCGCCAACGCGCGGCGCCTCTTTCGCCTGCCGGACTGACGGAGCGCCCGTGGAAGACGTCCAGGAGCGGCTGGCGCTGGCGATCCGCCTGGCCCGCGAGGCCGGAGCGATCCAGCGCGAGCGCTACGAATCGGAGCTGGTGGTGGAAACCAAGCGCACGGACGTCGACCTGGTGACGGACGTCGACCGCGCCTGTGAAGAGGCCGTGGTTCGCGGCATCCGCGCCGCGCGGCCGGGCGACGGAATCCTGGCCGAGGAAGGCGGCGGGGACGACGCCGCGGGCACCGGCTGGCGCTGGGTGATCGACCCGCTGGACGGCACCACCAACTACGCCCACGGCTACCCGTGCTTCTGTGTCTCGATCGGCGTGGAGCGGGACGGCCGGCCCGAGCTGGGCGTGATCTACAACCCGATCCTCGACGAGCTCTACCACGCGCTGCGCGGCGGCGGCGCCTTTCGCAACGCCCGCCCGATCCGAGTCTCGCAGCAGCGCGACCTGACCCGCTGCCTCTTCGCCACCGGCTTCGCCTACGACCGCCACGCCAACCCGGGCGCCAACCTGCGCCACTTCGAAGGCTTCCTGCGCCGCGGCCGCGGCGTGCGCCGCGACGGCAGCGCCGCCCTCGACCTGGCTGCCATCGCCTGCGGCCGCTTCGACGGCTACTGGGAGCTCGACCTCAAGCCCTGGGACGTGACGGCGGGCACGCTGCTCGTCGAAGAGGCCGGCGGCCGCGTGACCGACCTCTCGGGCACCCCGGGGCGCACCGACGGCGCCGCCGTCGTCGCGAGCAACGGCCTGATCCACGACGACATGCTGGCCGTGCTGCGCGGGGAGTAGTGCGCCGGGGGCGTCGGGGGTCGCCTCGGAGGACGATCCGGCCTTCTCGGCCTACAGAGGCGGCGCCGTCTCCGGACCCTGGCGCCGCCTGCGGCGCGCGACCGCGAGGCCCGCCAGGCCGGAGCCCAAGAGCATCAGGGTACCCGGCTCGGGCGTGGGGACCGTGAGCGTGATCTCCAGGGTCGTGAAGATCGGTAGCAGGTTGCCCAGTGCCGAGACGAAGGTCGGAGTCACCAGGGTGAGCCGCGACAAGGTGGCGTTGGTCGTGCCGCTCAGCGTGAAGGTGCCGTTCGGGGTGTTGACCTGCCCCCGGCCGACGGTCCACGGAGCCGCATCGAAGGTGAAGGGCACGGTGGTGGAGCCGCCCTGACCGATCCGCGCCGCGTTCAGGTTCACCGGGATCACCACGACGTCCGGGATGACGGCCACCTTGACGGTGCCGGTCAACCCCATGATGCCGCCGATGTAGGTCGCGTTCACGCAGGCCTCGTTCGCACCCGGCGGGCAGACTTCTCCGGGGACCGCGCCGCCGAATGGCTCGAAGAGTCCGAACTGGTTCGAGATCGAGCTGGCGCTGATCTGCGCGATCGCCGTGGTGGTCGTCACCGGGATGACGGTCGGGGTCGCCAGCGCGATTGCGCCGGGCGCCAAGCTCACGGAACGGGCCGCCGGGTCGACCGTGACGATCGTGGGCCCACCGATCCGCACGCTGCCCACGTTCTGGATCGTGATCCCGAGGAATACTTCCGCCGGGCGGGAGACGGGGACCGCATCGGCGGTCGTGGGAACCAACAGGGCAGCCGCTGCTGCCACACCGAACAACTTGCGCATCCCTGCGTAGGTGGCGGGAGCGGCGCACTTGTGTCATCGGGTCCACGCGCGTCTGAGCCCGGGGCAGCATCGCGGCTGCGCACGTCGTCTAGTGGTTCGCGAGGCTGTTTGGGGGCGCTGCCAGGGCACGCCGCGGCCTGCGGACGCTACTCCGCCGTCCGTTCCTCGTTCTCTTCCTCGAGCCCCTGTCCGGGCGGGGCGATGTAGCCCAGGGGGAAAGCTGCCTGAGCGCCCGATTTCCTGGTGGGCCACCTGGGACGCGAATCGAGGACCAGGGGGTTACGAGCAACGTCGCTTTCCAGCCCCCTTGAACCACGGGCGGTTCGCGCCCCTGCGCGAGGCGAGCGCGTGGCATCGAGCCACCCCGACCCGGGGATGTCGGGGGTTCCCGGAGGCGTAATCCGCAGCGCGCTGACGGACTTTGCGCTTGGCTCGACGATGGCTGCGCGCGAGGACATCGCCGGAGGGAACCCCCGACATCCCCGGCGCGTTACTCGACGACGACGCCCGGCGTCTCGGCGGCCTCGGGTGCGGCCGCCTCGGGCTCTGCCTGGCTGAGGAAGCGGTTGCGGAAGGCGTCGAGGGACACCGGGAGGTGCTCGGCCAGCTCGTAGTCGAGCCGGTAGATGACGTCCGAGTCCGGCGACTCGGCCACGATGCCGTCGGCGTCGAAGTTGCCCAGCGCCACCTCGCCCAGCAGGGGCGCGTCGTCCGCGCCCTCGCCGAAGGCCCGCAGCACCACCCGCGGCGGGCTCAGGCCGACGCCGGCCAGCTCCTCCGGGCCCAGGGATTCAGCCAGGATGTCGCTGGCGCGCAGCCGCGCCAGCTCGGCCACGACGCGAGCAGCCTTGCCCGAGGCGATCGGCTCGGGCTCCGAGGTCCAGCCCGCGTCGCTGCGCGAAGCCTCGATCCGGACCGGCTCGCCCTCCTCCGCATGGAAGATCAGCTCCAGGCGCTGCGCGTCACTCGCCACGAAGTCCGCCAGGGTGCGGTAGCGGTAGAGCGCGAGCTTGCGGGGCAGGTCGTCGAGACGCTCGGTCGGAATCGTGTAGAGGGCCCCTCCCGCACCGCGCACCGCGCGCTGCGCGCCCGCCAGCGGACCGCCGATCGACAGCTCCCAGACGGGCGCCTCGCCGCCCTCCTCGGGCGGCGCGCCGCGCAGACGCACCTCGAAGGCCGGCTCGGCGAAGGCGGCGGCAACCGCGGGATCGGGCTCGTCGAGGAAGCTCTCGGCGCGCAGGAAGGAGAGGTCCGCCAGCAGGTCGTCGACCGTGCGCTCGTCGGCGGGCGCCTCCAGTGGAGCCGTGAGCTGCCAGGCGTCGTCGATCTTCTCCAGCGCCACCGAGCCGCCGGGCCAAGACGCCTTCAGGGATTGCACCGCGGCGCGGTCGAAGCGCAGGACGCGCTTCTCGCGCAGCTCGTCCAGTGACTTCTCGAAGGAGGTCACCCGGTGGGTCGCCACCGTGTAGACGTCGGGACGCTCGTCGACGCGCACGTAGGTGTTGGAGCCGACGGGCGTGTTCTTCCCCACCTGCAGCACGTGCTCGAGCTCGGCGCCGCCGAAGCGCACCGCGCGGGCGCCCTCGGCGAGGCCGTAGACCTCCGGCGCCTGGGCGTCCTCGCCCGGGATCCGGCCTTCGCTGGCCAGCTGGGCCAGGGCGGACGCCATGCCCGTCACGGCCGTCTCGTCCGCGGCGAAGTCCAGCGGCTCCACCAGCCGCCAGCCCCGATCGCCGAAGGCGAGCCGCACCTCGCGGCCGTCCGTGGTCGTGAACGCGATCGCCTGCACGTCCTCGGAGACGAGCTCGGGGAAGAGGCGCTTCTGCTGCTCCTCCGCCTCCTGCCGCCGCGACGCGCCTTCCACCTGGTAGAACCATACGAAGGCCCCGAGCGCGGCAGTCGCCAGGAAGAGCCACAGGGTGGTGCGCGGGTTCACGACGCCTCCGCTAGCGGCCGGGCGCCCGCCGGCGCAGCCACCAGGACACGGCCCCCAGCATGGCCAGGAGCTGGGGCAGCACGAAGAGGGACAGCGTGCGGATGCGCCCGAACTGGTCGCTCGTCAGCTGGAAGCGCGAGGCGCGGGCCTGGTTGGGACGGATCGAGATCGCCTCGACGTCGCCGACGAGCCAGTTCACGCTGTTCAGGAAGAGATCGCGGTTGCGGTAGGCGTCGATCAGCTCGTTGGAGGCGAAGTCGGAGTCGCCGAAGACCACGAGGCGCGCCTCGCCGCCTGCGGGCTCCGGCGTCGCGCCCTCGGCGGCGGCAGCGTCGTCGGTCGCGTCGCCTCCCGCGGCGACGCGCAGCGTTCCGGCCACCGCGATCGGCACCGGGCCAGGCCGGTCGTCGGGACCGAGCTCCGGCTGATCTTCGATGTTGCTCTCAGCCCAGGAGTTCTCGCCGGTGAAGACGATCGCCTGGAGGCCTGCGACGCCTTCGGCGGGCTCCACGCTCCGCGCCAAGTGGAACATGGTCACCTCGCGCAGATCCTCGACGATCGGGTGCGGGGCGTACTGGGCGGCCAGCGGCGTGGCGGCCCGGCCGAAGAGCCCCTGTACCTGGTCGATCACGAAGCCCTCGCCCACCCGCACGCCCCAGCCGGCCAGGTCCTCGAAGAGATCCGTCTGCGCCATCGGGTCGACCATCACCAGCAGCGAGCCGCCGCGCTCGAGATAGCGCTGCAGGGCCTGGTGCTCCTCGGCCAGGAAGGGCCGGGTCGGGCCGGCCACGATCACCACGTCGGCGTCCTCGGGAACGTCGCCGCGGGTGGCCAGGACCAGGCTCTCCACCAGGTAGTTCTCATTGCGCAGGGAGTCCGCCGCGCGGCCGAAGCCGCCCTCCCCTGCCGCGGCCTCGTCGCTGGCGGGACGCTCGTTGTGGCCGCTCAGGAAGTAGACGCGCTTCTCGCCGGTGCGGGTGAGCTTCACCAGGGCGTTGGTGAGGCGCTCCTCGTCGACGTTGTCCACCACGGTCGACTCGTCGCCCAGGGTCACGTGCAGGAGTCCCGCGGCCAGCTGCTCCCGGGTGAGATTGAACTTCTCCGCCAGGTCGGGCCGGGCGGTGGGGTCCGCGTAGCTCACGCGGAAGCGCTCGCTCGCGTACTCGAAGCGCTCCAGCAGGGGCCGGACCTCGGGCTGCGCCACCTTGGCGTAGAAGGCCAGGACCTCCACGTCCCGGTCGAGCCCCCCCAGCACCTTCACGGTCTGGTCCGAGAGCGAGTGCACCCCGGCCTCGGTCCAGTCCCAGCGCACGTTGTTCTGGGCGCCCAGGTACGCCAGCAGCGACAGGATCGCGATGGCGAGCAGCGTCGAGACGACGGAGCTGGTGCCGTACTTGCCGACCCGGCGGGCCTCGCCGGACTGCATGCGCTCGCGCAGCGTGTCGAGGCTCGAGAAGAGCGCCACCCCGAGCAGCACGAGCCCGACGGCCAGGTTGCCCCAGACCCAGGCGAAGTCCGTGCTCGCCACCCCGCCGCCGCCGCCGAAGAGCAGGATCAGCAGCGAGAGCAGCGAGAACACCAGGGCCACGAGCCCCAGGGCACCGGCCAATGCCGCCCAGCCGCTCACCGCACGCCCCCTAGCGCCACCGCACCGACTCCACCGACGCCTTGGTCAGCAGCAGGAAGACGCCGATGATGAACGCGAAGTAGACCAGGTCCCGGGTCTCCACGAGCCCCTGGGTCAGGCGCGAGAAGTGCTCGGCCGTCGCCAGCCAGCGCATCACGCCGGCCACGCTCTCTCCCATGCCGAAGAAGCCCGAGGCGGCGCCCAGGTCGCCGATCAGGGACAGCAGCAGGAAGAGCACGATCAGCATCAGCGCCAGGAAGAAAGCGATGATCTGGTTGCTGGTGACGGAGGAGGCGAAGAGCCCGATGGCGGCGTAGGCCAGGGCCACCAGCACCATGCCCAGCAGTCCGGCCCAGGTCTTGCCAACCTCGGGATCGCCGAACGCGAAGAGCAGGCCCGGGAAGAAACCCAGCAGCGCCACCATCAACACCATGAAGCCCGCGGCCGCCAGGTACTTCCCGACGACGATGTCCCAGATCGTGGCGGGGCTCGTCAGCAGCAGCTCTTCGGTGCGGTTGGCCTTGTCCGCCGTGAACAGGTGCATGGTCACCGCCGGCACGCCGATCAGGAAGAAGACCCACATGGTCTGGAAGAACGGCTCGATCAGGGCGTCGTTCAGGTTCATCTGGCGCAGCTGGTCGAACATCTGGAACTGCTGCATGCGCAGCAGGATCTCCTGGAACTGCACCAGGGTGGAGAGGAAGAAGAAGGCCCCGAGCAGCGCCCACAGGGTCAGCACCGCGTAGGCCACGGGCGAGACGAAGAGCGAACGCAGCTCGCGTCCGGCGATCGTTCCCGCGTGCCTCACGCCTCCGCCTCCTCGGCGTCCGCGTCACGGGCGGTGGCACGCGCGAACACGTCCTCGAGCCGGGCGCCGTCGGCCGTGAGCTCCGCCAACGGGCGATCCACCACCTTGCGGCCGCGGTTGATCAGGATCACGCGCTGACAGATGGCCTCCACCTCCGGCAGGATGTGGGTCGAGAGCACCACGGTGTGGGCAGGCTCCCCGTCGCGAGGCGCGGCCAGCTCGGCAATCAGGCCCCGGATCTCCCGAATCTGGATCGGATCGAGGCCCACGGTGGGCTCGTCCAGCACGAGCACCGGCGGCGCGTGCACGATGGCCTGGGCGACCCCCACCCGCTGGCGGTAGCCCTTGGAGAGCGCGCCGATCACCCGGCGCCGCACGTCGGCCAGGCCGCAGCGCTCGAGGGCCCGGTCCACGGCGTCGCGGATCTCGCGCCGGGGCACGTCGTGCAGCCGCGCCACGAAGCGCAGGAAGCCCTGCACGTCCATCTCGGGGTACAGGGGCGGTGTCTCGGGCAGGTAGCCCACCGCCCGGCGCGCGGCGATCGGCTGCTCGAAGATGTCGGCGTCCCCGATCACCGCCGTGCCGTCGCTCGGCGGCAGGTAGCCCGTGAGCATGCGCATGGTGGTGGTCTTGCCGGCGCCGTTGGGGCCCAGGAAGCCCACCACCTCGCCCTCCTGCACGACGAACGACACGTCGTCCACCGCCAGCAGATCGCCGTAGCGCTTGGAGAGTCCGCGCGCCTCGATCATGCGCGAGCCCCTTCGGCCGCGAGGCCGTGCAGGAAGATGTCCACCACGGTCCGCGCCAGGTTCTCGTAGTACTCGCCGCCCCCGGAGCCGGCGTCGTCCACCTCGACCAGCCGCAGGACCAGGCTGGTGATGGAGAGCTCCAGCGCTCCCACGAAGGCCGTGCAGGCGATGCGCGGGTCCAGGTCGCCACGCAGCTCGCCGCGCTCCTGGCCGCGCCGGATGATGCGACCCACCACGTCGAAGAACTGCCCGAAGGCGCGCAGCTGCCCCGGCTCGGCGAAACGGGCCGAGCGCTGGATCTCGATCACCAGCACCTTGACCCAGTCCGGCCGCAGCCGGTAGGCGTTGAGGATGAGGGCGGCCACCGAGAACAGCTGCTGCTCGGCGGGAGTCTCCTCGCTCGCGATGCCCTCGAGCGCCTCCAGGAAGACCCCCCAGCGCTGCTCGAAGATCGACGCGAGGATCTCCTCCTTGTTCTTGAAGTAGTGGTAGACGAGCCCGTAGGCGATGCCGGCCTCGCGGGCGATGTCGGAGATGCGCGAGCCGTGATAGCCGTGGCGCGCGAACACCTTGATGGCCGCGTCCAGGATGCGCTCGCGCTTGTCCGCGCGCGGGGAGCGTGTCGGATCGGATGATTCGGGAAGACTCACCAACGGAACCGCGGTCATGGGTGCAATCGGACGCGGACTATAGACGCGTGCGAGGTCACGTCAACGGGTCGCCGCCCCGCGCCCCTTGGGCCCGCGGGGCGCGCGGGATACCCTCCGCACATGCGGCCCGCTGTCCTTCTCGCTGCCGGGGCCCTGGCGCTCGCCGCCCCCGCAGCGGCGGGAGCCGATGCCGCCGCGGCCCCGCCCCCCCGGCCCTGCGCGGGCCCGGCCTGCCCGCCGGCCTCGGCGGCCTCGCTGCTCGGCTGGGCGCTCGCGGCCGCTGTGGCGTTCGGGCGGCGGCGCCCTGGGGCGGTGCCCTCGCAAGCCCCTTGAAGGTCGGACTCGTCATCGAACGCTTCGAGCCCGGGGGCGGTGGCGTCGAGGCCATCGCCTGGACGGTGGCCCACGCCCTGGAGGCCGCCGGCGACGAGGTGCACGTGGTGGCCCGCCAGGCCAGCGATTCGTCCCGGCTGGCGGTCCATCGCGTGCGGGTCTCCGCCGCCTGGCAGCCCCTGCGCGTCCTCCGCTTCTCCCGGGCGGCAGCCGCCCACATGCGGCTGCTCGGCTGCGACGTGGTCCACAGCTTCTCGCGCACCCGACACCAGGACGTGTTCCGCGCGGGAGGCGGAAGCCACGCCGACTACTTGCTGCGCAGCTACGGTCCCTGGGCCCGGCGCTGGCGGCGAATCTCGCCTCGCCACGCGGTGCTGCTGGGCATCGAGCGGCGGGTGTTCGCCGACCCGCGCCAGGTGATCCAGTGCAACTCGGCGATGGTGGAGCGCGAGCTGGCCGCGCGCTACCGGATCCCCCCGGAGCGCCGGGTCGTGATCCCGAACGGGGTCGACCTGGAGCGCTTTCAGCCCGGCCGCGACGCCGCGGGCGCGCGCATGCGGGCGGATCTCGGCGTCGGGCACCGCGGCGTGTGGCTGTTGGCGGGCTCGGGCCTGCGTCGCAAGGGGCTCGACACGGCGCTGCGCGCCCTGGCGCAGGGGGGCCCGCCCGATGCCGAGCTGTGGGTCGCGGGCCGCGACGACCCGCGCCCCTGGCAGCGCCTGGCCGAGGACCTGGGCGTGGGCGGACGCGTGCGTTTCCTGGGACCGCGGGGCGACATGCAGATCGTGTACGCCGCCGCCGACGCGCTCATCCTGCCCACGCGCTACGACGCCTTCGCGAACGTCTGCCTGGAGGCGGCCGCCTGCGGGGTGCCGGTGCTCACGACGTCCCGAAACGGGGCGGCCGAGGCGCTGGGCGACGGCGCCCGCGTGATCGAGAACCCGTCCGACGCCGACGGCTTCGCGGCGGCGCTGGACCAGCTGTCCGACCCGGCGACGCGGGACGCCATGGGCCGCGCCGCGCGGCGACGGGCCGAGGCCTTCAGCTGGGATGCCCACGTGGCGGCACTGCGGGCGCTCTACGCACGGGTCGCCGCGTGAGCGAGGAGCTCCGCTTCCGCGCCGGCGATCCGGCCGTGCGCCAGGCGCTCGTGGACTGGCTCGCCGGCCGCGCGACCGGTCGGGTGGTCGCCGACAATCGCCGGCGACGCCTGGTGCGGCTCGAGGCGCCGGGCGTCGGCCCGGTGCTCGTAAAGCAGTTCCGCCCGCCGCGCCGACACCGGGTCCGGGAGGCCGCCAAGGCGCTGCTCGGCCGCAGCCCTGCCGACCGCGAGTGGGCGGCCCTGGGCGCGCTCCACCAGGCGGGGGTCGCGGTGCCCGCGCCGCTGGCGCGCGCCGACCTGTCCGGCGGAGACGACCTCGTGGTGGTGGGATGGCTGGAGGGCCTTCCCCTGCGCGAAGCCCTGCGCGCCCCCAGGCCCGAGCGCCGGGCCGTGCTGGCCGCCCTGGCCCGGAGCCTGGCGGGATTTCACGCCGCGGGCTTCGCCCACGGCGACCTCCACGGCGGGAACGTCCTGTGGGCGGACGGGCGAGCCGTGCTGCTGGACCTGCAGCGAGCCCGGCCGAGCGCCGGCGCAGAGGACCAGACCGCCGACCTGGGCTGGCTCGACTACTCCCTCTGGCGCGATCTCTCGACGACCGACCGCCTGCGCCTGCGGGCCGACGCCCTGGGCCTGGCGCGCCCCTTCCACGCCGCCGACCGGCGCGCGCTGCGCGCGGTGGGTGCGGCCGCCACCCGGCGTGCCGACGCCCACGCCCGCAGCCGCACCCGACGCTGCCTGCGGCCCGGTCGTCGCTTCGCCCGGGCGGAGGTCGCGGGCTGGGGTGGCCTGCGCCTGGGGGAGATCGCGCCGGAGGCCCTGGCCGCAGCCGTGGCCGACCACCGCGAGGCGCTCGCCCGGCGCGACGAGCGCGTGCTGAAGGACGACGGGCGGGCCCGGGTGTCCCGCGTGAACGCCGCCGAGGTGCGGGTGGTGGTGAAGGAGTCGCCGCCGCGCGGCGCGGCGCGGGCCCTGGCGGACGCCTGGCGCGGGAGCGCCGGGCGCCGCGCCTGGCTCGGGGGACACGGGCTCGCCGCCCGGGGCGTGGGCGCCGCGATCCCGCTCGCCTTCCTGGAGCGACGGCGCTTCGGGCTGTCCCTGGCGTCGTTGGTGGTCTTGGAGGACCTGTCGCCCGCCGAGCCGGCCGATCGCAGCGAGACGCTCCCGGCGCTCGAGGTGGTGGCCGCCCTGGGGCGGCTCGCCGTGGCACTCCACCGTCGGGAGATCGATCACGGCGACCTGAAGGCCAGCCACGTGTACCTGCGCGACTCCGCCGACGGGATCGAGACCGTGCTCCTCGACCTGGACGGCGTGCGCTTCCGGCACCGCCTCCAGCCGGCCCGGCGCATCCGGAACCTGGCCCAGCTGAACGCATCCCTGCCGGACCGCTTTCCCGCGGAGGCGCGCTGCGAGGCCTTCGCGCGCTACGCATCCGCCCTGCCCTTCCCCTACGCGGCGACGCGCGCGCTGGCGCAGGTCGTGGCGGCGAGCCTGGCGCGCCGCCACCGCTGGAGCGGCGCGGACTGCGCGCTCGCGGCGGGAGCCGGCGTCGCAGGGCCCGACGTCAGTCGCTCCGCAGGGTGAGCCACTGGAAGTAGCTCGACGAGCCGGGCACCTGCCCGCCGCGCCCCGGCTCGAAGTTCACGTCCGGCGCGTGGCCCGACGAGCTGAGGATCTCGTGGAAGGCGCGGATCTTGCGCTCCGGATCGTCGGGATTCAGCCCGTGGAAGACGAGCTCCACCCGCGGCTTCGTCTCCAGGACGTTCATCACCAGGGTGGCCAGGGTGAAGAGCTTCCCGATGCCCTCCACCGCCTCGACGGAGAAGCGGGGCACCTCGACCTCGTCGAGCGAGAAGCGGTACTCGAGCCGCATGGCTCGCGCAGCGTCGCGCGCCGTGCCGGCGGTGTCAACGGCTCGGTGGGCTCAGCCCTCCAACTCGCTGGCCCGCACCTGCTCCATCAGCTCCTCGCGGGTGATGATCCCCTTCTCGATCAGGAGATGGGTCACCGCGCGCAGGATCACACGGGTGGGAACGTCCCGGGGCTTCGCGCCGGGCGACGCCGGGGCGGTCTCGCTGCCCGTGGCGGGTGCGGGACGCGGACTCTCCGAGGGCGCCGCGCTGGGGGCCGGGGGCGGGCCCGAGGCCGCCGGCTCGGCGCTCTCGAAGTTGAACTCCAGGCGCTCCTCGTCCGCGCGCGGCGCCGGGGCGGGAGCCGGCTCGGTCTCCGCTGCGGGCGCCGCAGGCGCGTCGCCCTCCAGGGGCCTCGCGAAGTCGAACGCGCTGTCCGACGGATCCGCACTCGGCGGCATCAGCGGCTCCGCCTCACCCTCCCGAAGCTCGGGGCCGACGACGCGGGGCTCCGCGCGCTCGGCGCTCTGTGTGCCCGGCCGGAAGACCAGGGGCGCGGTGTCGCCCGCCTCGATCGGCGTCTCGAAGGTCGCCGTGGGGAGGCCTTCATCGTCGTCGTCCCACTCCAACTTGTGGTAGTGGCGCTCGATCGTCTCGGTCAGCTGGGTCGGACCCACCAGCACGGGCTTCACCTTCAGGCCCGTGCGGAACGCCAGCTCGTCGAGCACGGCCAGATCGGTCGGATCCTCCATGCCCAGGTAGAGCACGTCCGCCCCGCCCTCGCGCTTCTTGAAGAGCGGAACGCAGCGGTGCTTCTCCGCCACCTCGACCGGCAGCAGCGCGAGCGCCTCCGGCGCGATCCGCTTTCCCTTGAGATCGACGATGGCGACGTCGAGCTGCCGCGAGAGCATGCGCAGCAGCTCCTCCTCGTCCACGAAGCCGAGCTTCACCAGAGTGACGCCCAGGGGACGACCCCAGCGCTTCTGGTCGGCGAGGGCCGAGCGCAGCTGGAACCCGTCGATCATGCCCGATTCGACGAGGATCTCGCCGAGCTTGCGCTTGGACGCCATGTCCGCCTCCCCGCGGTCTCTTCGGCCGGTCCGGGGCGCTACCTGATGCTGCGGTTACGGGCCTGCGCGTCCCTGCGGGGACCCGGCCTCGGGATCGGCCAGGAAGCAGCGGGCGGCGCCCTCGGAGACCCGGAAGAGCGGGGGCGCCTCGGCGCGGCAGCGCGCGAAGACCTCGGGGCAGCGGGTGTGGAAGCGGCAGCCCGGGGGCGGGTCCGCGGGCGAGGGCACGTCGCCCAGCACCTGGGGCGGCGGGCTGCGGCGTTCCGGGTCCACCGACGGAACCGCGGCCAGGAGTCCCCGGGTGTAGGGGTGCGCCGGGCGCTGGAAGACCGCCTCCGTCTCGCCCCGCTCGACGATCTGGCCCAGGTACATCACCGCCACCTCGTCGGCGAGGTAGCGGACCACGCCCAGGTCGTGGGTGATGAAGAGGTAGGCCAGGCCCAGCTCGCGCTGGAGGTCGCGCAGCAGGTTCAGGATTTGCGCCTGGATGGAGACGTCGAGCGCGGACACCGCCTCGTCGCAGATCACGAGCCGCGGCTCCACCGCCAGCGCGCGCGCGATCCCGATCCGCTGGCGCTGGCCACCCGAGAACTCGTGCGGGTAGCGCCAGATCTGGTCCGGGTCGAGCTGCACGCGCTCGAACAGCTCCCCCACGCGGCGGGTCCGGTCCGCGGTCCCCGTCCCGATCCCGAACGACTGCATGCCCTCGGCGACGATGTCCCGCACCCGCATGCGCGGGTCGAGGGACGCCATCGGGTCCTGGAACACCACCTGGATCTGCTGGCGGTAGGCGCGCATCGCGGCGGGCGAGAGCGACATCAGGTCGACGCCGTCGAAGACGACCGCGCCCTCCTGCGGCTCCACCAGACGCAGGATGGAGTGCCCGACGGTGGTCTTGCCGCAGCCCGACTCCCCCACCAGGGCCAGGGTGCCCCCGGCCGGAACCGCCAGGTCCACGCCGTCCACGGCCCGCACCCAGCCGACCACGCGCTGGAGGAGCCCCGCGTGGATCGGGAACCAGGTGCGCAGCGCCTCGACGCGGAGCAGCGGCTCGGCGCTCGCCTGGGGCGCAGCGCTCACGAGCCGCCTTCCGGATCGCGCGCGGCGTCGTGACACCATGCGGTGTGCCCCGGATTCAGGGCCGTGGCGTCCGGCAGCTGGTCCCGGCAGGGCTCGAAGCGCACGGGACAGCGAGTGGCGAAGCGGCAGCCTGCGGGCCACTCGGAAGGCGGCGGAACCACGCCGGGGATCTCGGCCAGGGGCGCGCCCGGCTCGGCCCGCGCCGGGATCGAGCGCAGCAGGCCCCGGGTGTAGGGGTGGCGCGGCGCCCCGAGTACGTCGCGGCGGCTGCCCTGCTCGACGATCTTCCCGGCGTACATCACGGCCACGCGGTCGGAGAGCTCGTTCACGACGCCGAGATCGTGGGTGATCAGCAGGATGGCGCTGCCCGACTGCCGCTGAAGCTCCCGCAAGAGCTCCAGGATCTGGGCCTGGATCGTGACGTCGAGGGCGGTGGTGGGCTCGTCGGCGATCAGTAGCCGCGGCCGGGTGGAGAGCGCCATGGCGATCATCACGCGCTGCTTGAGCCCGCCCGAGAGCTGGTGCGGGTAGGCGTCGAGCCGCGCCTCCGGGTCGGGAATCCGGACCTGGCCGAAGAGCTCCAGGGTGCGCGCGCGGGCCGCGGCCTGCGAGACGTCCTCGTGCAGCCGGATCGCCTCGACCACCTGATCCCCCACCCGCACCACGGGGTTCAGGCTCGTCATGGGCTCCTGGAAGATCATCGAGACTTCGTGGCCTCGTACGCGCCGCATCTCCAGCACGTCCAGCTCCCGCAGGTCCCGGCCCGCCAGGACGATCCGTCCTGCCTCGATGCGCCCGGGCTTCGGCACGAGTCGCATCACGGACAGCGCCGTCATGGACTTGCCGCAGCCGGACTCGCCCACCAGCGCCAGCACCTCGCCGGCGTCGATGCCGAGGCTCACATCGTCCACCACGGGCACCCGTCCGTCCGCCGACGGGAACCCCGTCACCAGGCCCTCGACCTCGAGCACCGCGCTCACGGCTGGTCCCGCAAGGTGCGCGGGTCGAGGATGTCGCGCAGCGCGTCGCCGACGAAGTTGACCGCCAGCAGCAGTCCGAAGAGCGCCGTCCCCGACGCGAGGATGTTCCACCAGATGATGGGGCTGCGGGTCAGCTCGTCGCGCGCCTGGTCGATCATCTGGCCCCAGCTGCCGTCCACGCCGATCCCGAGCCAGGAGAGGATCGCCTCCGAGAGCACGAGGCCCGAGAACATCAGCACGAAGGTGATGATCACCAGGTGCATCAGGTTGGGCAGGATGTGACGCACCAGGATGCGCAGCTGGGAGACGCCCAGGGCCCGGGCCGCCTTCACGTAGTCGAGCTCCCGCAGCTTCAGGGTCTCGCCCCGGGTCACGCGGCTCAGGCCCACCCAGCTCGTTACCCCGAGCGCGATGCAGACCGAGAAGGTGCTCTGTCCCATCACCATGATCAGGGCGATCAGCAGCAGCAGCCCGGGAATCGACGCCAGGGTGGAGATCAGGAAGAACACCGCGTCGTCCAGCCGGCCCCCGAAGTATCCGGCCGACACCCCGAGCAGCAACGCCAGCGGAATCGCGATCAGGCTGGTGAGCCCGCCGATCAGCAGCGCCACGCGCGCGCCCTTCAAGGTCAGGTAGAGCACGTCGCGCCCCAGGATGTCGGTGCCGAACGGGTGGGACCCGGGATGCGCCAGGTCCGCGCCGCCGTAGAACTCCGCATCGGCGAAGGGAGCCGAGTAGCTCTTCTCCTGGGTGCCCAGGAAGAGCCGGTCGAGGACGCTCTTGGCCTCGTGGGCGGCCACCACGTCCTCGCCCGACTCCACGCCGCCCATCCAGGCGGCCGAGTCGAGCAGCGCCACCCCCGCGTAGATCGCCACCACCACGATGGCCACGGGCCGGCGGCGCCACAGCTCGCGCAGGGCGTCGTTCCACATGCGGTTGCGCCGCACGAACGCCGCGATCCCGAACCCGGCCAGCAGCACGAGCACGACCACGACGTTGGAGATCACGTGGGGCTCCATGGCCTAGCTGAACCTCACGCGGGGATCGACGAGCGCGTAGCTCACGTCGGTGGCGATCTGGCCGACGATGAAGAGCAGCGCCCCGATGAACACCATGGTCCTCAAGGTCGAGAAGTCGTTGCCGTTGATCGCGTCCACGGTGATCGAGCCGAGGCCCGGGATCCCGAAGAAGGACTCGAGCAGCAGGGAGCCCATGAAGAGGAAGGGAATCGCCACCACCACCCGGGTCAGGATCGGGATCAGGGCGTTGCGCAGCACGTGCCGGGCCATGATCCGGATCTCGCCGGCGCCCTTGGCCCGGGCCGTGCGCACGTAGTCCCGGTTCGTCTCCTCGAGGAAGACGGTGCGGTAGAAGCGCACATCACCGCCGACCCCGCTCAACACCGCGATCACCAGGGGAAGCGCCAGGAAGCGGCCGACCACGCTGGGATCCGGGTCGAAGCCGGAGATCGGGAACCAGCGCAACCACTGCGCGATCACCAGCTGGCCGCCCATGATGTAGAGCAGGATCGAAACGCTCATGCCCAGCACGCACAGCCAGACCCCCACGCGATCGATGTACGTCTCGCGGAAGAAGGCCACGAACAGCGACAGCACGATGCCGACGCTGATGCCGGCGACGAACAGCGGCAGGGTCAGCGCCAGGCTCGGCCCCACCCCCTGGCGCAGGCGTTCGGTGATCACGACATCGTCGGCATCGCTGCGCCCGAAGTCGAACGTGAGCATGCTGCGGTAGTGCTCGAAGAGCATGTTGTTCGAGAAGTCCTGCCAGGGCCACAGCGGGCGGTCGTAGCCGTGGTTCGCCTTCCACTGCTCGATCACCTCCGGCAGGGCCTTCTCGCCCAGGGCGCGCCGCGCCACGTCGTCGGGACTCGCGATCTGGAAGAACAGCACGAAGAGCAGCAGCAGCACGCCGAGAACCACGAGCACTCCGTAGGCGGCACGCCGCAGCACGTAGGCCAGCATCACTGCCGCTCCCGAAAGAAGGTGACCACGCCGGGCAACGCCACCGCCACCGCCAGGAACGCCAGGGCGAAGGCGGGCCAGATCACGGGCTGGTTCCAGGCCGCGCGCTCCTCGGCCCGGAGCGCGGGGGCGAGGTCGCGGTACTTGCTCGTCGGGTTCGAGATGCCCGCCGGCTTGACCCCGCGCAGCCAGCCGTGGAAGAGCGCGTAGTCCTCCGGGTGGAAGAGCTCGATCCAGGGCCGCTCCTCCTCGAGGATCGCGCGCATCTCCTGGATCAGGCGCAGGCGCTCCGGGTCGTTCTCGCGCGCCTTCATGGCCAGGAAGCGCTCGTCGAAGCCGGGATCGGAGAAGTTCGCCGTGTTGGGCCCCTGGTTGCGAGTGCGCGCCATTTCGGACCAGAGCAGGAAGTAGAAGTTCTCCGGATCCGGGTAGTCCGCCACCCAACCCCACGGAAAGATCTGGTAGGCGCCGTTGCGGACCTTCTCCTGGAACTGGTTGTAGTTGGTCGCCTCCAGGCGCACGTCGATGCCGAGCTTGCGCCAGGCGTTGACGTAGAACGAGTAGCGGAGCTTGCCCTGGGCGCTGGTGTCCGGGGTGTCGAAGGTGAGCTGGAGGGGCTTGCCGGTCTGCGGGTCGATGCCGTCCGGGAAGCCGGCCTCGGCCAGCAGCGCGCGCGCCCGCTCGAGGTCCACCCGGCGGTAGGGGTTCTCGTAGTCGGCGTCATAGCCGTAGAGGCCCGGCGGCAGCAGCGACTGGGCCGGCACGCCGCGCCCGTTGGTGAAGAGCCGCAGCCATTCCTCGGCGTCGATGGCCAGGCTCATGGCCTGGCGCAGCTTGCGCGCCCGCTCGCCGCCGGCGCGACCCACCACCGGATCGTCCATGTTGAAGCCGAGGTAGTAGACGGCGGGGATCACCGACTTCTCGAGCCGGACCCCGAGCTCCTCCATCTCCGGCGACAGGCGGTCCTCCCGGATCACCGTGTCGAAGCTCTCGCGGATGATCCCCGAGGCGTCGTAGTAGCCCTGGAGGAACTTCTGGAAGGCGGGGATGGACTCCTTCTCGCGCCGGAACTCGATGCGCTCGAGGAACGGCAGCGGCCGGCCCATCAGCGCCGGGTCGAGCAGCCCCGCCTCGGCGTCCCCCTCCGCGCCTTCCGACGGATAGGTCGCCCCGGGCGCCTGCCATTCGGGATGGCGCACCCCGTACCAGTTCGGGTTCGCCTCGAGCACCATGCGGGCCTGCTTGTGGTACTCCTCCAGCACGAAGGGACCGCTGGCCACGGGTCGGTCCGAGAAGTGGGGCCGGCCCTCCTCCCCGTCGTAGTACGCCACGGCCTCCCACGGCACGGGCGTCGTGAACGGCATGGCGAACCAGTAGAGGATCTGCGGGTACGGATTGGCCAGCACGATCTCGAGCTCGCGCTCGCCGCGGACGCGCACGCCCTCGATTCCGCCGACCCCGGCGTACTGCTCGACCGGCGGCTTCGCCGCGAAGGCCGGGTCCGCCTCGCGCCGCTCCGCCAGCGACTGGGAGAAGGCGCGGAAGCCGACGATGTTGGAGAAGGGCTCGATCACGGGGCTGTTCACGGCGGGGTCGCCGATGCGCATCAGCTCGTGGGCCACGTCGGCGGCGACGATCTGCCGCGTGGACCGGCCCTCCCCGCCGAGCGCGAAGGCCGGATCGTCCTGGTAGAGCAGATCCGGCCGCAGCCGGAAGCGGTAGACCACGCTGCCGTCGGGCTGGGGCTCCGCTCGGGGCACCTCCTCCGCCAGCCCGGGGATCAGCTCGTAGGGGCGCTTCAGGTAGTGGTACTCGAGCAGGGTGTCGTAGACGTTGCCGGTGATGGCGTGGGCGCTGGTGGTGTAGGCCGTCGCCGGATCGAGGGTGCGCGGCGCCTCGTTGTAGTTGGTGTAGAGGATCTTGCGGCTGGTGTCGGCGTCCGGGTAGGGGTTGTTGCTGCAGGCGGCGACGGCCAGCCCCAGCGCCGCCGCCCACCCCCGCACCCATGCGTCCATCAACCGTGTCCCCCCGACCCCTCGTTATAGGACACACCGGGCAGGTCGTTCAGCCGGAAGAGCGTGGGGGCGAGGGGTGGATTCAGCACCACCCGGGAGAGGGATAGCCGCGCCTCCACGCCGCTGGCCGGAAACTGCAGCTCGATCGTGTGCGCGAAGGACGTGTCGCCGAGGCTGCGGCGATCGTCGTAGCGGGCGTCCCAGGCGGCGGCGCCGTCGGCGTCCCGGGTGGAGATGCGTCGCAGGGATCCGTCGGGCAGGAACTCCAGCACCCGGCGGGGACGCCCACCGGCATCGACGAGAGCCACCGCGACCGAGCCGTCGCCCAGCAGCAGCGCCCCGGTCGGGCGCAGGCCCTGGAGGTCCGGCGCGCCGAGCAGCACGCGCACGGCCTCGTCGGGCTCCAGGTCGATGGCGGCCACGTCCCACAGCAGGCCCGGCCGCACCTGGTCGCTCTCGAGGCTCCGCTCGCGCACCTGGAACAGGTCGTAGTGGCTGCCGTCGGTCGCGAGCAACGCGACGGTCTGCGACAGAAAGCCCTGGATCTCGATCCGCAGCCGGGCGGGACGCGCGGCCACCAGCACCTGCTTCGAACGCAAGGAGCCGCCAGGACCGTCCACCGCGAGCTTGGCTACCCCGCTCAGGGCCTCCAGCTCGCCCGTGCGGGCAGCGAGGGCCGCCAGGAAGGCGGCGGGCCGCGGGTCGGCGCCGTCGAGGGGAACCGCGGGCGGCAGGGTCGTGCGGCAGCCCGCAGCCGCGACCCACAGCACGGCCGCGACCCGAAGGGCCCGACTCACTTCACCCCGAGCTCCTGGCGCAGCCGGTCGTACTTGCGCTGCAGCTCGGGCTGCTCACGCGCGCGCGGCCCCTGGCCCATGGCGTCCTCGTAGAGCTCCAGGGCGCGCTGCTTCTCGTCGAGCGCCAGGTACACGTCCCCCATGTGCTCGGCGATCACCGGATCGCCGCCGGTCAGCTGCGAGGCGCGCTCCAGCTCGTCCAGGGCCTTGCGCGCCAACGCGCGGCCCTGCGCCTTCTCCGACGCGCTCCCGCTCCGCAGCAACGGACGCGCGCGCATGTAGTAGACCCAGCCCAGGCTGTCGGTGATGTAGCCGTCGTCGGGGCGCAGCTCGAGCGCGCGGGTGATGTAGGCTTCCGCCTGCTCGAGGTTCTCGCCGCGCTCGGCCCAGCTGTACCCGACGTAGTTCAGCGCCGAGGGGTTGTCGGGATTCTGCTCCAGTGCGCGCTGCACGTACTGGAGGGCCTCGGGGTAGCGCCCCGCATCTCCGTGCAGGACGCCCAGGTTGTACAGGATCTCGTCGTCGTCGGGCGATTCCGCGAGCAGCAGCTCGAGGAAGGCCACCGCGTCGTCGAAGTCGCCCGCCTTGGCCCGCAGGCTGGCGGAGTAGAGGTCCAGCGGCCGCGTGGCACGCACGTCACGCGCCATCTCCACCTGCGCCAGCGCTTCGCGGTACTGCTCGCGGTCCTCGAGGATCACCGCCATCTGGGTGCGGGCGTCCACGTAGTAGCGGTGCTCGCGATCGACGCGCGCGAAGGACGCGAAGGCCTCGTCGTCGAGCCCCTGGCGCTGGCGCACCAGGCCCAGCAGGTAGGCGACCTCGTGCTCGTCCGGGTTGGCGGCCAGGGCCTCCTGCAACCGCTCGCCGGCCGCGTCGTACTGGCCGGCGTCGTACTCCAGCAACGCCAGGCGCACGGAGGAGCGCACGTCCTCGGGGTGGTAGCGGCCCACCTCCGCCAGCGCGGCGATCGCCTCGTCCGAGCGACCCAGGGCGATCAGCGCGTCCGCTTTGGCGGTCAGGGTGGCGTGGTGATGCGGGTAGCGCGCCAGCACCTGCTCGTAGACCTCGATCTCGCCCTCGCGGTCGCCGCGGGAGCGGCGGGTGCGCGCCAGGGCGCCGTACACGGCCAGGTTGCCGGGCTCGCGGTCCAGCGCGCCCTGGAGCGCGCGCTCCACCTCCAGAGGCTGGTTCATGCGCTCGTAGACGCCGGCCAGGGCGAACCAGCCGCGCAGGGAGTCCGGATCACGGTCGACGATCCAGCGCGCGGCATCCAGGGCCTCCGGGTAGCGCTCGGCCTCCATGTAGATCGTGTAGAGCAGGAAGGCCGCATCCTCGCGCAGCGGCTCGCCGTCGGCGCCCCGCAGCACCGCCTCCGCGGCGGCGGGGTCCCTGCGCACCCGGTAGAGCGTCCCCAGCAGCATGCGGGTGTCGATGTCGTCCGGGGCGAGCGCGTGTGCCCGCTCGCCGTGCTCGATGGCGCCGGTCAGGTCTCCCTGACGCGCGGCCAGCTGCGCGATCTTGCGCTGGAGATAGGCCGCATCCGGATCCTTGGCCGCCGCTCGCTGGTAGGCGCGCAGCGCCTCCTCGGAGCGGCCATCGATCTCGAGCTGGTAGCCCACCAGGAAGTCGTACTCGGGCGAGGCAGTCGCGCGCACCGGCGTGGGCGCCGGTCGCTCCTCGGGCGGGCCCGAGACCCCGGCGCAACCCCCGACGCCGAGCCAGAGGGCCGCCGTGAGCGCCGCGCTGCTTCGTGCCTTCATGCCCGCCAGGACCCTCGCCGGTGACCTCGCCGCCGCCTCGCCTCTTCGGTCCGATCGGGCCCCGAGGTGAGCCCGGCACCCGTCATGCCGACAGGTAGCCCTTCCCCTTCAGGTAGCCCACCAGCTCCGTCACGCTCTCCCCGATCGATTGCGTGTTGGTGTCGAGCACGATCTCGGGGTGCTCGGGCGCTTCGTAGGGCGCGGAGACACCCGTGAACTCGGGGATCTCACCGGCCCGGGCCTTCTTGTAGAGACCCTTCACGTCGCGCGACTCACAGGTCTCCACGCTGGCATCCACGTGCACCTCGATGAAGTCGCCGTCGCCCAGGTTCTTGCGCACCGCGTCGCGATCGGCGCGGTAGGGCGAGATGAACGAGGTCAGCACGATGATTCCGGCGTCCGTGAAGAGCTTCGCCACCTCGCCGATGCGCCGGATGTTCTCCGTGCGGTCCTCCGGCGAGAACCCGAGGTTGGAGTTCAGCCCGTGGCGCACGTTGTCGCCGTCGAGGACGTAGGCGTGGTTGCCCTGCTGGAGCAGCACCTGTTCGACCGCCACCGCGATGGTCGACTTGCCGGACCCCGAGAGGCCCGTCAGCCAGACCGTGACGCCACGCTGGTTCAGGCGGGCCTCCCGCTCGTCTCGCGTGACGTGGCCCTCGTGCCACGTGAGGTTGCTCGACTTCGGCTCCGTCACGATCCGACCTCCTCCGCTTCCGGCTGCTGCGAGTCGGAGAAGGGTAGCCGTCCGCCGCCGGCCTTTCGAGCAGCCGTGCTGCGCAGGAGCTGCACGTTCTCGCGGATCCGCTCCGCGGCGTAGTCGATCTCGTCGGCCGTGTTGAAGCGGCCGATCCCGATGCGCAGGGACGCCCGCACCAGCGCCTCCGGTCGCCCGAGGGCCGTGAGCACGTGGCTCGGCTCCGGCGTGGCCGAGGTGCAGGCCGAGCCCGAGGAGACGGCCACGTCTCGCAGGGACGCCAGCAGCGCCTCTCCGTCCACGTCCGCGAACGACAGGTTCAGGTTGCCCGGAAGCCGCCGCTCCGGGTGGCCGTTCAGGACCAGGCCCTCCAGGCTGCCGCGCAGGCGTTCGAACAGGCGATCCCGCAGCCCGCCGAGCCGCGCGGCCTCCGACTCGCGCTCCTCCGCAGCCAGGGCCACGGCCCGTCCGAAGCCCACCACCAGGGGCACCGGGACCGTGCCGGAGCGCAGCCCGCGCTCGTGGCCGCCGCCGTACTGCCGCGGCTCGAGCCGGACCCGCGGCCGGCGAGCCCGCACGAAGAGGGCCCCGACCCCGGGCGGGCCGTAGAGCTTGTGGGCGCTGAGCGAAACCAGGTCCGCGCACGCGTCCTGGACGTCGAGCGGCACCTTGCCCAGCGCCTGGGCCGCGTCGGTATGGAAGAGTACGCCGCGCTCGCGGCAGCGGGCGCCGATCTCGGCCAGCGGCTGGAGCACGCCGATCTCGTTGTTCGCCGCCATCACCGAGACCAGCAGGGTGCGCTCCTCGATCGCCGCCGCGACGGCGTCGGGATCGACCAGGCCCTCCCCGTCCACGGGCAGGACGCTGACGCGCCAGCCGCGTCGCTCGAGCACCCGGCACGGGTCGAGCACCGCCTTGTGCTCGGTGGCGACGGTGACGACGTGGTCCCGGCGCCCGGCCTGGGCCTCGGCGGCGCCGAGCAGCGCCAGGTTGTTGCTCTCGGTGGCGCCGCTCGTGAAGACGACCTCGCGCGGCTCCGCGCCGAGCGCGGCCGCGATGCACTCGCGCGCCAGCTCCACGGCCTCCTCGGCGCGCCAGCCGAAGACGTGACCGTGGCTGGCCGCGTTGCCGAAGTCGCGGCTCCAGTACGGCTCCATCGCCTCCACCACGCGCGGATCCGTGGGCGTGGTGGCGTGATGGTCGAGGTAGATGGGGAGATCGACGGCCATGGGCTCCGCCCACTCCGCCCGCCGGCGGAGGTCAGGCCCCGAACGACTGGCCGCAGCCGCAGGTGTCCTTGGCGTTCGGGTTGCTGATCTTGAAGCCGGACTCCATCAGGGTGTCCACGTAGTCCAGGGTGCACCCGACCAGGTAGATCGCGCTCTTGGCATCCACCAGCACCCGCACGCTTCCGGCCTCGATCTCGTGGTCGTCCTCGTCCGTGCGGTCGTCGAAGGCCAGCTCGTACTGGAGGCCGGAGCAGCCCCCCCCGACCACCTTCATGCGCAGCCCGTGGGTCGTGAGCTTGCCTTCCTTGTCCAGGAGGTCCTTCAGGCGCTCGGCGGCGGTTTCGGTGACGCTGATGACGGACATGCGGGCGTTCTCCAGGGCGCTCGAAGACCCGGCGGCCTCAAATCGGACCGATCCGGGCCGATATGGGAGGATACGCCCGTCCCCGGGGGAGTCAAGCCGGCGCGAGCCACAGGAAGACCTCCCGGTTGCCTCGGGGCCCGGGGAGCCGGCTCTCCGCCTCGCCGCGCACCGCCAGCCCCAGGGAGACGGCGCAGGTCCGCACGCGGGCCACCGCGTCGGCCCTCAGGTCCGGGTCCCGGACGACGCCGCCCTTCCCCACCTGCTCCCGTCCGACCTCGAACTGGGGCTTCACCAGCACCAGGAACTCCGCGCTGGAACACAGCTCGCGCAGACGCGGCAGGAGCAGGGTGGCGGAGATGAAGGAGGCATCCAGCACCACCAGTTCGATCGGCTCCTCCGGGAGGTCCTGCGCCTCGAGATGCCGGGCGTTCGTCCGCTCGCGCACGCTCACCCGGGGATCGCCGCGCAGGCGCCAGTCGAGCTGGCCGTAGCCCACGTCCACCGCCACCACGGCCCGCGCTCCCGCCTGGAGCAGGCAGTCGCTGAAGCCGCCCGTGGAGGCGCCCACGTCCAGGCACAGGCACCCGCCGGGATCGACGCCGAGATCCGCCAGCGCCCCCGCCAGCTTCTCGCCGCCCCGGGACACGAAGCGCCGGGCCTCGCCGCGAATCCGGAGCGCCGCGTCGGCGCGCACGCGGGTTCCCGGCTTGTCCACCGGCGCGTCGTCCACCAGCACCTGGCCGGCGCGGATCAACGCCTGGGCGCGGGTGCGGCTCTCCGCCAGGCCCTCGGCGACCAGGCGCTCGTCGAGACGCGGCCCGCGCGCCGCGGCGTTCAGCTCCCGCCGCGCGCGGCGCGCAGCTCGCGCACGGCGCCCGCGATCCCGGCCCGATCCAGCTGGAAGCGGGCCTGCTGCGCCGCCGGGTTCCCGTGCTCGACGATGCCGTCGGGGATCGCCAGACAGCGGGTGCGCGCCTCCACGCCGGCTTCGGACAGGGCCTCGAGCACCGCTGCGCCAAAGCCGCCCTGCCCGGCGTGCTCCTCGACGGTCACGACCACGCCGCAGCGCCGGGCGCGCTCGCTGATGCGCGTGGCGTCGAGCGGCTTGACGAAGCGCGCATTCACGACGGCCACCGAGATCCCGTCCGCGGCCAGGTCGCCCGCGGCCTCGACCGCCGGGTGCACCGTGTTGCCGATGGCGATCACCAGCGCGTCGTCGCCCTCGCGCAGCAGCTCGGACTCGCCGATGGGCAGGGTCTTCACGTCCGGGTCCAGCGGCACGCCCACGCCGTTTCCGCGCGGGTAGCGAATCGCCGCGGGCCCCGGATGATCGATCGCCGTGCGCAGCATGTGGCGGAGCTCGTTCTCGTCCTTCGGCGCCATCACGACCATGTTGGGGAGCGCCCGCAGGTAGGCGATGTCGTAGAACCCCTGGTGGGTGGCGCCGTCGGCGCCGACCAGTCCGGCGCGGTCGATGGCGAAGGTCACGTCGAGATTCTGGACGCAGACGTCGTGCACCACCTGGTCGTAGGCGCGCTGCAGGAAGGTCGAGTAGATGGCGGCCACGGGCTTCATGCCCTCGCTCGCCAGGCCGGCCGCGAAGGTCACGGCGTGCTGCTCGGCGATCCCCACGTCGTAGAAGCGCTCGGGGTAGCGGCGCTGGAAGCGGTCGAGACCCGTGCCCCCGGGCATGGCGGCCGTGATGCCGACGATCCGCTCGTCCTCCTGGGCCAGACCGATCAGGGCGTCGGCGAAGACCCGGGTGTACGAGGGCGGGCCCGGCTTCGAGGGGGCCATCTTGCCCGTCTCCACCTCGAAGGCGGAGACGCCGTGGTACTTCAGGGGATCGTGCTCGGCCGGCTCGTAGCCGCGGCCCTTGGCCGTCATGGCGTGCACCAGGATCGGGCCGTCCCCGGCCGCCAGCATGGCCTTGACGTTCTCGAAGGTCTCGAGCAGCACGTCGATGCGGTGACCCTGCACCGGACCGACGTACTTGAAGTTCAGGGCCTCGAACAGCAGCCCGGGCGAGAAGAAGACCTTGAGCGACTCCTCGGCCTTCTGGGCCCAGTGCACCATGTCGCCGGGCATGGTGCCGAGGAACTCCTTCGCCCACGTCTTCATGCGCCGCACCATCGGCGACGAGAGCCGCCGCGAGAGGTACGACGACATGGCGCCGACGTTGGGAGAGATCGACATCTCGTTGTCGTTCAGGACCACCAGCAGGTTCCGTTGGTGCAGGTCGCCGGCGTGGTTCAGGGCCTCGAAGGCCATCCCGGCGGTCATGCCGCCGTAGCCGATCATGGCGATGGCGATGCCGGGCTCCCCCAGGTGCTGCTTGGCGCGGGCGATCCCGAGGGCCGCGGAGATCGACGTCCCCGCGTGACCGGCACCGAAGTGATCGTAGGGGGACTCGGAACGGCGCAGGAACTTCCCGATCCCGCCTTCCTTGCCGATCGAGGCCTCCGGAACGTCGAAGGCCCGCCGGCGGCCGGTCAGCATCTTGTGCGGGTAGCCCTGGTGGCCCACGTCGAGCACCAGCCGGTCCGTCGGCGTGTCGAAGACGTAGTGGATCGCGGTCAGCAGCTCGACCGCACCCAGGCTCGACGCCAGGTGGCCGCCCGTGCGCGACACCCGGTCCACGACCTCGCTGCGCAGCTCCGCCGCCACCTGCGCCACCTGCTCGCGCGGCAGGCGTCGCAGGTCTTCGGGCGACTCGATCTGGTCGAGCAGCAGGCTCTCGCTCATCGCTCCCTCCGCACCGCGAATCGCGCCAGCTCCCGCAGCGGCTCCGCGCGCTCCCCCCAAGCCTCGATCTCTCGCAGCGATTCCGCCAGCAAGGCCTCGGCACGCTCCCGGGCGGCCTCCGCGCCGAGCGCCGCCACCAGCGAGCAGGCGTCCGCGTCGTCCGCGTCGAGCAGGTCGTCCGCGATCTGGAATGCCAGGCCCACGTCGCGACCGAAGCGCCCCAGCGCTTCCAGGCCGGACGCGTCCGCCCCTCCGAGGCGCGCACCGCTGGTGATCGACGCCGCCAGCAGAGCCGCGCTCTTGCGCCGGTGGATCGACTCGATCGTTCCGGACCGACCGCCCTGGAAGTGCAGGTCGTCGTACTGGCCGCCCACCAGCTGGAGCGACCCTGCCGCCTCGGCGAGGTCTGCCAGCGCGCCGGCCACGTGCTCCGAGGGCGCCTGGAGGAGCGCGGCGAACGCCGCCGCCTGGAGCGCGTCGCCCGCGAGCACCGCCGTCGCCTCGTCGAAGGCGACGTGCACCGTGGGACGCCCGCGCCGCTCGTCGTCGTCGTCCATGCACGGCAGGTCGTCGTGCACGAGCGAGTAGCTGTGGATCAGCTCCACCGCGACGGCGGCGGCCAGCGCGCGATCGGGGTGCGCGCCCACCGCCTCCGCGCCGGCAAAGGCCAGCGCCGGACGCAGCCGCTTGCCACCGGGGAAGAGCAGGTGGCGCATCGCGGTGTGCAGGCTCGCCGGCGGCGTGTCGGCGGGCGGAAGCGCGTCGTCGAGCGCCGGCTCGATCCGGGCCGCCGCCTCGCGCAGATAGCCTTCTACGTCCACTCGTCGTCGTCCCCGGGGCCTTCGAAGGAGCGTTTGAACCACTCGCCCCCGCGCTCCACCAGCTCCTCGATGCGTCGCTCGGCGTCTTCGAGGCGGGTGGCGCACTGACGGGTCAGACGCACCCCCTCCTCGAACGCGGCCAGGGCTTCCTCGAGCTCGAGGTCGCCGCCCTCGAGCCGCCCCACCAGGGCCTCGAGCCGCTCCAGCGCCGCTTCGAACGGCAGCTCGTCGGAGGCGCCGCGCGCCGAATCGGTCATGCCCGGCGAATCTACCCCCGGGCCCCGAGAGCGTCAAACCAGGGGCGTGCAGAAGATGCTGAAACCAAAAGGATTTCAGCCGTTCCGCGGCGGGCGCACGGCGCGCACGTCCGCCTCGATCTCGCCCTCGGAGACGCGGATCGCGAGGGCGTCCCCGGGCGCCACCTCGCCCGCCCGGCGCACGATCGCGCCGTCGCGCGCGCGCCGCGCGATGGCGTACCCGCGGCCGAGGACGGCCAACGGCGAGAGGCTCTCGAGCCGCCCCGCGGCAGCGCCGAGCTGCGCCCGCCCCCGCTCGGACCGGGCGCGCGCCTCGCGGGCCAACGCGCGCGCCAGGCGGACCAGCCGCTCGCGCTGCGCCGCGAGCCGGGCCGTCGGAGCCTGGACCTGGAGGGCGCCCTGCTCGGTCCGGAGATCCGCTCGGGCGCGCTCGAGCACGCGCTCGATCCCGGCCCGCAGCCGCGCGGCGTCGCGCGCCAGGGTCTGCGCCAGCGCCTCGCGGTCGGGCAGGACCTCGGCCGCCGCCGCCGACGGGGTCGGCGCCCGCACGTCGGCCACCAGGTCGGCGATGGTCACGTCTACCTCGTGCCCCACGCCGCAGACCACCGGTGTCTCGCAGGCCGCCACGGCGCGCGCCACGACCTCGCTGTTGAAGGCCTGGAGATCCTCCAGCGAGCCTCCGCCGCGCACCAGCAGGACGACGTCCACCTCCTCCCGCGCGTCCAGCAGGGCCAGGGCGGCCGCCAGCTCCTCGGCGGCACCGGCGCCCTGCACCCGGGCCGGCGCCAGCAGCAGGGGAATCGAGGGAAAGCGCCGGCCGCTGACCTGCACGACGTCGCGCAGGGCGGCGGCGCGCGGCGAGGTGACGATCCCAACGCAGCCCGGGCGCGCGGGGGGCGGCCGCTTGCGGGACGGGTCGAAGAGGCCCTCGGTCTCGAGCCGACGGCGCAGCTGCTCGAAGGCCAGCTGCAATGCGCCCTGCCCGCGCGGCTCGAGCGCCTGCACCACGAGCTGGAGCTCGCCGCGGGTCTCGTAGACCGTGAGGTCGCCCCAGGCCAGCACTTCGAGCCCGTCCTCGGGCTCGAAGGCCACCCGACGCGCGTTGCCGCGGAAGAGCACGGCCCGCAGCTGCGCGCCGGAATCCTTCAGGGTGAAGTAGGTGTGGCCGGAAGGGTAGCGGCGCAGGTTGCTGATCTCGCCGGCGACCCACAGGCGGCCGACGCGGTCCTCCAGCATCCCGCGCAAGCCCGCGAGCACTTCGCTGACCGAGTAGACGTGGGGCGCAGCGTCGGGCGAGCCGTCGGTCACGGACCGAGTCTAGGCGGGGCCCGCCCGCCGGCAAAGCTACTCGACGGCGGCGGCCTGCTGCGGCTCGCTGGCCGCGCGCGCCGCTCGTCCGGCGAGCCTTCAGTGGCGGGTCCGGGTCAGGCGGGGCCCGCCGGCACCGTCACTCGACGGCGGCGGCCTGCTGCGGCTCGCTGGCCGCGCGCGCCTGGTTCAGGCGCTCGAAGTACGTCCAGCTCTTCAGGACGTCGAGCGCGCGGGCGAGCTGGAGGTCCTGTTCGGCTTCGCTCTCGGCGTCCCCTGCCTCGTCCGGTGTCGCGTCGCCGCCGGGCGCCTCCGCGTCGGGCGCGGCCTCGGGCTCCGCGTCCTGCTGGCGGAAGTGGCCCTCGAGATCGCGCTCGCGGATGCGCCGCGCCCGCGACTCGTCGGCCTCGAGAATCGCCGCCGCGACCTCGATGTCCGGCTCGATGCCGACCTCCTGGATCGAGCGGTCGCCGGGCGTGTAGTAGAGCGCCGTCGTGAGCCGCAGCCCCGAGCCGTCGTTCAGCGGGATGATGGTCTGCACGGAGCCCTTGCCGAAGGTCTGGGTGCCGAGGATCAGCGCGCGGTGGTGGTCCTGGAGCGCGCCGGCCACGATCTCCGAGGCGCTCGCCGTGCCGCCGTTCACCAGGATGACGATCGGGTAGCCGGTCTCGGCGCCGCCGTCGTCGGCCCGGAACTCCTGGCGCTGGCTCTCGTGACGCCCGCGGGTGTAGACGATGAGCCCTTCCTCGAGCCAGACGTCCGCCACCTTCACGGCCTGGTCGAGCAGACCGCCCGGGTTGTCCCGCAGGTCGAGGACCAGGCCGCGGAAGTCGTCACCGGCCTCGCTGTGGAGGGCGTCCAGGGTCTTGCTCAGGTCCGATCCGGTCCGCTCCTGGAAGGCGCGCAGCCGCACGTACGCGTAGCCCGGCTCGAGGAGACGTCCTTCCACCGAACGGATCTTCACGATGTCGCGCACGATCGTGTAGGGCTGGGGCCGATCGAAGCCTTCGCGGAAGATGCGGATGGTGATCTGCGTGCCCTTCGGACCGCGCATGAGTCGGACCGCCTCGACCAGACTCATGTTCTTGGTACCGCGGCACTCCTCGTCGGCCTCCCAGTCCTCGGGCTGCTCGGTGGGACAGATGCCGACGATCTGGTCGCGCGCCTTGATCCCCGCCTTGGAAGCGGGGGTGCCCTCGATGGGCGACACCACCTCCACGAAGCCGTCGCGGCGCTTGGCGATCTCGATCCCCAGGCCGGCGAACTCGCCGCGCGTATCGATCTGCATCTCCTTGTAGACGTCGGGATCGAGGTACGAGGAGTGCGGGTCCAGCTCCTGGAGCATGCCCTTCACCGCACCCTGGATGAGGTCGCGTTCGCCCACCGGCTCGACGTAGTTCTTGCGCACCAGGTTCAGGACCTCGGTGAAGAGCGAGAGGTCCTCGTAGCGGGTGGCGGCGAACGTGCTCTGCGGCCCCGGCCAGCCGAGGGCGATCAGGGCCGCGGCCACGCCGGCAGCGAAGGTCACGAGAAAGCGAAGGTTGAACCTGGGCATCGGGTTGTCGGGGCTCCTGGGGTGGGCTTCGGCGGGCCGAGGTTTCCCCTTGATTTACCCGATGTTGCCTTACCGATCGAGCTCCAGCCAGCGGGCCGGGTCCCGGGGCTCGGACCCCTCCCGGATCTCGAAGTAGAGCCGGGGACCGCTGAGCGAGCCGGTCTCGCCCACCGTGCCGAGGACGCCGCCCTCCTCGACCCCCTCCCCGACGTCCACGCGCAGCTCGTCCAGATGGCCGCTGACGGTGAAGTAGCCACCGCCGTGGTCGAGGATCACGATCCGCCCGTAGCCCCGGAACCAGCCCGCGAAGCGCACCTCGCCCGGGGCGACGGCGTGCACCGGGGCACCCGCCTCGGCGGCGAAATCCACGCCCTTGCGGAAGACCTCGGTCCGGAACTCGGCGTCCACGACCCGGCCGAAGCCGCGGGCCACGGGGGCCTCCACGGGGGGCGGCAGCTGGCCCTGGAGAGCCGCGAAATCCACGCTGGGAGGGATTGCTGCCGGGTCCGTACGGGCCCTCCCACGCAGCCGGGCGAGGGTCTCCTCCAGCGCCACGGCGGCCGCCTCGAGCTCCTGGAGGGCGGCCCGCTCCGCGGCCCGATCCTGCCGCACGTCCGAGGCCAGGGCGCGCTTGGCCCGCCGCTGCTCGGCCAGCTCGCGACCCTGGGCGAAGGCCAGGCGCAGGGCGTGCTCGTTCTCCCGGGCGGCCTCGGTGGCCCGGGCGCGGGTCTGCTCCAGGTCCCGCCCGTCCGCCTCGAAACGCTCCAGCAGCGCCAGATCGTGCTCCAGCAGCAGACGCAGCACCCGGCTGCGCGCCAGCAGCTCCTGCAGGCTTCCAGCGCTGAAGACGGCGGCCACGGGGCCGCTCTCGCCGGCCTTGTAGAGCGCCACCGCCCGCAGCGACATGGCGGCCCGGGTCCGCTCCCGGCGCTCGGCCAGGGCCGCGGCGAGCGCCTCGGCCTCCACCAGCTCTCGGCGGGCCGCCTCGGCCCGGGAGCGCGCCCGCTCCCCGTCCGAAGACAGGCGCGCCGCCGCACGGTCCATCTCCTCCAGCGTCTCGAGCAGACCGCGCTCCCGCCGCTCGAAGGCCTCCAGCCGCTCGCGCCGCTGCTCGATCTCGCGGCGCACCGACCCCAGCTCGCGCTCCCGCTCCGCGTCACTGACGGCCCCGGCCGCCGGGACTGCGGCCACCAGCAGCACGGCCGCGAGGCGCCCGAGGGACCGTGCCCTCACGAACGCCACCCGCTCAGCAGCGCCGCCGCGGACCCCAGGGCTCCGAGCGCGGCGCCGGCGACCACGAGCGCGAGCGCGCTGCCGGGCGCGAAGAAGGCCGGCTCGGCGAAGCCCAGCAGCAGGGAGAACCCGGACTCGATCTCGGGCAGCGTCGCTCGGAAGAGCGCGTAGAGCCCGACGAGCGCGAGCACGCCGCCCGCCGCGCCCTGCAGGCAACCCTCGATCAGGAACGGCCACGCCACGAACGTGCGGCTCGCCCCGACCAGGGCCAGGATCTCGATCTCGTCGCGGCGCGCGAAGATGGCCAGCCGGATGGTGTTGGCCACGATCAGCAACGCCGCTACCGCCAGCACGGCCCCGGCGCCGATCGTCACACCCCGCGCCAGCCGCACCGCGCGCGCGTAGCCCTCGACCCATTCCTGGCCGAAGGCCAGGTCGGCGACCCCGGGCAGCCCGTCGAGGGCCTCCACCACCCGGCGCAGGCCTTCGGGTCCGCGTTGCGCCTCGTGGAGGGTGATCTCCAGGGAGGCCGGCAGGGGGTTCTCCTCCAGGGCGTCGAGCAGTCCGCTCTGGGCGCCGACCCCTTCGCGGAAGCGGCGCAGCGCCTCCTCGCGGCTGATGACGGCCACCTCCGCCACGCCCTCGATCGTGGCCACGCGCGCGGCCAGGCTCGTGCGGGCGTCGGCGTCGAGGTCGGGCTCCAGGTAGGCGGTCACGCCGAGATCGTCCCCCACCCGGTCGAGCAGCCCCTGCATGTTCTGGACGAGCAGCCCGAAGGCACCCACCAGCAGCAGCGCCACGGCGATGGTGGCGACGCAGACGGCGCTCGTCGTCGGACTGCCCACCAGCCCGCGCAGGGACGTGCGCGCCACGTAGCGCAGGTCCGCGGCCAGCCGGGTCACGTGCCCGGCCCGGCCGGGGGGCGGTCCTCCTTGATGTGGCCCGCCTCGAGCTGGAGGGTGCGGCGGCCATAGCGTTCGATGAGCGAATGGTCGTGGGTGGCCACGATGACGCTCGTGCCCCGGGCCGCGGCGTGGGCGATCCGGTCCATGATCTCCAGGGTGAGCTCCGGATCGAGGTTGCCCGTGGGCTCGTCGGCCAGCAGCAGCTCCGGCTCGCCGGCCAGGGCGCGGGCCAGCGCGACCCGCTGCTGCTCGCCGCCCGAGAGGGCCGGCGGATGGGCGTGGCGGCGGTGCTGGAGGCCGACCTGCTTCAGCATCTCGAAGGCCCGGCGCCGGATCTCCCGCGGAGGACGCCCCAGCACCTCCAGGGTCACGGCCACGTTCTCTTCCACGGTGCGATTGGCCAGGAGCTTGAAGTCCTGGAAGACGACGCCGATCCGGCGCCGCAGCGCCGGCACCGCTCGCTCGCGCAGCCGCGCGATGTTGCGCCCCCGCAGCACGATCTGGCCCTCGCTCGGCGCCTCGGCGGCGAACAGCAGCTTCAGCAGGGTGGTCTTGCCGGCACCGCTGGGACCGGTCAGGAACACGAACTCGCCCTTCTGCACCTCCAGGGTCACGTCCCGCAACGCGAAGCTCCCGGGCTGATAGGACTTGGAGACGTGATACATCTGGACCAGGGCGTCGCGACGCGGAGCCTCGCCCACCGGACCGGTCACCGCCGACTCACTTCCCGCCGCTCTTCCGCTTGCGCGCGTGGTCCACCAGGTACTCGAGCACCACCTCGTCGAGGGGCTTCTCGGACACGATGTTCTGGCCGAAGGGGCGCGACGGCTCGGACGGGCCGGCGGCAGCGGCAGCGGGCTCGGACTCCGGGGGCCGGGTCGGCGTCTCCGGCTGGGTGGTGGACCCGGTGACGTCGGTCGAGGCCCCCGCGCCCAGGCGCTGGTCGATCAGCCCGTCGAAGGCCCCCGCCCGCAGGCGCTTCAGCATCGACTTGTGCTGGGCCTCCATCCGCTTCTTCACCTCCCCCTCCAGATCGAGCGAGTCGAGCACGTCGTCGTACTTGCTCTTCTCCGAAGAGAGGATCGTCCCGTGGTGGTAGAGGTGCGTGATGATGTGGGGATTGCGGACGCCGCTGTCCTCGGTCTGGACGTGGAACAGCACACCGCGATGACGAATGTTCGTGTTGAATCCGGACAGCATCCCCGGTCCGTCCCCCCGAGCGGAGAGCGGCCCAATGTGCGCGACGGGGCCGGCGCGCGCAAGCAACTCGCGCGGCAGGCACCGGAGCACACGTCGGGTTTCGCCGATTCCGCCGGCCCGGCGAGCGTATCGGCCAGCCGGCCGCGGCCCTGAACGCGCAAGGCCGGGAGGGGGCCCCGGCCGTGAATGCGGGGGCCGGGGAGCGGACCCCGGCCCGCGGATCGCGAGCCGGGGCCCCAAGGCGGCGGCGCGGAGGGCCCGCGCTAGGGCGCCCGGCGCAGGGCGCCGGGGGCTGCCGCCAGGCCCGCGAGACCCGCGAGCGCGAGGAGCCCCCCGGCCGGCTCCGGCACCGAGACCGGGGCGCTGCCCGGGGTCGGCGTGGCCAGGACGGCGAAGTCGGCGGCGTTGTCGTCCGTGTCCAGGTCCGCGAAGGCACGGGCCAGGCTGGAGCCCGCCGGCGGGTCGGGCGCGGCGGCGCCCTCGCCGGCGAAGACCTCGCCGGCGCCGAAGACGCCATAGCCGACGGCGTCGATCACGCTCGAGGCGTCGCGCAGCACCACGGAGTCCGGGCCGTTCTGGAAGTCGAAGTTGGCGACCAGGTCCGCGCCCAGTACCGAGGTGCCGCCGCCGGAGGTGCCGTCCGCCACCACGAACAGGCCGTCGGCGGGGATCACCCCGGACAGGGCGACAGTCGGTCCCGCCTGGCCGTTGGCGCCGTTCACGCCCTCGAGGAAGAGCCCCGTCAGCGACGTCCCCGGCGCGCCGTAGAGCTCGACGAACGAGAGCCCGTCGTCCGAGCCCACGGCGTCGTAGAGCAGCTCGGAGATCAGGGGCAGGCTGCGGGCCGGACCCGCCGCGCACAGCGTGAGCGCGGCGACCAGGCCCAGGGTCGGAAGATGGAGCGGCCGAAACATGGCGTTCCTCCGGGACCGGCGGGGCGAAGATCAAGGCGAGAGCGACGCCGCGCGCCGGCCGAACCAGCCGCCGGTCCAGGCGTCGAGCCCCGCCGCGAGCTCGTCGGCTCGCAGGCGCAGCCGCGCCGCCTCCTCGCGGGTGGAGCCGGGCCCGGAGGCCAGCGCCAGCAGCACGCGGCGTCGCTCGAAGTAGAGTCGGGTCACCTCGTCCAGCACGTCGTCCCGCAGCTCGATCAGCGCGCGCCCCTCGCGGGAGACGTCCAGGGCGTCCGGGTGGAAGACCGTGTCGCCCAGGTCCCAGCTGAAGACGAGGCTCACGCCGACGTCGGTTCCACGATCGAACTCCTCGTCGAAGAGGTCCCTCAGCCCGCCGGACAGGAAGGCCTGGTCGAAGTCCCGCCGGCGGTCCCGGGAGAGATCCCCGCCGGCGCGCAGGTCCACCGTCGGGAGCCAGCCGCGGCGGTCCACGCCGCGGCGCAGGGCGCGCAGGCGCCCGGGGTCGAGGTCCAGGTAGGCCAGCGCCGCGCGCTGAACGCTGCGGACGTCGGGCTCGGCGCTCCGAGGCGGAAGGGCCGGTCGCTCGGCGCTGTGCGACGGGGCCGGCTCGGAGGGGGAAGCGGCCGCGGCGCCACGCACGAGGCCGCGCACACCCGCCGCCACGAGCCCGCTTCCGCTGCGCGTGAGGGCGTGCATGGCGACGTCCGCCGGCGCCCCGACGCGCGTCCAGGGCCCCCCGGGCTCGCCGGACACCAGCAGCCCCCGGTCGCTGGCGAGCCAGGTGCGGCCCGCGTGCACGGCCCCCCGGCGCGCGCGGGCGCCTGCCGGGAGCTCCAGGGGCAGACTCGCCGCGGTCTCCTGGCCCGCGGCGACGACGGCGACCCAGTCGGCACCGATGGCCAGCACCGCGCGGCCCAGGGGCACGAGATCGAGCGCATCGGAGCGGGCGCCCCGCCCGCGGAGGGCGACGCGTTCGGCGGGATCCAGCCGGAGCTCCGCTCCCTCCCGCCTGCCCGGCACGCGATACAGGCGCCCTCCCGCGCTCAGCCAAAGCTCGAATAGGGGGGTGTCAACACCCTGAACCAGAAGGAGAACCGAATTCACCGCACCCGTGGGAAGCCCTTCGCGCGCGCGACTCCAGCGGTGACCGTCGGGCGACACGAACACGCCTCCCTCGCCGGCCACGGCCAGGATCCCCGACGCGATCGAGATCCGGGCGAGCCGCCGGTCCCGCTCTCCCACGCCCGGTGAGCGGTCCTCGAGCTGCCCCCCTGGCGCCAATCGCGCGAGCCCGGCGCTGCCGGCGATCCAGAGCACACCGCGGGCGTCGAAGGCCAGGTCCGCCGCGTCCCCACGCAGCGCATGGCGCTGCCAGCCCTCGGCGGTCTGCACCAGCGCGCCGCGGGCGTCCGCCACCGCCAGCTCGCCCGCGGGACCGCTCGCGACCGCCACGAGCTCCGTGGAAGCCCCGGGAACCCGCTGCCGCTCCCAGCGCAGGGGCGGCTCGGCGGCCAGGGCCACGCTGGCCTGAAGCGTCAGCAGCGGGATCAGGAGGAAGAGGCGCACGGGCGAAAGCCTTGAGCAAGCCGCGTGCCAGCGTCGACGGGCCGCGACGGGCCCCCTTGCACACCCTTCGTAGCGTGACGATCACACGCGCGGACGAACGCGCGTACACGTGCTTGACGGCCCCGGACCCCTTCTCGACACTCCGCCCATGCGGCGCGCCGCGTTCGTACTCCCCGTCCTGGCCGCAGCCCTGCTCGGATCCCCGCTCGCAGCCGACGAGCTCGATCCCGAGCGACCGACCATCTACAAGTGGGTGGACGAGAACGGCATCGCCCACTACACGACCGACCGCAAGCGCATCCCCTCCAATCTGCGCAACCGGATCCGGGACACGGACAGCATCCGCGCCGAGCAGGCCGCACCTGCGGCGGCATCCCGGGCGCGGGCTCAGGACGCCGCTCGCGCGAACGAGGGGCTCGCGCGTCCCGCGCCGAAGAGCGACGAGGTCTGGGCCGTGCGCGACGAGGACACCGCTGCGGAGGGCGAGTCGGTGGCCCGCGGCGGCTTCACGGAGTCCGGCGACCCCGAGGGCAGCGCCGCACCCATCGTCGAAGACCCGGCGACGCGCGCCGAGCGCGCGGACCTGGACAACCGCATCGCGACCCTGGAGCAGGAGCTGGCCCGCGACGAGGAGCGACTGAAGCAGCTCATCAGCGAGGCCCGGCCCGAAGCCGCGCAGCCGGTGCCCCTGTACCGCGACCCGGAGCTCGAGGAGATCGCCCAGCGCTTCCCCCAGATCCAGGCGGACCTGGCAGCGCTGCGGGCACGGCGCCGCAGCCTCGACCTGCCGACGGGCACCAACTAGATCGCCGTGGCGCCCACCCACGCGCGACCCATCGTGGCGCTGGCCGGCGGCGTGGGGGCGGCGCGCTTCCTGCGCGGGCTGGTGGAGGCCGTTCCGGCCGAGCAGGTGGCCGCGGTCGTGAACACCGGGGACGACGCGGAGTTCTACGGCGTCCACGTCTCGCCGGACCTCGACATCGTCACCTACACGCTGGCGGACCGCGTGAACCGGGAGCGGGGCTACGGCATCGAGGGCGACTCCTTCGGCGTGGTGGACGCCCTCGGCGCGCTGGGGCACGAGACCTGGTTCCGCCTGGGAGATCGGGACTTCGCGACCTGCCTGCACCGCACGGGGCGCCTGCGGGCGGGCGCAGGCCTGGCCGCCGTGACGGACGAGATCCGGCGGGCCTTCGGCGTCGCCGTGCGCATCGTGCCCATGTCCGAGGATCCCTGTCCCACGTACGTGGAGTTCGAGGGCGGGCGCCGCGTGCACTTCGAAGAGTACCTGGCGCGCGACGGGGCGCCGGGCGACGTGCGCGGCGTCGATCTGGCCGCCGCCCGTGCCGCCCGGCCGGCACCCGGGGTGACGGAGCTCCTGCGCGCCGCGGAGACGATCCTCGTCTGCCCGAGCAACCCGGTGGTCTCGATCGGGCCCATCCTCGCGCTGCCCGGCCTGCGCGAGGCCATCGCCGCATCCGGCGCGCCCGTGGTCGGGGTCTCGCCCATCGTCGGCGGCGCCCCGGTGAAGGGGCCCGCGGATCGCCTGCTGCGCGGGGTCGGCATCGAGGTCTCCGCCCGCGGCGTCGCGGGCCTCTACCGCGACTGGCTGCACGGCTTCGTGATCGACGCCCGGGACAGCGAGCAGGCGGCCGAGGTGGGAGCCCTGGGCCTGCGCGCCGTCGTGACCGACACCATCATGCGCGACCGCGGCGCCGCGGCGGCCCTGGCCCGCACGGCCCTGGAGCTGGCTGCGCAGCTGCGATGATCGCCGCCCTCGTGCCCGTCAAGCGCCTGGGCGCGGGGAAGTCGCGCCTGCCCCTGGACCGGGATGCCAGCGCCGCGCTGGCACAAGCCATGTTGGAGGACGTGCTGGCCGCGCTGCGGGCGTTGCCCGAACTCGACCCGGTGGCCGTCGTGACCGGCGACCCCGGCGTGGCGGAAGCGGCCGCAGCCGCGGGCGCCCGCGTGCTGCGCCACCCGGAAGAGGGACTGAACGCGTCCATCGACGCCGCCTCCGCTGCCCTCTCCGCCGAGGGCGCCACGGGCGTGCTGGTGGTGCTGGGAGACGTGGCCGGGGTGGTGCCGGAGGACCTGCGCCGCCTGCTGGCCGAGCTCGACGCCGTCGGCGGCAGCGGCGCCGTGCTGGCGCCGTCGGCCGACGGCGGCACGGCGGCCCTGCTGCGCGCGCCCGCCGACGCCATCGCATCGGGCTTCGGTCCGGAGAGCGCGGCGCGGCATCGGGAGCTGGCGCGCGAGGCGGGCGTGCCCCTGCGCGAGCTCGCCCTCCCCTCGCTGGCCGTGGACATCGACGCCGAGGAGGACTTGTCTGCATTCCTGGCCCGGCCCGACGGGGGCGCGCGCACGCGGGCGGCCCTGGCGCGGATCGGCTGGCGGGCGCCGCAGTGACGGCGCCCCCCGCGCCCGTGCGCCTGGTGCCGATCCCCGGCGTACCGGCCGTCGCGCCGGGCGACGACCTGGCGGCGCTCGTCGCCGACGCCGCGGCGCAGGCCGGTATCACGCTGCGCGACGGGGTGCTGGTCGTGTGCCAGAAGGTCGTGTCCAAGGCGGAGGGCCGGCTCGCGCGGCTGGCCGAGGTGGAGCCCTCCCCGGAGGCGCGGAAGATCGCTCGCGAGGAGGACAGGGATCCGCGCCAGGTGGAGCTCGTGTTGCGGGAGAGCCGGCGCATCGTGCGCCGCGGCCACGGGGTGCTCATCGCCGAGACCCACCACGGCTTCGTCTGCGCCAACGCCGGCGTCGATCTCTCGAACGCGCCGGAGGACGGAGTCGCGGTGCTGCTGCCGCTGGATCCGGACGCTTCGGCGCGCCGGCTGCGCGACGCCCTGGCGCCGCCGGAGGCGCGCCTCGGCATCATCGTCTCCGACACCTTCGGGCGCCCCTGGCGCGAGGGCCTGGTGGACGTGGCCATCGGCTGCGCGGGGATGTCGCCGCTGCGCGACGACCGGGGCAGCCACGACCTCGCCGGCCGCGAGCTCCAGGTCACCGCGCTCGCGACCGCAGATCAGCTGGCGGCGGCGGCCGGGCTGCTCATGCCCAAGGCGGCCGGGATCGCCGCGGTCTGGATCGAGGGCGTGGCGATCGAGGGCGACGCCCCGCTGCGCTCGCTCCTGCGCGACCCGGCCGGCGATCTCTTCCGCTGAGCGCGAAGCCGGATCAGGCCAGCTCGCGGGCGAGGGCCGACCACAGGGTGTCGATGCCGAGCCCGCTCTGGGCGGAGGTGGCCACCACGCGCTCCGCCGGCAACTCGAAGGCCCGCACCAGCTCCCGCACCCGGGCGGCGCGGCGACCGGGCTTCAGCTTGTCGCACTTGGTGAGGGCCACCAGCACCGGGATCCGGCGCTCCGCCAGCCAGGCCAGGAGGTCGAGCTCGTCATCCGAGACGTCGCGTCGCAGGTCCTGGAGCAGCACCGCCACCCGCAGGCTGCCCCGCGCCTCCAGGTAGCCCTCCACCAGGACCTGCCAGCGCTGGCGCTCGGCCTTCGAGACCCGCGCCCAGCCGTAGCCCGGCAGGTCCACCAGCAGGAGCTCGCGATTCGCACCGCCGCCGCGACCCGTGAGCCGGTAGAAGTGAAGCAGCCGGGTCTTCCCCGGCGTGGAGCTCGTCTGCGCCAGCCGCTTCCGCCCGGCCAGGCGGTTCAGCAGGCTCGACTTGCCCACGTTCGAGCGCCCCAGGAACGCCAGCTCCGGCAGCCCCTCGGCCGGGAGCGTGGCCGGCGAGGCGGCGCTCGCCACCCGCTCGGCGCTCGCCACTTTCACGCTGCGCCCGGCAGCGCCCGCGCCAGCCGCTCGAGCGCCTCCTCCAGGGTCTCCTTGGACACCGCGTAGGAGAAGCGCAGGAAGCCCTCCCCCGCCGCGCCGAAGTCGACGCCCGGGGTGACGGCCACGTGCGCGCGCTCGAGCAGGTCGAAGGCCAGGGCCATGGAGTCGCGCCCGAAGGCCCGCGCGTCGGCGAACACGTAGAAGGCCCCGGCGGGCGGAGCCGCCACGCCGAAGCCGAGGCGCCGCAGCCCTTCGACCAGCACGTCGCGGCGCTCGGCGAAGGCGTCGCGCATGGCGCGCACCGGGGCCTCGCCCTCGGCGAGGGCCGCCACACCCGCCCACTGCACGAAGCGGTTGGCCGAGATGAAGAGACTCTGCTGCATCACCTGGAGCGGCCGCAGGGCGTCCGGCGGGGCCACGACGTAGCCGAGGCGGAAGCCGGTCATGGCGTAGCGCTTCGAGAAGCCGTCGAAGACGAAGACGTCGTCGCCACGCCCCAGGGCGCTCGGCGCGTCGCGCCCGTCGTAGGTGAGTCCCGCGTAGATCTCGTCGGAGAGCAGGGGCACGCCCAGCGCCGCCAGCCCGTCGAGAGTCTCCGCCGCCTGCACGGCGCCGGTGGGATTCGCCGGCGACGCCACCACCACGGCCCGGGTCCGCGGCGTGATCGCCTCGCGCACGCGCTCCGGGTCGAGCCGCCAGCCGTCGGCGGGCTGCGTCGGCACCAGCACGGGCCGCCCGCCGCAGAAGCGGATGAAGTTGGGATAGCAGGGGTAGTGCGGGGTCCCGAGGACCACTTCGTCCCCGGGCGTCACGAGCAGCGAGAAGACCAGCAGCATCGCGGGCGAGGTTCCGCTCGTCACCAGCACCCGTTCGGAATCGACCGCGACGCCGCTGCGCTCCGCGTGGTGGCGGGCGACGGCCTCGCGCAGCTCGGCCAGCCCGCGGCTGTCCGTGTAGTGGGTCTCGCCGCCGCGCACCGCATCGGCACAGGCTTCCACCGCCGCGCGCGGCGGCGGGAAGTCCGGCTCGCCGATCTCCAGGTGCAGCACCCGCGCGCCCGCGCGCTCCATCGCGAAGGCGCGCTCCATCACCTCCATCGCCAGGAAGGGCTCGAGCTCGAGCACGCGCGGGTTCGGACGGATGCTCATCGCCGCTTCGGGGTAGCCGGCGGCGCTGCCGACGTCAAGCCGCCCCTCGGGCGCAACTCCTCGGTTTTCGTCGGCTTTCCAGCTGAGCGGCGTTTGATACATTCCTGTCCGCGCCAGGCGTCCGCAACGGGACGCCGTCCCCTGTGGGACGCGCCGGGAGATTCCGTGTCCAAGGGCCTCCAGATCGCCGTCGGCGGGCTCACCGTCGCCGCCCTCCTCGGGTGGTACGGCTGGAGCGCCCTCGAGGACGCGGGCACCTACCGCTACTTCCAGACCCTGGATGAGTTCCGTGCGGTGGGCGCCGAGGCGGGTCCCTCGCGGGTGCACGGCTACGTGGCCGAGGGCTCGATCCAGCGCGACGTAGCCAGCAAGAGCGTCCGCTTCGTCGTGCAGTCGACGCCACCCCACGCCGGGACCGCGAGCGGCGCGCCGCTCGTCGTGCGCTACGCGAGCCTCGAGACGCCGGACCTCTTCAAGGACGGCGCCGAGGTGGTGGTGGAGGGCGAGCTCGCCGCCTCGGGCGGGGAGCCCGTATTCCACGCCACCAAGGTGCTGGCCAAGTGTCCGTCGAAGTTCGAGGCAGAGGGCGCCCAGGCGTCGTTCTGAGCGCTCCGGCGCAGCGGGAGACCATGGCCGAGATCGGATCCATCGCCCAGCAGCTGGCGCTCTTCGTCGCGCTCGCGGGCGTCGTCTTCGGCGTGTTCGCAGGCGTGACGCGCAGCGCGGCCTGGGCCCGGGTCTCCGAGCGGTCGGTCTTCGCCGCCTGCGCGGCCGCGACCCTGGCCATCGGCTGCCTCTTTCTCTCCTTCGGCCGCGGCGACTTCGGGATCATGTACGTGGCCGAGACCTCGGCGCGCGCCATGCCCATGCGCTACCGGCTGGCGGCGCTCTGGGGCGGACAGGACGGCTCGCTGCTGCTCTGGCTGTGGATGCTCAGCATCTACTCCAGCGTGGCCGTCTTCAGCCTGCGCGACCGCGCGCGCAGCCTGCTGCCGTGGGCGTGCGCCATGCTGCTCGCCAACCAGGTCTTTTTCCTGGTGCTCGTGAACTTCTTCACGAACCCCTTCGAGCTCTTCCCTCCCGGTGAGGCGCCGTCGGACGGCCGCGGCCTGAACCCGCTGCTCCAGCACCCGCTGATGACGATCCACCCGCTGCTGCTGTACGCGGGCTTCGTCGGCTTCGCCGTCCCCTTCGCCTTCGGGTTCGCCGCGCTGATGTCGGGGGAACTCGGCACGGCCTGGTTCCGGGCCACCCGGCGCTGGGCGATCTTCGCCTGGGCGATGCTCGGCGTGGGCATCCTGCTGGGCGGCCGCTGGGCCTACGAGGTGCTCGGCTGGGGCGGCTACTGGGCCTGGGATCCGGTGGAGAACGCCTCGTTCATGCCCTGGCTCGTGGCCACCGCCTACCTGCACTCGGTCATGATCCAGGAGAAGCGCGACATGCTGCGCATCTGGAACCTGGTCCTGATCGGGCTGACCTACGTCCTGTGCCTCTTCGGGACCTTCCTGACCCGCAGCGGGATCGTGCAGTCGGTCCACGCCTTCGCGCAGACGGACTGGTTCGGGCGCGTCTTCCTGTCCTACGTGGTGGTCTCTGCCGGACTCTTCTTCGTGCCGCTCTTCCTGCGGCGGCACGAGCTGCGCAGTCCGAACCGGCTGGAGTCCGTGGTCTCCCGCGAAGCGAGCTTCCTGATCAACAACTGGATCTTCCTGGGGATCCTGCTGGTGGTGCTGTGGGGCACCCTCTTCCCCGTGCTGTCCGAGGCGGTGAGCGGAACCAAGATCGCCGTGCACCACACCTTCTTCAACCGCATGAACGCGCCGCTGGCCATGCTGCTGCTGCTGCTGACCGGCGTGGGCCCGCTGATCGCCTGGCGCCGCGCCTCGCCGGCCAGCTTGAAGCGCCAGTTCGTGGTGCCGGTCTCGGTGGGCGCTGCAACCGCTGCGGTGCTGCTGGCGACCCTCGGCACGCGCGTCGGCTTCTTCCCGCTCGTCACCTGGAGCCTGTCCGCCTTCGTGGTGGCGACCGTCGCGCAGGAGTACGGGCGCGCCATCCGCGCGCGGGTGCGCGGCGGCGAGACGCCGTGGGGCGCCCTGGCCACCCTGCTGCGCAAGAACCAGCGACGCTACGGCGGCTACGTGGTGCACCTGGGGATCGTCTTCGTGCTGGTCGGCGCAGCCGGCGCGGCCTTCAACGAAGAGCGGCTGGAGAACGTGCGTCCCGGAGACTCCGTGACGATGAACGGCTACACGCTGCGCTACCTGACGGCGCACCCGCTGCCGGCGCAGCACTACGGCGGTGCCCAGGCCCGGATCGCTCTCTTCCGCGGCGACGAGCCCCTGGCCACCCTGGTGCCCGAGAAGCGGGTCTACTGGCTGGAGGAGCAGCCGACGTCGATCCCGGCCATCCGCTCCAGCCTGCGCGAGGACCTCTACGTGCTGCTCACCGCCGTGGAGGCGGACGGATCCGCCACCCTCAAGATCCACCGCAATCCGCTGGTGGCCTGGATCTGGCTGGGCGGGGCGACCTTCGTGCTCGGCACGATCCTCGTGATGTGGCCCCACGCGCCGCGCCCCGAGCGCGGACGCCCCGAGCCGCCTTCGGCATGATGCGACGTGCGGCGGTGCTCGCGGCCGGCCTGGCGCTGGCTGGTGGTGCCGTCGCCCAGGAGACGCCGGCCGGGGACGACGTGCCCGTCGGCGACGGCGCCATCGTGGGTCGCGTCGTCCACGGGGGAACCGGCGCGGGCGTCGCGGGCGCCGACGTGGTGATCTACGCCATCGCGCCCGACGGTCGCCCGGGCGTGCGCCGCGGGCAGAGCGGCGCGGAGGGCGCGTTCCGCTTCGAGGGCGTCAGCACCGATCCGGGCACGGCCTATCTGTTCGGAGCGCGCTACCAGGAAGTTCCCTTCGTGGGCGAACGCCTGGCCTTCGAGCCCGGCCAGACCGAGCGCAGCACCACCCTGACCGTGCACGAGCGCACCCGCGACCCGTCCGCGGTCGAGGTCGCCGAGGTCACGCTGCGCCTGGCGCGGATCGGGCAGGAGCTCGCCGTGGCCGAGATCTACCGCCTGCGAAACCCGAGCGACCGCGTCTTCTTCCTGCGCGACGACGAGCGCGGCGCGGGCACGCGTCCGGCGCTGCACGCGCTGCTGCCCGAAGGCGTGCTGCGCTTCGCCCTGCCCTACGCCGCGGTGCCCGAGGGCCTCCTGCGAGACGGCCGCGACGTGCGCTTCTACGGTCCCGTCTACCCCGGGGAGCAGGAGCTCGGCTTCACCTACACCTTGCCCGCACGCGAGGGCGACCAGGCCCTCGCGAAACGCTGGCCGACCGGCGCCACGCGGGCCGTCCTGTTGATCCCCGACGGCCTGGAGGCCTCCGCGCCCGACTTCCGCGCCGGCGAGGATCGCCAGGTGGACGGTCAGCGGCACCGCACCCTCGAGCTCGCCGGGCTGGCGCCGGGCAGCCGGACGCGGCTCGCGCTCCAGCTGCCGGCGACCGTGCGCGACCCGGACGCCGTCGCGCTCGCGCACGTGCGGAGCTTCCTCGAGCTGGACGACGCCGCACTCCAGGTGAGCGAGGAGTACCACCTCGAGGTCGCCGGCGGACAGCCGGTGGTCGGCTCCGAGACGGAGCCGCTCTTGCGGATCCCCATCCCTCCGGAAGCGCGCGACGTGCGCTACGGGGCCGCCTCCTTCCCCAGCGGCATCGCCAGCGCCGGCGGCGACCTGGTGGTGGCGGGGCCGGTCCCGCCCGGCGCCTCGCGGGTGGACGTGCGCTACCGGCTTCCCGCCGACGCGACCCCCGTGCACTTCGAGCGCCGCTACGGGCGACCGGTGCCGACGGTCTCGCTCTACGTCGCCGACACGGGACTCGAGCTGCGCTCCGAGCGACTGCACCGGCGGCGGCCGGTGAAGGCGCAGGAGCGGCTCTACATGCATTTCGAGGCCTTCCACGTGGCCGCGGACGAACGGGTGGACGCCACGCTCGCGCCGCTGGCCCGGACCCGGTCCCTGGGGCGCGGCGCGCGCGTGGCGTTCGTGCTGGCGGCGGCCGCCGCCCTGGCGCTCTTCCTGGCGGCCCCGCTCCGCCCGGGCGTGCGCGTCACGGAGCGCTCCCCGGCCGATGACACGGCGCGCGACGAACGCAATGCGCTCTACGCCGCGCTCCGCGATCTCGAGCACGACTTCGAGACCGGGAAGCTCTCCCAGGAGGACTTCGCGCGCATGCGCGACGAGCTGCGCGGCCGGGCGGCCTCGCTCCTGCGCGCCGAGCGCTCTGCCGAGGCGTCGCCGCCGGCGGAGCCGGCCGCGACGCCGTGCGGCGCCTGCGGCGCCGAGCCTCCGCCGAGCGCGCGCTTCTGCTCCCACTGCGGGGCGCCCCTTGCCGACGGACCGGGAGCCACCGCGTGAGCGAGCCGGTGGTGGAGGCCACCGGTCTCAGCAAGCGGTTCGGACCGGTGGTCGCCCTGCGCGGCATCGACCTGCAGGTTCCGCGCGGGAGCCTGCTCGCCGTGCTCGGTCCCAACGGTGCCGGCAAGTCCACCCTGCTGCGGCTGCTGGCGGGCCTCGCGCGCCCGAGCGCGGGAACCCTGCGGGTCGGCGACGCCGCCGGCGACCGGCGTGCGGCCCGGCGCGAGATCGGCTTCATCGGCCACCAGACCTTCCTCTACCCGGCGCTGACGGCGCGCGAGAACCTGCGCTTCGCCGCCCGGCTCTACGGCGTCGCTGGAGCCGAGGGCCGGATCGCCCGGCTGCTGGCGGAGCAGGACCTGGAGCCGCTGGCGGATCGCGCGGCGGGAACCCTGTCTCGCGGGCAGGCCCAGCGGCTGGCCATCGCCCGCGGCCTGGTCCACGACCCCGCCGTCGTGCTCCTCGACGAGCCCATGAGCGGGCTCGACCGGGCGGCGGCGGGTCGCCTGGCTGCGCGCCTCGGACGCCTGCGCGACGACGGGCGCACCCTCGTGCTCGTGACCCACGACCTGGCGCGGGCCGCCGAGCTGGCCGACGCCGCGCTGGTGCTGGTGGCCGGCCGCGTCGCCCAGCGTGCCGAAGGCGCCGCGCTCGCGCCGGAGGAGCTGGAGCGCGCCTACCTCGCGGCCCTGGAGAGCGGCGGAGGTGCGGCGTGAACGCGCTCTGGGCGCTGCTCTGGAAGGACCTGGTCTCCGAGTGGCGCAGCCGCGACCGCGCGATCGCCATGGGGGTGTTCGCGCTGCTGGTGGTGCTGGTGTTCGAGTTCGCGCTGCCGCGCGAAGGTCCCGAGCAGGCGCGCGCGCTGGCGCCCGGCGTGCTCTGGGTCACCTGGCTCTTCGCGGCGCTGCTGGGGCTGAACCGCGCCTTCGCGCTCGAGCTGGAGAACGAGGCGCTCGCGGGGCTCGCGCTCACGCCCGCCGACCGCGGCTGGATCTTCCTCGGCAAGGCCGCGGCGAACTTCGTGCTGCTGGGGGCCGTGCAGGCCGTGACCGGCGTCGTCTTCGCCGCCGTCGCGGGCCTCGATCTCGGCCCGGTGGCGCTGCCCCTGGCCGGGGTCGCGGCGCTCGGCGCGCTGGGGATCTGCTCGGTGGGAACGCTCTTCGGCGCCATGGCGGTGCGCACCAGCTACCGCGAGGTGATGCTTCCGCTGCTGCTGCTGCCGCTGTTGCTGCCGGTACTGGTGGGCGCGGTGCAGGCGAGCGCGGGATTGATCGACGCGGGCAGCGTCCCGCCTGCGTCGCTGCGCCTGCTGGTCGCCGCCGACGGCGTCTATCTGATAGTCTCGTTTCTCGTCTTCGAGTACGTCCTCGACGAGTGAGTCGGAGGCCCCCCGGCATGCCCGACACCCCTGCCCTGCGCCGCGGCGCCGGCGTGACCCTGGCGCTGGCCGCCGGTGTCTACGCGCTGCTGGTGGTGCGGGCGCCGGTCGACAGCGTGCAGGGCGTGATCCAGAAGATCCTGTACGTCCATCCCGCCTGCGCGTTCGCCGCCTACGCGGGCTTCCTGCTCACGGCCGTGGCCAGCGCCCTCTACCTCTGGCGCGGCGACGAGGCCTGGGACCGGCGCGCCGCAGCCGCGGCCGAGGTGGGCGTGGTGTTCTGCACGCTCAACATCCTGACCGGTCCGATCTGGGCCAAGGGCACCTGGGGACATTGGTGGTCCTGGGACCCGCGCCTGATCGTGACCCTGGTGTTGTGGTTCATCTACCTCGCCTACATGCTGCTGCGCAGCTTCACCGAGGGCAGCGAGCGGGCCGCCCGCTTCGCCGCGGTCTACGCCATCGTGGGATTCCTGGCCGTCCCGCTGAACTACGCGGCCATCGAGCTCTTCGAAGGTCGCGCGATCCATCCCGACAACCTGGAGCGCGACAGCCTCGGCGCGGGCATGGGGGCCCCCTTCGGCTTCGGCGCGCTCACCATCCTGCTGGCGTTCGCCTACCTGTTCCTGCTGCGCCTGGAGGTGGGGGGACTGCGGGCGCAGCTCGCCCGACGAACGGCCGACTCGGAGGCCTGAAGCATGGCCTACGTAGTGGCCGCCTATGGCCTCGTGGCAGCGGCGCTTCTCGGGTACGGCCTGGGGCTGGCGCGGGAGCGCCGCCGGCTCCGGCAGAGCCTCGACGACCGCCCTCGGGCCGAACGATCTTGACAAACAGGGGCTTCCGGAAGTACAAACCGGTAACCCCTCGGTTTCGGAAGCCGTTCCGGCCTCCGGTTTCAGGAGAGAATTTGCGCCCCACCCCCCCCGGGCTCGAACTGCGCGCTGTGGCTGGGCTTTCCATGCGACTGCCGCTGTCCTTCGACCCTCCGGCGGACGGGTGTGCAATCGCTTGCGGTGGGACCCGCCGGGGAGGGAAGCGCACTACACAAAAGGGGACGGTGGGGAGCGTCCCCCTCGGGCCGCGCAGCGTTCTTCGCAGTGCAGGGCGGGCGCAGATCCGGGTACAACATCGCGAATCGCCTGGCGCGGAGGCCCCCCTGGCCGACGCTTGGCACGGGGCTTGAACCTCGTACTTCCGCGGATGGGAAGCGCGGAAGCAACCCCGTGTCGACCCGCGTAGGCACGAACCTGGAGTGGCAACGAGGATGGCCAGCATGAAACGCGGAGTCGGGTACTGCGAGAACACGGACTGCGAGGATTACGCCAAGGGCGTCTTCCTGTTGAACCATGGCGACACGTTCTACTGCCCGCGCTGTCGTCAGCTCGGCAAGGTGGAGAAGGAGCGCGGCTTCTACACGGGGAACTCGGACATCTTCAAGGAGGTCCGGGTCGAGTACAACTTCGATCCGATCAACGGAATCTACCGGGAGATCGCGATCGTCCGCGACGAGAGCTTGTGGGGCCGCAACAACGTCTACACGCTGCAGTCGCCCCTGATCAAGACCGAGAAGCGCGCCCTCAAGGTGGCCGAGGCGATCCTGGCCAACTTGAACCGCTACCGCGGGTTGCTCAACGGCGACGACATCCCCCGCACCACCGAGATCATCCTCTCCTTCGACGAGCCCTTCGAGGAGTTCCAGAAGAAGCTCCAGCAGCTCAGCAAGGAGTGGGAGGCCAGCGGGTTGCGCGAGCAGGCCAGCCGCTAGCTCGCGACACGAACCGACGCGAAGAAGCACCGCCCGGGCCTGACCTCCCGGGCGGTTTTCGTTTGGGCCGGTGCCGGGGGGGGGCGCGTTGGTCCTGCAGGCGGGGCGGGGGCGAAGCGGGGGCTCGCTGCGCTCCTCCGGTTCGCGCGCCGCGGCCTCACGACGCGAGAGCCGGGTCCGTCAACGCGCTCACAGGCCGCGCTCCGCGAGTGCCCGCTCCGCCCTCGCGACGCCCTACCGGCGCGCAACGCTTCCGACACCGCGCTGCGAAGAAAGACCGTCACTCGCCGCACCCGGGCGAACACGTCTCCGGAGGTCGGGGCCGCAAGCGCCGCCTCGGGCGGCGCGCGCAGCGAGCCGAAGGCGAGCGAAGTCACGATAAATGAGAGCCACCCGCGCCCCCGCGAACCCACCGGAGCCCGCGGCCAACCCAAGCCGCCCTACCCCCGCCAGCGCGCAGCCAGGTCGATACACAGCCCCGCCCAGATCGCCCCGGGTCCGTTGTGTTCGTGGCGTTCGACCGGCTCCGGGTGCTCCGCCAACGCGTCCGCCAGCGGCGCGCGATACCAGGGGAAGAGTCCCGGCGGCGGCGCCTCGGGCGCGAACCAGGCCACGCGGGGCGTCTCGTCGCTCGCCGTCAGGTTCCCGCCCAGCGGGCGACAGCGCCAGATCCGGGCCCGATGGGGCCGGAACCCGGTCCGGACGTAGTCCCCCACCCGCCCTTCCAGGGCGATCGCGATTCCCGTCTCCTCCCGCACCTCACGCACGAGCGCGGCCTCCAGTGACTCCCCGGGCTCCGGGTTTCCGCCGGGCAGCTCCCAGCCCTGGAGGTCCGAGCGCTGACACAGCAGCAGCCCGGCATCGCCCAACACGACGGCCTGCACCACGAGCAGCGGCGCGGCCTCCACCCGCGGCTGCGCCAAGCCCCACCAGGCGAGCCGGGCGTAGGTGGGCAGCGCGCCGGCGAGCCGCCGCATTGCCCCACTCCCCACGTCCGCTCCTCCACCCGCCGGCGGAGGCTCCGCCGGCGTTCAGTCGATGATCTTGTTGAGAGGGTACTCGACGATGCCCTGGGCACCCGCCTCGGCCAGCTGCGGCAGCAACTCCCGCACCAGACGCTCCTCGATCACGGTGTTCACCGCGATCCAGCGCTCGTCGGCAAGCTGGGAAATGGTGGGCGTCGCCAGCGCCGGCAGGATCTCGATCACCTTCTGCAAGCGCTCCCGCGGCACGTTCAGCATCAGGCCCACCCGATCCGCGGCGCGGATCGCACCCTGGAGCAGCAGGAGCAGGCGCTCCATCCTGCGCCGCTTCCAGGGGTCCGCGTACGCCTGCTTGTGGGCGATGAAGCGCGGCGTGCTCTCCAGCACCGTGTCGATGACCCGCAGGTTGTTGGCCCGCAGGCTCGAGCCCGTTTCCGAGACGTCGACGATCGCGTCGGCCAGGACCGGAGGCTTCACCTCGGTGGCGCCCCACGAGAACTCCACGTGGGCCTTGACGCCGTGCTGCTTCAGGTAGCCCTGAGTGAGCCCCACGGCCTCGGTGGCGATGTGCTTGCCCTCGAGGTCCTTGGGGCCGCGCAGGGGCGAGCCCTCCTTGACCGCCAGCACCCAGCGCACTGGACGGTAGTTCGGCCACGGCGCCCGCAGGTCCGCCAGCTCCTTCACCTTGGCCTTGTTCTCGAGCACCCAGTCGACCCCGGTGATGCCGACGTCCATCACGCCCTGCTCGACGTAGCGCGCCATCTCCTGGGCCCGGATCAGGATGCACTCCAGCTCCGGGTCGTCGATCTCCGGGTAGTAGGAGCGATCGGAGACGGACACCTGGTAGCCGGCCAGCGAGAACAGCCGCACCGTGGTCTGCTGCAGGCTGCCCTTGGGCAGACCGATCCGCAGCGTGCGACGGGCGTCGCCCCGCTTGGGACTCATCGCTTGTAGACCTGCTCGGGATCGAAGACCTGCACGCCCACGTCCTCCAGGCCCTCGCCGGACAGCTTGCGGAAGAAGCAGCTGCGCCTGCCCGTGTGGCAGGCGGCTCCGCCGATCTGCTCGACACGCAGCAGCACCACGTCGCCGTCGCAGTCGATCTGCACGGAGCGCACGTTCTGCACGTGTCCGCTCTCCTCGCCCTTGTGCCACAGGCGCCCCCGGCTGCGGCTCCAGTACACCGCCTGGCCGGACTCCAGGGTCTTGCGCAGGGAAGCCTCGTTCATGTGCGCCACCATCAGCACCTCGCCCGTGTCGTCGTCGACGGCCAGGGCCGTGACGAGGCCGTCGCCCTTGGCGAAGTCCAGCTCGGCGAGGATGCGGTCCATGGGGCCCCCGGGGGTCGGCGGAGGACGTTACCCGGCGGCGAGGGCCACCGCCAGCCGCTCGCGCAGCGACACGAGCTCGTCGAACGCGGGACCGCGCGCGTAGGTCACCTCGCGGCGACGCTCCCGGCTGGCCTCACTCGTGCCACGCACCAGCAGCTCGCGCCGCACCAGCAGCTCGAGCGCGTTGTGGAAGGTCACCGGGTTCGAGCCCTCCGGACGCTCCACCTCACCGAGCAGCTCGCCGCGCTGGTACTGCTCCTGGATCTTCTTCTCCAGGGCACGCCGGCGGAGGGGCGCCTCGCCCAGCTCGAGCGCCGCCGTGCAGGTGGCGTAGTACGCCTCCAGCACGCCGCGCGTCTGCATCGCCAGGAAGCGGAAGTAGCTGCGACCCTTCTCGCTGACGCGCACTCCGGCGTCGCCGCGCTCCACCATGCCGAAACGCTCGAAGTAGTCCAGGAAGCCGTCCACGTAGGCGGCCACCAGCTCTCCGGTCGGCGCGAAGAACTCGCCGTAGAAGAGCCGGAGCCACGACGTCACGCCGTCCAGCAGGCGGTCCGTCGGAAGCCCTGCGAGGAGCTCGCGGGCCAGGAAGCTCGGCGTGGCCAGGTAGTGGATGATGGTGTTGCGGTAGAGGTCGAGGGCTCGCCGGCGCGATTCCTCGAAGTAGAGGATCTCGCCACGCGGGTCCTCGACCGACTTCACCAGGTCGCTGCGCAGCAGGAAGGCGATCGACTCCCCGAACTCGCCCTCGTCGGCCTCCAGGGCCGGGGTCAGGCGCACGTCCTGGATGCGCAGCAGGTCGACGACCTGCTGCATGCGGGCCGTCAGCTCGTGGCGCAGCAGCCCCCGCCGCGGCTCGCCCAGGAGCCCGCAGGCGGCCACCGAGGTGGCGTTGGCCACCGCCGCCCAGTTGATGCGCTCCACCAGGCGATGGCCCAGGCCCTGCACGAAGCGCCGCTTCTCCTCGACCACGGCTTCGTCGGCTTCGCGCGCGAAACGGCGGCGCCGGTCGCCCAGCGCGTCGCCCAGGGAGATCGGCTCGCCGAAGTTCACGAAGATGGTCCCGAAGCGACGCTGCAAAAACTTCCGCGCCCGCACCAGGCCGAGCACGCTCTCGTCCTTCTTCGCGCCGCCCTCCAGCTCGGCGATCATGGCGCCCTCTTCGACCAGGCGCTCGTAGGTGATGGCGGTGGGAATGAAGAAGAGGTCCCGGCGGCCGGTGGCCAGGAATCCCTCCACGTCCCAGGTGAGAAAGCCGAACTTGGGCGCCAGGGTCTTGCCCGTGCGCGAGCGCCCGCCTTCGATGAAGAACTCCTGGGTGAAACCCTCCTTCACCAGGTACGCGACGTAGCGCCGGAAGACCTCTTTGTAGAGCGGGTCGTCCAGGTTGCGGCGCATGAAGAAGGCGCCGCAACGGCGGAAGATGAAGCCGAAGGGCCCGAACGCCATGTTCTCGCGCGCCAGGATGTGCGGCGGCACCAGGTGGTGGTTGTACAAGAGCCAGGAGAGGATCAGGAAGTCGAAGTAGGAGCGGTGGCTCGGCACCAGCACCACCGGATGCCGGCGTGCGTAGTCGGCCACCTTGTCCAGCCCGATCACCTCGACGCCGCCGAACATCCGGCGCGCCACGGCGCTCATGGCGACGTTCAGGACCGCCAGCACGGTGGAGTTCATGCGTGCCGCGATCTCGCGCAGGATCTTCTCCGCCTGGGCGCGGGCGGCGTCGAGGCCGATGGACTTCTCGCGCGCGTACGCCGCCAGCGCCTCGCCAAAGGCCGGGTCCGCGAAGATCTCCTCCTGCACCCTGGTCACCGGCTGCACCGGCGGCCCCTGGGCGACCTTCTCCTCGCGGTAGAGGTGCAGCAGCAGCGCTCGCCGCACCTTGCGCACGACGGTTCCGGCCCCCTCGGCCCGCTGCTCCCGCGTGAAGCCGCGCAGGTCGATGGGCTCGGCGACCTTGATCTTGAGGTTGCGGTAGTTCAGCAGGAAGCCCGTCACCTTGGCCAGGTCCGTGGGACGGTGGGAGGCGCCGTAGGCGAGATTCAGGAAGCGGCGCGCGCCGCGCGGGCCCTTGCGCCAGAAGAGCGCCAGCGGCACGAGCCACACCGGGCGGTCGTCGTTCCAGACGCTGCCCACGATCTCGGACAGGAAGTCGAGCTCGTTCTCCATGCTGCGGACGGCGTGCCGCCGTCCCAGCAGCCAGGACCCGACGCGGTCCGTGCGCAGGAAGAGGAAGAGCGACTCTCCCGCGCGCACGAGCTCGTGGACGTGCTCGCGGCCCAGCTCGTGCTCCGCGGCGCGCTCGCGGCCCCAGTGCAGGAAGCGCCGCGCGCGCAGGCGCTGGAAGAGCAGCGGGATGGACTGGTGGAGCGGCCGGTAGTAGTAGAACGACACCCCGTTCGCGAAGCCCGCCAGCCGGAGCTTGTCGCGCAGGAACAGCCAGTTGAACAAGAAGTAGTCCAGGCGGCTCGCGTAGCGCATCACGTACACGACCGACCCGCGGGACTCGAGGCTACGCAAGGTGTCGACGGTGTCCGGCTCGAGCTCCAGGTGTCCGAAGAACCGGCGCGCGAACCAACGGAACAGGAACAGGAAGCGCGGCGACATGGCCGAGAAACGGTCGTGAAGCGCCGTGCGATCGGCGGGCGGAACGGGAGTCGAGACGGCCGGCTCCATCGTGGCCAGAGTGCCACGGGGGATGGGAGGCGGCAACGCCGGCTCGGCCTGTAGAATGCCGTCCCATGGCCGACGACGAAGCACGCGACGAGCCGCTGGCGGACCTTCCGGACGCGCCGATCCGGCGCCTCACCGATCCGCTCGCCGCCTTCCTGCACGTGGAGGCCGCGGGAGGCGTGGTGCTGCTGGGATTCACGGCCCTGGCGCTGCTGCTCGCCAACTCGGCCGCGTCCGAGGCCTTCCTGAGCTTCTGGAAGACCCCCGTGAGCCTGGGCGTCGGCTCCTTCGAGCTGCGCCACTCCCTGCACCACTGGATCAACGACGGCCTGATGGGGATCTTCTTCTTCGTCGTCGGGCTGGAGGTGAAGCGCGAGCTCGTGCTGGGCGAGCTGCGCGACCCGCAGCGCGCCGCGCTGCCGGTCGCAGCAGCACTGGGCGGAATGATCGTTCCGGCTGGCGTCTACCTGGCGCTCCAGTGGGGCGAGCCCACCGCACGCGGCTGGGGCATCCCCATGGCCACGGACATCGCCTTCGTGGTGGGCTGCATGGCGATCCTCGGCCCCCGCATCCCGAACGGCCTGCGGGTGATGCTGCTCTCCCTGGCCATCGTGGACGACATCGGGGCCATCCTGGTGATCGCCGTCGGCTACACCCGGGAGCTCGACTGGGACTGGCTCGGGCTGGCGCTGGCGGCCCTGGCGCTGGTGATCGTCCTGGGCCGGGTGGGCGTGCGCAGCATCGGCATCTACGTGGCCGTGGGCGCCGTCGCCTGGCTCGGCTTTCACGAGTCCGGCGTGCACGCCACCATCGCGGGCGTGCTGCTGGGGCTGATGACGCCGGCCGAGAGCTGGGTCGGCGCCGGCACCCTGCGCGCGGGCGTCGCCCGCGCCCACGCCTTCCTGCACGGCGACGAGGCCGGGGACTACGACCCGACGCCGGCGGACGTGGCTGCGCTCCAGACCGTGGCGCGGGAGTCGGTCTCGCCGCTGCGCCGCCTGGAGTATGCGCTCCACCCGTACTCGGCCTTCGCGATCATGCCGCTCTTCGCCTTCGCGAACGCCGGGGTTCCCATCGATCCGGCGGGCTTCCTCGACCCGGTGGCGATCGCGGTGGGGGCCGGGCTGCTGCTGGGGAAGCCCCTGGGCATCGTGGGCTTCTCCTTCCTGGCCGTGAAGCTCGGGCTGGCGCGGCTGCCCGACGGCGTGGGCTGGGGGGCCATCGCCGGCGCCGGCTTCCTGGCCGGCATCGGCTTCACCATGGCGATCTTCATCGCCGGCCTGGCCCTGGACGGGGGCAGCCTCGACCACGCCAAGCTGGGCGTGCTGGCCGCCTCCGCGCTGGCCGCCGTGGCAGGGATGAGCCTGCTGGTGTCCAGCCTGCCGAAGCCGGAAGACAAGCCCGGCGGCGCCTGAGGTCGGGACCGACCGCTACACCAGGATCTCGTCCAGGTGGGCCGCGATCTCGTCCGGCTGCCAGAGGCCGCCGTCCTCGGTCTTGGTGACGCCCTTCGTGCGCGCGATGTACATCTCCTGGATGCGCCCGCCGCCCACGAAGAAGATCCGCTTGCTGATGTCCTTGGCGAGATCGCTGGCCAGGAACACGATCATCGGCGAGACGAGTCCCGGCGCCATCTGGTCCTTGACCCCGTCCTGCTGGAACATCACCAGGTCCTCGGTCATGCGCGTCAGGGCCACCGGCGCGATGGCGTTGACGCGGACCCCGGACTTCTGGCCCTCGAGCGCCAGACAGCGGGTGAAGCCGGCGATGCCGGCCTTGGCGGCGCCGTAGTTGCTCTGGCCGAAGTTCCCGTCGAGACCCGACGTCGACGACGTGTTGATGATGGAGCCGCCCTCGCCGCGCTCCTTCATGTGAATGAAGACGGGCTTGGTGACGCAGAAGGTGCCCTTCAGGTGGACCGCGATGACCGAGTCCCACAGGCCCTCGTCCATCTTGCCCAGGGTCTTGTCGCGCAGGATGCCGGCGTTGTTGACCAGCACGTCCACCTTGCCGAAGGCGTCGAGGGCCGCCTGCAGGATCGCCTCTCCACCCTCGATCGTGGCGACGTTGTCGTAGCTCGAGGCGGCCTCGCCGCCGGCGGCGCGGATCTCATCCGCCACCGTGTCCGCCATCGCCTGGCCTTCCCCGCTGCCGTCGCGGGCGCCGCCCAGGTCGTTCACCAGCACCTTCGCGCCCTCGGCGGCCAGCGCCAGCGCGTGCTCGCGCCCGATGCCGCCTCCGGCGCCGGTGACGATCGCAACCTTGCCGTCCAGCAGACCCATGCCGTCGTCCTCCATCCAACCCCGTCGGAGGGCGGGAGCTTAGCCGAAAAGGATGGTGCGCAGGCGCGCGAAGGGCTTGAAGCCGAGCTTGGCGTAGAGGCGCTCCGCGGGTGCGTTTCCGTCCACCACCGCCAGCTGGGCGTGGTCGGCGCCCGCCTCGAAGGCGGCGCGGCACAGGGCCGAGACGCCGACGGCGGCCAGCCCACGGCGCCGCAGCTCGGGCCACGTGTACACCCCCTGGAGCAGCCAGCCTTCGGGACGCTGCACGTCGGCGTAGCCCACGAAGCCGATGCGCCCGCTGATGTCGACGACCGTGGCCCGCGGCACGCGCCCCCGCACCCAGCGCCGGAAGCCGTCCGGGTCTCCGGTGAAGGGATCGGGCCGGCCCTCCTCGCGCAGGCTGGCCCGCGCCGCGTGCACGAGCTCGGGAAGGTCGCCAGCCGCGGCGGGGCGCACCCGCACCTCATCCGGCGGTCCGATCAGGGACGCGCTGGCGGGCTCCACCGCGCAGGCGGTCTCCGTGCGGTCCACCAGGGGCCGGCGCCCGCGAGCGGCCAGGCGCGGCCAGCAGGCCCCGACCACCGCCTCCGCGCTCTTGATCAGACCGGCCTCGAGCCGCTGGAGCCAGGGCGCGAGCGCCTCCACCGCCGCGGGCGACGCCGCGGCGTCGATCAGCACGCTCGGCCGCACCGAAGCCACGGCGGCGAGCGCGTCGCCGTCCCACACGCCCACCAGATCCGCGCGCCCTTCCCCGGGCGCCGGGGGCAACCCGATGTGGGCCGTCAGGTCGAGCAGCAGCAGGTTGTCGCGCGGCGACCGGGCCAGGCGCGCGAAGGCTACCTCGCGGTCGCGGCGATCCAGGCGTCGGGTACGCAGCCCGCCCGGTTCAGTCGAGGACGACCAGGACGTCACCCTCTTCCACGCTGTCGCCCTCCTGCACGCGGATCGCCTGGATCCTGCCGGCGCAGGGCGCTTCCACGGGGATTTCCATCTTCATCGACTCGAGGATCAGGATCACCTCGTCGGCCTCCACCGCATCCCCGACTGACTTCTCGATCTTCCACACGTTACCCGTGATCTGGGCCTCGACCTCCGTGGCCACGCATCCCCTCCGGCTGGCTCCGCGACCCGCCGGCCGTCGCCTGGACGCGTCCGGGAGCGCGGCGATTCTACCCGATCGCTATGCTTCCGCCGCTTTGGAGGACCCATGCTCGAGACCCTGACCCAGGGCTTCAGCGCCGCCCGCGAGAAGCTGGCCGGCGTACGCGTGCTGAGCGAGGAGAACATCGACGGCGCCCTGCGCGACGTGCGCATGTCGCTGCTCGAGGCCGACGTGGACCTCGCCGTGGTGCGGGACTTCCTCGGCCGCGTGAAGGAGCGCGCGCTCGGCGAGAAGGTCCAGACCCGGGTGAGCGACGCCTCGGGGCGCACCGTCAAGGCCACCCCGGGCCAGCACTTCATCGCGATCTGCGAGCAGGAGCTCGCCCAGCTGATGGGCCCGGTGGACGCGTCGCTCGCGCGCAAGCGCGGCGCCGTATCGATCATGCTGGTGGGGCTCCAGGGCGTCGGCAAGACGACCGTCGCCGCCAAGCTGGCGCGGCACCTCCAGCGCCAGCAGCGCAAGCCCCTGCTGGTGGCGGCGGACGTCTACCGCCCCGCGGCGGTGCTCCAGCTCCAGCGCCTGGGCGAGAGCATCGAGGTACCCGTGCAGGCCGGGGCCGAAGGCGACGCGCCCGCGGCCATCTGCGCGGCCGCCGCGGAGCGCGCCCGCCGCGAAGGCTTCGACGCCATCGTCTACGACACGGCGGGCCGGCTGGCCATCGACGACGCGCTGATGACGGAGCTCGACGAGATCAACGCGGCCGTGGAGCCGGCCAACACCCTGCTGGTGTGCGACGCCCTGATGGGCCGGGACGCCGTGAACGTCGCCCAGGCCTTCGCCGAGCGGCTGACTCTGGACGGCGTCGTGATGACCAAGCTCGACGGCGACGCGCGCGGCGGCGCGGCCCTGGCGGTGAAGGCCGTGACCGGGGTTCCCATCAAGTTCCTCGGCACCGGCGAGACCGTGGACCGGCTCGAGCCCTTCCGCCCCGAAGGCCTGGCCTCGCGCATCCTGGGCATGGGCGACGTGGTCGGGCTGGTCCAGGACTTCGAGGCGGTGGTCGACGAGCGCGAGGCCGAGCAGGCGGAGCAGGACGCCGAGCGCATGCTCGAGGGGAAGCTCAGCCTGGACGACTTCCTGTCCCAGCTGAAGCTGATCCGGCGCATGGGCCCGCTCAAGGAGATCTTCGCCAAGCTTCCGGGGATGGGGGGCTTCGCGGACCAGGTGGAAGGCGACGAGCTGACCAAGGTGGAGTCCATGGTCCATTCCATGACCCGCCAGGAGCGCGGGGACCCCGACCTGATCGACAAGAGCCGCGCGGCGCGGATCGCCCGCGGCAGCGGCCGCAAGCAGAAGGAGGTGCGCGACCTGGTGGGCCGCTTCCTCCAGATGCGCGAGATGATGGGGCAGCTCGGATCGGGCGGGATGCTGGGCAAGATTCCCGGCATGGGCCGCCTGGCCGGCGCGGGCGGCCCGGAGCTGGACCCCGCCGCCCTGCTGGGCGGGGGCGGTGGAGGCGGCGGCGCCCGCCAGGGCAAGCGTTCCACCCAGCAGCGCCGCAAGAAGCGCAAGGCGGCCCGCAAGGCCCGGAAGAAGGGCCGCCGCTAGCGCGCCAGGCCGGGGGCCGCCCCCCACGAACCTGAAGCCCCCGTGAATGCCGGCCGGGCGTCGCGCCCCCGCCGTTGGTAACCCCCCGCCCTGCCGCGTAGAATGCTGGATGGACGGACGAGCGGAGCCCCCCCGAAGGCCGCGCCGCGAGCGCATCGCGCAGCGCTGGATTCGACTTTCGTTCGCCGTTCGGTCAGGTTCAGACGCGGAACTGCCGATCCAAGCGATGCCGATGAAGCGCCTTCTCGCCGTCCTCCTGCTGTGTCTGCTGACCGCGCCTGCGGCGGCACCGGCGGAGCCCCTCCCGCGTCCGCCCGGACTGGCGGCGCAGGTCGAGCTGTGGCGCCGCGTGTACGCAGAAGTGGACAGCGACGCGGGCCTGATCCACGACGACCGCCAGATGGACGTCATCTACGAGGAGCTGCGGGCTCCCCGGAGCCTCTCGCGCCGCGCCTCGGACCGCCGCGTGAAGGCCGCCAAGAAGAAGTACGCCGACGCCCTGAAGCGGCTGGCAACAGGCAAGCGCAGCGGGCTCAGCGAGACCGAGAAGCACGTGCTGGCGCTCTGGCCCCCGGACGTCTCCAACGCCACGCTGCGCTCGGCCGCCCGCCGGGTGCGCTTCCAGCGCGGCCTGGCCGATCGCTTCCGCGACGGCGTGATCCGGGCCGGCCGCTGGCAGCCCTTCATCGAAGAGGTCTTCCACGAGGCCGGACTGCCGGCCGAGATCGCCGCCCTGCCCCACGTGGAGTCGTCCTTCAATCCCCACGCCTACTCCAGCGCCGGTGCGGCCGGGCTGTGGCAGTTCACCCGCTCCACGGGCCGGCTCTACATGCACATCGACTACACCGTGGACGAGCGCATGGACCCGTACAAGGCCACCGAGGCGGCCGCCCGGCTGCTGCTCGACAACCACGCCGAATTGAAGAGCTGGCCCCTGGCCATCACTGCCTACAACCACGGGCGCGCGGGCATGCAGCGGGCCGTGCGCACCGTAGGCAGCCGCGACATCACCCGGATCGTCGAGCGCTACAAGGGCCGCGCCTTCAAGTTCGCGTCGCGGAACTTCTACAGCGAGCTGCTGGCCGCGATCGAGGTGTCGAGCAACGCCGAGCGCTACTTCGGGCCGCTCGAGGTCGAGCACGCGCTCGACTACGAGGTGGTGGAGCTCCAGCACTACTACAAGGCAACGAGCCTCGAGCGCGCGCTCGGCATCCCGGCCAAGGTGCTGCGCGAGCACAACCTGTCGCTGCGCTCCCCGGTCTGGCGCGGCCAGAAGTACGTGCCGAAGGGCTTCGGCCTGCGCGTCCCGCGCGACCCGGGCGGCGCGCCGGCGGCGGGCGCCATCGCCGCCATCGCCTCCGCCGAGCGCTTCACGCGCCAGAAGCGCGACACCGTCTACACCGTGCGCCGCGGCGACACCCTCTCCCAGATCGCCAGCCGCTACGGCACCACCATGTCGGAGCTGGTCGCGCTGAACGGCCTGCGCAGCCGCCATCGCATCCGCATCGGCCAGCGCCTGCGGCTGCCCACGGAAGCCGCACCGAGCCTGGCCTCGCTCGAGGACTTCGACGGCAGCTACCGGGTGCGCCGCGGCGACAGCGTGTCGGAGATCGCCCGCCGCTTCGGCGTCGCCGAAGCCGAGCTGGTCGCCGCCAACGGCCTCCGCAACAAGAACCGCCTCTACGTCGGCCAGACCCTTCAGGTCCCCGTCGCCGGCGACAAGGCCAGCGAGCCGAAGCCGACCGAAGTCGCCAGTGCCGCGAAGAAGCCCGCTGCGACGAAGCCTGCCGAGACCCCGAAGGCGACCGACGAGTCACCGGAGAAGCCGGTCGAAGTCGCCGCCGTCGCGCCGAAGCCCGAAGCCACGGCGCCCGCCGCGGACGAAGCGAAGCCGGCCCCCGAGGAACGCGAGCCGCCGAAACCCACCCCGGCCACGAAGGAAGCCCGCACCGCGGAACCCGAGAAGCCCGTAGAGGTCGCAAAGGCCAACCCCGACACCGAGGCCTCCGCGCCCGCCGAGCCCACCAGTGCGAGCGGCCCCGCAAGCCCGGCGCCCCGCAGCTCGGACGACCCGGAAGCCCCGACGCCGGGCGCGCAGCTCGCCGAAGGCGAGCGAAGTCACGATAAATCGGAGCCGACCGAGCCCCGCGAACCCTCCCACGCCCGCGGCCCCAGCGAGATCGCCTCCAGCCCCGGCGCCTCCCCTCCCGTGAGCCGCCCGCCGCCCGTGTCGATCGGAGTCGGCGCCGACGACCGCATCGTGGTCGAGGCCGGCGAGACCCTCGGCCACTACGCCGATTGGCTCGAGCTGGCCACCGAGCGCCTGCGCCGCACCAACGGCATGCGCCGACGCTCGGACATCGTGATCGGGCAGCGCGTGCTCCTGGACTTCTCGCGCGTCTCACGCAGCGAGTTCGAAGCGCGCCGCCTCCGCTACCACGAGTCGATCCAGGCGGCCTTCTTCGCCGATCACCGGGTCGCCGGCACCCGCTCCCACGTCCTGCGCCGGGGCGACACCCTCTGGAGCCTCTCCCGCCGCCACCGCTCGGTACCCCTCTGGCTCCTCCGCCAGTACAACCCCCAGCTCGACCTGACCGACCTGCAACCCGGCGTCACGATCACGATCCCCCGCGTCCAGAAACGAAGCACCTGACGCCTCCGACACCGCGCTCCGAAGAAGGACCGCCACTCGCCCCTCCGCGGCGAACACGCCTCCGGAGGCCGAGGCCGCAAGCGCCGCCGCAGGCGGCGCGCGCAGCGAGCCAAAGGCGAGCGAAGTCACGCTAAATGAAGAGCCGGAGGAGCCACGCGAGCGCTGCGGCGCCGCGCGGCGAGGAAGTCACCGCACCTGAAACAGCGTCTCGTCCGGCAGCCGGATCGCCGTCAACGGCCCCCCGTAACAGGCCCCCGTGTCGATGCCGATGCTGAAGGGCGTGTTCCAGCGCACCTCCAGGTCCGGCGCCGGCGTGTGGCCGTAGATCACGGTCACCCCGAGGCGATGGGGCAGGTCGCCGCTGCTGCGCGACCAGAGCAGGTCCTCCGGGCGCGACCGCCGCAGCACGTACGCCACGTCACTCTGCTGGATGTGCCGCTCGTGAATGCCCGCGTGCACGAACAGGTAGTCGCCTTCCTGATGGTACAGCCGCAGCTCCTGGTAGAACTTCTCGTGGGACTGGGGCAGGCGGAAGCGCGCCTCGCGGTCCTCGAAGTAGCCGTAGCTCGCCAGGGTGCGGTCGCCGCCGTTCAGCAGGAAGGCGTCGCCCCCGAAGTGCTCCTGCCCCGCCCAGCCCAGGAAGTCCAGGAACATGGCCTCGTGGTTCCCGATCAGGAAGACGCAGTCGATCTCCCGGGAGAGCTCGATCAGCCGCTCCACCACGCCGTGCGCGTCGGGGCCGCGGTCGACGTAGTCCCCGAGAAACACCAGACGGTCGTCGGGCTCGAGCGGCATGCGCTCGAGCAACGCGTCCAGCTTCTCCCGCTCCCCGTGGATGTCCCCCACCGCGTACAGCACCGCCGGCTAGCACCCTCCAGGGGCGTCTTCGGCCGCCGGAAGCGCCGGCTTGACGGGTCCCGGGCGCGCGCCCTGGGCCGCCAGCTGGCCGCAGGCGGCGGCGATATCGTCGCCCCGGCTGCGGCGCAGGGTCACCGCCAGGCGGCGCCGCGCCAGCTCGGCCAGGAAGCCCTCGATCGCGGCCGGGCCCGGCGCCGCGTACTCCGAGCCGGGGTGGGGGTTGAACGGAATCAGGTTCACCTTGGCGTGCAGCCCGTGCAGCCAGCGCGCCAGGCGGCGCGCGTCCTCGGGCGCGTCGTTGACCCCCGCCAGCAGCGTGTACTCCACGAAGATCGGGTGCCGGGGCCCGATCCGCGGCAGGTCCTCCAGCGCCTCGCGCAGGACGGCGAGCGGGAAGCGCCGGTTGAGCGGCACCAGCACGTCGCGCACCGCGTCGCTGGTCGCGTGCAGCGAGAGCGCCAGGTTCACGGGCACGGCCTCGAGCAGGTCGCGGATGCGCGGGACGACACCCGCCGTCGACACCGTGACGCGCCGCGGTGCCAGCCCGAAGGCGCGCGGGTGGAGCAGCAGCCGCACCGCCTCCACCACCGCCGCGAGGTTCAGCAGCGGCTCGCCCATGCCCATGAAGACCACGTTGGTCAGGGCGCTGCCGGGCGCCAGCAGCTCGCGCATGCGCAGCACCTGATCGACGATCTCCGCGGTGGAGAGGTTGCGGCGCAGCCCGAGCTTGCCGGTGGCGCAGAACGAGCAGGCCAGCGGGCAGCCCACCTGGGTGGAGACGCACAGGGTGGTGCGTCGCTCCTCGGGGATCAGGACCGCCTCCAGGATCTCGCCGTCCCGGGCCACGAGCCGGGCCTTGGTGGTGCCGTCGCGGGAGCGCTCGACCGCCTCCACCTCGAGGGCGCGCCAGCGCCACTCCCGCGCGAGATCCTCGCGCAGGTCCCGCGGCAGGTTCGTCATGGCGGCCGGATCCTCCACCCCCCGCCCGTAGACCCACTCCGCCACCTGTTCCGCGCGGTAGGGCTTGACGCCGCGCTCGCCGAAGCGCGCGCGCAGCGCTTCGACCGAGAGGTCCTTCAACCAGGGGCGGGTGTCGCTCACGGAGCCTCCGGACCCGCGCGGCGCCGGTAGCGCCAGAAGTGCAGCGGCCGACCCTCGGCCCGCCACTCGAGCTCGTAGGCGGTGGGCAGGCGATCCGGCACCTCGCGCAGGAAGCGCGCCGGGGCGTAGGCGTTCTCGAGCGCGGGCTCAGCGGCCAACACGGCATCGATCTGCTCCGCGTAGTCGAGGTGGTCCGTGGCCGCTTCGAGGATCCCGCCCGGAACGAGCCGGTCCGCCAGCAGCGCCACCTGCGCGGGCTGGATCAGCCGGCGGCGCAGGTGCCGCTTCTTGGGCCAGGGATCGGGAAAGTTGACCCAGAACATCTGGACGCTGCCGGACGCCAGCAGCTCCGAGACCACCTGCTCGGCGCGGGCGTTTACGAGGCGCACGTTGCAGAGCTCCATGCGCGCGATCCGGCGGGCGAGCTTGAGCACCCGCTTGTGCGAGTACTCGACCCCGACGTGGGCCACATCGGGTGCGCGGGTCGCCAGGTCCAGCAGGAACTCGCCGCGCCCGAAGCCGAGCTCCACCACCAGCGGAAACACCCGCTCCACGTCGCCGGCGAACACCGCCTCCCAGCCCTTCTCGCCGATCTCGTCGGGGGGAACCCGCCGATCGATTCCGGGGATGTCCCGTTTCAGGGTGCGGCCCACGCGGCATCACCTCTGCGGGGCGCCGGCGAGTCCGGAGAGGAGGCGCAGGCCCCCGAAGCGCGGGCGCCGCGGGTGCAGCTCCAGCACGACCCGTTCCGCCTCGCCGATGCCCGCGCGCCGGCGCGCCTCCCGGAGCGCCTCCAGGGGCCCGCCCAGGGCGTCCACCAGCCCGAGTTCCCGGGCGCGCGCACCGCTCCAGACGCGCCCGCGCGCCGAGCGCTCGACCACGCCCGGATCGAGGCCGCGGCCCTCGGCCACGCGCTCGACGAAGCTCCGGTAGACCGCTTCCATCTCGTCGCGCACCACGGCGCGCTCGTCGGCGGTGAAGCCGCGCGAGTCGGACAGCAGGCCCGCCCGGGCGCCCCGCTCGACCCCGTCGCGGCCCACTCCGAGCCGCTCGTAGAGCCGCTCGAGATGGACCTTGCCTCCCACCACCCCGATCGAGCCCGTGATGCTGCTCTCCTCGGCCAGCACCGCGTCGGCGGCGGCGGCCAGGTAGTAGCCGCCCGACGCGGCCACGTCACCCATGGAGACCACGACCGGCTTGTCGCGCTGCGCGACGCGCAGCGCCCGCCACAGCAGATCCGAGGCCAGGCTGTCGCCGCCCGGGCTCTCGATCCGCAGCACGATCCCGCGCACCCCGGCGTCGCGGCGCAGGCGCTCGAAGAGCTCGCGGAAGGAATCGCTGGCGATGCCGTAGCCCGCGCGCCCGCCGTGGATGGTCCCCGCCGCCACCACGTAGGCCAGCCGCGGCAGCTCGCCCAGCAGGCGGAAGCCCCCGTCGCGCGCGCGCAGCGTCCCGTAGAGCGCCGCGTCCACCAGGCGGATGCGGCGCGGCCCGGGACGCTCGTCGGGGGGCGCGAGCGCAACCTGCTCCAGGGCCTCCTCCAGCTCGTCCGGGTAGAGACAGGCGTCGATCAGCCCGGCCTCCAGCGCGGCCGGGGCGGTGTAGGGCCCGGCGTCGATGCGGTCGCGCACCTCGGCCGGTGTGAGCCCTCGCCCGCGCGCCAGGCCGTCGACCAGCGCGCCGTAGAGGTCGTCCAGCAGCGCCTCGCTCTGCTCGCGCTGCTCCGGGGACATGGAATCGCGCACGAAGGTCTCACCGGCCGTCTTGTAGCCGCCGACCCGCACCACGTCGGGCGTCACCCCGACCCGCTCCAACAACTCGCGCAGGAAGACGCCCTCGGCGCGCAGGCCCACCAGGAAGACCGAGCCGCTGGGCGGCAGCCAGATCCGGCTGGCCGCGCTCGCCACCAGCAGGTCCTCGGGCGCCAGCCGCTCGCCGTACGCCACCACCGGGATGCCGCGCTCGCGCAGCCGCTCGAGCGCGCGGCGCAGCGACATCACCTTGCTCCAGCCGCGCGGCGCCCCGGCCAGGCGCACCAGCACGCCCTCCACCTGCGGGTCCTCGGCCGCCGCGTACAGGGTCTGGAGCACGTCCAGCAGGCTGGTCGAGGGCTCGCGCCCGAAGGGCAGGCTCGGTAGGCGCTGCTCGGCCAGGGGCGGCGCCAATCGCAGCAGCAGCCAGAAGCCGCGTTCCCGGGGCAACGCCAGGCGGGCCCCGACGCGCCGGGCGGCCAGCGCCACGTCGTGGCCCAGGCGTCGCGCGAGATCGGCGACCGCCACTAGCGCCAGCGCTTCGTGCGCCGCGACAGGTAGTCGACCATCAGGTAGGAGCCGAGCTGTCGCGGGTGGGTGAAGAAGGCGCGGCCCTTGTTGATCTGCGTCAGGCGCTCCACGAAGGAGACGAGCTCCGGCGAGTCGTCCAGCATGAAGGTGTTGATCGTGGCGCCGCGGCGCGTGACGCGGCGCACCTGCTTGAGGGTCTCCTCGGCGGCGCGCGGAGAGATGCCGCCGAAGCCCATGGGCCACTCCACGCGCAGCTCGCGGTCCACGAAGTAGGCCGTGGGCTGACCGTCCGTGATGACCAGGATCTGCGACTGGGGCGACGGGTGCTTCGCGATCAGGCGCTCGGCGACCATCAACCCCTCCTGGAGGTTGGTGAAGGGATCGCCCATGTTCCAGGTGGCCTCGGGCAGATCGCGGATCGAGAGCTCGACCGCCCGGGTGTAGAAGCCGACCACGAAGAAGTGGTCGCGCGGATAGCGGCTGCGGATCAGGTGATCCAGCGCCAGCGCCACCCGCTTGGCGGCGCCGAAGCGCCCGGCCCAGGACATGGACCAGCTCATGTCGAGCAGCAGCACGGTCGTGGTCTGGGTCGTGTAGTCCATCTCGTGGACGCGGAAGTCCTCCACCTGCAATGGGATCGGCGTCTCCAGGGCGCGGCCGGGATTCGCGCGCGCCCGGCGCAGGACGCTCTCGAGCAGCGTGCGGACCACGGCCACGTCGCCGCCGTCGCCGAATTCCCAGGGTCGGGTCTCGTCGGGCCGCGGCAGGCCGACGCCGGTCCGGGCGGTCTCGTGGGCACCGGGACGCCCCTTGCGCAGGGCGCCGTACACCTGGGCCAGGGCGCTGGCGCCGAGGCGCCGGATGGCTTTGGGCGTCAGCTCCTCCGCGCCTTCGCGGAGATAGCCGGCCTGTTCGAGACGCGGCCTCAGGTCGCGCAGGAACACCAGGGAGCGCGCGGCACCCTCGTCCAGCAGCTCCTGCAGCGCCTCCGGCGAGATCCCCTCGAAGTTGCCCTCCGCCAGGTCGCGGCCCATCTGCTCCAGGGCCTCGATGCGCTGGCGGATCTCCTGGGCGGTCTCGTAGTCCGCCGCCTCCCCGCCCCGGAAGCGCTCGCCCTGCTCGCGCTGGAACTGCTCCAACGCCCGCAGGCGCTCGAGCTCCTCCAGCAGCTCGCGGTAGTCCGTCTCCGCCTCCTCGTCCTCGAAGGCGTGGTCCTGGAAGCGCTCGACGGCGTCGGCCAGATCCCCGGAGCCGTCGTGGCGCCGCTCCAGGAAGTCGTTCATGCGCTGCGACTCGTGCCCGTGGGCGTCGCGCAGGGCCGCCTGCTCGCGGTCCAGCAGCTCCTCCAGGCGCCGCCGCAGCACGTCCGTCGCCTGGGACAGGTCGTAGCGGTCGTAGAGGGACTGGGCCCCGTCGCGCAGCTCGCGCAGGAGCTCCTCGACACCCATCACCCGCATCTCCATCCCGCCCAGCTCGAAGCCCGTCCGGCGCATCCAGTCCAGGGCCTCGTCCAGCGACAGCCCCTCCATCAGCAGCTCGGAGAGCGCGTCGAGCGCCTCCTCGGCGTCGAGGGAGAACTCGGCGAGGGAGCCGTCCCAGCGGCTGTACCGGAAGACCTTCACGGCTGCCCGTACACCGCGCGGTCGTCGCGCGCGGACTTGTTGAGGCGGTTCTCCAGGTGCAGGCCCTCCAGCAGGAACTCGATGGCGCTGGCGAGGTGGCCCGGGCTCGTGCCCCCGGCCAGGCGCGCCGCCGCCTCCCGCAGCCCGGGGATGGCGTCGAGGCCCTCCAGGTACTCGCGCGCCGGCATGTCGCCGGAGACCTCGACGTTCCAGCCCTGGTTGAACGCCTCCACCACCGTGGCCAGGCCTTCTCCGAGGCCGAAGCCGTCGAAGACCTGCTTGACGGCGCGGCGGCGCAGCTCGTCGATCACGTCGCTCTCGCTCTTGTCCGCTCCGGCGTACTCCAGCTCGAGCTTGCCCGTGCTGGACGCCTCGAGCGCCGCCAGGTCCGAGATGCGCGGCACGGCCTCGGCCTCGCCGTGTCGCAGCGCCCGGCGTGCGGCGTTGGCGGCCAGGGTCTCGTAGTTGGCGATGGTCATGCGGACCGAGACACCCGAGGTCTGGTTCACGTCCGGGCTCTGACGGGCCTGGAAGGTCATCTCCGCCACGATGTCCTGCATGAAGCCGGGCAGCGCAACCTCGACCCCGTCGATGCGGGGCAGCACGGCCTCCTGCCGCACGATCGCCAGCTCGAGCTCGCGGGTCTCGGGGTAGTGGGTGCGGATCTGGGCCGCGTAGCGGTCCTTCAAGGGCGTGATGATGCGACCCCGGCTGGTGTAGTCCTCGGGATTGGCGCTGGCCACCACCAGCACGTCCAGCGGCAGCCGAACCCGGTAGCCCCTCACCTGGAAGTCGCGCTCCTCCAGCACGTTGAAGAGCGCGACCTGCACCTTCTCCGTCAGGTCCGGCAGCTCGTTGATGCAGAAGATCCCGCGGTTCGTGCGCGGAAGCAGACCGAAATGGATCGTGCGCTCGTCGCCCAGGGTGCGCCCCTCGGCCACCTTGACCGGGTCCACGTCGCCGATCAGGTCGGCCACCGAGGTGTCGGGAGTCGCGAGCTTCTCGCCGTAGCGCTGGTCGCGGTGCACCCAGACCACCGGGGTCGCGTCTCCCTCCTCGGCCACCCGCCGCCGGGCGAAGGCGGACACGGGCGCCAGCGGGTCGTCGCAGATCTCGCTGCCCGCCACGGCGGGGACCCACTCGTCCAGCAGTCCCACCAGCGCGCGGATCAGGCGCGACTTCGCCTGACCGCGCTCGCCCAGGAAGATCAGGTCGTGGCCGCACAGGAGCGCGTTCTCCAGCGCCGGAACCACGCTCTCGTCGTAGCCCAGGATGCCCTCGAACAAGGGCCGCCCGGCGCGCAGGGCCTCGAGCAGGTTTGCGCGCAGCTCCTCGCGCAGGCTGCGGGGCCCGACGCCCGAGGCGCGCAGGGCGCCGAGGTGGGTGTCTTCGGGGCGGGGGGCGGTCATGGGTCCTCCGCTCAACGTTCGCCGTACAGCAGGCGGATCCGCTTCTGGATGATCTCGAGCTTGCCGCCGTCGCGCACCACCAGCCCCCGCGGAAGCGACTCGGCCCGGATGGCGGCGCGGGTGTTGGCGATGCGCTCGTCGGTCGCAGGGTGGCTCGAGAGCCAGCTCGGCCCTCCCGCGCCGCCCGTCTCCCGCCGCAACGTCTCGAAGAAGGTCACGAGGCCGTCCGGATCGTAGCCCGCACGGGGCAGCACCTCGACCGCGAACAGGTCGGCCTCGCGCTCCGCGTCCCGACCGTAGGAATTGAGGTAGGCGCTGCCCGCCAGCCCGCCGCCCAGACTGGCCGCCCGGGCCGCTGCGCCGCCGCCGACCAGCCCGGCGGTCAACACACCCAGCTGGTGCGCGATCCCGACGCCCCGGGAGCGGTTGTAGTTCTGCGCCACGTGCCGATTCGCCACGTGTCCGACCTCGTGGCCCATCACCCCCGCGAGCTCGCTCACGTTGCGGGACTGGAGGATCGTGCCCGTGTTCACGTAGATGTACCCGCCGGGCAGCGCGAAGGCGTTGATCGGCTCGGCGTCCACCACGTAGAAGCGGTAGGGGAAGGGCTGGTTGCCGGAAGCGTGCACGATGCGTCGCCCGATGTCGCGCACGTAGGCCACCACCCGCCCGTCCCGGACCAGCTTCACGTCGCGCCGGACCTGCTCGTTCACCTGCTCGCCGAGCGAGCGCTCTTCCGGAATGCTCAAGGTGCCGCAGGCCAGGACGCCCGCGGCCAGCAGCGCCGCAACCCACGCCGGCCTACCCCGCCCGCGGCGCATCCGCCTCTTCCGCCTTGGCGACGCTCTCCGTGACGTAGCGGATGATCGAGAGGACGGATCGGTCGAAGGACACGTTCTCTACGATCGGCACGCCGTGGGTTTCGGCGAGCTCGAGGATGTAGTCCTGGATGCGCAGGATCTCGGACAGGTGGCCCAGATACCGGTGCGGCGGCCGATCGGCGGCGCCCTCGCCCCGCCTGGCGAAGCGCGCGCGGAAGGCGTCCTCGTCGAAGGTGGCGACCACCAGGAAGATGACGTGGGCGCGGCCGGCGTAGGCCTCCAGACCGAGGCGTCCGGGCAGCAGGGAGATCCCGTCGAGAACCAGGCTGCTGTTCTCCTCGATGGCGCGATCGATCATGGCCTGGGCCCCCACCGAGATCACCGAGGCCTGGGCCGCGAAGGCCTCCACCACCGGGTCCGCGCCCGGCGTCGGCTCGAAGCCCTCCTGACGGTGCGCCTGGTAGGAGGACGAATGGATGGCTGGCATCAGCTCCGGCGACAGCATGATGCGCATCACTTGGCGGATGGCGTCCGTCGAGAGCACGCGGCCGATGCCCAGACGATGGGCCACCTCGAGCGCGAGAGAGGTCTTGCCCACGCCCGTGGCGCCGCCCAGCAGCAGGATCACGGGCCGGTCGGGATCCTGGAAACGCCGCCAGACCAGATAGCGTCTGGCGACGCGCTCGCCGGAGGCGCTGCGCAGCGCGTCGTAGACCAGCTTCCGCAGCGCGGACCGCTCGACCCGCCGCAGGCCGTCCCGCACCAGGCGCTCCTCGATCCGGCGCGCCACGTCGAACGCCTCGTTGGGCTCGAGCGCGGCGGCCAGCAGGGACTGGGACAGGATCCCCTTGGAGAAGGGCACCTCCTTGCCCCGCGCCACCACGGCGATGTCGGGCGGAAGCAGGGGTGCCGCGGGCTCGACGCTCAGCCCGGCGGCGGCCAGCACGTCGTCCACCACCTTGGTCAGCTCGAGCGGGGTCAGCACCTGCTGCTCGCGGATGCGCTCCCGCACCTCGTTGGCGGTCGCGTAGGCGTCTTCGAACGCCAGGCCGCGAGCCATCAGGGAGTGGACCAGGATGCCGCGCATGAAGGGCCGCCGGCCGCCGACATCCTCCACCTGGATGCGCGTCCGGGTCCCGGCCTTCTCGGGCCCACCGTCTCCGGCCGGTCGCTGCGCCATGGGCGCACCCTACCCTAGGGATTCGAGCGCGGCGACCGAGGACCCCCTGCAAGGCGCCTTCCGATCACGACATTTCCGCACGATTTTGGCTTGACTCCGAGCCCGGAACGAATATAACGTCGTTCTGCCGCTTCCGGCGGACAGGGAGGGCCTGGATGCCCCAGTCATCGCAGGGCGAGTCCGGCTCTGCGGAGCGCTCGACGCAACGCGACCTCTTCCGCACGGGAGAAGTCGTCGAGGTCGTCGGCGTCTCGCGGCGACAGCTGCAGTACTGGGCCCAGACCGACCTCGTCCGTCCGTCGGCGCGCACAGGGGGGGGACACCACCGCTACACGTTCGAAGACCTCGTGGCCTTGAAGGCTGCGAAGCGTCTCATCGACGCCGGCGTCTCGGTCCAACGGATCCGCAAGAGCATCGAGCAGCTGAGAGGGGTCCTACCGACCGTGCGTCGACCGCTGGCGGAGCTGGTGCTGGTGGCAACGGGTGACGTAGTTCTCGTGTTCCGGGAGGGCGCGGTCTTCGAGGCCGTGACCGGTCAGGAGTGGGTACTCGAGGTCGCGGAGTTCCAACGCGAAGTCGAGGCCTGGCGCCGGAACGTCCGCAACGAGCGCCGCGCACGCCCGGCCCGGTCCGGTTCCGCCCGATCCGAGCGCACGGCCTAACGCCGTCCGCAGGGCCCGGGATCTCGTGTCCGGGCCGCCTCGCTGGCGTCTGCCGGTCCCGATCGGGCTCGCACCCGATCCGGGGCGAGCCGCGCAACTCCACTGACCCGATGTCCGGTCAGCGGAAGCGCGGAGGGGGGAGATCGGCCATGCGAAGCATCGCGATCGTCAATCAGAAGGGCGGGTGCGGAAAGACCACCACCGCCGTGAACCTGGCGGGAAGCCTGGCGCTCGACGGCGCTCAGGTCCTCGTCGTCGACATCGATCCCCAGGCGCACGCGACCTTGGCGCTGGGAATCGATCCCGAGGTCACGGAGGCCAACCTCTACGAGGTGCTGGCCGACGAGGAGGGGTCCGCGCTCGTCAACGAGATCCTGGTCGAGGTGGCCCCGGGGATCCATCTGGCGCCATCGGGCATCGTGCTCTCGGCGCTGGAGCAGAAGCTGGCCGCCGAGCGGGCGGAGGCCCGCACCGAGCGGCTGGCCGCGGCCCTGGCGCGCCTGGTCCGGCCCTACGATTACTGCCTGATCGACTGCCCACCGAACGTGGGCCTCCTGACCTTCAACGCCCTGCGCGCGGCCGGCGAGGTGATCGTGCCCCTGGAGACCAGCTACTTCGCCATCCACGGCGTGCAGAAGCTGCTCGAGACGATCGCGCTGCTGTCGGAGCGCCTGGGTCACGAGCTGGAGGTGCGGATCCTGCCGACCCTCTACGACGGCCGCACCCGCTACGCCCGCGAGACCCTGGGCGAGATCCGCGAGCTCTTCCGGGACATGTGCTTCGACACGGTGATCCGCCAGAACGTGAAGCTGCGGGAGGCGGCCCGGCGCGGCGTCCCGGTGGGGCGCTACGCGCCGTCGGCCAACGGGGCCCACGACTACGCGGCGCTCTCGCTGGAGATCGCCGCCGTGGCGCCGGCGGCGGACGAAGCGCTCGACAGCGCGGCCCGTCGCGTGGAGGTGCGCTTCCACGACCCCGCGGCGAGCGACGTGCGGATCGCCGGCGACTTCAACGGCTGGATTCCGGACAAGGGCGTCGAGACCCGCGTCGAGAGCGCGGGCAGCGATCGCGTGTGGACGAAGGTGCTGTCGCTGGCGCCCGGGACCTACCACTACCGCTACGTGGTCGACGGCCACTGGCGCGAGGACCCGGACAACCCGCGCTCCGAGGCGGGCCCCGTCGGCGAGCGCAACTCGGTCCTGGTGGTGCGCTAGCGCGTGGCCCGACGCCTCGTCGACGTCCTGCACCACTTCGATCCCGGGTTGGCCGAAGCGCCGGCGCCCGGGACGCCGGCGTCCGGCGAGCTGGAGCCCCAGGCGGCCGCCGGCGTGGCCGTGCCGCTCGAGGCCGGCGATCTGCTGCGGGCCGGCGCCCTGTGGAGCCTGGCTGTCGAAGTGGCCCGGAGCGGCGGCGCCGCCGAGGTGCTGGCGAGCGGGTGCGACGGCGCCTCGCCCTGGCCGCCGGCGGGCCCGGGCCCCCTCGGCGCCCACCTGACCCACCTGGAGGCGGGCGCGCCCGCGGACCTGGCCGCGGCGGTGGCCGCACGGGTCGCCGCCCTTTCGGGGCCGGGCCTGGTCTTCGGCTGCCTGCCGAGGACGTCGCTCGCCGCCGCCCTGACCGCGGGGCTGGGGCGTGCCCTGCTGCTGGTGCCCCCGGACCGGAGCGCCCTCGACGAGGCGGCCGACCTGGCGAGCGAGGCGCTGGGGGCGGTCCCGGACGCACGCCTGGGCGTCACCATCCACGGCGCCCGCAGTGTGGCCGAGGCGCGCCGTGCCTTCGAGGCCCTGGCCGCCCGCGTCGAAGGCCGCTGCGGCCGCCCGCTGGAGAGCTACGGACTCCTGGTCGACGACCTGGCCCTGTACCGCGGCATCCTGGAGCGCTGCCCCGTCGGCCTAGCGCGGCCCCAGTCGCTGGCGGCGCGCGCCCTCGCCGACGTGGCGCGCCTGCTCCTCGAACCGCCGCCCGAGACCGGCCCGTGAGCACGTTGCGCTCCGTCCCCTGGCCCCCGCGACCGGAGGTCCGCCTCGCGCTGCGCGACGCCCTGCCGCGGGCCGGGCGACCGCTGCGCATCCTGGCCGAGGACATCACCGGCCTGGAGCGCCCGCTGGACCTGGTGGCCGCCGACGGGGCCGGACGCGTCGTGCTGGTGCTGGTGGCCGGGAGCGCGTCCGAGAGCCTGGAGCTGGTGGCGGCCGGCCTGGCGGAGCGGGCCTGGCTCGCGCCCCGGCTCGGGGACTGGCGCAAGCTGGCCCCGGAGCTCGACCTGCGCCCGGGGCTCGGGATCGAGCTGCTGCTCGTGGCCCCGGAGTTCCCGCCTGCGGCCCAGGCCGCAGCCCGGGCCGCCGACCCCCGCAGCATCGCCCTGGCCTGCGCCCGCTTTGCGGCGCGCGGCCCCAGCGGCCGGCCGGAGATCCTGCTGGAGAGCCTCGGGGACACCGAGCCGCCGGTGGCAGAGACCCACGGCCGGCTCCGATCCGCCTTCCGCACGGGGCTCCGGGAAAGCGACCTGGCCGGCTCCGTCGCCAGCTGACCAGCCACACGCAGCCTGATCCCCAGGGGGGCGCGGGACGCGCGGAAACACGGTCCCGCGGTGACAATTTTTGACACCTCCCCCCTTCCCGTGGGCACTTCCACAGCAGGGGTCCCCTGCCCTCGCACCAGCGCGGTGCCGGACCGGGGGCCGCGCTCGAGAACCTGGGACGAGGGCGACTCATGGCTGCGTTGGACATCCCGGTACACCCCCCTGCTACCGGCGAGCCGGTTGCGGACGAGGCGCTGGTTGCGAGGGTCAGGCACGGCGACCAGGTCGCCTTCCAGTTGTTGTACGACCGCTACTTCCGGCGCGTGTACAACTTCCTCGACCGGCGCTTACGCAACCGCGCGGACACCGAAGAGACGACGCAGGAGGTGTTCATCAACCTCTTCTCCTGCATCGACTCCTTCCGGGCAGAGGCGCCGTTCGCCGCCTGGGTCTTCGGCATCACGCGGCGCACCCTGGCCGCCCGCTTCAAGCGCAAGCAACACCCCACGATCCCGCTGGCCGACCTGGAGGGCGAGGGGCCCGACTGGGCCAGCCGCGACACGGGCGGCGATCCGCTGGCGGCCTACGAATACCGGGAGCGTCTCGAGCGAATGGACACCGCCATGCAACGGGACCTGTCGGAGGAGCAGAAGCAGCTGGTCTGCTGGCACCATCTCCAGAGCCGCTCCATCCAGGAGATCGCGGCGTCGCTCGGCAAGAGCGAGGACGCGATCAAGTCGAATCTCTACCGGGCGCGCAAGCTTCTCCTCGCGCGGTAGACTCGCGCCGCCATGACCGAGGTCCCCACGGCGGGCTCCGCGTGGTCGCGAGAGCTGGCGCTGCCGTCTCATCTGGCCGATCTGCGCGGCCGGCGCCTCGAGTTCGCCAGCCGCGGAGATCGCGTGCCGGCCCGCCTGCTCCTGCCCCCGACCGGCGACGGCCCTTTCCCCTGGGTCCTGCTCCAGCACGGCGCCGGCGGCTCCAAGGAGGCCGACTACCTGGACGCGACCGCGGGACCCTGGGCGCGGGGGGGCCTGGCAGTGCTGTCCATCGACTTTCCCCTCCATGGGGAGCGGCACAGCCCCAAGCTCTCCCAGCGGGTCGTCGAGTCGCTGGCGCGGCGCGAGCTGCGCGATCGCGACCGCAGCCTCTGGACCGGCTTCGCGCAGCAGGCGGTGGCCGACCTCCAGGCAGCGCTCGACACCGGCACCGGACTCGCACTGCTCGACGCGGAGCGCGTCGCCTACGCCGGCTTCAGCCTGGGCAGCATCCTCGGCGCCACGTTGCTCGGAAGCGACCCGCGCCCGCGGGCAGCCGCCCTGGCGATCGGAGGCGGCGGCTTCACTCCGGACGAGGTGGACCCGGTGCACCACATCGGGCGCTTCCGCGGACCGCTGCTCTTCGTGAACGCCAGCCGCGACGAGGCGATCCCGCGCGAAGCCACGGAGGCGCTCTACGCCGCCGCCGCCGAGCCCAAGCGCATCGAGTGGTTCGATTGCACCCACTCGGCGCTGCCCGGTCGCGCGCTGAAGGAAATGTGGCTTTTCTTGCGGGGCGAACTCGGGCTGTAGTCCGATGAACTCCGCTCGCCTTCCATCCCCAGCCTTCGCCGGGCTACGCCCGGCGGCTCGGCCTTCGCTCGCCTGCGGAAGAGGATGACTCGGAAGTCGGCCGCGGGGCCGACTTCCCCGCCTGCTTGGCGCTGTCGCTGAGACCGCTGCGCGCCCCGCGATCGAGCTGGGAGGGCATGCGGCCTCAGGAGCGCGGGGCTTGCGGCGCGTCCGCCTCCGACGGCTCGCGCGGGCGCGGAGGCTCTAGCTCTCGTTCTGGCTCCGGGATTGGAGTGCGCAGGGCGAGCAGCGTTCCCGAGACGACGAGGCCCGGCATCGCGAGGAAGTTCAGGCCGGGGACGAGCAGGGTCGCGAAGGCGGCGCCGCCGAAGCCGAGCATGCGCGCGCGATGGGCGAGGATCCAGCGGCGACGCGCGCGGAAGGGTACGCGCCGGCGATCGTGGGTGTAGCCGGCGTAGTCGAGCGGCAGGAACAGCATCGCGAAGAGCAGCATCGCCGGTGGCGCCAGCAGCGCGCCGCCCGGCAGCAGGACGCCCGCCAGGAAGAGCCCCGCCTGCACCGCCGCGAAGAAGGTCCCGCGCCGCAGCTCCAGCGCCACGGCGCGCAGCGCCTCCCGGGCCATGCCGCCCACACCCCCGTCGGAGCCGTCCTGCACCCCGCCCGTGGCCAGCGTCTCCACACGCCGCGAGAGCGCGTCCAGGAAGGGCGCGCCGAGGGCGCCCGCCAGGATCCACGCCGCCGCCAGGACGGCGCCGCAGGCCGCCGCGAAGAGCAGCGCCCCCGCCGCAGCCAGGACAGCCCGGGCGGGGCCGACCCACAGCCAGGCGTACCAGGCGCCGGCCTCCGGCCACGGCAGCCAGCCGGCGGTCCAGCCCCACAGCGCTCCGGCCTGGCTCGCGATGGCCAGGGCCGCCAGCCCGAGGGCCAGCATCCCCAGGACGAAGGGCACGGCCGCGGGCAGCCACAGGCGGCGCTCCCGCGCCAGCGTGCGCAGCCCCTCCCCGTGAAGCGCCATCCCCGCGGCGACCTCGCGCCCGACCGGCGCCGCGCCGCTCAACGCGGCGCCCCCGGCCGGCCGCCCCTATACTGCTGACCCGCCGAGCCGTTCGGGGGGCTCTCCGGCAACCCAAGAGGAAGACACATGCGCCGTTCGCTTCTCGGTCTCGCCCTGGCGGGACTCTGGTCACTCGCCTGCACGGGGACCCAATCTTCAGACGCGCCGGGTGCGCTCGACACCTCCGGCGACGCCGGCCGTGTCGTCGCGACGATCGACGACGATGCGATTACGATCGCCGAGCTCGACAGCTGGATCAAGGAGGACTGGTTCCGCGACCAGCTGGAGGACGAGAGCGCGGCCAAGGTGCACGAGTTCCGTTCGGAGCGCCTCAACCGCATGATCGACGAGCGCCTGCTCGAGGTCGAGGCACGCACGCGCGGCGTCGACCCCGATACGCTGCTCCAGGAGGCGGCCGACAGCGCCCCGGGCCCCAGCGAGGAGCAGGTCTCCGCCTTCTACACCGAGAACCAGGCACGCCTGCAGGGCAGCAGCCTGGAGCAGATCGCTCCGCGCATCCGGGAGCATCTCCAGCAGCAGAACCAGCAGCAGGCGGTCGTGGCCTTCGTCGCGAGCCTGCGCGAGCGGTCGGCCGTGAAGGTGGATTTCGAGCCGCCGCGGGTCGAAGTGGCCGCGATCGGGCCCGCCCTCGGTCCCGAGGCCGCGCCCGTGACGGTGGTGGAGTTCAGCGACTTCCAGTGCCCCTTCTGCTCGCGGGCTGCGCCCGTGCTGAAGCAGCTGCGGGAGCGCTATCCCGAGCAGGTGCGCGTGGTCTACCGCCACTTCCCGCTGGACTCGATCCATCCCCAGGCACGTCCCGCCGCCGAGGCGTCCATGTGCGCCGGCGAGCAGGATCGCTTCTGGGAGTTCCACGACCTGCTCTTCGCCAACCCCAAGGCGCTCTCCGACGAGCAGCTGGCGGGCTACGCGGAGCAGCTGGAGCTCGACGCCGAGGCGTTCCAGGCCTGTGTCGCGGAGGGCCGCTTCCGGGACGCCGTCCAGCTGGACCTCGACGACGGCCGCCGCGCCGGCGTCACGGGAACGCCGTCCTTCTTCGTGAACGGCCGCATGCTCGGCGGCGCGCTCCCGCTCGAGGAGTTCGTGAAGGTGATCGAGAGCGAGCTCCAGCGCGAAGGCGGCGCGGCGTCCTAGCGGCCGGCCTCCATCCGCCCCACCAGCTCGTCGCGCCGGCGGATCATCGCGTCCTCGCTGTCCGCCTCCAGGTTGAGGCGCAGCACGGGCTCGGTGTTGGACGGCCGCAGGTTGAACCACCAGTCCGGGTAGCGCACGAGCAGCCCGTCGAGATGGCTGATCTCGGCGCCGGCGTGCTCCGACTCGATCGCCGCCAGCAGGCCGGGGATGTCCTCGACCCGCCGCGAGATCTCGCCGCTGGCCCAGTAGCGGCGCAGCGGCGCGGCCAGCTCGGACAGCGGCTTTCCCGCGTCGGCCAGCACGTCGAGCATGGCCACCAGGGCGGCGAGCGCGTCGTCCGCCACCAGGGTGGGCGAGAAGCGGAAGTAGAAGTGGCCGGAGAGCTCGCCGCCGAACACGGCTCCCGTCTCGCGCATGCGCGCCTTGAAGAGCGAGTGACCGACCCGGCACATCTCGGCGACGCCGCCCGCGGCCTCCACCTCTTCCGCGGTGACCCGACTCGAACGCGGGTCGTAGAGCACGAGGCCGCCCGGCTCCCGCGCCAGCCGCGGTCGCGCCAGCAGCGCGGTCACCAGGTCCGACGCCACCGGCTCGCCGCAGTCGTCGACGAAGATCGCCCGATCGGCGTCCCCGTCGAACGCCACGCCGAAGTCCGCGCCCACCCGGCGCACCGCCTGCACCAGGTCCTCCAGGTTCTCGCGCTTCAGGGGATCGGCATCGTGATTGGGAAACGTGCCGTCGGGCTCGAAGTAGAGGCGCTCGACCTCCAGGGGCAGCGCCTCCAGCAGCGGCTCGAGCCCTACGGCGGCCATGCCGTTGCCGCAGTCGAACGCCACGCGCAGCTTCGGCCGCCCGGCGCCGACGGCGAGCAGGTGATCGCGGTAGGCGAGTCGAAGGTCCTCGCAGCGGTGGCCGCCCGGCGGGTCCGACGCGGGGCCGGGATCCGGAGCGGTCGCCAGCCGCTCGATCTCCGCCAGCCCGGTCTCGCCGCCGACGGGAATCGCGTGCTCGCGGCAGATCTTGAAGCCGTTGTAGCGGGCCGGGTTGTGGGAGGCGGTCACCATGATCCCGCCGCCGAGTCCCAGGCGCTCGACCGCGAAGTAGACCATGGGCGTGGTGCAGAGCCCTAGATCCACCACGTCCACGCCCTCCTCGCGGATTCCCCGCATCAGGGCGTCGCACAGCTCGGGAGAGTGGCTGCGCGCGTCGCGCCCGACCGCCAGGGCGCGCACCCCCAGATGGCGGGCGCTCGCGCGCCCGATGCGGTGTGCGGTCGTCGCGTCCAGCTGCCCGGGCACTTCGCCGCGGATGTCGTAGGCCTTGAAGATCGACATGGGCCCGGCATGGTATCCGCACTGCCTGCACACCGCTGGGGCGGGTCGGCTTGACCCGGGGGTCCGGGACCGGCACTGTTCTGGCACCTGCGGAGACCCGCTGGAGGCGACGCCATGTTCGGACTCGGGATCCAGGAGCTGCTGGTCATCCTGGCCATCGTCGTGCTGATCTTCGGGGCGCGACGCCTGCCGGAGATCGGGTCCGGCCTGGGCAAGGCCATCAAGAACTTCAAGGCCGGGGTGTCCGGCAAGGACGAGATCGACGTCACTCCTCAGAAGGAGGAGGTGTCGGAGGGGAAGCCGCAGGGCTGACCCGCTCGCCCACCGCGAAGCGGAAGCCCCGGGCCTCGGCCGGGGGCAGCTCGAAGACCGCGGCCACCGCGAGGCCCTCCCCCGGAGCCAGGGGCAGCGCCGCCAGCTGCGAGGCACCGCTTGCCAGCCGCTCGTCGAGCTGCGCCACGGGCTCGCCGCGCAGCGCCGCCACGGGGGGAGCGGGGCCGAGCGGCGCCGCCTGCGCCAGCGCTCTGCCTTCGGCGTCGACGAGCTGCACGCGCAACGGTCCGCGCGGCAAGAGCGGCTCGCTTTCGGGATTGCGCAGGGTGGCCGTCACGACCAGCAGGTAGCCCGCGACCGCATTCTCAACGATGCGACCGCGCGCGTCCTCGACGCGCAGGCCCGCCACCTCGACCGCGCCGGGTCCGACGTCCGAGGTCTCGGCTCCCCCGAAGAAGCTGGTACCCACGGCCACGATCAGGGCGACACCCACCACCAGCCATGCAACGCCGGTGGCGACGCGTCCGAACGGGGTATCGGCGGGCTCGTCCAGGCGGCCCGGCTCCACGAGCGCCTCCTGGACGCGCGGTTCCCGCGCAGCGGCTGGACGGGCGTCGGCCTGACCGGCGGACGCCTGCGCAGCGGCCTTCTCCACGGGCGGCGGCTCGTCGTGGACGTCGGGGCTCGGGGCAAAGGCCTCGTCGGCCCCGGCCACGTCCTCGCTTTCCTCGCCGCCCAGGAGATTCCAATCCTCCGGGTTGCCCACGTCTTCGAGGGAAGGCGCCGGCTCCGGGGGCTCCCCACCGAAGAGCTCGTTCATCGGGTCAGCCGGCGGCGGCGGCGCCGGCTGCTGGGCGGACTCCGGCTCCGTGGCCACCGGGTCCTCGTTGAACTGCCAGTCGCTCTCCTCGTCGCCGTCCGCGGCGCCCACCGGCCTCGGTCCGAGCTCGCCGCCCGAATTTCCGAGCAGCGCCGTGCGGGTGTCGTCCAGGGCGCTCTCCAGGTTCTGGGTGGGCGTGTCGGGCGGCGGACCGCCGAGCGCCTCGCCGGCCAGGTCCGCGACGGCGCACTCGTCGCTGCCCTCGTCCAGGTCCGCGCGCTTCACGAAGAAGGCGTGCTTGCAGCGCGAGCAACGCACCTTGACGCCGTCGTCCGGGATCCGGGCGTCGTCCAGCTGGAACCGCGTATCGCACTTCTCGCAGGTGATGATCACCCGGCTCGCCCCTCCGGACCGCGGCGGCGGCGCCGCCGCAAGCGCCCCTCACCGGTGTGCTAGTGTCGCCAAAACCGGTGCACTCTCGGACGTTTCGGCCACGCCGGGGTGTCGCTTGAGGGCCCGCGGCCCCCACCCCGAACCCAGAGGAGCCCCCGTGTCGGGACCCGGGCAGACCCTGCTCGAGCGCCGGCTCGTGATCGTCACCGGGAAGGGCGGCACGGGAAAGAGCAGCGTGGTGGCGACCCTCGCCCTCGCCGGCGCCCAGCACGGCTTGCGGGTGGCGGTGGTGGAGGTGGGCCTGGAGGAGCAGATCCCCGGCCTCTTCGACCCGGCGGCGCCTCCGGTCGGCTATCCCGGCCGCGAGATCCACCCGGGGGTGACGGCCCTGAGGATCGACCCCTACGCCGCCCTGGCCGAGTACCTGGGCCTCCAGATCGGCGTGCGGGGCGTGGTGGACCTGGTCTTCCGCAACAGGGCCTTCCGGCAGCTGATGGACGCCACCCCCGGCTGGCGCGAGCTCATCACCCTGGGAAAGGTCTGGCACCTGGAGCAGATGCGCCGGGACGACGGGAGCCCGACCTACGACCTGGTCCTGGTGGACGCCCCCGCTACCGGGCACGGCCTCACGTTCCTCGACGTTCCGCGCGTGGCCGTCTCGGCCGTGCGCATGGGTCCCCTGCGCCGGCACTCGGGCTGGGTGGAGGAGATGATCCGGGACACGCAGCGCACGCTGCTGCTGCCGGTGGCCCTGGCCGAGGAGCTCCCGGCTCGCGAGACGGCCGAGCTGGTGGAGCGGGTGCGCGAAGAGACCGGCGTCGCGATCGACCGCGTGGTGGTGAACGCCGTCGCCCCGGCGCCCTTCCCGTCCGGTCTCGACGACCTGGATCGGCACCTCGCGGCGCTGCCGGCGGAAACGCCGCTGCCCGGGCTGCCCGGGCCGCCGGTACTGGCCGCCTGCGCCGCCCACATGCGCGCACGCCACGAGCTGAACCGGCACCACCTGGCGGAGATCGCGCGGGACACGGGGCTTCCGCTGCTGGTGCTTCCGCAGCTGCCGGAGGGCGTGCGCAACGTGGCGGACCTGGCCCGCCTGGCCGGGCCCCTGCTGGCCGCGCCGGAGGCGCGAGCGGCATGAACTCCCTGCCCGCACTCGTGCGCGACCGACAGATCTGCGTGTGTGTGGGCGCGGGAGGAGTCGGCAAGACCACAGTGGCCGCCGCCCTGGCGCTGGAGGCGGCGCGGCGGGGCCGGCGCACCTGCGTGATCACCATCGACCCCGCCCGGCGGCTGGCCGACGCGCTGGGTGTGGCCACCCTCGACAACCAGCCGCGGCGCCTGGCCGGCGACCGCCAGAGCGAGCTCGGCATCGGGGACGCCGGCGGGCTGTGGGCCATGATGCTGGACATGAAGAGCACCTTCGACGACCTGGTGGAGCGCTTCGCGCCCGACGCCGAGGCGCGCGAGCGGATCCTGCACAACCCGATCTACCAGCACGTCTCCGACGCGCTGGCCGGGAGCGCCGAGTACTCCGCCATGGAGAAGGTCTACGAGCTGGCCGAAGGCAAGGAGTTCGACCTGATCGTGGTGGACACGCCCCCGAGCCAGCACGCGCTGGACTTCCTGGAGGCGCCGCAGCGGCTGATCGAGTTCCTCGACAGCCGCCTGGTGCGCATGCTGGTGCATCCCGCCTTCGCGGCCGGTCGCTTCGGCTTCCGCGTGTTCCAGCGCGGCGCCCAGCGCGTGCTCAAGCTGATCGAGCGGGTATCCGGGGTCGGCTTCCTGGAAGACGTGTCGGACTTCCTGTTGGCCATCGAGGGCATGAGCGAGGGCTTCCGCGAGCGCGCGACCCGGGTCCGCAGCCTGCTCCTCGGGTCCGGCTCCGCCTTCGTGCTGGTCTCCGGTCCCCAACGTCGCTCGCTCGACGACGCCGAGCGCTTCCTGGCGCGACTGGAGCAGACCGGCGTCCCGCTGGCCGGCGTGGTGGTGAACCGCGTGCGGGGCTGGCCCGACGGCGGGGCTCCCCCGCGCCAGGTGCCAGACGGCGCGTCCCGCCCCGAGGCCGAGGCCGCCCTGGCCCGGGCCCTGGCGGCTCGGGGGGGCGAGGGATTCCCCGCCGAAGACGCCGCCCGGGCTGCGGTGGACTGCGTCGACCGATACGCTTCGAGCGTGCGCCGCGACCTCGAAGTCACCGAGCCCCTCGTCGAGGGCAGCCGTCGCGCGGGCCGCTTCGCCGTGCGGGTGCCCGAGCTGGCGGGCGACGTCCACGACCTCGAGGGCCTGGTCGGCGTGGCGGCGCACCTGTTCCCGGACCCCGATGGCCGCTGAGTACGGCAACGGCGGAGCGCCGCCGGTCGGGCCGGAGATCCCGGACAGCGCCGCGGAGGCGCTGGGCCGGGCAGCCGCCCACGCGCGGCTGGCAGCGGCGGAGACCCTGCGCGCGCTGCGCGCGCTGGCCGACGCGGGCGCACTGGCCGCCGGCGGGGGTCCGCTGGCCGAGGACACCACCCTGGGGCTGGTGGCCCGCTCCCTGGACGAGCTGGCGTCGACCCTGGCCGCCGGCGCCGACGGCGCGGGCTCCGGCGTGCTGCGGGCCGTGGCCGAGGCCCTGGACGCGGAGATCGCCCGCTGGGAGGAGCGCGCCCGGGAGGACTCCGACGCCCGGGCCGTGCTCCGCGCGTACCTGGGGCTGCGCGAGATCCTGTGGGAGCTCGGCGTGCGCCCGCGCCCCTCCGAGGACGAGCGCCGCCGGAGCCAGCCCCGGGGCGGCCGCGGCGGCGGACGGGGGCGCGTGCAGCGGGTGCCGGTCGAGGAGCGAGTGCTAGCTTCCGCCCGATGCCTTCCGTCCTGATCAAGCGCTACGCCAACCGCAAGCTCTACAACACCGAAACGAGTCGGTACATCACCCTCAAGGGCATCGCGGAGCTCATCGAAGAGGGCCGCGAGGTCCGGGTGATCGACAACGAGACCGGCGAGGACATCACGTCGGTCGCGCTCTCCCAGATCCTGGTGGACAGCGAGCGGGCCAGCCGCAACGTTCCCGGCTCGGTGCTCACGGAGCTCATCTCCAAGGGCGGCGATGCGCTCTACACGGCGCTGCGCAAGCGCGTGGACGGTGCCCAGGAGGGCATGGACGAGCTGCGGCGCAGCGTGCGCAAGGTGATCAGCCAGCGCGAGCGCGACATGAGCGGCTGGATCAACGAGTCGCGCACCGACGCGGAGAGCGCCGTCCAGCAGGCCGTGGAGCACGTCTTCCGGGCTCTCGACCTGCCCCGCCGCTCGGACATCGACGCCCTGAACGCCAATCTCGAGCGGCTGGCCAAAGCCCTCGAGAACCTGGAGTCGATGCCCCCCGAGTCCGACTGAGGCTCAGCCCCAGACCCCCGGACGGGCGTGCAGCCCCTCTTCCAGCAGCCGCTGGATCTCTCCCCGCAGCTCCTCGGTCAGGCGCGACACCAGTAGCTCGTCGCGGGCGTCGTCGGGCGCCAGGCGGTCGATCGCCAGGGGCTCCCCGAAGCGGATCACCCACTTGCTCGGCAGCGGCACGGCACCGAGGGGGCCGAGCCAGGGGAAGGTGGGGGTCACGGGCAGGAACGGCAGGCCGACGGCGCGCGCCAGGGTCCCCACCTTGAACAGGATCGGGTGCGCCTCCTCCGCGCCCACCACGCCCACCGGCACCAGCGGCGCCCCCGTCTCGAGCGCCACCCGCACGACGCCGCCGCGCCCGAAGCGCTGCAGGCGGTAGCGCTCGCGGAAGACCTTGGCGGCGCCCTTCTGGCCCTCGGGAAAGGCGATCACCCAGCCGCCGTCGGCGAGCAGCCGCTGCGCGTTCTCGCGACAGGCCCGCACGCCTCCGAGACGAGCCAGCGCCGGCTGCACGAACGGGAGGGTCATCAGCCAGTCCGCCACCAGGAAGCGCGGCCGCACCGCGTCGCCGCGCCAGCGAGCGACCGCGTGGGCGATCAGCAGCCCGTCGTAGGGGAGCAGGCCCGAGCGGTTGGCCACCAGCAGGCAGGGACCCGTCGGGGGCAGGTTTCCGAGCCCGCCGACGTCGGCCCTCCAGTAGCGGTCCTGCAGGAAGTCGAGCAGCGGGCGCGCCCGACGAACCGCCTCGGCGTCCATCCCGAACTCGTCCACCTCGCCCGAGTGCTCCGCCATGCCGAAGCGGCCCGCGCGGGCGCGCAGCTCGTCGAAGAGCTCGATCCAGTCGCGCGCCAGGTCCTCGGAGCCGCCCTCGCCGGGGCGGAAGCGGCGATCGATCTCGCCGCGCAGATCGTCCAGGGCCGTCCGGATCTCGTCTAAGCCGGCCTCGCGGGGCTCGGATCGCTCGCTGGGGGTGTCGCTCACGGCCGGCTCCTCAGCGGTAGCGGCGCATCCGACGCGCGGAAACGAAGGCCATCCAGGCCTCCCGAGTGGAGTAGACTGGCGGCCCGAACGCCGCCCAGCCGCGCGCGCCGTCGGCCACCCACAGGTAGCGCAGGTAGTCGTAGAAGCCGTCGGGCGGATCGCCCGTCTGCCCCTGGGACGGGTAGTAGCGGAGCCGGTAGAGCAGCGGTGCCGGCAGCGGCAGGGAGCGCTTGCCCGCCAGGCGCAGCAGCATGGAGAGCGGCAGCACGCCCCGGCCCACCACGTTGTAGACGCCCGGGTGCTCCTCGAGCGCCGCCTTCTCGAAGACGCGCAGGGCGTCGTCCTCGTGCACGAACTGGAGCAGCGGGTCGTAGCCCAGCAAGGTCGGCACCACCGGGCGCCCCAGGTAGCGGACCACGTGGTCCGAGTAGCTGGGTCCCATGATCCAGCACGTGCGCAGCACGGTCACGCGGGTGTCGGGATGACGCGACGCCCAGTCCGCCAGCACCGCTTCGGCCTCGCGGCGGTTCTCCACGTTGTGCGCGTCCGGATGACCGCGCAGCGGGTGGTCCTCGGACAGGAAGTTGGGATTGTCCGGGCGCGGCCCGTAGGTCATGGTGCTGGAGGCCAGCACCAGGCGCTTCACCTTGGCCGCGGCGCAGGCGTTCACCAGGTGCAGCGTCCCGATGGTCTCGAGCTCGTGGTCGTACTCCAGGTCGGGGTCGGGATCGCTTCGGAAGGCGGTGTGGACCACCGCCTCGACACGCTCGCGCTCGAAGATCTCGGCCAGGCGGCCGTCGGCCGTCGGGTCGGTCAGGTCCACGCGCTGGAAGCGCGAAGGAGTCGGCAGGCGGTGGGGGCGCCGGAGGTCGATGGCCACCAGCGCGCGCTCGGGCTGACGCTCGGCGATCCGCTGGAGCAGGCGCCCCCCCAGGAAGGTCCGGAGCCCCGTGATGGCAATCGAGCCGCGCATCCCGCTCTCAGATACCATCGTGCGCCGTGAACCGCATCGCCATCGTCGAGGATCCTCGCTACGCGGACCACCGCCCCCCGGCCGGCCACCCCGAGCGCCCGGAGCGCCTGGAGGCCGTGAGGCGCGCCATCCGCGAGCGGGAGGACCGGCTCCGCCGCCTGGCGCCACGCCCCGGCAGCGACGAGGAGATCCTGCGGATCCACGAGCGCGAGCACCTGGCGCTCGTCGCCGAGGCCGCCCGCCGCGCGCCGGCGCGGCTCGACCCCGACACCTTCGCCTCGCCGGAGAGCCTGGACGTGGCGAGGCTCGCCGTCGGCGGCACGATCGAGGCCGCCCGCGCCGTGGCGCGGGGGGAGGCCGCCAGCGCCCTGGCCGCGGTGCGCCCGCCGGGACATCACGCCGAGGCCAGCCGCGCCATGGGGTTCTGCCTCTTCAACAACGTGGCCATCGCAGCCCGCGCGCTCCAGCGCGAGGACGGCCTGGAGCGCCTGCTGATCCTCGACTGGGACGTCCACCACGGCAACGGAACCCAGCACAGCTTCGAGAACGACCCGTCGGTGCTCTACCTCTCGACCCACCAGTTCCCCTACTACCCGGGGACCGGAGACTTCTGCGAGGCGGGTCGCGGCCCCGGCGAAGGCGCCACCCTGAACGTCCCGATGCCACCCGGCTGCGGCGATGACGAGTACCTGGGCGCCTTCCAGCGCATCGTCGTGCCCGCGGTCCGGGCCTTCCGGCCCGAGATCATCCTGGTCTCGTGCGGCTTCGACGCGCATCGTGACGACCCGCTGGCCGCGATGGAGCTGAGCGGCGCGGGCTACGGCGCGCTCACCTCCATCGTGCGCGCCCTGGCGGAGGACCTGTGCGGCGGCCGGCTGGTCTTCGTGCTCGAGGGCGGGTACGCGGAGCGCGGCCTGCACGAGGGGACGGCCGCCGTGCTGGACGCCCTGCTCGCGCCGGAGGCCGAGACACCGCCCACGCCGGAGGCACCGGCCGGGAGCACCCTGCGCGGGCTCGTGGAGCGGGTCTGCGCCGTCCACGGGGCCCGAATCCCGGGCATCGTCGCGGCCTAGGCGAAGAATCTCGCGCCCCGGTCCACGCCAGATGTAGTGGTGCGAAGTCACCACGAACCCAACATCTTGGGTGAAAAACCCATCCCACCAAAAAAAGTGCGTGCGGGCGGGAATTTATGTTGCCGGTTGCCGCTCGGCTGATGTAAAAGAGGTTTCAGGTGGGATGAAGTGGGATCAAGTGGGATGCAGATCCCATCACCGACGCCACCGAGGGTTGGGATCCCATCAACGATGTTTCGGGGCCGGGCTGTCCATACGATCGACCAGAAGGGTCGGCTGAGCATTCCGGCGGGATTTCGGATGGAACTGGAACGACGCAGCGAGCGGGCACCGATCCTCACCAACCAGCTCCAGTGTCTGGCGCTCTACCCCTACGAGGGCTGGCGCGAGATCGAGCAGGAGCTGGAGGAGGCCTCCCCGCTCCAGCCCGAGGTCCAGGCCCTGGGCCGCTTCCTCATCTCGGGCGCCAGCGAGTGCCCCGTCGACAAGCAGGGGCGGATCTCGATTCCCCAGGTGCTGCGCGAGCACGCGGCCCTGGACAAGGAAGTGATGGTCGCCGGCGTGGGGCGGCACGTGGAGATCTGGGACCGCACGCGGTTCGAGCAGGAGCTCGCCCGCACCCAGGCCCAGTTCAACGAGATTTCCGCGACCGTGGCGCGGGAGCGCCGGTCGTGACGCGCGGTGTTGGGGGGTTCGGAGGAGCTCGCTCCTCCGGGTGAGAGGTTGGGGTGTCCCCGGGGCGTTCCGTGGTGGCGGACTCGTCAAGGGGGGGACGGGCCGCTGGTGCGGCGTTCCGGGGCACCCCAGACCCCTCTCGGTTTTTCGGGAGCGGTCGGGTCGGGCGACGTGACGTACGGCGGGGCATCCCCGCCAGCCCAGCGCGGGCGCTCCAGGACGCACAGACGAGGATGGGCCGCGGAGGCCCGAGTGCCCGGCGACTTCCATGATCCGGTGATGCTCGAGGAGGTTCTCGAGCTTCTCGACCTCGGGCCGGGCAAGACGGTGGTGGACGGCACCGTCGGTGGCGCGGGACACGCACGAGCCATCCTCGAACGCATCGCCCCGGACGGGCGACTGATCGGCCTCGACGTGGACGCCGAGGCCCTGCAGGTCGCCGCCGAACGTCTCGGGCCCGACGGAGACCGGCTGCGGCTGGTCCGGTCTTCGTTTCGACAGATGGACACCGTGCTCGCAGAGCTCGGACTGGCGGCCGTGGACGGGGTGCTGCTCGACCTGGGCGTCTCGTCGCGGCAGCTCGACGCGCCCGAGCGCGGCTTTCGCTTCGCCGAGGACACGGCCGACGTGACGCCGCTCGACATGCGCATGGATTCGCGCCTTCCGGACACGGCGGCCGATCTGTTGGCGCACGCGAGCGAGCAGGAGCTGGCCGGCTGGCTGCGAAGCCACGCCGACCTGCCCGGCGCGCGCCGCCTCGCCCGGCAGCTGGTGGGGGCCCGTGCGCAAGCGCCGCTGCGCACCACACGGGATCTGCTGCGCGTGATCGAAGCCGCGGGCATCGGCCGCGGCCGCCGTCACAACCCGGCCACCCTGGTCTTCCAGGCCCTGCGTATCGCCGTGAACGACGAGCTGGCGGCGCTCGACGAGGGGCTCGACGCCGCCATCGCGCGGCTGCGCCCGGGCGGGCGCCTGGTCGTGATCGCCTACCACTCCGCCGAGGACCGCATCGTCAAGAACCGGCTGCGCGACGAGGCGCGCGGCCGCACGGGGCCGGCCGGCCTGCCCGAGGCCCTGGCGGGGCGTCCCGCGCGGCTGCGGATCCTGACGCGACGGCCCCTGGCCGCGAGCGACGCCGAGGTGGCGCGCAACCCGCGGGCGCGCTCGGCGCGGCTGCGCGCGGCCGAGCGCGTGGAGGAGGCGGCGTGACGTCCCTGGAACGGCACCCCACCCTGCTCGCCCGGCCCGCGAGCCAGCGGCCGGCCTGGTGGCCCGCTCGCGGCCTCGCGCTCGCGATCGTGGCCACGGCCCTGACCCTGGCACTCGGCCTCTCGAGCCTGCGCGGCCGCATCATCGAGCTCCGCTATCGGGCCGCCGAGGTCCTGCGCGAAGAGCGCTCTCTCGAGGCCGAGCGCCGCGAGCTGGCCGCCCGGGTACAGCGGCTGCGCGATCCGAAGCGACTGGCCGCCCTGGCCCGGGAGCGCGGCTTCGCGCGGCCGGAGCGCCTCCAGAGCCTCGCACCCGCCAGCCGACCGGGCGGGGACGTGGAGCCCGCCGGGCGATGAGGTCGCCCGCCCTTCGCATCTCGACGAGGCGGCTCGGGATCGCGAGGGCGGCTCTGCTGATCGCACTGATGGCCCTCTCTGCGCGCAGCGTCCAGCTCGCCTTCGACGGCCGCAGCCTGGAGCGCGCCCGGGTGCAGCAGGGCACCTGGCTGCGCATCGCCGCCGAGCGCGGAGCCCTGTTCGATCGCAACGGCGCCGAGCTCGCGGTCACCACCACGGCGCCATCGGTGTTCGCGCGCCCGCGGCTCGTCACGGACCCGGACGCGGCGGCCAGGCGCCTGGCGCGGACCCTCGGCATGGATCGCCGCGGGCTGGCCGCGCGGCTGCGAAGGGACTCGAACTTCGTCTTCCTCGCGCGCTGGATCGACCCGAAGCGCGCCGGGCGGGTCCGCGCGCTCGACATCCCGGGCATCGAGATCGCCGACGAGCCGCGCCGCGTCTACCCGCACGACGAGCTGGCCGCGTCCGTGATCGGGTTCGCCAACATCGACGGCGAGGGCGTGCGCGGGGTGGAGCAGCAGCAGGACGGCTGGCTGCGCGGTGCACCCCAGGTCTACCGCGTGGAGCGCGACGCGCGGGGGCGCCTGCTGGGGATGGCGGGCCTGCGCCGCGCGGCGGCGCGCGGCGGCGATGTGCGCCTCAGCCTCGACGCCGGCTTCCAGGCCGATGCGGAGGAGGCCCTGGCGGCGGCCGTGGGAACGACCTCGGCGCGCGCCGGCAGCGTCGTCAGCCTGGACCCCCACTCGGGCGAGATCCTGGCCCTCGCCGAGTGGCCCAGCTTCGACCCCAACGCCTTCCGGCGCGTGCGCTACGCCGACACTGGCTCGCGCGCCTTCCAGTCGGCGCTCGAGCCGGGCTCGACCCTGAAGGCCTTCCTGGTGGCCGGGGCCCTGGAAGCCCAGGCCGTGCGGGTCGACCAGGTGATCGACCTCGAGGGCGGGTCGTACCGCGTCCCCGGCAAGACCATCCGCGACCTCCACCCGAAAGGGGACCTGCGGCCGGCCGGCGTGCTGCGTGTCTCGAGCAACGTCGGGGCCGTCAAGATCGCCCAGGCCCTGGGCCCCGAGCGGCACTTCGAGACCCTGCGGGCGTTCGGGTTCGGGGAACGCAGCGGAAGCGGATTCCCCTTCGAGTCCACCGGCCTCTTGCGCTCGTGGCGCCACTGGCGACCGGTGGACCATGCCACCGTGGCCTTCGGCCAGGGTCTCGGCGTCACGCCCGTCCAGCTCGCCGCCGCGACGGCGGTGCTGGCCAACGGCGGCACCCTGATGCGCCCGCGCCTGGTGGACGCCCGGCGTCGCCCCGGCGGCCCGTGGCGCCCCACGACGCCGGAGCGCGTGCGGCGGGTGCTGTCGCGGGAGACGGCGGCAGCCGTGCGCGAGATGCTGGAGGCGGTGGCCACCCCCGAGGGCACCGCGCGTCGCGCCGCGCTCGTCGGGGTGCCGGTGGCCGGCAAGACCGGCACGGCCCAGAAGCTCGACCGCGACGCGGGAACGTACTCGGCGACCCGCTATCATGCCTGGTTCGTAGGCATCGTTCCTGCCGACGAGCCCCGGCTGGTGATCGTGGCCGAGCTCGACGAGCCGAGGGCGGGCCTGCATCACGGTGGGGCGTCGGCGGCGCCGCTCTTTGCGGCGGTGGCCAGCGCCCAGCTTGCACGGCTCGGCATCGCGACCGAGCCGAAGTGGCGGCGGCCCACAGCCGTGGCCGTCGCCCGGGCGACCGCGCCCCCTGCCCCCGAGGCGCGGTCGGCGGAACTCGAACGGTTGACCCGAGTCGGTGACCGGCTGTTTCTGCCGGACTTCCGCGGCCTGACCGTGGCGGAGGTGCGGGCGATCACGGCGGGGCAGGCCCTCGACCTCGAGATTGTCGGCGAGGGCCGCGCCATCGACCAGGACCCCGACCCGGGCACGATCCTGGCCGGCGCCCGGAAGCGGATCCGGGTCCATTTCGACCGGGACGGAAACGAGGGCTGATGCGTCTATCCGCGCTGCTCACAGGCCTGCCTCGAGATCTGGCGCCCCGCCACGCGGGGGGAACCGGGGATCCCGTGGTGCGCGGCATCGCCTACGACTCGCGGCGCGTCGCGCCGGGCGACCTGTTCGTGGCGCTGCGCGGCGAGCTGACGGACGGCCACGCCTACGCGGCCCAGGCCGTCGCGCTCGGCGCCGTGGCCCTGCTGGTCGAGGAGCCGCCCGCGGATGCGGGGGAAGAGGTCCCGGTGGTGTGCGTGCCGCAGACGCGGCGTGCGCTGGCACCCCTGGCGACCCGATTCTTTGGCAACCCGGCTGCGGAGCTCAGCCTGGTCGGCGTGACCGGGACGAACGGCAAGACCAGCGTCACCTACCTGCTGGAGTCGATCCTGCTGGCGGCCGCACGCCGCGTGGGCCTGATCGGCACCGTCGAGCTGCGCTACGCGGGGCACCGGGAGCGCACCCTCAACACCACACCCGAGAGCCTCGATCTCCAGCGCACCCTGCGCGCGATGCGCACGGAGGACGTGGACGCGGCGGTGATGGAAGTATCCTCCCACGGGATCGCGCTCGGGCGGATCGACGGTTGCCGCTTCGCCATCGGCGCCTTCACGAACCTCAGCCAGGATCACCTGGATTTCCACGGCGACATGGAGTCCTACCGTTCCGCCAAGACGGCGTTCTTCGAGCGCTACCTGGCAGCCTCGGCCACGGCGGTGGTCAACCTGGACGATTCGGCGGCCGGCGCCTTCTCGGCGGCCGCACGCGCTGCGGGTGCCCGGGTGCTAGGCGTCTCGCGCCGCGCCGGGGCCGGCGCGGACCTGCATCTCGAGGCGGCGACCGTGCGGCTGGAGGGAACCCGCGCGCGCCTGCGCCTGCCCGGCGGTCCGCTCGAGCTGGAGCTGCCCCTGGTGGGTGACTTCAACGTCGAGAACCTGCTCGTCGCGGCCGGCGCCGCCCACGCCCTGGGCGTCGACGCCGAGACGATCGCGCGCGGCGTCGCCGCCTGCCCGCAGGTGCCCGGACGCATGGAGCGGGTCGGGGCGGATCTGCCCGGCCCGACGGTGCTCGTCGACTACGCCCACACGCCGGACGCCATCGACAAGCTGCTGCGCGCGGTGCGGCCGCTGGCGCGCGGGCGGGTGATCACGCTCTTCGGCTGCGGCGGCGACCGCGACCGGGCCAAGCGTCCGTTGATGGCGGAGGCCGCGGCGCGAGCCAGCCACCGCCTCATCGCCACCAGCGACAACCCGCGCAGCGAAGATCCGCTCCAGATCCTGGAGGACGTGGAGCGCGGACTGAAGTCCCTGCGGCGGGTGGAGGCGGACGCGATCGGCGCCGGCGACGGCGTCTACTGCGTGGTTCCCGATCGACGTCTCGCCATCGCGCGCGCCGTCGCGAGCGCGGAGCGGGACGACATCGTGGTGCTGGCCGGCAAGGGCCACGAGGACTACCAGATCGTGGGCCACGAGCGGCTGCCCTTCGACGACCGGCTCGAAGCGCGGGTCGCCCTCGAGCGGGAGTGGCCGGCGTGAGCGTGCCCTTCCGCGCCCGCGACGCCTGCACCTGGACCGGCGGAGAGCTGCTGGCCGGGGACGCCGAGGCGCGCTTCGCAGCCGTCTCCATCGACACGCGCACCTGCGCCAAGGGCGCCCTCTTCAGCGCGATTCGCGGTCCGCGCCACGACGCCCACGCCTACCTCGCGCGGGCGCTCGAGGCCGGCGCCGCCGGCCTGCTGGTGGAGCGCGCCCGGGCCGACGCGGTGCCGGCGGGAGCCGACGCCGTGGTGATCGCGGTGGACGACACCACCCGCGCCCTGGGCGCGCTGGCGTCGGGTCACCGCGCGGGTTTCGACGGGCCGCTGATCGCCATCACGGGCAGCAACGGCAAGACCACCACCAAGGAGATGTGCGCCGCGATCCTGGCGCGCCGCGGGCCCTGCCTGCGCAATCGCGGCAACCTGAACAACCAGTTCGGCCTGCCCCTCACCCTGCTCGAGCGGGAGCCAGAGCACCGGACCGTGGTGGTGGAGCTCGGCATGAACCACCGCGGCGAGATCGCGACCCTGGCCGCGATCGCGCGCCCGCAGGTGGGCGTCCTCACCAACGTCGGCACGGCACACATCGAGCACCTGGGTTCCCAGGACGAGATCGCGCGCGAAAAGGGCGACCTGCTGGCCGCGCTGCCGCCGGACGGCGTGGCCGTCGTGAACGCCGACGACGCCCGGGCGGCCGCCCAGGCGGCGCGCCACGCCGGGCGGGTGTTGCGCTTCGGCGCGGCGCCCGCAGCGGAGGTTCGCGCCGAGGACGTCCGGCGGGAGGACGACGGCTTCGCGTTCCGCCTGGCGACTCCGGCGGGCGCCGTCGACGTGCGCGTCGCGGGGCTCGGGGAGACCGCCGTGCCGAACGCCCTGGCGGCCGTCGCGGCGGCGCTGGCCGCCGGCGCGAGCCTGGACGACCTGCACGCCGGCCTGGCGGACTACGCGCCCCCCCGCGGGCGCATGCAGCACCGACGCCTGGACGGCGGCATCGAGCTGATCGACGACACCTACAACGCCAACCCCCAGTCGCTCGAGGCCGCGCTGAAGAGCCTGGCGCGCCTCAAGGGCCCGGGACGCGCGGTGGCGGTGCTGGGCGACATGGGAGAGCTCGGGCGCGAGTCCGGGCCCGCCCATCGTGCCGCGGGCGGTCTGGCCGCCGAACTCGCCCTCGACTTCCTGTTCGCCCTCGGCGACCACGCGGGCGATGTCGCCGAGGGGGCGCGCACGGCCGGCATGGCGGCGGAGCGGGTGCACGTCGCCGCGAGCCACGACGATCTCGGCGAGCGCCTGCGCGGGCTGCTGGCCGCCGGCGACTGGGTGCTGGTCAAGGGCTCGCGCTCCATGCGCATGGAGCGCGTGGTCGACGCCCTGGCGGGCGCGCCCGCCGCGGGAGACGCGGCCTGATGCTCTACCACCTGCTGCATCCGCTGGCCGGTGAGATCGGGGTCTTCAACGTCTTCCGCTACATCACGTTCCGCACCGGCGCGGCCACGTTGACCGCCCTCTTCCTGGCCTTCGTGCTGGGGCCGCCGCTGATCCGCGCCCTCTCGCGTCTCAACGTCGGGCAGCCGATCCGCGAAATCGGTCCGGCCCACCAGGCCAAGGCGGGCACGCCCACCATGGGCGGGCTCCTGATCCTGCTGTCCCTGGGCGTGTCGGTCCTGCTGTGGTCGGAGCTCGACAACCGCTGGATCTGGATCGCGCTCGGCGTGACCGTCGGCTACGGCGTCCTCGGCTTCATCGACGACTACCGCAAGGTCACGCGCGGCAACAGCGCGGGGCTGGCGGGCCGCTGGAAGCTCGTGTGGCAGTGCCTGATCGCGCTGGTGGTGGCCACGGCCATCTACATGGACCCGAGCTTCGACAAGGAGCTGGCGGTCCCGTTCTTCAAGGACTTCACGCCGAACCTCGGCCTGCTCTACGTGCCCGTGGCCGCCTTCATCATCGTCGGCGCCAGCAACGCCGTGAACCTGACCGACGGGCTCGACGGGCTGGCCATCGGGCCCGTCATGATCGCGGGGGCGACGTTCCTGGTCCTCTCCTACGCCGCCGGACACGCGGGCATCGCCGACTACCTGCTCATCAAGGGCGTTCCGGGGAGCGGACAGCTCGCGATCTTCTGCGGCGCCCTGGTGGGAGGCGGCCTGGGCTTCCTGTGGTTCAACACCTATCCCGCCCAGCTCTTCATGGGGGACGTGGGCGCGCTCGCCCTGGGCGGCGCGCTCGGCACGATCGCGGTGGTGATCCGGCAGGAGATCCTGCTGGCGGTCGTCGGCGGCATCTTCGTGATCGAGGCCCTCTCGGTCATCATCCAGGTGTTCTGGTTCAAGCTCACCGGCAACCGGGTCTTCCTGATGGCCCCGATCCACCACCACTTCGAGCAGCTCGGCTGGCCGGAGCAGAAGATCGTGGTCCGCTTCTGGATCATCTCGATCATCCTGGCGCTGGTGGCGCTGTCGTCCCTGAGGCTGCGCTGATGCTCGAGCTGGCGGGACAGAAGGTGCTGGTGCTCGGCCTGGGCCTGTCCGGCCGCAGCGCGGCGGCCTTCTGCGCCGAACGCGGGGCCGCGGTGGTGGCCGCCGACGAGCGGCCGCCCGAGTCGCTGGGCGCGCTCGACCTGCCGCCCGCCGTGGCCGTGACGTGCGGCGGGCCCTTCCCCGATCCGGCGGACTTCGACCTGGTCGTGCCGAGCCCGGGAGTGCCGCCCGCCCGCTACGCGGGCCGCGCGCGCCGCGCCTGGGGGGACGTGGAGCTGGCGGCCCGCGCGCTGGCGGTCCCGCTCGTGGCGGTGACCGGCACCAACGGCAAGTCCACGGTCAGCCTGCTGCTGGAGGCGATGCTGCGCGCCAGCGGCCTGCGCGCCGAGGCGGCCGGCAACCTGGGCCGGCCGGCACTCGGGCTGGTGGGTCGGCCGCTCGATGCGGCGATCCTCGAGGTGTCCTCGTTCCAGCTCGAGACTACCGAGAGCTTCTGCCCGCGCGTCGCGGTGATCCTCAACCTGGCGCCGGACCACCTGGACCGTCACGGCAGCTTCGAGGCCTACGTCGAGGCCAAGGCCCGGATCCTGGCCCACCAGACCGGGGCGGACGCCGCGGTGCTCAATCGAGACGACCCGGTGGTCTGGGCGCTCCGGGAGCGAGCGCGCGGTCGCGTGTTCGGCTTCGCGCGCTCGGGGCCCCTCGCCCGGGGCGCGTGGTCCGATGCGGGCGCCGCCTGGGTCCGGGACGAAGGGGACCCGCAGCGCGTCCCGCTCGCAGGAGACTGGCGTGGCGCAGAGCTGGAGAACGCGCTGGCAGCCTTGACTGCGGTGGTCGCCCTCGGCGGCGACCCGCAGCGCGCGGCCGGCGCGCTGGCCGGCTTCGAGCGGCCGCCGCACCGCTGCGAGGTCGTGTGCCGCGCGCAGGACGTCACCTGGGTCAACGACTCCAAGGCCACCAACGTCGCTGCCGCGGTCCGCGCCCTCGAGCACTTCGCCGCTCCCGTGATCTGGATCGCCGGGGGCCGCGACAAGGGCCTCGACTTCGCGCCCCTGGCCGCCGTGGCGAAGGGCCGCGCGCGGGTGGCCCTGCTGCTGGGCGAAGCGGCGCCGGAGCTCGAGCGCGCGCTCGACGGCCGCGTGGCGTGCGAGCGCACCCGCGATCTCGAGGCCGCGGTGGCGCGCGCCCGCGAGCTCGCGCGGCCGGGAGACGTGGTGCTGCTGTCGCCCGCCTGCGCGAGCTTCGACCAGTTCGCGAGCTTCGAGGAGCGCGGCGAGCGCTTCCGCAGCGCCGTGCTGGCAGGGGCACCCCGATGACGGGACGTCCGGTCAGCCGCGCCCCGGTCGCCGGTGCCGCACCGGACGCGGCCTTCCTCACCGCCGCGACCCTGCTGGCGGCGTTCGGACTGGTGGCAATCCACAGCGCCACCTCGCCCTTCGCCGGTTCCGGCTCGCCCATCGCGTCCGACTTCGGACGCCACGCCGTCGCGCTCGTGGCGGGCATCGGACTCGCCACCCTGCTGGCGCGCCTGCCCCTCGGCGCCTGGCGCGTGCTGGCGCTGCCCGGGTGGCTGGCGGCGTGCGGCCTGCTGGTGGCAACCCTCGTCGCCGGCACCGAAGTGAACGGCGCGCAGCGCTGGCTCGAGCTGCCGGGCGTCGGCTTCCGCTTCCAGCCCGCGGAGCTCGCCAAGCTGGCGACGGTCGTGGCGGTGGCGGCGGTCCTGGCGCGCCACGACGGACCGCCCACCTCCCCGAGCCGCCTCTGCGCACCCGCGCTGCTGGCCCTGGTGCCGGCGGGGCTCCTGGCCGCGCAGCCGGACCTCGGCAACGCCGTGGTGATCCCGCTGCTGGTGGGAGCCATGCTCTTCGTGGCCGGTGCGCCCCTGCGCGCTTTCCTGTGGCCGACGCTGATCGGAATCGTCGCGGTCTGCGGCTACGTGGTGACGCGCGCCTACGCCTGGGCGCGCCTCACGGGCTTCGTCGATCCGTGGGCACGCTCCGATGCGGAGGGCTTCCAGCTCGTGCAGTCCTTCGTGGCGTTCGCACGCGGCGGACTCTTCGGCGTCGGGCTGGGCGACGGCCGCCAGAAGCTCTACTACCTGCCCGAGGTCCACACCGACTTCATCCTGGCCGTGGTGGCCGAGGAAGTTGGCGCCGTGGGCGTGCTGTGCGTGCTCGGCGCGTTCGGCGCGCTGGCGGTCGCCGGCATCCGCATCGCTCGCGGCGCGCGCGACCGCTTCGGGCTCTTCCTCGCCTTCGGCGCCACCTTGCTGCTCGCCGTGCCCGCGATCCTGAACGCGGCCGTGGTGACCGGGAGCATTCCCACCAAGGGACTTCCCCTCCCCTTCCTCTCCTACGGGCGCACGGCGCTGGTGGCCTCGCTCGCGGCGGTCGGCCTGGTGCTGGCGGTGGCGCGGCGCAGCGACGCCCGGCCCGCGAGGTTCCGGCGATGAGCGGCGGGCGCTTCGTGCTGGCGGGGGGCGGAACCGGGGGCCACGTGACCATGGCCCTGGCCGTGGGAGAGGCCCTGGCGGCGGGAGGCGCGGAGGTGCTCTTCGTGGGCACCGAGCGCGGCCTCGAACGCCGCCTCGTGCCCGAGGCGGGCTTCGCCCTGGCGACCCTGCCCGGCGGGCAGGTGATGGGTGCGAGCCTGCCGGGGCGCGCACGCGCGCTCGGGCGGCTGGCCCTCGGCGCGCTGCGCGCGCTCGGCCTGCTGCGCCGCTTCCGTCCCGACGCCGTGGTTTCGGTGGGGGGCTACGCCGCGGTGCCCGCGGTGCTCGCCGCACGCGCTCGGCGCACGCCGGTCGCACTGGTGGAGCCGAACGCGATCCCGGGACGCACGAACCGCATCACGGGTCGCTTCGCGCGCCGGGTCTTCCTGGCCTTCGAGGCCGCGCGCGCCGCCTTCCCGCGCGCCGCGGCCCGGGACGACGTGCGGGTGGTGGGCGTGCCGCTGCGGCGCGCGCTCGTGGCCTCGTTCGCGGGCGCCGGCGAGCGCCGCGAGCCGAAGGCGCCGCTGCGCCTGCTGGTGGTGGGCGGCAGCCAGGGCGCGCGCCAGCTGAACGACGCGCTGGTCGACGCCCTGCCCCGCCTGGATGCGGGCGCGCTCGAGATCGAGCATCAGACCGGCGACGCCGACCGCGCGCGGGTGGCCGAGGCCTACGCGCGGGCGGGCGTGCGCGCCGACGTCTTCGCCTTCGACGCCGACCTGCCCGAGCGCTACCGGCGCGCCGACCTGGCGCTCTGCCGCGCCGGCGCCATCACGGTGGCGGAGCTGGCCCTGGCCGGGCTGCCGGCGCTGCTGGTGCCCTACCCGTACGCAGCCGACGACCACCAGACCGCCAACGCCCGCGCGCTGGCCGAGGCGGGCGCCGCCCGCCTGCTGGATCCGGCCCGCTTCGACGGCGCGCTGCTGGCGGAGCACCTGACGGAGCTGGCGGCGGAGCCGGCCCGACTGCTGGAGATGGGCCGCCGCGCCCGGGGCCTCGCGCGCCCGGATGCGGCGGAGCAGATCGCAACCGACGTGCGCGCCTGGGCGCGCACGGGAGAGAAGGGGAGGTAGCTCGCATCAGCCCCGGGGCGGCGCCGCGTCGGCGCCGGCCCATCTCAGCAGCCGCTGCGTCCACAGCCGGCGGCGGCGCGTCCCGCTCCGGGGCCTGATCGAGCTCGCGAAGACGACATGTACCGGCGAATCCAGCGCGTCCATTTCGTGGGCATCGGCGGCATCGGCATGTGCGGCATCGCCGAGCTGCTGCACAACCAGGACTACCGGGTCAGCGGCTCGGACCTGCGCGAGGGTCCCGCGCTGGCGCGCCTGCGCTCGCTCGGGATCCCGGTCCAGGTCGGCCACGACGAGGCGAACGTGGGCGAGGCGGACGTGGTCGTCTACTCGTCCGCGGTCGGCCACGGCAACCCGGAGCTGCTGGCGGCCGAGCGCCGCAAGATCCCGGTGATCCGGCGCGCCGAGATGCTGGCCGAGGTGATGCGGCTCAAGGACGGCATCGCGGTGGCCGGCAGCCACGGCAAGACCACCACCACCTCACTGATCGCCCACGTGCTGAACACAGCTGGGCTCGACCCCACCTCCATCATCGGCGGTCGCGTGCTGGGCGCCGGGGGCGAGCCCGGCGGCGCGCGCCTCGGCCGCGGCGACCTGCTGGTGGCGGAGGCGGACGAGAGCGACGGCTCGTTCCTGCGGCTCGCGCCGGTGATCGCGGTGGTGACCAACATCGACCCCGAGCACCTGGACCACTACGGCGCCTACGCGGCACTCCAGGACGCCTTCGTCGAGTTCTGCAATCGCGTGCCCTTCTGGGGCGTCTCGGTGCTGTGCCTCGACCATCCGGGCGTGCAGGCCATCCTGCCGCGGATGACCCGGCGCACGATCACGTACGGGCTCGGCACCCAGGCCGACCTGGCCGCGAGCGAGGTCGCAGCGGACGGCGAGGGGATGCGCTTCCGCACCCACTGGCGCGGGGGGCTGCTGGGCAACGTGCGCCTGCGCCTGCCCGGGCGCCACAACGTGGCCAACGCCCTCGCCACCCTGGCGGTGGCGCTGGAGCTGGACGTGCCCTTCGCGCGGGCCGCCGAGGGCCTCGAGAGCTTCGTCGGAATCGAGCGCCGCTTCGAGACCAAGGGCCAGGCACGGGGCGTGCGGGTCGTCGACGACTACGGCCACCATCCGGCGGAGGTGCGCGCCACCCTGGCCGCCGCGCGCGATCTACACCCGCAGCGGCTGGTGGTCGTGTTCCAGCCGCATCGGTTCACACGTACCCGCGACCTCTTCGACGAGTTCGCGACCGCCTTCAACGACGCGGACCTGCTGCTGGTGACCGACATCTACGCAGCGGGCGAGGAGAAGATCCCCGGCATCGACGCCGAGGGCCTGGCGGAGGCCATCGGCGCCCACGGCCACCGGGAGGTGCGCTTCGTGCGCGACCTGGCCGAGGTGCCCGATGCGCTGGCATCCGAGCTGCGCCCGGGCGATCTGGTCATCACGCTCGGCGCCGGGAGCATCGCGGGCCTGGGCCCGCGCATCCTGGCGGCGCTGGCGGAGGCGGACGGATGATCCCGACGCCCGTCCGCCATCGCCTCGAGGACCTGCTGGGCGACCGCATCCGCTTCGACGTCCCGATGGCGCGCCACACCTCGCTGCGGGTCGGAGGACCGGCCGACGCCGTCGCCGCACCGGCGGACCGCGCGGAGCTCGGCGCGCTGCTCGGGCTGGCGCGCGAATGCGAGGTCCCCCATCGCATTCTCGGACGCGGCTTCAACGTGCTGGTGCGCGACGGCGGCCTGGACGGCATCGTGGTGCAGCTCACCCGCTTCCGGAACCTGGGGGAGCGCCCCGGCGGTCTGCTGCGCGCGGAGTCCGGCGTCTCCCACTCCCAGCTGACGCGTTTCTGCGTCGAACGCGGGCTGGCCGGCCTCGAGTTCGGCTCGGGCATCCCGGGAACGATCGGCGGCTGGCTGGCCATGAACGCGGGGATCGGCGTCCGCGAGGCCAAGGACGTGGTGCGCGAAGTCGAGGTCATGGCGCCGTCGGGCAGCGGGATCCGGCACCTGGGACGCGACGGCCTGCACTTCGGCTACCGCGCCCTGCGCGGCCTGGCGCCGGGGTCCGCCATCCTGTCGGGGCTGCTGGCGGTCCGGCCCTCGGACCCCGCGCTGGTGCGCGACGAGGTGGACCGGCTGCTGGCCAAGCGCGCCGGGAGCCAGCCCCTGGACGTGCCCTCCTGCGGGTCTGTCTTCAAGAATCCGCGCGGCGACTTCGCGGGGCGCCTGATCGAGGCGGCCGGGCTGAAGGGAGCCCGCGTGGGCGGCGCCGAGATCTCGCGCCGGCACGCGAACTTCATCGTCAACCGCGGCGGCGCCACGGCGCGCGACGTGCTGGCCCTGGTGGAACGCGCCCGCGAGGCCGTGGAGGCGGCGAGCGGCATCCGGCTCGAGACCGAGGTGCGGATCCTGGGGAGGCCGGCATGAGCGAGCGCGCGACCCGCCGCGAGGATCCCCGGGTGCGCGCCCGCCGCCGGCGGCGCCGCGCCGCCCACACCGCCCTGTGGCTGGCGGTCGGGCTGGCGGCCCTGGTGGCCGGGGCCAGTCGCGGGCCGGCCGCGACCCGCGAAATCTCCCGCCGACTGCGGAACGAGCCCTTCCTGCTGGAGGCGCTGCAGGTGCTCGGCACCCGGCGCCTGGACGCGCAGGCCGTGGCGGCCGCCAGCGGGCTGCGCCACGGCACGCCGCTGGTGGACGTGGACCCGGAGCGGGTGGAGGAGCGCGTGGCGGGCCTGCCGAGCGTGGCCTCGGTGCGGAGCCTGCGGATCCCTCCCGACCGCTTCGTGCTGGACGTAGTGGAGCGGACTCCGCGAGCCGTGCTGGCTGCCGGACCCGCGGCCGGGTTCGTCGTCTGCGATCGGGGCGTGGCCTTCGCGCGCGCCCGCCCCGCCGAGCGCGCCGGCCTGCCCTCCCTGCGCACCCAGGCGCGGTTGAAGCCCGGCGAGGCGCATGCGGACGTCGCCGCGGCGGTGGATCTGATCGCGGCCCTGACCGCCCACGGCCTGGTCCCGGCGGAGATCGAGCTTCCCGCGCGCGAGCGGAGCGAAGGCCCCCGCGTGCGGCTGCGCGGGCTGCGCGCCGGGATCGACGTGGGCTGGGAGCCGTGGGACGCCGCGCTGGGACGCCTGGTCCAGCTGCTGGCCACGCGCCCCGAGCTCGCGCTCGCGGCGCAGGAGATCGATGTGCGCTTCGCCGGCCAGGCGGTCGTGCGAGGCGATGGGGGAACGGTCTCGGGGGAGGCCGAACAAGCGGCGGCGGCGCGCAGACGCGCGGCGCCGTCCAACGATCCCCGGTCCGGGTGATCCGGCGGGGAGCACGAGGGGGTGAGAGACGTGGCACGCAAGGACGAACTGATCGTCGGTCTCGACATCGGGACCACCAAGATCTGCGCCATCGTGGCAGACCGCCGCGAGAGCGGCGTGGACATCGTCGGCATCGGGACGCATCCGTCCAAGGGCCTGCGCAAGGGCGTGGTGGTGGACATCGACGCCACCGTGACGTCCATCAAGCACGCCGTGGAGGAGGCGGAGCTGATGGCCGACTGCGAGATCACCTCGGTGTACGCCGGGATTGCCGGCAGCCACATCCGGGCCTTCAACTCCCACGGCGTCGTGGCGGTGAAGGACCACGAGGTCTCGGAGAACGACGTGAAGCGCGTGATCGACGCGGCCAAGGCCGTGGCGATCCCGATGGACCGCGAGGTCATCCACGTGATCCCGCAGGAGTTCATCATCGACGACCAGGACGGGATCCGCGAGCCCCTGGGCATGAGCGGCGTGCGGCTGGAGGCGAAGATCCACATCGTCACCGCCGCGGTCACGAGCGCCCAGAACATCGTGAAGTGCGCCAACAAGGCCGGGCTCAACGTGATCGACATCGTGCTCGAGCCGCTGGCCTCGTCCCTGGCCGTGGTGGCGGACGACGAGCGCGACCTCGGAGTGTGCCTGATCGACATCGGCGGCGGCACCACGGACGTAGCGGTCTTCGCCGACGGCTCGATCAAGCACACCTCGGTGCTGGGCCTGGGCGGCTACCACGTCTCCAACGACATCGCGGTGGGCCTGCGAACGCCATTCGACGAGGCCGAGCGCATCAAGAAGAAGTTCGGCGTGGCGGCGGCGCGCTACCTGGCGAGCGACGACGTGATCACGGTTCCGAGCGTCGGCGGCCGTCGTCCGCGGGAGGTCTCGCGCAAGATCCTGTGCGAGATCATCGAGCCGCGCATGGAGGAGATCCTGTGCCTCGCGCGCCAGGAGCTGGCCAAGGCCGGCCTCGAGGAGCGCATTCCGTCCGGCGTCGTGCTGACCGGCGGCTGCTCGGCCCTGGAGGGCGTAGGCGAGCTGGCAGAGGAGATCTTCGAGTCGCCGGTGCGGCTCGGAATGCCCATGCACGTGGGCGGCCTCCAGGACGTGGTGCGCAGCCCCATGTACGCGACCGGGGTCGGGCTGGTCCTGCACGGCGAGGACCAGGGCCGCGCCCGGGTGCAGAGCCGCTTCCGCATCCGGGACGGCTCGATCTTCCGCCGCGTGAAGCAGCGGATGCGGGAGTGGTTCTACGGAGACATGGAGTGACCGGGCCGGATCGGAAAAAGCGGCGCTAAAACGGCACAAAAACACAGGAATCGTGTTACCCTGCGCTCTCGCGAGCGCATTCTCACGGGGGGTGAGAGATGGCGAGAAGAACGCGAGGTCCCAAGGGACCGGATCGACAAAGCCCGGACGAGACCCTGGAGCCGGTGGATCTGCTCGAGATCGGCCCGGACGACGACGACGACCTGCTGGAGTTCGAGGACACGTCGCGCAACCAGGCCGTCATCAAGGTGATCGGCGTGGGCGGCGGCGGCGGCAACGCCCTCAACACCATGATCCGCTGTGGCCTGGGCGGCGTCGAGTTCGTGGCGGCCAACACCGACGCTCAGGCACTCACGCACAACGAGGCTCCGATCAAGCTCCAGCTCGGAAACGAGGTGACCCGGGGCCTGGGCTGCGGCGCCGATCCGAGCCGCGGTCAGGCGGCGGCGGTGGAAGACCGCGAGCGCCTGCGCGACCTGCTCACCGGCTCCGACATGGTGTTCGTGACCGCGGGCATGGGCGGCGGCACGGGCACCGGCGCGGCGCCGGTGGTGGCGGAGGTCGCCCGCGAGGTGGGCGCCCTCACGGTGGCGGTGGTCACGAAGCCCTTCGGCTTCGAGGGCAAGGTGCGGGCCAAGCAGGCCGAGCGCGGTCTGGTGGAGCTCCACAGCGTCGTCGACACCCTGATCACGATCCCCAACAACCGGCTGCTGGCGCTGGCGGGCAAGAACCTGGCCATGCGCGACGCGTTCACGCTGGCGGACGACGTGCTGCTGAACGCCGTGCGGGGCATCTCGGACCTGATCACCACTCACGGCCTGATCAACCTGGACTTCGCCGACGTGCGGACGATCATGAACGAGATGGGGATGGCGCTGATGGGCACCGGCCTCGGTAGCGGCGAGACCCGCGCCGTGGACGCGGCCCAGTCGGCGATCTCGAGCCCGCTGCTCGAGGATCTGTCCATCGAGGGCGCCCGGGGCGTGCTGATCAACGTCACCGGCGGCGAGGACATGACCCTGTTCGAGGTGAACGAGGCTTCCACCCTGGTGCAGGACGCCGCCCACGAGGAGGCGAACATCATCTTCGGCGCCGTGGTCGAAGAGAGCATGCCCCCGGGCGAGATCCGCGTGACGGTGATCGCGACCGGGCTCGACGACGGCCACCTGGGCCGGCGCCGGGACCTCAGCGACCACGACGAGTCGCGGATCGGGCAGGTCCGGCCGCTGCGTCCGGAGCCGATCCAGCCGGACCTGCCGGGGGCGCGCGCGAGCGCACCCCCGGCTCCGGAGCGCGAGAAGCCGGCGGCCAGCGCCACACCGCGCGTCGGCGGCCAGGACGCCGACTGGGTGTCGCCCTTCGAGGACGAGCTCGACGTCCCGACGTTCCTGCGTCGCCAGGCCGACTAGAGGGGTCCTCCGCCCTGCCCGGCGCGCGTGCGTGGTGGCGCGCGCCGGGACGTCGGAGGGTTCCTCCGGCGAGGTCCTCGTGCGCTGCGGCCTCACGCGTCACGAACAGAGTCCGTCAGCGCGCTGCGGATTTCGCCTGCGGGAGCCTCCGACGTCCCGGCGGTCGGCTGCTAGGATGCGCGCCATGACGGGCTCGTTGGTGCGTGTGGAGCGGGACGGGGACATTGCGACTCTCACGTTCTGCGATCCGGAGCGGCTGAACGCGATGACCCGGCCCATGGGCGAGGCGTTCGCCGAGAAGGTCGGGGAGCTCTGCCGGGAGGATGGGCTGCGCGCCGTGGTGCTCACCGGGGAGGGGCGCGCGTTCTCGGCCGGGGGCGATCTGGAGTTCATCCGTGCCATGGCGGAGGCCGGGGTGGCCGATCCCGGTGGGCCGACGCGGCGGAGCAACCGGGACGCGATGCGGGCCTTCTACGGGCTCTTCCTGGCGGTGCGGGACCTCCCCTGCCCGAGCGTGGCGGCCATCAACGGGCCCGCCATCGGGGCCGGCCTGTGCGTGGCCCTGGCCTGTGACCTGCGGGTGGTGGCGCGGGAAGCCAAGCTGGGGCTCAACTTCAGCCGCCTGGGCATCCATCCCGGCATGGGCGCCACCTGGACCTTGCCGCGCCTGGTCGGCCCGGCCCACGCCGCCGATCTGCTGCTGACCGGCCGCATCCTCGACGGGCAGGAGGCCGAGCGGATCGGGCTCGTCAATCGCTGCGTGGAGCGGGAGGCCGTGCTGGAGCACGCGACCGCGCTCGCGCGCGAGGTGGCGGCCGCCGCCCCGGCGGCGGTGCGAGGCACGCGGGAGGCCCTGGCCCGCTCGAGCGGCGCCAGCCTCGACGACCAGCTGGCGTTCGAGGCCGCGCGTCAGGCCGAGTGCTACGAGACGCACGATCTCCTGGAGGGTCTCTCGGCGGCACGGGAAAAGCGGGCGCCGCATTTCCGGGACGAGTGACCGGCGGCGGCATCCGCGTGTGACACCGATCACGCGTGACGATCCGGGCGGGCGCTACATTAAGGCCCGGTGAGGGATTGGCCGAAGGGGCCCAGGGGGACGGCCTTTCGGGCCGTCCAGGCAATCCGAGACCGTGGGGGGATCAGCTTGGCTCGAGTGATGGCGACCGCGTTCCGCAGCGCCCTGCGCAGCCACGCCCTGTGGCTACTGGTGGGCTACGTCGGGCTTCTGCTGCTGATGGCGCAGGCCTACGCCTGAACGGCAGAGGCTGCTCTCACAGGGCCTCGACGGGGCCCTGGATTTCCGTGGCATTGAAGAAGTAGGCGATCTCGACCCGCGCCGTCTCGGGCGCGTCGGATCCATGGACGGCATTGGCCTCGATGTCCGTGGCGAAGTCCTTGCGGATCGTGCCGGTGTCGGCCTCCTCTGGATTCGTGGCCCCCATCAGCGCCCGGTAGCGCGCGATGGCCTCCTCCCCTTCCAGCACGCTCACGACCACGGGCCCCGAAGTCATGAACTTCACCAGGGAGTCGTAGAAGGGCCGCTCCTTGTGGACGGCGTAGAACCCCCGCGCCTGAGGCTCCGTCAACCGGATCTGCTTCAGCGCCAGGATGCGCAGCCCGCTGCCCTCGATGCGCGCCAGGATCTGACCGGCCGCGCCCTTCGAGACCGCATCGGGCTTGATGATCGAGAGGGTGCGCTCCAGCGCTGCCATCGTGCGATTCCTCCGCCTGGGGTCTGGCCGCGGGACGGTAGCCATTTATCGTGACTTCGCTCGCCTGCGGCGAGCTGCGCGCGCGGCGACGACCACGAAGGCGGGACCAACCCTTCGGCGCCGGGCTTGCGGCCACAGACGCACGAGTCACGACCCACTCGTCAGGGCAAGTGCTGCTGGCTGCTCCCTAGCGCATCGTGAGGACGAGCTTGCCGAAATGGTCGCTCGCCTGCATGCGGCGGTGCGCATCGGCGACCGCTTGCAGGGGCAGCACGGCGTCGACGACCGGTGCGATGCGGCCCTCGGCAAGATCCGGGCCGAAGCGCTCGAGGAAGCCGGCGACGATGGCCGCCTTCTCCTCGACCGGCCGCGCGCGCAGGGTGGAGCCGATCACATGCTGGCGGCGCACCAGCAGGGCGCCCAGGTTGATCTCGGCCTTGGCGCCTCCCATCAGTCCGATCAGGACCAGCCGGCCGCCCGGCGCGAGGCTCTTGAGGTTGCCCTCCAGGTAGGGCGCCCCGATGTGGTCGAGCACCACGTCGACCCCGTGCCCGGAGGTCCAGGCCTTCACCTCCTGCGAGAAGTCGCCGCTGCGGTAGTTCAGCGCCAGGTCCGCCCCGAGCTCGAAGCAACGTTGGCACTTGGCCTCGCTTCCCGCGGTGACGGCGATGCGCCCACCGGCCGCCTTCACCAGCTGGATGGCCGCCGTCCCGATCCCGCTGCCGCCGCCGTGCACCAGCACCGCGCCGCCCTCGGGCAGCGCGCCCAGCTGGAACACGTTGAGGAAGACGGTGAGGAAGACCTCCGGCACCGCGGCGGCCTGCTCCAGGCTCAGGCGCTCGGGCACCGGCATCGCCGAGCCGGCGTGCACGACCACTTCTTCCGCGTAGCCGCCCCCCGCCAGCAACGCCATCGCGCGATCACCCGGCGACCAGCCGGAGACCCCCTCCCCGACCTCTGCCACCTCTCCGGCGCACTCGAGCCCAAGGATCTCGGAGGCTCCCGGCGGCGGCGGATACATTCCCTGCCGCTGCAACAGATCCGCCCGATTCACCGCCGTCGCCGCAACCCGGATCCGGATCTCCCCGGGCCCCAACTCCGGGACTGGCGCATCACCGATACGAAGGTGGGTCTCATCCCCAGGCTCATCGACGAGGACTGCACGCATGCGCGAACGTTACCACCTGAAGCCGGGTCGGACGCCGGAGGGGGGAGGTGCCCGCAGGCGTAATCCGCAGCGCGCTGACGGACTCCGGGTGTGGCGAGTGAGATCGCAGCGCGCGAGGACATCGCCGGAGGGCATCTCCCCCCTCCGGCGTCCGGCCCGCGCGACCCCCCTACTTCAGGTCCTTCCGCGTATACCCGAGGATCGTCCGCGCGATGATGAGGTTCTGGATCTGCCCCGTCCCCTCGTAGATGTCCGTGATGCGGCAGTCCCGGAACCACTTCTCCAGCAGGTGATCCCGCGACACGCCCATCGGCCCGAGGATCTCGATGCAGCCCTGGGTCACCTCGCGCACCGCCGATCCGGCCTTGGCCTTGCAGATCGACGACTCCAGGTTGTTGGGCTTGCCGTGGTCCGCCAGCCAGGCGGCCCTCAGCACCGTCAGCACGGCGGCCTCGTAGCTGGCCTCGAGCTCCTGGAACTTCTGGGCCACGGCCGACTGGTTGGGCATGCCCGGCCCGTAGTCGATGGTCACGTCGGCCTGCTCCAGCTGCTCGCGCGTGAAGTCCAGGGCCGCTTCGGCGATCCCGAGCCCGATCGCCGCCACCGCCGGCCGGGTCATGTTGAAGGTCTTCATCACGCCCTTGAAGCCGCCCGAGCCCGCCTTGGGAATCTCCTCCTTGCCACCGAGGAGATTCTCACGCGGGATGCGGCAGTCCGTGAAGACGTAGGCAGCGGTGTCGTCCGCCCGGATCCCGAGCTTCTTCTCCTTGTGGGCGACGACGAAGCCCGGGGTGCCCTTCTCCACCAGGAACGACTTGATGCCGGCGCGGCCGGCGCTCTTGTCGATGGTGGCCCAGATCACCACGCCCTCGGCGCGGCAGCCCGTGGTGACGAAGATCTTCTCTCCGTTGATGACCCACTCGCCCGCGTCTTCGTCGAGGACCGCCGTGGTGGCGACCAGCGACGGGTCCGACCCGCAGCCGGGCTCCGTGATCGCCATGGCCAGGGTGAGATCGCCCCACTTCTCGTGCTGCGCGGGCGTGCCCGCTGCGCGCAGGGCCGCGTTGCCCAGCCCGCCCGAGCCCCGGCGCATGCGCACCGAGTAGTCGCCCCAGGTCTGGGCCTGGGAGATGAGCATGCTCAACACGCCCATCCCCGTGTCGTCCTCGGTTCGGCCCCCCAGCACCTTCAGGAGCGACGGGAAGTCGGCGGCCTCGGGCAGCTCGTCGGGCGGGAACTCGTGCTCGTTCTCGTCGTAGTGCCGCGCGTAGTTGCGGCAGACGAGCGCCTCCTGGCGCAGGTGGTCGAAGACCTTCTTGTCGTTGTCGCTGAGCTCGAAGTCGATCATCTGGATTCTCCGAAAAGGGTTGCGACGGACCGCTAGACCGCGGCCACGCCCTCGAGGACGCCCAGGCAGCGCGCGTGGCGGTACCACATCTCCACGGGGTGCTCACGGATGAAGCCGTGGCCGCCGAGCACCTGGATGCCGTTGTCCGCGATCTTCATCGACTGCTTCGCCGCGTAGGCCCGGGCCAGGTGGGCGGAGCGCGTGGCGTCCAGACCCTGCTCGAGCTGGCTGGCCGCCTTCCACAGCATCCAGCGCATGGAGTCGGTCTCGATCGCCATGTCCGACAGCATGAAGGCCACCGCCTGCTTCTGGGCGATCGCCTGGTCGAAGGCGTGGCGGTCCTTGGCGTAGGGAATGGCGTACTCCATCACGGCCCGCGAGAGACCGGTCATGGCGGCGCACAGGCCCACGCGCCCGTGGTTCACGAGCCGGGCAACGTCGCAGCCGGCCTCGCCGCCGAGGCGATCCGCCGCTCCGACCTCCACCCGCTCCAGGGTCAGGCTGTGGGTCGGCAGCGCCTTCAGGCCCATCTTCTTCTCCGGCTCGGAGATCGACAGGCCCTCGGCGTCGCGCGGGACCACGAACGCCTCCACCCGCCCGCTCCCGTTGCTGCCCGCGCGGGCGAGCACCAGGAAGTGGCTGGCGCGGTCGCCGAACGGGACGAACGACTTCGTGCCCGACAGCACCCAGGCGTCGCCCTTCGACTCCGCCACGGTGCGCGGCGAGAACACGTCGAAGGCCGGCACCGGCTCGACCAGCGCCACGGACGCCGCGTGGAACGCGTCGCCGCAGAAGAGCGGCAGGTAGGCCTGCCTCTGCTCTTCGCTGCCCTGATCCCGGATGGCGAACGCGAACTGCGACGGCGCAGTCGCGGCCAGCGCCAGGGCTGCGTCGCCGTACGCCAGCTCCTCGAGCACGAGCGTGTTGGTGACCGGGGAGCGCTCCTCGCCACCACCGCCGTAGCTCTCGGGAATCTGCGTGCTGGTCAGGCCCAGCTCCCAGACGCCCTGGAGGAAGTCCTCGGGGACGCGGCTCTCCTCGTCGCACTCACGCGCCAACGGCCGCACCGCCTCCTGGGCGAAGCCGCGCAGGGTCTCGCGGACGACCTCCTGCTCCTCGCTCGGTCCGAACGAAATCACGGGCTACTCCTTCTGCTTGCGGGACGCCGCGCGCGTGCGCCGCGGCGGCTCGCCGATCTGGTGGAAGAACCAGGCGAGCGACTGCCTGCCGCCCTCCTTCGTCATCAGTCCGCGCTTCACGGTGTCGCGCGCGTCCACGAGGCCCAGGGCCACGGCGCACCACACCTGGGCATCGGCCGTGTAGCGGACGTCCGCGCCGGGGACGAAGCCGGCCTCGACCGTGGCTTCGCCGTCCCGCACGCGCACACTCCAGACGCCGCCCCCGTCCCCGGTCAGACGCAGCTCGAAGGTCACGTCGCCGGGGGGCCGGTCGTCGCGCAGCAGGAAGGGCAGCGACTCCACAATGGACTGGGCCGAGGTGTCGGTGAAGCGGTCGCCGCCCACCTGGCGCGCCTCGACGGCGTAGAAGACCCACCAGCGCGCGATGGCGGCCACGATGGGCTCGAGGGTCCGGCCCATCTCGGTGAGGGCGTAGGCCGAGCGCGAGCCCTGCTTGACGGGCTCCACGAAGCCTTTGTCGCCGAGCTGGCGCAGCCTGTTGGAGAGCACCCGGGGCGCGATCCCGGTGCGCTGGCGCAGCTCCTGGAAGCCCAGGGGCCCCATCAGCAGGTGGCGCACCAGCACCAGGGTCCAGCGCTCCCCGATCAGATCCAGGGCACGGGCCACGGGGTCGAAGATCCCGCCCGGCTTGCGGATCGAGGCCTGGCCTGGGCCGACGCCGGAGGCGGCGCTCGAAGCGATTCGTGCGCTCATGAGTTCAGTATCTAATGAATACTGATCCCGATGTCAAATAGTGACTGAGAGTGCACTTTCCGGAATATCCCCTGGGGAATCCCGGCTAGGGGAAGGAGACCTCCACGTCCCGGCGCTCCTCCTCCGCCGCCCGGAAGAGCTCTCGCGCCTCCAGCCGCATCAGGTTGGCCATGAACACGTCGGGGATCTGCTCGATCCGCACGTTGAAGACGTTCACGCTGTGGTTGTAGAACTCCCGGCGGTCCGCGATCTGCTCCTCGATGGCGGAGATGCGCTCCTGCAGCATCTGGAAGGACGTGTCGGCCTTCAGCTCCGGGTAGTTCTCGGCCACGGCAAACAGCCGCCCCAGGGCGCCACGCATCTCGGCGTCGGCCTGGGCCTGCTGCTCGGGGCCGGACGCCCGGGCGTAGGCCGAGCGCGCCTCGGTGATGCGGGTCAGCACCTCCTTCTCGTGCTGCATGTAGCCCTTCACGGTGTTGACCAGCTTCGGCAGCTCGTCGTGGCGCTGCTTCAGCAGCACGTCGATGTTGGCCCAGGCCCGGACCACGGCGTGCTTCAGGTTGACCAGGCCGTTGTACAGCCCCACCGCGTAGAGGACGGCGCCCACGAAGGTGAACGCGAAGACCGCGAGAATGATCCAGCTCATGTCCCTACCCCCAGAGAATGCCCACGCGGTGCAACAGCCCGCCCAGGCAGAAGAGAGAAAGCACGGCCCCGCCGAAGACGCTCGCCCGGGCCTTCCAAAGGTGTTCCTTCACGACGGCCTTCTCGTCGCGATCCGAGATGTAGAAGGGCGTGCCGGAGTGCTCACCCTTTCCCACCACCACGCGGTCGTCGAAGCCCGCGCGCTCCACCTCGGCGACGATCAAGCGGCGGGCCACGTCCCATTCCTCGGCCGAGACCGACCCGTCGCCGTCGCTGTCGAGATGCGCCATCGCCTCGGGATCCGCCTTCAGCGCCGCCAGCTTCTCTGCGATGCGCACGCGCCGCTCGTGAACCATGCCGCCCCGCTCCTGGGCGACCCCGAGGACGTAGACGTGCTCGCCGGGGGAGATGTGCCACTCCGTGAAGCGCAGCTTCTTGCGAAAGACGAAGAAGCTGTGGGTGTCGACCCCGCGCTCCGCGAGGAAGTTCCCCAGCGCGCCCGTGAGGTCCGGGTTGATCTCGCGGTAGTCCGGCGGCAGCTCGAGCGTGGCCTCGCGCGGGTCCACCGCCACGCGTCCGGTGTCGTCTTCCAGGTAGAAGGGCCAGGCGCTGGAGCTCCCGGAGTCCACGGTGCGCCAGCTGCGGTGCTTGTTGCCCTGGACCTCTTCCTCGATCTGGTAGCGGTAGTAGACGCAGGCGGCCCCGGTCAGCGGAGCCGTGAGCTCCGCCTTCTCGACCGCCTGGCCGTACAGCTCCACCCGGCCGAGGGCCATGGAACGGATCCGCGAAGTGGGCGTGTCCTGGATCAGGCGCATGTGACGCCAGGTGCGGAAGCCCTTGAAGAAGAAGAAGAGCCCGGCCCCGAGCCCGGCCAGCAGGTAGAAGGTGGGCCGGGCGTCACCCTCCAGGAGGGCCCCCCAGTTGGCGGCCAGCGGCAGCGCGGCGGAAGCCATGGCCGAATCATCGGACGCTCGGGAAATGCCCTTGAACCCCGGGCGCTTGCCCCGCAGCGGCCACGGTCATACGCTTTGGAGTGGTCGGAGGTGGACGGAGGATCGCCGGCGGGCAAACACCGCTCGCGGGAGGAAAGTCCGGGCTCCGTTGGGCAGGGAGGTCGTTAACGACGACCCGGGGCGACCCGAGGGAAAGTGCCGCAGAAACCACACCGCCGATGGCCGTTGATCCCGGGAGGCCCTTGTGAGAGGGGGCGCCCGGAGGAGGCACAGGCAAGGGTGAAATCGTGGGGTAAGAGCCCACGCGTGACAGCCGGGTGACCGGCGGCGGGGCAAACCCCTCCCGGAGCAAGCTCGAATAGGCGCACCGTCGAGGACGGCCCGTCCGATGCGCTCTTCGGAGCGTCGGTGCGCGGGTGAGAGTGCTCGAGCGCCGTGGCAACACGTCGCCTAGACGAATGATCCTCGCCGGCCGCGGGGCAACCCGCGGTCGGGACAGAACCCGGCTTACAGTCCACCTCCGGCCATCCTTAGCAGGGCGATGCCCTTCGCTCGCCTGCGGCTTGCTGCGCGCACGGGCCCGGAGGGCCCGCGCTTGCGGCCGCGGACTCGGGAGGCGACGGCGGGCCGGTCGGGGCAAGGGGCGGGCGTTCGGCGGGTCGGATCGGGTCGGTTAGGTTCGCGAGGTGAGCCCTGATCCGCGTACCGCGAGGGAAGACGCCAACAGTCTGCGGCGGGAGCGGCAGGCGCGGTTGCTCGGGGGCGCGGCGGCGGTGCTGATGGTGGTGCTGTTGGTGGCGACGATCCGGTGGCCGGGGCCGTTCGTGGCGGCGGCGGTGGGGTATGGCGTGTATCGGCTGGCGGGTGGGCGCGCGTTCTAGGCGGCCAGCTACCTTCGGTGCGGAATGACGCTTCCGCTGCGCTCCAGTAGCGCCTGGACGGTCGAACGGGTCGAGGGGTTCCTTCACACGTCGGTAATCCCCGCTCGGCTCGCCTGCCTTGGCGGCGACGGCTTTCCGCTGCTCTGCTCGCTCTGGTACGTGTACCGGGACGGGGTTCTGTGGTGCGCCACCCACGAGAGCTCGGCGCTGGCGCGCCGGCTGGCGGCGGACGGGCGTTGCGCGTTCGAGGTGGCGCCGAACGAGCCGCCGTACCGCGGTGTGCGCGGGCAGGCTCGCGCGCAGCTGGACGCCGCGCTCGGGGCCGAGATCCTCGGCGAGCTCCTCGACCGCTACCTCGGGGGTCGCGACTCGCAGCTCGCCCGTTGGCTGCTGGGACGCTCCGCCGGCGAGCTGGCGATCCGCATCGAGCCCACCTGGGTCTCGTCCTGGGACTACACGGTGCGCATGGGAGCGTCCTAGCGCCGCTTGCGTGGCGGATGCACTGAGCCATCCTGCCCCGCGGAGGGAACCCCATGCGTCTCGTCGCCGCCGCCGTCGTCGCACTCCTGGCCGTGTCCTGCGCCACGCGGAAGGACAGCTACGTGGTGGAGGCCGCCGTGCGCGGGCCCTATCTCGACGCGACCTTCGCCGCGCCGAACGGCAACTGGCAGTACCTGTTCCCAAAGAGCGAAGCGTGCATGTCGATCCTCAAGCCCGAGGCGCCCGTGGTCTACACGCCCGGCGGGCTCTGGGGCAGCTTCCGCGCACCGGGGAGCGAAGCCGTGTGCGAGCCCGCCGGTGTGGGCTCGCTGCGGCGGCGGCGGAACTCGTGGCCCCGCCGCGAGGGCGAGATGGCGCCGTCGGCCCACGCCGACTGGCAGATCATCCACACGGACGCCCAGGTGCACCTGCTGCGCGGCCGCTTCCCGCTGGCGAGCCGGATCGGGATCGGGATGTCCATGGACCTGGTCGCGATGGTGGCCAACGACTCGACCTGCACCCCGATCGCCGAGGGCCGCTCCTCCCTGATGACCTTCCAGACCTCGGGGACCCGCGTCTTCCAGCTCGGCCGCTGCCCGATCCAGGCCTTCGCGCAGCCGGTCTAGCCGGCGCGGGGCGGGGGTGGTGGCGGCACCGGCAGCAGCGGCCGCCCCAGGAACCAGCCCACCGCGTCGGCCACCAGCACGCCTCCGAGGGCGAGCAGGATGGCGGTGACGATGCGCCGCCCCCAGACCTCGAGGAAGCGGTTCAGCGCGTCGAAGATCGGCTGGCTGCGCTCCCGCAGCAGGATGCGCAGCAGCGGAACGGCGGCCAACGGGAGCAGGAAGACGGCGTTGTAGAACAGCATCGCCAGCACGCCGCCCGTCACGCTCACATCGGCGCGCAGCACCTGGTCGACCGCCGCGAAGTAGGGCACGGCACCGGGCATTCCCACGAGCATGAGACCCGCCCCGAGCGAGAAGGCAGCCGAGGGCGAGAGGGGTTTCGCGGGCGCCCGCTCCTTCCGCTTCTCTCGAGCGACCGCGAGCTTCCAGCCGAAGGCCAGCAGCACCAGACCGATCACCCCCTGGATCCCGAGGTCGAGGGCTCCCGGCGGCGTGCTGGCCCAGCGCTGCAGATCGTCCTGGATCCGACCGAGGACCGCATCCAGACCCACGGCCAGGACGATCCCGAACGGGAAGTAGACGGCGAAGATTCCGCTGAGGAAGGCCACGCAGGAGCGCTCCCCCCCGCGCGCCCCGAGCATCGCCACCATCACGGGGATGCCCAGGGGCAGCATCGAGGTGCTGTCCACCAGCGCGATCGGGGTGAGGACGAGGAGCAGCTCCGTCACGCCGAGCGTCAGGCCTTCCGGGCCACGTCGGCCGCGTAGCAGTGCAGGCGCGCGCGGCGCGCCGCGTCGTAGCCCTTCCAGCGCGCCTCGGGCAGCGCCGTGTCGGGCACGGCGCGGAAGCCGCTGCGCTCGAAGAAGGCTCCCACGCGCTCCTGGGTGGTGCAGGCGAAGACGCGCTCCAGTCCGAGCGCGCCCGCCCGTTCCAGGGCGAAGGTCACGAGGTGCCCCCCCACGCCCTCGCCGAGGAAGCGGGTCAGGGTGTAGAGCGAGGCGATCTCCCCCGTCGCGCCGTCGGGGTGGACGAGGAGCGCCCCGATCCCCGCCAGGAAGCGGTCCTCCACGAACGCCCCGAAGGCCCCGCCCAGCACGCGGTCGAGCTCGGACTCGCTGCGCGGCGCCAGGTAGCCCTCTTCCACACCGCGCCGCACCAGATCGAGGGCCGCGCCGTAGTCGTCGATCCCGAGTCGCCGCACCGCCAGGTAGCGCTCGCGGGTGAAGAGCGTGCCCGATCCGGCGTAGGTGAAGAGCTCGTCGCCGAGTCCTTCGGCGGAGCAGACGTTGACGGCGGCGACCCCGGTCTCGAGCAGCGCCTCGATGCGCTCGAGCAGCGCCGGGCGCGGGTGTCCGGCCGCCCGCAGGCGCCGCAGTCCGTCGAGATCGACGAAGGACGCGGGCTCGCCGCCCTCCCCCGCCAGGCCGCCGGCCGGATCCAGCCACACGAACTTCCCGAGGCGCAGCCGCGCCGCCAGGTCCAGGCAGGCGGCCCCGAAGTCCCCGGACTGCGGAACCAGCGCCAGCGCGTGCCGCACCTGGAGGCCGCGCCAGATGTCGCCTTCCCGAGCCTCACCGCTCGGCAGGATCTCGAGGCCGAGGTCCCGCGCGAGCGTCGGGTCCTCGGGCAGGAGCAGGACGCGGGTCCCGTTGCCGGCCAGCTCGCGGATCACCGCCACCAGCAAATCCGGAACCGCGACGGCCCCCTCCGGCGCCGCCAGGGCCACGGTGCGCCCACGGAACTCCTGCAGGTAGAAGCCCTTCTCGCTGAAGGGCGCCGGCGAAGGGGTGTCCCGGGTCGGCATGGCGGCGGAGTGTCGCCCATCTGCCGCGCGGCAGAAATCGCCGGCCGATCGCGGTATGGTGCCCCCTCCCGTGGACTGGCAAGGCTGGTACACGATCGCCATCGTCGCCGGAACCCTGGCGGCGATGATTCGAGGGGTCGCCGGCCCCGATCTCATCATGATGGCGGGCCTCTTCGCCCTGGCCGCCGTCGGAATCCTGACGCCCGAAGAGACCTTCTCCGGCTTCGCCAACACCGCGCTGTGGGCCGTGGGGGTGCTCTTCATCGTCTCCGCCGGCCTGCGCGAAACGGGCTCCCTGGAGCCCATCGTGCGCGCCGTCTTCGGCCGCAATCGGGACGTGCGCGGCGGCATCGCGCGCCTGACCCCACCCCTGGCCATCCTGTCGGCGTTCCTCAACAACGCGCCGATCGTGGCCATGATGACCCCGGCGGTGATCGACTGGTCCCGCCGCAGCGGCCTGGCGGCCAGCAAGTTCCTGATCCCGATCAGCTACGCCACCATCCTCGGCAGCACCGCCACGCTCATCGGGACCAGCGTCAACCTGACCACGGCCGCCCTGCTGCTGCAGAACGGCATGAAGCCCATGGGCTTCTTCGAGCTGCTGCCCGTCGGGCTCGTGGTGACGGGCGTCGGGCTCGCGTACCTGACCTTGGTCGGTCCGCGACTCCTTCCCGACCGCAAGGAGGCCGGCGAGGTCCTGGGCGAGCGGCGGCGCGAGTACACCACGGCGATGCAGGTGCTGCCCGAGTGCCCGCTCGTGGGCCGCAGCGTGGAGGAAGGAGGCCTGCGCGAGCTCGAAGGCCTCTTCCTGGTGGAGATCGACCGCGGCGGGCACATCATCACGCCCATCTCGCCAGATCAGCTCATCGAAACCGGCGACCGCCTGGTCTTCGCCGGCGTGGTCTCCACCATCGTCGAGCTCCAGCGCATCCGCGGGCTGGTCCCCGTCACCGAGGAGGAAGAGCCGGCGGAGCGCGATCGGGGGCGTCGGCTCATCGAGGCGGTGGTCTCGAGCTCGTCCCCGCTGGTCCAGCGCACGATCCGGGACGCGAGCTTTCGCACCACCTATGACGCGGCGGTCGTCGCCGTGCACCGCAATGCCGAGCGGGTGCCCGGCAAGATCGGCGAGATCCGGCTCCGGGCCGGCGACACGCTGCTTCTCCAGACCAGCCCGGGCTTCCTGCGCGCCCACCGCAACAGCCCGGACTTCTTCCTGGTGAGCGAGGTGGACGGCCACGAGGAGCCCCGCTACGAGAAGGCGTGGATCTCGGTCGGGATCCTGCTGGCCATGGTGCTGGTGGCCGCCACGGGAATCCTGCCCATCGCCATCGCGGCGCCCCTGGCGGCGGGCGCCATGATCGCGACCCGCTGCATCACCGGCACCATCGCCCGGCGCAGCGTGGACCTGCCGGTACTGATCGTGATCGGGGCGGGGCTGGGCATCGCCCTGGCGATGGACAAGACGGGTGCCGCCGGGGCGGTGGCGCACCTGCTGGTCTCCGCGGTGGGCGACCTCGGGCCCATGGCCACCCTGATCGTGGTCTACGCGGTCACGGTCGTGCTGGCCGAGACCCTCCACCACAACGCCGCCGTGGCCATCATGTTCCCGATCGCGGTCGCCGCCGCGAACGAGGTCGGGGCCGACCCGAGAGGCTTCCTGATGGCGATCACCGTCGGCGCGAACCTGGCCTTCGCCAACCCGGTGACGTACCAGACCCACCTGATCGTCTACGGGCCCGGCGGCTACCGATTCACGGACTTCGTGCGCATCGGCCTGCCGCTGAACGTCCTGTGCGGCGTCACCACGTTGTGGGTGGTGCCGCGGGTCTGGCCCTTCTAGCCGCTGAACTTCGCTCGCCTCCTGCGGCTCGCTGCGCGTCGGCGACCTCCTAGCGGCCGCCCAGCACCGGCTGTGCGCGGCGCCGCGACCAGGCGGCGCGGGCCCGGGCCGGCCCGGCCTTCAGATCCTCCAGCGCCAGGTAGAGCGACGGCACCACGAAGAGCGTCAGCATGCTGGCCGTCATCAGGCCGAACACGATGGCGGTGGCGAAGGGCGCGAAGACCGGTGACTTGCCGCCGATTCCGAGCGACATGGGCGCCAGGCCGGCCACGGTGGTCAGGGTGGTGAGCATGATCGGGCGGAAGCGCTTGCGGCTGGCGATCTGGACCGCCTCCAGCGACGGCGTCCCCCGCCGCCGCTCCTGGTTCACGAAGTCGATCAGCACCAGGGAGTCGTTCACGACGATCCCCGCCAGCCCGACCAGCGCGTACAGCACGTACATCGACATGGTGTAGCCGCCGAGCAGGGTGTTCAGCAGCCACATCCCGATCACGACGCCGATGTACGCCAGCCCCACCACGCTCATCACCACCAGGGGCTGGGCGTAGGAGCGGAACTGGGCGGCCAGGATCGCGTAGATGGCCAGCAGCGCGACCAGGAAGGCGCGCCCCATGGCGTCGAAGGTCTCGTCGGTCACCTGGAACTCGCCGCCGAAGATGAGATTGACGCCGGGGTAGCGCGCGCTGGCGTCGGCGAAGCGCGCGCGCATCTCCTCGTTGGCGGACACCGAGGTGGCCTGCTCGCCGTCCACCTTGGCGTAGACCACCACCGCGCGCTTGGCGTCGTAGTGATAGAGGCGCTGGAAGCCGCGGACCAGCTCGATCTCGGCCACGTCGGCGAGCTTCACCAGGTAGCCGCCGGGGGTGCGGAGCTCCAGGTCCAGCAGATCGGCCACGCTGCGCCGCTGGTCGTCCCGGAGCATCACGCGGATGTCCACGTCCTCGTCCGACTTCGGGTCCTTGAAGGTCGAGGGCACCAGGCCGTCACTCGCCGCCCGCAACGCGCCGCCCACCTCGGCGAAGGTCAGCCCGTGGATCGAGGCGCGGTGCTCGTCCAACCGGACCCGCAGCTCCCGCGGCCCCAGCGGCACGTTGTCCTCGACGTCCGATACGCCCGGGATCGTGCGCAGCTCGGCCTTCAGCTCCTCGGCCACGCGCTTGGCGAGGTCGTAGTCCTCGGCCTGCACCCGGATCGCCACCGGGGAGCCGATGGGCGGGCCGTTGCGCGGCGGTGCCACGAACAGGTTCTCGATGCCCGTGGGATCCGCCTCGGCGGTCTCGAAGACCGACGCCCGCACCAGCTCGAGCACGCGACCCGGGTCGGCCACGTTCTGGCGCGTATTGGGAAACTCGACGAAGAAGAGCGCGTAGTTCGGCGCGAAGACCGGGATCATGTCGGCCGTCATGCCCTGGCCGGTGAAGCCCAGGTAGTCCGTCAGCTCGCCGGAGATCGCCTCCACGCCAGCCTGGAGGCGCTGCGCCACCTCGTCGGTCTGCTCCAGGCCGAAGTCGGGCGGCGTCTCCACCGTCACGAACAGGTTGTTGAAGTCGCTCGGGAAGAGGTCCACGGGCACGCGTTGGGAGAGCGCCACGGACACGAGCAGGGCCGCGAGGCACACGGCGAGGAAGGGATAGCGGGACGCCAGCACGGCCGCCTGAGCGCGACCGTAGCGCTCCCGGGCGCGGTCCATGAAGCCGTCCACCGAGGCCCGCAGGCGGTAGCTGACGCTCCAGAGACCCGTGCTGCCCGCGTGCTCCTCGGCGGCGGCGGACGCCTTGCGCCGGGTACCCCAGTCCAGGTAGTGGGCCGGCAGGATCACCAGCGCCTCGAGCAGCGAGCCCGCCAGGCACAGGATCACCGTCTTCGGCAGGATCGACATGAACTGGCCCGACGTGCCCTGGATCAGCAGCATGGGCAGGAAGGCGGCCATGGTGGTGACGATGGCCGCCGTCACCGGCCACATCACCTCCTCGGTGCCTTCGATCACCGCCTGGCGCAGCGGCTTCCCCTCCTCGATGTGGCGGTAGATGTTCTCGAGGATGATGATCGCGTCGTCCACCAGCATCCCCGACACCATCACGAAGCCCACCAGGGACAGCGAGTTGATCGTGACGTTGAAGACCGGGAACAGGATCACCGCGGTCAGGAACGAGAACGGGACGCCGATGATCGCCAGCAGCGCGTTGCGGAAGCCCACCGTCAGCCACAGGATGAAGATCACGAAGACGATGCCGAGCGCCAGGTTGGTGCGCATGATCGAGAGCCGCGCGGCCACGTAGTCCGACTGGTCCCAGACGGCCTTGATCCCGATCCCTGGCGGCACGAAGGGGCTCTCCTTCTCGACGAAGGCCTTCACCGAGTCCACCAGCTCGATGACGTCGGCGTCCTTCTCCTTGGAGACCCCGAGGACGATCACGGGCTTGCCGTTCAGGCGCCCGCGGATGCGCCGCTTCTCGAAGTCGGGCCGGATCTCCGCCAGCTCGCCCAGGGTGACGTGGGTCCCGGCCGGATCCTTGCGCACCACCGTGGCAGCCAGGGATTCCGGGGTCGCGAACTGGCCCGTGCCGCGAACCGTGATCTCCTGGTCCGAGGCGTTGGTGAACGAGCCGCCCGGCACGTTCTGGTTGTTCTGCGCCACCACCCGGCTGATCTCGGGCAGGGTCAGGTCGTACTGGAGTGCCCGGTCCTTGTCGACGAAGACGCGCAGCTCGCGGTCGCGCTCGCCGCGCATGATCACCTTGCGCACGCCGGGAACCTGTTCCAGGCGCTTCTCCATCCCGCGCGCCAGCTCACGCAGGGTGAACTCCCCGACTCCGCCCTCATCGGTGAGCGCCACCATCACCATCGGGTTCACCTCGGAGACGGTGAGCTCGGTCAGGATCGGCTCGTCGGCGTCGTCGGGGAGGTCGCTGACCCGGTCGATGGCCGCACGCAGGTCGTTGAGGGCGCCCTCGTACGCCAGATCCGACAGGCTCTCGTCCCACTCGACGTCGACCTCGGAGAGACCCGCGCCGGAGAAGCTCGTCAGCTCCTTGATGCCGACGATGCTGTCGATCTCGTCTTCCAGCTTGGTGGTCACCAGGCGCTCCACCTCGTCCGCCGAGGCGCCGGTCCAGAGCGTCGTGATGACCGCCGTGTTGAACGAGATGTCCGGGTAGACGTCCACCGGAACCCGCCGGGCCACCTGCACGCCCGCAACCATCACGATCACGAAGATCAGGTTGACCAGGACGACCTGGTTGACCGAGAAGCGCGCCGGGCTCACGAGGCGCCACCCTTCTCGATCGTCACCGGCGCGCCGCTACGGAGCTGGCGCAGGCCCGACACGGCGATCTCGTCGCCGGGCTGGAGGCCGCTCACCACCTCGAAGACCCGCGGCCGGAACGGCACCTCGCGCACCTCGACGCGCTGGCGGCGGGCGAACCGCCCCTCGGGTCCCGCCTCGATCAGCCACACGAAGCGCAGCCCGAACTCGTCCACGGTGGCGTCGCGCGGGATCAGGGTGACCGGGGCCTCGCGGCCCAGCTCGAGGTCGACCCGGGCCACCATGCCCGGGAGCAGGCGCCCGTCCGGGTTCGCCACCTCGACCTCCACCGGGAACTTCCGGCTCTCGGGATCGGAGGCGGCCCCCACGCGCAGGATGCGCCCGGGGAAGCGCTCGTTGGGCAGCGCTTCCACCTCGACGTCGACCTCGGAACCCGGACGCACCGCCACCACCTGACGATCCGACAAGCCCACCGTGATGCGCACCGTCACCAGGTCCAGCAGCTCGCCCAGCAGCTCGCCATCGCGCAGGTACTCGCCCACCTCGACCGGGAAGCTGCGCAGCACGCCGTCGAAGGGAGCCTCGATCGTCTTCTTGGCCAGCTGGTCCCGGGCCTCCTCACGCCCCGCCCTCGCCTCGCGCACGGATGCCGCCGCGATGCGCTCGGCGTTCAGCGCCTCGTCGAGCTGGGCCTCGCTGGCCGCTTCCCGCTCGAAGAGGGAGCGCCGGCGCTCGAGGTTGAGCCGCGCCAGCTCGAGCTGGCTGCGGGTCCGCGCGACGGCCGCCTCGGCCCGCTCGAGGGCCACCTCGGCCAGGATCGGATCGATCCGCGCCAGCAGCTGGCCCTCCTCGACGCGGTCGAGCTTCTCCGCCCCCACCTCGAGCACCTTGCCGTGGGTCTCGGCGAAGAGTTCCACACCGCGCCGCGGCTCCAGCACGCCGGCCAGTCGCGCCCTGGGCTGGACGGACTGGGTCGCGACCTGGAGCGTCTCCACCATCGCCGCGGCCGCGCCGGCGGCAGGCGACCGCGCCGGCTCCGGGGCGGTCGCGCACAGCGCGAAGGCGAGCCCCAGGAGTCCGGCCGCGACCCCCAGCAGGATCCATCGCAGCGAGGGTGCTTGGGTGCGTCCCGTCGAGTCCGCCGTCTCGGTCACGCGGAGTCTCCTCGGGGCGCGCGGAGACCGTCGAGCAGCCCGCGGAACGACGCCCTCAGGGCGTCGGGGTGCGCGTGCTCGGGATCGAACGTAGATCGGTAGAGCGTGCCGTCGAACACCGCCAGGACCGCAGCCGCGAACCCGTCGGCGTCCACATCGGGCCGGTACGCTCCGGCGGCGATCCCGTCGGCCAGGGCCTGGGTCACCTCGCGCGAGCGCTCGGGATAGATCCGGGCCCGCAGCGCCTCGAGGAGCCGCTCCCGCCCGCCGGAGGCGTGCCCGGCCACGAGCCCCCAGACCTGCATGTTGACGGGCATCCGCCTGGTGGCTTCCGGGAGCAGGCGGGCGTAGCGATCCAGCAGCTCTTCGAGCCGGCGCTGGGGCGGCACCCCGGCCAGATCCTCCCAGGCCGAGTGCGCGTACGACTCGCCCAGGTGGGAGTCGATCAGGCTCTGCAGCAGGAGGTCTTCCTTGCTCTCGAAGTAGCGGTAGAGCGTGCCCTTGGAGACCCGCGCCTCGGCGGCGATCTCCTCCATCCGGGCGGCCTCGAAACCGGACCGGGCGCAGATGCTGCGGGCCGCCTCGAGAATGCGGTCGCGTTTCGAATCGTCCCCAGAGCCGGGGCCGGGTGCGGCAGTCATGCTGAGAAGACCGTTAGTACTGACCAGTCAGTACCGTAGCTCCCTCAGCGACCCCAGCAAGCCCCGGAGCTCCGTCACCAGAACCCAGGCGGAAGTCACCTCCTATGTGAGGAACCAGGCCCGCTTCCCCCGGGGGATCGAATGTGACGGAGCTGCCTCGGGAAACCCGCCGAACGGCCGATAGGTGGCCGTGGCAGAAAGCACACGAATCTTGCCGAACGCAACGAAAGGTTGCGGCGAAGAAGAAAAGGCTGGCGTAATCAAGGCGATTCCCTCAAACTACTGGGCTGCCCGGATGCCCCCCCACAGCGCGCCAGGAGGCACGGCGCAGCGCCTCTCGTCGCATCGGACCGGCCGCGGAGCCTTCCACCGCGAGCCGCCGTGCAGGCGTTCAGGCGCCAGGAGCCAGCGGATGAACTGGAGCCGGGTCCGGTTCGTAGGCCAGGATGAAACCAGAACTCGCCGAGCGGTATCCGAATGGAGCGGTACTGCATCGGGGAACAGCGAGAGGAAAGCAGACGGGTGAAGGCTGAGGATCGATATCGAGGCGGCCCCGAAGGCCAGACCTCTCGGCGCAACACGCTGGGTGCGACCCCCGCCGCGGGAAGCGAGGAGTTCGACCCGGGGCGGGAGCGGCGTCCCCTGGAGTCGTACTTCCAGGAGATCGGCGGCACGCGCACCCTCCGGCGCGAGGAAGAGGTCCTGCTCGCCAAGGAGCTCGAGGCGGCGACCCAGGAGCTGCGCAACGCGCTGTACGCGATCCCCTGTTCGGCGCGCCACGTGGTGGCGCGCTGGGACGCGCTGCGCGCTCTCTCGCACACGGGGGCCAAGCTCTCGGAGTCGGCGGGAGACGAGGAGACCGGTGAGATCGCAGCGCGCGTGGAACGCGCGGTGAAGCGCCTGCGGACCCTGCTCAGCGAGCGAGAGAAGCTCGGCAAGCGCGCGAGCCAGAAGGCCCTCGACCGCGTGGACGGCCGGATCGCCAAGGAGATGCACGGGGCCCAGCTCTCGCTGGCCGTACTCGCCGAGCTGCGCGAGCGCGCCTTCGAGATTTCTCGCGGCATGCGCGGCACCCGCAAGGGCACCAAGAAGCTGCTGCTGCTCGAGAAGGAGGCCGGGCTGGCCCGGACGCGGATGGCCGAGCAGGTGGGCGCCGTCCACGACGCCCACGAGCGCATGACCACGGTCAAGAACCGCTTCATCGAGCACAACCTGAAGCTCGTGGTGGCCATCGCCAAGGACTACCGGAACCTGGGCCTCTCGTTCCCGGACCTGATCCAGGAAGGAAACCTGGGCCTGATCCGGGCGGTGGAGAAGTTCGACCACCGACGCGGCTTCAAGTTCTCGACCTACGCCGTGTGGTGGATCCGCCAGGCGCTGGTGCGCGCGATCCAGAACCACTCGCGCACCATCCGGCTGCCCTCTCACGTGCACGACCGGCTGCAGCGCAGCCAGCGCGTGCGCGCCGAGCTCACCGGCAAGCTGGGCCGCGACCCGACCCTCCAGGAGCTGGCTCCGGCGCTCGGCACCGAGGCTGAGGCCCTGGAGTCGCTCGACCGGCTGTCGCGGGAAGCGATCTCGCTGGAGTCGTCGGTGGCGGGCACCGAGAAGCGCCTCGAGGACTTCGTGGCGGACGCGGGCTCCTCCATCCCCGATGGCGGCATCGACACCGATCGCATGCGCTCGGGCGTGGGCGCCCTGATCGGCTGCCTGACGCCGCGGGAGCAGCTCATCCTGCGCCTGCGCTACGGCCTGGGCGGCGAGGAGGAGCACACCCTCGAGCAGATCGGACAGTCGCTCGGCCTCTCGCGCGAGCGAGTCCGCCAGCTCGAGGCGCGGGCCCTGAAGAAGCTGCGCGAGACCCAGCCGGCGCAGCGCCTGCACCCGATCCTCGAACCCTAGCTCCGGCGTCGCCCCTGCAGTCACGGGGCGGGGGCCGGACGGGGCACTCGCTGCGCTCCTTCGGTTCGCGCGCAGCGGGGTCACGAGCTTCGAGCGTGTTCCGTCAGCGCGCTCACAGGCGTCGCTCCGCGAGTGCCCCATCCGGCCTCGCGACTCGGCAGCAGGCGCGGGCCTCCGCGAACCACACGCGACATAGCCTCAAGCCCTGACCGGTTAGCGAACGCCACCGGAGGCTGCGGCCGCGGAGCAAGAACCTCAGCGCACCGCCAACCACACCAGAAACGCCGCCCCGACCGGCCAGACGTAGAACGCGAAGCGGTAGAACTGCTGATCGCGCAGCAGACGCACGAAGAGCGCCAGCGCGGCGAGGCCGGAGACCAGGGCGGCGGCCGACGCTACGCCCATGGCGCGCAGGGCCTCGCTCGAGATGCCGCCCACCTCGGGGACCAGCCGCACGGCGGCGCCGCCGATGGCCACCACGCCGAGCAGGAAGGAGAACTCCGCGGCGGCGAGGGGCGCGACGCCGAGCGCCAGGGCGGCGGTCACGGTGGCGCCGCTGCGCGAGATGCCCGGCACGATGGCCGCCGCCTGGGCGCAGCCGATGGCGAACGCGGCAACCCAGCTCGGCTCCTCGGCATGGGCGCGGGGCAGCGTGCGACGGGTCGTCCACAGGAAGGCACCGGTCACCAGCAGGGCCGCGCCGGACACGGCCGGCGCGTCGAAGAGCGACTCCAGGAAGTCCCCGGCCAGCAGTACCAGCACCACCGCGGGCACGGTGCCGAGTGCGAGCTTGGCGCCGTAACGCCAGGCGTCCGCCTCGCCGCGCAGGGCGCCCGTCGCCAGCGCGCCCACCCGCCGCCGGTAGAAGACCACGATGGCCAGCAGCGTGGCCACGTGCACCGCCACCTCGAACAGGATGCCCTCGCCCCCGGCACCCAGGAGCTCGGACGCCATCACCAGGTGGCCGGAGCTCGAGACCGGGAGGAACTCGGTCAGGCCCTGGACGATCCCCAGCAGGAGGGCTTCGAGGTCGTTCACGCCCGATCGGTCGCCACGGCGGGTTCGGCCGCCCGCGCCGCGCGGCGCGCCGCCAGGGACTGGCGGAAGCCCTCGACTGCCACGTAGGTGGCCGGCACCACGAAGAAGGTGAGCCCTGTCGAGAAGAACATCCCGCCCACCACGGCGATCCCGAGCGACGCGCGCGACTCGCCGCCGGCCCCGAGCCCCAGCGCGATCGGTGTGATGCCGGCAATGGTGGCGAGCGCCGTCATCAGGATGGGCCGGAAGCGCGTGCGAGCCGCCTCGAAGGTCGCTTCCCCCAGCGCGAGACCGCGATTGCGGAGCTGGTTCGCGAACTCGACGATCAGGATCGAGTTCTTCGTCACGAGACCCACCAGCATCACGAGCCCGATCTTGCTGTAGATGTTCAAGGTGCCCGGCAGCTCGATCCACTCCCGGTGGTTCAGCCACTCCACCCCGAAGAGCGCCAGCAGCGCACCGGTGAACGAGAGCGCCACCGCCACCAGGATGGTGAGGGGGTGCACGAAGCTCTCGAACTGCGCGGCCAGCACCAGGTAGACCACCAGCAGCGCCAGGGCGTAGGCGAAGATCAGCGCGTTGCCGGACTCGAAGAAGCGTTCGGCCTCGCCGGTGAACGCCACGCGATAGCCCCCGCCCGGCGGCAGCTCGGCGCGGGCGATGGCCAGGGCCGTGGTCAGGGCCTCGCCCTGGGCCAGGCCCGCGTCGAGCCCCGAGGTGATCGTCACCGAACGCAGGCGGTCGTAGTGCGGCAGTGCCCGGGGCGCCACGGTTTCCTGAGCCTGCACCACCGACGCCAGCGGAATCAGGTTGCCGCCGCGGCCGCGCACGAAGAGGTTGAGCAGATCGCGCGGGTTCGAGCGGGCTTCGCGCCGGAGCTGAGCCATCACGTTGTACGTCTCGCCCTCCAGCTTGAAGGTCGAGATGTCGAGCCCTCCCAGCAGGATCTGGAGCGTGGTGGCAATGTCGCGGGCCGAGACCCCCAGGTCGCTGGCGCGTTCCCGGTCGATCTGCACCTCGAGCTGGGGCTTGTTCAAGAACAGGTCGCTGCGCACGTTGGCGAACCCGCCGTGGTCCTTCATGCGCTGGGAGATCGCGTCGGACAGCCGCGCCAGCTCCGCCACGTCGTCGCCCTGCACCACCATCGACACCGGGTCCGACACGAAGCCGCGCAGCGGCGACGGCTCGATCGCAAAGGCCTTGATGCCCGCGATGTCCCCCACCTCGTCGCGCACCTCCTTCACGACCCGGCGCAACGAGAGATCCCGCTCCGCGCCGGGCACGAGCTGGTTGATGAGCAGGCCCTGGTTCACCAGGCCCGGCGTGCCGAGCCCCAGCGCGATGATGGAGAAGACGCGCTTCACATCCGGGCGCCCGAGCACGATGGCCTCGGCCTCGCGCTGGTAGCGGTCCGTGTACTGGACGGTCGCGCCCTCGGGCGCCTCGGTCCAGACCAGGAAGTAGCCGCGGTCCGCTCGGGGCACGAGCTCCTGGTCGATGGTCTGGTAGAGGATCGCGCCGACGGCCAGCCAGGCGAGACCAACGCCCATCCAGATCCCCGGGCGCGCCAGCACCGGGCGCAGCGCGCGGGCGTAGCCGTCGGACAGCGCGTCGAAGCCCCGACCCAGGCGGGCCTTCAGCCCGACCTGCGCCTCCGGGCGCTGGCGCAGCACCCGCGCGCACAGGGCGGGAGAGAGCGTCAGCGCCACGAAGCCCGAGATGCCCACCGCCGCCGCCACCGTGACTGCGAACTCGCGGAACAGCTGCCCGGTGGTGTCGGTCAGGAAGGTCAGCGGCAGGAACACCGCCACCGCCGAGACCGTGGCCGAGACCACCGCGAACGAGATCTCGGCCATGCCCTTGCGCGCGGCCTCGAGGGGCGGCTCGCCCTGCTCCACCCAGCGCGTGATGTTCTCGAGCACGACGATCGCGTCGTCCACCACCAGCCCGATCGCCAGGGTCACGCCCATCAGGGTCAGGGTGTTGATCGAGAAGCCCAGGAAGTACAGGAAGGCGAAGGTGCCGACGATCGAGATCGGGATCGCCACCGCCGGGATCACGGTGGCGCGGAATGTGCGCAGGAAGACGTAGATCACCAGCACCACCAGCCCGATGGCCTCGAAGATGGTGCGCGTCACATCCCGGATCGACTCGCGGATGAAGCGCGAGCCGTCGAAGGCCACCTCGAGCTGGATCTCCGGCGGCATCTCGGCGGCCAGGCGCTCGGTCTCGGCCCGCACCGCGTCGGCCACCGTCAGGGTGTTGGCCTTCGACTGCTTCACGATGCCGAGGCCGATGCCCGGCACGCCGTTGTAGCGGACGAGCTTGCGTTCGTCCTCGGGTCCCACCTCGACCATCGCCACCTCGCCCAGGCGCACGGGCTGGCCCGCGACCATGGCGAGGATCAGGTTCCGGTAGCCCTCGACGGTGCGCAGCTCGCCCAGGCTGCGCACCGTGAACTCGAGATCGCTGCTCTCCACCCGCCCGGACGGGATGTCGACGTTCTCGCGGCGCAGCGCGTCGTGGACGTCGGCGATGGTCAGGTTCTGTGCAGTCAGGCGATCGTTGTCGATCCAGATGCGCATGGAATAGCGGCGCTCGCCGCCGACGATCACCGTGGCCACGCCCGGCAGCTTGGCCAGCCGGTCCTTGAGGCGCGTCTCGGCCAGGGAGGTGAGCTCGATCTGGGTGGCGTCGGCGCCGGAGAGCGCGAGCCAGACCACGGCGTTGGCGTCGGCGTCCCGCTTCGCCACGACCGGCTCCTCTACCTCCCCGGGCAGCCGGTTGCGCACCCGCGCCACCCGGTCGCGCATGTCGTTGGCGGCGGCCTCGATCTCGCGGTCCAGCTCGAACTCGACGCTGATCTGCGACACCTGCTCGCGGCTGGTGGACGTGACGTGCTTCACGCCCTCGATGCCGATGATGCTGTCCTCCAGCACCTGGGTGACGGAGGTCTCCACCACCTCCGGCGCGGCGCCGGGGAAGATGGTGGTCACCGACACGATCGGCGGGTCCACGTCCGGCAGCTCGCGGTTCGGCAACCGCTGCAGGCACACCACGCCGAAGAGCAGGATCAGGAGCGAGAGGACCGACGCCAGCACGGGCCGGTCGATGCAGACCTGGGAGAGTCTCAAGAGCCCTCTCCCGAGACCTCCGGCAAGCCGGCCGCGGCGCGCGGCGCGCCCTCCTCCGGGTGCGCGAGACGGGACTCGCGCTCAGCCGCTGCCCGCACCGCGGAGCCGCGCCGCACCTTGTTGGTGCCGGCGGTCACCACCCGGTCGCCCGGCTCGAGGCCGCGCCGGATCTCGACCACGCCCTCGGAGCGCAGTCCGGTCTCGACCCCCACGCGCTCCACCGTCTCGTCGTCTCCCACACGCCAGACGAAGGTGCCCTCGCGGTCGAGCGCCAGGGCCGACTCCGGCACCGCCAAGGCGTCCTGCTTGCGGCCGATCTCGGCCGTGATGCTGAGGAAGAGCCCCGGACGCAGGCGGTGGTCCGGGTTCGGCGCCCAGCCCTTCACCAGCATGCGCCGGGTCTGGGGATCGACGGTCGGCGCCACGAAGTAGACCTCGCCCCGGAAGACCTCGCCCGGGTACGGCGCCACCGTGAACTCGAACGGGATCCCGACCCGGGCCAGGCCGACGGCGATCTCGGGCAGGCTCAGCACCACCTGGAGCCGGTCGATCGAGTCGATCTGGGTGAGCATGTCCTCGGGCTCGATGCGCGCCCCGGGCGCCACGTAGAGCGCGCCCATCATGCCGTCGAAGGGGGCGCGGATCGTGGTCTTCTCCAGCTCTGCGCGCGCGGCTTCCACCCGGGCGTTCTCGCGCGCCAGCTCCGCGCGCGCGCGATCGAGCTGGGCGTCCGAGGCGATCTCGCGCTTCGCCAGCTTGCGCGTGCGCTCGAAGGTGGCGCGGCTGAGATCCCGCTCGGCGATCGCCTCCTGGAGGCGCGCACGCTCCTCATCTCCGCGCAGCTGGAAGAGCACGTCCCCCTGCTTCACGGGCTCGCCTTCCGCGAACTCGATGGACTCGAGCACCCCGGACGTGTCCGGCCGCACCTTGACGGTCAGCTCGGCCTCCAGCTGGCCCGTCAGGGCCGCCACGTCGCGCAGCAGCCGGGGCCGGATCTCCTGGATCTCGACCACCACGGCTTCGGACTCGAAGCCGCCCGGGCCGGCCTCGCCGTCGGAGCAGCCGCTGGCCGTCGCGGCCGCGACCACCAGCGCCAGCCCCCCTGCCTGCCAACGCCGCAACATCCCGGGAAGCCTAGCTTATGGCCCCCCCGCCAGCCGGCGAGGCGTTGCGCCGGACGCCTGCGCGAGGATACCGTGCGGGGTTTCGAAGGAGCCGCCGTGGGAGACGCCGTAACCGTGGCCTGCCTGGACCTGGAGGGGGTGCTGGTGCCCGAGGTCTGGATCAACGTGGCGGAGCGCACCGGGATCGACGCCCTGCGCCGCACCACCCGCGACGAGCCGGACTACGACGTCCTGATGCGCTACCGGCTCGACATCCTGGCCGAGCACGGCCTCGGGATCCGCGAGATCCAGGAGGTGATCGGCGGCATGCAGCCGCTGCCCGGAGCGCGGGAGTTCCTCGACTGGCTGCGCGAGCGCCTCTCCGTGATCATCCTGTCGGACACCTTCTACGAGTTCGCCGCGCCGCTGATGCGGCAGCTCGCCTGGCCCACCCTCTTCTGCCACCAGCTCGAGATCGACGCCGCCGGCCGCGTCACCGGCTACCGGCTACGCCAGCAGGACCAGAAGCGGCGCGCCGTCGAGGCGCTGCACCAGCTGAACTTCGCGGTGGTGGCGGCGGGAGACTCGTACAACGACACCAGCATGCTGTGCGAGGCAGACGCCGGCATCCTCTTCCGCGCCCCGGACAACGTGATCCGCGAGTTCCCGCAGTTCCCCGTGACGACGACCTACGACGAGCTGCGTGCGGAGTTCGCGAGCGCGGCGGGCCTCGACGCCTGAGCGGCCCAGGGCGGGCCCCCGGCCAGGCGCTCGCGCGGGATCTTGAACATCTCGTGGCCGGCGGGCTGGAAGGTCAGCACCAGCGCCCGCCGCGGTTCGTCCGAGCGATTGGGCTCGGAGCCGTGCACGCTGTGGGGGCTGAAGAAGATCAGGGTCCCGGCGGGCGCCTCGATCGCTACCTGGTCCGCCAGCTCGAAGTGGTCCGGATGGGTGAAGAGGGGCCCGAGGGTGCCCTCTCCGTCGCGTCCGGGCAGGATCCCCCGCCGGTGGCTCCCGCGCACGACCCGGAAGCAGCCGTTGGCCGCGCGCGCGTCGTCCAGGCTGACCATCACGTTGGGCAGGCGGTCGACGTGATCGCAGGCGTGGTTCCAGTAGGGCGAATCCTGGTGCCAGTCGAAGCCCGAGCCCTCGCGCGGACGCTTCAGGTTGATCTTGTCGGTCCACAGCGAGACGCGCTCGCAGCCGACGAGGTCGAGCATCGGCTGCACCAGCCGGGGGTCGTCGACCAGCGCGTCGAAGACCGGATCCAGGTGATGGAAGGGCTCGACGACCCGCAGGGTGCGGGAGCCCGCGGCGTGCTCGTACTGCACCAGGCTTCCCGCGGCCGGCTGGTAGCGGTTGCCGTCCACCTCGTAGCCGCCCGGCGCGTCGGCTGCGGCGGATCCGGCCTGGGCCGCCACCCGTTCTGCGGCGCGCCGCAGCTCCGCCAGCTCGGCCGCGGAGAAGACGGACGGGCGCAGGAAGAAGCCGTCCTCCGCCCAGGCCGTTCGCTCCGACTCGCGTACCCGCATCGCGGGCAGGAGTGTCCAGCGCCGAGCCCGCCCCCGCAAGCCGCACGCAAGCTCCCGTCGACACAGGAGATTCGCGCTGCCTGCCCGCAGGCCCCCAGGGGTTTTTACGCAAGTTTCACAGGCGGGCGCTCGCGGTCTCCGATGTTCTCCGTAGACTCGCGGCGCTCTGCAACGGCCGCCCGGCGGACCCCGTCCCGATGCAGCGCGAGAGACAGCGATCCGCAGAACCCGCAAGGAGGCGAGAGATCCGCCATGGCCGAAGCCGTCACGTCCCGCCAGCTGCTGGACGCAGAGAGCTTCTACTCGAAGCTCCCGCACATCCCGCGGATCATCTATTGGGGCATTCACGTGCTGGCCCTGGGGATCTTCTTCACGAAGCCGACCCCGGCGATCCTGCTGGCCACCGCGGCCACCTTCTGGATCCGCTTGCTGGCGATCACCGGTGGCTACCACCGCTACTTCTCCCACAAGACCTACCGCACGAGCCGCGCCTTCCAGTTCGTGCTCGCCCTGCTCGGCACCTCGACGGTGCAGAAGGGCCCCCTGTGGTGGGCCGGCGTGCACCGCATCCACCACCGCTACAGCGACGTCCCGGGCCGCGATCCGCACTCGCCGCGGGACGGCTTCTGGTGGTCCCACGCGGGCTGGATCGAGTCGCCGAAGTGGGAGGCGACACCCTTCGACCAGATCCGCGACTTCGCCCGCTACCCCGAGCTGCGCTGGCTCAATCGCTGGCACTTCTTGGCGCCCGTCGCCCTGTTCGTCGGGATCTGGGCCTGGGGCGGCTGGCCCGCTTTCGTGTGGGCGTTCGCCTTCTCGACGGTGGCCCTCTGGCACAGCACCTACACCATCAACTCGCTGTCCCACCGCTGGGGCACCCGCCGCTACGACACCGACGACGACAGCCGCAACAACTGGGTGCTGGCACTGCTGACCCTCGGCGAGGGCTGGCACAACAACCACCACCGCTACATGGCCAGCTGCCGCCAGGGCTTCTTCTGGTGGGAGGTGGACATCACCTACTACGTGCTGAAGGGCCTCGAGCGGGTGGGACTGGTCTGGGACCTCCGCGAGCCCCCGGCGGAGCTGCTGGAGTCGAGCGAGGAGCTGCCGAAGGCCGCCTAGCAGGCCGACCCAATACGAGGTCTTGGGTGGCTTGCGCCGCTGACGGAACCCTTCGGGCTCCGTCAGCTAGCCGGCCGGGCCCGCTCGCGTCGCGGGCGGGAGACACACGTCGACGCGGTTGCCCTTCTCTCCGGAGCGCACGTCCACGTGCCCACGCCACGCCTCCACCACGCTGGCCGCCACCTCGAGGGCCAGGGCGCGCCCGCGCGGCCCGATCCTCGGGTCCACCTTCTCCGCGCGATACGGCTCGCCGCCGTCCTCGATCCGGAAGCGCAGCAGGCCCTCCTCCTCCAGCGCGTCGAGGCGCACCCGGCAACCTTCCGGCGCCGCATCCCAGGCCGAGAGCACCAGGCTCACGAGCAGCTGGTGGAGCGCCTCGGGGTCGACCTCGACGTCCGGCAGTGCGTCCTCGAGGGTGAGCTCCACCAGCGGCGGGTAGCCTCCGCCTCGGGCCAGGGAATGCCCGACCGCCTTCAGCACCTCGTCCGGCGCGACCCGTACGGGCCGCGTCTCGGAGCCCGTCAGCAGCGGACGCAGATGCGCCAGGGCGGCCCCCGCCTGGCTGCACAGGGTCTGGATGTCCTCGGCGCCGGTGCGCAGCGACCCGGCCGCAGCGTCGCGGCCCACCAGGTAGGCGGAGAGCCGCGCAGCCGCCAGCAGGTTTCCGATCTCGTGACAGAGCGCGAGAACCAGCTGGACGGGATCGCCGGGCCGGGGACGGAGCCGATCGGACACGCCCCCATGGTACGTTGCGGGGGTTTGCGTGGAAACCAGCAGGGAGAAGCTCAGGGGAAGCCCGCGCCGTCCTCCAGCTCCGCGCGGAAGGCGCCGACGTCCACCGGGCTGCCGGACGCGCGCGCGCGCTCCGCCGCGAAGCCGAGCAGGTGGCTCTCCAGCGCGACGCGCCCGGAGGCGCGCAGCGCATCCGGACGATCGTCGGCAACGGCGCGCACGAAGTGCTCCACGAGCCCGTCGTCGCCACCGAAGTGGCCGAGCTCGGAGCCGCTGCAGCGGATCCGCTCCACGTCGAGCGACCCGTGGCGCGTGACCTCGAGCTCCCCGCTCTGGAGCACACCCCGCAGCTCGCCGCGGGTGCCCGCGATGCGGAGGGTGCGCCGCTCGTGGGTCGCGAGGCCGTGCAGCGCGAAGGTCGCCGCGAGCCCCCCCTCGAGCTCCACCGCCACCAGCTGGCGGTCCGCCACGTCGTTGTCGGCGCGATAGACGCAGCGGCCGTAGGGACCGGTCTCGAGCGCGCGGCGCCGGGCCGCGCGCGACGGGTCCGGCGACACGTCCGCCCAGGGCCAGAGCGCCGCCGTGCGCTCGTCCGGTCCGAGGTAGAAGCGCTCCGCATCGTGGATGCACTCGGCCTGGGCCGGGCAGCCGTCGCTGCAGCGCTCGGGAGCGCCCTCGGGTGCGTTCGCCGCGGTGAAGTGGCCGAGACCGCCGAAGGACGCCACCCGCAGCGCGCGCCGCCCCGCCAGCCACACCAGCAGATCCAGGTCGTGGCAGCTCTTCGCCAGCAGGATCGGAGCCGCGATCCGCTGGTTGCGGAACTTGCCGCGCACGTAGGAGTGGGTCATGTGCCAGTGGGCGACGTGCTCGCGGAGGTCGAGCAGCACCAACTCGCCGAGCCGGCCGCTCTCGATCACGTCGTGGGCGCGCTCGTAGAACTCGGAGTGGCGCAGGACGTGTCCGATCTGCAGCAGGCGGCCCGCCCGCTCCGCGGCCTCCACCACCCGCACACAGTCGGCGGCCTCCGGCGCGATCGGCTTCTCCAGCAGCAGGTGGTAACCCCGGGCCAGCGCCGCCAGCGCCGGCTCCACGTGCTGGGTGTCGCCGGTGGCCACGATGGCGGCCGCGGCCAGCCGCGGCGCGTCCAGGAGCGGCCGCCAGTCCTGGAACACCCGCTCTGGCGGAAGCCCGTGCTCGTCGGCCATGCGGCGACGCTTCGTCGCGTCGGGCTCCGCCACGGCCACGATGCGCAGGCGCTCGGGGTGCGCGCGCGCCCAGGCCCCGTACGTGAGTCGCCCACGCAGACCGGCACCGACGACGATCGCTTCCACCGGGTTCACGGCCCGGTATACTACCGCGCTCCACTCGATGACTTCCGCCGAGACCGCGCTGCGAACCGCGCGCCTGCTGGGGCGCCACCATCATTCCGTGGGCGCGGTCGCCTGCGTCGCCGAAGGCCCGGCTGCGATCGCCCTCTCGCTCGGCGGCGCGCCCAAGGCGTACGACCACACGGATCCCAACGAGGACGCGGTGGGCTTCGCCCTGGGCCCGGCGGGCGCCGTGGTGGTGGCCGGCGACGCCCACAAGGGCGCGACCGCGTCCGAAGCCGTGGTCGCACACCTGCTCGACGCGTACGCACCCTCCTGGACCGGCGCAACGGCGCCCGACCCGGAGCGCTGGTGCGATATCGCGCGAGCGGCCGTGTGGGAGGCCCACATCGAGGCGCGCCGCGAGAGCGCACGCCCGGACCGGCAGGCGTCGCGCACGACCCTGACCCTGGCCCTGTGGCGACCCCGCGAGTCCCTGGTTCTCTGGGCGTCGGTCGGCGACAGCCACTGCTTTCGGGTCGACGCGGGAGAGGCGGAGGACCTGGCGTTCGAAGGCCAGCCGTGCGCGCCGCGCTACTTCCTCGGGAGCGAGTCGCTCACCCGGGCCGAGCTGGCCGAGCACTCGGCCAGTGGCGCCTTCCAGACGGCGACGGTCCGCAGCGTGGTGCTGGCGACCGACGGCCTGTCGGAGGTGGACGTCGGCCTGCCCAATCCCGAGCACGAGGCCTTCGAGTGCGTGCGCGACGCGGCCGCCGCAGCGCCGGAGCTGCGTCCGCTGGAGGCCACGCGCGCGCTGGCGGAGCGGGCGAACGCCGCGCACCGGCAGAACCCCTCGGGCGACAACATCGCCGTCGCCACGCTCTGGCTGACGAGCTAGAGGCTCCGGAGCAGCGCCGCCACCTGCTCGGCGATGGCGGGCGCCGCGGTCAGCCCGGGAGACTCGATCCCGACCAGGTGGATCCACGCCCCGTCGGCCTCGAGCACGAAGTCGCGATTGGGCTCGCCCGGCGCCGCCAGTCGCGGCCGCACACCGGCCATGTCCGGGGACAGCCAGGCGGAGCGAAGACCCGGCAGCCAGCGGCCCGCCGCGTTCGCGAAGGCCTCGGCCTTCGCCGCATCCACGTCGTAGCGCGGCGCGTCCACGTACTCGGCGTCCGGCCCGAAGCGCACGCGCCCGCCCAGATCCAGGGTGGCGTGCACTCCGAGGGGCCCTCCGGCTGCCGGCAGCGGGTACACCAGCCGCCCGAGAGCCACGGGCGCGCCCGGCGCCAGCGCGAAGTAGTCGCCCTTGCACGGATGGATGCGCCAGCCGCGGGCTTCGACGTCGACGCCCGCCAGGCGCGCCACGGTGTCCGCCGCCAGGCCCGCCGCGTTCACCGCCGCCGCGCAGGAGAGCCGGACTTCGCCGCCGTCGGCGTCCCGCACCCGGAGCGCGAGCCCGGCGCCGGATGGCTCCGCCCCCAGCAGCTCCGCGTGCAGCACCAGGGAGGCACCCGCCGACTCGGCCTCGGCGGCGTACGACGCCGCCAGGGCATGGGCGTCCACGATCCCGCTGCGCGGCGAGTGCAGCGCCGCCACGGCACGCAGCTGGGGCTCGAGCGCCCGCACCTCGGCGGCGTCGAGCAGCACGAGGTCCGGCGCGCCGCCCGCCCGGGCGTTCGCCAGCAACGACTCGAGCCCGGCGCGCTCGCTCTCGTCGACGGCCACCACCAGCTTTCCCAGCTCGCGGTGGGGCAGCCGCCAGGCGCGGCAGCGCTCGTACACCAGGTCGCGCCCGCGGGCGCACAGGCGCGCCTTCCAGGACCCCGGCGGGTAGTAGAGCCCGGCGTGGATCACCTGGCTGTTGCGGCTCGAGGTCTCCCGGGCGATGGCCTCCCGGCGCTCGAGCACCACCACGGAACGGCCGGCGCGCGCGAGGACCGCGGCGCAGGCCAGGCCCACGATGCCGGCGCCGACCACGGCCACGTCGCAGTGGGCCGGCGGCGCCGGACGGCTCATTCGAGGGCGCTACCGAACTCGCTCTCGAAGCGAGCGCGGAAGCCGACCGCGTCCAGCTCCAGGCCCTGGGGCCCGGACACCGCCACCTTGAGGGCGCCGAGCAGGCTTCCAACCCGGCAGGCGTCGACCAGGTCGAGACCGCGGGAGCGGCCGTAGAGCAGGCCGCCGCGGAAGGCGTCTCCGCAGCCGGTCGGGTCCACCAAATCTTCCGCCTGAACCGCCGGCAGCTCCAGGCGCTCGTCCCCGCGGCGCACCCGGCAGCCCTCGGCGCCCAGGGTGACGACGATCGCCCCCACGCGCTCCGCGATGGCGTCCTCGTCCCACTCGCTGCGCTCCAGGGTCAGGGACCACTCGTAGTCGTTCACGACGTAGACGGACGCGCCGTCGATCAGCTCCCGCAGCTCGTCGCGCTCGAACTGGCCGAGGCCCTGCCCCGGGTCCACCACCAGTTCGACGCCCCGCTGCTTCAGCTCCTGGGCGTACTCCTGCATGGCGCGCTTCCCATTGGGCGAGACGATGGCCAGACCCAGGGAGGCATCGATGTCGGCGATTCGCGCCTCGTGGGCGCGGTCCATGGCCCCCGAGTGGAAGGCGGTGATCTGGTTGTCGTCCAGATCCGTGGTGATGAAGGCCTGCGCCATGTACTCGTCCTCGAGCTGGCGCACGTGGTCGCGGGAGATGCCGTGGCCGTCGAGCCAGTCGGCGTAGGCCCCGAAGTCGCGCCCCACGGTGCCCAACAGCAGCGGGTCGCCGCCGAGCAGGCGCAGGTTGAAGGCAATGTTGGCGCCACACCCGCCCCAGCTCTTGCGAAGACTGGGCACGTGGAAGGCCACGTTCAGCACGTGCACCTGATCAGGCAGGATGTGGTCCTTGAAGCGGCCCTGGAAGACCATGATGTGGTCCACGGCGATGGACCCGGTCACGAGAATCGACATTGGAACCTCCGGCTCAGCGCGCGCAGTCTGGCGAGGTCGGCGCCGGGCGTCAATGGGCGGGCCGAGCCGGCCGCCGGTAGAATGGCGGGATGCGCATCGCGAGCTGCTTCGGACGGGCGCGGCCCGTCTTCTCCTTCGAGTTCTTCCCCCCGCGCAGCGACAAGGGCTTCGAGTCGCTCTTCCGCACGATCGCGGAGCTGAAGCGGCTGGACCCGGACTTCGTGTCGGTGACCTGGGGCGCCGGGGGCTCGACTCGCCGCAAGACCATCGAGATCACGACGCGCATCCAGCGCGAAGCGGGCCTCACGGCCATGTCGCACCTGACCTGTGTCGGATCCACCCGCGACGAGATCGCCGAGATCCTGGACACGCTCCGCGACGCGGGCATCGAGAACGTGCTGCCCCTGCGCGGCGACCCGCCCAAGGACCAGCCCGGCTTCCGCCCGGTTCCCGGCGGCTTCCGCTACGCCAACGAGCTGCTGGAGTTCATCCACTCGCGCTGGGACTTCTGCACACCGGCCGCCTGCTACCCAGAGACCCACACCGAGGCGCCGAGCCCCGAAGTCGATCTCGAGAACCTGGTGCGCAAGGTGGCCGCCGGCGCCGACTTCCTGATCACCCAGCTCTTCTTCGACAACGCCGACTACTTCGCCTTCCTGGAGCGGGCGCGGACCGCCGGCATCGAGGTCCCGATCGTCCCCGGCATCATGCCCATCACCTCCAGCAGCAACGTCCCGCGCATCGCCAAGATGTGCGGCGCGCGGATCCCGGACGAGCTCCAGCGTGCCCTGGATGCGGCCGGAAGCGACCCGACCCAGACCGACGCGGTGGGCGTCGAGTGGGCCACGCTCCAGTGCCGTGAGCTCCTCGAACGCGACGCGCCGGGAATCCACTTCTACACCCTGAACCGCTCGCCGGCGACCCGCCGCATCTACGAGCAGCTCTTCCCGCGATGAGTGAGCCCGCCCTGAGAATCGCGGTTCTGCTCTCGGGGTCTGGAACCAGCCTCGAGAACCTCTTCGAGGGCATCGACGCCGGAGAGCTGCCGTGTGAGGTGGTCGTCGTGATCGCCTCCAAGGAGAAGGCCGGCGGCCTGGCGCGCGCGCAGCGGCGCGGCGTGCCGGCGGTGGCGGTGCCGCGCCGGAAGTACCCGGACGTCGGCGCCTTCAACGACGCGCTCCACGGCGTCCTCGACGACTTCGCCGTCGACCTGGTCGCGCTCCTCGGCTTCCTCTCGCCCTTCGAGACCCGCGGACGCTTCGACGGCAAGGCGCTCAACGTGCACCCGGCCCTGATCCCGGCCTTCTGCGGCCAGGGCTACTACGGACGCCGCGTGCACGAAGCGGTGCTGGCGTCCGGGGTCAAGCTCACGGGCGCCAGCGTGCACTTCGTGGACGCGGAGTACGACCACGGTCCGATCATCCTCCAGCAGGCCGTCGCCGTGGAGGATGACGACACGCCGGACAGCCTGGCCGCCCGCGTCCAGGCCGCCGAGCGCCAGCTGGTGCCGGAAGCCATCCGGCTCTTCGCCGAAGGACGCCTGCAGATCGACGGCCGGCGGGTCCGGATCCTCCCCGAGCGCTAGCCGCGCTGGATCAGCTCGACCTTGTAGCCGTTCGGGTCCTCGACGAAGGCGATGACCGTGCTGCCGTGCTGCATGGGGCCGGGCTCGCGGGTGATGGTCACGCCCGCGTCCCGGAGGCGGTCACACGTCGCGTAGATGTCGTCCACGCCGATCGCCAGGTGGCCGAAGGCGTCGCCCAGCTCGTAGTCACTCCGGCCGTAGTTGTAGGTGAACTCGAGCACGCTGTGGTCCGACTCGTCGCCGTAGCCGACGAAGGCCAGGGTGAACTCGCCGGCCGGGAAGTCCTTGCGGCGGAGCTCCTTCATGCCGAAGTGGTCGCAGTAGAAGCGGATGGAGGCGTCCAGGTCCTTCACCCGCAGCATCGTGTGAAGCAGTTGCATGGAGCTATTCTAGCCCCATGGCCCAATTCATCGCGATGAACCACTTCAAGGTGAACCCGGAGCGCGCGTCGGAGTTCGAAGAGCACTGGCGCAAGCGCGAAACCTACCTGCACGAGGTGCCCGGCTTCCTGCGCTTCGCCCTGCTGCGAAGCGACGAGCCCGGCGCCTACGTGTCCCACTCCAGCTGGGCGAGCCGCGAGGCCTTCGAGGCCTGGACCGAGTCCGAGGCCTTCCGCAAGGCCCACGCCCAGGCCCGCACGCCGGAAGGCGTGCTGGCCGGCCCGCCCCGTCTGGAACGGTGGGAGGCGGTGCTCGAGCAGGAGAACGGATAAAGAGCCCGAGCCTCCGGAGTCCAAACGGATCTCCGGAGGCCGACGCCCAGCAAGCCCGGCGCCTCCACGCGCGAACGGGCCCGAACGCGCGACGGCGGGCGCGCAGCGAGCCAACGGCGAGCGGAGTCACGATAAATGAGAGCCTCCGCCCCCGCGCGGGGCACCGGAGACCCGACGCCCTACGGCGCCCCGCAGTCCCGCCCGAGCAACCCCAACGCCTCGCACAACGGCGCCACGCGCGGCGTCGCCGAACCGTCCCGCCGCGCCGCGCGGAAGAGCGCCGTGCGCGCAGCGAGCGGATCGCCGCCCGCGCCCACCAGCACCGCCAAGGCGCCCGTCACGTGCGCAGCCGCCAGGCTGCTGCCGTCCGCGAAGGCGAAGGAGCCGGGCGGGTGGGTCGAGACGATCTCGACGCCGGGCGCGGCGATCTCCGCCGAGGGCCCGCGGTTGCTGCGGGGGTCGGGGCGCCCGGCCCGGTCGTGGCCCGCGACCCCGACCACCGACGGATAGGCGGCCGGGTAGCGGGCCTCGGCGCTGCCCTCGTTGCCCGCGGCCGCCACCACCACGACGCCGAGCTCGTCGAGACGCCGGAGCGCCCGTTCGAGCAACGCGTTCGGCGGACCCACCAACGACAGGTTCACCAGCGACGCCTGTTCCTCCCAGGCGAGGTCGAGGCCCTGGAGCGTGTGGTAGAGCTGGCAGGTATCGCTCGCGCTGGCGCCGCGCGGGGTGCAGACCGGGACCGCGACGACGTCGGCTCCCGGCGCGACGCCCGCGATCCCCACGCCGTTGCCCTCGCTGGCGGCGATCACGCCCGCCATCAGGCTGCCGTGGGCGGCGGGCACCGTGGGCGGACCCTCGGCCAGGGGGCGCACCCGCACCCGCGTGAGATCCGGATGGGACGTCTCCGGGGCGGAGTCGAGGAGCGCCACCCGCGCGCCGGCTCCGTCGCCGATCGCACGGGCGTCGGAGACGCCCAGGGCGTCGAGTCCGTGCTGGTACCCAGGGCTGCCAGGCCGAGGGGCGGCATCACCAGGTTCGAGCCGTTGCGCTCGAGCCTGCCTGCCACCACGTAGCGGACGTCCACGTCGACGAATTCGCCGTCTCCCAGGTCCGGAAGCCTCATGACTCCGAACAGATAATCCACACCCCCGGACGAATACTCAAGCAGCTCCAGCAGGTCGGAATCGAGGCCCGTCGGGATGTCGCGGTAGCTGCCGTCGGGATCGACGAGGCTGAAGACCAGCAGCGGCGCCAGGAGATCCCGCCCGGTGACGTTGTGGACCGTCCAGGTGGAGTCGGCGATGAAGGGCCTCGCGAGCCTCGGCGTGCGGGGATTCTGGTGGACGGTGCCGAGGTTCTGCTCGATCTGGATCGGCAGGGTGCGGGCGATGTTGCCGGCCTCGATCCAGTCGTCGCCCGGGAGGGCGCTGAAGACGGGGCCAAGGCCCAGGGCAGCGGCGTCGGCCGGGTCGAAGCCGAAGCCCCCAGAACCCTCGAAGTAGAGCGGGTTGATGTCCGCCAGCCCGAGAGCACGGGCACCCAGCGCGGCGACGAGGAGCAGCGCCAGCGCGAGCAGCGGCGCACGCAAGCCCAGCGCCGGCAAGGGAACACGACGTCTCACGCGCATGAGTGGTGTCGGGGGGGGTGCAAAGTCGCATTGCCGGGTGTTTTCCGGTTGACGAGGTGGCGAATAAAAGACGAAAATCGAATCCCCATGCCCCCCGTCCCTCGAACCACCGCCGCGGTGCGGGCGGAGGCGCTCCTGCGCGAGCTCCCCCAGCTGCGCCGCGGACACGTGCCCCGGGAGGCGCCGGGACGCTGGCCCAGCGGGCTGGCCTCCCTCGACCGCCTGCTCGGGGGCGGCTTTCCGCGCGGCCGCCTGTCGGAGATCACGGGGCCCGCCTCGTCGGGCCGCACCTCCCTGGCCCTGGCCCTGCTGGCCGCCACCACGGACGCAGGCGAGTACGCGGCCGTGGTGGACGCCATCGACGCCTTCGACCCGGCCTCGGCCGCCGCGGCCCGGGTGGACCTGGAGCGCACCCTCTGGGTCCGCGCCCGCGATTGCCGCGAGGGACTGCTCGCGGCTCACGTGATCTTGAAGGGAGGGGGGTTCGGGCTGGTGCTGCTGGACCTGTCGTTCTCGAGCGCGAGCAGCGGCGCCGGAAGCCATGCTGCCTGCGCCTCGTGGTTGCGACTGGCGCGTGCAGCGACGGCCAGTCAGACGGCTGTGGTGGTGGTTTCCGATGCGCGGGTGGCGGGGGGGCAGGCGGATGTGGTGCTGGAGCTGAGGGCCGGGCGGCCGCAGTTCTCGGGCAGGCCGCCGCTGCTCGAGGGCCTGGAGTCGCAAGCGACTGCGGTGCGCAACCGCAGCGGTCCCATCGGCGGCAGTACGGCGCTGCGCTTCCAGCTTCCGCCGTGAGCCATGCGTGTCGCTTGCCTGCGCGTCGCCGATCTCGCCCTGGTCGCCGAGCTGCGCGCCCACCCCGAGCTCGCCGGCCAGCCCCTGGCCATCGCGGCGGGGGCGGGGCCGCGGGCGGAGCTCGTGGCCGTGTCACCCGAAGCGCAGCGCGTCGGCCTGCGTCCGGGGACGACCGTCGTGCACGGGCGCGCCGCCTGCGCGGATCTCGCGGTGCGCGTGGCCTCGCCGGCCCTCGAGCGGGCGGCGCGGGAAGCCCTGGTGGACGCGGCCCTGTCGGCCTCGCCCCGGGCCGTGCCGGCGTCGCCCGGGACGGGCGCCTGGAAGTCGGAGGCGTGCGTCTTTCTGGACGCCTCGGGCGTCGACACGCTCTTCCACTCCGAGTCGGGCTTCGCCGGCGCCCTGTGCGAACGCGCCCGGCGCCTGGGGCTGCCGGCGGCGGCGGCGGTGGCCGGCTCGCGCGAGGTGGCCCAGCTCGCCGTCCGCAGCCTCGGCGAGCCCGGTGCCGTGCGCGTCATCCCGCCCGGCGCCGAGGCCGCCTTCCTCGCCCCCCTGCCCTTGGACCTGCTCGACCCCGACGACCGGCTGGCGCAGGCCCTGCTGCGCTTCGGCGTGCGGCGCCTGGGCCAGCTGGCCGCACTCCCGCGGCGTGCCCTGGCCGCGCGCCTGGGCAGCGAGGCCGTGCGCCTGGCGACCCTGGCGCAGGGCGAGGGCAGCCCCCTCGCCCTGCCCGTCCCCGTCACCACTCGCATCGAGGAGGCGCTGGATCTGGAGCACGCCATCGATCGCCTCGAGCCCCTCGGCTTCGTGCTGCGCGGCGTGCTCTCGCGGCTGGCGACGCGGCTCGCCGTGCGCGGCCTGGCCTGCGGCGACCTGGAGCTCTGCCTCGACCTGGACGGCGGAGGCCGCGACGCCCGGCGCGTGGGCGTCGCAGCCCCCACCGACGACGCGCGGGTCCTGCTGCGCCTCGTCGGCCTGGCGCTCGAATCCCACCCTCCCGGCGCAGCCGTGGAGGCCCTGGCCGTCGCCTGCGAGGGGCGCCCCGTGCGCCGGGACCAGCTCGACCTCTTCCGCCCTGCCGGACCCGCACCCGCGGTCCTGGGCCGGACCCTGGCCGAGCTCGAATCCCTGTGCGGCGAGGGCCGCGTGGGTGCTCCCGCGCCCCTGGACGACCACCGCCCGGACGCCTTCGAGGTCCGCCCCTTCGCGGCCGGGGCGCGCGCCCCCGGAGGCGTCCGCTCCCCGCGGAGGCACGCGCTCGCCGTGCGGGTACTGCGCCCCCCGGCGCCCGCCCACGTGCAGCTGGATGCGGCGGGACGCCCCACCCGGGTGGAGAGCGCCGCAGCGCGGGGAGACGTGGTGGCCGCGGCCGGGCCGTGGCGCACGAGCGGCGGCTGGTGGTCGCGCGAACGCCGCTTCGCCCTGGACCACTACGACGTGCAGACCGAGGACGGCAACGTCGTGCGCCTGCGCCACGACGCACTGGCCCGACGCTGGAGCATCGACGCCGTCTACGACTGATCGCCGCCCGCGAAACTTGACCGTGTCGATTCGCACCGCTACCAACAGCGGGCGCCAGCTCTCGGGAGAACCATGACACCTCGACGCCAGCCGCGTAGCAACGACTCACGCATCCAGTTCCTCCGCGGCTTCCTGAAGAGCCCGAAGCAGGTGGGCTCGATCGTGCCCAGCTCGCGCTTCCTCGAGCGGCGCGTGGTGCGCTCGGCGGGCATCGGCCAGGCGCGAACCGTCGTCGAGCTCGGGCCCGGCACCGGCGGCACCACCCGCGCCCTGCTCGCAGCGCTGCCCCGCGACGGACGCCTGCTCGCCATCGAGATCAACCCGCGCTTCGCGAGCCTGCTCCGCAACCAGATCCGCGATCCGCGCCTCGTCGTGCACTGCGGCTCGGCGGCGGAGATCCAGCCGGCGCTGGCCGCCCACGCGCTGCCCGCGCCGGAGGTGGTGCTCTCCGGCATTCCCTTCTCGACCATGCCCCGCGCGCTCGGCACGGCGATCCTGCGCTCGGCCCACGACGCTCTGGCCCCGGGCGGACGCTTCGTCGCCTACCAGCTGCGCGACCGGGTCGAGCTGCTGGGGCGTGCGGTCTTCGGGCCCGCCGCCCGCCAGACCGAGCTGCTGAACGTCCCGCCGATGCGGGTCTACCGTTGGGACAAGCCGAGCGTCGGCGCCACCCCCCGCGACGACGCCGGACTCAGTCCTCGCCGCGCTTGATCTGCAGGGAGAGGGCCGCCCGCTCGGCGTCGCCCTCTTCCGCACGCACCACGGCGCGCGGTCCGAAGCGGTCCGCCAGCTCGTCGAGTGCGCGATTGAGGCGACTCCGGCGCCGCGTCTCCGCAGGAGGCTCGAAGAGCCCGAGCTGCCCGGCGTCGGCGCGCACCAGGTTGGTGGCGCCCACCCCGAGCAGCCGGACCGGCTGCGCCAGGGCGGCCCGCGCGAGCAGGCTGCGGGCGGCCTCGCCGAAGGTCGCGCCGTCGTCGCTCGGCTCCGGCAGGGTCAGCTGCCGGGTGAGCAGCGGGTAGCCCCGCGCCCCCGGGCTGCGGCGCCGTCCGAGCTTCAGCTTCAACACCACGGTGCGCGCGCGCAGGCCGTCGCGGCGGAGGCGACGCGCCACGCTCTCGGCGTGCACCCGCGCGGTGGCGGCGAGCCGCTCGGCATCGCCGACGTCCTCGGCGAAGGTGTTCTCCTCGCTGTAGGAGACCGGCTCGCGCCAGGGCTCCACCTCCCGCAGGTCCTCGCCGCGCGAGAGGCTCGCGACCGCGGCGCCCCAGTCGCCGAGCAGCTCCCACAGGCGCGCCGGCTCGGCGGCCGCCAGGTCCGCCAGGGTCTCGAAGCCCGCGGCGGCCAGGCGCGCCTGGGCCACGGGCCCAACGCCCCACACGCGACCGACCGGGAGCGGCGCCAGGAAGGCGCGCACCTCGTGGTTGCGCACCTCGAGCAGGCCGTCGGGCTTGGCCAGGTCGCTCGCGATCTTCGCGACCATCTTCACGGGCGCGATCCCAACGGAGACGGCCAACCGGGTCTCCTCCCGCACGGCGGCCCGCAGGGCGTGGCCCACCTCCGCCGGCGGCCCGAGCAGCCGCTGGCTCCCCGTGAGGTCGAGGAATGCCTCGTCGAGGGAGAGCCCCTCCACGGCCGGCGTGAAGCGCCGGAAGACGGCGAAGATCCGCTTCGACTCGCGGGCGTACTTCTGCATGTCGCCGCGCACGAAGACGGCGCCGGGGCAGCGCCGACGCGCCTCCACGCTGGGCATGGCGGAGTGGATCCCGAAGCGGCGCGCCTCGTAGCTCGCGGCGGCCACCACGCCGCGATCGGAGCTGCCCCCCACCACCACGGGACGTCCCCGCAGCTCGGGGCGATCCCGCTGCTCGATGGACGCGTAGAACGCGTCCATGTCGGCGTGCAGGATCGTGCGTGCCACGAAGGGAGCGTAGCCCGGGAGCGCCCGCGGCCCCGCAAGCCCGGCGCCCCGGAGCTCGAACTAGCCCTGAGGCAGAACGCCGGGCGCGCAGCGGTCTCAGCGACAGCGCCAAGCAAGCTGGGAAGCCGGCCACCGGGTCGGCTTCCGATCCGTTCTCTTCCCGCAGGCGAGCGGAGTCACGATAAATGAGAGCCTCCGCGCCACGCGAACCCGCGGAGTCCGCGGCCCGCGGCGTTCAGCGGCCGCCCAATGCCTGTCGCACGGCGTCGACCAGCGCGTCCGGCGAGAAGGGCTTGGCCAGGAAGACACCGGCGTACTCGCGGAGCAGTGCGCGCAGCGGCGGATCGAGCTCCGCGCCGCTGGTGAGGACGACGCCCAGGTCGGGCTTCCGGGCCAGCAGTGCGCGCAAGGCCTCGGCCCCGCCGCCGGGAGGGACGGTGCCGTCCAGCACGACCGCCCCGAAGCGGTCGGGCTCCTTCTCCAGGGCGGCCGCGGCGGCGTCGCCGTCGCCCACGGCCACGCTCTCGAAGCCCGCCCGCCCCAGCACCCGTGCGATCAGGCGCTGGAGGGTCGCCTCGTCGTCCACGACGAGGATCGTGGAGGCCTGGGGCATCGGTCGAGGATACCCGGAAGAGAGCTTGACCCGAGGCGAATAAAAAACGAAAATCACAGCCCATGGCGTCCCCCCCGGCGCGGCCGGCTCCCCTGCGGAGCCGGACCCCTGCTGTGTCCGCGCGCGCCCTGGCGCGCGACTACGTGGAGCTGCGCTGTCGCAGCGCCTTCTCCTTCCTGTCCGGCGCCTCCAATCCGGAGGATCTGGTCGAGCGCGCCGCCGAGCTCGACCACCCGGCCCTGGCGCTGGCCGACCGCGACGGCCTCTACGGCGCGCCCCGCTTCTACCAGGCGGCGCGCACAGCCGGCCTGCACCCGATCGTCGGCGCCGAGCTCCAGATCGAAGACGGCCCGGAGCTGCTGCTGCTGGTCCCCTCCCCGAGCGCCTACCGAAGCCTCTCCCGCCTCTGCACGCTGGCACACCACCACAACCCCAAACGCGCGAAGTGGAACAACTCCGCGCAACGTCAACCCACCCGAGCCTCCGCGCCCCGCACGAACCACCCGAGCCAAGAAGCCCCGCAAGCGCGGGCCCTCCGGGCCCGGGCGCGCAGCGAGGCGCAGCCGAGCGGAGTCACGATAAGTTCTGCCCCGCACATCACCTGGTCCCAAGCGGAAGAACACGGAACCGAGCTTCTGGCCTTGGTCCGCGGCGACGGCGCGTTGACCCCCGCCGGGCTCGATCACGCCCGCGTGATCTTCGGCGATCGCCTGTGGCTCGACGTCTCCCGACATCTCGAACGCCGCGGCGAGATGGGTGCGCGCTGGGCGGTGGCCCTGGCGGAGGCGCGCGGCGTGCCGGTGGTGGCCACGGGCGACGTGCGCTTCGCCCGCCGCGAGGGCCGGCGGCTCCTCGACGCCTTTGCGTGCCTGCGCGAGAAGCGGACCCTCGACCACGCGGGCCGCACACTGCTCCCCAACGGCGAGCGCGGGCTCCGGGCGCGGGAGGAGATGGCCGCGCGCTTCGCCGACCGGCCGGCGTGGATCCGCGCCTCGCGCACCATCGCCGAGCGCTGCGCCTTCAGCCTGGACGACCTGGGCTACCGCTTCCCGGACTTCCCGACGCCCGCCGGCGAGACCCAGCAGGGCCTGCTGCGCCGGCTCACCTTCGAGGGAGCGCAGCGCCGCTACGGGACTCCCCTGCCCGCGCGCGCGCGCGCGCAGATCGAGCACGAGCTGGCGGTGATCGGGAAGCTCACGCTGGCGGGCTACTTCCTGATCGTCTGGGACGTGGCCCGCTACGCTCGCGACGAGGGCATCCTGTGCCAGGGCCGCGGCTCCGCCGCCAACAGCGCCGTCTGCTACGCGCTCGGCATCACTGCCGTGGATCCGGTGGGAATGGAGCTGCTCTTCGAGCGCTTCCTGTCCGAGGAGCGCGGCGAGTGGCCGGACATCGACCTCGACCTGCCCTCCGGCGATCCGCGCGAGCAGGTGATCCAGTACGTCTACGAACGCTACGGACCGCACGGTGCGGGGATGACCGCCACGGTCATCAGCTACCGCACGCGCTCGGCCGTGCGCGAGATGGGCAAGGTCCTCGGTCTGTCCGAGGACCAGGTGGACAAGCTCGCCAAGCTCCTGGCGAGCTGGGAGTACGACGACCAGCGCGATGCCCTGGCCCCGATCCTGCGCAAGGCGGGCGTGGACCCGGAGGCGCCGCGCATCCGCACGCTTCTCGGGCTGGTGCGGCAGGTGCGCGGGCTGCCGCGCCACCTGGGCCAGCACACCGGGGGACTCGTCATCGCCGCCGGCCGGCTCGACGAGGTGGTGCCCCTGGAGCCCGCCCGCATGCCCGACCGCACCATCGTGCAGTGGGACAAGGACGACTGCGCCGACCTCGGGATCATCAAGATCGACCTGCTCGGCCTGGGCATGCTCCAGGCCCTGGAGGAGACGATCCCGTTGATCCGCAAGCACGAGGGGGTGAACGTGGACCTCGCCCACCTGCCCCCCGACGACCCCGCCACCTACGCCATGATCCGGCGCGCCGACACGGTGGGGGTGTTCCAGATCGAGAGCCGCGCCCAGATGGCGACCCTGCCGCGCCTGAAGCCCCGCTGCTTCTACGACCTGGTGGTGGAGATCGCGATCATCCGCCCGGGCCCGATCGTCGGGCAGATGGTGCACCCGTACCTGAACCGCCGCGCCGGGCGCGAGCCGGTGAGCTACCCGCACCCCTCCCTCGAGCCGGTGCTCGCGCGCACCCTCGGCGTGCCGCTCTTCCAGGAGCAGCTCCTGCGCATCGCCATGATCGCGGCGGGCTTCAGCGGCGGCGAGGCCGAAGAGCTGCGCCGGGCCATGGGCTTCAAGCGCTCCGTGGAGCGCATGGATCGCATCGAGGCGCGGCTGCGCGCGGGCATGCGCGCGAACGGATTGTCACCCCAGGCCGAGGAGGACATCGTGCGCGGCATCCAGTCGTTCGCCCTCTACGGCTTCCCGGAGTCCCACTCGGCCAGCTTCGCGCTGATCGCCTACGCCTCGGCCTACCTGAAGGCGCACCACCCGGAAGCCTTCCTGGTGGGCCTCCTCAACGCCCAGCCCATGGGCTTCTACAGTCCCGCCACCCTGGTACAGGACGCCCAGCACCACCACGTCGAAGTCCGACCCATCGACGTCACGCACTCGCAGTGGCAATGCACCCTCGAATCCCTTGCCGCACCCGAAGCCAACACGCCTCCGGACCCCGAGGCCGCAAGCCCGGCGCCCCGGAGCCCGAACGAGCCACGGGGTAGGACGCCGGGCGCGCAGCTCGCCGAAGGCGAGCGGAGTCACGATAAATGCCGTCCCGCCGTCCGCCTCGGTTTACGCTACGTCGGAGGCCTTACCGCCGAAACCGGCACCCGCATCGCCAGCGAGCGCGCCCGCACCCCCTTCCGAGACCTCGCAGACTTCGCGAAGCGCACGGCCCCCAAGAGCGACGAGCTGGCCGCGCTCGCGGAGCTGGGGGCGCTCGGGGAAATCGATCCGCAAGCACGGGAACGGCGGGCGGCGTTGTGGCAGGTGGCGGCGCTGGAGCGCGACCCGAAGTCGCTCTTCGCCGGCGTGCGCCCCGTGCGCTCGCCCTCGCCACTCGCCGAGATGACGGCCCAGGAGGAGACCCTGACCGACTACCGGGTGGCGGGGCTCACCACGGGGCCGCACATGCTGAGCCACCTGCGCGCGGGGCTGCGGGCGCGCGGGCTGCTCTCGGCGGCGGAGGTGCGCGCGGCGCCGGACGGGAGCTTCGTGCGCACGGCGGGCTTCGTGATCGTGCGCCAGCGTCCCGGCTCCGCCCGCGGCTTCTGCTTCCTCACCCTGGAGGACGAGACCGGCACCAGCAACGCCGTCCTGACTCCTCGCCAGTTCCAGCGCTTCCGCGCACCGCTCCACACGGCCGCCATCGTCGAGCTCGCCGGCCCGGTGCAGAACGTGGACGACGTGGTCCACGTCCGCGTCCGCGAGCTCGCGCCGCTGGTCCCCAAGACGGGCCTGCCGCGCAGCCACGACTACCGCTGAGCCAACTCCGGCATCAGCGCCTCCGCGTCGGCGAACCTACCGGAAGCTGCGGCCCCGCAAGCCCTGCGCCCCGAATCCCGAACGTGCCCCGAGGCACGACGCAGGGCGCGCAGCGGTCTCAGCGACAGCGCCAAGCAAGCTGGGAAGCCGGCTTCAGCCGGCTTCCGATCCTTGCTCTTCGCGCAGCCGAGCGGAGTCACGCTAGTTGGTGGCGCTCTGCGACGCCGAGGTCCGATCCACGAACTGGCCGATGGTGCGATATGAGCTCACCAACAGCCCCAGCGAGAACATGAAGGCGAGGAAGCCGATGGGAACCAGCAGCGCCCAGCGCTCCTCGTGCCAGAACCGGAGGCAGTGTCCGAGGAACCAGGACGACAGGGCCAGGTAGAGCGCGGTCGCACCGACCCAACCCACCTTGTCGCGGGTGGGGCCGGGCTTCAGGACCACCGCCAGGATCCAGCCAGGGACGAGGATCGCCGCTCCCACCAACGCGACCAGGTTGAACGGGCTCAAGTCGCTCATGACGCTCGCAACTCCTCGAGATGCCGCCGCACGCCCTCCGCGAGCTGGTCGGGAGTGAAACCGAACTCCTCGGCCAGGGCACCGAGGGGCGCCGAGGCGCCGAAGCGGTCGATGCCGTAGACGAGGCCGCGATCGCCCACCAGGCCGCGCAGGCTCTGGCCCCGCGCCGCCTCGACCGCCACCACCGGCGCGTCACCCGCGCGCAGGAGCCCGTCGCGATACGCCCGCGGCTGGGACTCGAAGAGCTCCAGGCACGGCAGCGAGACGACCCGCGCGCCCACGCCCTGGGTCGCCAGCTTGTCGGCCGCCTCGCACGCCAGGGACACCTCCGAGCCGGTCGCCGCCAGCACCACGTCCGGTGCGCCCGCGGGCTCGCGCAGCCGGTAGCCGCCGCGCCACACGTCCGCCACCCCGACTCCGGTCGGGCGCTCCAGGGCGGGAACGCCGTGCCGAGTCAACGCCAGCAGCCCGGGCCCCTCGGCCCGCTCCAGCAGCCAGGCCCAGGCGGCGGCGGTCTCGACACCGTCGGCGGGGCGCCAGACCGCCAGGTTGGGAATCGCCCGCAGCGAGTCCAGCTGCTCGATCGGTTGGTGGGTCGGGCCGTCCTCGCCCAGGAAGATCGAGTCGTGGGTGAATACGAAGATCGAGCGCACGCCCATCAGGGCGGCCAGCCGGATCGCCGGCCGCATGTAGTCGCTGAAGATCAGGAACGTGCCCGCGTAGGGCAGGAAGGTTCCATCCAGGGCGATCCCGTTGGTGATGGCGCCCATGGCGTGCTCGCGCACGCCGTAGTGGATGTTGCTGCCGGCGAAGGGGTCCGGACCCGCGCCCACGTCGCCGCTCGCGTCGATGCGGGTGTTGTTCGAACCCGCCAGGTCGGCCGAGCCGCCCACCAGGTACGGCACCGCCTCGTAGAGGCGCTGGATCACCTTGCCCGAGAGCTTGCGCGTGGCGTCCGAGACGTCTTCGAGGCCCTCGGCCAGCCGCGGCGCCAGATCCGCGGGGACCTCGCGCGCGCGGGCGCGATCCCAGGCCGCGGCGGTCTCGGGCTCGCTGGCGCGCCAGCCCGCCAGCGCCGTGTCGCGCTCCGCGCGCTGGCCGCGCTTGGCGGCGCTGCGCTCGGCGAAGTACGCCCGCACGGCGTCGGGGATGTGGAAGCTCGGCTCGAGCGGCCAGCCCAGGGCCCGCTTGGTGGCCTCCACCTCCTCGGCACCGAGGGGGGCGCCGTGGGACGCCGAGGTGTTGGCCTTGCCGGGGCTGCCGTACGCAATCGTCGTTCGACACACGACGAGCGACGGCCGCTCGTCCTCAGCCACCGCCTCGGACAGCGCCTTGTGGATTCCCTCGGCGTCGAGGCCGTCCACGGTCTGCACGTGCCAGCGCTGGGCTTCGAAGCGGGCGACCACGTCCTCGCTGAAGGTAATGTCGGTGGCGCCGTCGATCGTGATGCGGTTGTCGTCGTAGAGGTAGACGAGGTTGCCGAGCCCCAGGTGTCCGGCCAGGGAGCCCGCCTCGGCGGAGATCCCCTCCATCAGGTCGCCGTCGCTCACGATCGCGAACACGCGGTGGTCGCCGGGGCCGCCCGCACCGCCGAAGTGCGCACGGGTCATGCGCGCGGCCAGCGCCATCCCCACCCCGTGCGCGAACCCCTGCCCGAGCGGGCCGGTCGTCATCTCCACGCCGGGGGTGTGCCCGTACTCCGGATGGCCTGCCGTGCGGGATCCCAGCTGGCGGAAGTGGACGAGCTCCTCCAGCGGGAGATCGAACCCGTACAGGTGGAGCAGCGAGTAGAGCAGCATCGACGCGTGCCCCGCCGACAGCACGAAGCGGTCGCGAAGCGGCCAGGCCGGGTCGCTCGGATCGAAGCGCAGGTGCCGATCCCACAGCTCGAAGGCCGGCAGCGCCAGGCCCATGGGCGCCCCGGGGTGACCGGACTTCGCCTGCTCGACGGCATCCACCGCTAGGAAGCGAATGGTGTTCACCACCTCGTCGCGGAGCTGCGGACGCATCACCGGCTCGGAACCGCTCATTTCTCCCCCCTGCCAGTCCTTATTTACCAGAACTGGGGCGCGGGTGGACCCCGCTTTCCGGAGCCTTTTGCGGGCGACGACTTACCGGGACTCCCTGCATGCGACGCCTCACCCCGAGACGTAGAGGGGCACCGCGTCGCCAGCGAGGGTCCGGTCCGCCTGGCCCAGGAGCCTCAGGTGCTCCAGGTGGGCGTAGGTCTCGCTCTCCGCCATGGAGCCCCAGCTCCGTTGGGAGAAGAGCTCCCGGGCGAACTCGGCGGTGCTGGCAGGCCGGCCGAACGCCCGCGAGATGGCCTTCACCTTCTCCAGACGTTCGTCGTGGTGGCGCTTGATCGCGGCGCAGCGGCCCGCCAGGTCGTCGAAGGGATGACCGTGGGCCGGGAGCACGAGATCCACGCCCTGGATCTCCGCCACCCGGTCGAGGGAGTAGAAGAACGACGCCAGGGGATCCCTGGAGGAGGAGAGGCCGGAAATATGGGGCGTGATGGACGGCAGCACGTGATCGCCCGCGAGCAGCAGGCCGATCTCCGGATCGTGCAGGCAGATGTGGTCGCCGGTGTGCCCCGGGGTGTGCTGGACGAACATCTCGCGCCCGGCGAGGCGCAGCTCGTCGCCGTGCTCCACCACGTGGCTGATCGTGGGGAGCCAGCTCTTGCCGAGCCAGCTCATGAGCCGCCACTGCAGCCGCCGCTTCCACGGGGGCCGCGGGCGCTCGCCGCCCCAGGGTGTCTTGCCGCCCCAGGGCACGGGCGGGGGCGCGGGATCCACGTCCCCGGGAGGCGGCGCCTCGTCGGGGTCGGCGGCCTGCCCAGCGCGCCGCTGGGCCTCCAGGTCGTCCACCGACACCTCGGGCGGCGCGCTCGCCTGGACCGGCCCGAAGGAGAAGCGGTGGTGCGCCACCACCCGCGACCCGGCCTCCTTCTGGAAGCGCGCGGCGCCCCCGAAGTGATCCGGGTGCGAGTGGGTCACCACCACGGTGTGGATGTCCTTCACCTTCAGGCTCGCGCGGGCCAGCCGGTCCTGGATCGCGCGCCAGGTCGCCGGCCCGGGAAGCCCGGGGTCCACCACGGCCGCGCCCTCGTCGTCGAGCAGCGCGTACATGTTCACGTGACCGAGCCCGGGCAGCCGGATGGGAAGCTCCATCCGCAGGATGTTCGGCGCGAGCTCGACGACGTCGTCGCGGGCGGGTTCCTGCTCCTGTCGCCGGGCCATGGGAGCCGGGACGATACCGCCTCCGGGCAGCGGCTGCCGGAACGGCGTGGAGGTTGGTCGGGGCGGTGGGATTCGAACCCACGACGCGGAACCCCCAAAGTTCCGGCTCTGGCCGCTGAGCTACGCCCCGCCGGAACCGAGGCTATCAGACGCGGGCGGAGGGGGCGATGCGGGGTCCAGCTTGGGAACCCGCTTCTTCCACTGCTCGTAGGCGTCTTCCAGGAGCTCGGAGCGCAGGCGGTCCAGGTCGGCCAACCGATCCTGGGCCCGCAGCAGCCGATTGCGCTCCTCTTCGACGTGGGCGTAGTAGATCCGCCGGGCTTCGCGGTAGTCCGATCCCCGGACCTTGCCCTCGAAGTCTCCGTCCTCGTCCTTGCGTTCCGCGAGGATCCGGTCGTAGCGCCGCTGGAAGTAGCGCAGGTTGGCGTCGAGCTGGACGAAGCGGCCGTCGGTCAACAGCTCTCGCGCACGGCGAGTCGTTCCGCTCTTGAACCATCCCTCGAGCACGAGCATCCGGAACTTGCTGTCGTAGAGCTCGTTCTCCTGGTGGACCGACATGGTCCGCACCAGGTTGCCGGGCGAAGACGGGAGCCAGCCCTCCTCGACGAGGTTCTTCCAGGCCAGCTCGTCCCCGTAGAGCTTGTCGAAGTCCTCGATCGGATACTCGTTGGTCAGGAACGCGAGATCGACGAAGGTGTTGGCGGGCACGGCCACGTTGAACAGCTGGCGCAGCTTGATGGCCCGCACCGACTTCGGCTTCCAGATCCCCGCCGCCGCCAGCGCGTTGTGGAGCGTGTGGACGCAGTTGTCCGAGTAGCCGCTCCACTGGTAGTTCTGGCCTACCTGATACTCGTCGTTCAGCGCGTTCAGGTAGTCCATGGTCCGCTTCATCATCGGCTCGCTCATCGGGACCCGGGCGCAGAAGACCGAGCGGCCGAAGCGCAGGGCGAAGTCCGTCCCCATGGAGTCGTCCGTCACGAACGCCTCGATGGACTGAGGGCCCGCCTCCCCTTCCGGCACGGGATGGATCTGGATTCCCTCGAACATGCCGATCTCGAGGGCCCGCTTCGCGGTGGCATCGAAGTGGGCCTGATCCAGGGTCTCGTAGGTCGCGAGGTCCCCGTCGTAGAAGAGCGACTTGCCGGGCGTGGCCACCCAGTTCACGTTCTTGAACCACTTGTTCACGCTCACGCCCGCGCCATGCTCGAACGAGCGGCGGTCGGTCTCGTTGCGCGTGCAGGGGCGCAGGCGCGGGTAGCCCGCGGTCTCGTCGCGGCAGGCGCCCTTCAGGTACATCACCGCGTGACCGGGGATCCCGCCCAGCGGCTTGTCGAGCGGCCGATACTGGCTGACCGCGCAGAGCTCCACGTAGTGGGGCACGAGCTCTTCGTAGAGCCGGTCCGGCCGCAGGGTCAAGACGACCACGTCCTCGGGATCCCGGAAGAGCTGGCCGATGGCGGCGCAGCCCGGCAGGAACGCCGCCAGCAGACAGGTCGCGGCCACACGTCGCATCACGGGGCTTCCTCCTCGGGAGCAGCGAGCGCCATCAGCTCGGTCAGGGGAACGACCCGGTAGCCGCGCCGGTCCAGCTCCGGCAGCAGCTCGTCTAGCGCCTTCGCCGTGCGTCGCCCGCGCGCGCCCCCGTCGTGAAGGATGATGACCCCGCCGGCCTTCGCCCGCCACAGGATGAAGCGCCGGGTCAGGCCGACGGACGTCTGCTGCGCGTCGAACGGGTAGATGGAGCCCAGCGCGGCGCGGTAGCCGTGGCGCTCCAGCACCTCGAGCATCTCGTCGTCGTACCAGCCGGAGCCCGGACGAAACCAGGGAATCGATCCGAAGGGCGCCAGCACGGCGTGGGCCTGCCGGAGCGCGGACTCGAAGTCCTCGTCGTCGAGCTCGATCTGGGGACGATCGCGGACCCCGTGGTTGGCGATCTCGTGTCCGGCGTCCGTCACGGCCTGGACGAGCGCCTCGTTGCCCGCCACCCGATCGGCGATCAGGAAGAACGTGGCGCGCACGTCGTGGCGCGCCAGGACCTCGAGGATGGCAGGCGTCGCCTCCGGGTCCGGGCCGTCGTCGAGGGTGAGGGCCAGCACCGGCTCGGGTGTGTCCACGGAGTAGAGCACCCGGGGGTCGCGCCCGACGAGCAGGTCCGCGGTGTACCAGGCGGAGCAGCCGAAGCCAGCGCCGGCGACGAGGAGCAGCGCCGGCGGCGTAAGGCGTCCCGCGACGCTCACACCAGCTGGATCGGGGAGACCACCTTGCTGGCCAGCCACTCGACCAGGTCGCGCAGCGACTCGGGGCGGATCTCGTGACCCATGGGGTACTCCCGGTAGGTGAGCGACACGTCGAAGGGCAGCAGCGCGTCGCGGGACTCCTGGGCGCGCTCGATCGGGATCATGGGATCCTCGCTGCCGTGGCAGACGAAGACGGGGAAGCCCGTGTGCGCGTCGAGCCGGGGAATGCCCTTCACCAGCGGTCCGGGCAGCCAGGAGGAGAGCGCGGCCAGGCCCGCCCAACGGCCCGGCTCGCGCAGGGCCAGGTCGTAGGCCATCACGCCGCCCTGGCTGAAGCCCAGCAGCACGCGCTTGCGCGGATCCGCCGGGTAGCGTTCCAGCGCCTCGTCGAGGAAGCCCTTCAGCTCGTCGCCGGCCATGCGGAAGGCCTCCTCGTCGAGAGGCCCGCCTTCGCTGAGCGGGAACCAGCCGTAGCCTTCCATGCCCTGGCCGATCGGCACCTGCACGGGACCTTGGGGACAGATGACCAGCGCTTCACCGCCCAGCAGGAAGGGCGCCAGGCCGAGCAGATCGTGGGCGCTCGCGCCCCAGCCGTGCAGCGCCACGAGGGTCGGGAACGGGCCGTCGCCAGCGGGCACGTGCACCGTGTGCATCAGGTTCATGGCGGCCGAAGCTAGCAGGTCGACCCAAGACATGGTCTTGGGTCGGCTTGCGCCGCAAACGGAGCCCTCCGGGCTCCGTCAGCTAGCCGCTGTGCCAGCCCCTCGCCCGTCTGCTATTTCAAGGAGCTTCCGAGGCAATCATGGGCAAGACCCTGTTGGACAAGGTCTGGGACGCTCACGCGGTTCGCGAGCTCGCCAGCGGCCAGACCCAGCTCTTCATCGGGCTCCACCTGATCCACGAGGTGACGAGCCCCCAGGCGTTTGCGTCCCTGCGCGAGATCGGCGCGAAGGTGCGCTTTCCGGAGCGCACGTTCGCTACGGTCGACCACATCATCCCGACGGACTCCCAGGCGCGTCCGCTGGCCGACTCGCTGGCCGAGGAGATGCTGGTGGCGCTGGAGCGCAACACCGGAGAGGCCGGCATCCGCCTGTTCGATCCGCCCGGGGGCCAGCAGGGAATCGTCCACGTGATCGGGCCGGAGCTGGGCCTGACCCAGCCGGGCATGACCATCGCGTGCGGCGACAGCCACACCTCGACCCACGGCGCCTTCGGCGCGGTGGCCTTCGGCATCGGCACGAGCCAGGTGCGGGACGTGCTCGCGACCCAGTGCCTGGCGCTGGCGCGACCCCAGGTCCGGCGCGTCGGGGTGAACGGCAAGCTCGGTGCCGGCGTGTACGCCAAGGACGTGATCCTGGCCATCATCCGCCGGCTCGGCGTGAAGGGCGGCATCGGGTACGCGTACGAGTACGCGGGCAGCGCCATCGAGGCCATGACGCTCGAGGAGCGCATGACCGTCTGCAACATGTCGATCGAGGGCGGCGCGCGCTGCGGCTACATCAACCCGGACGAGACCACCTTCGACTACCTGCGCGGCCGGAGCTTCGCGCCCGAAGGCGAGGCCTTCGAGCGCGCCTGCGCGTGGTGGCGCGGGATGGCCAGCGACGCGGACGCCGACTACGCGGACCGGGTGGAGCTCGACGCGGCAGCGATCGCTCCCACGGTCACCTGGGGCATCAACCCGGGCCAGAGCGTCGGCGTGGACGAGTGCATCCCCCAGCTCGAGGACGCGCCGTTCGAGGACCGCGCCGGCCTGGAGGAAGCGGCGAAGTTCATGGGTCTCTGCCCGGGTGCGCCGATCGCCGGCACCCGGATCGACGTGGCCTTCATCGGCTCCTGCACCAACGGGCGCATCTCCGACCTGCGCGAGGCCGCGCGGGTGGCGAAGACCGGACGCGTGGCGCCCCACGTGCGCACCCTCGTGGTGCCCGGATCCCAGGAGGTGGCTCGCCAGGCCGAGGCCGAGGGCCTGCCCGACGTCTTCCGCGCCGCCGGCTTCGACTGGCGCGAAGCCGGCTGCTCCATGTGCTTGGCCATGAATCCGGACAAGCTCGCGGGCCGCGAGCTCTGCGCCTCGTCGAGCAACCGGAACTTCAAGGGCCGCCAGGGGTCGCCGGAAGGGCGCACCCTGCTGATGTCGCCGGCCATGGTGGCCGCCGCCGCCATTCGCGGCCAGGTCAGCGACGTGCGCGAGGTGCTGTGATGGCGAGTGGATCCGTGGCCGAACCGCGGGTGCGGGTGGCGGGGCGCGGCTGCGTGCTGCGCGGCGACGACATCGACACCGATCGCATCATCCCCGCGCGCTTCCTGCGCTGCGTCACCTTCGACGGTCTGGGCGAGCACGCCTTCGAGGACGATCGCCAGCAGGCCAAGGGAGACCACCCGCTCGACGACGAGCGCTTCGACGGCGCGCGCGTGCTGCTGGTGGGGCGCAACTTCGGCTGCGGCTCCTCGCGGGAGCACGCGCCCCAGGCGCTCTGGCGCCGCGGCTTCGAGGCCTTCGTGGGCGAGTCCTTCGCCGAGATCTTCTTCGGCAACTGCGTGGCCCTGGGCCTGCCGTGCGTGACGCTCTCGCGCAGCGTGCTGGAGGAGGCGATGGACTCCGTCGAGCTCGAGCCCGGGCAGGAGCTGGTGGTGGACCTCGAGGCGCGAACGCTCCGCTATCGCGGCGGAACGCGGCCCGTGGAGATTCCCGACGGCGCCCGCAGGCAGCTCGTCGAGGGCAGCTGGAACGCCACCGCGGTGCTGCTGGAGGCGGGCTCCGCCATCGACGCGCGCGCCCGCGAGCTGCCCTACGTCTCCGGTTTCTGAGCGCCGCCGGGTGGGCGTCCTGCGAATCCTGTCCGCCGGCCTCGCCGCCGGGCTGATCCTGGCCTGCGGGCCCGGGCGCAGCCAGCCCGATGTCGTCATCATCACGGTCGACACGCTGCGCGCGGATCACCTGGGCGCGTACGGGCACGCGGCAGCACGCACCCCGAACCTGGACGCCCTGGCGAAGCGCGGGCGGCGCTTCACCCACGCCACCACACCGAGCCCGCGTACCACGCCGGCCCTGGCCTCGCTCTTCACCGGGCTCTGGCCGCAGCACCACGGGGCACGGGCGGTGGCGCTGCCTCTCACGCGCGGGCGCACGCTGGCGGAGATCCTGCAACCCCTCGGCTGGGCCACCCTGGGCGTGTCGGCCAGCCGGGTGGCCGGCCGCAAGGAGAACCTCCACCGCGGCTTCGACGTCTTCGTCGAGCGCCACGAGCTGCCCCACTGGCGCGCGGAGGTCGCCACCCAGGTGGCCCTGGAGCGCGCACGGGAGTTCCCGGCGCACGCGCCGCTCTTCCTGTGGATCCACTACCAGGAGCCCCACGCGCCCTACGACCCGCCGAAGCGCTTCCAGCCCGGTGCATCGGCGGAGCCCTGCCGCGCCCTCTTCTCGGACCTCGATGCGGGAACGCTGTCGCGAAAGTCCGTGGAGCGAAACGCCGCCGGGCGGGCCGAGCGGGTGCGCGAAGCCTGCCTCGAGCTCTACGACGCGGAGATCGCCTACAACGACGAGCAGATCGGGCGCCTGCTGGAGGGCCTGCGGGACCTGGGGCGCCTGCGGCCCGGCTACGTGGTGCTTACCTCGGACCACGGCGAGAACTTCGGCGAGGGAGGCATCTACTACCAGCACGGCCTGAACGTGCACGACTCCGCCCTGCGCGTGCCGCTGCTGGTGGCGGGCCCCAAGATCGCCCCGGGCGTCGACGACGAGGTTTTCCGCCTGGAGGATCTGACGCCGACCCTGCTCGGCCTGCTCGCGATCCCGGCCGAAGGGCGTCCCCGCATGGACGGCGTCGACCTGTCGGCGCGCCTGCGCGGCGAGACCGCGGAGGGGAGCGTGGAGCTCCTGGCCTTCGGCGAGTCGGTCGGCGCCCAGGAGCGCACGGCGCGCACGCCGCGCCTCAAGCTCGTGGAGCGCAAGAGCGAAGACGGAGTCCGCGAGCGCGTGCTGTACGACCTCGAGGCGGATCCGGGCGAGACCCGCGACGCCAGCACGCAGCACCCGGAGGCCGCACGCCGGCTGGCCCAGGAGCTCCAGGAGTGGGCCGACGCGGCCCCGCCGCTGCGCGCAATCGACTACGACGAGGACCAGCTGAGCCGGCTGCGCGCGCTGGGGTACGTGGAGGACGAGCCGCCGGAGCGCCCTGCCCCACCCGGCGAGTAGGCTCGGGGCGGTCTCGGCTGGCCGCGCGGCTCCGGAGGGTTCGCGAGGCTCGGAGTGGCTCTCATTTATCGTGACTTCGCTCGCCTGCGGCGAGCTGCGCGCCCGGCGTTCTGGCTCGGGGCTCGCGCGAACCACGGGGCGCCGGGCTTGCGGCCTCGGCTTCAAGCGCCGTGTTCGCCCAGGTGCGGCGAGTGACGGCGATGCTGCGCAACGCGGAGCCGGAGGCGCGCGCGTCCGGTACGACAAATCGAGGGCGGAGCGGGGGCTCGCGGAGCGACGCCTGTGAGCGCGCTGACGGATCCCGGTCGAAGCTCGGAGATGGATGCGCGCGAACCGAAGGAGCGCAGCGAGCCCCCGCTCCGCCCCCGCCCCGGCGCTACTTCCCCTCGAACCTGGGGTCGCGCTTGGCGAGGAAGGCGTCCATGCCCTCCTCGCGGTCGCGGCTCGAGAAGCACTCGGCGAAGGCGTGCTGCTCCAGGGCGTGGGCGACGCGCACATCGGCATCCTGGCCCTCCTGGAGCACGCGCTTGCCGAGCCGCACTGCCACGGGACCCCGCGCCGCGATGCCGTCCGCGGTCTCCAGGGCCGCCGCGAGCAGTGCGTCCGGCGCGAAGATGCGGTTCACGAGACCCATGTCGCGAGCCAGCTCGGCGCCGATCGGCTCGCCACCCAGCACGATCTCCTTGGCCCAGGCCAGACCGACCCGCCGCACCAGCCGCGTGGTGCCGCCGAAGCCGGGAATCAGGCCGAGCTTCACCTCCGGCTGTCCGAAGCGCGCGCGCTCGGAGGCGTAGACGAAGTCGCAGGCCAGGGCGAGCTCGCAGCCACCGCCGAGCGCGAAGCCGTTCACCGCCGCCAGGGTCGGGATCGCCAGCTCTTCCAGGGCGCCGAGCGAGCGGTGCCCGAGCCGGCTGAACGCCTCCGCCTCGAGGGGGCTCATGGCGCGCATGGCCTCGATGTCGGCGCCGGCGCAGAAGGCGCGCCCCTCGCCCGTCAGCACCAGCGCGCGCACTCCCGGCTCCGCCGCGACCTGCGCGAGCGCCGTCTCGAGCGCCGCCAGCAAGGCGTGATCGAGCGCGTTCAGCACGTCGGGACGGGAGAGGGTGAGGAGCGCCACGGCGCCCCTCCGCTCGCTTCGCACGGGCTCGGTCACGGTCGTCTCCTGCCTGCTCTCACTCGAAGAGCGGATGGGTGTCGACGATCTCCGGGGGGCCCTCCCCCAGCGCGGTCTGGAAGAAGATGATCCGCTGCAGCCGCGATTCCTTCGCCGACTGGGCACAGAAGTGGCCCTCGCCGGCGCGCGTCGCCGACAGCTCCGTACAGCCCGGTGTGGGCGGCACGTCGGGCAGGCCGACGGGTGCGTACTGGACGTAGGCGCCGGTGCCTCCGCCGGGCAGGTTGCCCGACACGCCCCGCTCGGCCGTGTCGAGGAAGGGCACGGCGCGCAGCACCGGCTCGAGGTGCGGGACGCCGAGGACGCCCGCCGTCGAGTCCGTGGCGTGGTTCGGCACCAGGGAATCGTCCAGGCCCTCGATCACGAGCACGCTCGGCTTGCGGTCCGTGCCATCCACCCGCAGCGGCCGCCGGAAGGCGAACTCCAGCTGGTTGTGCGGGTCCTGGCGGTCGTAGACGGTCTGGAAGAGCGCGAGCCCGGTCCAGATGTCGCTCGGCCCGAGCCCGGGGAAGAGCGCCGGAACGAGGTCCAGGAAGACCTGGTCCTGCTGGTGCAGCAGCACCTCGGCCAGGCGCGCACCGCCCACGACCAGGGCCGCACCCCCGAGGTCCGGCGCGTAGGGCAGCAGCGCCTGGCCGTTGTTGCCACCCTCGCTGATGCCGTGGTAGGAGACGGACGCTTCGAGGTTCAGGTCCGGCACGCCATCGGGCGCAGCCAGGGGAAGGACGTCCAGGGTCTCCAGGCCGTCGAGGAAGCGCAGGAAGGCCAGCTGCTCCGCGGTGGTCTCGAGCCAGTGGTCCGGCAAGGTGCCGTTGCGAAGCAACGCCAGGAAGACGTCGAACACCTGCGCCTCCAGCCGCTGCGGGTCCGGCGGGCCGGGCGGAGAGACCTCGCGGTTCAGGATGTCCGTGAATCCGATCACCGCGAAGCCGGCGCCAGCCAGGAAGTTGCGGGCGTTGCCGATCACCTCTTCCTGGCTGCCCGGGTTCCCGTGCTGGTGGAAGATCACCGGCACGGGCCCGTCCTCCGCGGCCCGCGGCAGCGCCAGCACGAACTCGACCGGGCGCGTGCGCTGCTGGACCGGAAGCCCGTCGGCGCCGCGCACCACGTTGCTGCGCCGGCCGCTGGCGGGGTCGAGCGCGCGCCAGTCCGGCGCATCCCAGGTGCCCCGCACGACGGCCGCGATCTCGCTGTCCGGCTGCGTGTCCGCCTGCGCGCTGAAGCCCAGCAGGGCCGGCGGCGGGTCGGCGTGGATGCGCTCGCGCATGGCCAGGACGTCGCGGGGGATGTCGTCCGTCGAGCGCACCGAGATCGCCAGCACCAGCGCCAGGTCCTCCCGGGCGATGCGCGGACTCGCCTGGAACTCCAGAAAGGCGACCACCGGCTCCGCCACGGCGCGTGCCAGTGTGACCTCCGGCGCCTCCCCGAACAGGGGCGGCGCCAGCACCTGCTGAAAGAACGGCGAGGGATCGAGGGGACGCCCGGGGTCGACGTACGCACGCCGCGTCACCACCAGCGCGTAGCGGCCCTCGCTGCGCAGTGGCAGCGACGGGAACAGCAGCAACGTGTGGCTGCGCCGGGTTCCGCCGGATAGCACCTCGTCGTCGCGCGCGTCCACCCGGAAGGGCACCCGGGCACCGCGCTCCTCGCCGTCCATGCGCAGGAGCTGCACGCTCGCCAGCGGGTCGAGCGACTCCGCGGGCGTCGCGGGCAGCGAGGCGGGATCCAGCGCGTCGCTGGTCTCCACCACCAGCGGCGCGATCGGGCTCCAGCCGTCCAGCCGGTTGGCGTCCCGGGTCAGGGCTTCGAAGAGCCCTTCGATCTCGTCCGACCGGCCCGTCGGCGGCGGCACGCGCACGCGCCGGCCGCTGCGAGTGCCCGGATCGTCCACCAGGTAGTAGTCGTCCGGGAACGGCGCCAGGAAGTCCGTCCGGGTGCGGTCGTAGACGACGCGTGCCAGCGCTCCAGCGGGGGCCGTCGCGAAGCGGAGGCCGGCGGGTCCCTCGGAGCCGAGCCAGTCCAGCGCGCAGGCGGCAGCGGCGGGCAGCTCCGGCGCCGGGTCGATCGCCACCAGACCCTCGCCGAGGTCGCGCAGCGCGAACTCCACCGGGCCCCCGTCGCAGCGCAGGCCGAAGGTCTCGGCGCTGCCCCGGGGCGCTTCGGCGAAGACGAGCCGGAGCCAGGCGCTGCGCGGCACGTCCGTCGCGCCGTCCGCGGGACTGCTCGCCAGGAGCGCTGGTGCGGCGGGTGGCGTGGCCCAATCGCGCCCGGCCTCCAGCCAGGTCCCGGACGGCGTCCGGGCCCAGGCCTCGAGGCGGTGCGCGCCCGGCGCCAGCTCCAGGCGGGCGACCACGCCGCCCTCCGTCGCGGCGAAGGCTTCGCCCGCCGGACGTCCGTCCAGCCAGATCGCGAGGCCGGCCAGCTCACCGCCCACGCGGATCGCCACCTCGCTGCGGCCCCCGACGAAGCGCGGTTCGGCGACCTCCAGCTCGGTTCCGGCCCCGCAGGCGGCGGCCAGCAGCAGGCAGGCGGCGGCCGCATGCAGCCGCATGCCGGGCGCACGCCCGATCCGACTCCTCCGCTGCTGTCTGGCACCCGTCACGCTCGAGTCCGGTCCAATTCTCGGGGGAACGGGAGAAGGTATCACGCCCCCCGGGTCGGGCTCGGCGCCCGTGATATGCTCGCCCGCCTGCCGGCAGCGTCCGGTCAGGAGGGAGCCATGCCCGAGAACGCCGCCGGATCGGCACGCACGGCAGCCATGGCCCGCGCCCTGGGCCTCGGCAGCCTCGCCTGCCTGGGGATCGGAGCCGCGGCCGCCGCCAGCGGCGCGCTGCCCGCCCTGACGAGCTTCGTGGTTTCCTTCCAGCTCGGCTTGTTGCTGGCGGTGATCGGTCTCGCGCTGGCGGGAGTGGGCCTCTACGCCACGCGCGCGGCGAAGGGGCGCAGCGGCCGGTCGGCCGCCCTGACCGGGTTGATCGCGTCCCTGGCGTCACTGCTGGTGATCGGCACGGTGATCGCCCGCTCCGGCGCGACCGAGTACCCGGCGATCAACGACATCACGACCGATCCCGAGAATCCGCCCACCTTCAGCGCATCCGAGCAGTACGGCCGGCGTGCCCGGGACGGCATGGGCTACGACACGTCGTTCGCCGTCATCCAGCGCGAGGCGTACCCGGACCTCGCACCCATCCTGCTCGACGTTCCCCCGGCGACCGCCCTGGAACGCGTGGGCGGCGCCGCCGACGCGCTGGGCTGGACCGTGGTGAAGCTGGACCCGGCGGCCGGCACCCTCGAGGCCTACGACACGACCTCCTTCTTCCGCTTCGTGGACGACGTGTCGATCCGCGTGCAGGCCGCTCCCGGCGGACGCTCCCGGGTCGACATCCGCTCGAAGTCGCGCGACGGCCGCGGCGACATCGGCGCCAACGCCCTCCGCATCCGCGCCTTCCGAGACGCCCTGCAGGAGGGGACGTTGGTTCAGTAGTTCAGAAACTGCAAGCAGTTTCTGAACTACTGAACCAACGTCCCCTGAGCGCGAGCGAAGGCGAGCTGAGTTCATCGAGATCCCGCCACGCGCCGAGCCCAGGCATAGTCGGGCTTGCCGCTCGGTGCCCGCTCGATCGCGTCCACGAAGACGAAGACCTTGGGCAGCTTGTAGGCGGCGATGTGATCGCGGCAGACGGCGCGCAGGGATTCCTCGTCGGCGTGCTCGCCGTCGCGGAGCCGCACGACGGCGGTCACCTGCTGGCCCCAGCGCTCGCTCGGAGTTCCCACCACCACCGTGTCGTAGACGCCGGTGTGGTGCTTCAACGCCAGCTCGACCTCCTCGGCGAAGATCTTCTCGCCGCCGGAGTTGATGGTGATCGAGTCGCGCCCGTGGAGAACCAGCGACCCGTCGGGGCCGAGGGACGCCCGGTCGCCGGGCACCGCGTAGCGCGCACCGTCGATCTCGGGAAAGGTCCGAGCCGTCTTCTCGGGATCGCCCAGGTACCCGAGCGGCACGTCGCCGGTGCGAGCCAGCCAGCCGCGCTCCTTGTCGCCCCGTGCGAGCACACGCGTCATGTCCTCGGACAGCACCAGGTTGTCCGCGTTCATCTCGAACTCGCCCGTCGAGGCACGCCCTCCGGCCTTGGTCACCTGCAAGGCCTGGCTGCCGCTCTCGGACGAGCCCAGGGTGTCGACGATCCGGGCCTGGGGGATCCGCTTCAGGAGCGCGTCCTTCAGGGTCGCCGACAGGATGGCGCCGCCGGTGATGATGTTGCGCAGCGACGACAGGTCGTAGGATGCGGTCTCGAGCCCGTCGAGCAGCGGGCGAGCGAAGGCGTCGCCCACGATCAGCAGCAGCTCGACGCCCTCGCGCTCCACCGTCGACCAGATGTCGTCCGGATCGAGATGGCCGGGGTGCGACTGCACGATGACGGTGCCGCCCCCGTGCCAGACGCTGAAGGCCGACCAGTGGGCGGCCCCGTGCATGAAGGGCGGCGTGGGCAGCGCCCGCAGCCCCCGCCGCTCCCGGGCTCGCGCCGCCAGCTCGCCGGGCTCCGCGTCCGGCCGGCCGGCCGAGAGGGCGGCGCGGAAGATGTCGTGCTGGCGCCAGAGCACGCCCTTGGGCATGCCCGTCGTGCCGCCGGTGTAGAGGATGTAGAGATCGTCGGGGGAGAGGTCGCGCGGCGGGACGGGCTCCGCCGACGCCAGCGCCGACTCGTACTCGAGGGCGCCGGGCAGGAGCGGCTCGCCGGAGCCGTCCTCCACCTGCAGCCAGACACGCACCTCCGACAAGCGTTCGCGGATGGCGGCCAGCACCGGCGCGAAGGCGGCGTGGTAGACGATCGCGCGGGCCCCGGAGTCCTCGAACAGGTAGAGGAGCTCCTCCTCGACGTAGCGGTAGTTGACGTTGAAGGGCGCGCAGCGGGCCTTGAACGCGCCGAGCATGCCCTCCAGGTACTCGTTGCCGTTGTGGAGGTAGAGGGCCACGTGGTCCTGGCCCGACTCCCAGCCGGCCAGCGCGGAGCGCTCCCGCTGAACGCCGAGCCCGTGGCTCCGCAGGATCTCGGCCAGGCACCGGGTGCGGTCGCGGACCTGCGCGTAGCTCAGTCGACGGTCGCGGAAGACCAGGCACTCGCGGTCGGGGACGGCGTCGGAGATCGCCTCGTGGATGGCGGCCAGGTTGGGCATCGGGGCCTCGTGGGATCGGGGGGACGGCCAAGCCTGCCGCGGGGCCGTGGCAGCCGCAAGCGCCGCTCAGCTCGGGAGTCGCACGAGCGCCACGCCGGCGTCCAGGGTCGTCGCCACGCGCACCGCGGCGGCCGCGCCGGGATCGCCCCAGCCGCCGTCCTCGCCCTGTCCGGCCAGGACCGACGCGACCAGCTCGAAGGGATCGAGGCGCGCACCGGGCAGGCTGACCGCCCCGCACCAGCTGAAGACCCGCGCGGTCCGCACTCCGTCGAAGGCGCCGCTGCGAAAGCCCCGCTCGAGCTCGCGGCCGGCCCACTGGAGCGCCTCGTCGGCCCGCTCGTGCTCCACGTTGGTGAAGAACGCGCAGGTCGCCGCCACCCGCTGCCAGGCGCCGCCCTGCACCCGCTCCGGCGACCAGTGGGCGTCGAGGAACGCGCCCGCAGCCTCCAGGGTGGCGGGGCGCACGTAGACCCCGGCGCCGAGCAGGCCGCCCAGCAGTCCCGTGGTGGCGAAGCGGTCCACCCCGGGCGCGGCGTCACCCCAGGATCCGTCTGGCGCCTGGGCGGCGGCCAGCCAGGCCACGGCCCGCTCCAGCGACGCCGCGTGACGCACGCGCAGATCCGCCAATGCCGAGAGCGCCTCGCGCGTGGCCGCCACCGGACCCGGCGGCTTCGCGCCGTGCAGCGGCCCGAACTCTCCGTCCGGCTGCTGGCAGCGCTCCACGCCCGCGCGTGCCGCCGCCGCGGCCTCGGCGTCGCCGAGACCGTCGAGACGCAGCACGTCGAGGGCGTCGCCAGCGGCCGCGAGGAAGCGCCGCGCGCGCGCCAGCGCGTCGGCGTGGCGGCGCGCGGCGCCGCTCACGCTCCGAACACGAAGCCCGACAGGTAACGGCCTTCGGGATGATCCAACGCAACCGGGTGGTCTCGCGGCGCGGTCAGCTCGCCCAGCACGCGCAGCGGGCGGCCCGCGTCGACGGACGCACCGAAGCAGACCTTCCGGAAGAGATCGGGCCCCACGTGATGGGAGCAGCTGAAGGCCAGCAGCAGGGCTCCCGGCGCTGCGCGTCGCAGCGCGAAGAGCAGCACGTCCTTGTAGGCGCGCGTCGCGCGCGGCACGTCCGCGCGCCGGCGCGCGAGCGGCGGGGGATCGATCACCAGCAGATCGAAGGTCGCATCGCTGGCGCGGACGAACCGGAAGGCGTCGTCCTGGACGGCGTCCACCGCCACGTCCGGCGCGTTGGCGTGCAGATTCTCCCGGGCCAGCGCCATTGCGCCCGGCGAGCTCTCCACCAGGGTGACCGCGCGCGCGCCACCGCGGGCAGCCGCTACGGCGAAGCCGCCGGTGTACGCGAAGAGGTCGAGCACCCTGCGGCCGGGCGCGAGCCGCTCCACCAGGTCGCGCGCGTCGCGCTGATCCAGGTAGAAGCCGGTCTTCTGCCCGCCGCGCACGTCCACGCGGTAGCGGCGGCTCCCCTCGTGGATCTCCAGCGGACCCTCGCCCAGGTCGCCCCACAGCGATCCCTCGTGGATCGCCACGCCCTCACGCCGGGCCGCGGGCGCGTCCGCGCGCTCCCAGCCGCAGGCCGCGCCGCTGGCGCGGCGCAGCGCCTCCGCCACGCGCTCGCGCCGCACGGCCATGCCCGCGCTCGCCAGGCGCGCCACGACCGTGTCGCCGTAGCGGTCGGCCACGAGACCGGGGAGCCCGTCGCCCTCGGCGTTCACCAGGCGGACGCCGTCCAGGCCGGCCAGGTCGGGGTCGGCCGCGCGACGCGCCAGCGCCTGGGCGATGCGCTCGTCCAGCAGACCGTCGTCCGGGGCCTCCTTGCCGAAGGCCAGCAGCCGCACCCGGATCTGGGACGCGGGCGACCAGTGGCCGAAGCCGAGGGTCTCCCCCTCCGCGGACACCACGCGCACCCAGGCGCCCGGCGCAGGGTCGCCCTGCACGTCCTCGACGGAGCCCGAGAGCACCCAGGGATGCCGCCGCCGCAGAGAGCGGTCGCGGCCCGCACGCAGTACCACGCTGGCCATGGCGCCCAAGGTCGGACATCCCGTGCCGCTGCGCTATCCGTCGGTCTCCATGGTCGAGCTCCCCCCCTCCAGCCCCGCGCCCTCCGTGCCCGCGGGCGCCGCGAACCGCCTGGATCGGGAGACGAGCCTCTACCTGCGCCAGCACCGTGACAACCCGGTGGACTGGTGGGCCTGGGGCGAGGCGCCCTTCGCGCAGGCGCGGGCCGAGGACAAGCCTGTGCTGGTCTCGATCGGCTACAGCGCCTGCCACTGGTGTCACGTGATGGCGCACGAGTCCTTCGAGGACCCCGAGACCGCGGCCCTCATGAACCGCCTGTTCGTGAACGTGAAGGTGGACCGCGAAGAGCGTCCCGACGTGGACCAGGTCTACATGGACACGGTGGTGCGGCTCACCGGACACGGGGGCTGGCCGCTCACGGTCTTCTGCACACCGGAGGGCCGGCCCTTCTACGGGGGCACCTACTATCCGCCCGAGCCGCGCCACGGGATGCCGGCCTTCCGGCAGGTGTTGGAGGCGGTCGAGCAGGCCTGGCGCGCGCGGCGCGACGAGGTGGAGACCAGCGCGCGCCGGATCCTGAGCGCGCTCGACGACCGTCCCCACGGCGTCGCGTCGGAGCTCCCCGGCGCCGCCGGCCTGCGGCGCGCGGCAGAGCAGCTGCTCGCCAACGCCGACCCCAAGCACGGCGGCTTCGGGGGCGCACCCAAGTTCCCGACGCCGACGAGCCTGGACCTGCTGCTGGCCGCCGCCGACGTGTTGCCGCCCGAGCGCGGCCGCGAAGCCGTCGCACACGCGGCCTTCACGTGCCGCGAGATGTCGCGCGGCGGTGTCTACGATCAGCTCGCTGGCGGCTTCCACCGCTACTCGGTCGACGCCGAGTGGCTGGTGCCCCACTTCGAGAAGATGCTCTACGACCAGGGCCAGCTGCTGGCGACCTGCGCCGAGGCCTGGCGTCGCACCGGCGACCCCGAGCTGGAGTGGCCGATCCGCGAGACCGCCGACTACCTGAAGCGTGAGCTGTCCGCCCCCGACGGCGGCCTCTACGCCTCGAGCGACGCCGACAGCGAGGGCGAGGAGGGCATCTACTTCGTCTGGACGCCGGAACAGGTGGAGGCGGAGCTCGGGCCGGAGCGCGCGCCCGCGTTCTGCCGCGCCTACGACGTCTCGCCGCGCGGCAACTTCGAGCACGGACGCAGCGTGCTGCGCGATCTCGCCCGCGAGCCCCGCGAGCGCTTCGCCGAAGAGCGCGCGGCGCTCTTGCGCGCGCGCTCCGGGCGCGTGGCGCCGGCGCTGGACACCAAACGGATCACCGCCTGGAACGCGCTCTGCGCGTCGGGGCTGGCGCGCGCCGCGAGCGCGCTGGAAGACGACGCCCTGCTGGCGGACGCCGTCCGGATCACGGACTTCGTGTGGGAGCGGCTGCGCCCCGGCGGACGGCTCGCGCGCATCTTCGCGGAGGGGGAAGCGCGCGGCTCGGCCTTCCTCGACGACGCGGCGGCCCTGCTGGCGGCGCTGCTCGACCTCTATCGCGCCGGCGCCGGCGACCGCCACCTGGGAATGGCCCTCGAGGTGGCGGAGGACATCGCCGCGCGCTTCTTCGACCGGGAGCGGGCGGATCTCTTCCTGGCGCCGGAGGACGGCGAGCGGCTGGTGCACCGGCCGCGCTCGGACCACGACGGCGCGACGCCCCACTCCGCAGGCCTCGCGGTAATGGGCCTGGTGCGGGCCGCGGACCTCTCGGGCCGCGGCGGCCTGCGCGAGGTGGCGGACGCGGTGCTGCGCAGCCACGCCTTCGCGGTGGAGAAGGTGCCGCCCGCCTACCCCACCCTGCTTCGGGCGGCCTGCCTGGCGGAGCGCGGCTCCGCCGTGGCCGTGGTGGTGGGCGATGCCGGAAGCGCCGACCTACGCGCCCTGGCAACCCGCGCGCGGCGGCTGCTTGCGCCCGACGACGCCGTCGTGGTCGCGGCCGGTCCCGAGGCGACGCCTGCGGGACTCGACCCGAGCTGGCTCGCCGGGCGCGCCGCCGTCGACGGTCGCGCCACCGCCTACCTCTGCCGCGGCACCACCTGCTCGCCGCCCGTCACCGAACCCGAGCGCCTCGCCGAAGCCGTGGAGGAAGGCCGCCCGTGAAGGAGCGAAGCCCGCGCGACGAGAGCCGCTACGGCACCGGCCACGACGACGGCCTCGAGCCCCTGACCCCGCTGGATCTCTCGGCGGTCGCCTCGGTGGACGACCTGGTGCGGGCCATGTCTCGCACGGCGTTCGGCGGGCGACGCCTCGGCGAAGCGGCGGACGTGCTGGAGGCCATGGTCCGGGATCGCGACTGCTTCCGCGTGGTCACGGTCTCCGGCGCCATGACGATCGCCAAGCAGGGCCTGCTGCTGGCGGAGATGATCGATCGCGGCTGGGTGCAGGCCGTGGTCTCGACCGGCGCCCTCATGACCCACGGCTTCGTCGAGGGCGCGGGCATGCTGCACTTCAAGCACCGGCCGGGGATTCGCGACGAGGACCTGTACGAGCGCGGCTACAACCGCGTCTACGACACGATCGAGCTGGAGAAGAACCTGGACGACACCGAACGCGTGCTGCAGGAGGCGCTCGACGGGGTCCCCGACGACGAGGTGCTCTGCAGTCGCACGGTGAACGAGAGGCTCGGGCGCTACCTGGACCAGCACGTCGAGGGACGCGCCATCCTGACGAGTGCCTTTCGCCAGAACGTGCCGATCTACGTGCCGGCCTTCACCGACTCGGAGCTGGGGCTCGACCTGGCGATCTACAACCACACGCGCCGCTCCCGCAGCGGCGCGCCCGTGCGCTTCGACCCGTTTCTCGACCTGGACGACTTCGCCGATCGCGTCCGCCAGCACGAGACCCTCGGCATCTTCACGATCGGAGGCGGCGTACCGCGGAACTGGGCCCAGCAGGTGGGCCCCTACCTGGAGATCCTGCGCAAGCGGGTCGGCAGCGACGAGCCCGTGCGCCGCTACCGCTACGCGGTGCGGATCTGCCCGGAGCCCGATCACTGGGGCGGGCTCTCCGGCTGCTCGTACAGCGAGGGCGTGTCCTGGGGAAAGTTCGTGCCCGAGGCCGAGGGGGGCCGCTTCGCCGAGGTGTACGCGGACGCCACCATCGCCTGGCCGCTGGTCGTGCGCGCCGTGATGGAGCGACTCGACGGACGCGACCGGTGATCGCCGCGGTCGCGCGCGGACGCCGCGACGTGGGGGTCGAGGAACGCCCGCTGCCGCAGCCGGGCGCCGGCGAGGTGCGGGTGCGGATCGAGGCCTGCGGGGTCTGCGGCACGGACCTCCACCTCTACGAGCTGGGAGCCTACACCACCGGCATCTCGCCCGGACACGAGATGGCGGGCCGGGTGGACGCGCTCGGCCCGGGCGTGTCGGGCCCGGCCCCGGGCGATCCGGTGGTGGTGGAGCCGCTGCACGCGTGCGGTCGCTGCGCGCCGTGCCGACGGGGGCTGCCAGCGATCTGCATCGAGGGCCGCTTCTACGGCGTCCACCGCGACGGCGGCTTCGCCGAGTACGCGGTGATGCCGGCCGAGCGCGTGTTCGCCGCGCCCGCGGACCTGGACCCGGCGGTGGCCGCCCTGACCGAACCCGCCGCGGTGGCGCTGCACGGCCTGCGGCGCGTCGCGCTGGAGCCTGGCCAGCGGGTGCTGATCCTCGGGGCCGGCGCGCTGGGCCAGCTGGCGCTGCTGGCCTCGCGCTTCCTGGGCGCGGGTCGCGTGGAGGTGAGCGCCCGCCACGCCGCCCAGGCCGAGGCCGCACGCCGGCTGGGCGCCGACCGCGTGCTGACCGAGGCCGAGGCCTCCCCCGAGGCCCTGGCCGGCCTGTCCGTGGGCGAGCGGCCGGACGTGGTGGTGGAGACCGTCGGCGGGCAGGCCGACACCCTGCGCGCCGCCGCCCACGCGGCGGCTCCGGGCGGCGCCATCTGCGTGCTCGGCCTCTTCATGGGCGACGTCACCTTGCCCGGGCTGCCCCTCTTCACCCGCGAGCTCAGCGTCGCCTGGTCGAACTGCTACGCCCGCGACGCCGGGCGCGCCGACTTCGCGGACGCCGTGGCGCTGGTGGACGCCGAGCGCGAGCGGCTGGCGGACTTCCCCAGCCACCGCGTCCCGCTGGCGCGGATCGACGAGGCGTACGCCCTGGCCGCCGACAAGCAGGCGGGCGCGATCAAGGTGAGCGTCGTACCCTGATCCCACTCCGGAGGAGCCATGGATTTCGAATACTCGGACACCTGCAGGCAGCTGATGGCGCAGCTCGAGCGCTTCATGGACGAGCACGTCTATCCCAACGAGTCGGTCTACGCCGAGCAGGTGGAGGAGTCGGGCGACCCCCACTTCGAGCCGCCGATCATGCAGGAGCTGCGGGCCAAGGCGAAGGGCCTCGGCCTCTGGAACCTCTTCCTGCCCGACAAGGAGTACGGCGCTGGCCTCGGCAACCTGGAGTACGCCCCGCTGTGCGAGATCATGGGCCGCAGCGGCATCGCGCCGCGCGTCTTCAACTGCAACGCCCCCGACACGGGCAACATGGAGATCCTGGCGGAGTTCGGAACGCGCGAGCAGAAGCAGCGCTGGCTCACCCCCATGCTCGAGGGGGAGATCCGCTCCTGCTTCTCCATGACCGAGCCGGAGGTCTCCGGCGCCGATCCCACCGGACTCCGCACCCAGGCCGTGCTCGACGGCGACGAGTACGTGATCAACGGGCACAAGTGGTACACGAGCGGCGCCATCGGCTCGGCCTTCGCCATCGTGATGGCGGTGACCGATCCCGACGCGCCGCCCCACGCGCGCCAGAGCCAGATCATCGTCCCCACGGACACGCCCGGCTTCAACCTGATCCGCGCGGTGTCGGTGATGGGCCACGCCGGCGGCGGCGGCCACTGCGAGATCCGCTACGAGGATTGCCGCGTGCCGGTGACGAACCGCCTCGGCCCGGAGCACTCGGGCTTCATGATCGCCCAGGCGCGCCTCGGCCCCGGACGCATCCACCACTGCATGCGCTGCATCGGCATGGCCGAGCGCGCCTTCGAGATCATGTGCCGCCACGCCAACACCCGGGTGGCCTTCGGCGGCCCGCTGGGCGAGAAGCAGTTCGTGCAGGAGTGGGTGGCCATGTCGCGGATGGAGATCGACCAGGCGCGGCTCCTGACCGAGAAGGCGGCCTGGAAGATGGACACCTACGGCAAGAAGGACGCCCGCCAGGAGATCTCGATGATCAAGGTGGTGGTGCCGAACATGCTGATGAACGTGCTCGACCGCGCCATCCAGTGCCTGGGCTCCCTGGGCATGTCCGACGACACGCCGATCGCTTCGGCCTGGCGGAACGGCCGCTCCATGCGCATCGCCGACGGCCCCGACGAGGTGCACAAGATGGTGATCGCCCGCCGCGAGCTGCGCCGCTTCGCCTAGCGCTTGCGGGAGCCGTAGTCCGAGAAGGGGGCGGCGTCGCGTTCGCGCACGGCTTCGCGGAAGCCCACCTCGCCGGCGCGGCGCACGAAGTCCAGGCCCTCCTGGGTGTGGCGCGCGATGCCGTCGAAGAGCGTTCCCGCCAGGCGGCTCGACGCCAGGCCCATGTTCTCCGCCGTCTGGTTGCAGAGCAGCTTCAGCATCACCAGCTGGTTGACGGGCACCTGGGCCATGCGCTCGGCCAGCGCGGTGGCGTGGTCGCGCAGGGCGTCGTCGGGCACGACCTCGAGGATCATGCCGATCTCCGCAGCCGTGCGGGCCGGGATCTCGTCGCCGGTGAGCAGGTAGCGCTTCGCCCGCTCGAGGCCCATCCGGTACACCCACATGGCGGTCGTGGGCGTGCCCCAGACGCGCGAAGGCGGATAGCCGAAGGACGCGCCCGCCCCCGCCACGACGAGGTCGCAGCAGAGCACCATGTCGGTCCCCCCGCCGATGCACCAGCCCTGCACCGCCGCCAGGGTGGGCTTCCGCGCGTACCAGAGCTTCATGTAGGTATCGACGAAGCCGCCGATCATGCGCTGATCGGCCACGCTGTCCCACACGCGCGGTCCGCGCTCCCCGTCGCCAGGACGCCAGGGCGCGGGACCGCTGCGGGAGGGCGCGTCGGCGTCCGACGCCTGCTCGGCGCGCGCCTGGGCCTCGGTGGACCAGTCGAGGCCGTAGCCGGCGCAGAACGCGCGGCCTTCGGCCCGCAAGAGGATCACGCGCACGTCACGGTCGGCGTCGGCGGCGTCCACGGCGGCGGCCAGCTCGTCGCGCAACGTCGGCGTGATGGTGTTGTAGGCGTCTGCACGAGAGAGCACGATGTGCCGCACGCCGCGGGCGGTCTCGGTACGCAGGGTCTCCACCTATTCTCCTCTCCGGCTCGGCGGCCGCGCCACGGCCAGCTTGGCCTCCACCACGCGCTCCAGGTGGGCGAGCACGGCGTCCCGCCACGGCCCCGCGTCGGCCTCGCCCGCGCGGATGCGCGCCACCAGCTCGCGGTTGGCTTCGACCACCGCGTCGCGCAGGGCGGCTCCCGAGCCGGGCGCGTCGGCTTCGCGATCCAGCAGGGACGCCAGGCCCCGCCACTCGCTGACCAGATCGCCGTCGCCGCGCGCGATCTCCCGCGCCACGCTCGCCACCACGTGCGCCGCCACCCGCGCGTGGAAACGGCGCGGACCCTCCAGGGCCGGCATCACCTCGTCGCGCAAGAAACGCTCCACGGCGCCCAGCAGCTCGACGGCGTCGGGCCGATCGTTCACGGCGACTCCCGCAGGATGCGCAGCAGCTCCGCCTCCGGCTCGGCGGTGCGCCGGCCCAGGGAGGCCAGCTCCACCGACGGCACGCGACCGTCGAGGAAGACCCGCGCCTGCATGATCCAGACCAGCGCCACCTTGAAGCTGCCACACGCCTCCCACCAGGCCAGCGCGTCCGGATCCACGGGCCCGCCGCCCGCCTTCTCGTAGGCCGCGACCAGCTCCTCGCGGGTCCCGATCCCTCCCACCGGCAGCGGCTCCCCGAAGCGCCAGCTCTCGGTGCAGAGCCAGCCCAGATCCTCCAACGGATCGCCCGCGTGGGCGAGCTCCCAGTCGAGGATCGCGCGCACGCCTTCCGGCCCGAAGATCACGTTGCCGATCCGGTAGTCGCCGTGCACCACGGTCCGGCGCGCCGCGGAGGGCGCGCGCTCCAGCAGCCAGCGCTCCGCCAGGTCGAGCACCGGGTGCGGCTCGACGGCCAGCTCGCGGATCGCGGCAGCGATCCGCGCCACCTCTTCGCGCGGCGAAGCGCCGCCCTGGTCTGCGGAGGCCAGGCCTGCCAGCTCCGCGCGGTCCGGGTCGATCGTGTGGATGCGCGCCAGGATCTCGCCGAGCTGCGCCGTCATCCCCCGGCGCGCGTCCGCGTAGGCAGCGTCGCGCAGCAGCCGGCGCGGCAGGGTCTCGCCCTGCACGTGATCCATCAGGAAGAAGGCCGAGCCCAGCACGGCGGGGTCGTCGCAGCTCCAGTGCACGCGGGGCACGGGCACGCGCGCCTCCGCCGCCGCCTGCAACAGGGCGAACTCCAGGCCGCGATCGCCCGCGTCGCCCTCGCGACCCGGAGGGTCGCGGCGCAGCACGAGCCCGCGGGTCTCTCCGTTCCAGCTGGCATCGAGGGACCAGAGCTCGCGGGAGGCGCCGCCCGCCAGCCGGCGCGGCGCGGCAACGGTGGCCCGGGGATCGCCGCTGCGCTCGCGCAGGAAGGCGCCCAGGCGATCGGCCAGCGCCGCCGCGTCCAGGCGCTCGCCCACGGGCTAGCCCACCTGGCTCGGGTCGCGGCAGAGATCCTTGGCCAGGTTCTTGTGATGGGCCTCCAGGGTGCCGCCGCCGATCTCGATCAGCTTGGCGTCGCGCCAGAGCCGCTCCACCACGTACTCGCCCATGTAGCCGTAGCCGCCCAGCACCTGGATCGCGGCGTCCGCCGCGCGCTTGCCCACCTGCGCAGCGAAGAGCTTGGTCGCGTCGGCGTCGACGCGCTGGCCGACCTCGCCGAGTCGGATGCGGCGCGCGGTGTCGTACACGTAGGTCCGCGCGGCCTTCCACTCCGCGAAGGTTTCCGCCAGGTAGCGCTGGATCTGTCCGTGCTCGCGCAGGGGCTTCCCGAAGGTGCGACGCTCGTTGGCGTACTCGAGCATCACCCGCAGGCAGCGGCCGGCGATGCCGACGCTCATGGCGGCCAGGGTGAGCCGCTCCACTTCGAGGTTGCGCATCATCTGGCTCGTGCCTTCGCCCACGCTACCCACCAGGTTGCGCGCGGGAACGCGCACCCCGTCGAAGACCAGCTCCGCGGTGAAGGAGGAGCGCATGCCGAGCTTGTCCTGCCACTTCTGCCCCAGCCGGAAGCCCTCCATCCCCTTCTCGACCAGGAACGTGCTGAGCTCGCGCTCGCCGGTGGCCGCGTAGACCAGGAACACGTCGCCTTCCGTGTTCTCGTCGATCCCGCCGTTGGTGATGAAGGTCTTGGTGCCGTCGAGGATCCAGGCGTCGTCGTCGCGCTTGGCCTGGGTGCGGAGGGACAGGACGTCGGTCCCGACCTCCGGCTCGGTCATGCACAGGCCCCCGATCCACTTGCCCGCCACGGCCTTGGGCAGGATGCGACGGCGCTGCTCCTCGTTGCCGTTCACGGCCAGGTTGTGCGCGAACAGGATCGCGTGGGCCATGCTGGAGAGTGCGAAGCCCGGGTCGCTGCTCGCCAGGATCTCGTACACCTGGACGGCGGCGGTGGCGTCGAGACCCGCGCCGCCGTAGGCCTCGGGAATCGTGACGCCCAGCAGGCCCAGCTCCGCCGCGCGGCGGAAGAGCGCCCAGTTGAAGCGCTCGGCGCGGTCGTGCTCCAGGGCCTGGGGCTCCACCTCCCGGAGCGTGAACTCGCGCACGGTCTCCGCGATCTGCGCGTGCTCGGGGCTGGGGGCGAAGAGGTTCAGGTCGGCGGGTTGCATGGCGGTCTCCGGCGTTCAGGCGGACCCGAGGAAGCCGAGCACCTCGCGCCGAACGCGCTCCGGCTGCTCGAGCTGGAGGAAGTGGCCCGCGTCCTCCAGCACCACCTTGCGCAGGCCCGCCCGGAAGAAGGCCTCCATGCCCTGACAGACCTCGGGACCGATGCAGCCATCGTCCTCGCCGTGGAGGTGTAGCGCCTCCACGGAAACCGGCTCGCCCATCCGGGCCTGGTCCGCCACGACGGCGGGATCCCTCGGCGGCGCGCTGAGGGCGGATCGGTAGTACCCCAGGGCGGCCGACAGCACTCCGGGCTCGGCGAAGGCGGCCTTGAGAGCTGTCCGGTCGGCGTCGCCCATGCGGTATCCGGGCGACCAGTCCTCCCAGAGCCGCTCCAGGAAGGCGAAGTCGCCGGCGCTGACCAGCATCTCCGCGATGGGGAGCTGGAACAGGAACATGTACCAGGAGCGTTTCTGCTGGGCCCAGTCCGTGAAGAGCGCCTGGCCGAAGGTGCCGTGGGGGACCGCCATGGTGACGAGCTTGCGCACGCGATCGGGGGCCAGGATGGCTGCCCCGCTCGCCGTCGCCGCGCCCCAGTCGTGCCCGACGAGGACCGTGGACTCCGCAGCGAGCGCCTCGACCACGGCCAGGGCGTCGCGCGCCAGCTCGGCCAGGGCGTAGCCACCCCGCTTGGGGATCGCGGACGCCGCGTAACCGCGCATGGCGGGCGCCACGGCACGCCAGCCAGCGTCGCCCAGGGCCGGCAGCAGATGGCGCCAGCCGTAACGGGTGTCGGGAAAGCCGTGCAGGCACAGGACGAGCGGGCCGTCCGGCGGCCCCGCTTCGAGCGTCGGAAGCTCGAGTTCGTTCGCCGAGACGCGGCCTTCCCGAAGTTCGCTCATGCAGTTCCTCTGGCGGTCCGGCCACGCTATCGGCGTGCTGGGAGAGCGTCAACTGCACCCCGCCGCGGCGGCGGCGGGTATGTCATCATGGAACGCAGCGAGGGAGGGTGAGAGATGGTGGAGGGGGGCGTCGTCCGCGACCCCCAGCTCGCGGCCTGGCTCGTCGGCAGGCGCCGTGTGCTGGAGCACGCGCTGGCCGCCCGGCTCGGCGAACGCTGGCCGGCGCCCGGCGCCCTCGAGGCCGAGGCCCTGCGTCGCTTCCGCACCTTCGCCGCGGCGGCGCTCCAGCGCGGCGACGGAACCCCGCCGTCCCTCGATGGCCTGCGTGTGCAGGAACGCAGCGTGGCGCCCCTGATCGAGACCTGGTGCGAAGTCGCCGCCGAGCAGGCGGGACCGCGCGCCGCTGCCGTGCGGGCGAGCCTGTCCCCGCTTGCCGAACGCTTCCGCGCGGCCCTGCGCGACCAGGCTCCCGCGCGGCGCCGGAGCGGCGCGCCTCGCACGGGCCGGCGCGCGGTGGTGGCGGCCATCGACCGGGTGGCCGACGCCTACCTGGCGATCGACGTGGACGCGCGTCGGATCGTGGACGCCAACCCGGCCGCCGGCTCGCTCCTCGCCACCACCCGCGACGCACTGCTCGGCGCCGACGCCGAGACGTTTCTCCCCGCCGGCGAACGCGACGGCTGGTGGGCGGAGCTCGACGCCGTGGCCGAGGGAGGGGACACGCGGCGGTTTCCGGCCCGCATCGCCGACGCGCACGGCGGTGAGCTGGCGGTGGAGACGAGCCTCACGCGCTACGCGCGTCGCGGCCAGGTGCTGGCGCTGGCCCTGCTGCGACCCCGGGGCGGCGCGCCCCGCGCCTGAGCTCAGGCGAGACGCTCGCGCAGGAAGGCCACGAGGCGGGGCCAGGCGTCGGCGGCGGCCTCGGCGCGGTACATCTCGGGCCGCGTGTCGTTCATGAAGGCGTGGCCCGCGCCGGGATACAGCACGACCTCGCCTCCGTGCGGGCTCTTCGCGAGGCCGGCCTCGAGCTCGCTCACCTGGTCGAGCGGGATCAGGTGATCCTCCCGGCCGTAGAGCCCGAGCACCGGGCAGCCGAGGTCCGGCAGCGCCTCGAGCGGGGAGCGCGGCTTCTTCGCCGGATCGAGGTCGTCCGCGTAGCTCAGCATCCCGTAGAAGGGAGCGCAGGCCGAGAGGCCGCGGCAGCCACAGGCCGCCAGCAGCGCGTACTGGCCCCCCATGCAGAAGCCGCTGATCCCGAGCTTGCGCCCGGCCACGGCCGGATCGGCGGCCAGGAGATCGATCCCGCGCTGGAGATCGCCCAGGACCTGGGGGTCCGACAGCTCGCGGATCCACTGGAGGGCCTCGGCCGGCGTCGCGATGGACGGCTGCTCCCGGGTGTAGAGGTCGATCGCCAGCACCGCGAAGCCCTCTCCCGCCAGCCGCCGGGCCAGGTCGCGCGCGTGGTCCGAGAGGCCCCACACGTCGGGGATCATGACCACACCCGGCGCCGGGCGCTCCCGCGGCAGGGCCAGAAACCCCAGCTCCAGCTCTCGCGTCTCCACGCCGGGCAGTATACTCGCCGCCCATGGCATACGAAGCGGAGCTGGAAGTCGCACTCGAAGCGGCCGGGGAGGCCGGCGCGATCCTGGCGCGGCACTACGCCGGGGATCGCGCGCACTGGGAGAAGTCCGAGGACAACCCCGTCACACAGGCCGACCTGGAGGCCGACCGCGCCATCTCGGCGCGGCTGCGTGCGGCCTTTCCGGACGACGCGCTCCTGACCGAGGAGAGCGCCGACGACCCGGCGCGCACGCAGCAGCGGCGGGTCTGGATCGTCGATCCCATGGACGGCACCAAGGAGTTCATCGGCAAGATCCCCGAGTTCGGCGCCTCGATCGCGCTGGTCGAGGACGGCGAGCCCGTGGTGGGCGTGATCCAGAACCCGGCGGCGGAGAGCCGGGTCTGGGCGACCCGCGGCGGCGGCAGCTTCCGCGACGGCGAGCGGGTGCGGGTGTCGGCACTCGAGGAGCTCTCGGACGCCGTCGTGATCGCCAGCCGGACCGAGATCTCGCGCGACCGCTTCGCGCCCTACGAGGGCTGGTTCCGCGAGATCCGGCCCGTGGGATCCATCGCCTGGAAGCTGGCGTGCATCGCGTCGGGCGAGGGCGACCTCAACGTGTCGGTGGCGCCGAAGAACGAGTGGGACGTCTGCGCCGGCGACCTGCTGGTGCGCGAAGCCGGCGGCGTCTACCTGGACTTCGAGGGACGCCCGCGGGTCTACAACCAGTCGGACCCGCTGATCGACCGCGGCATGGCCGCCGGACCGCGCGCCCTGGTGGAGCGATTCTGCGCCCGCGAGCGCGCGCGGGCGGCCGCGTGAAGCTCGGGGCCGCCCGTGCCGCGGCGGGCCTCGCGATCAGCCTCGCCGCCTGCGGCGACGCTCCGCGGATCGAGGGCTGCGAGGCGTCCGGGCCGATGCGTCCCCTCTGCGGATTCCAGAACCCCGAGGACCTGGCGGACCTGCCCTGGACGCCCTGGCTGCTGGTCAGCCAGATGAACCAGGAGGGCGTGGGCAACCTGCTGGCCCTCGACCGCGAGCTCGGCGACCGCGTCCTGCTCTACCCCGACCCCGAGGTGGCCCGGGAGCCCGGCTGGGGCGCCGAGGATTGCGCGGAGCCGCCCGATCCCTTCCGGCCCCACGGCATCGACGTGCGGGCCGAGCCCGGCGAGCCCACGCGGCTGGCGGTCGTGAACCACGGCGGGCGCGACTCGGTGGAGCTCTTCGAGGTGGGCAGTGCCGAGGACGGTCCCGCCCTCAGCTGGCGCGGCTGCGCGGTGCTGCCCCCGGACACCTGGCCCAACGATGTGGCGCTCCTGCCCGGCGGCGGCTTCGTCGTCACCAGCTCGGCGGCGAGCATGGAGTCGCTCGCAACGGCCGTGCGCTTGCTGCTCGGACTCGACACCGGCGAAGTCTGGGAGTGGACGCCCGACGCGAGTTGGCGCGCCGTGCCGGGCACGGCCGCCAGCATGCCGAACGGGGTGGCGGTCTCCCGGGACGGTCAGCGCGTCTACCTCACCGCGATGAACAGCAAGACGCTCCGTGCCGTCGACCGCGACGGCGGCAACCCGCAGGAGGTGCCGACACCGGTGGCCGCTGACAACCTCAGCTGGGACGGCGAGGAGCGGCTGCTGACGGCCGGCATCCCCGGCGGAATGATCGACCTGCTGGGCTGCCGCAAGGTCGAGGGCGCCGGCTGCGGCCTGGCGTTTGCGGTCGTCGCCATCGAGCCCGAGACCCTGGCGCTCGAGACGATCCTGGAGCACGACGGAGCCAGCGCCTTCGGGGGCGCGTCGGTGGCCGTGGCGATCCGGGACGAGCTGTGGCTGGGGAGCTTCACCGGCGACCGCATCGCGCGCGTGCGCCGGAGGCCGCAGGATTCGGCAGGCGCCCGCTAGATCTCCTTCAACGACTCCACGATCCCGAGCACGACCTGCTTGGCGTCGCCCAGGACCATCATGGTGTTGTCGAGGTAGAAGAGCGGGTTGTCGATCCCGGCGAAGCCGGGGTTCAGGCTGCGCTTGATCACCATCACCTGGCGCGCCTGGTCCACGTTGAGGATCGGCATGCCGTAGATCGGGCTCGACTCGTCGGCCCGGGCGGCCGGATTCACCACGTCGTTGGCACCGAGCACCAGCGCCACGTCCGTCTCGGGGAACTCGGGGTTGATCTCGTCCATCTCGACCAGCTTGTCGTAGGGGACGTTGGCCTCGGCCAGCAGCACGTTCATGTGTCCCGGCATGCGCCCCGCCACCGGGTGGATGGCGAAGCGGGTCTTCACGCCGATCGCCTCGAGGGATTCCATCAGCTCGCGGATCGCGTGCTGGGCCTGGGCCACGGCCATGCCGTAGCCCGGCACCACGATCGCCGAGCGCGCCGAGCTGAAGACGATGGCGGCGTCGTCGGGCGTGTACACCTTGACCGAGCGCTCGGGGCCCCCACCGGCGGCGGCCGCCGCCGTGGCGTCCACGGCTCCGAACGCGCCGAAGAGCACGTTCGTGAGCGAGCGGTTCATGGCGTCGCACATGATCTTGGTGAGGATGATGCCGGAGGCGCCCACCAGCGAGCCGCTGATCACGAGCCCGCTGTTCCCGAGCACGAAGCCCGTGGCGCAGGCCGCGAGGCCCGAGTACGAGTTCAAGAGCGAGATCACCACCGGCATGTCGGCGCCGCCGATGGGGATGACCAGGGTCACGCCGAGTACCAGGGCCAGGCCCACGAGACCGGCGTAGGCCGGCAGCTGATCCGGCTGGAGTGCCACCAGCCCGCAGAGCGCGATCGCACCCAGGCCGAACAGCCCGTTCACGAACTGCTGCCCGGTGTACACGATGGGCGCCCCGCGCATCAGCTCCTGGAGCTTGGCGAAGGCGATCAGGCTTCCGGTGAAGGTGACGCCGCCGATCAGGGCGCCGAGCACGATTGCCACCGAGGGCACCGAGCCGCCCACGGCGGTCCCCTTCAGCAGCTCCGCGGACGCCACCAGCGCCGAGGCACCGCCACCGAAGCCGTTCAGGAGCGCCACCATCTGGGGCATGGCGGTCATCTGGATGCGGATGGCCAGCACGGCGCCGATGGCCGAGCCGAGCGCCACGCCGGCGATGATCATCGGATAGTTGACGACACCGCTCTTGAGCAGCGTCGCCACGATCGCGATCAGCATCCCCACCGCCGCCATGGCGTTGCCGCGGGGCGCCGTGCGCGCCGATCCCAGGTGCTTCAGTCCCAGGATGAAGAGCACGGCCGCCGCCAGGTAGGCGAGCTGGACGGAGATGGCGGGGATCACGACCCGTCCTTCTTTTGGAACATTGCCAGCATGCGGTTCGTCACCAGGAAGCCGCCCACCACGTTGATGGTGGCGAAGACGATGGCCACGAAGCCGAGCCAGCTGCTCTCTGTGACGGTCGCCGCGCCGGCGGCGAGGATGGCGCCGACGATGGTGATGCCGGAGATGGCGTTGGAGCCGGACATGAGCGGGGTATGCAGCAGCGGAGGCACCTTGGAGATGACCTCCCACCCGATGAAGAGCGAGAGCACCAGGATCGTCAAGGCCACAGCGGGGTTGTCGAGCATCAGCCGCCTCCCTCGAGGAGCGCGCGCACGCGCTCGTTGGAGACTTCGCCGGCGTGGGCCAGCAGGGCGCCGCTCGTGATCTCGTCGTCGAGATCGAGCTCGAGCTTGCCCTCGGTGATCAGGTGCTGGAGGAAGTTGGCCACGTTCTTCGCGTACATCTGGCTGGCGTGGAAGGCGACCTCGCTCGCCAGGTTGGTGGGCCCGAGGATGCGGACGCCGTCCACGTCCACGGTCTCGTCGGGCCGGGACAGCGCGCAATTGCCGCCCTGCTCCGCGGCCAGGTCCACCACCACGGAGCCGGGCTTCATGGCGCGCACCGCCTCCTCCTCGACCAGTCGCGGCGCGCGGCTTCCGGGAACGAGCGCGGTGGTCACCACGACGTCGGCGGCGGCGACTCGCTGGGTGAGAAGCTCGCGCTGCTTCTCCAGGAAGTCGTCGCTCTGGGCTGTCGCGTAGCCTCCGGCGTCCTCGGCTCCCTCGGTCTCCAGCTCGAGCTCCACGAAGCGGGCTCCCAGGCTCTCCACCTGCTCCTTCACCGCCGGCCGCACGTCGTACGCCTCGACGATGGAGCCGAGACGCCGGGCGGTGGCGATCGCCTGCAGGCCCGCCACGCCGGCGCCCAGCACCAGCACGCGCACCGGGGAGATGGTGCCCGCCGCGGTGACCATCATGGGGAAGGCCTTGGCGATCTGGGCCGCGGCCACCAGCACGGCCCGGTAGCCGGCCAGGTTGGCCTGGGAGGAGAGCGCGTCCATGGACTGGGCACGCGTGATCCGCGGCATCAGCTCCATGGCGAAGGCCGTGAGCCGCCGGGAGGCCAGCTCTCGAGCCCGCTCGGGACGATCGAGGGGACGCAGCAGCCCCACCAGGACGGCGCCCTCGCGCAGCCGGCCGACCTGCTCCGCATCCCCCTGCACCACGGCCGCCACGTCGGCGGCGGCGAGCAGCGCGCCGGCGTCGGCCTCGATGCGCGCGCCGGCCTTCTCGTAGTCGGCGTCGGGATAGCCCGCCGCAGCACCCGCCCCGGCCTCGATGGCCACCTCGACGCCTTCGCGCGCCAGGGCCCGGACCACGTCCGGTGTCAGGGCGACCCGGCGCTCACCGGCGGCCGTTTCTTTGAGGGCGACGACGAGCATGGCGACGCACTATAGCCCAGGGCCGGGAGCCGGCCCCTCAGGGGCAGCGGTCTTCCGGGCAGGCCCCGGCGCGCTCCGCCTGGACCTCGATCTCGCCGGCCGCGCCACGCACCAGCACCGCCTGGCCCTTGGCGCCCTCTCGGAACACCGTGACCCCCTTCAGCCCGCGGCGCCAGGCGGACTCGTAGACGCCGCGCACGTCCTCGGGCGTGGTGTGCGCCGGGAGGTTCAGGGTCTTCGAGACCGCGTTGTCCACCTGGCGCTGGAAGGCCTGCTGGATCGCCAGGTGCTGCTCGGGCGCCAGGTCCGCGGCGGTGGGGAAGAGCCGGCGCAGGTCCTCCGGCACGGCGTCGAGCCCCGCCAACGAGCCGCGCCGGCGCACCTCCGCCAGCAGCTCGGCGCTCCAGGCCCCGCGCTGACGCAGCGCGCGCTCGAAGCGCGCATGGACCTCGGGCAGGCGTTCGCCGTCGAGGACGTGGCGCACGTAGGCCAGGGCGAAGTAGGGCTCGATGCCGCTGGAGCAGTCCGCGAGGATCGAGAGCGTCCCGGTCGGCGCGATCGAGGTGGTGGTGGCGTTACGCTGGCGGCGGCCGGTGGCCTCCAGGCGCGAGCCCGCGAAGGCCGGGAACGCACCCCGCTCCTCGGCCAGCCGCGCCGAGGCCGCGTCCGCGCCCGCCCGGATGCGGCTCATCCAGCGCTCCGCCAGCGCCACGGACCGGTCCGAGCCGTAGGGCACACCCACGTCCACCAGCGCGTCGGCGAACCCCATCACGCCCAGGCCGATCTTGCGGCTGGACTTCACCGCCGCATCGATCTCGGGGAAAGGGTAGCGGCTCACCTCGATGACGTCGTCGAGGAAGCGCACGGCCACGTCCACGTCGGCGTCGAGCGCCTCCTCGTCGAGGACGCCGTCGCGCACGTAGGCGTCGAGCCGCAACGAGCCCAGGGTGCAGGCCTCGTTGGCCAGCAGCGGGAGCTCGCCGCACGGATTGGTGGCGTGCAGGGCGCCGAGCTGGGGCGTCGGATTGTCCCGCTCCACGGCGTCCACGAAGATCACGCCCGGATCCCCGCCGGCCCAGGCCTCGCGGGCGGCCGCGTCGAGCAGGCTCCCGGCCTCCAGGCTCCGCACCACCTTCCCGTCCACGGGATGCACCAGGTCCCAGCTGCGGCCGCTGGTGGCGGCGCGCCAGAAGGCGTCGGGGGTGGCGACGGAGAGGTTGAAGTTGGTGAGCTGCCCCGGGTCCGCCTTGGCCCGCACGAACTCCAGCACGTCCGGGTGGTCGGCGCGCAGCACGCCCATGTTGGCACCCCGGCGCCGGCCGCCCTGCTTCACCACGCGGGTCGCCGCGTCGAAGACGCCGATGAACGACACGGGCCCCGACGCCACGCCGTGGGTGCGGCGCACCGTGTCGCCGCGCGGGCGCAGGCGCGAGAAGTCGAAGCCGGTGCCGCCCCCGGACTGGTGGATCACCGCCATGCGCTTCAGCGACTCGAAGATCGACGCCAGGTCGTCTTCCACGGGCAGCACGAAGCAGGCGGCCAGCTGGCCCAGGGGCGTGCCCGCGTTCATGAGCGTGGGCGAGTTGGGGAGGAAACGGCGCGCCTCGAGGAGCTGGCGGAAGGCCTCCTCCCAGGGGCCCGGCGAGCCGCCCCAGGCGGACTCGGCCTCGGCCACGGCGCTCGCCACCCGGGCGCACAGCCCCGGCCAGTCCTCCAGCAGCTGGCCGGCGGCGTCGCGCGCCAGGTAGCGGGCCTCGAGCACGCGGCGGGCGTTCTCGGACAGCGGTCGCATCGTGAAAACCGTAGCGCGGGTGCTAGATTGCGCGCGTCCTGGCAGGAGGAGCACCCGTGTCCGAGCCCACCCCCCGGATCATCCGCAAGCAGACCGGCAACTTCCTGGAAGACTTCGCGCCCGGGCAGGTCTTCCGCCACAAGGGCGGGAAGACCGTCACCGAAGGCCTCTTCACGACCTTCACCGAGTTCGCCATGACCACGAACCCGCTGGCCAAGAACGCGCGCTACGCGCGGGCCTACGGCTTCGAGGGGCTGGTCTGCCCGCCGGGGCTGGTGATGCTGGTGGCCTTCAGCCAGACGGTCGAGGACGTGTCCGAGAACGCGCGCACGAACCTCGAGTACATCGACATGCAGTTCGGCGCCCCGGTCTACGTGGGCGACACACTCGAGGCCGAGACCAGGGTGATCGGCGTCCGGCCCTCGAAGAGCCGGCCGGACCTCGGCATCGTCCACGTCCAGTCCACCGCGCGCAAGAACGTGGGCACGCCGCACGAGGCGGTCGTGCTGACCTGGCAGCGCAAGGTGCAGGTCTTCAAGAACGACGACGCCGCCGAGATCCACCCGGGCGAGATCGAGCCCGACGCCGTCCCCTGCGAGCTCTGGCTGCCGGACTACGACCCGGGGCGCGACTACAAGGCGCTGGCCCACCTCTCCAACGCGGACACCTACTTCGAGGACTTCGAGCCGGGCACGCGCATCGAGCACTCCCGTGGTCGCGTCGTGACCGACGAGCACATCGCGCTGACCGCGATCCTCGACAATACGAGCCAGGTGCACTGCAACCAGTTCATGATCGACTGCGATCCGGAGCGCTACGCGGGCGGCAAGCTGATCATCTTCGGCGGGATCCCGTTCACCCTGAGCCTGGGGCTCTCGTGCCCCGACGTGGGCGACAACGCCCTGGGCGACGTGATCTACACGACCGGCCGTCACACCGCCCCGCTCTTCGCGGGCGACACCGTCTTCGCCGCCACCGAAGTCCTGGGCACGCGGGACTACCCGGGACGGGACGACCTGGGCATCCTGGAGACCCGACTCCTCGGCCACAAGTTCGAGCGCGACGAGACCGCGGAAGCCGGGGACGACGCGCCCGCCGGCTGGAAGAAGACCGCGATCTTCAGCCTCGACCGCCAGATCGCCGTCAAGCGCCGCAGCCACTACGCCGGGTAGCCCGGGTACGTCGCGGGCTGCCGGGGCGGGGGCGGATCGGGGGCTCGCTGCGCGCCTCCGGCTCCGCGTTGCGCATCATGACCGTCACTCGCCGCACCTGGGCGAACACGGCGCTGGAAGCCGAGGCCGCAAGCCCGGCGCCCCGTGGTTCGCGCGAGCCCCGAGCCAGAACGCCGGGCGCGCAGCTCGCCGCAGGCGAGCGGAGTCACGATCAATGAGAGCCTCCGCCGCCCCGCGCAGACCGAGACGCCACGCGGCCAGACGGGTTCCCGCACCACCTCCCCCGCCGGCGTCAGGATTCCCCGGCGTCCCGCCGATCCCACCCCTGTGGAGACGGCACGCGAGCACCGCATGTCCCCGGACTGGCGGACGAACAACCTCATGGTCGCCGGAATCTGCGCCGTCGGCGCCCTGGCGCTGGCCGGGGTGCTGCTGTTCGACGACGATCCGAGCCTGGCGGACGCGGCGGCGGCGATCGCCGCGGTGTCCGCGCTCGGCGCCGGCGTGATCTGGAGCCTGCGCCGCTCGGCCCGGCGCGAGGCCATGGGCGTGGCGCTGGACGCGGACGGCGTGCGCTCCCTCGACCCCGAGCAGCCCCAGCTGCGGGTCGGGTGGAACGAGGTGCAGACCCTGCGCGATCGCAGCCTGGTGGGCCAGGTGGACGTGGAGGGCCTCGGGGGCGCTCAGCGGATCCCGCTTTCCTATTTCCTCGAGGACTTCGAGGCCTGCCTCGACGCGGTGGTGCGCCACACGCCTCGGGCCAACCCGGCCCTCCCCCTGCCCGCCACCTTTCGCGCCGGCAGCTCCTGGCAGCTGCTGCTGATCCTGGGCATGGCGATCGGGCTCGGCGGAGGCGGTGCGCTCCTGGGCTGGGCCCTCGACCAGCGGGTGATGGCCCTCTGCGGCGTGGCGACCCTGGTCGGCCTCGGCGGGCTGGCGGGAGTGCTGCCGCGGCGCCTCGAGCTGGACGCCGACGGACTCCGGACCCACGCCCCATTGCGACGCTCCCAGCGGCCACTCAGCGACGTGATCGGCGTCGAACTCAGCCTGCGGGAGGGGGGCAACAACCAGAAGACCCTGGACGTGCGCATCCAGCGGGGCGACGGCACGCCCGAGTCCGTGCTGCCCGCGGGCTGCGACCCGATCGCCGTCTACCGCACCCTGCGCGCGGCGCTCGGCGCGGACTGATGCCAGCGGGAGCTGCCGCAAAGGGCGCCCGGTGTGTCGAGCCCGAGCAGCGCCAGCAGCCTGTACGCCCGGCTTCGGTTGGGTCGCTTTCCGAAACGTCTCCTACGGCACAGGGCAGTCGGCGGCCAGACAGGCGAAGACGGGACCGAGGGCCACGGCCATCGCCACGCAGATCCAGAAAGCGAGCTGGATGGCCCTGGGCGGCCTGCCGGATTCGGGGATCCACAGCGTGGCGAACAGCATGGCCATGGCCATGTTCATCTCGAGCCACTCTTCGTAGAACGTCAACCGGTCCGTCAGATCCCGATCCAGAACGAGGGCGAGCGCGGCCTGCGCGATGCCGATGACGACCAGTTGGTACGAGGTGTCCCCCTTCAGCAAGCTCACGCCGGCCCGGATCCGGGCCCGGTAGCGGACCGCGAGAGCACCGGTGATCGCGGCGACTGCGACGAGAACCAGGAGCTTCACCCGGGGTGGGTCGAGGTCCCGCCACAGATCGTACCCGGCGTGAATCCATTCATGGAACGCCGTCAGCTTGATCCCGCGGAACTCGAAATCGGTTTCCTGGAAGATGCCGTCGCTGATCTCGTCGTAGAAAGCGAGCCCGGCGAGGATGGGTATCGCGACGTACCGCCGCCTGAGCTCCGGTCGCACTCGGGAGCACGCCCAGGCACCCACCAGGACGGCGAAGAGATAGAACGTCGCGGAGAGATTCTCGAGGATGCCTCCTTCCCGCACGATGTAGTGGCGCAGCATGGGGGACAGGAGCTGGAGCGAAAACAGCGCGATCCCGCCCAGGCCCACGAGCGTCACGTACGTCATCCACGCGTCGGTCCGGGGGCTCTTCAGCTCCGAAGCATCCGGCATGGCGGACATCTTCGCACGACGGGATTCTCAACGGTGGCGAAAATGCCGGAGTGGATTCTGGCCGAACCCGGCGCCGCTCCGGCGCACCCTAGGAGACCAGGGCGCTCACCGCGTCGGGCATGTCCTTCGCCACCCGCACGATGGGAATGCCGGTCTGCACGTTCTGGTGCATCTCCTCGAACGCGCGCGGCAGGTCCTCGAAGGCGTAGATCTCGCGGTGGACCGTCGGCTTGAAGACCTTTCCGTAGAGCTCGGTGGCGGCGTCCACGCCGACCAGGGTCTCGTAGTGGGTGTGGTCCAGGGTGACCTGCTTCACCGAGGCGATGGTCGAGTTGTATTCGATCACCTGGGAGAGCTGCCAGCCGGCCGAGACGTTCACGCCCTGGCGCGACGCCACCGCGAAGCCCGCCGGCCAGACCGGACCGCGCAGCATGTCGCAGACCAGGTGCATGCCTTCGCCGCCGGTGAGCTTCTTCACCTCCTTGGAGAAGGCCTTCACGTCGTCCTTCGAGGCGAAGCGGTTGAACTGCTTCTGGTCGATGCCGGCGATGCCCTGCTGCTCGAGGGCGGCGCGGCGCTCCGGGCTGCCCGAGCAGAACCAGGCGTCGTGACCCTCGGCCCGGGCCAGCATCAGGAAGAGCTCGCCCACGCCGCCGCCGAAGGACAGTACGTTCAGCACGGCCTTCTGCTCCCGGCTGACCTTCACCCGGTAGATCCCCAGGGCCCGGCGCCACAGGTGGTACGCTGTGGGCGCGCGCAGGGGTAGCGCCGCGATCTCCCACAGATTGAGCCCGCAGTCGAGGGGCGCCTTCACCACCTGCCAGTCGCCCACCACCGCCTCCTCGGCGTACCAACCGATGGAGTCGGGCATGTCGTAGGCCCAGATGCGCTTCGGGTACCCGAACTCGTCGGGCTCGCCGTTGCAGTGGATGAGCACCACGTCGCCGGCGGCCACCTTCGTCACCTCGCCGCCGACCGCCAGCACCTCGCCCACCGCCGAATTGCCCGGGTAGATCTTGCCGCCCCGGGACTCGGTGATGTTGATGGTGTCGGCCAGGGCGGCGTGGTCGACGTTGTGCTCCCCCGATGCCGCCAGGATCTTCAGGTGCACGTCCCGGGGGCCCGGTTCCGGCAGCTCCAGGTCGTCGAGCTTGATGACGCGGGCCACGTCGAAGCGGTCGAGGTCGCCGCCGACGCGCTCCTTCTCGCTGGCGATGTCCTCGGCGCTGATGGAATAAGCTCGGGTCTTGGGCATGGAGGGGCTCCGGTCGACGTGGATGAACACGTTGTGTAGCACCCGAAACGGGCAGCAGCCGAAGGGAACCCGGCATCCGGGAGAGCGTCAAGTGTCGATGCCGCCGACGCTTTCCGGCTCTCGCCGGGGACTTGCCGCCGGCCGGAAAAGGCATTACAGTTCGCGCGCTTACGGCTTCCGGGACGCCCCCTCTCCGGCGGTGTTCCCGTCGGGAGGGGATCGCGTGCGCTTCTACGAGTACGAATCCAAGGCGCTCTTCGCGCGCCACCGCCTGCCGCTCGGCAAGGGCGGGGTCGCCCGCTCCCGCGAGGAGGCTGCCTCCGTCGCCCGGGAGATCGGCGGACCCGTCGTGCTGAAGAGCCAGGTGCTCTCGGGCGGACGCATGAAGGCGGGCGCCGTGAAGTTCGCCGACGGCCCCGACGAGTGCCCCGCCCTGTTCGACCAGATCCTGCCCATCGAGGTGAACGGGCAGAAGGCCCGCTCGGTCCTGGTGGAGGAGAAGAGCCCGGTGGCCCAGGAGTACTTCGTCTCGGTCACCTGGGACGGCCGGCGCAAGCTGCCGGTGCTGCTCTTCAGCGACATGGGCGGGATCGACATCGAGGAAGTGGCGGAGAAGCACCCGGAGCACGTCTCCAAGACCCACTTCTCGAGCATCCTGCCCATCACGCCGCGCATCGCCAAGGAGGCCATCGCGGCCACCGGCGTCTCGGGCGGGCACCTGAACAAGCTCACGCCCATCGTGTTCGAGCTGATGAAGATCTTCCTCGAGTACGACCTGACGCTCGCGGAGGTGAACCCGCTGGCGCGCCTCGAGGACGGCCGCTTCATCGTGCTCGACGGCCACGTGGACATGGAGGCCGAGGCGCGGGGCCGCCACAAGGCGCTGCTGGCGGAGCTCGGCGTCGGCGAGGACGAGACCCGCCAGGCCCGCGAGCCCACCGCCTTCGAGATCGCCGGCCGCAAGGTGAACGAGGTGGACCACCGCGGCGTGGCCGGCAACGTGGTGGAGTTCGACGGCAACCTGGGGCTCGTGATCGGCGCCGGCGGCGGCTCGCTCACCCTCTTCGACGCGGTCCGCAAGCACGGCGGCAAGCCCGCCAACTACTGCGAGATCGGCGGCAACCCGAGCGTCACCAAGGCCTGCGAGCTGACCAAGCTGATCCTCTCCAAGCCCGGCGTCGAGAAGATCGCGGTGATGATGAACGTGGTCTCGAACACGCGCGTGGACATCGTGGCCCGGGGCGTCGTCAAGGGCTGCCTCGAGTCGGGCAAGGACCCGAAGGACGTGATCGCCATCTTCCGCATCCCCGGCTCCTGGGAGGACGAGGGCTTCAAGATCCTGGAGAAGTACGGCGTCGAGTACTGCGACCGCAGCATTTCAATGTATGAAGCTGCCGGCAAGGCCGTGGCGAAGATGGGAGGCGCCACCTCGTGAGCATCCTCATCACCAAGGACACGCGCTTCCTGATCCAGGGCATCACCGGCCGCGAAGCGGTGAACTTGACCCGCGAGAACCTGGACTACGGCGCCCAGATCGTGGGCGGCGTGACGCCCGGGCGCGCCGGCCGCGACGTCTACGGCGTGCCGGTCTACGACTGCGTGAGCGACGTGGTCGCCGCCCACGGCAAGGTGCAGGGGTCGATCGTCTCGGTGCCGCCGGCGTTCGTGAAAGACGCCCTGTTCGAGGCGATCGAGAACGGGATCGAGATCGTGGTGGTGGTCACCGAAAACGTGCCCCGCAAGGACGTGGCCCAGGCCGTCGAGCTGGCCCGCCTGCGCGGCGCGCGCATCATCGGCCCCAACTGCCTCGGCATCATCTCGCCCGATGAGGCCAAGATGGGCGGGGTCGGCGGGCCGGCCGCCAACACGCGTCAGGCCTACAAGAAGGGCAACATCGGCATCATGTCCCGCTCCGGCGGCATGACGACGGAGATCGCCTCGACCCTCACCGCGGCCGGGCTCGGCCAATCCACCTGTGTCTCCATCGGCGGTGACGCGATCGTGGGCACGACCTACGCTGAGCTGATGCCGCTCTTCGAAGCCGACGCCGAGACGGAGGCCATCGCCATCTACTCGGAGCCGGGCGGCCGCATGGAGGCGGAGCTTGCCGAGTGGGTCAAGGCCAACGACTCCCGGCTGCCGATCGTCGCCTTCATGGCGGGCCGCTTCATGGACGAGATGAAGGGCATGCGCTTCGGACACGCCGGCACCATCGTCGAAGGCAAGGAGGACACCACCAGCGAGAAGATCGCCCGCATGGAGGCGGCGGGCATCTCGGTGGCGGAGCGGATCGAGGAGATCCCGGACCTGATTCGCAAGCGCTTGAATCGGAAGGGAGAGAACTGATGCCCGGACTCTTCATCGACGTGAAGGTCGCGGACGCCGTCGCCAAGGACCCGGAGCTCGCGAAGAAGCTCGAAGAGGTCTGCCCCGTCAGCATCTTCCGCGCGAACGATTCGGGCGTCGAGATCGTCGAGGAGAACCTCGACGAGTGCGTCCTCTGCGACCTCTGCATCCAGGCCGCTCCCGACGGTCAGGTGCAGGTCGTCAAGCTGTACGAGAGCTAGGAGTCACCCATGCGCAGTCCCAAGCACTTCTTCCAGCCCATGGCGCTCGGCGCCCCGACGCCGCTGCGGGAGATCCCGTTCCGGCCGTCGCGGATGATCCACTTCTTCGACCCCAGCAACCCGAAGATGGCCGCCAAGGTCCCGGAGCTGGCGGCGAAGTGCGACGTGCTGCTCGGCAACCTGGAGGACGCCATCCAGGCCGACAACAAGATCGCCGCGCGCGAGGGCCTGGTGAAGATCGCCCGGGGCACGGACTTCGGCGGCTGCCAGCTCTGGACCCGCGTGAACAGCCTCGACAGCCCCTGGGTGCTCGACGACATCAGCCTGCTGGTGAGCGAGATCGGCGACAAGCTCGACGTGATCATGATCCCCAAGGTGGAGGGCGCCTGGGACATCCACTACGTGGACCAGCTGGTGGCCCAGCTGGAGGCGCGCGCCGGGCTGGAGCGCCCGATCCTGCTGCACGCCATCCTGGAGACCGCCCAGGGCGTGACCAACGTCGAGGAGATCTGCGCCGCCAGCCCGCGCATGCAGGGCCTGTCCTTCGGGCCCGCCGACCTGGCGGCCAACCGGCGCATGAAGACCACGCGCGTGGGCGGCGGCCACCCGGGCTACCTGGTGCGCACCGACCCGGACGAGGCGGACCCGGACGCGCCCCGCATCACGGCGCAGCAGGATCCCTGGCACTACACCCTGGCGCGGATGGTGGACGCCTGCACGTCGAACGGGATCTTCCCCTACTACGGTCCCTTCGGTGACATCAAGGACACCGTCGCCTGCGAGGACCAGTTCCGGGCCTCCTTCCTGCTGGGCTGCGTGGGAGCCTGGTCGCTGCACCCGGCGCAGATCGACATCGCCAAGAAGGTCTTCACCCCGCCCGTGGACGAGGTGCGCTGGGCGCGGCGCGTGATCGCGGAGATGGGCGACGGCTCCGGCTGCGTCATGATCGACGGCAAGATGCAGGACGACGCCACCTACAAGCAGTGCAAGGTGATGGTGGAGGCCGCCACGCTCCTGGCCCGCAAGGAGCCGGAGCTGGCGGAGGCCTACGGCTTCTCCGCGGACGAGCTGGCCTAGGCCGCGATCCCGAGCTAGCCCTCGGCGTCGGGGCGCTTCCCGACGCCGGCCATGAAATCGAGGCCGCGGCCCGCGCCCCCGGGCGCTGGAACCTCGCGGATGCGCTCCGGCACGTCGTCGTACTCGAGCCGCAGGGCTCGGCACAGGATGGCGTGGCCCTCGTAGAGCACGCTCGTGTAGCTCAGCTCGAGGATCTCCTCGTCCGAGAGGTGCTGCTGCAAGCGCTCGAAGGTCGCGTCTGCCACGCGGCCGTTCTGCCCGATCAGCTCGTCGGCGTAGGCCAGCACCGCGCGCTCCGTCGGACTGAAGGCCTCGGCGTTCTGCCAGGCGGCGACCGCCTCGATCTTCGCCTCGGAGAGGCCCACGTCGCGCGCCGCCTTGCAGTGCTGGGAGAACACGAACTGGCTCTCGCGCAGGAAGCCGGCGCGCAGCTGGCCGAGCTCCCGCAGCTGCGGGTCGAGCTTGCGGTCCGGGCTGCGGTAGAAGCCGAAGCCGGCCAGCGCGTGACGGAAGCAGTCGGGAACCAGCGCGAAGACCGTCCACCAGTTGCCCGGGGTGCCCGTCGCCGTGCCGGGCTCGGCCACGGGGTCGCGGCCCCCGAAAAGCATGTCGTAGACGGTCTGGACGTCGGGCGGCGCCTCGTCGCGAGGCACCTGGCGCAGGCGGGGCATGGGACCTCCGGGCCGGCTGACAGGGAAGCTAGGAAAGCTCGAGCATGCGCTCGATGGGGCGCAGGGCCTTGACGCGCACGTCGTCGGGGACCGTCACCTCCGGGCGCAGGTCGCGCAGGCAGAGGTAGAGCTTCTCGAGCGTGTTGAGGCGCATGTACGGGCAGCGGTTGCAGGCGCAGCTCTCGTCGGTCCCCGGAGCCTGGATCAGCTCCTTCTCCGGCGCCCGCTGCGCGATCTGGTGGAAGACGCCGTCCTCGGTGGCGATGATGAGCGTGCCCGCCGGTGACTCCACCGCGCGCGTGATGATGCCGGTGGTGGAGGCGATGAAGTCGGCCTGGTCGAGCACCGCCTCGTCGCACTCGGGATGCGCCAGCACCTCGGCCTCGGGGTGGCGCACCTTCAGCTTCGCCAGCTCGCGCGCGCTGAACTGCTCGTGGACCACGCAGGTGCCCGGCCACAGCACCAGGTCGTCGCGCCCCGCCTGCTTCGAGACCCAGCGTCCCAGATGGCGGTCGGGAGCGAAGACGATCGGCTGGCCCTCGAAGTGCTGGACGATCTTCGCGGCGTTCGAAGACGTGCAGATCACGTCCGAGAGCGCCTTCACCGCGGCCGAACAGTTGATGTAGCTGATCACCGTGGCGCCCGGGTGCTGCTTCACGAACGCCTCGAACTCGTCGGCCGGGCAGCCGTCCGCGAGCGAGCAGCCCGCCTCGAGGTCCGGAATCACCACCGTGCGCTCCGGGTTCAGGATCTTGGCGGTCTCGGCCATGAAGTGGACGCCGCAGAAGGCGATGACGTCCCGGTCCACCTGCTGGGCGGCCCGGGCCAGGGCCAGGGAGTCGCCCACCACGTCGGCCAGGTCCTGGAGCTCGTCGTCCTGGTAGTAGTGGCAGAGGATGACGGCGTTGCGCTCCTCCTTGAGCGCGACGATGGCGTCCTCGAGATCGTCCGGAAGGTCGGGGCGCGAGAGGGAGGGCTCGGCCATGTCTCAATCTAGCAGACGCCTCGGGCGGGGCGCTCGGGGCCGATCAACAGGGTCGCCACGCCGGCGGGCTCGCCGCGCAGCGTGCAGACCGCGGTCCCCGGCTTGGCGCCGGAGCGCACGCCGGACACGTCGAAGCCGGCGGCGCCCACGCGCTGCGCCGCGGCCTCCACGTCATCCACACGCCAAGCCAGGCCCCAGAGCCGGTCCGCGCCGGAGGCGTCTGCGGGCGGCTCCGCCGGACCCACCACCTCCACGGTCACTCCTCCCACCCGGAAGAAGAGGATCCGCTGGCCACGGGTCTCGAAGCGGCGGTCGAGGGCGAGACGCGCCCCCAGCACCTCCCCGTAGAGCCGCCGCGCCGCCTCCAGGTCCGAGGTCATCAGCACCACGTGGTCCAGGGCGCGCACACGGGCCTCTGCTGCGGCCGTGGGCTTCGCCGGCGGCAGCGGATCGGAATCGGCCGCGTGCTCGATCGCGAAGACGCCGACGCCGCGCGCGTCGGCCAGCGGCACGCCGACGGTCTGCCAGCGACGGGTCGCGCCGGTCCGATCGTCGCGCCCCTCCCCGGGACGCGGCGCGTCGGCCTCGAGCCCAAAGCTCCGCAGGCGTCCCGCCAGGGCCGCCGCGTCGTCGGTACCAAAGGCGAGGGCCAGCAGGCCCTCCCCCGCCGTCTCGAGCCGGGCGCGGATCGCCGTCCCGAGCGGCCCCTCTCCCGCGGGCGCCAGCAGCTCCAGATAGGTGTTCTCCAGGCGGAAGAGCGCGTTGGCGCTGCCCAGCGCCGGGTGGGTCCCGCGCCAGGACACCTCCCGACCCAGCAGCGCCGCCGTCTCGCTCGCGCGCGCCTCCAGATCCGCCACCGCCACCACCACGTGATCCAGCGAGACCACACCGCCGTCGGTCCTCACAGGTCCCAGAAGTAGTCCTCGTTGTGAAGCTCGCCGTCCTCGCCGGACGCCTCCCCGGCCGCTCGGGTCTCGCCCGGTCCGTCGCTCCCGCCCCCCTCGACCCGCTTCAGCTGCTCCTCCAGGTCGCGGGTCTCGTTCTCCCAGTAGTCCTCGCTGCCGAAGTGCGGAAACGTGGGCGGGAAGGCCGGATCCGCCCAGCGGCGCCCGATCCAGGCCGCGTAGTGGACGAAGCGCAGGGCGCGCAGCGGCTCCACCAGCTCGAGCCAGCGCTCCTCGAAAGGACGGAACTGCCGGTAGGCGTCGAGCAGCACCCGGCGCTGGCGCGCGCCCTCGGCGTCGCGGCCGGGCACGAGCATCCAGGCGTCCTGCGCGGCCGGGCCGATCACGAAGTCGTCGAAGTCGAGGAAGAAGAAGCCCTCGCGGCCGCGCAGCAGGTTGCCCACGTGGCAGTCGCCGTGGATCCGATGCACGGGCACGTCGCGGCTGCGCTCGTCATAGACGTCCGCCAGCCGCAGCGCCGCACGCCGGTAGCGGTCTGCGCACGCCGGCGGCAGCAGCCGCCGCTCCTCGAGCAGCGCCAGGGGCTCGCGCACGTAGCCGTCGGCGGATAGCCGGCGCCGGTGGGGGGCGTCGGCGCCCGCGCCGATGTTGTGGATGCGCGCCACCAGGCGTCCCAGGACCGCCAGGTCGGCGTCCGAGAGCTCGTCGGGCGCGCGCCCCCCCGTGCGCGGCCAGACGGCGTACCAGATCTCCTCGACCCGGTGCAGGGTCTCTCCGTCGGAGAAGCGCACGGGCGCGCACACCGGGACCTCCGCCTCGGCCAGGTCCGCCAGGAAGGCGTGCTCCTCGCGGATCGCCTCGGGGCTCCAGCGCTCGGGCCGGTAGAACTTGGCCACCACGTGGCTGTCGTCCTCGAGGCGCACGTCGTAGACCCGGTTCTCCAGGCTATTCAGGGCGCTGCAGTGGCCGGTCGGGCGCAGGCCGCCCGCCTCGACGGCGCGCAGCACCCACTCGGGGGTGAGGCGGAAGAAGAACTCGCTCACGGGCGGCCAGCATACCCCACGCCTGGCTCCCCAAACGCAGACGGCCACTCCCGAAGGAGTGGCCGTCTCGTGCTTTGGTGCCGGCAGAGCCGGCGCCGTCTTCGGACCTTAGCGCCTGCGGCGACTCGCCAGGACGAGGCCCACCAGGCCGGAGCTGAGGAGCAGCAGGGTGCCCGGCTCGGGGACGAACGGGGGCAGGCCCCCACCGTCGGTGAACTGGATGGTCAGCGTGGCGAAGATCGGCAGCAGGTTGTTCAAGGCGCTCACGAACGTCGGAGTCACCAGTTGCATCCGCGAGGCCGGGGCG
>CAMYLJ010000002.1:0-67471 GCA_947259215.1 uncultured delta proteobacterium
CGCGTTGCTTCGAATTAAACCACATGCTCCACCGCTTGTGCGGGCCCCCGTCAATTCCTTTGAGTTTTAGTCTTGCGACCGTACTCCCCAGGCGGGGTGCTTAATGCGTTAGCTACGGCACCGAAGGGGTCAATACCCCCGACGCCTAGCACCCAAAGTTTACGGCGTGGACTACCAGGGTATCTAATCCTGTTTGCTCCCCACGCTTTCGCGTCTCAGCGTCAGTCACCGTCCAGAGAGCCGCCTTCGCCACTGGTGTTCCTCCCGATATCTACGAATTTCACCTCTACACCGGGAATTCCGCTCTCCCCTCCGGGACTCGAGTCCGGCAGTATCGAATGCAGTTCCAGGGTTGGGCCCTGGGATTTCACATCCGACTTACCGAACGGCCTACACGCGCTTTACGCCCAATGATTCCGAACAACGCTTGCGCCCTCCGTATTACCGCGGCTGCTGGCACGGAGTTAGCCGGCGCTTCCTTTGGAGGTACCGTCAATCCCCCAGCAATATTTTCACTGGGAGCCTTCTTCCCTCCTGACAGAGGTTTACGACCCGAAGGCCTTCATCCCTCACGCGGCGTTGCTGGGTCAGGGTTTCCCCCATTGCCCAAAATTCCCGACTGCTGCCTCCCGTAGGAGTCTGGACCGTGTCTCAGTTCCAGTGTGGCTGATCGTCCTCTCAGACCAGCTACCCATCGTCGCCTTGGTGAGCCGTTACCTCACCAACAAGCTAATGGGACGCGGGCCCATCTCCAGGCGATAGCTTCCAAGGAGAGGCCATCTTTTTCCGCAAGCTCCGAAGAGCTCGTGGTCTCATCCGGTATTAGCCCCAGTTTCCCGAGGTTGTCCCAGACCCGAAGGCAGGTTGCCCACGCGTTACTCACCCGTGCGCCGCTGTACTCACACCCGAAGGTGCTTTCTCGCACGACTTGCATGTCTTAGGCACGCCGCCAGCGTTCGTTCTGAGCCAGGATCAAACTCTCCAGTTTGAACTTGGCTTTCCTGTTGATTGTGCAGGAACCCGTTCCGTCCGCGCGCCGAAGCGCGCGTCCGCACACTATTCGGTTTTCAAAGACCGGGGCGAGTCCGCCTGTCCGAGCCTGTGCAGGGCTCGCGGGGAGAACCGATCCGTTGAGACGAAACAAGCGCCAAAGACCTTTGTCTCCGGCGGGTTGAGCAGCGTAGCAGCGTTCGACCGGGGGTCAACAGCGCGAAGACCGGCGCAGGCCGGCTCCCCGAGGGGATCAGTCGATCCAGACCTGGGCGACCCGGCGCTTTCCGACTTGAAGCAGGTAGGGACCGCCGCGGGGAAGGCTGGTGCCGGGGTCGTTGACGGCCTGGCCGTCCAGCTTGACGGCCCGCTGGGCCACCAGGCGCCGGGCCTCGCTGTTGGACTTCGCCATCCCGGCCCGGGCGATGATGGCCAGCAGGCCCAACCCCTCGGATTCGCCCTCGAGCCGGACCTCCGGGATCTCCTCCGGCAGCTCCTTGCGCTGGACGACGCGGCGGAAGTGCGCCGCGGCGGCCTCTCCGGCCTCGTTGCCGTGGAAACGCGCCACGACTCGGCGCGCCATGTCGTGCTTCAACGCCAGTGGGTCCCCTGCGCCGCCCGCCACCGCGTCGCGCGCCGGCGCCAGATCGCCCCATTCTCCGAAGCCGAGCCGGTCGAACCAGCGGAGCATCAGCTCGTCGGAGATCCGCATGACCTTGCCGTAGATCTCCTCGGGCGCCTCTGTGATCCCGATCCCGTTGTCCAGACTCTTCGACATCTTCTCCCGGCCGTCGGTCCCGACCAGCAGCGGGTGGGTCACGATGGCCTGGGGCGGCTGGTCGTACTGCCGCTGGATCTCGCGGCCCATCAAGAGGTTGAAGGTCTGATCCGTGCCCCCGAGCTCGACGTCGGCGTGCAGCGCGACGGAGTCGTAGGCCTGCACCAGTGGGTACAGCAGCTCGTGCACCCCGATGGGCTCCTCGGCCCGGTAGCGCTGCGAGAAGTCCTCGCGGGCCAGGAGCTGAGCGACCGTCGCGCGCTGGCACAGGCGCACCACGTCGGCGGCGCCCATCGGGTCCATCCACTCGCTGTTGAAGCGCAGCTCGGCCCGCGACACGTCCAGCACCTTTCCGACCTGGTCGACGTAGGTCTCGGCGTTGGCGCGCACCGTCTCGGCGTCGAGCGCCGGGCGCGTCTTCTTCTTGCCCGAGGGGTCGCCGATCCGCGCCGTGAAATCGCCCACCAGGAAGATCGGCAGGTGCCCGAGGTCCTGGAAGCGCTTGAGCTTCTGCAACACGAGGGTGTGACCCAGGTGGAGGTCGGGCGCGGACGGATCCATGCCCAGCTTGACCCGCAAGGGGCGATCTTCGCGCAGCGCGGCCTCCAGCCGGGGGCGCAGCTCGTCGGCGCCCACCAGCTGTTCCGCGCCCTCGGCCATCACCTCGAGCTGGCGCTCCACCTCGCGCGCGACGTCGTTGCGACTCACCCCGATCCCCCCGGCCCGTGGATTCCGCACTCGGTGACCACCACGTCCACCGGCTGGTCGTGAGGCTCGACCGGGACCGCCTCCACGATCTGGGCCTCGTAGGCCAGGCCCACCCGCAGGGCGCCCCGGGCCTCGGCCGCCGCCAATGTGCGATCGTAGTAGCCGCGCCCGCGCCCGAGCCGACGCCCGTGGCCGTCGAAGGCCACGCCCGGCACCACGATCAACCGCCCCGGCCCGCAGCGCGGCGCCTGCGGGTGCGGCTGGCGCACACCGTAGCGCCCCGGGACGAGGTCTTCCCAGCGCTCGACCTCGGCGAAGACGAGCGCCTCGCCCTCGACCCGCGGGAAGCTCACCGCCAGGCCCCCGCCGCGCGCCAGGTCGAACAGGGGTCGCGTGGGGATCTCGTCGGCGAGGGCGGCGTAGAGGGCGATGCGTCCGGCTCCGGCGAAGGCAGGAAGCTCCAGCACGCGCCGCGCCGCGGCGGCTCCCGCGGCGCGCGCCGCATCGGGCGCCGGGCGCCCGCGGAGCCGCTGTCGGGCCCGCAGGGCGTCCTTGCGCGAGGCGAGGTCCACGACCGCTCAGGCGGCCCCGGGCACCTCGGATGCCGCCGCCTCCACCAGATCGATGAGCGCGCGCACGCGCTCGGAGTCCACGCGCTCGCCCGCGGGCGGCGCCCCGGGCTCGTCCCGCTCGCCGAGGTAGCGGTTCGACAGGTTGAGGGCGGTCAGCACGGCCAGTCCCAGGGTATCCACCGTGCCCGTGCGTTCCTGGATCTTGCGCATGGTGTCGTCCACCAGGGAGGCGGCGGAGTGGATCTGCTCCTGGGCGGCGGCGCCCTCGCTGGCGATCCGGTAGTCCTGGCCGAAGATGCGGACGGTGATCGACGGTCGCCCGGCCACCGCTAGCCCTCGGCCGCCGCGCCCTGGGCGAGCTGCGCGTCCAGCCGGTCGAGCTCGCCGATGAGATCGTCCAGGCGCTTGGCGACGTCGCGGTTCCGCTCGCCGAGCTCGACGATCTGCTGGGCCTGGCTCGCCAGCCGCTCGTCGCGCTCCAGCAGGCTGCGGCGCAGCTCCGCCACCTCGCCGAGCGACCGCCGATAGCGATCGACGAGCGACGCCACAGCTTCCTCGAGCCGTTTGAAGTCGTGCATGTCGGCCGCGTCGGAAATCGGCCCACCCCCTGAACGACCCGTCGAGGGTACCCGCCTCTCCCGACGGGCGTCAAGGCGAATCGGGCGCTCTAGACGTAGGCGTTGCGCGATTGGAGGCGTGACGTCCCACCGGTGAGGTAGGAGTCGACGGCGCGCGCCGCTTCGCGCCCCTCCCACTGCGCCCAGACCACGAGCGACTGCCCGCGACGGCAGTCGCCGGCGGCGAAGACGCCGGACTCGCTGCTCGCGAAGTCACGGGTGCCGGCCTTCAGGTTGCCGCGCGGGTCCAGCTCGACGCCGAGATCGCGCACGAGACCCTCCTGGACCGGCCCCGTGAAGCCCATGGCCAGGAGCACCAGGTCGGCGGGCAGCTCGAACTCGCTACCGGCGACCTCGCGCAGCGTGTTCATGAGCGGGCGATTCAGGCGATCGCGCTCGAACTCCACCCGCACGCCACACAGGCGGGTCACCCGGCCCTGCTCGCCCTCGAGCCGCGCGGTCTGGAGGGCGTAGAGACGCTCGCCGCCCTCGGCGTGGGAGCTCGAGACGTTGAAGTAGTACTTCTGGGCCAGGGGCCACGGCTCGGACTCGTGACGCCCCTGCGGCGGCTGGGGCAGCAGCTCCAGGGACGTGACCGACCGGGCGCCCTGGCGATGGGAGGTGCCGATGCAGTCGGAGCCCGTGTCGCCGCCACCCAGGATGACCACGTGCTTGTCGCTGGCGAGGATCGCCTCCCCCGCGGGCACCTCGTCGCCGGCCACGCGACGGTTTTGCTGGGGCAGGAACTCCATCGCGAAGTGGACGCCCGCCAGCTCGCGGCCCGGCACCGGCAGGTCCCGGGGCTGCTCGGCGCCCAGGCACAGCAGCACGGCGTCGAAACCCTTGCGCAGCTCGAACACCGAGAGCTCCACGCCCACGTGCACCCCGGTCTGGAACGAAACTCCTTCCTCGCGCATCTGCTCCAGGCGCCGGTCGATCACGAACTTCTCCATCTTGAAGTCCGGGATGCCGTAGCGCAGGAGCCCGCCGATGCGGTCGGCCTTCTCGAAGACCGTCACCGTGTGCCCGGCGCGGGAGAGCTGCTGCGCCGCCGAGAGACCCGCGGGGCCCGAGCCGACCACCGCCACGGAGCGACCCGTGCGGCGCTCGGGAGGCTTGGGCTTCACCCAGCCCTCCTCCCAGCCGCGCCGGATGATCTCCCATTCGACCTGCTTGATCGTCACCGGGTCCTGGTTGATGCCCAGCACGCAGGCCTGCTCGCAGGGGGCAGGGCACACGGCGCCGGTGAACTCCGGGAAGTTGTTGGTGGAGTGGAGCCGGGCGAGGGCGTCCTCCCACTTGTCGCGGAAGACCAGGTCGTTGAAGTCCGGGATGACGTTTCCGAGCGGGCAGCCATCGTTGCAGAACGGGATGCCGCAGTCCATGCAGCGGGCCGCCTGCTCCCGCGTCTTCTGCTGCGGAAAGTCGGCCTGGACCCACCTCCAGTCGCCGAGGCGCTCGTCCACCGGCCTGTAGGGCGCCTTCGCGCGCTCGTGCTTCAGGAACCCGCGCACGTCAGCCATTGCCGCTCTCCGCCGCGATGCGCTCCGCCTGGGCGCGCTTGTAGTCCTTGGGGAACACCTTCACGAACTTCGGGGCGTAGGTGTCCCACTTGCGCAGGATCGAATCTGCCTTCTGACTGCGCGTGTACCTGAAGTGGTTGCGGATCATGCGCTGCAGGAACTCGAGGTCTTCGGCTTCCAGCGGATCCAGGTCGATCGTCTCCGGATTCACCCGTGTCGTGAAGTCGCCGTCCTCATCCAGCACGTAGGCGATGCCGCCGCTCATGCCGGCGCCGAAGTTGCGCCCGGCCCGGCCGAGGATGACGGCGCGTCCGCCCGTCATGTACTCGCAGCCGTGGTCCCCGACGCCCTCCACGACGGTGGAGGCGCCGCTGTTGCGCACGCAGAAGCGCTCGCCGGCGACGCCCTGGAAGTACGCCTCGCCGCTGGTGGCGCCGTACAGGACCACGTTGCCCGTGATGATGTTCTCGGCGGGATCGAAGGACGATGCCTCCGGCACCCGCACCACGATCCGGGCTCCGCACAGGCCCTTGCCGCAGTAGTCGTTGGTATCGCCCACGACGTCGAAGCTCATGCCCCGGGTGCAGAAGGCTCCCAGGCTCTGGCCAGCGCTGCCCTTGAACCGCATCTGGATGGTGTCGTCGGGCAGGCCCTCCTCCCCGTACACGAGGGAGACCTCGGAGCCCAGGATCGTGCCCACGGTGCGGTCCGTGTTGCAGATCGGCATCTCGATCTCGACGCGCTCGCCGCGCTCGAGGGCCGGGGCCGCGGCTCGCAGCAGCTTCTGGTCGAGCACGCTCTCGAGCTCGTGAGCCAGGCTCTGGGTTTCGCAGTTGTGGATGGCGTGGGGTACGTCCGGGCGGTGCAGGATCTGGCTGAAGTCGAGTCCCGACCGCTTCCAGTGGTTGACCGCCGTCTCGACGTCCAGGAACTCCGTGTGGCCGATCATGTCGTCGAGCTCGCGGAAGCCGAGCTCGGCCATGATCTCGCGCAGCTCCTCGGCGATCCACAGCATGTACTGCACCACGCTCTCGGGCGTGCCGGCGAACCGCTCCCGCAGCACGGGGTCCTGGGTGGCGATGCCCACCGGGCAGGTGTTCAGGTGGCAGACGCGCATCAGGATGCAGCCCAGCGCCACCAGCGGCGCCGTGGAGAACCCATACTCGTCGGCGCCGAGCAGCGCCGCGATGGCGACATCGCGGCCGGTCTTGAGGCCGCCGTCGGTCTGTACCTTGATGCGCCCGCGCAGGTCGTTCAGCACCAGGGTCTGCTGGGTCTCGGCCAGGCCGATCTCCCACGGCATGCCCGCGTACTTGATGGACGCCTGGGGCGACGCGCCGGTGCCGCCGTCCATGCCGCTGATCAGCACGCCGTCGGCCTTGCCCTTGGACACGCCCGCCGCGATGGTGCCGACACCCGTGACCGAGACCAGCTTCACGGACACGCGCGCGTAGCGGTTGGCGTTCTTCAGGTCGTAGATGAGCTGCGCCAGGTCCTCGATGGAGTAGATGTCGTGGTGGGGCGGCGGTGAGATCAGCCCTACGCCCGGCGTCGAGTGCCGCACCTTGGCGATGGTGTCGCTCACTTTGTGGCCGGGAAGCTCCCCGCCCTCGCCGGGCTTGGCCCCCTGGGAGATCTTGATCTGCATCTCGTCGGCATTCACCAGGTACCAGCTGGTGACGCCGAAGCGGCCCGAGGCCACCTGCTTGATGGCGCTGCGCCGCAGGTCCCCATTGGGATCGGGGGTGAAGCGATCCGGGTCCTCTCCGCCCTCCCCGGTGTTGCTCTTGCCGCCCAGCCGGTTCATGGCGACGGCCAGGGTCTGGTGGGCCTCGAGCGAGATGGAGCCGTAGCTCATGGCGCCGGTGCAGAAGCGCTTGACGATCTCCGTGACCGGCTCCACCTCCTCGATCGGGACGCCCGGCTGCCGGTCCGTGCGGAAATGGAAGAGGCCGCGCAAGGTACAGGCGTTCTCCGTATCGCCGTTGGCGGCGGACGAGAACGCCTTGTAGTCCTCGTAGCTTCCCCGCCGCAGGGCGATCTGGAGCTTGGACACGGTGTCCGGGTTGAAGCCGTGCCGCTCACCGCGCGCGCGCCACTGGTAGAGCCCGCCCGGGTCGAGCTCCGGGTACTGGAACCCGTCCGACGGGAAGGCCCGCGCGTGGTGCAGCATCACCTCGCGCGCCAGCACCTCGTAGCCGACTCCTGACACCCGCGACGCGGTGCCCGCAAAGCAGTTCGCCACCAGATCCCGGTCCAACCCGATGGCCTCGAAGATCTGGGCGCCGCGGTAGGAGTGCAGCGTCGAGATGCCCATCTTCGCGAAGGTCTTCAGCAACCCCTTGTCGCAGGCCTTGACGAAGTTCTCGCGTGCGGCCGCGGCCGCCAGATCCTCGGGCGTGAAGCTCCCGTCGGCCACGAGCTCGTCGATCGTCTCGAAGGCCAGGTACGGGTTGATGCCGGCGGCGCCGTAGCCGATCAGGAGCGCGAAGTGCGCCACCTCCCGTGCCTCGCCGGTCTCGCACACGATTCCGCAGCTCGTGCGCAGGGTCTCCCGGATCAGGTGGTGGTGGACCGCGCCGGTCGCCAGCAGCATGGGGATGGGCGCGAGGTCCGGCGACAGTCCGCGGTCCGACAGGATCAGGATGTTGACCCCATCGCGGACGGCGGCCTCGGCCTCGGCGCACACCCGGTCCAGCGCCGCCCGCAGGCCTTCTCCCCCCTCGGCCGGCTTGAACAGGCAGCGGAGCGTCCGGCTGCGGAAGCCCGGCAGGTCGATCTGGCGCAGCTTCTCGAGCTGCTCGTTCGTCAGCACCGGATGCTCGATCCGGATCATCCGGGCGTGCGCTTCGGTCTCCTCCAGCAGGTTCCGCTCGGCGCCGAGGGTGGAGTGGAGCGCCATCACCGGCCGCTCGTTGATCGAGTCCATGGCCGGGTTCGAGACCTGGGCGAACTTCTGCTTGAAGTAGCGGTAGAGCATCTGCGGCCGGTCGGACAGGCAGGCCAGCGCGGCGTCCTCGCCCATGGAGCCGATGGGCCACTTGCCCTGCACCGCCATCGGTGCCAGCAGCAGCTTCAGGTCCTCGTTCGTGTACCCGAACGCCTGCTGCAGGGCGAAGCGCTGCTCGGGGTTCTCGTGCTCGGCCGGAACGTCGACGGCCGGCAGGTCGGAGAGGATCACGCGGTTGCGCTCGACCCACTCGCGGTAGGGCCTGCGTGCTTTGTACTCGCGCTTGATCTCCTCGTCCTCGACGATGCGGCCCTGCTCCAGGTCGATGAAGAAGATCTTGCCCGGATGCAGGCGCTCCTTGACCACCACGTTCTCCGGCGCGATCTCGGCCACGCCGACCTCCGAGGCCATGATCACGAAGCCGTCCCGGGTGACGACGTAACGCGACGGCCGCAGGCCATTGCGGTCGAGGACCGCGCCGATCTTGCGACCGTCGCTGAAGACCAGCGAGGCGGGGCCGTCCCACGGCTCCATCAGGAACGAGTGGTACTCGTAGTAGGCGCGCAGGTCCGGGTCCATGTCGGTCCGGTTCTCCCACGCTTCGGGGATCATCATCAGGACGGCCTCGGGCAGCTCGCGACCCGTCAGGCACAGGAACTCCAGCGCATTGTCGAAGCGCGCGGAATCGGACGCGCCCTGCCGGATGATGGGGTAGAGCTTCGCCAGGTCGTCTCCGAAGAGACTCGAGCGCATGGTGCCTTCGCGGGCGTGCATCCAGTACTGGTTGCCCTGAACCGTGTTGATCTCGCCGTTGTGGGCCAGGTAGCGGAAGGGATGGGCCAGGTCCCAGGCGCCGAGCGTGTTGGTGCTGTAGCGCGAGTGGACCAGACAGAGCGCCGAGGTGAACTCGGGATCCCGGACGTCCGGAAAGAACCCCCGGATCTGGCGCGAGATCAGCATGCCGGTGTAGACGAGCGTGCGCGACGAGAAGCTCGGCACGTAGAAGAAGTGCGCCTCCCCGCACTCCGCGGCGATGCGCTTCTCGGCCACGCGACGGATCACGTAGAGCTTGCGCTCGAAGGCGTCGGCATCCTCGGCCTGGGGTCCCCGGGCCGCGACGAAGATCTGACGCACCTGCGGCATGCTCTCCCGCGCGACCCAGCCGATGGCCTCCTCGTCGTGGGGCACGTCGCGCCAGCCGAGGACCTGCTGCCCCTCCTCGGCCACGATGGTCTCCAGCAGCGCGACCTGGCGGGCGGCGGCGGCCTCGTCCTCGGCCAGGAAGATCATGCCCACCGCGTAGCGGCCGGGCGCCGGCAGCTCGACGCCCAGGTCGCGGCACTCGCGCCGCAGGAAGGCGTCGGGGATCTGGACCATCAGCCCCGCGCCGTCGCCGGTCTCCGGGTCGCAGCCGCAGGCGCCGCGGTGCTCCAGGTTGATCAGCACGGTGATGCCCTTGGACACGACCTCGTGGGACTTCTCGCCGTGGATGTTGGCGACGAAGCCGACGCCGCAGGCGTCGTGCTCGTGGTCCGGGCGGTAGAGCCCCTGCGCGCGCAGGCGTCCGTTGGCGCCGAGCATCACACCCCCTCCGCGCGCCGAAGACGCGAGCCGTGGGACCGGCGCGGCCGGCGCACGTTCTCCCCGTCGGCCGGCGGCACGCCGATGCGTGTGCGCTCGGTGTGGCTCGACAGGACGACCATGGTCTCGGTCCGCATCACGCCCTCGATGCAACGCATGCGGTCGATCAGGCGTTCGAGGCTCTCGGTGTTGCAGGTCTTCACCTTCAGCATCAGCGTGTGGTTGCCCGTCACGTGATGACAGTCCAGCACGTCGTCGATGGAACCGATCTCGCGCTCGAAGGCGGCGATGGCCTCCGGGTGGTTGATCTGCACCCCGATGAAGGCGGTGACGTCGCGCCCGAGCCGGCGGGCGTCCACCCGCGCCGTGTAGCCCTGGATCACGCCGGCCTGCTCGAGCTTGTGGATGCGCTCGTTCACGGACGAGGCGGTCAGCCCCACCTTCTCGCCGATCGCCGCCAGCGGCTGCTTGCAGTTCTCCTGCAGCAGGCTGACGATCTCGAGGTCGATGGAGTCCGGCGGATGCTCGGACGAATCGTGTTTCATGTGGCGAATCCAGGGTGAAGCCGAATGAATACGGCATCCGCTGCTTCCTGGTCAAGAAGAAAACCGGAAGATAGGCCCCGGGGCCGAATATCTCGACCCCCCTGGGGAGACGCGTCGACGTCAGGCCGAATGGCCGTCCAGCAGGGCCCGCATGCGCGCCGGCACGTTGGTGAAGAGGCCGTCGACCCCCCAGTCGAGCATCCGGCGCATGGCGTCGGCGTCGTCCACCGTGAAGGGGTAGACCGCCAGCCCCGCGGCGTGGGCGTCGGACACCAGCTCCGGGGTCACCAGGACGGCCTCGGGATTCAGGGCTTCGGCGCCGACCGCGGCCGCCCGCTCGAGGGCGCCGTGCGGAAAGCGCCGCGAGAGCAGCAAGGCGATTCGCGCCTGGGCCGATGCGGCCCGCAGCGCCGCCAGCACCGCGTCGTAGAAGGACGAGAAGAGCGTGCGTGCGACGAGGTCCCGCGCCTCCACGGCCGCGAGGGCCTGGGTCTCCAGGCCCTCGTAGCGCCCGCGGGTGGACTGCTTCAGCTCGAGGTTGAAGGGAAGCGCCGCGCCGAAGCCGTCCAGCACCTCGTCGAGGGTCGGAACCGGCTCGCCGGCGCCCGCGTCCAGGGTCCGGATCGCCGCCAGCGGGGCGTCGGCGATCTCGCCCGAGCCGCCGATGCCCTCGAGCTCCGCATCGTGGGCCACCACCACGGCGCCGTCGGCGGTGCGGTGGAGGTCGATCTCGATCATGTCGGCGCGCTGCTCGACCGCCAGGGCGTAGGCGGGCAGGGTGTTCTCGGGGCGGTCGGCGGAGGCGCCGCGGTGCGCGATCACCAGGGGCGCGGACCGGCTCACTCCTCTTCCCAGCCCCGGGCCCGCTCCACCGCGCGCTGCCAGCCGGCGTAGAGGGCGTCGCGCCGCGCCACCTCCATGGCGGGCTCGAAGACGCGGCCGCCCCGGGTGGTGGCCGCCACCGCCTCGCGGTCGGGCCAGAAGCCGACGCCGAGGCCCGCCAGGGCCGCCGCGCCGAAGGCCGTCACCTCGAGCAGCGGCGGGCGCTCGACCGGGACGCCCAGCACGTCGGCCTGGAACTGCATCAGGAAGTCGTTCTGGCAGGCGCCGCCATCGACACGCAGGACGTCGAGTGCCAGCCCGGAGTCGCGCACCGCGCACTCCACGACGTCGCGGGTCTGGTAGGCGATCGCCTCGAGCGCCGCACGGATCAGGTGCTCCCGGGTCGTGCCGCGGGTCAGCCCCACCAGGGCGCCCCGCGCCCGCTCGTCCCAGTACGGCGCGCCGAGCCCGACGAAGGCCGGCACCAGGTACACGCCGCCCGTGTCCGCCACCGAGCGCGCCGCGGCCTCGGTCTCGGCGGCCTCGCGCACGAGGCCGAGCCCGTCGCGCAGCCACTGCACCGCGGCACCGGCCACGAAGACGCTGCCCTCGAGCGCGTACTCCACGGTGCCGTCGATGCCCCAGGCGATGGTGGTCACGAGCCCGCTCTTGGAGGTGGGCGCCTCCTCGCCGGTGTTCTCCAGCAGGAAGCAGCCCGTGCCGTAGGTGTTCTTGGCGAGCCCGGGCGTCCAGCAGCCCTGGCCGAAGAGCGCGGCCTGCTGGTCTCCGGCGGCACCGGCGATCGGGATCGCGGCGCCCAGCCAGTCGGGGTCGGTCTCGGCGAAGACGCCGCTCGTCGGGCGCACCTCGGGCAGCATGGCGCGGGGGATGCGCAGCTCGCCCAGCAGCACGTCGTCCCAGTCGCACTCGTGGATGTTGTAGACCAGCGTGCGCGAGGCGTTGGAGTACTCGCTGGCGTGCACGCGGCCGCCGGTGAGCTTCCAGACGAGCCAGCTGTCGACGGTGCCGAAGCAGAGCTCCCCGCGCTCGGCCCGCTCCTGGGCACCGTCCACGGCGTCGAGGATGAAGCGGATCTTCGTGCCCGAGAAGTAGGCGTCGATCACCAGCCCGGTACGCGCGCGCACCTCGTCCTCCAGCCCCCGGGCCCGGAGCTCGTCGCAGATCGGCACCGTCTGGCGCGACTGCCAGACGATGGCGGGATGGATCGGCTCGCCCGTGGCCCGGTCCCACACCAGCGCCGTCTCGCGCTGGTTGGTGATGCCGATGGCGCGGACGTCCCCGACAGCGGCCCCCGCCTTGGCCATGGCGCCCCGGGCCGCGCGCAGCTGGGTCTCCCAGATCTCCCGCGGGTCGTGCTCCACCCAGCCAGGACGCGGGAAGTGCTGAGTGAACTCGTACTGGTCCACGGCCGCCACGGCGCCGGCTTCGTCGAAGAGCAGCGCGCGCGACGACGTGGTTCCCTGGTCGAGCGCGAGGATGAACGCCATCGCCTCCCCTGGCTACGCGTCTTCGCGGAAGAGCGCGTCCACGAACTCGTCGGCGGCGAAGTCGCGCAGATCGTCCACGCCCTCCCCGACCCCGACGTAGCGCACCGGGATCCCGAACGCGTCGGCCAGCCCGACCAGGACACCGCCCTTGGCAGTGCCGTCGAGCTTGGTGAGCGCCAGCCCCGAGACCGACGTCACCTCCGTGAAGAGCCGCGCCTGGCTGATGGCGTTCTGGCCCGTGTTGGCGTCGAGCACGAGCAGCGTCTCGTGCGGGGCCCCCTCGACCTCGCGTGCGATCACGCGCGCGATCTTGCCGAGCTCCTCCATCAGCGGCTTCTTGGTCTGGAGCCGCCCGGCGGTATCGATGATCGCCACGTCCGCACCGCGGGCGACCGCCGCCCGCAGCGTGTCGAAGGCCACCGAGGCGGGGTCGCCGCCCTCCTGCCCGGCCACCACCTCGCAGCCGACCCGCTCGCCCCAGGCCTGAAGCTGCTCGATGGCGGCGGCGCGGAAGGTGTCGCCGGCGCCGAGCACCACCCGCCGGCCCTCCCCGGCGTGGCGCGCCGCGAGCTTGCCGATGGTGGTGGTCTTGCCCGACCCGTTCACGCCGAGCACCAGGATGACGTGGGGCGGTCCCGCCAGGGCGGGCTGCGGCTGCTCCACGGCGCGCAGCTTTTCCGCCACCGCGTCGCGCAGGGTCGCGCGCACCGAGGCCGCGTCCGAGCCCACGGGCTGCTTGCGCACGCGCTCCAGCAGGCTCTCCGCCGTCGGTACGCCCAGGTCCGCCGAGAACAGCAAGGCTTCCAGCTCGTCCAGCACCTCGGCGTCGAGCTCGCGCCCTCCGAGGACGCGCTCGAGCCGACCCACCAGCGCCTCCTGGGTGCGCGCCAGGCGCTCCCGAAGCCGGGGAGCGCGCGGCGGCTCTGCCACGGGCGCTCGAGGCGCTGGCGCTTCGGGCACCGTCACGGTCGGCGCGGCGTCGCGGCGCTCCGGCACCGGCGCCGGCGCCGTTCGCGGCAGCTCCGCGGGCTCCGCCTGGCGCTCGGCCGCCGGGCGCCGCCGCAGCTCGACCGCCGCCACGAGCACGAGCGGCAGGGCCGCGCACACGAGCAGGAACAAGTGGGGGTGGGCCTGGATCCAGGTCGCCAGCGGGTGCAGCCAATCGATCATTGGGCGCTGGAGCATACCAGCGGCACCGGGCTCCCGCGCGGGGTCGGTCTAGCGGCGGCGGCGAGCGGCCCCCGCCAGGGCCAGGAGCCCCGAGCCGACCAGCCAGAGGATCCCCGGCTCCGGAACGGCGGTCGGATCGGGAGCCGGAATCCCGGGATCCTCGAGTCGCCGGTCGCTGTCGTTCAGCTCGGGGTCGTAGTCCGGCTCGCCGGTCGGAAGGCCGCCGCCCGGGGTGACGAAGGGCGTCCCGGCATCGCGGGGAATCCCCGCGTACTCCGGACCCGGAAGCGGCCCCACCGGCCGGTCGGCGCTGGGCACGAAGGGCGGCTGGTACGCCTGCGGCTGCGAGAGGAGGATGTCACCCGTCCGCGAGCCCGGGCTGCGCGGCTCGAGCGGAATGCGGACCGGCCGGCGCAGGTCGAACGGCCGCAGGTTCAGGCTCTGCTCCACGAGCTCCAGGATCGGACCCATGGAGAAGTCGAAGCGCCAGTGGTGCCGCACCAGGGGCTTGTTGCTGCGCACGGGACGCTGGGTCGCCTTGGGAACGGCTCCGGGGGCGCGGCCGAGCTCGATGATGCCGGGCGCGAACAGCGCCGCCCCCACGCCCAGCGCGAGCAGCAGGAGCAGCAGCGCCCAGCGCTTGCGGCGATCCTTGCGGCGGGAGCGAGAACGCGCAGCTCGCACGTCCGGTGTTTCCGGCGTCTCGTCGGCCAACGGTTCCCCCGAGAAACCCCTGACCCCGCTCCGAGATCAGGCAATGCCTCGAACGATCTATCGGCCGAACTTTTGTGCGCCTGAAGGCCCGGAACGCCCCGGAAAAGCTGCCGGAACCGGCGATTGCCAGCGCCAGGGAGGGCCTGCCGACCCTTTCACCGCCTCACGCGGACGCAGCTTCAGTGCAACTCGACGGCAACCAGCTTGCTGACACCCTTCTGCTCCATCGTGACGCCGTAGAGGACGTCGGCGATCTCGATGGTGCGCTTGTTGTGGGTGATCAGCAGGAACTGGGACTGCTTGGCCATCTCGCGGACGATCTCGTTGAAGCGCCCCACGTTGGCGTCGTCCAGGGCCGCGTCCACCTCGTCCAGCAGGAAGAAGGGCGACGGCCGCACCTGGAAGAGCGAGATCAGGAGCGCGATGGCGGTGAGCGTCTTCTCGCCGCCGGAGAGCAGGTTCACGTTCTGGAGCCGCTTGCCGGGCGGCTGGGCCTGGATGTCGATCCCGGCCTCCAGCACGTCATCGGCCTCGGTCAGGGTGAGGCTCGCCTTGCCGCCGCGGAACAGGCGCGGGTAGTTCTGCTGGAAGCGCTCGTTCACCGCCTCGAAGGTCTCGCGGAAGCGCTTGCGGCTCGTGCGGTTGATGCGGGAGATCGCGTCGCGAAGCGACGCGACCGTGCTCTCGAGGTCGGCCTTCTGCTCGCTCAGGAAGCGGAAGCGCTCTCCGAGCTCTTCGTGCTCCTCGATGGCGCCGAGGTTGACCTCGCCCAGGGCCTCCAGCTTCCGGCGCACCTGCTCCACCTGGGTGCGGCGCTCGTCGGACGAGAGCGCCAGTACGTCCCGCGCCACCAGGGCGCGCTCCTCGGCGTCGTCCTCGCCGTCCTCCGCGGCCGGCGGCTCCGCGGCGTCCGGCTCGGCCTCCGACGCCGGCGGCGTCCAGGTCGCGAGCTCCACCTGCCACTTGTCGCGGATCGATTCGTGCAGGTGTCCGAGTCGCAGCTCGCACTCGCGCACGCAGAGCTCCGCCTGGGACACCGCCTCGCGCGAGGCGCTCTCGCGCCCGCGCAGCTCGCGGGCCTCGTTCTCGAGCTCGCGCACCGCCTCGGCCTGGCGCTCGAAGGCCTCGCGCTTCTCGCCCGTGCTGGCGCGGGCGGTCTCCTCGTCGCGCAGCTTGCTGGCCATCTCGGCCTCGGCGTCGCGCAGGATCTGAGCCAGCTCTTCGCGCCGGGCCCGGGCGGCGCCGATCTCGCGCTCGCGCTGCTCGATCCACTCGCGCGCCTCGCGCACGGCCGCCCCGGCCCGCTCGGCGGCGTCGCGCAGGCGGTCGCGCTTCTCGAGCCGGGCCGCGTGCGCCACCCGGCGCTCCGTCAGCCCCGCCTCGAGCCGCGACAGCTCCCGGCCCGCCGACCCGATCCGCAGCCCCAACGCGTCGAGGCCGCGCTGCTGCTCGGCCCGATCGCGGCGCCCCTGCTCCAGGCCCGTTCCCAGGCGCTGGCGGACCCCGGTCTCGTCCTCGACCTCCGTCAGCAGCGCCGCGCGCTCGGCGAAGCGGCCCTCCCGGGCCTCGCCGATGGCCTTCACCCGCTCGCGGGTGCGCTCCAGGTCCTTCTCGTGGCCCGCCACGGCCAGGGCGGCCGTGTGGTAGCGATTGCGCAGGTTGTCGAGATCGTCGGCGGCGCGGTGCGCCTCGTGGTCGGCCTCCCCGGATGCGGCCTCGCGCTCCGCGACGCGGCGGTCCAGGAGATCGACCTCCTGCTCGAGCTCGCGCATCTCCCGCTGGCGCGCAAAGGCGCGGGTGGCCGCCGGCTCGGCCCCACCGAGCAGCACGCCCTGGGGCGTCAGCACGTCCCCGGATCGGGTCACGAAGGTGGCCGGCAGGCGACCGCCGCCGTAGACCCGGATCACCTCGTGCAGGTCGTCCACCAGGTTCACGCCAGCGAGGAGCGCGCGGGCCACGCCCTCGAAGCCGGGACGGACGCGCACGTGGTCGAGCAGGGGATCGCCCAGGGGCACGATGCCGCCCGGCACGGCCTCGGGCGGAGGCTCCACCACGAAGGCCCCGCGGCCGGCCCGGGCCTCGCGCAGGGCTTCGAGCGCCGAGAGCGCGCCCTCCACCCGATCCACCACCAGCGCGTCGGCACGCTCGGCCAGGATGGCGCCGACGGCCGCCTCGAGCTCGCCGTCCATCTCCAGCACGTCGCGCACCAGGGCGCGCACCCCGTGGCTGCGGGCCGCCTCGCCCGAGTCGAGCAGGTGGCGGGCCGCGTCGCCCACGTCCTCGTGTCGCTCCATCAGGTCCACCAGGGAGGCCAGACGGGCCCGCTTCGTCTCGCGCCCCTGGCGCGCCTCGGCCAGGGCCTCGTGGGCCTGCGCCTGGGCGGCCTCGGCCCGGCGCTGGGCCTCCAGCGCCTCGCGCTGAGCGCTCATCAGGCGATCGCGCTCCGCCAGCAGGTTTCGCAAACCCTCCTCGAGCGCCTGCTGCTCGCCCTCGACCCGGGACGCCTCGGACTGCTGGACCTCCAGGTCGTCGTCTGCGCCCCGCAGGCGCTGGTCGATCTGAGCCAGGCGGTCCTCGAGGCTCGCCAGCCGGTCCTCGTCACGGGCCACGCGGGTCAGCAGCTCGACCAGGCTCGCGCTGGCCCGCTCTCGCTCGCCCTCGAGGCCGGTCAGGGTCGCCGAGGCGGCCCGGACCTCCCCCTCGGCGGAGGCCACGGCTTCGGCCTCCGAGGCAAGGACGCTCTCCACGTTCTGGAGCTCGCTCGTCGCCGCCGCCTGCTCGGCCTCGCTCTCGCCCAGGCGCTGGACCAGCCGCTCGCGCTCCTGGCCGCGGGTCTCGACGGCCTCGCCCAGGGCCTCGCGCTCGCGGGTCTCGTAGGCGATTCGGCTCTCGAGCTGCTTGATCTCCGTGCGCAGGCCGTAGAGCACCTCGTCGCCCTGATGCAGCACGCGCTCGCGCTCGCCCAGGGCGAGCCGCTGCTTCTCCAGGACCAGCTCGCGCTCGGCTACGTGGGCCTCGAGCGCCGTCACCTCGTCGCGCCGCGCCACCAGCGCGCGGGCGGCTTCATCGATCTCGGCCACCAGCGCCCGGCGGTCGTCGGCCGCCAGGGTCAGCTCGAGCAGGCGCTGGGTCTCGCGCAGGCGCTTGTAGCGGGCCGCCTTGCGGGCCTGGCGCTCGATGGAGTTGATCTGGCGGCGGATCTCCCCGAGCACGTCGGTCACCCGCAGCAGGTTCTGCTCGGTGCCCTCGAGCTTGCGCTCGGCCTCGCGCCGGCGCGCCTTGTACTTGCTGATGCCCGCCGCCTCCTCCAGCAGCGCCCGGCGCTCGTCGGGCTTGGCGGACACGATGGAGGCGATCTGCCCCTGCTCCACGATGGTGTAGCCCTTGGTGCCGATGCCCGTGTCCCGGAAGAAGTCGAGCACGTCGCGCAGCCGCACCGAGGTCTTGTTCAGCAGGTACTCGGACTCGCCCGAGCGGTACAGCCGCCGGGCGATCTGGATCTCGCTGTAGGCGGCGTAGGCGGGGGGCGCCGTTCCGGAGCTGTTGTCGAAGGTGAGGACCACCTCCGCCATGGAGAGGGACGGCTTGCCCTCGGAGCCGGCGAAGATGACGTCTTCCATGCCCTTGCCACGCAGCCGGCGCGGCGACTGCTCGCCCATGCACCAGCGGATGGCGTCCACGACGTTGGACTTGCCGCAGCCGTTGGGCCCCACCACGGCCGTGATGCCCGGCTCGAAGCGGAAGACGGTCTTCTCGACGAAGGATTTGAACCCGTTGATCTGAAGCGACTTTACGCGCAAGCGCACCTCTCGCCGCCGGGCTGTGTTGGGCCGGCGGGGGCCTCGTCGGCGGAGGAATCCAAGCCAAAGGGGGGGGGAACCCCTGTTTGGTACCACCCGAGGGGGTGTGCTCGCAAGGGTTCTGAGCCCGTTTGCCTGCTGGCGGGTCAGGCCGTCCGGGCGCTCCCTTCGCCCCCCTCCTGGGCGCGGTATTGGAGCTGGTAGAGGCGGAAGTAGACCCCGCGGGATTCGAGCAGCCCCTCGTGGTGCCCGTCCTCCACCACCCGGCCCTTGTGGAGCACGTAGATCCGGTCCACGTCCTGGATCGTGGAGAGCCGGTGGGCGATGGCGATGGCGGTCTTGCCCTCCATCAAGGCGTGGATGCCGCGCTGGATGGCGGCCTCGGTCTCGGTGTCGATGGAGCTGGTGGCCTCGTCCAGGATCAGCACGTCCGCCCCGTGGGCCACCGCCCGGGCGAAGGACAGGAGCTGGCGCTGGCCCGCGGACAGGTTGCTCCCCTGCTCCCGCAGCTCGCTGCGATAGCCGTCGGGCAGGCGCTCGATGAACCCGTGGGCCTCCACGCTGCGGGCCGCCAGCTCCAGGTCCGCGGGCGTGAGGTCGTCGCGCCCGAGCCCGATGTTCTCGGCGATGGTCCCGCTGAACAGGAAGACGTCCTGGAGCACCATGGCGACCCGCCGGCGCGCCTCGGCCTGAGGCATGTTGCGCAGGTCCACCCCGTCGATCCTGATCTGGCCGCGCTGGGGCTCGTAGAGGCGCGCCAGCAGCTTGATGATCGAGGTCTTGCCCGCGCCCGTGTGCCCCACCAGCGCCACCTTCTCACCCGGGGCCACCCGGAAGGAGACGTCGCGCAGGATCCAGTCCTCGCCCTGGTAGGCGAACCAGACCCCGTCGAACTCCACCTCGCCGCGGCGCGGGGCCGTCACGGCCGGCGCGTCGCCCCGGTCCTGGACCGCGGGCTCCGTATCCAGCAGCTGGAAGATGCGCTCGGCGCTGGCCATGGAAGACTGCATCACCGAGTACTTGGCTGACAGGTCGCGCAAGGGCATGAAGAAGAGCCGCATCCACTCGATGAAGACGTAGAACGTGCCCGCGCTGGCGATCCGGAAGCCGTAGCCGAGGATCACGGCGAAGGTCAGGTTCTGCGCCACTTCCACGGCCGAGAAGAGCCCGGCCTCGTAGCGGTTCGAGCGCTGCCAGGCGTCCCGGTTCTCGGCGTTCATCGCCTCGAAGTCGCGCAGGTTCCGCAGCTCGCGGGTGAAGAGCTGCACCACCTTCATGCCGGTGATGGTCTCCTGGATCTGGGCGTTGATCCGCGCGAGCCAGACCCGCGTCTCGCGGAAGGCCTCGCGCACCTTCATGCGGAAGATCACCGCCACCACCGCCAGCACCGGCACCACCGCGAAGGTGATGAGCGCCAGCTCGGGGTTGAGCGCCAGCAGCGCCGCGGCGATCACGGCCATGAAGAGCACGTCGATCACCGCCTGCACGATTCCCGACGAGAACATCTCCGCCAGGTTCTCGACGTCGTTGGTGGCCCGGGTGACCAGCCGCCCGACGGGGTAGCGGTCGAAGAAGCCGAGGTGGAGCTTCTGGATGTGGTCGAAGACGTCGCGACGCAGGTCGCGCATGGCGAGCTGACCGGTCCACGCCATCACGTACATGTTGAGGAAGCGCAGCGCCGCCATCGTGACGATCGTGACCGCGTACAGGATCAGGAGCCACGCGAGCGGGGGCAGGCCGGCAGGCGCCTCGAAGATCCCGAGCAGCCAGTCGGGCCCCGGGACCTCGGCCGCTTCCGATCCGCCGCCGAAGACGCGATCCAGGCCCTGCTTCACGATCCAGGCGGGCGCGAGCTGCACCGCGAACAGCGGCGGCGCGATGGCCAGCGACAGCAGCACCAGCCACTTGTAGGGCCCGATGTAGGGAAGCAGCCGGCGCATGAGCCGCGCGTCGTAGGCCTTGCCGAGGGCGGCCTCCTCCTGGAATCCGTCGGGCGCGCTCACGCCACCGACTCCTCGAGCTCTTCCTCGAGCGCCTGCTGCCGCGCCAGCCGAGCGTAGAAGCCACCCCGGAGCAGCAGCTCCTTGGGGCTGCCGAGCTCGCTGATCTCGCCGTCCTCGAGCACGGCCACCTGGTCGCAGTCGCGCACGCTCGAGATGCGGTGGGAGATCACGACCACGGTGCGCCCGCCGAACACCTCCGCCAGCGCGCGCTGGATGGCCTCCTCGGTGGCCGCGTCCACCGACGACAGCGTGTCGTCGAGGATCAGGATGCTCGGACTCAGCGCCAGGGCGCGCGCCAGAGCGGCGCGCTGACGCTGGCCGCCGGACAGCATGACCCCGCGCTCGCCCACCACGGTGGCGAGCCCGTGGGGCAGCTCCGCCAGATCCTGGGTCAGCTGCGCACGCTCCACGGCCTGGGCCACCCGGGCCGAGTCCACCTCGGGGAGACCGAACGCCACGTTCTCCGCCAGGCTGGTCGAGAACAGGAAGGCGTCCTGGGGAACCATGGCGATGCCGGCCCGCAGGTTCTGGAGGGAAATCCGGTTGACATCGATGCCGTCGATGAAGACCTGGCCGTCCGGGACCTCGTACAGGCGCGGGATCACCGAGGCCAGGGTCGTCTTGCCCGATCCGACCGGCCCCACGATCCCCAGGGTCGAGCCGGCGGGAACCCGCAGGGACACCCCGCGCAGCGCGGGCTCCCGCTCGGCACCCGGGTACGCGAAGGTCAGGTCCCGGAACTCGATCTCTCCCCGCAGCTCGTCCAGCTCCACCATGTCGTCGCGATCCGCGATCGACGGCTCGGTCGCCAGCACCTCGTCGATGCGCTGCATGGCGGCACCGCCGCGCTGCACCAGGGCGAAGACCCAGCCCATGATGAAGGTGGGAAACGTGAGCTGTACGATCAGCATGGCGAAGGTGAAGAACTCGCCCTTCGTCATCTCGCCCGCGGGAATCTTGTAGCCGGCCATGCCGAGCACGATCAGCATGCCGAGGCTGGGCAACAGTCCCGTGATGGAGGGCATCGCGCCCATGACCCGCGTCAGCCGCAGGTGCCGGTGGAGCAGCGCCTCGTTGGCCCGGGCGAAGCGCCGCGCGGTGACGTTCTCCATGCCGTAGCTCTTCACCACCGCGATGCCGGAGATGGCCTCCTGGAGCTGGTTCGACAGGTCGCCGAGCCCCTCCTGCACCTCGATGCTCCAGCGGTGCATGCCCTTGCCGAAGCTCCGCGCGATCAGGATGAAGAGCGGGTACGGGATCAGCACCAGCAGCGCGAGCTGCCAGTCCATGGAGAACATGACGGCCAGGGCCCCGACGTACAGGATCGGCGTCTGCACCACGGACAGCAGGCCTGGCCCGAGCAGCAGCCGCACGGAGTTCAGATCGTTCACGCAGCGGCTCATGAGGTCGCCGGTGCGCCAGCGGAAGTAGAAGGACTGGGGCAGGCGCTGCAGGTGCGCGAACAGGTCGTTGCGAAGCTCGTACTCGATCTCGCGAGCAGCGTTGAAGACCAGCACCCGCGAGAAGAAGCGCAGCGTGCCTGCGACGACGCCGACCGCCGCGAAGAGCAGGGCCATGCGCGTCACCTCCCGGGCGTCGGCTCCGGCCTCGGTCGCTTCGATGGTGCGGCCCAGCAGGATCGGGACCGCCAGGAAGCCAGCCACGTAGCCCAGGGTGATCACGGTCCAGCCGGCGTAGTAGCGGCGGTTGCGCCGGATGTACTGACCCAGACGGGCGACGGCGGCCCTGGCGGAGCTGCGGCCCTCGCGCAGGCGGGCGATGTCCGACGCGGCGCTCATCGGGCGTACCACCCGGCCACGCGTCTGCGGTCCAGGCCGAAGCGCCAGGCCAGCAGCGCGGCCCAGTTGCGCAGCATGTGTCGCAGCGGCCGGGCCGCGTAGCGACGCGCCGAGGTCACCACCGTCTCGGGCAGGATCACGATGCGTCCGTGTCGTCCCACTGCTCGCACCAGGTCCAGGTCCTCCATGATCGGCGCCTGCGGCACACCGCCCACCTTCTCCAGCACCGCGCGCCGCACGAAGAGCGCCTGATCGCCGTACGGGATCCGGAAGAGCGCCACTCGCAGCCACACGCCGAGCTCGATGAATCGCAGCCGCGCGCCCGCCTCCTGGAAGCGGAGCCCGAACGCGCCGCCCGCTACGCCCGGATCGGCCAGGCAGCGGCGAACCGCGTCCGCCCAGCCGGGCGGCAGGCGCGTGTCCGCGTGCAGGAAGACCAGCGCGTCGCCCGCAGCGTCCTCGGCGCCGATCTGGAGCTGATGCGCTCGCCCCGGGCCCGCGCAGCGCGTGCGCGCGCCCGCGGCCCGCGCCCGCTCCACGGTGGCGTCCTGGCTGCCGCCGTCCACCACCACCACGTCGATGTCGGGACCCTGCGCGCTCCGGACCGCGTCCGTCACCCGCCCCTCCTCCTCGAGAGCGGGAATCACGACCGTGATGCGCACCGGAGGACGGTAGCTGATTTGACAGCGCGGCGACCCTTCCCGTATCCATGCGCCGTGGCCCCCCGCTCACCCCGCCGCCCGGATCCGCCCACGGCCCCCGCCTACGCCCAGGCCGGGGTCGACCTGGATCACGACGAGGGCTTCATCGCGCGCGTCCGCGAGATCGCGCGGGGCGCCAGCCGCCCCGAGGTGCTGTCATCGATCGGCGGCTTCGCCGGGCTCTTCAAGGCACCCGACCGCTACACGGAGCCCGTGTTCGTGGCGGGCGCCGACGGCGTCGGCACCAAGCTGAAGCTCGCGGCCCAGGTCGGCCGCTACGACACCGTCGGAATCGACTGCGTGGCCATGGTGGTGAACGACCTGGTCGTGCAGGGCGCCGAGCCGCTGGTCTTCCTCGACTACCTGGCCATGGGCGAGCTCGACGCCGAGATCGCCGAGGGGGCGTTGGGCGGCGTGGCCGAGGGCTGTCGGCGCGCGGGCTGCGCGCTGCTCGGCGGCGAGACCGCCACCATGCCCGGCGTCTACCCGAAGGGCGAGGTCGAGCTGGTGGGATTCGGCGTGGGGGTGGTGGAGCGCGAGAAGGTGGTCGACGGCTCCGCCATTCGGACCGGCGACGTGATCCTCGGCCTGACCTCCAACGGCGTCCACGCCAACGGCTTCTCGCTCGTGCGCGCCGCCCTGGAGGAGGGAGACGCCGCCGGGCAGCTCGACCTGTTCGCCGAGAACCCCGACCTGAACACCACCCTGGCCAGCGCCCTGCTCGCGCCGACCCGCATCTACGTGAAGCCGGTCCTGAACCTGCTGCGCGACTTCGAGCTGCACGGGATCGTCCACGTGACCGGCGGCGGCTTCGCGGGCAACGTGCCGCGCATCCTGCCCGACGGCCTGCAGGCCCGGATCGACCCGGAGGCCTGGCCCCGGCCGCCCATCTTCGGCTGGGTCCAGCGGCACAAGGAGGTGCACCCGGAGGAGATGTTGCGGGTCTTCAACTGCGGCATCGGGCTGGTGGTCTTCGTGGCGCCCGAGCAGGCGGAGGACGTCGCCGACCGACTGCGCGCGCTCGGCGAGCGCTCCCACCGGATCGGCGCCGTGGCCCGGCGCGAGGCGGAAGAGCCGGCGCTGGCCTTCGCTCCCGGCGCGGCCGAGTGACCCATGGCGAAGCTTCCCGCCGCCGGCTCGCCCACCCAGCTGCGCGCGCGCCGCTGGGACGCGGTGGTCCTGGGGAGCTCGCTGCCCGGACTGGTGGCAGCCGCGCGCCTGGGGCTGGCGGGCCGCCGCGTGCTGGTGGTCGAGGAAGAGGCCGCCGCCCGCAGCTTCCCGCCCCTGCGTGAGCCGTTCCTGCTGACGGGCGCGGGCGACGGCGTGCTGGGAGAGGTGCTGCGGGAGCTGCGGATGCCGCTGATCGACGTGCGGCGACTCGAACCCGATCCCGTGGCCTACCAGCTGGTCCTCCCCGAGGCCCGCATCGACGTGGGCGCGCCGGCGCGCACCGCCGAGGAGCTGGTCACCTGGGGACTCTCCAAGCCCGACGCCATCCAGCCCACGCTGCGCGGCCTCGCGCGGGCGGCGGCCGCCGAGCGCGACGCCATGCTGGCGTCGCCCGTGGTGCGGGCCAGCGGCCTGCGCCGGATCGGGCGCAGCGCGGTCCCGCCGACGCGCCACGCCCGCGGCATGCCGGCCGAGGCCGCGGACGCGCCGCCCGAGCTGGCTCCCTTCTTCGAGGCCCAGGTCCAGGCCCTGTCGCAGCTCGCGGGCAGCGACCCGGGCCCGGAAGCGCGCGCGCGCCTGCTGGGGAGCGCGCTCGAAGGCGGGTTCGCCTTCCCCACCTCGGAGCACGGGCTGCGCGAGCTGCTGCGCGAGCGGATCCGCTCGCTGCACGGGGAGTTCCGCTCCCTGTCGGGCGGCTTCGCCCTGGTGGCCGCGGACAGCGAGCCTGGGGTGGCTCCCGCTCGCAGTCGCGACCTGTGGCTCGGGCGCGCGCTCGTGCTGAACGCGCCGGCCGGGCTGGTCGGCGCCGTGCTGCGCGAGGCGGACGCCCCGGTGCCCGAGCTGGTCGACCAGCCCCCGCCCCCGCGGCGCCGGCGCGTCGTGCACCTGCGCGGTCGCCGCGACGTCCTGCCCGAGGCCATGGCCCGCCGAGTGGTCCTCGTGGCCGATCCGAGCCGTCCGCTCGAGGGCACGAACCTCGTGACGCTGGCCGTCTACCCGCTCTCCCCCACCAGCGACGTGGTGGACCTGGTGGCGGCGGCGGTCGTCCCGACCGACGACCCGGAGCCCGAGGCGCGGGATGCGGAGATCGAGGCGGCGGTGGCGCGGCTCCTGCCCTTCGCCGAGGGCCGCCTGGTGCGCCAGCCGGTGGCGACTCCGCGCTGGGACGACGAGGGCGCCCGCGAAGACCCGGTCCGCGGCGCCGCCTGGCCGGCCGAGATCGAGATCCGCGCCTCGGCGCGTCCGCCGGTCTACCGCCTCGCCCGCGCGTTCCTCGGCGGGCTCGGGCTGGAGGGCGACCTGCTCCTCGGCTGGCGCGCCGGAGACCGGATCGCGGCGGACCTGCGCTAGCTTCCCGCCAGTTCCCCTCTGGGAGAATCTCCTTCCATGACGAATGCTTGCGGGACATCGGGGTCCGCCGTCCCGAGCGGGCGCGGAGGCTCTTTCTCGTCGGGCCGCGGACTCTGGTTTCCCGCACGCGGCGCGAAGGCGCTCATCCTCGGCCTTCGCCGGGCTCCGCCCGGCGGCTCGGCCTTCGCCCGCCTGCGGCTCGCTGCGCGCGCCGCCTTCGGCGGCGCTTGCGGGAGCCCGACGCGGTGAGCGGGCGAGCGACCCTCGGTCGCCTGGCGGGCTACGCCCGCCCCTACCTTCCGCTGGTGGCAGCGGCGCTGGCCTTGGCCGCCGTCCACGCCGCCAGCCAGGGCGCCCTGGCCTGGCTCGTGAAGCCGCTGCTGGACCTGGTGGGCGGCGCGCCGGAGACGGCCGCCGCCATCCCCCTGCCCTTCGCGGCGGACTCCGGGGGCGACGTCGAGGACCAGGCCAAGCGCCTGATCGCCGCAGGCCTGGTGCTGGTGGTCGTCGTCTCCGCGGCCCACTTCGGCAAGGAGTACCTGACCCGCTTCACCCTGGGCCGGATCCTGGTCGACCTGCAACGCGACCTCTGCCGCAAGCTCCTGACGCTGCCTCTGGGCTTCCACCACAGCCTGCGCCGCGGCGACGCGCTCTCGCGCATCCTGAACGACACGACGCGCGCGCACCACTCGCTGGCGACGATGCTCGGCGACTTCATCCCGGCGGTGCTGGCGGTGGCGGTGTACGCGACGATCCTGGTCGGCCTGTCGTGGCAGCTCAGCCTGGCCGCGCTGGCGGCCGCGCCCCTGGTGCTGGGACCGGTGGCCATCTTCGGGCGCCGGGTGCGCAAGAGCGCGCGACGCCGCCAGGAGACCCTCGGTGAGGTGACCCAGCGCCTGGTGCAGATCCTGTCGGGCATCAAGATCATCCAGGCCTTCCGCGCCGAGGCCCTCGAGGAGGCGGCCTTCGACGCCGAGAACCAGCGCTTCTTCCGCCGCCACATGAAGGTGGCGAAGAACCGGGTGCTCTCGTCGACGGTGGTGGAGGCGCTGACGAGCGCGGTCGCGGTGGGCGCGCTCGGCGCCGGCGTGCTGCTCGCGCTGCGCGGCCAGTGGGGCCTCACGTTCGGCGACATCGGCGCCTTCGTGGTGGTGCTCCAGCGCACCTACCGACCCGCCAAGGACCTCACCAGGGGCTGGAACTCGATCATGGAGGCGCTGCCCTCCGCCGAGCGCTTCTTCGAACTGCTCGACGAGCCCGAGGGCCGCGCGGCCGATCCCGGGCCGCGGGTCACCTTCCCCGGACTGCAACAAGGGATCCGCCTGCGAGACGTCCACTTCTCCTACGGCCGCGAGCCGGTGCTCCAGGGGGTTTCCCTGGACATCCGCGCCGGCGAGGTGGTCGCGCTGGTGGGGCGCACGGGCGCCGGCAAGACCACCCTGGCGGACCTGCTGCTCGGCTTCTACCAGCCCGACGCCGGGACGATCGAGTTCGACGGCAGCGACCTGCGCGTCCTGGATCGCGACTCGTTCCTGGCCCGGGCCTCGGTGGTGACCCAGGAGCCCTTCCTGTTTCCGGGCAGCATCGCCGACAACATCCGCTACGGCCGACCCGAGGCCGCCGACGCGGAGGTCGAGGCCGCCGCCAAGGCCGCCCACGTGGACGAGTTCGTCGGCACGCTACCCGACGGATTCGCCACCGAGGTGGGTGAGGCGGGCGTGAAGCTCTCGGGCGGTCAGCGCCAGCGCATCACGATCGCGCGCGCGATCCTGAAGAACCCGGACCTGCTGGTCTTCGACGAGGCCACGAGCTCCCTCGACACGAAGAGCGAGCGCCTGGTGCAGGAGGCCATCGACCGGCTCCTCGCGGGCCGCACGGTGATCGTGATCGCGCACCGTCTCTCCACGGTGCGGCACGCGGACAAGATCGTGGTGCTCGAGGAAGGCCGCATCGCCCACGCGGGCAGCCACGAGGAGCTGGCGAGCCGGGAGGGCCTCTACCGAGAGCTGCTCTCGCTCCACCGCTGATGGGTTCCTTCGACGAGTTCCCGCTCCACTACCGGACCTTCCTGCGCGCGTACCCCTGGCGGCGCATCGATCCCGTGCCCTGGACGCCGCTCGCCAAGCCCCTGGCCGAGTGCCGGCTGGCGCTGGTTTCGAGCGCGGGGCTGGTGCTGCCGGACCAGGCCCCCTTCGACGCGTCGATCCGCGGCGGCGACCCGAGCTTCCGCCGCATCCCGAGCGACACGGACCCGACGCTCCTGCGCGACACCCACCGCAGCGACGCGTACGATCACGCGGGCATCGCTCGCGACGCGAACCTGGCGCTACCGCTCGAACGCGCGCGCGAGCTGGTCGCCCGTGGCCGCATCGGCTCGCTGGCGACCCGCCACCTCTCGTTCATGGGGTCGATCACCGCCCCCGGCCGCCTGATGCGCGACAGCGCGCCGGCGGCGGCCGCCGAGCTGGCGGCCGACGCCGTCGACGTCGCCCTGCTCGTCCCCGTCTGACCGATGTGCAACCAGGCGGTCGGCCTGGTCGCGGCGGAGCTCGAGCGGCACGGGATCGCCACGGTCTGCCTCCAGCTGCTGCGGCGCGTGGCGGAGCGGGTGCGGCCCCCGCGCGCCCTCTGGCTGCCCTTCCTCCACGGCTTCCCCCTCGACACCCCGGGCGACCCCGAGCGCCAGCACGCGGTCCTCGAAGCCGCACTCCAGCTGGTCGAGCGGGCCGACGCGCGGCCTCCGCTGCTGGTGGACTACGAGGCGCCGCGGGCCTGAGTGCGGGGCGGGGGCGGAGGGGGCGCTCGCTGCGCTCCTTCGGTTCGCGCGCGGCCACCCCCGAGCTTCGAGCGGACTCCGTCAGCGCGCTCACAGGCGTCGCTCCGCGAGTGCCCCCTCCGCCCTCGCGACGCCACCGGAGCGCGCCACTCCTACACCCCGCGCGGGACGTCGCCCCAAGCCCTGACCGCTTTCGTATCCCCACCGGAGGCCGAGGCCGCAAGCGCCGCCGCAGGCGGCGCGCGCAGCGAGCCAGCGGCGAGCGAAGTCACGATCAATGAGAGCCGCCCCGAGAACCCACCGGAGCCCCGCGGCCCGACGAGACCGCTCCGCCCCCCTCCGCGCCGCAGAGAAGGACCGAGCCTACGCCAGCCGCGTCGGCAGAGGCGCCGGCGCTGCCTCCTGCGCCTCGCGCACCCCGAGCACCAGGGGCAACGAGGCGAGCCCAAGCTCGCGTTCGAGGAGCGCCTCCAGGGCTTCGCGTTCCTCGGGGCCGCGGGCCACGAGCTGGGCGCAGCCGTCCCCGCCGGAGCCGACGCCCTTGCCGCCGAAGGCGAGCTCGGCCACCGCAGGGTGCGCGAGAACCGCGTGCAGACGCGGCGCGGACAGCTCTGCGGGCGACGCCGGGGCCACGTCGGCGTCGAAGCGCGCCTGGGCCTCCTGCATCAGCGAGCCGAGGCGCTCCGCGTCTCCGGCCCCGAGCGCGTCCCGCGCCCGCCCGACGAGCTCGACGTTGCGCTCACCCAGGGCCCGGCGCACACCCGCCGCGACGCTCCCCGGGGCGTCCGGGAAGCAGGCGTTCAGGTCCGCCAGGATCCGGCGAGTGTCCTTCCTCCGCCCCAGGTCGACGATCACGAGATCCAGCCGCCCGCCGGGCGTCAAGGTCTCCACCTCCAGGTCCTCGCCCTCGATCTGGAGCAGGCTGACCCGGCGCCCGTAGGCGCAGATCTGGTCCATGCGCCCGCACTCGGAGCCGGTCAGCCGCTCGCCGGCGTAGGCCAGCTGCATCTCGTCGCGCACCGACAGGCCGAGGTCGAAGTGACGCCCGAACGCCCGTGCCACCAGCACGCAGACCGCCGCCGACGACGAGAGCCCCTTGCCCACCGGGAGATCCGCCGCGATCCACAGCCGCAGGCCTTCGACCGGGAACCGGGCCAGCAGCGCGGCCGCGGTGCCCGCCGCGTAGCTGAAGAAGCCTCCGGTGCGCGCGACCGCGGCCAGGGCTTCCGGCTCGAGCGGGATCGACTCGGGTCCGAGGCGCTGGCCGTCGGACAGCACGCTCTCGACCACCAGGGACTCCGGGCACGACTCCAGCTCGGCGCGCAGGCCCTGATCGGTTCCGGCCACGAGGCACAGGCCCCGTGCGATCCCGGCGGCGCGGCCAGCGTACTCCGCCGCCCAGTCCGAGTGCTCGCCGAACAGGCAGACCCGGCCGGGCACGAAGAGCTCTTCGCTCACCCCGCCCCCTCGAGCACCCGGACGTAGAGGGCCTCCACGTCGTCGGCCAGGCGCTCGGGACAGAAGAGCGTGCGCGCCCGGCGCGCCGCAGCGTCGCCGAGCGAGCGGCGGCGGCGGCGATCGCGCAGGAGGTCCTGCCAGGCGCCGGCCAGGGCGTCCGGGTCCTCGTCGACCACGCAGCCGGTCTCGCCATCGACGACGATCTCCGGCAGGGCGCCGCGCCGGGTCACCACGGCCGGGATGCCGCAGGCCGCCGCCTCCAACACCGCGCGGCAGCTCCCGTCGGAGCCGGGCACCAGCAGGGTGAAGACGTCCATCGTGCGCAGGACGTCGCCGTAATCCTCGCGGCGGTAGCCGGAGAAGAGCATGCGCGAGGCCAGGCCCAGACTCGCCGCCGGAGCCCGGGCGACCTCGTCGCGGTGGGTGCCGCGTCCCACCACCAGCACCCGGGCCGCCGCGTCGCGGTCGCAGAGCCGCCGCGCCGCCTCCAACAGCAGATCGAAGCGCCGGTGACGCTGCACGCGGGCGACGATGCCCACCACGCCGTCGTCCGGGGCCAGCCCCAGGGATTCGCGCACCTCGGGCCGCGCGGGCTGCGGCCGGAACCGGTCCAGGTCCACGGCGCCGAAGCCGCCGGCGATCGGTCGCCCACCGCGCAGGAAGGCGTTGCGAGCCGCGGAGGCGGGAGACACGCACCAGACGCCGTCGCTCCCCGGGCCGAAGAGCCAGCGGTTCCAGGGCCGAGCCGCCACGGGAGCCGCACTGCGCCAGCTGCGCACCACCCGCGTGCCCAGACCGCGGCGCGTCCGCAGCGCCAGCACGTGGTCGCGGGTGTGCCAGGTGTGCACGACGTCGTAGCCGCCCTGGCGCAGCAGCTGGCGCAGGCGCTTGGCGTCCCGGCGGTCGCGCCAGGGGTGGACGCCGCGCCGGGGCTCCAGCTCCAGCACCAGGTCCACGCCGGCTGCGCGCGCCCGGGCGGCCACGCCGTCGCGACGCGAGCCGGGGGCCTCCGGGCAGGCCAGCTGGACCGCGTGCCCGCGTTCCTCCAGCCCGCACGCCAGGCGCAGCATGGGCTCGGCGGGACCGGTCCACTTCCAGTCGCTCGTCAGCTGGAGGACCTTCACGCCTCGGCATCCGCCTTGCCCGAGGCGGGCTCCTCCGCGCCGCCGATGCGCTGCAGCTCCCAGAGCTTGGCGTACTTCAGGAACACGTGGAACGCGGTGGCGGCGGCGATCGCGAAGCCCGGGAACCCGTCCCGGAAGCCCCGCTTCAGGACGTAGGCGCGCACGAAGCGCGCCGGCGGATTCAGCAGCCACTCGCGTACGCGTACTCGGCGCCCCTGCGAGTGCAACGCCAACGCCTGCACGCGGCTGAATTCCTGGAGCCGCGCCACCTGATCCGCCAGGTCGCGGTAGCTGTAGTGCTCCAGCTCGCCGACCAGCCGGGCGCTCCGCCCGCGCACGACGACGCGGCCGTGCGGGTTCACCCCTTCCCAGCAACCGCGGTCGCGACGGAACAGACGCCGCTGCCAGTCCGGGTAGAAGTCGCCGTGGCGGATCCAACGCCCCAGATGAAAGGTGATGCGATTCACCTGGTAGGCGTCCACGGACTCCGCACCCGACAACGCGCGCTCGATCTCCGCGGCCAGCGCGGGGGTCACCGCCTCGTCGGCGTCGAGAGCCAGCACCCAGTCGTGCTTGGCCTGGTCGAGGGCGAAGTTCTTCTGCTCGATGTTCCCCTCGTAGGGATGCAGGAAGACGCGCGCGCCCGCGTCGCGGGCCAGCGCCTCGCTGGCGTCGGCGCTGCGGCTGTCGATCACCACCACCCGATCGTCCGCCCACGCCACGGAATCCAGGCAGCGCTTCAGGTTGCGCTCTTCGTTGCAGGCGATCACGCAGACGCTGACGGGAGGGATCACGACCGCTGGCGCTCGACGGACAGGACGCCCTTGATCCGCTCGAGCTTCTTCATGACCTGATTCAGGGCCGCCACGTCGGTCACCGAAAGGTCGAAGGAGTGGACGGCCTTCTGGTCCCGGGTGGTGGTGACGCGCGCGCCTTCGATGTTGATGCCGGCGTCGGAGATCGTGTTGGTGACCGCGGCCAGCAGCCCCGGCTTGTCCACGGAATGGACGCGCACGGTGATGCGCCGGGGAACGCTGGCATCGACCTCCCACTCCACGTCGATGCGGCGCTCCGGATCGACCTCGAAGATCTTGCGGCAGTCCTTCACGTGCACGGTCACGCCCCGGCCCCGGGTGATGAATCCCACCACGTCGTCGCCCGGCAGCGGGTTGCAGCAGCGGGCGAAGCGCACCAGCACGTCGCCCATGCCCGACACCCGCAGGCCACTCGTCGTGGGCTTCGGGCGCTCGCGGCGGAAGAAGCTGCGCCGGCGCGGTTTGGGCTCGGGCTCGGGAGCGGCGTCGGGATCGAGCTTGCGCACGATCTGGACCGCGGGGATGCGCCCGTAGCCGACGCGCGAGAAGAGCTCGTCCAGGGAGCCCTTGGCGTCGCTGCGCGCCACCGCCTCCAGCGCCCCGCTCTCCTGGAGGCGCGTCAGGTTCAGCCCGGCGCGCCGCAGCTCCCGTTCCAGGATCTGCCGGCCCAGCTCGCGGCTGCGCGCCTGCTCGGCGGCCCGCACGGCGTGGCGGATCTTCTGGCGGGCCTTGCCGGACACCACGAACTCGAGCCAGTCCTTGCGCGGATGCTGGCTCTTGCTCGTCGTCACCTCGACGGTGTCGCCGTTCTCCAGCCGGTGGCGCAGCGTCACCATGCGCCCGTTCACGCGCGCGCCGGAGCAGTGGTCCCCGACTTCCGTGTGGATCGCGTAGGCGAAGTCCAGGGGCGTTGCGCCCTTGGGCAGGGTGATGACGTCTCCGCGCGGCGTGAACACGAAGACGTCGTCCGGGAACAGGTCGACCTTGACGGTATCCAGGAACTCGTGCGGATCCTGGAGGTCGCGCTGCCATTCCAGCAGCTGACGCAGCCAGGCGAAGCGCTCCTCGTCCTCGGCGTCCTGCTCGAGCCGGCCCTCCTTGTACTTCCAGTGGGCCGAGATGCCGAACTCGGCCTTGCGGTGCATCTCGGCGGTCCGGATCTGGATCTCCATCCGCTCGCCGTAGGGTCCGATCACCGTCGTGTGCAGGGACTGGTAGCCGTTGGACTTGGGCAGGGCGACGTAGTCCTTGAAGCGCCCCGGCACCGGACGCCACAGGTCGTGCACGATGCCCAGGGCGTTGTAGACGCCGGCCTTGGGACAGTCGACCACGATCCGGAAGGCGATCACGTCGTAGATCTGGTCCAGGCTGATGCCCTGGGCCTCCATCTTGCGGTGGATGGAGGACAGGTCCTTCAGGCGGCCGGCGACGTCGGCCTTCATGCCCGCGTCGGAGAGCTGCTTCGAGAGGACCCCGATCACCTCTTCGATGTACTCCTCGCGGGCCTTGCGGTCCTCGCTGAGCTGCGTCTCCAGCTCCGCCGCCACGCCCGGTCGCAGGGTGCGGAAGGCGAGGTCCTCGAGCTCCTGCTTCATCCAGTGGATGCCCAGGCGGTGGGCCAGGGGCACGTAGATCTCTTCGGTCTCCTGGGCGATGCGGCGCGCCGAATCCTCCTCCATGTACTTGAGCGTGCGCATGTTGTGCAGGCGGTCGGCCAGCTTGATGAGCAGGATCCGGATGTCCTTGCTCATGGCCAGCAGCATCTTGCGGAAGTTCTCGGCCTGGCGTTCGCGGTGCGAGATGAACTCGATCCGGGCGATCTTGGTGAGCCCCTCCACCAGGAAGACCACCTCCTCCCCGAACAGGCGCCGGAGCTCCTCGGTCGTGCTGAGGGTGTCCTCCAGGGTGTCGTGGAGCAGGCCGGCCACCACGCTCACCGCGTCGAGCCGCAGGTCCGTCAGGATCCCGGCCACCTCCACCGGGTGCACCAGATAGGGCTCTCCGGAGAGCCGCTCCTGCCCCTCGTGCACCTTGGCCGAGTAGACGTAGGCCCTCTGGAGCAGCGCCATGTCGGCGTGCGGGTCGTACTCCAGCACCCGGTCCGCGATGTCGTTGAACCGCAGCATTCCTTGGGATTCTCGTTTACCTACCGGAGCTTGTCGAATCGCGGGCCCAGGCGCTGAAGCACGACCTCGCGGCCGTGGCGGGCCCGGGCGTCCGCGGCCCGACCCTCCCGCTCGGCGGCCAGGACCTCGCGGACCTGGGTCACCGCCAGCTCCAGATCGTCGTTCACGATCGCGTAGTCGAACAGGCGGATGGCCTCCAGCTCCCGGCGCGCCAGGGCCAGGCGGCGATCCACCACCTCCGGGGCGTCGGTGCCCCGCCCGCGCAGGCGGCGCTCGAGCTCCTCGCGCGAGGGCGGCAGCAGGAAGACGAGGCGCGCATCGGCCCGGCCCTCGCGGATCTGCGCGGCTCCCTGCACCTCGATCTCGAGCAGCACGTCGAGCCCTCGGGCCAGGGTCGCGTCCAGCTCGCCCGAGCCCGTGCCGTACAGGTGGCCGCCATACTCGGCGTACTCGAGGAAGGCGCCCGCCTCGGCGAGCCGCCGGAACTCCTTGTCGCTCACGAAATGATAGTCGCTGCCGTCGCGCTCCCCGGCCCGGGGAGCCCGGGTGGTGTGGGAGACCGAGTGGATGATCAGCGGGTCCGCATCCACCACCCGGCGGCACACGCTGGTCTTGCCGGTGCCCGAGGGCGCCGAGATCACGAAGGGGATGCCGCGGCGCTGCCCCACGGGCTACTCCTGGGCGCCCTCGGGCTCGAGGCGTCCCGCCACGGTGTCGGGGTTCACGGCCGAAAGGATCACGTGGTCGCTGTCGGTGATGAGGATGGAGCGCGTTCGGCGTCCCTGGGTGGCGTCGATCAGCTTGCCGCGCTGGGCCGCCTCCTCGCGCAGCCGGCGCATGGGCGCCGACTGCGGCGAGACGATGGCGATGACCCGGATCGCGAGCACCACGTTGCCGTATCCGATGTTCAGCAGTCGCGACGGTTCACTCAACGTTCTGGACCTGCTCGCGGATCCGCTCGAGCTCGGTCTTGAGCTCCACCACCAGGTGCGCCACCGGCGCGTCCGCGCCCTTGGACCCCACGGTGTTGACCTCGCGAACGAGTTCCTGCAGCAGGAAGTCCAGGCGTCGCCCCACCGGAGCCCCCGCGTCGGCCCCGGTCAGGGCCGTCCGGAACTGCTCGATGTGGCTCTTCAGGCGCACCACCTCCTCGGTGACGTCCAGGCGATCGGCCGCGAGGACGACCTCCTGGTACAGGCGCGCCTCGTCCAGCAACCCCGTCTCCCGGGCCAGCTTCTCGCTGCGCTTGCGCAGGCGCTCGCGCACCTGCTCCTGGACCAGGCCCGAGCGTTCGGACACCTGATCGCCGAGCTCTTCGACGCGCGCGAGGCGCCCGAGGACCTCGCGCTCGAGCGCTTCGCCTTCGGACCGGCGCATGGCGTCGGCGGCGTCGAGGGCGGCGTCCAGGGAGGCGAGGAGCTCCCGCCCCAGGTCGGCGTCGGAGAGCTCTGTCTCGCCCAGGCGGGCCACGCCAGGCAGGGCGAGCAGCTCGTCCACGTCGAGGTGCCCTCCCACCGCGTAGCGCTGCCGCAGCGCGTCCGCGGCCTCGAGGTAGCGACCCGCCACTTCGAGATCGAGATCGAGCCGCGGCGCGGGCGCTGCCGTCGCCGGCTGCTGCACCACCACGTCGACCTTCCCGCGATCGAAGCGGCTCTGCACGCGCGTCCGCGCCTCGGCCTCGAAGCCGGCCAGCAGCCGCGGCAGGCGCAGCCGCACGTCGAGGTAGCGGTGGTTCACGCTGCGGATCTCCAGGTCGAAGCCCGCGCCCGCCACCGCGAACGAGGCGCGACCGAATCCGGTCATGCTGCGGATCACGCGATCTCCTGCGCGGCCTCGATGGCCGCCGGCAGCAGCGCCCGCACCTCGTCCAGAGAGGCCGTAGCGGTGCCGACCTTGCCGAGCACCGCCCCGGCCGCGGCGTTGGCGATGACCGCCGCCTCGAGCAGGCTGCCCCCGGCGCGCAGGGCCAGCGACAGGGCCGCGATCGTGGTGTCCCCCGCACCCTGGACGTCGAAGACCTCCCGGGCCGCGGTGTGGACGTCCACGGGCGGCGCGTCCCCCTCGAAGAGGGTCATGCCCTCGGAGCCCCGGGTCACCACCACGTCGCACGCGCCCAGCCGCTCGCGCAGGATCCCCACGGCGCGAACCAGGTCCTGATCGCTGCGAATGCGAATCCCCGCAAGCGCCTCCGCCTCGCGCAGGTTGGGCTTCACCAGGCTGGCGCCCCGGTAGAGCGCCAGCTCGTGCTTGGGATCGACGGCCGTCGGCACTTCCGCCCCGTTCAGCAGGTCCATCGCGCTCCGGATCACGTAGTCCGACAGCACGCCCTTGGCGTAGTCCTCGAAGACGGCTCCGTCGACGTCCGGAAGCGCGTCCTGGATCCGGTGCAACAGCTCGCGGGCGGCGGGGAGCGCGATCTCGTTCTCGTCCTCGTGATCGAAGCGCACGAGCTGCTGCGAGCGGGCGACCAGCCGCGTCTTTCGGGTCGTGGGCCGGTCCGGGACCACCACCAGGCCCTCGGGATCGACATCCAGGTCCTTCAGCAGGCCCGCCACCTGGCGGCCGACGGCGTCGTCGCCGACGACGGCGCACAGGCGACAGCGCCCGCCCAGTGCGCGCACATTGCGGACCACGTTGCCCGCCCCGCCCAACGCCAGCGACTCGCGGGCCACGTGGACCACGGGCACCGGCGCCTCGGGACTGATCCGCTCCACGTCGCCCCACAGATACTCGTCGAGCATCACGTCGCCGATCACCAACAGGGTGCAGTCGGCGAAGCGCCCAAGCAGGCCGTCCAGGTGCGCGGGGTCGAGCTTCGTCACCGCGCCCGCCCTCGCGCCACCGTCTGCAGGTCGCAGTCTCCGGTCACCGGAACCCTCACGCCGTCTTCCCCGCGTCGACCGCAGCCAGGCCGCCGCTCGCTGGACAGCCGCGCAGATGCCAGAGCAGGACCGCAGTCCGGCTGGCCCAGCGCTCCCGGGCCCCGCGCCCCGCCATCGCCATGGGCGCCAACGCCAACGCGTAGAACAGGGATTTCACGAAACGCAGCGCCACCACCGCGGACGCCTGGAGCAATCCGCGGTTCTTGCGGAAGAAATGATAGAGGGAGCGATGGTACTCGATGCGGGTCCGGGCGGGGATCTTCTTCTTCGAGCTGGCGCCGTGGAGGTGGATCAGCCGCGGCTCGGGCAGGTGGACCACGCGCCATCCGGCCTCGCGGATGCGCCAGCACCAGTCCGTCTCCTCGAGGAAGAAGAAGTAGTCCTCGGGCATCGGCCCCACCCGCTCCAGCACCGCGCGCCGCACGCAGAGGCACGCGCCGAGAACGGCCTCCACATCGATGGGCCCTTTGTACTCGCTGCGCTTCGAAGGAAAGCGGGCCGGCAGGGCCGTCTCGAGCAGGCCCTTGGGCACGAGCTCGGTGGCGAGGCTCGGGAAGTTGTGGATGGAGTTCTGCTTGCTGCCGTCGGGGTTCAGCAGCTGGGGCCCGACGACGCCCACGTCGGGGTGCTGGTCGAGGTAGCGCACGCAGGCCTCGAGGGAGTCGCGCAGGACGACGGTGTCGTTGTTCAGCAGCACGGCATGGCGCCCGGACATCTTGGCCAGCCCGACGTTGTTGCCGGCCGCGAAGCCGAGGTTCCGGGGCAGCGGAAGCAGCTGCGCCCAGGGGAAGCGCTCCCGCACGGCCGCCGCGGTTCCGTCCGCGGAGCCGTTGTCCACCACGATCGTCTCCGTCTCGATGCGACCCGCGTCCTGGCGCGAGCGCACCTCGCGCTCGATCGAAGCCAGGCAGTCGAGCAGCAGGTCCCGCGTGTTCCAGGAGACGATCACGATCGAGAGGTCGGTCACGCCTCGCCTCCACCCGGCAGCGGGCGCAGGGCCCCGTCTCCCCGCCAGGCGCGCCGCGAACGATCGTCGAGCGCCGGCAACGCCGCCTCGATCACGCGCTCCGGGGCCACGCCGGTCATGCAGCGGTGGTCGATGGGGCAGCGCCGCAGGTAACAGGGCCGGCAGCCCACGTCCGCGCTGAGCACCCGGACCCGCTCCAGGTTGAGGTTGGTCTTGGCCAGGCTCGTCGGCCCCATGACCGAGATGCAGGGAACGCCGAAGGCCACCGCCACGTGGCGCGCACCCGCGTCGTTGCAGACGAGCACGCGCGCGCGCTGCATCAGCGCCTTGAGGCCGCCCAGGTCGAGGGCGCCGCACAGGTCGACGGCAGGACGCTGCATGGCCTCAGCCACCTGGCGCACCAGGGCGGCCTCGTCCGGCGAACCCACCAGGGCCACCTCGGCGCCGGCCTCGGCCAGCGCGTCGCCGACCCGGGCGAACGACGCGGGAGGCCAGATCTTCGACGGGCCGAAGGACGCTCCGGGCGCCACCAGCGCCAGCGCCGCGCCCTCCCCCACGCCGCGCTCCGCCAGGGCGGCGTCCGTGCGGCGGCGCTCGCCTTCGGTGACGAAGAGCTCGAGGTGGGTCCCCTGCGCGGGCGCCCCGAGCGCCTCCACCAGTGCGAGCACCTGGCGCTCGCGCGGAATCCAGGCGCGCCGGCCGCCCTGGCGCGGCGGCTCCACGGCCACGTCCAGCAGCCGACCGCGCAGGTCCGTGCGATAGCCCGCGAGCCGCCGAACGCCCGCGGCCTTCAAGTGAAGCGCGGCGCGGAACGAGTCCGGCAGGCAGACACCGAGGTCGTAGCGCGGGCGCCGACGCAGGCGCAGACCGTCGCGCATGCGGCCGGCACCGACGCTCGCGATCGCGTCGAACCACGGCGCGCCGGCCAGCAGCGGCTCCAGCCCCGGGCGGATCGCCGCCGTGATGCGCGCGCCCGGGAAGCCGGCGCGCAGCGCGCGGAAGCCGGGCGTGGCCATCACCACGTCGCCGGCCCAATTGGGTGCCCGGACGATGATTTCCTTAGGATTACCCACGGGTTGCGGAATCTATCGGACGCCGCTCCCACCTGCCAGGAGTTCGCGTGCGGCCGAGATCACCTCTTCGGGGGGAATGACCCTCATACAGACAGCGGCCGCGCAGCCCCGACGGCAGGGGCTGCACGCCACGGGTACCCGAACGCTACGGGCGGGCGTGCCCGACCAGGGCCGGTTCTCGATCGGGTGGGTCGGCCCCAACAGCTGGACCACGGGGGTCCCCACCAGTGAGGCCACGTGCATGGGCCCGGTGTCGCTGCCCACGTAGAGCCTCGCCTGCGCCAGCAACGCCGCCAGGTCAGCGAGTGACCGCGTCTCGGGCGCGGCGCGGGCCGCGCTGCCCGCCGCGTCGAGGATGGCGTCGGCCGCTTCGCGATCGGCGCGAGCCGGGCCCGCGCTCACGCGTACGGGGGTCCCCGTGTCCTGCGCCAGCGCGCGGGCCACTGCGGCGTAGCCGGCCGCGTGCCAGCGCTTGTGGGGCGTGTCGTCGCTGGTTCCCGGGTGGATCACGACGGGCGCCGGAGCGTCGCCCAGGGCGGCGGCCATGCGCTCGCGTGCACCCGCCTCGACGCGCAGGGGCTCGGGGGCGGGATCCGCCTTCAGGCCCAGGAAGCGCACCAACGCGGCGTTGCGCTCGAAGCGCGAGGTGCGGCGCGGCACCAGGCGCGCGCGGTCGCTGGCCAGCAGCCAGGCGCCTTCGCGGCCGTAGGGCGCCGCGTAGGCGACCCGCCGCGGCGCTCCCGAGAGCCGGGCCAGGATTCCGCTCTTCAGGATCGAGTGGAAGTCCAGCACCAGGTCGAAGCGCGCGGCGCGCAGCTCGCGGGTGAAGGAGCGCAGGATCGAGCCGGCCCGCGCGAGCCGCCCCTGCACCAGCGCAGCGCGCAGCGCCGGCCGCGGGAAGACCAGCACCCGGTCGATCCAGGGCTGGCCCTCCAACACGCTGGCCGACGTAGGCTCCACCAGCCAGGTCAGCTGGGCGTCGGGGTAGCCGGCGCGAAGGGCGGACACGGCCGGCAGGGTGCGCACCACGTCGCCCACGGCGCCGAGGCGCACCACCCCGATCCGGCGGGCCGGCGGCGGGGAGTCCAAAGGGTTTTGGCAGGTGGCAATGGCAATTAGGATACCGCGGCATGTTCCGACGCGTCGAGCGCGGCGACGCCACCCTGGTGGTGGCGGAAGAGTTCGAGGAGGACGCGCGCCAGCTCGGCCTCCCGGATCCGGCCCGCCTGGACGCGCTCCTGGCCGGCGGCGAGCCGATGGGGGGCCGCGGGCGCAGCGCCCGGGTCGAGCTGCCATCGGGCCGGCGGCTGGTCCTGCGTGCGGTCCGCCACGGCGGCTTGCTCGGCCCGCTGCGACGGGGCGCACTCCTGGGGATCGCGCGCCCGCTGGCGGAGCTCGAGGTGACGGCGGCCCTGCGCGCGGCGGGGGCGCCGGTCCCGCTGCCGGTGCTCGTCGCAGGCGCTCGGCGCACGGGACCCCTCTGGAGCGCGGCGCTGGGCACCCTCTTCGAGGAGGGCGCGGTGGACGCGCTCCGCTTCCTGACAGCCGAGCCGCCCCGCGACGAGGTGCTGCGGGCCGCGGAAGCGCTCGGGCGCGCGGTGCGACGCTTCCACGACGCCGGCGGACGCCACCGCGATCTGCATCTGGAAAACCTCCTGCTCCGGGACGGCGACGCCATCGTGATCGACCTGGACCGCGCGCGCCGCATCGAGAGCGTCAGCCCCGGCCGGCGCATGGCGGAGCTGATGCGCCTCTACCGCTCGCTGCAAAAGCGACGCCTGCTGGAGACGGCCGGCCCTCGCGGCTGCGCCCGCTTCTTCTCCGCCTACGTCGCGGGCGACCGCGACCTGCGGCGGGCCCTGCGCGCCCGACTGCCGTGGGAGCGCGTGTTGTTGGCGGTGCATTCGCTGCACTATTAGCGTTCGCGGGCGTTCACCTCCGGAGTCTCGCGCGTGGCGCGGAGGCTGTCGTCCTTGGCCTTCGCGGGGCTTCGCCCCGCGGCTCGGCCTTCGCTCGGCTTCGGAAAGAGAAGGATCGGAAGTCGGCTGAAGCCGACTTCCCAGCTCGCTTGGCGCTGTCGCTGAGACCGCTGCGCGCGCCGCCCCGAGCGGCGGCGCTTGCGGCCTCGGCCTCCGGTGGCGTGTTCGCCCAGGAGCGGCAAGTGGCGGTCTTTCTGCGTCGCGCGGAGCTGGAGGCGTTCGCGCTGGTACGGCGGTGCGAGGGCGGAGCGGGGGCTCGCGGAGCGACGACTGAGTGGAGCGCGCTGACGGAGCGGGTGCGCCCACCGGAGATCGCTGCGCGCGGAACCTTGGAGGAGCGCGGCGAGCCCCCGCCCCGCACGCTCTCCCTACCGCAGGCGCGCCTCGATCTCGTCGAGGAGGTGCTCCGCGTCGTCGACCCTGACGTCGATCACGAGGGCGTCGATCTGGACGTTGTCTACCCAGGCGGGCAGGATCTTGAGGGCGTCCTTCTCGGTGGTGATCCAGCGGGCGGCTTCGTCCGCCAGGCCGGTGAGGTCGCGTGGGCGGTAGCGGTGGTGATCCGGGAACGTGCGCTCCGCGGTGACCCGCGCACCCAGCGACTCGAGGCTGCGCCGGAGGGACGCCGGCCGTGCGATGCCGGCGAGGAGCCCCACCTCGGCGTCGCGCAGAGCGGGCGCGACGGGCCGGCCGCCGGCCAGGGGGCGCAGGCCGACGGGCCGACGTTCGAGGCGGAAGCGCAGCGCGTCGGGGGCGCGGGTCTCGAGCCACGCGGCATCGTCCTCGCGCAGCGGGCCGTCCACCACGCCCACGGCGTCGGCGTGGCGCAGCGCCCCGGCCGGCTCCCGCAACGGACCGAGCGGCAGCACCCGGCGATTGCCGAAGCCGAGTGCGGCGTCGACCAGCACCAGATCGAGGTCGCGGGCCAGTCGGTGATGCTGGAAGCCGTCGTCCAGCACCAGCACCTCCGCGCCGAAGGCCGCTACGGCCCGCAGGCCGGCGACGCCCCGGTCGCGACCGACCAGCACCGGAACGCCGGGAGCGTGAGCGGCCAACAGCAGCGCCTCGTCCCCGGCGCTTTCCAGGTCCGCGTGCACGTGGCGCCCGTCGGAGACGACGCACACCGCGCCGCGTCCCCGGCGGCCGTAGCCCCGCGTCGCCAGCACCACCTTGTGTCCCCGGCGCTGGAGACGGGACGCCAGCCAGGCCGCCGTGGGCGTCTTGGCCGAGCCGCCGACGCTGAGGTTTCCCACCGACACCACCTTGCAGGGCAGGCGCCGGGGCGTGCGCCAGCCCCGGCGCCAGGCCGTCCGGTGCAGCCACGCCCCGGCGCCGTAGAGCCAGGCGAGCGGCGCCAGCAGCGCCTGCCAGGGCCGCGACTCGCGCCTCCCGAGCCACCCGGCGCGGACCCTCACAGCTGCGCCTCCACCAGCCGCGCGCTGCGTTCGACCGCGTCGCCTGCCTTCGTCAGCGCCTCGGCGCCGGCGCGGGCACGCGCCGCCGCCGCCTCGGGCTCCGCCAGCGCACGGCGCCAGGCCTGACCCAGACCCGCGGCGTCGTCGATCCGCAGCAGGGCGCCGCTCGGCGCGAGCAGCGAGACGGCGTGCTCCACGTTGGCGAGGTGCGGACCCACGACCACCGGACAGCCGACCCGCACGGCCTCCACCACATTGTGTCCCCCGCGGTCCACCAGCGAGCCGCCCACGAAGGCGGAGGTCGCGCGCGCGAAGATCCCGGGCAGCTCGCCCAGGCTGTCCAGCAGCAGCACCTCCCGCGCCACCAGCGGAGCGCCACCCAACGTGCTGCGACGGCGCAACGGCAGGCCCGCGCCGCGCACCAGCTCCGCCACGGCGTCGAACCGCTCCGGGTGGCGCGGCGCCAGCACCAGCGCCGCGCCGGCCACGTCGGCGAACGCCGCTAGCGCCGCGGCCTCCTCGCCGGCATGCGTGCTCGCCGCCACCAGCAGCGGCCCGCCGAGCACGGCGGCCAGGTCCGGCGCCAGGCCCTCCGGATCGGCGCCGGGCAGGAGCTTCAGATCTCCCGTCACCTGGATGCGCTCGCCGGGCACACCGAGCTCCGCGAAGCGCGCGGCGTCGGCCTGCGTGCGCGCGCCGACGGCGGCGAGCCGGGAAGCCAGCGGACGCGACACGACCCGCAGCCGCCGCCAGCGACGCAGGGAGCGCGCCGACAGGCGGGCGGAGACGGCCACCACCGGAACGCCCCGGTCGTGGGCGGCGCGGATCCAGGCGGGCCAGAGCTCGTTCTCCACCAGCACGAGCGCCGACGGACGCACGCGGGAGAGCGCGGCCGCCACGCACCACGGATGGTCCAGCGGCGCCAGCGCGCAGGGCCACTCCGGACGCGCGCGGCGCGCCACCTCGCGACCGCTCACAGTCTGGGTGGAGAGGCAGACGCCGTGGCTCTCCAGGCGTTCGGCCAGCGGCAGCGCAGCGCGGATCTCCCCGACACTGGCGCCGTGGATCCAGATGCTGCCGGATCGGACCTCGCCGCGCCGGCCCAGCCGCTCGGCGAGACCCAGCCGCAGGCGCGGACGCACGGCCAGCGCCGCCAGGCCCAGCGGCATCGCGCCCGCCGCCACCAGCGCGGCGACGCTATGCCCGAGCGGACCCATCCATCATCTCGACGGCGATCTCCGCGACGCGTTCGGCCGCACCGCCGCCGCCCAGCGCGCGCCTCACCTCGGCCAGACGCGCCAACTGGAGTTCGCGAGCAGGCCCAGCCAGCAGCGCCTCCAGCGCCTCGGCCACGCGCTCCGGCCGCGCCTCCTCCTGCAGGAACTCCGGCACCACGGGAGCGCCCGCGATCAGGTTCGGCATCGTGAACCACGGCAGGCGGATCATGCGCCGGGCGATCGCCGCCGACAGCGCGTTGGCCCGCGCGGCCACGGCCATGGGCCGACCGAGCAGGCTGATCTCGACGGCGATGGTCCCGGGCTTGGCCAACGCCACGTCCGCCGCCCGCACGGCCTCATGGGTCCGCCCGCGCACCAGATGCACGGGCAGGCCCGCGACCTCGACCCGCGCCTGCACGGCGGCTTCGTCCAGGGTGGCCGCCAGCGCCAGGGCGAAGTGCGCGTCCGGCCGGCGAGCGGCCAGGTGGCGGGCGATCTCGAGGTAGAGGGGCAGCCCGTGATCCAGCTCGTTGTGACGACTCCCGGGCAGGAGCAGCACCAGCGGGCCGCTCGCCGGCAGCCCCAGCTCGGCGCGCAGGGTCGCGGGCTCGCGCTCCGCCAGAGGCGCCAGTCGATCCACCAACGGGTGTCCCACGAAGTCCACGGGCAGCCCCGCCTCGGCGTAGAAGGCGGGCTCGAAGGGAAAGATCACGGCCAGCCGGTCGCAGCGCCGCGCCAGCTTGCGGATCCTGCCGGGCCGCCAGGCCCAGACCTGGGGCGGGATGAAGTAGAGCACCGGCACCCCCGCCCGCCGCGCGCGCCGGGCGAAGGGCAGGTTCAGGTCGGGCGAGTCCACCAGCACCACCAGGTCGGGGCGATCCTCGCGCAGGATCCGGCCGAGCCGACGCCAGGCCGAGAAGAGGCGCCGCGCCGCGGGCAGCACCTCCACCAGGCCACCCACGGCCACCTCGCGCTGGTGCACCACCAGCTCGGCGCCGGCCTTCTCCAGCTCGACCCCGCCCAGGGCGCGCACCTGCACGTCGGGCAGGCGCCGGCGCAAGGCCGTGACCAGCGCCGCGGCGTGGAGATCGCCGGACGCGTCGGCGGCGGAGACGAGGATGCGGCTCATGACAGCTCGTCGAGGCTCGGCATGGCGTCCACGACGCGCAACGCCGTGCGCAACGCCGAGAGCGCATCGCCCGCCGACACCACGGGCTCCCCGCGCCCGCGCACCGCCTCCACGAAGGAACGCAGCTGCGCCAGCAGGGCGTCCTCGGGATCGAACTCCACCTTCTCCATCTCGATCCGGGGCTTCTCCTGCCCGGGCTCCTGGAAGCGGCGGAAGATCACCGCCGCGTGGTCGAGCAGGTCGATGGAGAAGTAGCCGTCGTGCTGGAAGAAGCGCAGCTTGCGCATGGGGGTCGGCGACACGCGGCTGGCCGTGACGTTGGCCACGCAGCCGGTCGGGAAGGTCACCCGCGCGTTGGCGATGTCGACCTTGTCCGTCAGCACCGGCACACCCACCGCCTCGATCCGCTCCGGCTCGCAGCCCACCAGGCGCTGGATGATGTCCAGGTCGTGGATCATCAGGTCCCGCACCACGTCCACGTCGGTGGCGCGCTCGGGGAACGGGCCCAGGCGGTGGGCCTCGACGAACAGGGGCTTGTGCAGCCGGCGCGCCACGGCCTGGAACGCGGGGTTGAAGCGCTCGAGGTGCCCCACCTGGAGCACGCGACCGGCGCCGCGCGCCCGCTCCAGCAGGCTGCGGGCCTGCTCCAGGTCGGCCGCCAGGGGCTTCTCCACCAGCGCGTCGATCCCCGCGTCCAGCAGATCGCGCGTGATCTCGAAGTGCTCCACCGTCGGGACCGACACGATCGCGGCGTCCGCCAGGCCCACGAGCTCCCGGTGGTCGGCCAGCACCGGGGCGTCCGCCTCGCCCGCGGCCGCCTCGCGACGCTCGGCGTCGCTCTCCACCATCGCCGCCAGGACCACGTCCTCGCCCGCCGCGCGCAGCTCGCCCACCTTGCGCACGTGCAGCCGGCCCATGTGGCCGACGCCGATCACGGCGATGCGCAGGGGCTTCATCGCGCCGGCCCGCCCGGCGGGATCCCCACCACCGCGATGCCGCGGGCGTCCGCCTCACGCGCCAGCTCCTCCCGGTCGAGCACCGCGGTGCGCCCGGCCTCGAAGGCCAACGCGGCGGCCTTGACCTCCGCCAGCACCGCCAGGGTGTCGAGGCCGATGGCCGGCATGTCGAAGCGCGGGTCCTGCCCGGGCTTGGCCACCTTCACCACCACGCAGCCGCCGCCCGGCGCCAGCGCCGCACCGCGCGCGATGGCGGCGTCGGTTCCCTCGATCGCCTCCACGGCCAGCACCGCGCGATCGCGCACCACCACGGTCTGCCCCACGTCGACCCCGCCCAGGGCCTTGGCGATCGGCCAGGCGAAGGCGATGTCGGCTTCCACCGGAGCGCTGGGGCGACGCGCACCCAGGGGCCCCGCCGGCGCGAAGAGCTCCGGCGCCGCCTCCGGCTGGCCCTGGAGCTGGATGCCCTCCGCCGCCAGCTCGTCGGCGATGGCCGCGAGGATCGTGTCGTCGCTGCGATCCTCGAGCCGCGCCAGCAGGGCCAGCGCGCGGGCGTCGGGTCGCAGGGACTCGAGGTCTCCGTAGAGGTGCACCTTCGGGACCTTGCCGGCCATCACCGCGCGCCGCACGCCCGCCTCCTGCAGCACCTCGATCAGCCGGCCGAGCTCGCCCAGGTGGACCCGGGTGCAGTCGAGCGCGGCGTCGGTCTCGCTGTGGAAACCGACAGCAACCACGCGCTCGCCGCGCGCGCGCGCCGCGCGGGCCACCTCCAGGGGGAAGCGACCGCGTCCGGCGATCAGGCCGAGAGGAGACATGGCCGCTAGCGGATGAACCCGCGCTCGGAGGCCTCGAGGAAGCGCAGCACGCGCCCGACCTCCTCCGCGTCGCCGAGCTCCTCGCGCACCCGCTGGAGCGCGGGCTCCAGGCGGAGCTTCGAGTGGAAGATCAGGTGGTAGGCGCGCTTCAGGCCACGCACCACGTCGCGCTTGGCTCCGCGGCGGCGCAGGCCCACGATGTTCAGCCCGACCAGGTGGGCACGGTCACCGGCCACCATGGCGAAGGGCGGCGCGTCCTGGGAGAGCATGCTGTTGGCAGCCGTCATCACGGACTCGCCCACGCGCGCGAACTGATGCACGCCGGTGTAGGCCCCCAGGACCGCGTGGTCTTCGATCACCACGTGTCCCGCCAGGCCGGTGAAGCTGGCCAGGATCGTGTGGGAGCCCACCTGGCAGTCGTGGGCCACGTGGGCGCTGTTCATGATCAGGTTGTCGTCGCCGATCCGGGTGCAGCCGCCCGCCGCGGGCGTTCCGACGTGGATGGTGACGTTCTCCCGGATCACGTTGTCGCGACCCACCGCCAGACGCGTGGTCGCGCCCTCGAAGCTCTTGTCCTGAGGCTCCCCGCCGATGCAGGCGAAGGGGAAGATCCGGGTGCCGGGTCCGATGCTCGTGTGGCCGGTCACCATGGCGTGGCCCTGGACGACGACGTTCTCGCCCAGCTCCACGTCGGGTCCCACCACGGCGAAGGGCCCCACCTCGACGTGGTCGCCGAGCTTGGCGCGCGGGTCGACGAGGGCTGCCGGATGGATCTTGCGCACGGCGGGATCAGCCCTTCTTCTTGTTGAAGCGCGCGATCACGTCGTCGGTGATGTCCAGCGCCTCGCGCGAGTAGAGCAGGCCCGGCGTGCTGCGCTCCACGATCATCGTGAAGCCCTGCTCCCGCCCGATCTCCTGCACGATCTCGATCAGCTTCTTGCGCAGCGGCCCGACGATCCGCTCCTGGTCCACCTTGAACTTGCCCTCGAGCTCCTTCATCTGGGACTCGATCTCGTTCTTCAGCTCCACCAGGTCGAGCTGGCGCTGGTAGAGGGCCTCCTCCGACAGCACGAACTTCTTGCTCTTGAGCTCGTCCTGGAGCTCCTTGAAGCGCTCGATCTGCGGCTGCACCTTGGCCTCGGCCTCGCGCTGCTTGCGCGCCAGCTCCTCGCGCGCGGCCTTGCCCTCGTCCGTCGAGTTCAAGGCCTGGTCCAGGTCGACGACGGCCATGCGGATGCCCCCGTCTTCCTCCGCTCCGATGGAGAAGGCCAGCACGGCCAGCAGCCCCACCAGAGAGATCGTCTTTCGGGTCTTCATGTCGTTCCCCTCAGAAATTGGCTCCGCCCACGGAGAACTCGAAGACGAAGTTGTCCTCGACCTCGAGCGGATCGATCGGTATGCCGATGAAGGCAGAGAGCGGACCGAACGGCGAGAACCACAGCGCACCCACTCCGGTGCCCCAGCGCCATTTACCGATGTCCCAGAGGTCCTCGCCCTCGGCAAACGCGTTGCCGGCGTCCAGGAACAGGATGCCCATCAGGCCCAGGGTGTCCGAGATCGGGAAGCGGTACTCCGCCGTCAGCGACAGGAACTTGGAGCCGCCGATGACGTCGGTCTCGTCCAGGTCCTCGAAGTCGTCGTTGTCCTTGTCGGTCAGGTCGTTGCAGCGCCCGTTGCCGTTGCCCTGGTTGAACTCGACCACGTCGTTGCAGAACGCGCCGGCCCGGCCGGTCGTCGTGTCGAACGCGATCTCGCGCCCCACGTTCGTGAAGAGGGGGCCGGTCCCGGCGAAGCCGCTGCGCCGCAGGACGGAGCGCCTCGACCCCACGGAGCGGGCGCGGAATCCGCGCAGCTGGAAGGGCCCGAGGCCGCCCAGGAAGTAGCGCTCGGACAGGGGCAGCACCAGGTCGGTGTCGATGTTGGCCAGGGTCTCGAGGTTGAAGCCGCCGGTGAACCCCGGCAGGGTCGGAGCGGTGTAGTCCTCGATGCTGTTGAACGGAATCGCCCAGCCGGCGCGCGCCGCGAACATGAAGGTGGAGCGATCCTGGAACACGGGCCACCACTCCGGCGCGCGGAAGAAGCGCTGGATGCGGCCCTCGAACCGGATGAAGCTCGAGAACCCGCCCAGGCCCGCGAAGTCCGCCGACGCCGCCCACTGGCCACCGGCGGTGGGCGCGACGCGGTCGTTGCGGCTGTCGCTGCGCACGGTGAGCCCGAGCAGGCTGGTCGAGATCTGCCCCTGCAGCACCTGGCGGAAGATCACGGAGGCGGCGTTGGCCGTGCTGTCCTCGCTGACGTCGCGGTTGGCGAAGCTGTAGCGCAGGAATCCGCGCTGGGAGCCTTCCGGGTTGAGCGCGTGCCCGAGCACCAGATCGATGCCCCCCTGCGTCTGGTCGAACGACTCGAACTCGACATCGCTGTAGAAGAGCGTCCCGCCGAAGCTGAAGTTGGTGCCCATGAAATAGGGATCGGTGAAGGAGCCGAAGATACGCTGGGAGCGCCCTCCGTAGTCGATCGCGAGCTGTGCGCCGTAGCCGCGGCCGAACAGGTTGGTCTGGGACAGGCTGCCGGTGACCACGATGCTGGACGCGGAGGAGAAGCCGGCGCCGAAGGAGAGCGAGCCCGTGGGCTTCTCGACCACGCGCACGTCCACGTCGATCTGGTCCGGGTAGTCCGTGGGCTGCGGCTCGAAGTTCACCTCCTCGAAGAAGCCCAGGGCGCGAATCCGCGCCTCCGACAGCTGGAGGGCGCGGGCCGAGTAGAGCTGTCCCTCGACCATCTGCATCTCGCGCCGCAGCACCGGGTCGACGGTCTGGGTGTTGCCCTCGAAGCCGATCTCGCGCACGAAGTAGAGCGGGCCCTTCTCCACCTGGAAGGTGATGTTCACGTCTTCCGTGTCGGAGTCCACCTCGGTCAGCGGGTCGACGCTTGCGAAGTAGAAGCCGCGGTCCGTGTAGTGGCTCGTGAGCGACTCCACGTCGGCCGCCAGGAACGAGCGGTTGAAGACCGCGCCCTCCTTCAGCAGCAGCTTCCTGCGCAGCAGCTCCAGGTCGACCGTCTGGTCGCCCTGGACCTCGATCGCGCCCACCCGGAACTCGTCGCCTTCGCGGATCCGGACCGTCACGACCAGCCCGACTTCCAGGGGGTCCACCTGGGGCTCGTCGATCTCCACCCGCACGTGTCCGCGATCGGCGTACTTCTTCTCGATCAGGCGCAGGTCCTGCTGGAAGACCGGCTCGGAGTAGGTGCCCGAGTTGTCGAGGAAGCGGGTGACGTGGGAGTACCAGCGCCAGGGCTTGGTCTTGAGCCCCCGGGCCAGATCCTTGTCGTCGATGGACTCGTTGCCCAGGAAGACGATCTGCTGGAGCCGAAGCTTGTTCTTCTCTTCGACGTCGAAGTGGATCGCCACCGCATTGCCCGCGAGCGACTCGATCTCGTGGGTGACGTTCGCCAGGTAGTAGCCCTCGGCCCGATAGAGCGCCTCGATCCGCTGCGCGTTCTCGTAGAGCAGCGGGTAGTCGAGGGTGGAGCCCGTGGTGAGGGTGAGCGTGTCGCGGATCTTCTCGCCGTCGATCGAGTCGTTCCCGGTGATGGTCACCTGCCGCACGATCGGGTTCTCCTCGATCTCGAAGATCAGGATGCGCCCGTCCAGGCTCTCCTCGGACACGACCCGCACGTTGCGGAAGAAGCCCAGGGCGTAGACCTCGCGGATGTCCGAGGCCACGCGCCGCGCCGAGTAGCGGGAGCCGGCGCGGGTGCTGATGCGGGCGATGATGGCGTCGGTCTCGATGCGCCGGTTGCCCTTCACGCGCACCTCGGCCACGACGTCGGCGCCGTCCTCGGTGTCCGGCTGGGCCAGCAGGTCCACGGACGCCACGGCACGGAAGGTCACCACGACGCCGCGGTCGGTGCGTTCGGTCTCGACGGTGGCCGTGGCGATCCCTGGGACCGTCCGCAGGGTCTCGATGTCGCGCCGCACGGCCCGGCTCGAGTATGGCTGGCCCGGCTGTGTCTCGAGGCGCGCGGAGACGCCGCCCGTGTGGTCCTCGGCCCCGACGATGCGGACGTCGGCCACGGGAACCGACGGCGTCGCCGTGACGATGGCGAGCACGCGTTCGGACAGCTCGTTCACGCGATCGAGGAGGTCGTCCTCCCCGTCCGCCGTGAAGACCATGGTCTTGGCGGTGAAGGCGCTCTCCACGGGGGTGACGCGCACATCGAGGCTGAAGCGACCGGCCAGCTCGGTCAGGCTGCCGGTCACGACGTACTCGGCGCCCACCTCGCTCGCCAGGGTGCGCAGCTCGCGTTCGGCCATCTCGCCGGCGGCGTAGCCGACCATCGCCTCCTGCACGACCAGCGACTCGACCACGCGGACCTTGCCGCTGGCCTCGAGCCGCGACTCCAGCAGATCGACCAGGGTCGTCTCCAGGTAGTCGAAGGCGCCGGCGCTGTGCACCTTGAAGGGCAGCAGCGCCACCACCACCCGCACCTCGCCCGTGGCCGGGGCCTGGGCGTACGCGGCGGCGGGCAGCAGCCCGACGACGAGCCCGAGGCCCAGACTGAGACGGCGAAGCGAGGCCACGCGGGGTCCTCCCGAGGAACGGGCATGGAGGGGGGGTGATGTGGGGGTCGATTCTAATGGGGGGGCGCCGGGGTGGCAAGCCCCCCGATGGCAAGAATATCTCGATTTTTCGGGAGGTTAAGAGGCCATTCGCCCATCGCGCAGGACCACCGCCCGGCCCAGGCGCCCGGCCAGGCGTTCGTTGTGGGTGACCACCACCAGGGCGGTTCCGCGCGTGCGATTCATCTCGAGCAGCAGATCCTCGATGCGCTCGCCCGTGGCGGGGTCGAGATTGCCCGTGGGCTCGTCCGCCAGCACCAGCGCCGGTGCGAGCACCAGGGCGCGGGCCAGGGCCACCCGCTGGCGTTCGCCCCCCGAGAGCTTGCCCACGCGATGGCGCAGGCGATGGCCGAGGCCCACGTCCGCCAGGATGGCCTCGGCGCGGGCGCGCATCTCGGCGAAGTCCAGGCCGCGCAGCAGCCCGGGCATCATCACGTTCTCGACCGCGTCGAACTCGGGCAGCAGGTGGTGGAACTGGAACACGAAGCCGAGGCAGCGGTTGCGGAAGGCCGCCAGATCCGACGGCGAGCGGTCGAAAGCGTCCTCGCCGCGGAAACGCACCGCACCCGAAGTCGGCCGGTCGAGGGTGCCCAGGATGTGCAGCAGGGTCGACTTCCCGACGCCGGACTGCCCCAGGATCGCCAGCCGCTCGCCCTCCCCCACGGACAGGCTCACGCCCTGGAGCACGTCGATGCGGCCGTCGCCCGTCTGGAACGACTTGCAGAGATCCTCCACCTCGAGGAGCGGGCTACTCATACCGAAGCGCCTCCGCCGGATCGAGGCTCGCGCCCTGGCGGCTCGGAAGCAGCGTCGCGCCCAGGGACAGCACCATGGCGATGGCCGCCACGGCGGCCACCTCCACCGGATCCACGCTGGTCGGCACCGTCGATACGCCCTGATAGACCGACGCCGGCAGCACGTCCACGCCGGTCAGGCTCTCCACCTGCTGCTGCACCCAGCCGAGGCGCTGGGTGACCAGGATCCCCGCGACCACGCCGACGATCACGCCGGCCAGGCCGATCAACGTGCCCTCGATGGCGAAGATCCGCTCGATGGTCGCGTCCTCGGCGCCCATGGCCTTCAGGATCGCGATGTCCGCCGTCTTCTCCATGATCATCATGATCAGGGTGGCCACGATCACGAAGGCCGCGACCACCATGATCATGGTCAGCAGCACGAACATCATGGCCTGCTCGGTCTTCAGCGCCTGCCAGAAGGCCGGGAAGAACTCCTTCCAGTCGCGTGCGTAGAAAGGATCGCCCAGCCGCAGCTGGAGCGAGTCGGCCACCCGCGCCGAGCGATAGAAGTCGCGCACGCGCACCTCGATCCCGTCCACCACGTCGTCGGTGCGCAGGAAGTCCTGGGCGGACGCCAGGCTCACGTACGCCAGCAGCTGGTCGAACTGCTGGAAGCTCGACTGGTAGATCGCCGCCACCCGGTACTGGTGCAGGCGGGGCGCGGGACCGAACGGTGTCGGCGGCCCGCCGAAGGGCGAGACCAGCAGCAACGGGTCGCCCACCCCGACACCCATGGAGAAGGCCAGCTCCGTGCCGATGGCGATGCCCGGCGGGTCCGAGTCCGCGTGCCCGTTCAGCTCCTCCAGGGATCCGGCCACCACCTCGAAGCTCGTGACGTCGCGCACCCGGCCCGGATCGACGCCGCGCACGCGCACGCCGACGATCTGGCCGGCGTCCCCGCGCAGCATGCCTTCGGCGTCCAGGAAGGGAGCGGCGCCGATCACCTCGGGCTCCTCCAGCACCGTCTCCAGCGCCCGGTCGTACTCGCCGAAGGTGCCGTAGCGGCTCTGCACCGTGAGGTGGGCGCGCTTGCCGACGAACTCTTCGCGCCAGACGTTCTGGAAGCCGTTCATGACCGAGAGCACGGTGATGATGAGCCACACGCCCGCGGCGACGCCGCCCACGCAGATGGCGCTGATGATCGAGATGAAGGTCTGACGGCGCCGCGCCACCAGGTAGCGGCGCGCGATGAACCACTCGGCGCCGTGGCGCATGCCGAGGAAGCCGGCGGCGGCCAGGGGCAGCAGGCCGAAGAACACGAGCGCCAGGAAGACCTGGAGCAGGCCCGCCCCCGCGCCGGACACGGCGTCCCCGCCGCCCGCCAGCGCCACGCCCGCGCCGAGCAGGAGCACGATCCCGAGCAGCTGGAGACCGCGCTCGACCTCTCCCACCGGCGCGCCGCGGCGCAGCCAGCGCACGCCTCCGGCGAGGACCAGGGTGGCCGCAGCCGGCGCCAGCGCGTAGCCCAGGCGACCGCTCCCGCCCACGATCCCGGCGTAGCCCAGGCCGAGCACGGCCAGGCTCGCGCGCGCCAGCGACGCCGGCGAGATGGCGCGCAGGAGCCAGGCGCACACGGCCACCAGCAGCCCCGTCACCCCGAACCCGGCCAGGCTGGCGCTCGCCCACACCACCAGGGGCGTGAACTCCGTCGGAAGCAGCTCGCGCAGGTCCTTGTTGCCGGCGACCCAGAGGCCCAGGGCGGCGGACCAGAGCAGCACCATGGCCAGCACCGGGAGCGGTCGCCGGGCCGCGCGGGCGAACCCCTGGAGCACCACCACCGACGAGCCGAAGAAGAAGAGGGTCAGCGCGCCGATCCCGAGCGCGAGGGCCACGATGAACGTGAGCGCCACCGCGCTGCCCGTCGACGTCACGACCTCCCACATCTAGCTCTGCTCCGGTCGCAGGTGCGGAAACAGGATCACTTCGCGCAGGGACGGCGCGTCCACCAGCAGCATCACCAGCCGATCGATGCCCACGCCGAGCCCGCCGGTGGGGGGCAGCCCGTGCTCCAGCGCCCGCAGGTAGTCCTCGTCCATGGGGTGGGCCTCGTCGTCGCCTTCGGCGGCGGCGCGGCCCTGCTCCTCGAAGCGGCGGCGCTGCTCGTCGGGGTCGTTCAGCTCGCTGAAGGCGTTGGCCACCTCCATCCCGCCGACGAAGAGCTCGAAGCGCTCCACCAGCCGCTCGTCCTCGGGCGCGGACTTGGCCAGGGGCGTCAGCGCCTTCGGGTACTGGGTGATGAAGCACGGCTGCACCAGGGTGGGCTCCACGCGCTCGCTGAAGACCTCGTCGACGAACTGCGCCCAGGTGGGCTTCGGGTCGAGACCCAGGCGACGCTCGTGGGCCTTCCAGTCGTCGTCGGCCAGGATGTCGAGCGTGCCGTCGGTGGCCTCCAGGATCGCGTCGCGCATGGGGATCCGCGGCCAGTCGCCGGAGAGGTCGACCTCGTGCCCGCGACAAGAGAAGCGCAGCCCGCCGTGCACCTCGTGGGCCACCTCGACCACCAGCGCCTGCACCAGCTCCATCATGTCGGTGTAGTCCGCCCAGGCCTGGTAGCACTCCATCGCCGTGAACTCGGGGTTGTGCTTGCGGCTGATGCCCTCGTTGCGGAAGTTGCGCCCGATCTCGTAGACGCGATTCAGCCCGCCGACCACCAGGCGCTTCAGGTAGAGCTCATCGGAGATGCGCAGGAAGAGGTCCTGGTCCAGCGCGTTGTGGTGCGTCTGGAACGGGCGCGCGGCGGCCCCGCCGTAGATCGGCTGGAGGATCGGCGTCTCGACCTCCAGGAAGTCGCGGCTCTCGAGGAAGCGCCGCATGCGCGACACCACGCGACTGCGCACCACCGCGATGCGGCGCGCGTCCTCGTTCACCAGCAGGTCGAGATAGCGCTGACGGAAGCGCGTCTCGACGTCCGAGAGGCCGTGCCACTTCTCCGGCAGCGGGCGCAGGGCCTTGCCCAGCAGCTCGAGCCGGCGCGTGTCCAGGGTGAGCTCGCCGCTGCGGGTACGCCAGAGCACGCCTTCCACACGTACGAAGTCGCCGATGTCGAGCTCGCGCATGCGGGCGAAGGTTTCGGGGTCGAGCTGCTGCTTGCGACCGGACACCTGGAGGGCGTGGCCGTCGTCCACCACGTCCACGAACAAAAGCTTCCCGAAGGAGCGGTGCGCCATCACCCGCCCGGCCACCGCCGCCTCCACGGGCTCCTTCTCCAGCGCCTCGGCCTCGCGGGCGTCGTGCTCGGCGCGCAGCTCCGCCACCGGCGTGCGGGGTCCCACCCGCGCCGGGTACGGCTCGATTCCGCTCTCGCGCAGGGCGCCGAGCCGCTCGCGGCGCGCATCGCGCTCGTACTCGCTCACGCGGCCTCCCCTCCCCCGGCCTTCCAGAGCAAGGTGGCGCGGATGAAGCGATCCAGGTCGCCGTCCAGCACCGCCTCGGTGTTTCCGGTCTCGACGTTCGTGCGGTGGTCCTTGACCCGCTGCTGCGGGTGCAGGGTGTAGGAGCGGATCTGGCTGCCGAAGCCGATCTCGCGCTTCTCGCCGGCCAGGCGCGCCATCTCGACCTCGCGCTCGGCGCGCATGTGCTCGTACAGGCGCGCCCGCAGGACCTTCATGGCCGCGGCCTTGTTCTTGTGCTGGGAGCGCTCGTTCTGGCACTGCACCACGATCCCGCTGGGCAGGTGGGTGAGCCGGACCGCAGAGTCCGTCTTGTTGACGTGCTGGCCGCCGGCGCCGCCGGCCCGGTAGGTGTCGATCCGCAGCTCGTTCTCGTCGATCTCCACTTCGATGGTGTCGTCGAGCTCCGGGAAGACCGACACGCTGGCGAAGGCGGTGTGGCGACGCTTCTGGGCGTCGAAGGGCGAGATGCGCACGAGCCGATGGACCCCCTCCTCGGCCTTCATGTAGCCGAAGGCGTAGTCACCCTTCACGATCACGGTCGCCCCGCGCAGGCCGGCTTCCTCCCCGGCCTGCACGTCCAGCAGCTCGGTCTTGAAGCCGCGCCGCTCGGCCCAGCGCAGCACCATCCGCAGCAGCATCTCGGCCCAGTCGCAGGCGTCCGTGCCCCCGGCCCCCGCATTCACGGACACGATGGCGTTCGAGGCGTCGTGCTCGCCGCCCAGCAGGCGCCGCAGCTCCGCCTCGTCGAGCTGCTCCGCGACCTCGGCGAGCTTGTCCGCCGCTTCGTCGCGGGTGTCGGCGTCGTCGGCCTCGTCGGCCAGCTCGAGCAGCACGCCCGCCTCCTCGAGCGCGCTGCCCAGCGCCTGGAAGAGCTCGAGCTCGCGCTCGACCTGGCGCTTCTCGCGCAGCACCGCTTCGGCGCGCTCGCGGTCGTTCCAGAGATCCGGGCGGGCCGACTCGTCCTCGAGCGCCGCCTGGCGGGCCGTCAGCGCATCCAGGTCAAAGACGCCCCCGCAGCTCGCCGAACCGCTGCACGAGGCCTTCCAGGCGCTCGCGCAGCTCGTTCGGATCGAGCCGGGTCACGGTCTCGCTCATGGCGTCGAAACCTCCGTGGCGGGGGAAGCCCGATGATAGCCGTCAGTCGGCCGATCGCCTCCCCGAACGGCGCCGGACCGCGAACGCCAGCACCCCCACGGCCAGCAGGCAGCCGCGGGCGAACCAGTCGCCGTGACGGGTGTAGAAGGAGCCGCCGACCGGCGCCGGGCGCAGGGGGACGTCGGCCACCAGCAACCCGCCCTCGAAGATCGGGGTCTCGTCCCGCACCCGGCCGGCCGCGTCGATGAAGGCCGAGACGCCGGTGTTCGCGGCCCGGGCGACCCAGACCCGGTTCTCGGCGGCTCGCAGGGCGGTGATGGCGAGGAACTGGTAGGGCGCGCCGGTGCGGCCGTACCAGGCGTCGTTCGTGATCGCGAGCAGCACGCCGGCACCGTCCGCCACGAAACGGCGGACGAGGTCCGGGAACAGCAGCTCGTAGCAGATCACGACGCCGGCGGAGACCGCGAGGCCGTCGTCCGCCAGCGGCACGCGGACCGCCCGCGGCCCCGAACCGGCCGAGACGTCGTCGGGGGCGATGCCGCGGGCCACGGCGCTCGCGAAGCGCCCGATCAGGCCGCGCAGGGGCACGTACTCCCCGAACGGCACCAGGTGGGCCTTGTCGTAGCGGTCGAGGAGCACGCCGTCGGGGCCGAACAGGAACGCGCTGTCGTAGTAGCGGTGGCTACTCCCGTCGCGCTCGACGCCGACCCCCCCGACGACCAGGCCGGCGCCGGTCTCGCGCGCCAGTGCGGACAGGCGCTCGCGCAGCAAGCCGTCGGTCGCGACCGATCCCGGCACCGCCGTCTCCGGCCAGGCCACGATCCGGGCCCCGTCGGCGACAGCGCGGCGCGACAGGTCCTCGTAGATCTCCAGGGTGCGCTCCGCCCAGACCGGGCTCCACTTCACGCCCTGGTCGATGTTGCCCTGGACGACGGCGATCCGGACCGTCTCGCCCGGCGGATCCGGGAGCCCGCGGGCGAGCCCGCCCGCGACGTGGAGCGCGATCACCGCGGCCACGGCGGCCCACGCCGGCCGCGAGCGCCGGTCGCGCGCCAGCGCGACCAGGGCGACGCCGCCGAGCGCGGTGGCGAACGAGAGCACGTAGACGCCGCCGAAGGCCGCCAGCTGCAGCAGCGCCGGGTTCTGGTGCTGGGCGTAGCCCAGGGTCGCCCACGGAAAGCCGGTCAGGGAGAACGAGCGCAGGTAGTCGACGGCGGTCCACCCGAGCGCCAGGGCGAAGGGCCCGTCCGCTCCCCGCCGGCCGAGCCAGCCCAGCCACAGGCCGAAGAGCGCGGTGTGGGCGGCGATGTAGGCGGCCAGCCCCGCGGGCGCCAGCACCCCGGCGATCGGGGGTGCGTGGCCGTACGTGACCGTCACCACGTAGATCCAGTGCAGAACGGCGGTGTGGGCCAGGAGCCCGGCGCCGAAGGCCCAGACGCCCGCGCGTCGCGTCGGCAGGCCCCGCAGGCCGGCGACGAGCAGGGCGGGACCGAGCCAGCCGAAGAGCAAGCCCCCATCCACGACCCGGCCCGCCACGGGATGCGGAAACGCCAGGAACGTGGCTCCGGCGAAGCCCGCCAGGAGCGCCAGCCGCCGACGCCGGCTCACCCCGCCAGCACCTCGCGCAGGCGCCGCTCCTCGGCCTGCATGGCGCGGCGCTCCGCGGGGCGCGCGTGGTCGTGGCCGAGCAGGTGCAGCAGTCCGTGCACCAGCAGCCGCGTCAGCTCGTCATCCAGGGGACGACGCGCGGAGCGCGCCTGGCGCGCGGCCGTCTCGAGGGAGATCACCACGTCGCCGAGCAGGGCGCCGCCGTGCTGGGCGTGCTCCCCCTCCAGCAGCGGGAACGCCAGGACGTCGGTCGGCCGGCGCTGGCGACGCCAGGCCGCGTTCAGCTCGGCCATGCGCGCGTCGTCCACCAGCACCAGCGACAGCTCCGACGACGCGTGGCAGAGCGCGGCCAGCGCGCGCTCTGCCCGTGCGCGCAGGGCGGCGCGATCGGGCGCCGGCACGCCGCGCCGCCGGGCCGGCGCGGCGATGCGGACGCTCACCCCGACCCCGAGCGATCGCTGGGGCGGTGGCTCTCGTAGGCGCGGATGATCGACTGCACCAGCGGATGGCGCACCACGTCGCCCTCCTCGAAGCGCATGATGGCGATCTCCGCGACGCGCTCGAGGATCTGCACCGCTTCCACCAGTCCGCTGCGGGTTTCGGCCGGCAGGTCGATCTGGGTGATGTCGCCCGTCACCACGGCCCTCGAATTGAATCCCAGCCGCGTGAGGAACATCTTCATCTGCTCGTGGGTGGCATTCTGCGCCTCGTCGAGGATCACGAAGGCGTCGTTGAGGGTGCGTCCGCGCATGAAGGCCAGCGGCGCCACCTCGATCACGCCGCGCTCGACCAGGCGCTCGGCCTTGGACAGGTCCATCATGTCGTAGAGCGCGTCGTAGAGCGGGCGCAGGTAGGGGTTCACCTTCTCCACCAGATCGCCCGGCAGGAAGCCGAGCTTCTCGCCGGCCTCCACCGCGGGCCGGCAGAGCACGATGCGGCTCACCTCGTGACGGTTGAGCGCGGCCACCGCCATGGCCATGGCGAGATAGGTCTTGCCGGTGCCGGCGGGGCCGATGGCGAAGACCAGGTCGTGCTCCCGGATCATCTCGATGTAGCGGCGCTGGTTCAGGGTCTTGGCGGCGATGCGCTGGCGGGAACCCACGGCGGCCAGCACGTCTTCGTAGACGTCCCGCAGGTCCACGTCGGGCTTCTGCTGGAGCATGCGCAGGGATTCGCGCACGTCGCGGGGCTGGAGCGGCTTGCCGGAGCGCACCAGCGCGTAGAGCTCTTCCAACAGCTTGCGGGCGCTGGCCACGGCCTCGGAGGCGCCGATCAGCCGCACCTCATTGCCGCGCGCGCGCGCCTGGATCCCGAGCTCTTCCTCCAGGATGCGCAGGGTGCGGTCGCCCTCGCCGTAGAGTTCGGCGGCGCCGTGGTTGTCGTCGAAGAGAAGGGTCTGGCGCGTTTCGGCTCGCGACTCGGGCAGGAGAGCTCCCGTCAGTGCTCCGGCGCCAGCAGGATCGATTCCTCCCCGCGCCGCTGGTAATAGTAGGGTCGGCCGTCCGGACGCGTCAACGCGCCCGGGGGCAGGAAGCCCGCTTCCAACAGCTCGTCGAGCCGGGCGGGCCAGGTGCCCCGCTCGAAGTGCCACGCCTCCAGCGCCTTGCGCACGCGCTGGGTCTCGACGGCTTCGTACGCCTGCGCCAGGCCGGCGCGCGGGAGCGGGAAGGCGTCCGTCGGCAGGGATGGCCCGGAGCCGCGCTGACCCAGCGCCGCCACGGCCAGCAGCAGCACCAGCGGCAGCGCTCCCGCGATCCAGGGCCGTGAAGGCGGAGGCCGCAGATCGAACCGCGGCGTCGGGCGCTGCTTCTCCAGCTGGGCGGGATCGAGGGGCTCCAGCAGTCCTTCGCGCCGCAGCTCCGCCAGGATGCGGGTCACCTCGAAGGTCCCGAGGCGCGACAGGTCGATCACCCGGCGCACGGGCAGCCTGCCGTCCACCAGCAGGTAGACGCGCTTGGCGTGCTCCAGGCGCCCGCCGTCGGATGCGTGCGCGGCCTGGTAGTCCTCGAAGCGGCCGACGTGCTGGAAGACCGTTTCCTCGGACGGCACCTCACTGGCGAACGTGCGCCACTCGTCCACCATCCGCAGGCCGTCCATCAGGATCTGCTCGGCCGCCAACAGTCGGCCCTGGCGATCGTGGTGCACGGGGCTCGCCGTGAAGGCGAAGGAGCCCTCGCTCCAGCGCAGCACCCGGAAGAGGGTCTCCTGGGTGAGCAGATCCTCCATCTGGAGCAGCTGCTCCCGATCCACGGCGCCGCGCTCCACCGCCAGCAGGGCCAGTCGCTGCAGCGAGCGCTCGGTCTCCTGCTGCAGCTCGAGCAGACGCTCCCGGGTCACGAGGCCACAGCGCAGCAGCATGTCGGCCAGCGCGGCATCTTCCTTGCCCGTGGCGGGCTCGGCGCGGACCACGGCGCCAGCGTCGAAGAGCAGCTGTACGCGGTCGCCGCCGTGCTCGATCTCGAGCAGTCCGGTCTTGCGCTGCTGTCCGATCAGCTGGAAGACCTCGGCGATGCCGAAGTCGGTCAGGTTGCCCCGCAGCGCCGACATCAGTCCGCCCTTTGCGCCGCGAGGCCGGCGCCCAGCAGCACGAGGTAGGCCACGACGGCCACCAGCGCCGCGGCGCCGAACAGCGCCGGTCCGGCGGCGCCCGCAGCCAGGGGATCGGGGACCACGCCGCGCGCCGCGGCCAGCGTCGCCAGTGCGGCGGCCGCGGTCGTGCAGCCCAGCCACGCCAGCATGGGGCGGTTCCCGAGCAGCCCCGCGGCACCCGGGACCAGCAGCGAGACGGCGCCGCGCACGCGGGCGGTCTGCTCACCGCGCCGCCGCAGGGCTTCAGCCCGCGCCAACCGCATGGCGCGGTCGGTGCCCTCCGGGTTGTGGAGCAGACGGTGACACGACTCGCACACCGTGCGCACGGACGCCTTGTGGCAGCGCGGACACACGAGGGAGCCGCAGCGCTCGCACGCGCGCGACGCCCGGAAGCGACCGCCGACGATCCTGCCCAGAATCGCCGCCAGCGCGAACGCCACCCCGGTGATCAGCGGCGTCGCCGCCAGCACGCCCGGGGCCAGAGGCCGGCGCAGGTCCCGCGCCACCGCGCCGCCGTCGCTCGCGGCCAGCAGCCGCGCCCGCAGCAGCCGGCTCGGCGCCGGCAGATCGGCGACGAAGTGGATCGCGCGGCCCTGGATCTCCGACAGGTCCTGCACCAGCAGGCCGTCGATCTCCTGGGCGCGCTCGAGGGCCTTGCCGAGCTCCACGACGTTGAGCGCCACGCCCCAGGCCTGGGAGAGGTTGAACCAGGTGACCGCGGTCTCCCGCCGCTCGAGCGCCTTGCGGTAGAGCGCGATGGCGCCTTCCGTATCGCCGAGCGCCAGGCGCACGTTGGCGGCGTTGTTCATCAGGACCGGATCGCCCGGCGTCTCCGCCAGCAGGCGCGCATACTGGGCGTGCGCCGCGGGCAGGTCGCCGCTGCGCTTCATGCCCATCGCCAGGGCCCGGGAGGCGAGTGCGTCCGAGCCGTCGACGCGCGCCAGGCGCGCGAGCTGCATCGGGGAAGCCAGGCCCCGCTCCGCCGCGTGGGCGGAGACGGCCACCGGATCCGCTGCGTAGGCGCCGATGGCGCGGGCCGCCTGGGGCAGGAGTCCGTGGAGACCGGCCACGAGCGCCAGCGACGCCACCCCCGCGCCGAAGAGCTGTGCGCGGCTGCCGTAGATGCCCACCACGGTGGCGGCGGCGAGGGCCAGCCCGAGGGGCCCCTCACCCAGGGCCGCCGGCAACAGCAGCACGGCCCCGAGCAACGCCGCGCGGGCGAAGTCGGGCGTATTCACGGAGAGCCGGTCGCCCAGGTCGTGGGCCGCGTGGCGAGCCGAGACCCCGGCCGCCAGCACGAGAAAGAGGATGGAGCCCCACGCCAGGCTCGCCCCCGCGACCCAGGCAGCGCTGGCGTAGAGCCAGAGGGACGCCTCCAGGTTACGCGGCAGCGCCCGGGCGGCGCCGATGGCGGCCGAGACGGCCTCCATCAGATTCAGCTCGCGGGCATGAGCCAGGAACAGGCCCATGTGGGCCGCCGGGAGGTCCGGCGCCAGGCGGACGGCAGCGCTGGCCGCCTCCAGCGCTCCCTCCGGGGGCGGATTGGCCAGGAGCGCCCGGGCCGCGGGCTCCACGTTCCGCACGCCGAGCTCCAGGGCGGCCGTGCGGGTGCGCTCCGCCCGCTCCTGCAGGCTCACCCCCGGCTCGCCCCAACCTGCTGCGAACGCAGGGCCTTCAGCGGCCGCAGGGCGCACCCCCCCAACCAGCGCCAGGGACAGCGCCCCCATCGCAGCCAGACTCACGCAGCGGTGTCGCTGTCCGATCGGACCGGTCCCCCCGAGGGCCGCGAGGCCCCGGCTAGGTATCGGCCGGAGCCGCCGGGGACTGAACCGGGGACACCTCGACAGGCCGGAGGCCGCCGACTAGGATTCGGTCCCTTCCGGAGGGAGACTGCGTGGCGAATCACAAGTCGGCGGCCAAGCGAGCCCGGCAGGAGCCGAAGCGGCGCGAGCGCAATGGCGCCGTGAAGAGCCGCGTGAAGACCAGCGTGAAGGCGTTCGAGGCCGCCCTCGAGAGCGGAGACGCCGACGCCGCCAAGGCACGGCTGTCCACGGCCGAGCGTGAGCTCCGGCGTGCCGCCAGCCGCGGCGTCCTGCCCCGGACCCGGGTGAGCCGGAAGGTCTCGCGCCTCGCCAAGCGCCTGGCGCAGGCCTCGTCCTAGACGCCTCAACCCGCCAGGGCCAGCACCAGGCGTTCGAGGGTCGCCTCCGGCGCGAGTCCGCCCCGCCCCTTCAACACCTCGTCGGCATCGTGGATCGCGCGCAGGCAGCCCACCAGCCGGGCCGGCCGGTAGCGACGCGCCTGGGATTCGAGCTTGCGCGTCACGAACGGCGGACCCGCCACCCGGCCGCCGTGGGCGATCCGCGTCAGCTTGCGCACGTGGCTCGCGAGGGCGCCGAGCACCACGGGCGGTGGGGCGCCGCGGGAGAGGATCCCGTGCAGCACGCCGAGCGCATCCCGTGCCCGGCCTTCGCCGATCGCGTCGGTGAGATCCCAGACAGGCTCCTCCCCGAGGTCGCTCGCCGAGGCCGCCACCTGCTCGCGGTCCACGGTCTCGCCCGGCGCGACCCAGAGGGCGGCCTTGGCAATCTCCTGGCGCAGCACCAGGAGCTGGGGCCCCACGCGCTCGGCCAGCAGCTCCGCCGCGCCCGGGCCCAGGACCACGTCCCGTCGCGCCGCCTCGGCGCGGATGAAGCCGGCGAGCTCCCGGGCCCGACGCGGCGCCTCGCACTCCACCACCGCTCCCGCGGCCACGAAGGCCTTCACCCAGCGCGCCCGCCGGTCGGCCTTCTCGCAGGTGGCCACCAGGACGCAGGTCGCGTCCGGGTCCAGGCTCGCCAGCGCCTCCGTCAGGGCATCGGGCAGCCCCTTCCCGCCGGCGCGCCGGCCCGCGGGCTCGCGCAACACCACCAGCCGCCGCGGCGCCAGGACCGGCAGGGTCGCCAGCGCGTCCAGCAGCGTGCCCGGGCTGGCGCGCTCGCCGTCGAGCACGTCCAGGTCGAAGTCCGAGGGACCGTCTCCCAGCGCTGCCTGGCGCAGCGCGGCCAGGGCGTCGTCCCGGAGCAGCGCCTCGCTTCCGGCCAGGAGGTAGGCCGAACGGAGCGTGCCTCCGGAGAGCTCGTCGGCGAGCTCGTCGGGGGTCACGGCGCCAGCTCGTAGACCGTGTCGTGGATGCGGGCAGCCAGGATGTCGGCCACCCGGCGAAGCGCCTCCGTCCGGTTCTTGCGGGTGGCCTCGATGTCGGCGCTGGCCAGGTAGAGGTCGCGCTCCACCAGCATGCGATTGTCCACGCCGAGGGCCTCCTGCTCCTCGCCCTGCCCGAGCAGCACCTCGAGCTCCATGCGCACGACTACCTGGTACTCCAGGGACAGGACGATCGACGAGAAGCTGCGGCTCCGGGTGCGGATGTCGCGAATCGTGCCGCGCAGGACCATGTCCGCCGCCAGCGGATCGTCCACCAGCCGCAGCGCGCCCCGGCGCAGGATCTCCTTGCGCATGGCGTCGGACACCACGAACTCGTAGCCGGGATCGAAGCCCTCGTTGGCGACCTGGGCCACCGCCACGCGCTGGCGGTCCTCGGAGCCGTGCCCCGGATACGACTGGACCCGATAGCCACAGCCGGATGCCGCAGCCGCGGCCAGCAGAGCGACGAGCAGGCGGCGGGTCACGGCGGGGGAGGATAGGCCAGCGGAGCTGGAGCCGGAAGCGCCGGACTCCGGTGCGCCCGCTCCCGTTCGACACGCGACGGCGGCTCAGGCGACCTTGAGCAGGCCCTTCGCCACCTGCAGGACCTTGTTGGCCTGGATGGGCTTGGTCAGGTACTCGTTCGCGCCCAGCGCCAGGGCCCGCTCCCGGTCCTCCTTCGCACCCTCGGTGGTCACCACCACGATCGGCATGTCGCTGATGTTCTCCTCACCGCGAATCAGGCTCACCAGCTTGAGGCCGTCCATCACCGGCATGTTGATGTCGATCAGCGCCAGATCGAAGTGGTCGCTGGTGACCTTGCGCAGGCCGTCCATGCCGTCCTGGGCCTCGACGATGTCGACGTCCTTGAGGCGCTTCAGGGCGAACGCCAGCAGCTGACGCATGGTCGGGCTGTCTTCGACGATCAGGATTCGATGCTTCGCCATGGCTGACTCCGCGGTCTCACTTGGTCAAGAGATCGATGAAGCCCTGGATCGTGTTGAGCTTCCGTTCCGACTGGGCGTACAGGCGGCTCGAGAAGATGGCCGTCGCCGCGTGCCCGGCCAGCAAGGTGAAGAGTTCGTGGTCCAGGGGCGTGAAGCGCTCCTTCTGCTGCAGGAGCCGGTAGATGGCGATGGCGCCGATCGACTGCTCCTGCACCCGCAGCGGAATGCACGCGATCGGCGTCTCGAAGTCGGTGGGCGCGGCCGCATCGCCGCAGTACGTGTTGCCCGAGGTGACCGAAGACCCGATGATCCCCGACGCCATCGGCACCCGCGGGAAGGAGTCCAGGCTCGCGCCTTCGGCCGCCACCGCCTCCAGCCGATTCGCCTTCTCGTCCACGACGTAGCAGGCGAAGATCTCGGCGCCGACGAGGTTGATCACGATCTCCAGGATGATCTTCAGCACCTCGGCCAGATCGAGGGTGGAGTGCAGCTGGAAGCTCGCGACGTACAGGTTGGCGAGCGCGTTGTTCTCCTCCTCGATCTCCACGTAGCGCTCGGCGAACTGGTGGTTCTCCCGCTCCACGTCGCGCAAGCGCTCGAGCGCGGAATCCCGCTCCTCCTGCAGATCCTGGATCTGCTCCATCAGCTGGTAACGCAGCTTGTCCCAGTCGTCGGGATCCTGGGCGGCGGTGCTCTGCTGCATCTCCGTCTGCACGATCTGCCGCCGCAGCCGTTGGTTCTCCTGGAGGAGTTCCTTCGTGAACTCCGCCCCCCGATTGAAGAGCTTCAGGAACTCCTCGCCCCGCGAGAAGATCCCGCTTCGGTCCTTGCTCATTGCGGCTCCCCCGCAGCCTGGGTCCTCGCGCCCGAACGAGGAATCCCCCCTTGGATGGCCCGACCGATCTCCCCGAGTGGGAGCACGGCATCGACGACGCCCGTGCGGATCGCCTGCAGCGGCATTCCGAAGATCACGGCGCTGTCCTCCGATTCGGCGATCACCCGGCCGCCGGATGCGCTCACGGCGCGCACCCCCTTGCGACCGTCGTCGCCCATGCCGGTCAACACCACCGCCAGCATCTGACCCGCGTAGCACTTCGCTGCCGAGGCGAAGAGCCGGTCCACCGAGGGCACGTACTTGTCGGCCGCGTCCCCGGCAACCAGCCGCGCGACCGGCCGGCCCAGCCCGCTCTCCAGGCACAGGTGGTGGCCGCCAGGCGCCAGCAGCACCAGGCCCTCTTCCGGCTCGTCGCCGTCCTCGGCCTCGCGCGCCCGCAGGCACGTCAACCGATCGAGTCGATCCGCGAAGCCCATGGTGAATCCCGCCGGCATGTGCTGCGCCACCAGGAACGCGATGGGGGGCGCCTCGACGAAGCTGCCCAGCACCTGCATCAGCGCGGCGGGGCCGCCCGTGGAGGAACCGATCACGACGACGCGCGCGGCCCCCTCGCGGGTCTTCTTCTCGGTCACCAGCGACGGCGGAGCCGCGATCCGTTCCCGCACCTTGTCGATGCGCAGCTGGCGGATGGCGTGGACCTTGCGGATCAGCTCCTGCTGGATCGACTCCAGCTCGGGAGTGGCTCGGGGCGCCGGCTTGGCGATGAAGTCCACCGCTCCCAGGTCGAGCGCCTTGAAGACATCCTGGTCGCCGCTGCGGCCGCTGATCACGAGGATCGGCGTCGGCCGTCGGGCCATCACGAGCCGCAGGTACGTGAAGCCGTCCATCCGCGGCATCTCGAGGTCGAGCGTGATGAGGTCGGGCTTCAGCTCGAACGTCTTCACCAGGGCTTCTTCGCCGTCGCGGGCCACGCCCACCACTTCCACCAGCGGAGAGCTCTCGAGCATGCGGGTGATCGTGCGCCGGCTGAACGCCGAATCGTCGATCACCAGCACGCGGATGCGCTCGCGCAGGCTCATCGCTCCCCCTCCCGATCGGCGCGGGCCACGGCAGCGGCGGCTGCAGCGTGCCACGGGTCGTAGGGCGAATCCCCGGGCGCGGGCTTGCGGTAGACCAGATCGTGCTTCAGGTGGCGCAGCTCGAAGGCGCTGGAGAGGTTGATCAGCGACTCCGAGTGGCCGAGCAGCAGGTAGCCGCCGGGCCGCAGCTTGTCGGCGAACGTCTCGATCACGCGCCGCTTGGTGTCGATCCCGAAGTAGATGATGACGTTGCGACACAGCGTCACGTCCATCGCCCCCAGCAGGGCGATCTTCGAACGATCGACGAGATTCAGGTGGATGAAATCCACGTGCTTCTTCACGTCGTCGGAGATCCGCCAGATGCCGTCCTTCTGGAGGAAGTACTTGTCGCGCAGGGCGTCCTCGGTCTGGCGGAAGGAGGCCTCGCGGTACAGGCCGCGGCGCGCGCGATGCAGCATGCTGCGCGAGATGTCCGACGCGTAGACCCGGATGTCGCGGCCGGGCTCGAGTCCTGCCTCCATCGCCAGCATCACGATCGAATACGGCTCCTCCCCGCTGGAGCAGCCCGCGGACCAGAGCGCCAGGGGCGCTCCCGGATGCCGATCGCGCAGCTCGGGCAGGATCTCCTCGAAGAGCGCGCGCAGCTGGTTGCGCTCGCGGAAGAAGTAGGTCTCGTTGGTGACGAGCTCGTCCACCGTCTGGGAGAGCTCGCGATCGTCGTGACGAAGCAGATAGTGGTAGGCGCTGAATGAACCCAGCTCGAGCGCCTCGATCCGGCGCAGCAGCCGCTTCTCCAGCACGTAGCGCGACTCCTCGCCGAAGTGCAGGCCGCAATACGTGCGCAGCAGCTCGCCGAGCATCCGGAACTCGCCGTCGCTCATGCCGATCGCGCCCGGTTCTTCCCAGCTCGCCATCCGGCCGCTACCCCTCGAGCTTCCGCAAGGCGCGCAGGATCGCGTCGCGTACGAAGTCGTCCTGCTCCCTCTCGAGACGGCGCAGGATCGCGGGAACCGCCGCCAGCACCGAGCGGTCCGCCAGGATCTGGACGGCCTCGGCGCGCACGGACCAGTGCGGGTGCCCCACCAGGGGCAACAGCGCGTCGAGCTGCCCACGCTCGGCGTGGGCGCCGACGCAGCCGACCGCGGCCTGGACCAGCTCGGGATCATCGCGCCCCAGGAGCGCGCGGGCCGCGGCGCCGGCCTGCGGGGTTCCCAGCGCGCGCAGCGCCTCCAACGCCGCCATCGCGACGCCGCCCTCGTCGCTCAGGGCCGCCTCGAGCCGCGTCAGCGGCG
>CAMYLJ010000002.1:67523-243900 GCA_947259215.1 uncultured delta proteobacterium
CGCGCAGGGCGGCGGCCCGCACGCGCGGGTCTTCGTCGTCGGCCAGCCTGCGCAGGTCCATCAGCGCCTGGGGGCTCGTCGAGCTGCCGAGCGCGCGCGCGGCCGCGATCCGCACCCCCGCCGATTCATCCGCCAATGCGAGCCGCAGGGGCTCCGACGCCTCCCCGTGGTCCAGCCGCGCCAGGGCCTGCACGGCCTCGCGCCGCACGCCCGCGCTGGAATCCTTGAGCAGCCACTCGACCAGGGCGTGGTCCGAGCCGCGGCCGATGCGGCCGAGCACGGCGGCCAGGGCGAGGCGCACCGGCTCGGGCGCGCCGTCCAGCCGCTGGCCCAGGAGATCCACCGCCTGGTCGCGAACGCCGCCCTCCGGGCCGCTCGCCAGCTCGATCAGGGCGCCCGTCAACGCCCCCAGCTCGTCCTCGCTGTCGACGTCGTCCTCCTGCGCGGCCACGGCCTCGAGCCGACGCAGCAGCGGCGCCAGCGCGTCCGCTCCACGACGTCGGCCCAGGGCCAGCGCCGCCGCGGTGCGCAGCGGCGCGTCCGGATCGTCCAGCGCCGCGAGCAGACGGGACTGACCGACCGGACCGTCGGTGGACGCCAGCACGCGGCACGCGAGCCTGCGCGCCTCGGGCTCGAGCTCGCCCCAGGAGGCGTCGAAGGCCGCCTCGGCGATCTCGCCCAGGCTCTGCAGGGTGGCCAACGCGACCTCGGCCAGGGCCTCGTCGGCCCCCGCCCGCGCGATGGGAGCCACGGCCTCCGGCCGCCGGAGCATGCCCAGGAACTGGATCAGCACGAGCCGGGTCGACAGGTCTGCGCGCGACAGACGCTCGTGCGCGTCGCTGAAGGTCTCGCCGGCGACCGTCTCGCGGATGCGCTGCGTCAGCTGCTCGGCCCGGTCGCGGTCGAGGCGCCCCACCAGCCGCAGCAGCGAGGCCATGGCGGCCTCGCGACTCGAGCGGGACGCGGACAGAACGCCCTTCAGCAGGGCCTCCACCGCCCCGGCGTCGGCCTCGGCGGCGCAGCCGAGCACCGCGTAGGCGGCGGGCCGCAGCAGCCCGTCCTCCATTGCGGGCGCCAGGTCCGTGGCCGCCACGGCCACCTCCAGGCGCGCCAGGGCCTGGAGGGCGGAGAACGCCACCAGCCGGTCGTCCCCGCGGCGGGTCGCCACCTCCAGCAGCGGGGCCGCCACGGCCTCGTCTCCCACCACGCCCAGGGCGTCGGCGGCGGCGGCCTGCACGTTCGCGTCGGAATCCCCGAGCATGACCAGCAGGCGATCGGTCGCTCGAGGCGCCCCGATCCCCGCCAGCGTGTCGACGGCCAGCTTCCGCACGTCGCAGTCAGCGCTGTCGGTGGCGCCGACCAGCGCGTCCACCACCGAGTCGCCGCGCCGCACCAGCGCCTCCACGGCGGCGTTGCGTCGCCCCGGGTTCTCCCCGTCGGAGAGGGCGTCCACCAGCACGTCCGCCACGGGCCACGCCTCGGGCGCCTGCGCCAGCCGTTCCACGGCCGCCTTGCGCACGCGCCAGCCGGGATCGCCCAGACAGTCCACCAGCCGAGGCAACGCCTCGGCGGGCGGGAGCGTCGCGAGGCGCTCCACGGCCAGCCGCCGGATCTCCTCGTCGGAGCTGTCCAGATCGGCCAGGATGCTGTCTCGATCCCTCTCGTCCATGTCCTTCCTCAGACCATCCCGCGCTGCTTCGCGACCCGCAGGAGCTCCTCGCGCAGGAAGTCGCGCTGCGAGACCACCTGCGGGTCGACCCGGCTCTGGAAGAGGGCGCGGCCCTCGGCCATGTCCGGCTCCATGGCCTGGGCCACGTTGCCGGCGGCGATGGCCGCCGCGAACTTCTCCTCGTTGTAGAGGATCACGTCGGAGATGATGATCCGTGCCAGGCGCTCGGCCTGGGCGATCCCGTCGTCGGGCGCCACCGGCTGCGGTGTGGCGGGCTGCGGCGCCACGGCCGGCCGCGACGCCACGGGTTGGGGCGGCGCAGCTACCGGAGCGGGCGCCGGTTCGGCTTCCGCCGGCTCCGCGGCCTCGAGAGCCGCCGCGGTGTCGATGCCGCCGATGCCCCGCGGCGCGTCCGCCGCGCGCGGGGTGGGACTCTCCGGCGCCGCTCCCTCGAGCGGCATTCCGAAGCCCGCGAGGGCCGCGTGCAGGCCGTCGGGCACGTCCGGCGTCTCCAGGTAGTGATCGGCGCCGTAAAGCTCCTCGGGCGCACGCCGGTAGCGCGTGTCGTCGTGGATGGCGCCCACCAGCACCACCCGCGTCGCGCACAGCTGCTCATTGCGCTTGATCAGCTCGCAGACCTGGAAGCCGTACATCTTGGGCAGGGCCGCATCCAGGACCACCACCTTCGGCAAGGTCCGCTGCACGGCCAGGATGGCCTCGACTCCGTCGAACGCGGGCAGCGCCTGCAGGCCCCACGCCTCCAGGGCGTCCGCGGCCTGCTTGCCGAGTTCCGGCTCCGAGATCGCCAGCACCACCAACCGTTCCCGGTCCATGCTGCGCGGCAGCGGCGTCGGCTGGGCGTCGACCGTCGGCTCGACAGGCGCCGGAGCCGGACCGTCCTCGGGGGCCTTCACCCGGAACACGGTGCTGCACTGGGTACAGCGCAACCGCACACCCTCGGCCGCGAGTCGCTCCTTCGCGATCCGGAACTTCGTCCTGCACTTCGGACACGCCGCAATCATCGGATTCCTCCGCTCAAACGCGGAAGTGCCGCACGCCCTCGCGCAGCCCTTCCGCTTGCTGGAGCAGCCCGCGCATGGCTTCGCGCATGCGCTGGGCGGACTCCTCGTTGGACCTCGTACGGCCGTGGATGCGATCCAGCTGGTCTGCAATCTGCTGGCACGCGTTCGACTGCCCCTGCAGCGAGTGATGGATCTGCTCCACGACGGAGCGCACGTTCTCGATCGCGTCGCGCATGCGAAGGGAGCCGCCGGCCTGCTCCCCGCTCGCGGCCCGCACCTGCTCGGCCACCTCGCTCATGGCCGAAGCGCTGCGCAGCACCACCTCGTTGCCGTGGATCTGTTCACTGCTGGCGCCCCGGATGCTCTCGGCGCCGTCCTTCACGCTTTCCATCAAGGTGACCACGTGCGCGGCCGCCTTCGACTGCTCCTGCACCGCCGATACGATCTCCGCGATGCGGTCCCCGCTCTCGCGCGCCGCTGTGGTGATCTTCTCCAGGGCCACTCCGGCTTCGGCGGAGAGTTCGACGCCGCTCTCCACGCTGCGGGCCCCGGTCTCGATGGCCCCGACGGCGTTGCCGACCTCTTCCTGCACCGCCCGGATCAGGCCTCCGATCTCCTTGGTGCTGGCGAGGACCTTGTCCGCCAGGTCCTTGATCTCATCGGCCACCACCGAGAACGCGCGACCGTGCTCACCCGCCTGGGCCGCGATGATGGCGGCGTTCAGGGCCAGCAGGTTGGTCTCGTCCGCGACGTCGTCGATCACGTTCAGGATCGAGCCGATTTCGCCGGCTCGTTGGCCGAGGCCGCGGATCACCTCGCGCGCCGTGTCGGTCGCCAGCTGGATGTCCTGCATGCCTCGGATCGTCTGCTCCACCTGGCTCCGCCCGCTGTCGGCGATGTCCACCATGTGGCTCGAGAGGCGCGCGGTCTCCGCGGCGTTGGCGTCGACGTCGCGCATCGAGGTGGCCATCTGCTCGATGCTGGTCGAGGTTTCGGCAGAGGCGCCTGCCAGCTCCTCGATCGATCCCAGCGCCTGCTTGCCGCTGCGCATCATCTGCTCGATCGAGCCCGAGACCTCGCTGACCCGACCCGACAGCGCGGAGGCATTCTGGCTGAACTGCTCGCTCGTGACGCCCAGCTCGAGCACCGAGCTCGACGACTCCTCGACCGACATGGAAAGGGCGTGCGCCGAGTCGGCGATCCCGCTCACCTCGGTCCGGATGCTGCCCATCGAGGCGCTCACCCGCTCGATGGCCTGGACCTGGTCCGCGGTCACGTCCCCGAGATCGTCCCCGACGGCGGCGATGTCCGAGGCGGTCTGCTCCACCCCGTGGGCCGCCTCCACCACCCCGCCCACCGTGACGCGCAGGGCCGACGTCATCCGCTCGAAGCCCCGCGCCAGCTCCCCCAATTCGTCTTCGGATTCGACCACGTCGCCGGGGGTGAGGTCGCCGCCGGCCACCCGCTCCAGCTTCTGGATCAGTGCGCGGGTCATGCGCGCCGCGTCGTCGGAGGCCAGGCGCGCGAGCCCCACGGCCAGCATCAGCGCCAGGGCCGCGAAGATCCCGAGCTTCGCCCAGGTCTGGCCGGCGGACGCGGCGAGCGCCGCCGGGTCGGCCACGGCCACCAGGATGCCCGAGCCGAGCGTGCGCCAGGCGAACACGTTCGGGGTGTCGAAGCGCGCGCTGTCGCCGCGCTCGCCGAGGGCGCGGATGGCGGACAGCTCGTCGCCCAGGAGCAGGTCCTTCGGCCCCGAGACGACCCGCGAGGCGTCGGCGTCGAGCAGCACGAGGCGGGCGCCGAGCACGCTGGACTCGAGGTCCTTCCCCGGGGCGAGCCCGCGTCCCGAGGCCAGGGCTTCGGCGCCCCGCGTGAGCAGCTGTTCGTTTACGCGGTTGGCCAGACTCTCCACGTTCTGCCGCGACAGCACCTCCGCCATCATGACGGCGAAGCCCATGGTCATCACCGCGATCCCCACCACGGAGACCAGCAGCTTGTGGCCCAGGGGGATCGGGTGCACCAGCCGACCCCGCTCCGCGGCGTCGAGCAGGCGTGCGCCGAAGGCGCCGCGGATCGGATCCAGGTTCCGCTTCAGCAGGTGGAAGTTGACGATCATGGAGACGAGCGCGCCGGTAACGGCCGCCACGAGCATGATCGTGAACGAGAACCAGGTGAAGGACTCGAACCGGAATTTCATCGCGCCGGCCACCAGCACGCCAGCGACGAGCCACCAGCCGAGGCCCGCGAGAAACTGGAGCACCGGGATGTTCGCGGCGTAGCGGAAGCCTTCCCGTGCCTCCAGCGCATCGAGACTGCCGTCCCGGTAGCGGTCCAACGCCCGCTGCAACGGTCCGAACATGCGCGCCGACGTCCAGGCGCTAGCCCCGAACATCAGCAGCGCGACTCCCGGGAGCACTACGAACAGGAATTCCCGCAGCTGGTCCGGCGGCAGCCGCAGCAGGGTCAGCAGATAGAGCGCGATCACGCTCACGCTCGCCAGGGACGACGCCAGCATGATGCGCATCCAGCCCGCGAAGAACTGCTTGCCGCTGGGGACGTTCATCGCTCCTCCCCGGCAGCCGGACCGCCTGCAGCGGGCAGGGCCGAGCGATACACGCTCTCCAGCAGGTGATCGAGGGACAGCACCAGCACCGGACGCGCCTCCGCGCGGCGCACGACGGCGCGGACGGCGTCGTAGCCCGCCTGGGAGGCCAGGGCCGGCGGGCTCTCCAGGCTGGCGGCGTCGGCAGACAGCACGTCGACCGCCGCATCCACCCGCAGCCCGAGCACCAGCCCGTCCACGTCGAGCAGCACGATCCGCGTGGAAGGCCCTTCCACCACCGGCTCGCCGTCGAGGGCGCGCCCGAGGTCGACTACCGGCACTACGGCCCCGCGCAGGTCGATCACGCCCTCGATCAGCGCCGGCGCCTTCGGCAGCGGCGTCACGTCCTGCCCGCGCACGATCTCGCGGATCTGGGTGACGTCGATGGCGTACTCGCGCCCGCGAACCTCGAAGGTCGCCAGGTCCACCTGGTTCTCGGCCACGCTGGCCGCGTCAAGATTCCCCGTCAACATCCATCACTCGTTCGAGATCGATCAGGGACACGAAGCGGCCCTCGCGCTGGCAGAGCGCCGCCACGGATTCGGAGTCGCCCGCGCCGGCGGGCTGGATCGCGTCCTCCGGCAGGCGCAGCACCTCGTTGACGGCATCCACCAGCAGCCCCGCCACGCGCCCGTCCTCGCCGTGGAGCACGATGATCCGCGTCCGGCGGCTGGTCTCGGCACACGGCAGGCGCAAGCGCAGGCGCAGATCCACCACCTCGATGATCTCGCCGCGGAGCGCGATCACGCCGCAGACCGGGTCGGGCACGCGGGGCACCGGCGTGATGGCCCGCATGCGCACGATCTCGCGCACCCGCTCCACCGGCACGGCGTAGGGCGTGCCGTCCAGCTCGAAGCAGAGCAGCTCCCGCAGGAGTTCCGTCTCCTCGTCGCCAGCGGGGGCCGCCGCCGTCCGAGCCAGCGCGTCCCACTCCGCCGCCGCCTCCGAAGCGCTCATGCCGCCTCCCGTCGCCGCAGCGCGTCCTCGATCAGCGCCGCCACGTCGAGCACCAGCACCGCGCCCAGGTCTCCCAGCTCGGTGGCGCCCGCGATGCCGCGCACGTTCTGGATCGGGCCCTGCACGGGCTTGATGACCGTGTCCTGCTGACCCTCGAGGCGATCGACCAGCACACCGAGGCGGGCATCGCCCAGACCGAGGACCACCACGTTCGGCTTCTCCACGCCCCCTCCGGTGAGACCGAACTCGTCCGCCAGCCGGCGCAGCAGCAGCGGATCGCCGCGCAGGTTCAGGATCTCGCGCCCGTCGCTCTGCTGGATGTCGCTGACGTCGATGAGCAGCGTCTCGAGCACCGAGTTGAGGGGGATCGCGTAGCGCTGGTCGGCGACCCCCACGACCAGGGCCTGGATGATCGCCAGGGTGATCGGCAGCGTGAACGTGACACGGCTGCCCCGCCCCCGCTCGGACTCGAGGTCCACCACGCCCCCGAGTGCGGTGAGGTTGTTCTTGACCACGTCCATGCCGACGCCGCGACCGCTGGTCTCCGTGACCTCGTCGCGGGTGGAGAAGCCGGGCACAAAGACCAGGTCGAGCAGCTCGCGGCGGCTCGCTGTGGCGTCGGGCTCGAGCAGCCCCCGTTCGATCCCGCGGGCCTGGATCCGCTCCAGATCGAGGCCCCGACCGTCGTCGGCGACCTCGATCACCACGTGGTTTCCGCGCTGGAAGGCCTGGATCCGGATCGAACCCTCGCTGGGCTTTCCGGCGGCGGAGCGCTCTTCGACGGACTCGATGGCGTGATCGAAGGCGTTGCGCACCACGTGCATCATGGGATCCACGAGATCCTCGACGATCAGCTTGTCGAGCTCCGTGTCGGCCCCGCGCAGCTCGAGCCGCACGTCCTTGCCCAGGTCGCGGCGCAGGCGACGCACCACGCGCGACAGCTTCTCGAAGACCTGGCGCAGCGGAACCATGCGCACCTCCAGCACCCCGGCCTGGAGCTCCTGGATCTTGCGGTCGAGCTGCTTGTGCGCCTTGTCGAGCTCCATGCCCACGCGCGCGGTCGCCGGCTCGGCGCCGAGCCGCCGGGCGATCGAGCCGATCGCACCGCGCTGGATCACCAGCTCGCCCACCAGGTTCATGAGCTCGTCGAGCTTGCGGATGTCCACACGCACCGTGTCGCTGATCGACTTGAGCGACTCGATGTCGGCGCTCGCGGGGGGCTTGGGGCCGCGCTCGGGCGCCGCCGGCTGGGGCGCCGCGGGCGCGGCGACCCGCGCCGGCTGGCGGCGCGACTCTGCGACCGGCGGCTCGTACACGCTGCGCACGGCGGCGTGGGGAAAATCGAGGCCGGCGCGCACGGACTCGGCGTCCCGCTCCGTCGCCGCCAGCAGGCCGAAACGGATCTGCGACTCCGGCGCGGCACCCGGCGAGGGCAGCGTCGAGAGCACCTCGCCCGCCTCGCGCACCGCGGCCGTGAGCTCCGCCAGGCCTTCATCGAAGGCCAGGATCTCGAAGGTGGCCTCGACCAGCAGGATCCGCCGACCGCGGCGGATGTTCTCGCGCAGCCGGTGCTCCTCGTACTCCGTGAGCGCGCGCAGCAGCGCCGGGTCCAGATCCAGGTCGGTCAGCTCGACGTCCCGATCGGCCGGCGCCTGCACGGCGCCATCGATGCGGGAGATCAGATCCTGCAGGGCAGCGCCGTCGCTGCCGGCGGACGGGCCCGCGCCGAGCACACCCAGCTCTGCGGCGAAGACCGCCACCGCCTCGTCCAGCAGGTTCGGCGCCGGCGAATCGAGGGCGACCCGGCCGAGCCGCATGCCGTCGAGCACGTCCTCCAGGTGGTGGGCCAGCTCGGACAGCGACTCCAGTCCGAACATGCCCGCCAGGCCCTTCAGCGAGTGCGCGGAGCGGAACAGGCGGTTCACCAGATCCGGGTCCACGTCGCCGCCCGCGGCGCGCTGGTCCGCCAGGTCGGACAGGTCCCCGCGCATGCGCTCGAGGATCTCCTCGGCCTCGGAGACGAACTCCCGCTGGGCCTTGCTCTGGCTCGGCCGCTTGGCCGGCCCCTTGCTCGAGCGGGATCGCGAACGTCGCGCGGCCACCGCTCACCCCTCCTCGCGCTTGCCGAGCAGCTCGCGGACGACCCGGAGCAGCGCCTCGGGCTCGAAGGGCTTGACCAGGTACGCGTCGGCGCCGAGCTCGAGGCCCTTGGCGCGGTCGCGCTCGGAGCCCTCGGTGGAGATGATGATCAGCGGAATCGCCCGGTAGCTGGCGTTGCTCTTGACGAACGACACCAGCTCGAGCCCGTTGATGTCGGGCATGTTGATGTCGGTCACGATCAGGTCGAACGCATCGCGCGGCAGGATGCGCAGCGCCTCGAAGCCGCTGGCCGCCTCGCAGACCTCCAGCTCGCCCCCGAGCTCTTCCAGGCTCGACGCGAGCAGCGACCGCATGGTCGCGGAATCCTCGACGATCAGGACGCGCGGCACGGCACACTCCCTCCCCGCTGCGGGCGGCCGATGGGGGCTCATGGCTGTATCGGCGGGCAGGGGAAGTTCTTGATCTGGGAAGCGGACTTCGCACGCCTGCGCGCGTGTCCCCGGCGACCTGAGGGGAACCCCGGATCGAGCTTGGATCCCCCAGGGGGAGGGGGTCAGACGTCGGACTCGAGCTCGGCCAGCTGCCGCTCCAGCGCCGCCCGGTCCAGGATCAGCCCCGCCTCCTGAATCACGATCTCGAGCCCCGCGGTGTCCGGGAGGGGCCCGCCGTCGGGCAGGTTGTCGGCGTACAGAAGCGCGACCACCTGGCCGCCGCTCTCGAGCGGCGCCACGTAGGCCTCGGCGGGCACTGCCTCGCCCAACAGGGCCGCCAGGCGCCGGTCGCCGTCGTCGCTCACGGGTCCGCGTACCGACGCCCGCGACTCCGCGACCCTCCGGAACCAGGCGGGCTCGTCGGCGCGAATCGCCAGATCCCGCACGGTCGCCTCGTCCGGGCCCCCGGCCCGCTCCAGGCCACGGCCGGCCATGCCCACGGCCAACTCGTCGCGCACCAGGAAGAGCGCCACGCGCGCGAAGTGCTCCGCGGCAAAGCGCAACACCACGGGAATGATCTCGCCCCGAGGCGCCGCCCGGCGCAGCTCGGCCGACACGGCCTTCACGCGCGAGAGCGCAACGCGCGAGGGAGCGGGCTGCGGCCCGGTGTTCCGGATCCGCCGCAGGGCCGTGGCCACGGCCTCGCGCAGACCCTCGCCGAGCTTGAGGGTGGTGGAGGCGCGACGCGGGTTGTAGAGGTCGCTCGGATCCGGCTTGCGGACGACGCCGTCCACGCCCCAGCCGGCGGCGGACTCCGACGCGGGCACCAACGCCAGGATCGCCATGCGCGCCACCTGGCCCTTCAGCCGCGAAACGATCTCCGCCGGCGAGGTGGCGCCGCTGTTCGGATCCGGCGGCGTGGCATCGGAGAGGATCACGAGCGGCGTCTCGCGCCGCACCAGGTACTGGCGGATGCGCGCGATCGCGAGCTCGGTCTTCTGGAAGATGTGAACCCGCTCGTAGCGGGACTTCAGCGCCTCCTTCGCCCACTCGAGCAGGGCGAGGTCCGGGTCGACCACCACCAGCGGGATCGGCACGCGCTCCGGCGCGGGCCCGGAGACGACCTCCGGCGCGCGGGCCTGGGGCGCGCGGGCCGGCGACTCGGCCTCGAAGCGTTCCGCGGTGGCGAGCGCGACCACCTCGGGGGCGTCCGTCGGACCGTCGTCGGCCTCGGGCACGACTTCGGCCGCGTGGCTCGGACCCTCGACGTGCTCGGCCACCACTTCGGCGACCCGCTCCGCCGCCGCGTCGGCGGGCTCCGGGGCGGGCGTCGGCTCGTCCACGGCCAGCGCCTCGACGACGGCCTCCGCCTCGACCAGCGCCTCGGCGGCGAGCGCGTGGTCCTCCGCGTCGCCGGATTCCGCCACCGCGACGGCCACCGCCTCGACCTCGGGCGCCGGTCGGCCGTCGTCGCGCAGCTCGGCGCCCAGGTCGGCGAAGCTCGTCGGATCCGAGGCGTCCACCGGCTCGACGGCGTCGCGATCCTCCTCGTCCCGGAGCCGCGCCCCCTCCATGGCCAGGTACTGGGCGTCCACCCCGGCCGCCACGCACAGCGCCGGGTCCACGTCATCGGAGTCGTCGCGCACGTCGAAGCTGAACTCCCCCGAGGGCCAGGAGAACATCGTGAAGGCCGCGCGCTCGAGGTTGCCCACCCGCAGCGCGTCCAGCTTCGGACCCGCCAGCCCGGTCATCTCGCGCAGGACGTCGTCCAACGGCACGCCGCGATCCTGGCTCTCGCGGACGGCCGCCGCGTACGCAGCGTCGCTGGCCGCGCCGGATCCGACCACCAGGCTGCGGAGGTCGCTGGGTCCGCCCTTGCAGAAGGCGCCCGTGACGCGGCCTTTCGCAAATACGAAGCGACCCTCCCCGTCGTCCGAGCGCAGCAGCAGCACGCCCGACTTCCGGGAAAGGCTGATGATCTGCAGGATGTCGCCGAGCCCGAGGTCCTCGAGGCTCCCGACCAGACTCATCCCCGCCCTCCGAGTGGACGGGTGCGGATGGGCTCGTGCCCACCTGACGGCACCCGACCACAGACACAGATCGGCCGGCGGAATCTCGACTTAAGAGCGTCCGGCGGAAGGGGAAATCGGACTTCGGAGGGACGTGGCCCCGACGTTCGGGCGAACCGGCTCCCCGGGCGTCCGCTCGAGGTCGGGCAGCTCCAGCTCGATGCCCGTGGCCCGCGCCCGGCTGCGGGCGGCCTCGAGGCCCCGGAGCGCCCTGCCGCAGGCCGCCTCCGGCACCAGCAGCCGCAGGCAGGCGTCGCGGTCCCGCTCGGCCAGGGCCTCGATTGCCCCGCGGGTGCAGGCCTCGGCGCCTGGGCGGATCGGGACCGCTCCGATCCACTCGCCGGGAATCGCCAGCGCCACGGATTCCAGGCCGAGGTCCAGGGCGTGGCCCAGCATGGAGGCCGCGGCGCGGCTCACCTCGGCGGCACCGAACGGACTCGGCCGGCCGAGCCCCACCACCAGCAGGCGCGGGGCGCGCAGCCGGGTGCCCGTGGGCACGAGCAGCGCCTCGTCCGCGGCGCCGGACAGCCAGCCGCCGGCCACGAGCCGCGAGAGCATCCCGCACAGCCGCCAGTCGGCGCGGCTGGCAGCGCCGCGCAGGGGCCGGTCGGTCTCGAAGAAGCCGGCCACCGCAACCTCCGCGCGGGCCCGCTCGAAGGGCTCGGTCTCGAGCTCGATGCGCAGGGTCGCGCTCAGGGTCGCCCCTCCCGTGCCGCGGCGTCCAGCACGCCGTTCACGAAGGCCGGCGAGCGCTCCCCGCCGAAGCGGCGGGCCAGGTCGACGGCCTCGTCGATCACGACGGGCGCCGGCGTATCGGTGAAGCGCAGCTCGTAGAGGGCCAGGCGCAGCACGTTGCGATCCACCGCGGCCATGCGCGCCACGCGCCAGTTCTCGGCCCGCTGCTCGAGCTCCCGATCCAGCGCCTCGCGCTCGGCCGCCGCGCCGAGCACCAGCTCCTTGGCGAAGGCACGAGCCGCCTCGGGCAGCTCGAAGTGGGCCGAGGCGCTCTCGAACATCTCCTGGGGCGCGGGTGACGCCCCCGGCGCGCGGCCCGCCAGATCGAGGGCGTAGAGCACCTGGAGCGCGACCTCTCGCGAGCGCCGGCGCGGGGCGCTTCGCCGCGGGCTCACGAGGCGTCCCCGGGCGGCGCGTCCAGCGCCGGGCCCAGACAGGCCATCTCGACGGCTGCCTGCGCGGCTTCGCGGCCCTTGTTCTCCTCGCCCTCGCCGGCGCCCGCGCGCGCCAGGGCCTGGTCCACGTCGTCGCAAGTCAGCACGCCGAACGCCACGGGCACGCCCGTGTCCCGCGCCAGCTCGCGCACGCCGTCGGTGACGGCGCGGCAGACGTAGTCGAAGTGCGGTGTCCCGCCGCGAATCACGACACCCAAGGTCACGACGGCATCGTAGCGCCCACTGGCCGCCAGGCGGGCGGCGGCCGGCGGGATCTCGAAGGCACCCGGCACCCACGCCACGTGGACGGCGTCCTCGGCGGCGCCGCGATCCCGCAGCTCCTGCACGCAGCCCTCGAGCAGGCGGGAGGTGATCAGGTGGTTGAAGCGGGACACCACCACGGCGAATCGCCGGCCCGTGGCGTTGCAGGTGGTGGGGTAGAGCTTCATCGCGTCCTTCCCGACGAAGCGGGCAACGGTCGCCCGCGCAGCCACAGATCGCCTCCCAGGCGGCGAACCGCCAGCTCCTCCAGCTGGGGGGCCCCCGCCAGCCGGGCCAGGCCCAGGGGACCCAGCGCCGGTCTGCCGTCGCCCCCCAGGAGCCTAGGAGACACGATCCAATGCACCTCGTCCACGAGCCGGTCGCGCAGCAGGGCGGCGGCCAGCACCCCGCCTCCCTCGACCAGGAGGCTGGTGAGCCCCTCCCGGGCCAGGGCGCGCAGCGCCCGTCCCAGCTGCACGCCGCCGCGGGAGCCCGGCACGGGCACGATCCGGACCCCGGCCGCTTCCAGCCGACGGCGCGGCGCCGCCGCGGTGCGCGGGCCGCAGACCGCAAAGCGAGGCGCGTCGTCGCGGAACAGGCGCGCGCCGGCGGACAACCGCAGGCGGGTGTCGAAGACGACCCGGGCCGGGCGGCGCACGACGCGTCCGCCGCGGCGCACGGTCAGGGCCGGATCGTCCTCGCGCGCCGTCCGCGATCCCACCGCCACCGCGTCGTGGGCGTCACGCAGGCGGTGCACCAACGCCCGGGCCCGCGGTCCGCTGATCCAACGCGACTCCCCGCTCGCGGTGGCGATGCGCCCGTCCAGGCTGGCGGCCAGCTTGAGCGTCAGCCAGGGCCGCCCCCGGCTGTGGACCGACGTGAAGCCCCGGTGCTGGTCGCGACACGCATCGGCCAGCACGCCCACCTCGACCGTCAGGCCCGCGCGCCGCAGCCGCCGCAGCCCGCGGCCCGCGACCTGCGGATTCGGATCGCGCTGCCCCACGACGACGCGCGCGATGCCGGCCGTCAGGATCGGCCCGGTGCAGGGACCGGTGCGCCCCTGGTGGCTGCACGGCTCGAGGGTCACCGCCAGCGACGCACCGCGCAGGGCCGCGGCGCCGTGGGCGCGGCGCGCGGCACGCAGGGCGACCACCTCGGCGTGGGGCCCGCCCGCCGGGCGCGTGTAGCCACGCCCGAGGACCCGCCGGCCCCGGAACACCACGGCTCCCACCGGCGGGTTCGGCCAGGTGCGACCCGAGGCCCGGCGGGCCTGCGCCAGCGCCAGCCGCATGGCGGCCTCCGCGGTCACGCCCGCGGGCTCACGACTCGCCCCGTGCCAGGGAATCGAAGAAGTCGGCGTAGTCGTCGGCGTTCTCGAAGTTGCGGAAGACCGACGCGAAGCGCGCCGCGGCCAGCGCGTCGAGGCGTACCAGCTCCACCATCACCCAGTCGCCGATCCGCTGGCTCGCCACTTCGCGGTCGGCCAGCTCCTGGAGTCGCTTCTCGAGCCGGTCCACCAGCCGTTCCAGCTCGTCGGCCGAAACGGGACGCTTCTGGCAGGCCTTCTGGAGGCTCGTGACCAGCTTGGCGCGGTCGTAGTCCTCGCGGCGCGCGTCCTTCTTCACCACCTTGGGCATCACCTCGTCGATGCGCTCCCGGGTGGTGAAACGACGGCTGCACTCGAGGCATTCGCGCCGGCGCCGGATCTCCGCGCCTTCGCGGCCCAGACGCGAGTCGACGACGCGGCTCTCCGGGTTGCCGCAGGAGGGGCAACGCATCAGCCGTCGGCGTCGTCCCAGCGCGCGGCGTAGAGGGGGAAGCGGCGGCAGAGCGCCTCGACCTCGCCGCGCACCGCGTCGAGCCCCTCGACGTCACCCGGCTGATCCAGCACCCGGGCGATGAGCGCGGCGACCTCCAGCATCTCCGGCTCGCGCATGCCCCGGGTGGTGACCGCGGGCGTCCCGATCCGGACCCCCGAGGTGACCATGGGCTTGCGGGTGTCGAAGGGCACCATGTTCTTGTTCGTGCTGATGCCCGCGCGCTCGAGCGCCACCTGGGCCGCTTTGCCGGTGAGGTCCCGGTCCAGCAGCGAGATCATGAAGAGGTGCGTGTCGGTGCCGCCCGACACGATGCTGTGATCGCGCTCGGCCAGGCCCTGACACAGGGCCCGGGCGTTGGCCAGGATCTGCCGGCAGTACTCCCGGAACGACGGCTCGGCCGCCTCGCGGAACGCCACGGCCTTGGCGGCGATCACGTGCATCAGGGGCCCACCCTGCCCGCCCGGGAAGACGGCGCTGTCGATCTTCTTGCCCCACTCCGCGTCGCACAGGATCATGCCGCCGCGCGGGCCGCGCAGGGTCTTGTGGGTGGTGGTGGTGACGATCTGGGCGCGACCCACGGGCGTCTGGTGCAGCCCCGCGGCCACCAGTCCCGCGATGTGGGCGATGTCGGCCAGCAGCACCGCGCCCGCCTCGTCGGCGATGGAGCGGAAGGCGTCGAAGTCGAGGCTGCGCGAGTAGGCGGTGGTGCCGCACTGGATCAGCTTCGGCCGGTGCTCCAGCGCCAGCTTGCGGACCTCGTCGTAGTCGATCTGCATCGTGTCGCGGCGCACGCCGTAGGGCACCACCCGGTAGAGCTTGCCCGAGAAGTTGACCGGGCTTCCATGGGTCAGGTGGCCGCCGTGGTCCAGGTTCATGGCGAGGATGGTGTCGCCGACGTCGAGCACGGCGCGGTAGGCCGCTTCGTTGGCCTGGGATCCCGCGTGCGGCTGCACGTTGACGTGGTCGGCCCCGAAGAGCGCCTTGGCCCGCTCGATGGCGAGGATCTCGGCCTCGTCCACGACCTCGCAGCCGCCGTAGTAGCGGCGCCCCGGGTAGCCCTCGGCGTACTTGTTGGTGAGGACGGAGCCGGCGGCCTCGAGCACGGCCTCCGACACGAAGTTCTCCGACGCGATCAGCTCCAGGCTGAGCGCCTGGCGCCGCGCCTCGCGCCGCAGCACGTCGGCGATCGCCGGGTCCGCCTCGGCGAGGCTCGGCCCGCCGCCCGGTCGGGTGAGGGAGTCGATCTTCTCCACCCGTGCCACGTGGCGTCCGCCTTCGAAGGGCGTCTCGAGCCAGCGCTCCACGATCGCCCAGGCGCCGTCGACGTCGAGGCGATCGGCGCCGAGCGCTAGCACGTTGGCGTCGTTGTGGCGCCGCGCCATCTCCGCCGCATCGGGATCCACCGCCAGGGCCGCGCGCACGCCCGGGAAGCGGTTGGCGGTGTAGCTGACCCCCAGGCCGCTGCCGCAGATGACGATGCCCCGCGCGACCCCGCCGGAGGACACGAGCCGCGCCGCCGGCGCCACGAAGTCCGGGTAGTCCACCGACTGGTCGTCGTGGGTGCCGAGGTCGCGCACCTCGATGCCGCGCTCCTCGAGGCGCTGGCGCAGCTCGTCCTTGAGCTTGTATCCCCGGTGATCGCTGGCCATCACGAGCGCTTCCGCCATGGTCCTCATTCCTCTTTCCACGACCGTAGGATCACGGCCGCATTGGTGCCCCCGAAGCCGAACGAGTTGGAGACCACCGCACGCACCCGCGCCTCGCGAGCCTTGTTGGCCACGTGGTCGAGCGCGCAGTCGGGGTCGGGGTTCTCCAGGTTGATGGTGGGCGGGATGCGTCCGGTCTCGAGCGCACGCACGCACAGGATCGCTTCCAGCGCGCCGGCGGCGCCGAGCAGGTGGCCCATCATGGACTTGGTGGCCGAGACCGGCAGCCGCTCCGCGTGTTCTCCGAAGACCGCGCGAATCGCATCCGCCTCCACCGGGTCGCCGGCCGGGGTGCTGGTGGCGTGGGCGTTCAGGTAGTCGATCTCGCCGGGCTCGAGCCCCGCATCGGCCAGGGCCAGGCGCATGCAGCGCCGGGCGCCCAGGCCTTCGGCGTCCGGGAGGGTCAGGTGGGCCGCGTCCGCCGTGGCCCCGTAGCCCGCCAGCTCCGCCCGGATGTCGGCCCCTCGGGCCCGCGCGTGCTCCAGGGACTCCAGCACGAGGACGCCGGCACCCTCGCCGATCACGAAGCCGTCGCGGTCGCGGTCGAAGGGACGGCTGGCGCCGGCGGGGTCGTCGTTGCGGGTCGAGAGGGCCTTCATGCTGGCGAACCCGGCCACACCGAGGTCGGTCACCGGCGCCTCGCTTCCGCCCGCCAGCATGGCGTCGGCCTCGCCGCGCTGGATGGTGCGCGCGGCCTCGCCGATGGCGTGGGTTCCCGTCGCGCAGGCGCTCACGTGGCAGAGGTTCGGTCCGCGCAGCCCGTGCTGGAGCGCGAGGTAGCCGGGCGCGATGTTGCCGATCACCATCGGGATGAGGAAGGGCGAGACCCGTCGCGGCCCGCGCTCGCGCAGGATGCGGTCGTTCTGCGACAGCGTCCCCAGCCCGCCGATGCCGCTGCCCACGAACACGCCGATGCGATCGCGATCCGCCGCCTCGAGGTCGAGACGCGCGTCGGCCAGCGCCTCGCGCCCGGCGGCCAGGGCGAAGCGCAGGAAGCCGTCCATGCGGCGCGCCTCCTTGGGCGTGACGTCGCCGAGGTCGATCGGGTCGCTCACCTCGCCCGCGATGCGCGAAGCGTGGTCCGTCGCGTCGAAGCCCGCGATCGCAGCGATCCCGGAGCGCCCCGCCACGGCGCTCGCCCAGGTGGTCTCGACGTCCGGACCCAGGGGCGACACGCACCCCATGCCGGTCACGACCACGCGTCGGCGCTCGGGGGGATTCATGCGCTAGCTCCCCAGCTTCTCCCGCACGTAGGCGATGGCGTCCCCGATCGTCTGGATGCGCTCCACGTCCTCGTCGGGGATCTCCACCTCGAAGGCCTCTTCCATCGCCATCACCAGCTCCACGATGTCGAGGGAGTCGGCGCCCAGGTCGTCGATGAACGACGCCTCGGGCACCACCTCCTCCCGGGTGATGCCGAGCTGCTCCACGATGATCTCGGTCACGCGCTGCTCAGGATCCATGCCGCCTCTCCTCTCACCGGGCCGCGGAGACGAACTCCGCCGCCCGGGGAAGATCGTCCAACCCGGCCAGATTCGCTCGCGCCAGGTCGCCGTCGATCCGCGCCACCAGGCCGCCCAGGACGCGGCCGGGCCCCACCTCCAGGACCCCGGTCACGCCCAGCGACCGCAGCCGCCCGATCATCTCGACGAAGCGGACCGGGGAGGTCAGCTGGCGCCGGAGCAGGTCGGGGATGCGCCCGGGGTCGGCGTTGGGCTCCGCCTCCACGTTGCCCACCACCGGCGGCTCCGGCGCCCGGGCCACGACGCTCGCCAGCTCGGGGCCGAGCTTGTCGGCGGCCGGCGCCATCAGGGGACAATGGAAGGGAGCGGACACCGCCAGCGGCTGCGTGCGCCGGGCGCCGGCCTCGCGGGCCCGAGCGCAGGCCGCCTCCACCGCCGCCACTTCCCCGGCCACCACGGTCTGCTGGGGCGCGTTGTAGTTGGCGGGCGTCACGATGCCGCCCGTCTCCTCCCGGGCCGCCGCGCACGCCGCCTCCACCGCGGCCGGATCCAACCCCAGGACCGCCGCCATGGCGCCCCGGCCGGCCGGGACCGCCTCCTGCATGTAGCGACCCCGGGCGTGCACGAGGCGCACCGCGTCTTCGAGGGAGAAGGCGCCGGCCGCCACCAGCGCCGTGTACTCACCCAGGCTGTGGCCGGCGACGAAGGCCGGGCGCGTGGCCACCCGGGCCTCGAGGGCCCGCAGCAGGGCGATGCTGGTGGTCAGGATCGCGGGCTGCTGGATCTCGGTGCGCAGCAGCTCCGCCTCGGGTCCCTCGAAGCACAGCCGTGAGAGGCCGAAGCCCAGGGCAGTGTCGGCGGCGTCGAAGACGGCTCGGGCCGCGGGCGACTCCTCGCAGACGTCGCGCCCCATGCCGACCGCCTGTGATCCCTGGCCGGGGAAGAGGAGCGCGAGCATGGCGGTCGCCTAGTCCTCGTCTTCCTCGGTCTGGATGACGGTGCGGTCTCGGTAGAAGCCGCAGTGGGTGCAGACCCGATGCGGCGCCTTCGGCTCGCCACACTGGGAGCAGCTGGTGCGGGCCGGCGCTCGCAGGGAGTCGTGGGCGCGCCGCTTGTCGCGCCGGGACCGGGAGGTCCTCCGCTTCGGTACGGCCATGGCTCAGTCTCCTCGCTCCACCTGAAGCTTGCGAAGCACCGCGAAGGGGGAGTCCGGGCTCGCCTTCGCACAGCTGCAGGTCTCGACGTTGCGGTCCGCGCCGCAGTGCGGGCAGAGCCCGCGGCAGTCCTCCCGGCACAACGGCTGGACCGGAAGAGCCAGCGCCACCACCTCCCGGAGATAGCGGCGGAGATCGATCTCGCTCCCGCGATACCAGCCCGCGTCGAGCTCGTCGCCCAGGCAGACGCCGTCGCGCGCCAGGGCCTGGGCGGCCTCCGGATCGGCGGGCACGCGGCCCGACGCCGGCTCGAGGACGATGCGGAACGGTTCGCGGAGCGCCTGACGATAGCGCGCGAGGCAGCGGCTGCACCCGCACTCGAGCTCGGTCTCGGCCTCGCCCTCGAGGTAGACGTCCTCTCCCATCTTGTGGGCGCGCAGCTGGATGCGGACGCTCCGCAGCGGCCGGGGGGCCAGCTCGTCGTCGCCGCCGGACTCCGCCCAGAAAGCCGCATCGCCCTCGAAGGCGAGCTCTTTCGGGGTCGTGGTGAGGCGCTCCACCAGCAGCTTCATCATGAGGAAACTCTTGAAAATCCGGCAGGTTGTCAACCAGGGGCGCAGCGGTACCCTGCCGCCCGTGAGCGACGTGCGGACGCGCTTTGCCCCGAGCCCCACCGGCTTCCTCCACATCGGGGGCGCGCGCACGGCGCTCTTCAACTGGGCCTTCGCGCGCCGCCACGGGGGGCGCCTGGTGTTGCGCCTCGAGGACACCGACCGGGAGCGCTCGACCCGTGAGGCCGAGGAGGCCGTGCTCGAGGGCATGCGCTGGCTCGACCTCGACTGGGACGAGGGACCCCACCGCCAGAGCGAGCGCGGCGAGCGCCACGCCGAGGCGGTGGAGACGCTGCTCGCGACGGGCCGCGCCTACCGCTGCACCTGCACCCGCGAGGAGCTGGAGGAGCGCAAGCAGGCCACCATCGCCGCCGGCGGCAAGTGGACCTACGACGGACGCTGCCGCGACGCCGGCCACGGCCCCGACTGCGGCCCCCATACGGTGCGCCTGCGGCTGGCGCCCGACGCGCGCCTGGCGTGGGACGACCTGGTGTTCGGCCCGAGCGGCCAGGAAGCACGGGAGATCGGCGACGCCATCATCCGGCGCAGCGACGGCGCGCCGCTCTACCACCTGGCCGTGGTGGTGGACGACCTGGACATGGGCATCAGCCACGTGATCCGCGGCGCGGACCACCACAGCAACACGCCGCTCCAGCTCGCCATCTACGCGGCGCTCGACGCGACGCCGCCGCAGTTCGCACACGTACCGCTCATCCTCGGCGACGGCGGCAAGAAGCTCTCGAAGCGCATGGACGCGGTGTCGGTGCAGCACTACCGCAGCGCGGGCTACCTGGATGACGCCATGCGCAACTGGCTCGTGCGCCTGGGCTGGTCCCACGGCGACCGCGAGATCTTCTCCGGCCCCGAGATCGCGGCGCTCTTCGAACTCGCGAACGTCAGCCGCTCGAGCGCCCAGGCCGATCCCGACAAGCTCGCGTGGCTGAACCAGCACTACCTGAAGCAGATGCCGCGGCCGGAGCTGCTGGCGGAGCTCACGCCCTTCCTGGAGCAGGCCCTGGGACACGCCGTGGAGCCGTCCGACGGTCTGGCCGACCTGGTGGACCTGCTGCGCGAGCGCGCCAGGACGCTCGCGGAGATGGCCGAGCAGGCGACCTTCGTCGCGGTCCAGAACCTCCCCTACGACGAGAAGGCCGCGGCCAAGCACCTGAAGCCGGCCGCCCGGCCCCTGCTCGAGGCCCTGCACACCGCACTGGCCGAAGTGGACCCGTGGACTCCCGAGGCCATCGAGCCCGTCTTCGAGACCGTCCGCGCCCGCCACGACGTCGGCATGGGCAAGCTCGCCCAGCCGGTCCGCGTCGCCCTCACCGGCCGCGCCGCATCACCGGGGATCTACGAGACCCTGGCCGTGCTCCCGCAAGCCACGGCACTCGCTCGCATCGCCGAGGCCATCCACTTCATCAAGCACGGCGGTTGAGGGTCCGGGGCGAGGGCGGAGCGGGGGCTCGCTGCGCTCATCCGGGGTTCCGCGCGCGCCACAGGGTCCCGAGCCAGGAGCGGAGTCCGTCAGCGCGCTCCACTCAGTCGTCGCTCCGCGAGCCCCCGCTCCGCCCTCGAACCGCCTACGGGCGCGCGAACGCCTCCGGCTCCGCGCGACGCAGAAAGACCGTCACTCGCCGCTCCCGGGCGAACACGCCAACGGAGGCCGAGGCCGCAAGCGACGCCGAAGGTGGCGCGCGCAGCGAGGCGAAGCCGAGCGAAGTCACGATAGATGGGAGCGCACGGGCCACGCGAACCCCGAGGAGCCCCGAGGCCCAACGAGACCGAGCCTCCAGGCCCGCGCGAGCCCCGAGGCGGACGCCCACAAGCGCCGCCCTTCGGGCGGCGCGCGCAGAGGCGATGGATCCCCGGGAAGGATTCGAACCTTCATTGACGGGGCCAGAACCCGTTGTCCTGCCATTAGACGACCGGGGAAGAGCCCGGATGGGCCAGGGGGATCGGTAGCGGAGCCGACCGCGATCCTCAACCCTTGGGCTCGCGTCCCGGGCCCGACACCCCATCCGCCCGCAGATCGGACTCTAGATCCGCGCCCGGAAAGCCGATGCGAAGAACGTGGGGTCCCGCCGAGCGAGACGCTGGACCGCGGCGGGGTTCGCCGCGATCGTCGGGGTGTACGCGGCGCTCTACGCCCGGGCGGCACGCTTCGAGTTCGTCTGGGACGACGTGCCGCAGGTCGCGCGGAACCCGCTCCTGGAAGCACCGCTCGCCGCCGGGCTGCGAGCGACCCAGCACGACCACCTGGACCCGAGCCTGGCCAGCGCCGGCCACGCGAGCCCCCACGAGAGCTACCGGCCGGCGCTCTTCGTCTCCCACCGCCTGGACGTGGCGCTCTTCGGGCGCCGCCCGGGTCCGATGCACCTGCACAACCTGCTGCTCGGCGCGCTCGGGATCGCCGCGAGCGGCTGGCTCGCGCGCCAGGCCCTGGGCGACGGACGCCTCGCGCTGCTGCCGGCCGCGGTCTACGCCCTGCACCCGCTCCAGAGCGAGCCCTTCTGCTACATCTCGGGCCGCGCGGACCTGGCGGCGGGGCTCTTCGCGCTCGTCAGCACGGGCGCGGCCTTCGCCGCCACGGACGCACGCAAGGCGGGACGCCGGGCGGCGCTCCTGGCCGCGGCGTGCGCGACCTACGCGCTGGCGCTCGGGTTCAAGGAGTCCGCCGCAGGCGTGCCCGCGGCCGTGGCGCTGCTGCTGGCCGCGCGCGGACGGCTCCGGTCGGGCGTGCCGGTGCTGGCGACGCTCGCCGCCACGCTCCTGGCCTACGCGGGGGCGCGGCTCGCGCTGGTCGGCGGCGGAGCGACGGGCGTCGACCCCGGAATCGGCAGCGGCGCCCTGCTGGCGCTGCCGGTCTGGAGCGCACGCTACCTCGCGCTCGCGATCGCTCCCCACGACCTCTCGATCGCCCGCAGCGCCGCCCCGGTGGCGGGCGTTCTCGCCGTCGCCGGCTGGGCCGCGGTCCTCGGCGGGGCGGCGCTCTTCGGCCTGCGGGTCACGCGCGCGGAGCGACGCCAGCCCGACGACCCGGCCCTCGTCGGGGCCGGCCTGGGCATCGCCACGGTCTTCCTGGCACCTGCGGTTCCGGCCGTCCTCAGCACGGGAATCGCGGCGGACCGCTACGTACACCTGGCGCTGTTCGGCGTCGGACTGGCTGCGGCGGCCGGAGGGCGGGAGGTCGCGCGCCGCGGCTGGCTCGATCCGAAGCTGCTCGCGGCCGCGGCCGTGGCCTGGCTCGCGCTCCTGGCCGCGGTGACGGTGCGCCAGGTACCCGTCTGGCGGGACAGTGGGACCCTCTACGGCCACGCGGTGGCGACCGCACCGGAGAGCGCCAGCGGGCACTACCTGGCCGGCACCCTGGCGCTGAAGGAGCACCACAACGGCGAGGCCCTGCACCACCTGCAGCGTGCGGTCTCGCTCGATCCCGCCGACTTCCGCTCCGCCAACAACCTGGGTGTGCTGTACCGGCGCCTCGGACGCCTGGAGGACGCCGAGCGCGTGACCCGGCACGCCATCGAGACGAGCGGCGGGCGCCACTACCGGGCCTGGAACAACCTCGGCGCAGTACTCGTCCAGCGCGGTCGCGTCGGCGACGGCTGCGCCGCCCTCGCGCGTGCCCTGCACCTCAACCCCGCCTACCGCGTCGCGCACGAGAACCGCGCGCGGTGGTGCGCCTCCGAGGCCGGGGAGCCGGCCGCCTAGCCATGGATCCGACCGGCGCCAAGGAGATCGCGCTCTCGCTGGTGATCCCGTGCTACCGGGACGCCGCGCGGCTGGAGCGCCACCTGCCGCTGCTGGTGGAGTACCTGGAGGCGCTGGAGCTCGCGTACGAGGTGATCGTCGTCGACGACGGCAGCGCCGACGCGGGCGCCACCCGCGCGGTCGCGGAGCGCTGCGCCTGCGCCTGCGTCGCGCTGCCGCGAAACCGCGGCAAGGGCGCGGCCGTGCGCCTCGGGATGGCCCACGCCCAGGGCCGCGTTCGCCTGTTCACCGACGCCGACGTTCCCTACCAGCTCGATGCGATTCCGCGGGCGTGGAGCGCGGTCGAGGAGACCGGCGCCGACGTGGTGGTGGGAGACCGGCACCTCGCCGCCGCGGATCCGGATGCGCCTCCGCCGCTGTCGCGCCGGCTCGCGAGCCCGCTGTTCGCCTGGGTCGCCGGACGCCTCGCCGCGGGGCCGCCCCTCGACACCCAGTGCGGCTTCAAGGCCTTCCGCGCCGAGGCGGCCGACGCCCTCTTCCCCGCCAGCACGATCGACGGCTTCGCCGCGGACGTGGAGATCCTGCTCCTGGCCCGCGACCGGGGGCTCACGATCCTGCGCCTGCCGGTCCAGCTGCGCGCCTTCGACGGCTCCAGCGTGCACCCGGTCCGCGACGGCCTGGCCATGCTGAGAGACGTGGCGCGGATCGCCTGGCGGCGTCGGGCGGGCCGGCTCAAGCAGGGCCTTTCCCCCGCCGAAGCGGACTCTTAGTGGTGGAGGTGCCCATGCGAGAAGGCGCGGCCCACGAGGCGCGCTGGGTCGCGGCCGTGCTGGTCGCGGTGGCGCTCGTCTACCTGGGCGCCCTGGCGGGCGAGTTCGTGTGGGACGACCACGTGCTGGTGGAGGAGCACCCGGCGGTCACCCAGCTCCAGCCCCTGCCGGACTATTTCCTGCGCATGTTCTGGTCCGACACGGAGCACAACGACACGGGCGCCTTCTACCGCCCCTTGACCACGCTCTCCTACGCCGTCGAGTACGCGCTCTGGGGCCCCGACCCGCGCTACTTCCACTTCACGAACCTGCTGGTGCACCTGGCCGTCTGCGCGCTCGTGTTCGAGCTGTCGCGCCGGGCGGGCGCGTCCCCCGGCACGGCGGCGGCGGCGGCGGCGCTCTTCGGACTGCTGCCCCGGGCGACCGAGTCCGTGGCCTGGGTGAGCGGTCGGACCGACCTGCTGGCGGCGCTGGGCGCGCTGGCCGCGTGGTGGCTGCATCGCAGCGAGCCGACGCGCGGCGGTCGCCGCGTGGCGGCGGCCGTGGCGCTGCTGGCGGGCCTGCTCTGCAAGGAGGTGGCGGCCGCCGGAGCGGTGGCGATCGCGACGCTCGAGACGCTGGCGTGGCGGCGCGGCCGGCAGTCGGCCGAGCGGGCCATGGGCAACCTGCTGCCCCTGGCCGTCGCCCTGGCCGGGTACGGCGCCCTGCGCGCTGCCGCCTGGTCCGCGGGCGGGGCCGTCCTCGGAAACGACCTCGCCGCGCCCTGGCACCTGCGGCCGCTCTTCGCGCTCCAGGCCCTCGGCAGCTACGTCGGCATGCTGCTCGACCCGCTGCGCCCGCGGCTCCTGATCGGCACCCGTGGCTACCTCGAGTGGCCGTGGATCGCGGCGGGAGCGGGGGTCGCGCTCGCCCTGGGTTTCGTCGCTCCGCGGCTCTGGCGACGCGCGCCCGCGGCCAGCGTGGCCGGCTGCGCGTTTGCCGCTGCTGCGCTGCTGCCGGTGCTCCACCTCGTGAGCCTGCCGTTGCCCGTGATCGCTGCGGACCGCTTCCTGTACCTGCCGGCCGCAGGGCTGGCCGTCGCGCTGGCGGCGGCGGCGCGGCGCATCCCGGCGCGCGCGCTGCAGCCGGCGCGGGTGGCGGCGATGCTCGCGATCGGCGCCTTCGCCTGGGCCACGGCGGCGCGCGCCCTCGACTGGAGCGACGACCCGACGCTCTTCCGCGCCGCCATGGCGCGCTCGCATGCGGCCAACCCGTCGGCGCCCACCGGGCTCGGCGAGGCCCACTTCCGGCGCGAGCAGTTCGCAGAGGCGCTCCAGGCCTACCGCGAGGCCGAGCGGCGCCACAGCGAGGCCGGCCGGCGCGCCCCCTGGGCCTACGGCTACTCCGAGACCATCCACACCAACATCGGGCTGTGTCTCCTGGCCGAGGGCCGGACGGACGAGGCCACCGGCCTGCTGGCCGGCGCCGCGGCGCGGAGCCCCAGTCTGCCCTCGGCCCACTTCAACCTGGCCTTCGCCCTGGCCCACGGCCTGGATTTCGACGCTGCCGAGCGGGAGCTGCGGACCGCCCTGGTGCTGCGGCCGGACTTCGAGCGCGCCCGCGTGCTGCTGGCCTCGCTGGAACGCGCGCGCCGTGACTGGGAGGCCCTGCCGCCGCCGCATCCCGACGAGGCGACCGACGTACAGGCGGCGCGGGCACGCGTCTTCACCCGCGTCGGCCATCGCATCGCGGCCTCCGCGCTGTGGACCCGCGTGGTCGACGCACCGGACGCCACGCCGGAGCAGGTGCGGGGCGCGGCGGTCTATCTGGTGATGGGGGGCGAGCCCGCGGACGCGCGCCGCGCGCTGCAGCGCCTGAGGGCGATCCCGTCCCAGGCAAACGAGGCCCGGCGGCTCGAGCTCGCGCTGGCGGCACGCCTGTCTTGAGCTACCCCCCAGGTGCGAGCCGGGGAGGTGGAGCGATGAGCTTCCGGGAGGCGCGAGTGCGCGACGCCCACAGCGCGCGCGGTCCGGCGCTGCTGCGCCTGCTGCGCCCGCACCATTGGGTGAAGAACGGCTTCGTGCTGCTTCCCGTGCCCTTCGCGCTGGCGGCCGGAGCGCAGCTCGAGCTGCCGCGCTTCCTGGCGGGATTCGCCGGCTTCTGCCTGCTGAACTCGGCCATCTACGTGCTGAACGACATCCGCGACGCCGAGGCCGACCGCCTGAGCCCGCGCAAGCGAACCCGCCCCATCGCCGCGGGCGAGGTGTCGCTCGCCGCGGCCTGGGGCACGTTCGTGGCCACCCTGGCCTGCGCGCTGGCACTCGGCGCGGCCACCGGGCTCGCGAGCGCACTCACGATCTACGCGATCTACGGGGCCGCCAACGTCATCTACTCCCTCGGCGCCAAGCACGTCCCGCTGCTCGACGTCTTCATCCTGGCGTCGGGCTTCCTGCTGCGAGTGCTTCTCGGCACCGCGCTCGTCGAGGCGCCGCCCTCCAGCTGGCTCTTGCTGTGCACGTCGGCGCTGGCGCTCTTCCTGGCCTTCGCCAAGCGCCGCGGCGACCTGGCCGAGGGCGTGGGTGCGGACCACCGGCCCGCGCTCTCGGGCTACAACGAGCGCTTCCTCGACAGCGCCATCGGCATCTGCGCGGGACTCGCCCTGGTGACCTACGCCCTCTACTGCGGCGAGGCGGAGGTGCTCGCACCGGGCCGCGAGATGGCGAGCCTGCCCCCGGTGGCGTTCGCCATCTTCCAGTATCTGCGGCTCGCCCTGGTGACCGGCGCCGGTGCGAATCCCGTGACCCTGGCCTGGAGCGAGCGCTCGCTCCAGGTCTGCGGCCTGCTCTGGCTGGCCGCCATCGGCTGGAGCCTCGGGCTCTACTAGCCGGCGAGTCCCACCAGCAGCGGCCGGTGCGGCACGAGCACCACCAGCAGCGCCCCGGCCGCGATCGCCGGCCCGAAGCCGAAGGGACCGCCCGAGCGGGCGGCCAGCAGCCCGAGGACGAGCCCCAGGAGCGACGCGGCCACGATGGTCTCGAGCACGCCCACGGGACCGACGAAGGCGCCGATCGCCGCCAGCAGCTTCACGTCGCCGAGTCCCATGCCGGGAAACCAGAGCCAGTAGTCGGCGCTGGCGGGGCGCGGCGGGTCCTGGCCCTCGCCCGGCCAGTGGTCGAACGTGCGTCCGAAGGCGACGGAGATCCGGGCGTGCACGAATCCCACGAGCCACAGGAGCCCGCCGCCCAGCACCGCGCCGGCCAGGGCCTGGATCCCGGCGCCCGCCGGCGGCTCGCCGCGCCAGGCCGCGAGGCCGGGCATGGCCACCAGGCCCACGGCGAGCCCGCCCAGGGAGAGCGCGTCGGGGATGATCCCGTGGTCGAGGTCGATCCAGGCCGCTGCCACGAGGCCCGCGCAGAAGAGCATCCACAGCGCCGCGATCGGGGTCGGCCCGTAGCGCCAGGCCACGGCCGCGAAGAGCAGCCCCGTCAGCAGCTCGACGCCCGGGTAGCGCAGCGGGATTCCCACCCCGCAGCCCCGGCAGCGTCCGCGCAGCGCCAGATACGAGACGAGCGGCACGTTCTCCCAGGGACGGATCGGGCGCCGGCAGGCGGGGCAGCGCGACGCGGGCCGCACCAGGGACTCGCCGCGCGGGAGCCGGTGGATGACGACGTTCAGGAACGAGCCGATCACCAGTCCCAGGGCGAACGCGCCGCCGATCCACATGCCCGCGGACTCTAGCAGCCGCTAGCGGAAGTCCCGGCGCTGGAAGATCAACGACGCCAGGAGCAGGAGAACGCTCGTGTACGCGATGGCGTAGAACACGGGCAGCACCACGTCGGATGCCGTGATGGGCAGATGGTGGACCGCGTGGAGCGTCAGGTTGAAGCTCTCCAGGTCCGGCAGCACCCGATGCAGCCAGCGGGTGACCGCTTCCACCCCCGGGTCACCGGAGGCCGCCGCGAGAGCCAACAGGTCGCGCGTGAGGTGACCGGCGGCCGTGATGCCGGTGGTGAAGAGTGCAGCCAGCATGGGTGTGGTGAACGCCGAGAAGAGGGTCGCGAGTCCCACCACGACCGCCAGCTCCAGCCCCACCAGCGCTACCGCGGCCAGGTGGCCCAGGCCGAGCGGGGCGTCTCCAACCCACGACGTCAGCGCGAAGGCCACCGCCATGATGGCCACCAGCAGCCAGATGGTGGCCACCAGGCCCAGGTACTTGCCGATCAGGAAGGCCGTGCGCGAGACCGGCTTGGAGAGGATCGTGTAGACCGTGCGCCGATCGACCTCCCGGTGGATCAGGTTGATCCCCACCGCGATGGCGATCACGATGCCGAAGAGCCGCATGGCGCCGAAGGCCAGGTTCTGGAGGATCCGCGTCTGCTCCACGTAGGAGAGACTCGAGAGGACCATGCTGGCCGCGATCAGCACGATCGCGAAGGCGAGCAGGATGTAGAGGACCCGGTTTCGGATCGCCTCCCGGAACGTGTTGGCGGCGACGGCGAGTACGGCGGTCACCGGCCTCCCCCCGCTGCGCCTTCGACGGCGGACAGGAAGATCGTCTCCAGGGATTGGCGCAACGGCGTCACGGAGACCACCTCGGCACCGGCCCCCAGGGCCATCCCCAGCACGCCCTCCACGTCCTTTTCCGCCACCCGCAGCTCGACCCGCTCACCGTGGCCGCGCAGCTCCGCCTGGCAGCGTTGCTCCAGCCGCTCCGCCAGCTCGGGCTTCAGGTTGGCGAGCACCACCTGGCTCTTGCGCTCGCCCTCGCGCTCGAACTCCTCCAGCCGGCCCTCCCAGCGGATGCGGCCGTCCACCAGGATGGCGACCCGGTCGCAGAGCATCTCCACGTCGTGGAGGATGTGCGTGTTCATGAAGACGGTCTTGCCCTCGTCGCGCAGGCGCAGGATGAGGTCGCGGATCTCCACGCGCCCGATCGGATCGAGGCCGCTCATGGGCTCGTCCAGGAACACCACCTGGGGGTCGTGGATCAGCGCCTGGGCGATACCCGCGCGCTGGAGCATGCCCTTGGAGTAGGTCCGCAGACGCGCGTCGCCCGCGTGCGCGAGCCCCACCCACGCCAGCAGGGTGTCGATGCGCGCCTCGCGCTCGGCGCGCGGGACCTTGGCGAGCCGGGCGTAGAAGCGCAGGAACTCGCGCCCGGTGAGGAAGTCGTGGAACCAGGGGTTCTCCGGCAGGAAGCCCACGTGCTCGCGAAACGCGGTCTCGCGCACGTCGTGCCCGAGGATGCGGGCGGTGCCGGACGTGGCGCCGATCAGGCCCATCAGGACCTTCAAGGTGGTGGTCTTGCCGGCGCCGTTGGGCCCCACGAAGCCGAAGATCTCGCCGGGGCTCACCTGGAACGAGATGCCGTGCAGCACCCGCTTCGTGCGCAGTCCGAAGCCAGGCCGGAAGTCCTTCACCACGTTTTCCACGCGGACGATCGGCGTGCCGCCGCTCATTCCGTCCCCCAACGCTCGCGGCGCTCGCGGTCCATCTGGTGGGCGTGAGGCTCGTAGCGACGCCCGTAGTGGGCCGAGACGATGCGCCCGGACTCGTCGTCGAGCGCCCAGCCGGCGCCGTGGAGCTCCTCGGGCAGCGCCGGCAGCACGGGCTGCGGCCCGCGCGCCAGGTCCGCCGGAGCGGCGATGTCCCGCCCATGGAGCTCGCGGTAACGCGCGCGGGCGGCGTCGAGCACCCGCGCCCGGCGCTCGGTCTCCACCTCCAGCAGGGCCTCGCGGAACTGCTCCCGCGCCGACTCGTCCTCGGCGCTCCGGGCCAGCTCGGCCAGCAGCGCCGCCGCGGTGTCCAGCTCTCCGCCGTGTGCGCGCAGGCGCGCCACCAGGCGCAACAGGTAGACCGGCGGATCCAGCACCCGCGGGCCGCCGTAGGGCGGATCGCCGCCGGACAGCCCGATGGCGCCCTCCAGGGCGTCCGCGGCCGCCTCGGTGTCCCCCAGGTAGAAGAACTGGTTGAACCCCAGGTAGAAGTGATTGCGCCAGTCCTTCGGGTGGAAGGCGATGCCCCGCCGCAGGAGCCGGTTGGCTTCGCGCACCTGCTCGACGGACTGGGTCAGGAAGACCGCCGCCAGCCGGTAGGGGTGGGCGACCCAGGGATTCACCGCGGTCGTCACGTCCACCAGGCGCCCCACCAGGGACGCCCGGCTGTAGCCCTCGCCGGCGCCCACGATCTGGACCACCTGGAGCCAGTAGAAGTCCGCCAGCACGCCGTCGAAGCCGAGGGAGAGCAGGCGCGCCACCTCGGGCCGGGGCACGAAGGCGTCCATCTGCTCGGCGCGGGAGCCGAGCGGCATGCGCGCGTGCAGGACCGCGGTGGCCGCGACGGCCAGGGCCAGGAGCCCCAGACGCAACGCCTGACCGCCGGAGTCGTTCCCCCCCCGAGCCACGACGAACCCCCCCCTAGAAGTCGTCTGCACCGGGGGGAAAGACGGGTGCGACCGTGTTGTAGATGGGCTGGCTGGTGGTGAAATCGAGGGGCGGCCCCGAGTGGGGCACGAGGCCACCGCAGATCGAGCAGTCCGGAACGGCGTTGGCGTTGTCCGGGTAGGCGTAGAGGAAGGCCGAGATGAAGCCGTCGTCGTCGACGTCGCCGAAGGCCGCCGCCATGAAGGACGGGCCGTTGCCCGTGTCGGCGGCGGCGGTCACCTCGTAGTCGAAGAACGTGGCGCCTTCCGGGACCCAGCCTACGAGCTCGAAGCCCAGGCCGACGGCCATGGTGGAGAAGCGGCCGGTGCCCGTGCCCTTCCAGTTGCGCTTGTTGCCGTTGGGCGTGCCCGCAGGCGAGGCGTCCGACTGGATGAAGCTGCCGAATTCCGTGGCGTAGGAGAGCTGTACCTTGCGGATCGACTCGAGGTTCGCGTAGGCCTCGCTGCGCTTGGTGCGCCACTGGTAGCGGGTGAAGGAGGTGATCGCCGTGGCCGCGAGGATCCCGAGGATCGCGACCGTGATCATGAGCTCGAGCAGCGTGAAGCCGCGTTCGCGATGCGTGCTACCGACCTCGACCCGCATGGCGTGCTTCCCTTTCCGTCTGAGAGAGCGCGGCGAGAGTGAAGGTGGGAGGGCCGGAGCCCTCCCACCTTCGTGGGTCTCGACGTCCTAGTAGATGCTCTGCCCGTGGCCAGCGGCGCACGGACCGACCGTCTCCAGGAGGTCCTGGGTGGCGGTGATGGAGTTGTACACGCCACCCACCACGCAGGTACCACCGCTGGCGGAACCCGCGATACCATTGGAGGTACCCGGAACGGGCTTCACGTAGCCCCACCAGTTGATGGTGTTGTCGTTGTCGATGTCCGACCCGGCCTCGGCCGTGTAGTGGTCGGCCGGGGTGCCGCCGGTGGTCATGGAGTAGCTGTAGTACACCTCACCCTCGGGCGACCAGCCGACCGTGTTCAAGCCGGCCGTACCCGCACCCCACTTCGCCTTCTGCGTGTCCAGCGAGGTGGTCGCGCGCGGCCACAGGGTCGTGGACGCCACGTACACGCCGAACTCGGCGAAGTAGCCCTCCTCGGCCGTACGGATCGCGGCGAGGTTGGCCTTCCCCTCTGCGGCCTTCGACCGCAGCTGGAAGCGCAGGAAGTTGGGAATGGCGATCGCGGCCAGAATGCCGATGATCGCAACCACGATCATGAGCTCGATGAGCGTGAAGCCGCCCGAGCGCTTGCGAAGAAGCTTGCGCATGTTCGCTTGTCTCCTTTGCGTGCCGAGCGCGCCTTCCGCCGAGCACCTTGCCCGGTCGGTTCGACCTCACACCCGGATACGCGGGTCACGCGTGCACGGAGCAATGGTCGTGCCAAGGCCCCCACTGCGTACCCTTGCATCGGCAGCCCCGCGCTCGAAGTTGAGGCGCCTCCGCGGCGATCCGGGCCCCGGTCTGGCGCGCTCGGATCCCCCCGGGAGCCCTCAGAGGTGACATTCTGCGGCGCTCCCGGCGACGGAGCGCGTCACTCCGGGGTTGCTGGCGACCCCCAGCCAGAGCGGCTAGGTTGCCGCGCGTCCGCGTGCTCCCATCGTCTAGCGGTCTAGGACGGGGCCCTCTCAAGGCTCAAACACGGGTTCGAGTCCCGTTGGGAGCACCACCCTTCTTTCCCTCTGCAGTGTTCCGCAGCGTCCGGGTGCGTCGTCCTCGATGATCGGAACGCCCGCGCGCGGGGCGATCTCCTGCGAGCAGCCGATGCAGCGCCGCTCGTCGCCCTCCGCATGGTCTTGTTGAAAGGCATGCGAGGCACGGTAGGCTCCCGCCCGTGAGTGCGTTCGTCTTCGCCTTCATGGACATGGAGTTCGGGGGACTCGACCCGGAGCTGCACGACATCACCGAGATCGCGGTGATCCTGACGGACTACCGCCTGGCGGAGTTCGCGTCGCGGGAGTGGAAGGTCCGGGCGCGGCCGGAGCGCATCACGCCCCAGGCCGCCGAGATGTCCGGCTACTCGGACGAGGCCTGGAAGGACGCGATCCCGGTGCGCCAGGCGCTGACCGAGGTGGCGGAGATGCTGCCCGCCGGCAAGGTGTCGGTCCCGGCCGGTCAGAACGTGCGCATGGACGTGATGTTCCTGGAGCGCGCCTACAAGAGCTGCGGGATCCCCTACCCCTTCGACTACCACGTGATCGACCTGGCGACGCTCTTCTACAGCTGGTCGCTCGTCTGCGGCGAGACGGTGCCGGCCCTCTCCCTGCGCCAGGCGGCCACCCACGCCGGGCTGATCGAAGGGGTGGTGGAACACCGGGCCATGGCCGACGCGCGCCTCACGCTGGAGGCCTTCCGGCACTACGTGGGCCGGCTGGCCCCGCGACCGCTGCCGGACGCGCCCGCCGCAGCCCGCGCCTGAGGTCCGAGCCCCGGCCGGCCGGGGGCCCCGGCGGCCCCGGTTTCGGCGGTTGACTCCGCTACCGCATCGGGTGTAGAGGTAGAGCCGTTGGGGGGGGCCTGGAGGCGCCGCCCGCTTGTCTGAGTCGGCCCGAGCCCCGGAATCCGATCTCGCCTTGGTCGGCAAGGTGCTGCGCGGCAGCCAGCCGCACTTCGACCTCCTGTTCCAGAGCTACTTCGACCGTGTCTACGCCGTTGCCCAGCGTCACCTGGGCGACGTGCGCGAGGCGGAGCGCGTGACCGAAGAGGTGTTCGCGGTGCTGCTGCGCGACCTCGCCGCCTTCGATGGGCGTATCAGCCTCGCGCAGTGGGTGCTCGGCATCCTGAAGAAGGAGCTCGGCGCGCGGCGCTGAGAGCGGCTCCGGTCTTCCGGCGTTACGTCGGGCGGCTCGCCCCGCCCCCGCCGCCGGACGCGCCCGCCGCGGTCCTCGCCGCGGGCTCGAGCCTCACCCGCCACTTCTCCAGCGCGCGACGGTCGATCCACGCCAGCAGCGGCAGCAGCAGCCGCGCGGCGAGGCCGCCGGGCCGCAGGCAGACCGCGGAGCCGAAATCGATCAGTACCGGGCGACCCGACGCGTCCGCGAGCACGTTGCTCCGGTGGCGCAGGTCCAGGTGGGCCACGCCGCGGGCGTGCATGCCGTCGATGGCGCCGGCCAGGGCGTCCACGAATCCGGGCGGGACCTCGCCGGCCAGGCTGCGCCCCATGCGCCGGCCCGGCCGGTACTCGATCACCAGCGCCAGCTCGTCGATCCGCCCCAGCAGCCGCGGCACCGCCGGGTGCCCGCGAAGCGCCTGGTAGGCGCGCTCCTCGCGCCGCCCCAGCCAGGGCGCGAGCCAGCGGCGCACCCAGGGGCCGCGCGGCGCCCAGTCCTTCACGACCACCGGCCCGGACGGGCCCGGCACCAGCAACACGTCCGGGTTGCGGCGGTTGCCGCGGTTCAGGAGCTGGACGGTCTCGTGGCGGAGGCTGGCTCGCGTGACGCCGTGGCTCACACGGGGAGCCTAGCTGACGGAGCCCGAAGGGCTCCGTTTGCGGCGCAAGCCGGCCCAAGCCTTCGTCTTGGGTCGGCCTGCTAGCCGCTCCCCCCGTCGCTGCCGCCGAAGCGCTCGCGCACGATGGTCCAGAGCTTCCGCCGCAGCCGCTCGCGGAAGAGCGGATCGGCGTCCACCTCGACGTCGTCGGCGTCCAGGAAATCGCGGAGCTCGTCCGCGGAGATGTCGTCCGGAAGACTGTTGAACACGTCGTTCGCTTGCTCCTGATGCCAGCGCTCCGGCCCGCCGTCCCCCCCCTGGGTCGGGCGCGTCCGCCTCACGCCGGGCTCCAATCCGGTCCGCTCTTGTCGCTGTCCCGCTGCGCCTCGATGGCGTCCACCAACAACCGCTTCACGCGGTAGAGGCTCGAGCGGATCGCGTCGGCGGTGCGACCGGTGCGCTTTGCGATCTCCCGGATCGAGAGGTTGTCCTCGTGCCGGAAGCGGAAGACGTCCACCTGCCAATCCGACACGGACGCCAGCTGCTCCTGGATGACACCCACGTAGCGGCGTAACACGAGCTGTTCGTCGGGAGCGCAGGAGCCGATCGAGGGCGCCGGCTGGAGGCTCTCCGCATCGACGGCGCCGAGGCGCTCGCTCTCGGCACGCATCCGGCGCAGGTGGTTGTTGATGGTGTTGCGGGCCACACCGAATATCCAGGTCAATAACTGGGACTCACCTCGGAATGCGCCCGCGGACCGGAAGACCGCAGCGAAGGTCTCCTGCACCACCTCCTCGGCGTCCGCCCGGTTGCGGATGCGGACCACCGTGAAGTTGTAGATGCGCTGGAAGTAACGCGCATAGAGCTCGTTGAAACAAGCCTCTTCGGTGTTGCGGATGCCTTCTACCAGCTCCGCGTCCGTGAGGCTCGACATCGGACGCACAGCGTCGTCCGAGGTTGCGGGGACCGTACGGGGCAACGCGGTTACTCCAGCGTTGTCCCCCTCCCAGGAAACGGGCTCCCTAGCCCTCACGCACTGAAGTGGAGCCGGGCAGCTCCACGTGGCAGGAAATCTCACTTGCGGGATCCCCCAGGGGGATCCTCAGAGCAGGCTTTCGAGCTCCGGCGCCGCGTTCCGGAGGGCCCGGCGCATCCGATAGAGGTTGGCCTTGACCGCGTCTTCGGACTTGCCCAGGGCCACGGCGATCGAGCGGATCGGCTGCCGGCGCAGGTGCTTCAGGTGGAAGATCCGGCGCTGGAGAGGCGTGAGCTCGCGCTCGATGACCGACTCGCAACGGGAGAGCATGCGGCGGGCGTCCGCAGCCCGGTCCGCGGGTGCCGTGGCCTCGCACGCCACGTCCCCGGCCGCTCCGTCGAGCGATTCCATCCGCGGGCGCTTGCGACGGAAGCGCCGGTTCACCGTGTTCCGCGTGATCCCGAAGATCCAGACCAGCAGCGCCGAATTGCCCTGGAAGCTCGAAAGCGCCCGGAAGACCGTGATGAAGACTTCCTGGCTGACGTCCTCCGCCTCCCCCGGGTCGCCGAGCCGCTTCAACGCGAAGCGGTAGACGCGCGGGAAATAGCTTCGGTAGAGCAGTTCGAAGTGCTCGCGGCTACCGCCGAGGATGGCCTCGACCAGCTCGCGATCATCGGACCAGGCTTCGGTGCCCTGCGCCATTCGACCTCCAGGCGCACTTCGGGCTCCAGGGAACGGGGGTTGCGGCACAGCGTGCCGCGCAGCGGACCTCGGATGGAATCTCTTGTGGGGATCCGGGGGGCTGGTTCTCCTCGCTCGTCCAGGGCTCTCAGAAGTGGGGACGCATGTCCCGGCGCTGTTGAGAGCAAGCTGCATGCCACAAATCAGAAATCCGCAACAAGCAAGGCAACCTTTTGAGCGCAAACGGGGTGTTTGCCCTCGGGCCTACCCCCAAGTCACCCTGCGTTTGGCGCTGGTGGGTAAATTCTTTCCGTTAATGAGGAGAGGCGGTCACCCGGGGAGCGTGAACTCGCGGAGGACGCCGAGCGCCTCGGCGCTGCTCTGCTCCAGATCGAGCGCGACGGCGAAGCCCGCGTCGTCGCAGCGAGCCACTGTGCCGGCGAGGCGCAGCATGGCGGGATGGCCCGGCAGCTCCAGCATGACCCGAGCCGGGATCCCGGGCGAGGGAGGGTCCGCCGCCAGCAGATAGATCCCCGTCTCCGAAAGATCCCGGGTGGTCAGGAAGACCTGCCGCTGGGGGTCCTCGTAGGCGGCCTCCAGCGTCACCTCCACGCGCGGGGCCCGGGACATCACAGCCGGGCCGGGTCCACCCACCAGGTGCCGTCGCGCCGCACCCAGCGGTCCTCACGCACCAGGTGGGTCCTGCCGGGGCGCAGGGGCAGGCCGTTTTCGCCGGAGAGCCGCAGCCGGACCAGGGCCGAGCCGGGCCGGTCGAACAGGAACTCCATCACCTGCACCTCCAGGGCCTGGTTGCGCTCGAACCAGGCGAAGGCCAGGGAGTCGGCCAGGTCGGCGTAGTAGTCCGCGAACGCCTCCTCGGTCTGGAAGTGCTCTCGCAGGACCCGGTCCGTGTAGGTGGCGTAGGTGTTCACGCGGCGGTTGGACAGCCGTTGGTAGAAGGTGTTGGCGCGCTCGTGGAACTGGGTGATGCCTTCGAAGTCCACGACCTCCACGCCGTAGCGGGGGTCCCCCGGCGCCAGTCCCGCGTCCCGCCACGGCCACCAGGCGCAGCCCAGCCCGGACGCCAGCACCAGGGTCAGGATCCCGGCGCCCCGCGCGACGCGATGCCCCCGTCTCACGCGGGAGACTCCAGGCGCTCCTCGAGCCAGGGGCGGACCTGATCGAGTGCGATGCGCTCCTGGGTCATGCTGTCGCGCTCGCGGATCGTGACCTTGGCATCCGTCTCCGAGTCGAAATCGTAGGTGACGCAGAACGGGGTACCCGCCTCGTCCTGGCGCCGGTAGCGCCGGCCGATGTTCCCGGACTCGTCGTGGAAGACGTTGAGGCGGCGGCGCAGGTCGGCCGCCAGCTTGCGCGTGGCCTCGCCGAGCTTCTTGGAGAGCGGGAGCACCGCCACCTGGATCGGCGCCAGGAAGGTCGGGAAGCGCATCACGGTGCGCGTCTCGCCGCCCTCCAGGGTCTCCTCGGCGTAGGCGTTCACGAGCAGCGCCAGGCAGGTGCGGTCCATGCCCACCGACGTCTCGATCACCATGGGCGTGTAGTGCTCCTTGGTCTGCTCGTCGGTGACGCCCTGATCCTTGCCGGCGTACTCGCTGTGACGCGACAGGTCCCAGTCACCACGATCGTGGATGCCCTCGATCTCCTGGAAGCCGAAGGGGAAGCGGAACTCCAGGTCCGCGGCCTGCTTCGCGTAGTGAGCCAGCTCGTCGGGCTCGTGGGCCCGCACCCGCAGCACGTCGTCGCCGAAGCCGAGATCGCGGTGGAAGCGGCGCCGCTCGTCGAGCCAGTAGTCGAACCACGTCTCGCGCTGCGAGGGATGGACGAAGAACTCGAGCTCCGCCTGCTCGAACTCGCGCGATCGGAACGTGAAGTTCCGCGGGTTGATCTCGTTGCGGAAGGCCTTCCCGATCTGCGCGATTCCGAAGGGCAGCTTCTGGCGCGAGACCTCGCGCACGCGCTTGAAGTCGGTGAAGACGGACTGGCACGTCTCCGGCCGCAGGTAGGCGCTGGCGGCGGCGTCCTCGGACGCCCCGATGAAGGTGCGGAGCATCAGGTTGAAATGGCGCGCCTCGGTGAAGTCGTGAACGCCGTCCTCGGCGGCCTCGCAGCGGCCCACGTCGTCGAGCTGGTCCGCCCGGAAGCGCTTCTTGCAGCCCCGGCAGTCCACCATGGGATCGCTGAAGTGCTCGACGTGGCCCGACGCCTCCCAGGTGCGCGGGTGGCAGATGATGGCCGTGTCCACCCCCTCCACGTCGTCGCGCTGGCGCACCACCCGCTGCCACCAGAATGCCTTCAGGTTGTTCTTCAGCTCGACGCCGAGGGGCCCGTAGTCCCAGAAGCCGTTGATCCCGCCGTAGATCTCGCTCGACTGGAAGAGCAGCCCGCGGCGCGCGCAGAGCGACACCAGCTCGTCCATGCGAACGGGGCAGCGGTCGCGGTCGTCGGCGGTTTCCGGGACCATCGCGGCGCGAGTATTGGTCTCGGGGCTGGGGGTGTCAAGCAGCGCCAGCGGCGGGTCCGTCGAGGATTTCGTCGAGAAATCCATCACTTCGGAGCTCGAGGCCGATGTGGAACCGGGCCAGGCGCGCCACCAGCTCGCGGGCCTCGGCGAGCAGCGGCCCCGCCAGCACGAGCCGGTCGAGGCGCGCCAGGGGCAGGCGCAGGGCTCCGGACAGCGCGCGCAGGGTGCCGGGCCGGACCGGGAGCAGGCCCCCCGCCACCCGCTGCGCGCAGGTCCCGCAGACGACCCCGCCCTCGGCCACCAGGAAGCCGGCTGGCGGACCGCCGCCGCAACGCACGCAGTCGTCGAGCTCCGGACGCAGGCCCAGCGCATCCAGGGCCACGAGCTCCAGCAGCACCCGCAGGCGCGCGTCGGCCGGGGCACGCTCGACCAGCGCCAGGGCCTCCCGCGCGAAGCGAAAGAGGCGCCGGGCGTCCTGCGGGTGGGCGTTTTCCGGCGCCAGCCGATCGAGCAGCTCGAGCACGAAGCAGCCCAGGGCAAAGCGCGTCGCGTCGCTCCGCAGCCCGGGAAACCAGCCGACGAGGCGTGCCTGCTCCAGGCGCGCGAGACCGCCGGGCCTGCGTCGCTCGGCGATCTGCACCCGCAGGTGGTGGAAGACGTCGAGCGTCCCGGGGAAGCGGCGCACACTTCGGCGGGCCCCCTTGGCGATGGCGGCCAGGCGGCCGGCGTGGGGCGTCAGCAGGTGGACGATCCGGTCGCTCTCGCCGAAGTCGACGACACGCAGCACCAGCGCCTCACGGGCCGGCGCGGTCACTCGCCGCGCTGCTCTTCGGCCAGCAGGCGCACGGGGTCCTGGCGGTAGACGACCGGGCTCTCCTCGGCGGGGGCCGCGCTTCCCGACAGGCGTGCCGCCAGCGAGGCGACCAGGGCCAGCGCCACCAGGATCGCCGCCGCGGCCGCGATGCGCCGCAGCGGCGGCTGCATTCCGGGGGCCGGCTCGACCTCGGGCTCCGCCAGCATGCGGGCCACCGTCTCGTCGGGATCCAGGCCGAGGGCGCCGGCCACCGTGCGCACGAAGCCCCGGGCAAAGCCGTCGGGCTGGCGGTCGAACTCCCCGCGCTCCAGCCGCTCGAGGGAGCGTCGGGGGATCCGCGTCACGGCCTGGAGCTCGTCCAGATCGATCCCGCGGACCTCCCGCTGAACGCGCAGGTAGGCGCCGATCGAGGTGGCGGGATCCGCATCGCCGGCGGCCGCTACCTCAGGAGCTTCAGGTATTCCTCCGACTTCTTTCCCCACTGGCCCTTGGGTTTCACCTCGGCGCTGGCCACGAAGTGGGGCAGCGCCTTTTCCTGCTGGCCGAGGGCGATGAAGATCTGACCCATGCGGTAGTGGGCCTCGGCTTGCACCAAGGGTGCAGGCTCGAGGTCCAGCACATCCTGGAAGAGCGCCATCGCCTCGACCTGACGGCCCTCCTCGGCCTCAAGGATGCCGAGGTTCAAGAGCGCCGGCCAGTAGCGCTCGTTGTACTGGATGGCCAACGCCAGGTTGCCCCGGGCCTCCTCCTTGCGGCCGACGCGATACTGGGCCCAGCCCAGGTTCGTGAGCCCGCGCCAGGGCGCGTCGAAGGTGGGATCGTCCACCAGGAGCTGAGCGTGCTGCGCCGCCTCCTCATGGCGTCCCATCTGGATGTAGACGCCCGAGAGATTGAGCCGAGCCGAATGCCAGGCGGGATCCAGGGCCAGCGCCTTCTCCAGGTGCACGATCGCGTCCTCGGGCCGATCCACCCGCCGGTAGGCCTCGCCCATGGCCAGCTGGATCCACTTGTCGCTCGGGTCCATCTCCTCGGCGGTCATGAGCTCGCGCAACGCCAGGCCGTTGCGCCCAGTGCGCAGGTGGTCGATGGCCATGTTGTACTTGGCCTGGGCGCCCTGCTTGACGCGTTTCTCCTCTTCGGCCCGCTGCTCCGCCGGGCTCGGCCCCGACGTCACGCAGCCGCCCGCGAGGGCCACCAGGGCCAGCAGGGCCGGGATCGAGAGTGCTCGACGGGATCGCAGCATGATCATTCCCCTCTGTCAGAAGGATCCGAGGATCCGCAGCAGGAGGCTCGGTCGCTCCTGCGCCGACTTCTTGCGCTTGCGCCGCACCAGCGGCACCCGGCCCAGGGCCTTGCGGCCCGGCGCGGGAGCGGGCTCGGGCGCCCCGGCGGTACCGGGAGCCAGGCCGCCCCGGAACTTGGTCAGGGTCGGGCCGGCGGGTTCGGGCTCGGCCGGTGCCGGCGCCGGCGCCGCCTCGGAAGGCGGCGGCGGGACGAGTTCGTCGAACAGGTCCACCAGCTCCAGGGCTGGCGCGGGCGGCTCGGGGGGCGGCTTCACCTCCTCGGGCAGCGGATTCGAGAGCTCCAGGGCCAGGTCGTCGTCGGCGCCCGCGAAGGCCTGCCAGGCCTCGATCACCTTGCCGCGACCGATGCTGTCGTCTCCGGAGAGCACGTCCTCGTCGAACAGGAACCCCATGCTCTCGGCGAAGTTCAGCGCCGCGTCGAGGGCGCTCTCCATCTCGCCGGCGGCATCCAGGGTCTCGTCCCAGGCATAGTCCACGACGCTGCCGGTGCCCTGGGAGCGGAGCCGCACCAGGAGCGACGGGCTGCCGTCCTCCGCGAACCACAGGACGATGGCCGCCCGCGCCGGACCCGCCGGCAGCTCCGCCACGGAGACGACCGGCGAGTTCATCGACACGCGCAGACCCCCGAACCTCCGGGGATCGGGGTCCGCCGCGTTGGAACGCGGGAAGAACATGCTGCCGGTATCGGTCCAGGGCCCCCCTCACTTGAGGTTCCCCTGGGCGCAGGGGCGGCCCCAAGGCCCTACCGCCCCAGCGGGTTTTCCGGGGGCGCCGATTCGGGGGGTGCGGGCCCCGCCGACCCTTTCGCCCGGCCCGGGGGCGGATACAATGACTCCGGCAATGCCCGAGTCCAGCCAGCCAGGCGGTTCGCCCAAGCCGGTGCACGAGATCGAGCGCGTTGCCATCCGCTTCGTCGGCGACTCCGGCGACGGCATGCAGCTCACCGGGACCAAGTTCACCGAGTCGACGGCGCTCGCGGGCAACGACCTCTCCACCCTGCCCGACTACCCGGCCGAGATCCGGGCGCCGGCCGGGACCCTGGCCGGGGTCTCCGGCTTCCAGATCCACTTCTCGTCCGTCGACATCCGCACCCCCGCGGACAAGCCCGACGTGCTGGTGGCGTTCAACCCGGCGGCCCTGCGCGCCAACATCGACGACGTGAAGCCCCAGGGCATGGTGATCGTGAACCGCGACGCCTTCACGAAGCGCAACCTCGAGCGCGCAGGCTACGACGAGGACCCTCTCCCGGCGCTGCGCGAGCGCTTCCAGCTGGTCGAGATCCCGATCGGCACGCTCAACCGCGAGGCCGTGAAGGATCTCGGCCTGACCCAGCGCCAGGCGGACCGCTCGAAGAACTTCTTCGCCCTCGGGCTGATGTACTGGCTCTACAACCGCCCCACGACGCCCACCGAGGAGTGGATCGCCAAGCGGTTCCCCGACCCGATCCGAGAGGCGAATCAGCGGGTGCTGAAGGCGGGCTACCACTTCGGCGAGACCACCGAGCTCTTCCCGACGTCGTTCCTCGTGCCACCCGCCAAGATCGAGCCCGGGCGCTACCGGAACATCACAGGCAACACCGCGCTGGCCTGGGGCATCGTGGCCGCGGGCGTGCAGATGCAGCGGCCCGTCTTCCTCGGCGCGTACCCGATCACCCCGGCCAGCGACGTGCTGCACGAGCTGGCGCGCTATCGCCAGTTCGGTGTGAAGACCTTCCAGGCCGAGGACGAGATCGCGGCGATCAGCGCGGCCGTCGGGGCGTCCTACGCGGGCCTGCTCGGCTGCTGCACCACCAGCGGGCCCGGCATGCTGCTGAAGCAGGAGGCCCTGAACCTGGCGGTGATGACCGAGCTGCCGCTGGTGGTGGTGGACATCCAGCGCGCGGGCCCGTCGACGGGCCTGCCCACCAAGACCGAGCAGGCGGACCTGCTGATGGTTCTCTACGGGCGCAGCTCCGACAGCCCGATCCCGATCGTGGCCCCGGCCACGCCGGGCGACTGCTTCCACGTGATGCTCGAGGCCTTCCGGATCGCCGTGAAGTACATGACGCCCGTGGCGGTGCTGTCGGACGGCTACCTGGCCAACAGCGCCGAGCCCTGGCGCATCCCGGAGGTGGAGACCCTGCTCCGCCACCCGGCCCAGCTGGAGACCGACCCCGAGGGCTTCGCCCCGTACCGCCGCGACCCGGCCACCCTGGCCCGGCCCTGGGCCGTCCCGGGCACGCCGGGTCTCGAGCACCGCATCGGAGGGCTCGAGAAGGAGGACGTCACGGGCAACGTCTCCTACTCGCCGGTGAACCACGCGCGCATGACCGAGCTGCGGGCGCTCAAGATCGCCGGCATCGCCCAGGACATCCCGCCCGCGGAAGTGCGCGGCCCGGAGGCCGGGAAGCTGCTGGTGGTGACGTGGGGCGGGACGCATGGCGCGGCGGCCTCGGCGGTGGACCAGTCTCACGAGGCGGGCTTCACCGCCTCGCACCTGCACCTGCGCCACCTGAACCCCTTCCCCGCCAACCTGGGGGAGGTGCTCGGACGCTTCGAGCGGATCCTCGTGCCCGAGCTCAACACGGGGCAGCTCTCGCGGCTGCTGCGGGCGGAGTACCTGGTGGCGGCGGAGCCGCTCTGCAAGGTGTCCGGCCAGCCCTTCAAGGTGCGCGAGATCCGCGACCGCATCGAGGCGATCCTGGCATGAGCGAAGCCGCCGTGAAGCTGACCAAGAAGAACTTCGAATCCGACCAGGACGTGCGCTGGTGCCCGGGCTGCGGCGACTACTCGATCCTGGCCAACCTGCAGCGCGTGATGCCGGAGCTGGGCGTCGCGCGCGAGAACGTGGTCTTCGTCTCCGGCATCGGCTGCTCGAGCCGCTTCCCGTACTACATGAACACCTACGGCTTCCACACCATCCATGGACGCGCGCCGTCGTTCGCCAGCGGCATCAAGATGAGCCGGCCCGAGCTGGACGTCTGGGTGGTGACGGGCGACGGCGACGGGCTCTCGATCGGCGGGAACCACCTGCTGCACACGATCCGGCGCAACCTGAACCTGCAGGTGCTGCTCTTCAACAACCGCGTGTACGGGCTGACCAAGGGCCAGTACTCGCCCACCTCGCTGGAAGGCATGCGCACCAAGAGCTCGCCCGAGGGCTCGATGGACCATCCGGTGGACCCCATCGCCTTCGCCCTGGGAGCCGGCGCCACCTTCGTGGCGCGCACCGTGGACGTGGACGCCAAGCACCTCCAGCACGTGCTGCGGCGCGCCCACGAGCACCGGGGCACGGCCTTCGTGGAGATCCTCCAGAACTGCCCGGTCTACAACGATGGCGAGTGGGAGGCGGTGGAGGACAAGACCACCCGCAACCGCTTCGCCCTCGTGCTGGAGCAGGGCGAGCCGCTGGTCTTCGGCGACAAGGACGCGCGTCGCGGCGTGCGCATCGAATCCGGGGTCCCGTCACTGGTCGACCTGCCCGACGGCGCCGATCCCCTCGAACACGGGGTGGCCGTGCACGACGAGAAGCGCACCGCCGCCTACGGCTTCGCGCTGGCCTCGATCGCCCCGCCGCAGTTCCCGACGCCGGTGGGCGTCTTCCGGGCCGTGGAAAAGTCCACCTACGAGGACCTGCTGACGGCCCAGGTGGAGCGCGCCGTGCAGGAGCGAGGCCCGGGAGAGCTCGCCGCCCTGCTCCACTCCGGGGACACCTGGACCGTCGCTCCCGACTGAGGAGAACGCCGTGAGCGCCGCGCCCGTCTATGAGTTCCAGGGCCGAGAGGTCCGTCTGCCCTGCCAGGTGCGCGACGCGTCGTCGGGGTCGGCCACCTTCCTGGTCGGCGCCCGCGCGGCCCGCGCCATGCTGCCCGGCGAGACCTACGACGTGGTGGAGATCCTGCCCGGGAGGGCGCTGCTGTCCCTGGCCATCATCGACTACAAGGACAACGACCTCGGCGACTACAACGAGGTCTCGCTGGCCTTCGTGGTGCGGGAGCGGACGGCGCCGCGGGGCCTGCCCTACCTGGGCGCCGCCTGGAACGTGGCGCGCGGGCGGCTCGCCACCTTCATCCACTGGCTGCCGGTCAACCAGGGTTTCACCCGCGACGCCGGCGAAGGTATCTGGGGCTTCCCCAAGACCGTCGAGGAGATCGACTTCGACTACGCGGAAGACCGCGCGACCTGTCGGCTCGCGGCGGGCGGACGCCACGTGCTGACGCTCTCCCTCCCCCGCGGCGGGAAGAAGACGCTGCCCGACAACGAGCTGGTGACCTACACCTACATCCAGGGAGTCCCTCACAAGACGCGCTTCACGTCCGGCGCCGAGGGCTTCGGCTTCGCCGGCGGCGGCGGGGCGCGCCTCGAGCTGGGAGATCATCCGTACGCGGACCAGCTCCGCACGCTCGGGCTGCCGAAGAAGCCGCTCATGTGCACCTGGATGGAGCGCATGCACGGGACCTTCCTCGCGCCCGAGAAGGTGTAGGCGAACAGGCGTGATAGACTCACCCTCTCCCGCTGAGGAGGACCCGTGCGCGCACTCGGCATCGCCGCCATCGCCCTGCTGCTCTCGGCGGCCGCGCCCGCCTTCGCGAAGGATCCCCTGGATCTCGGGCCGCCGCCGCGACCGGAGCCCGGCGTGATCCACAAGGTCGCGGACGTCACCCTGTCGCGACCCGTGGCGCTGCTGCGAGCGGTGTTCGGGGTCGCGATGCTGCCCGTGGCCTGGCCCGTGGGCGCGGTCCTCGGCGACGGCCGGTGGGCCCTGGACGTCTGCCTGCACGACCCAATCCACGACCTCGCGCACCGGCCGCTCGGCGAGCTCTAGCCACCCAGCGCGCGCGATCTCGGCTACCCTGTCGCCATGGCGCTCGGGGTCGCCCTCGTCGGACTCCTGATCGCGGCGCTCGGTCTCGTGGGGCTCGTGAATCCGGCAGCGCTCCGCGACGGTGTGAGGCGCCTGTGGGCAACCGGCCTCGGGATGCGAGTCGCCTTCGGCTTGCGGCTCGCCCTCGGCGTCTTCCTCTGGCTCGCGGCGCCGGAGTGCCGGTTCCCGACGGCGATCCGGGTGCTCGGCGGCATCACCTTCGCGAGCGGCGTCCTCGTGCCCGTGGTGGGGAGTGTCCGCATCGAGGCCCTGCTCGACTGGTGGCTGGGTCTCCCGGCGGGATTCGTGCGCGGGTGGGCCTGCATCGCCATGGCGGCCGGGGGCTTCCTGCTCTACGCAGGCCTCTAGATGCAGCCCCTGGCACTGGACGCGGGCCGGGGCACCGAGCTGCGCTCGGTCCGCCCCCGCGACGCCGACAGCCTCTTCGCCCTGGTGGACGCGAACCGCAGCCACCTGCGCAGCTGGCTCCCCTGGGTCGACGCGCAGCGCTCCGCCGCAGACACGCGCAGCTTCATCGCCCAGTCGCGGAAGGCCGAGCGGGACGGCACCGGCTGCGTGGCCCTGATCCGGCACGCGGGCGAGCCCTGCGGGACCGTCGGCTTCAACAAGATCGACGCCGCGAACCGCAGCTGCGAGATCGGTTACTGGATCCGGGAGGACCGCCAGGGGCGTGGCATCGTGACCCGGGGCGTGGGGCGCTCGTGCGCCACGCCTTCGAGACGCTCGACTTGAACCGCGTGGACCTCCAGGCGGCCGTCGCCAACGCGCGCAGCCGCCGGATCCCGGAGCGACTGGGCTTCCGCGAGATCGGCGTGCTGCCCGACGCCGAGTGGCTCTACGACCACTACGTGGACGGCGCCCTCTACGTGCTGCTGCGCCGCGACTGGGAGGCAGCGGGGGCCGGCTGAGCGACGCGGCGCGAGTCGTCACGCCTCGCGCCGCAGCCCCCGGCTGGCGATCGCCAGCGCCGCGAGCAGCAGCGCGCCCCCGACGAAGAACGCCACCAGGACCCCGGCCAGCACCGCGTGGCTGAGGTCCACGCCGGCGAGCTCGCGGGACGCCAGTGCGAGGCAGGCGGCGAACGCCAGCCGCCCCGCCAGGCTCTGGACCGAGAGGTAGCTGGCGCGGATCTCCGCGGGCACCCGCGGATGGATCTCGGCGTGCGCCACGGGCCAGAGCACGCCCATGGGCGCGCTGCGCAGCACGATGGCGAGGAGCACCCAGGAGCTCAGGGCAGCCGTCATCGCTCCGATGATCGCCAGCTGGATCGCGCCGCAGAGCAGCATGGCGCCGTGGGCGCCGAGGCGCGCGCGCAGGGGCATGGCCACGCGGGTGGCGCCGGAACCGAACAGCATCATCACCGCTGCCACGCCTCCGGCCACCGCCGGCGACACGGCGAACCCGCCCGGTCGCAGGTCGCCGAAGAGCAGGTCGACGTAGGGCTGAAAGAACTCGTAGGGGACGTGGTTCAGGACGATCATGCCGACGGCGAGCACGAACACCCACAGCAGCGCGGGCTGACGCACGCGCGCCGCCACCTGGCGCAGGGCCGGTCCCAGGGGCGGCGTCGCCCGCTCGCCGGCCGGCTCGAGGAAGCGCCAGGCGAAGAGGAGGGCCGCGACCTCGGCCAGCCCGACGAGCACGTAGGCGAGCCGCAGGTCCAGCCCGGCGACGAGGCCCCCGACCGCCGACGCGCCGGCCGCGGCGGCAAAGGCGGCTCCCTGACCGCGGGCCTCGTGCTCGCCGATCTCGTGCTCGCGCCCGAGTTCCGTCAGGGAGTCGAAGAGCAGCGCCGAGTCCGTGCCCGAGTTCAGTGCGTTGGTGGCGGCCTTCAGCACCTGGGCCACGGCGAAGGCCGCGAAGCTGGCGCCGATGACGAAGAGGCTCGCCGAGAGGACGCCGAGCCCCATGGCGAGCTGGAGCGTCAGCCGCCTGCCCACCCGGTCCGACAGGTAGCCGGAGGGCACCTCGAGCACGACCACGGCGAAGAAGTAGCTGGCTTCGAGGGCCACGGCCTCCGCCGGCGAGAGCACCGCGGCGAAGTACAAGAAGAAGACCGGCAGCGAGAAGTTCGCGCTCCGGGCCGCCTGGTACCACGGATACAGCCTGACGTTGCGGTCCACGCGCCTCTCCCGGACGTCAGGGTACCCGAGCCCGGGTGCCGCCCGGGCGCCGCGGGTACGCGGGCGCGGCCGCCTGCGGGGGCCGTACTGTCGGCCTGCTAGCCCGCGAGGGAGGGGGCGGCTTCGGCGAGGGTCTCGCCGATGGCGGCGGGGGAGCGGGCGACGCGCACGCCGGCGGCCTCGAGGGCGGCGATCTTGTCGCTGGCGCGGCCCTGGCCGCCGGAGATGATGGCGCCAGCGTGGCCCATGCGCTTTCCGGGCGGCGCGTTCTGGCCCGCGATGAAGGCCGCCACCGGCTTGCTCATGCGGGTCTTGGCGAACTCCGCCGCGGTCTCCTCGGCCGAGCCGCCGATCTCGCCGATCATCACCACGGCCTGGGTGTCGGGATCCGCTTCGAAGAGCGCGAGCGCGTCCACGAAGGTGGTGCCGATCACCGGATCGCCGCCGATCCCCAGGCAGGTGGACTGGCCGATGCCGAGCCGCGAAAGCTGGTCCACGGCCTCGTAGGTGAGGGTTCCCGAGCGCGACACCACGCCCACCGGTCCCGGGCGGGTGATCTGGGCAGGCATGATCCCGATCCGGCACTGGCCCGGCGTCACCACTCCGGGACAGTTCGGGCCCACGAGCCGCAGGTCGGAGCCCGCCAGCGCGGCCTTGGCCCGCAGCATGTCCTGGGCGGGGATGCCCTCGGTGATGCACGCGGCCAGCGACAAGCCGGCGTCCGCGGCCTCGAGGATGGCGTCCGCAGCGCCCGGCGGCGGCACGAAGATCACCGACGCATCCGCACCCGTCTCGGCCACGGCCTCCGCGACGGTGTCGAAGATCGGGATTCCGTCGATGCTGCCGCCGCCCTTGCCGGGATGCACGCCGCCCACCACCTGGGTGCCGTACTCGACGGAGAGCCGCGCGTGGAACTGACCCATGCGTCCCATGCCCTGGACCAGCAGCTTCGTGTTCGCGTCCGCCAGGATGGCCACGTCAGCGCCCCCCCGCCGCGGCGACGGCCTTCTCGCCCGCCTCCTGGAGGGTCTCCGCGGGAATGATGGCGAGGTCCGATTCCGCCAGGATCTTGCGGCCCTCTTCGGCGTTGGTGCCCTGGAGCCGCACGACCAGGGGCACGGACAGGCCGACCTCCTCCGCACCCGCCACCACACCCTCGGCGATCAGGTCGCAGCGCACGATGCCGCCGAAGATGTTGACGAGGATCGCCTTCACGTTCTCGTCGGCCAGGATCAGCTTGAAGGCCTGGATCACCGTCTCCTTGTCCACCCCGCCGCCGCAGTCCAGGAAGTTGGCGGGCTCGCCGCCGCAGACGGTGATCATGTCCAGGGTCGCCATGGCCAGCCCGGCGCCGTTCACCATGCAGCCGATGTCGCCGTCGAGTCCAACGTAGGCCAGGTCGAGCTCCTTGGCCGCGCGCTCCCGGGGATCCTCTTCCTCGGGGTCGTAGAGCTCGCGGATCGCCGCGTGCCGATACAGCGCGCTGTCGTCGAAGTTGAGCTTGCAGTCGAGGGCCAGGACCTCACCGTCCCCGGTCACCACCAACGGGTTGATCTCCGCCAGCGAGGCGTCCTTGTCCACGAACAGGCGGAACAGGCCGGCCAGGAAAGCCTCGAACTTCTTCACCTGGGCGCCGTCCAGGCCGAGTCCGAAGCCCAGCTTGCGCGCCTGGAATCCGTGCAAGCCCACGTTCGGATCGACGTACTCGCTGAGGATCTTCTCCGGCGTCTTCGCCGCCACCTCCTCGATCTCCATCCCGCCCTCGGTGGAGGCGATCACGGCGAGCTTCTCGCTGGCGCGGTCGAGCACGACGCCCAGGTAGAGCTCGCGGGCGATCTGCGACCCGGCTTCCACGTAGACCGACCGGACCAGCTTGCCGGCGGAACCCGTCTGGGGGGTGACGAGGGTCATGCCGAGGATCTCGCTGGCGGCCTGCTTGGCCTCGCCCGGCGACTTCGCCAGCTTGATGCCGCCGCCCTTGCCCCGCCCGCCGGCATGGACCTGCGCCTTCACCACCACCACGTCGCCGCCCAGGCCGCGCGCCGCCGCCTCGGCCTCGGCGGGCGTGGTGGCCAGCTCGCCCGGGGGAACGGCCACGCCGTACTCCCGCAGCAGCGTCTTCGCCTGATACTCGTGAACGTTCATGGGCTTGCTACGACCGCTAGATCTCGAGCTGGTCCACGAGCGTGCGCACGTGTTCCACGGAGGCGTCGAACGCCTTGCGCTCCTCGGCGTCCATCTCGACCTCCAGCACCTTCTCCAGTCCGCCGTCACCGATCACGCAGGGCACGCCCACGTAGAGGCCTTTCACGCCGTACTCGCCCTCGAGCAGGCAGGCGCAGGCCAGCACGCGCTTCTTGTCCCGCAGGTAGGACTCGGCCATCTCGAGGGCCGAGAGCGCCGGCGAGACGAAGGCGGAGCCCGTCTTGAGCAGGCCCACCACCTCCCCGCCGGCTCCCTTGGTCCGCTCGACGATCGCGTCGAGCCGGTCCTTGGCGATCAGCTGCTCGACGGGAATGCCGGCGACGGTGCAGTAGCGGATCAGCGGCACCATGGTGTCGCCGTGTCCGCCCAGCACGAGCGCCGTCACATCCTTCACCGAGACGCCGAGCTCCCAGGCCACGAACGCGCGGAAGCGCGCGGAGTCGAGCACGCCCGCCATGCCCACCACACGGTTCTTCGGGAAGCCGGACACCTCCTTGAAGGTGTAGACCATGGCGTCGAGCGGGTTCGAGATCACGATCACGAAGGCGTCGGGGGCGTGGTCGCGCACGCCCTCGGCCACCTGCTTCATGATCGAGAGGTTGGTCTTCAGCAGGTCGTCCCGGGACATACCGGGCTTGCGCGCCAGGCCCGCGGTGATGATCACCACGTCGGCGCCGGCGATGCCCGCGTAGTCGTTGCTGCCCGAGATGGAAGCATCGGCACCCATCACGGGAGCGCCCTCGGCCATGTCGAGGGCCTTGCCCTGGGGCAGTCCCTCGACCACGTCGAAGATCACGACGTCGCCGAGCTCGCGATAGGCGGCCTCCTGGGCGAGGACGCCGCCGATGTTGCCGCCGCCGATGAGGGCGATCTTCGGTCTTGCCATGTTGGGGGATCTCCTGTCTGGAAGGACGACACTAGTCCATGTTGGAAACGATGGCGTCGCCGAACTCCGAGCACTTGAGCTTGGTGGCGCCGTCCATCAGCCGTTCGAAGTCGTAGGTGACGGTCTTGTTGGCGATCGAGGCGGTGATGCCCTTCTCGATCAGCGCCGCCGCCTCGACCCAGCCGAGGTGCTCGAGCATCATCACGCCGGAGAGGATCACCGAGCTCGGGTTCACCTTGTCCTGGCCCGCGTACTTGGGCGCCGTACCGTGGGTAGCCTCGAAGATGCCGTGGCCGGTGTCGTAGTTGATGTTGGCGCCGGGGGCGATGCCGATGCCCCCCACCTGGGCCGCCAGAGCGTCGGACAGGTAGTCGCCGTTCAGGTTCATGGTCGCGATGACGTCGAACTCCTTGGCCCGCGTCAGCACCTGCTGGAGCGTGATGTCCGCGATCGCGTCCTTCACCAGCACCTGGCCCGCCGGCGGCTTGCCGTCGCAGTCGTCCCAGCCGACCGCCTGGCCCTGGAACTCCTCCCGCGTGAGCTGGTAGCCCCAGTCGCGGAAGGCGCCCTCGGTGAACTTCATGATGTTGCCCTTGTGCACCAGGGTCACGCTCTCACGCTTCTTCTCCACGGCGTAGCGGATCGCGGCGCGCACCAGGCGGTAGGTGCCTTCCTGGGAGACGGGCTTGATGCCGATGCCCGACGTCTCGGGGAAGCGGATCTTGTCGACGCCCATCTCCTTCTGGAGGAAGTCGATGACCTTGCGCACCTCGGGAGTGCCCGCCTGCCACTCGACCCCGGCGTAGATGTCCTCCGAGTTCTCGCGGAAGATCACCATGTCCACGTCCTGGGGATTGCGCACGGGGCTCGGCACGCCCGGGTACCACTTGACCGGGCGCAGACAGACGTACAAGTCGAGGATCTGGCGCAGCGCCACGTTGAGGCTGCGGATACCGCCACCGATCGGCGTGGTGAGCGGGCCCTTGATGCCGACCAGGTACCCGCGGAAGGCATCGAGCGTGGCCTCGGGCAACCACTCGCCGGTCGCGTCGTAGGCCTTCTGGCCCGCCAGCACCTCGGTCCAGGCGATGCGGCGCGCGCCGCCGTAGGCTTTCGCGACGGCGGCGTCGAACACACGCACCGAGGCGGCCCAGATGTCGGGGCCGGTTCCGTCGCCTTCGATGAACGGGATGATGGGCTGGTCGGGGACCGTGAGCCGGCCCTCCGCATCGACTGTGATCTTCGCTTCGGAGGGGTCGGCCATGGCGCCCGGTGGATACCGGATTCCGTGCGTTGCCGCCAATTTAGCCGGAGGGGACGTTGGTTCAGAAGTTCAGTAACTGCCCCAGAGCGGGCAGTTACTGAACTTCTGAACCAACGTCCCCGTGGCGGGCCAACGCGCCCTGGACACGCGCGATCGGGATGGCGGCGGGACAGGCGGGCTCGCAGGCACGGCAGGCGCCGCACGGGGCGGCGAGCTTCGGCAGGCCGAGGCGCAGGGCGTCGGTCTCGAGGCGCGCCGCCGCCAGCACCGCCTCTCGCGGGTCGAGGGGCGGGCGACCGCCCGCCGACGCGCAGGCGGCGGAGCAGAGCCCGCACACGAGACACGCCTGGGCACGGAGCTGGAGCGCGCTCCGCTCGGGATCGTGGGGACGCAGTCCATCGGCGGCGTAACTGGCGAGGAAGCGCGCCTCGGAATCGTAGGCTTCCTCCCGCCGCAGCACCTGACGCAGCCAGTGACGCGCCCCGGTGCGCAGCTGGAGTGAGAGCGCGCGCAGCGAACCGGTGCGGGCGAACTCACGCGTCAAGCCGCGATAGCCCCTCATGCGCTCGCCGCCTCGGCGACCAGGCGCGACGCCTCCTCGCCGGCGCGCCGTCCAGAGAGGAGCGCGAACCCGAGACCGGTGCGGCAGATCGCGGGATCGAAGCCCCCGACGAGCTCTCCCGCCGCCAGCACGTTGGCCTGGGCGGGCCGGCCGTCGGCGCCCACGGCCCGCAGGCGTCCGTCGACGCGGATCCCGCCGCTGAAGAGCGGCTGGGGGTCAGCGTAGCGCCGGCGCAGGCTGCGCCGCGCCGGCTCGCCGTCGAGCCGGCGCCCGCGGTCGTCGTAGACCGGGAGATCCAGCAGCGATTCGCGCACCCGGTCTCCGGACTCGACCAGCCCGCCGCCGCTGAAGCGACCCGTGGCGAGCACCACGGCTCGCGCCGCCAGGCGCTCGCGTCCGCCGTCGGCGCGCTCCAGCTCGACGGCGGTGACACGATCCCCCTCGACGCCCAGCGCCAAGGCGCGACCCTGAACCAGCGACACGCCGGCGCGCGCCAGCGCCGCCAGCAGCGCGCGGTCGAGGCGCATGCCGGCCGGGCTCCAGGGCGGCGCGCCCAGCAGCTCGGCGACCCGGCAGCCCGCCCGCTCGGACGCCGCCGCCAGTAGCGGAAGCGTGCGCGCGAGGCCGACGACGGGCGGCAGCAGGATCAGGCCCTCGCGCGCGGCGAGCGGCGCGACCGCCTGCGCCAGGAGCGGCGCGGCGTCGGGTGCATCCAGGGCCGCCGCCAGCCGAGCCGGGCGCGACGCCTCGGCCCGCAGCGCGTCCGGCAGCGCGAGCGGCGCCACCCGGATCGGGCGCGCCGGGAGACCCAGGGCCGCCAGCTCTCCCGCCAACAGGCGCGCCGCCGCGCGCGGGTCGTAGCCGGGGAGTCCGGGCACGTCGGCCAGCACGATCGACTCTGCCGACCCCACGTCGCCCGCGGCGACGTCCGCCGTCGCCAGGTCCGCCACCCGCAGCGCGCCGCGCACGTTGGCCAGCAGGACGGTCGCGTCGAGACCGCCGCCGAGCCCCAGCCCCTCGGGCCGGAGCCAGGCGTCCAGCGCCACGGCAGCGTCCTTGGCGGCGCGGACGGCGCGTTGGGGGTCGCCCTCCGGAAACAGCGCGGCGTACGGATGCGCGGGACGCGAGCGCAGCAGGAAGCCCAGCCGCTCGGCGGGAGACAGCGGCTCGCCGCGCACGGGGTCGCGCCATGGCAGGCCGCCCGGATCGGGCGACGCACCCGCCACGTCGACGGCGCCCCAGCCGAGGGCGGTCGCGCCGGGACCGGCGCGAACCAGCGTCACCTCGGCGCCGCGCTCCGCCAGGGTGAGGGCCGCCGCCACACCCGCCAGTCCACCGCCGATCACCACCGCCGTCACGGCCGGCTCGTGGCTCCGGGCGGCGGCGCGCTCCAGGGGCGACTCCCGCGGTGCACCGCGCGGTGGATCTCCATGGCCGGGAGCTGCGGCCCGGTCAGGATTGGCGCCACGGCGCGCCAGCGCTCGGCGGCGAACTCCGCCACCTCGGCGGCCGTGCGTTCGGCGTCCCAGCCGAGCTCGCGGGCCAGCACCTCCCCGGCGGCGCCGGCACACGCCGCTCCCTGGCACCCTCCCACCCCGAGCCGGACCCGCAGCGCGCAGTCCGTCAGGGTGCGCACTCCCTCACGACGCGCCACGTGGGCCAGCTCCGCGTCGAGCAGCGGCTCGCAGTCGCAGAGCGTGCGCGGCGCGGGAACGGCGGCCAGCACGCGCTCGGCCCGATCGCCGTGGCGGAAGACCAGCCGCACCGCCGCTGGCCAGCCCACCCCGAAGCGGCGCGCGATCTCGGCCACGTCGGGCGTGGAGGCGCCGCCCGGCAGGGGCGCCGTCGCCGTGCGGCACGGGGCGTCCACGCCGAGCTCCGCGCAGAGCCGGTCGCTCGCGTCCTCGGCCATCAAGCGGTAGGCGGCCAGCTTGCCGCCGACGAGGCTGTAGAAGCCGGAGACCCCGTCTCGGGCGGCGTGGTCGAGCACCTCGTAGTCACGCGAGAGCTCGTCCTCGTAGGCGCCGAAGCCCCACAGGGTGGGACGCACGCCCGCGATGGAGTGGATCACCCGGTGTCGCCGGATGCCCGGGATCGAGCGCTCCATGGCCTGGAGCACGTAGCGCACCTCGTCCTCCACGACGTCCACCCGGTCGAGGTCGCCGTAGAAGTCGTCGTCGGTGGTTCCCGCCATGCTGTTCTGCTCGTGGGGGAACGTGAACATGTCGCGTCCGTCGACGCCCCGGGCGTAGATCGCCACGTCGGACACGCGGCGCTCGAAGACCAGGTGGATGCCCTTGCCAGGACGCAGGCGCAGCTCCACCCCGGCCAATGCCGCAAGCGCGGGGGCCCAGGGGCCGGTGGCGTTGAGGGTGACCTCCGCCTCCAGGTCCAGCTCGTCGCCGCGGACGAAGTCGCGCACGCGCGCGCCGCGCACCCGTCCGCTGCCGCCCTCGCGCAGCAACGACAGCACCTCGCAGTGGGTGTGCACCTCGGCCCCGCGCTCGGCGGCGTCGAGGGCGTTCAGCGCCACCAGGCGCGACGCATCCACGCCCCACTCGTCGAGCGTGAAGGCGCAGTCGATCCGCGGCGACAACGCGGGCTCCAGCCGCAGCGCCTGCTCGCGGGAGAGGCGCGTGTGGGGCCGGCCGTTCTTCAGCGGCTGGTAGCGGTCGTACATCTCGAGCCCGATCTCCATCAGCTCGGGCCCGATGGGATCCTCGGGAAAGACCGGCATCAGGAACGGGATCCGGAACACCAGCTGCGGCGCGATGCGCTGGATCGCGCCGGAGTCGAGGCAGGAGTGGTAGGTGACCTCGGGATCCTGCTGCAGGTAGCGCAGGCCACCGTGGATCATGCCCGACGAGGCCCAGGTGGTGCCCGACCCGAAATCCTTCTTCTCCACCAGGGCTACGCGCACGCCGCGCAGGGCGAGGTCGCGGGCGACACCGGCGCCGTTGATGCCGCCGCCGATCACGAGCACCTGGAACGATCGGGTGGCGTTCACCTGCCGAGTAACGCGCGCGCCTCGCGGCGGACCGCCGCGCGGGTGGCGGGATCGACGTCGGGGATGGCCAGCCGCTGCCCCGGGTGCAGGACGTGGGGATCCACGATCTGGTCGCGGTTGGCGCGATAGATGGCCGGCCACAGGGACGCATCGCCGATGGACACGGCCGCGATCACCCACAGGCTCTCCCCGGGCTGCACCACGTGCACGTCCGCATCCGGGGCGTCGGGCGCGCCGGCGCCCAGCGCCGCCGCGGCCACGAGCGCCAGCAGGCCGCGCAGGGCGGCGTTCACGAGCCCCTCCGGCGCAGGCGCAGCCCCAGCTCTTCGAGCTGGGCAAGCTCCACCTCGCTCGGGGACTCCATCAGGGCGTCCTGGCCGCGCTGGGTCTTGGGAAACGCGATCACGTCGCGCAGGCTCTCGCCTCCGGCCATCAGCATCACCAGGCGATCGTACCCGAAGGCGAAGCCGCCGTGGGGTGGCGCGCCGGAGTCGAGGGCGTTCAGCAGGAAGCCGAAGCGCCGCTCCATCTCGCCCTTCCCGTACCCGAGCGTCTCGAGGACGCGTCGCTGCACGTCGCTGCGATGGTTTCGCAGGCTGCCCGACCCGAGCTCGACCCCGTTGCAGACCAGGTCGTAGTGCGTGGCGCGCACCCGATCGGGCTCGCTCTCGAGCAGCGGCAGGTCGTCCTCGTGGGGCGCGGTGAAGGGCATGTGGGCCGGCTCGAGCTCTCCGCGGTCGTTGCGCTCGAAGAGCGGGAAGTCGACGACGAAGAGCAGGTCCCACTCGCGCCCGTCGACGCGCCCGAGCCGCCAGCCCAGGTCCTGGCGCAGCCGCGCCAGCACGTGGTTGGCCTTGTTGGCAGCGTCGGCCTGGAAGAACAGCAGCGATCCCGGCCGCGCCCCGCTGCGCTCCGCGATGGCCGCGCGCTCGGCGTCGGAGAAGAACTTCACGATCGGCGACTGCCAGCCGCCGTCGGCGGTCACGCGCACCCACGCCAGCCCGCGCGCGGCCAGCTCCTTCTTGGCGAACGACTCGAGCCGGTCGACCTCGCCCCGGGAGAGGTCGCCCGCCTCGTGGACCGGCAGGCACTTCACGATGCCGCCTTCCTCGACCGCGCCGCGGAAGGCCCGGAAGTCGCTCTCGCGGAAGACGTCGGTCAGCTCCACCAGCTCGAGCTGGACGCGGGTGTCGGGCTTGTCGCTCCCGTAGCGCGCCACGGCCTCGGCGTGGCCCAGCCGCCGGAAGGGCCGCGGCAGCGCCACGTCCAGCGCGTCGTGGAAGGCGCGGGCCGTCAGCTCCTCGAGCACCTCGAGCACGTCGTCGACGCCGACGAAGGCCATCTCCAGGTCGATCTGCGTGAACTCGAACTGGCGGTCGGCGCGCAGGTCCTCGTCCCGGAAGCAGCGTGCGATCTGGTAGTAGCGATCGACACCGCCGATCACGAGCAGCTGCTTCATGATCTGCGGAGACTGCGGCAGTGCGTAGAAGGAGCCCGGGTGCATGCGGCTCGGAACCAGGAAGTCGCGGGCGCCCTCGGGCGTGGCCTTGGCCAGCAGCGGCGTCTCGATGTCGGCGAAGTCGAGGTCGGCCAGGGCCGCGCGCACCGAACGGGTGATCCGGTCGCGCAGGCGCAGGGCGCGCTGAAGCGGCGGCCGTCGCAGATCGTGGGTGCGGTGGCGGAGACGCACCGGCTCCTCCGCCTCCACCTCTTCCTCGATCGGAAAGGGCGGCGGCGTGGCGGTGTTCAGGATTCGCAGCTCCGAGACCGAGATCTCCACCTCGCCGGTCGGCAGGTTCGGGTTGACCGTCTCCGGGGAGCGGCGCTCCACCACGCCGCGCGTCGCGATCACGAACTCCGCGCGCAGCGCGTGGGCGCGCGCGTGGCAGGCGGCCTCGGCGTCGGGGCGGAAGACCACCTGCACCAGGCCCGAGGCGTCACGCAGGTCGACGAAGATCACCCCGCCGTGGTCCCGCCGGGTGTGCACCCAGCCGGCGACGGCCACGGACTCGCCCACGTGCGCCGCGCGCAGCTCGGCACAGGCGTGGCTGCGGCGCAGGCCGCCGAGCCCGTCGAGCCGCACGTCCGTTCGCTCGGGTCCGCCCGGGGTGGACAACGAAAAACCTCAGGAAAATCAGGCCTGTGGATAGCAGAGGGCCGACGGAGGTGTCAATCGGAGCGGACGCCCGGGGCGTTCGCTTCCTGCAGCTCCGCCGCGCTGCAAACGCGGTTTCGACCGAAGGATTTCGCCCGGTACATGGCCTTGTCGGACTGGTCCAGGAGCGCCTCGCGGTCGCCTCCGTGGACCGGGTAGGTGGCCACCCCGATGCTGATGGAGAGCTGCATCGACTCGCCGCGCCCACCGTCGAACCAGGTCTCCGCCACCGTGCTGCGGATGCGCTCCGCGATCTGCATGGCGTCCTCGTGGCCGGTGTCCACCAGGATGATGGTGAACTCGTCCCCGCCGTAGCGCGCCAGGGTGTCCACCTGGCGCACGCAGCTGGAGAGCACCTGGCCCAGCTGTCGCAGGGCGCGCGATCCCACCAGATGCCCGTAGCGGTCGTTCACCAGCTTGAAGCGATCCAGATCGAGGAAGAGCACCGAAAGCTCGCTCCCGTAGCGCTCGGCGCGCCGGATCTCGTGATCGGCGGCCAGCAGCAGGTAGCGCACGTTGTAGAGCTCGGTGACATCGTCGATGAACGCGCGCTCCTTGGCGCGGTGATACTGCTCCGCGTTGCGCAGCGAGAGCGACGCGTGCCCGGCGATGATGCGCGCGCGCTCGAGGTCGTCCTCGTCGAACGGCTTCCCGTCTTCCAGGATCCAGATCACGCCGGCCTCGTTCTCGTCGCCCCGCATCGGGACGGCCAGCAGCCGATCGACGTCCACGCCGGCCTGGCGCAGGCAGGCGTGCGCCGCGCTGCGCGAGACCGGACCCACCGCGGCGTCGCCGTCCAGGTCCACCGGCTTCTCGTCCACGAGCAGATGGTGCAGGCGCGTCTCCACGCTCTCGTCGAATCCGCGCAGCACCAACGCGTCCGAGAGCGACAGGGTCGTGCGGCGGAACACCGCCAGGCCGCGCTGGCGCTCCAGGTTTCCGAGCAGCAGGTCGAGTGCCACCGCGTAGACCTCACCGGGCTCGAGACAGGGCGCCAGGCTGCGGCAGCCCTCGACGGTGCGCAGCATGTCGCGGAGCCGGGTGTTCTCGTCCACCAGCGCCCGCTGCTCCAGCAGGCGCCGCACCACCAGCACCAGCTCGTCGGCCTGGATGGGCTTGCGCAAGTAGTCGGCCGCGCCCATGCGCAGGGCCGAGACGGCGGTCTCGACGGACGCGTGGCCCGTCAGCACGACGAAGTCGGTGCCCGGGTACTCGCGGCGCACGCGCTCGAGGAGCTCGATGCCCGACAGGCCCGGCATGGTGAGGTCGGAGAGCACGAGGTCGACGGGCTCGCGGCGGAGCCGCTCGAGGGCCTCCTCGCCGTCGCTGCACAGCTCCAGCTGGACCTCGGAGCCCAGCGCGTCGCGCGCCAGCTCCCGGTCCATCCGGCTGTCGTCCACCACGACGACGCGGGGGCGGCGTCGATGCGCCCTCATCCCGTCTCTCCGCAAGGCCTGCCTCTCTCCGATTCGGGTCTACCCTGGAATCCGGATCGTCCCGGCGCCGCGGGCCCTTGAGGGCGCCCGGCACCGCGGCATGATACCAGCGGTCGCAAGAGGATTTCCCCGCGGGGAATCCCAGAGGAGCAGCCATGGCAGACGAGGCCGGACTCGAGGAGGCGCTGGAACGCCATCGCCGCGCCCGGGACGCCTTCCGCTGGGAGGTGCCCGACGCCTTCAACTTCGGGCGCGACGTGGTGGACCGGTTCGCCTGCGACCCGGAGCGGCCGGCGCTCCTGTGGCGGGGCACCGCAGGCGACGAGCGCCGGCTCTCGTTCGCGGAGGTGCGGGACGCGTCGGACCGCATGGCGGCCCTGCTGGCGTCCCTCGGCGTGGCAGCGGGCGAGGCGGTGCTGATCCTGCTCCCGAAGCTGCCGGAGTGGCAGATCGCACTGGTGGGGGCGCTCAAGGCCGGCGTGCTGGCGATCCCCTGCTCGACGCTCCTGCGCCCGAAGGACCTGGTCTACCGGGCCGTGCACAGCGGCGCCGTCGCGATCGTGGCCGACGCCGCCCAGGCCGCCAGCGTGGACGCCGTCCGCAGCGAGATGCCGTCCGTGCGCCACTTCCTGCTCCGGACCGATCCGTCGGCGGGCGCTCCCGGCGGCTGGACGGACCTGGCCAGCGCCCTCGCCGCCCAGGCGCCGGGCGCAGCCGGCCGCCCGACCCGGGCCTCGGACCCGGCGCTCGTCTACTACACGTCCGGGACCACGGGACCGCCGAAGGCGGTGCTCCACGCCCACGGCTACACCTTCGCCCAGCGCTACACGGCCGAGGTGTGGCTCGGCCTGCGCGGCGACGACCGCCTCTGGACCACCAGCGACACGGGCTGGGCCAAGGCGGCCTACAGCGTGCTCTTCGGACCCTGGAGCCTGGGCGCCGAGGTGTTCCAGTACGCCGGGCGCTTCGAGCCCGCCCGCGAGCTCGACCTGCTGGAGCAGGCGGCCCCGGCGGTCTTCTGCGCGCCGCCGACCGAGTTCCGGCTGCTCGTGAAGGAAGACCTCTCGCAGCGCCGCTTCCCGGCCCTGCGCGAGTGCGTCTCGGCCGGCGAGCCGCTCAACCCCGAGGTGATCCGCGCCTGGCGCGACGCCACGGGCCTCACGATCCGGGACGGCTACGGCCAGACCGAGAGCATCCTGCTCGTCGGCAACCACCCGGGCATGCCGGTGCGTCCCGGCTCCATGGGCTTGGCCATGCCGGGCCACGAGGTGGAGGTGATCGACGCAGACGGGCGCGTCTGCGCTGCCGGCGAGGTGGGGGACCTCGCGGTGCGCGGCCAGCCCCCGGGCCTGTTCCTGGAGTACTGGAAGGACGCCGACGCCAGCGCGCGCTGCCGCCGGGGCGAGTGGTACGTCACCGGCGACCGCGCCACCCGGGACGAGGACGGCTACTTCTGGTTCGTGGGCCGCGCCGACGACGTGATCATCTCCGCGGGCTACCGCATCGGGCCCTTCGAGGTGGAGAGTGCCCTGCTGGAGCACCCCGCCGTGGTGGAGGCGGCCGCCGTGGCGGCTCCCGATCCCGACCGGGGGTCGATCGTGAAGGCGTACGTGGTGCTGCGGCCCGGCGTCGAGCCCGGTCCCGCCCTGGTCTCCGCCCTCCAGAGCCACGTGAAGGCGGTGACGGCGCCCTACAAGTATCCGCGGGACGTGGAGTTCGTGGACGCCCTGCCCAAGACGGTGAGCGGGAAGATCCGGCGCGTCGAGCTGCGCGGGCGCGCCGCCGGCGGCTGAGCGCCGGCGCTACTCCCCCAACGCCGAGTCCGCCGACGCCGTCTTCGGGGGCGGCAGCACCTTGGTCCAGGTGTCGCCCTGGTCCGTGCTCCGCAGCACCAGACCCCGCTGGCCCACGATCAGGCCCAGGCGCGCCTGAGGCTCGTAGGACACGTCGCGCATGAAGGTGAAGACCTCGGGGAAGGCCTCCTCCGGCGGGGCATTCCAGGTGCGGCCGCCGTCCCAGGAGAACCGCGCCAGTCCCTTCTCTCCCACCGCGATCGCGCGCTCGTCGCCGGGTGCCATGGCGTAGAGCGCCTGCTTCACCCCGCTCGAGCCGTAGCGCCAGGTGACGCCGCCGTCGTCGCTGACGAGGACCACGCCGCCCAGGCCGGTGATGATGCCGTTCATGTCGTCCTGGAAGCGCACGCGGAACAGGTAGGGATTCTGGGCGATGACCACGGACACCTGGGGCCGCTCCGCGACCCGGCCGTCCAGGTAACGCGCCAGGAACTCCGGGTCGTCCTCCAGGAAGTCCTCGTAGTCCCAGGGCGGGGTGCCGCGCTTGCGCAGGCGGTCGGACAGGATGCCCGTCTCCTCGGCGATCTCCCGCATCGCGCTCATGCGGCTGTCGAGGATGTCGAAGAGCGGCGTGGGATCATCCTCCTCCACGAACGTGCGCACCTCCCGCTCGCTCGCGAAGGGTTCGATCAGGATGTTCAGGTGCTCCTGGTCCAGGATCGACTCGACGAAGGCGCGAACCCGCTCGGCGTCCTCGTCGCCGACCTCACTCGCGTCGAAGTCGAAGACCACCGGATCGATCTTCTCGGTGCCGACGATCTCGGCGCGCTGCCAGCTGGCGCCCATGTCCTCGCTGTAGAAGATGTACCCGAACTCGCCCACGATCCAGCAGCGCTGGCTCGGGACCGGGCGGCAGTAGATGTCGTTCAGGCTGACGTCCTCGAAGACGTTCTCGCCGCCCCGCACGCGCTCCTGCTCCGGGGGCGTGAGCCAGACGTACTGCGGGTGGTCGAGGGTGATCGTGAGGGAGGAATCCTGCCAGGTCTGACCCCCGTCCTCGGTCAGGATGCGGGTGCCGAACTCCCCCACCGCCCACGCGCGCCGATCGTCCATCGCGTGCACCGCGAAGAGGTGGTAATCGCTCTTCGTCGTCTGCTGGGTCGTCCAGCCGGCGCCGCCGTCCTCGCTGCGCAGGACCGTCCCGAGCTGGCCCACGATCCAGCCGCGTAGCGGGTCGGCCATGGAGACGCCGTAGTACAGGCGCGAGGGCCCCTCGTCGCGGCTGCTCTTCAGCCAGGTCGTGCCCCCGTCGGACGTGGTGTAGATCGCGCCCATGTAGCCGGCGGCCACCGCGGTCTTGTCGTCGGCGACGGAGACGGCGTAGAGATCGTCGTAGAGGTCGATCTCGCCCTCCGTCAGATGGGGCTCGAAGTGGACGTCGTGGCAGGCGATGCCCGCGACGGCCAGCAGCCCGAGCAGCAGACGAAGGCGAAGGCGGGGGGCGGACGACATGGCACTCCTCCAGGCAGACGAAGGTGGGGCCGGAGACGCGGCGCGCTCCGGCCCCACCCGACGATCCCTCTCGTTCCCGGCTAGCGGCCGCGCGTCAGGCGGCCGATGTCGATGTAGCGCCGGACCTTGCCCTTGCTCTTGAGCGGGGTGCCGTCGTTGTCCCAGAACTCGATCCGGTTGCCCGTCCCCGTCTGGACGTTGACGATCATGTCGCTCACGACCTTGTGGTCACGCGGCACCGGGACACCCTCCCAGCCCTCGTAGTAATCGGCGTCCGACTCGCTCCAGCGCTTGTTGTGCCAGATGATCTTCCAGAGCTCCTCCTTCTGGTCGTAGGCGAAGGAGTAGAGCGGAACGAGGGTCTGCGTGTCGATGTAGATGTCCTTGTGATGGTACGGATGGTCCTCGTTCTTCGGCGTCATCCGCACCTTCACGGCCCGGCGCAGCTCCCAGACGTCGTCGGCGTAGGAGAGGCCGTACGGGCCGAAGTTGTGGTTCTTGTCGTACGGATACGCCTTCACCTTGGAGTTCGTCGGGGCGATGATGTCGAACTCCCCGAGGCACTCCCACGTGTACTGGGTCACGATGCCGGCGAAGCTGCGCAGGTCGTCGAGGGTGAAGTCCGTCCCGGACACCGCGTCCGTGCGCTGGGCCGTCGAGATGCGGCGGACCCGGCGCAGGGTCGGCACGTAGACCCAGGTGTCGTCGTTCTTTCCCTCGGCCTGGGGCGCGTCGGAGCTCTTGTAGCGGTAGGTCATCACGTTGATGCCGCGCGCGTCGAAGGGAGCCGTGACCTCGATGCCGAACGCGTTCTTGCGCCGCTCCTTGCGGAAGAGGTCGCCGTCCTGCTTTTCGAGGTACTCGGCCTCCACGCGGTGCGCCAGACGGATGGAGCGGGAGGTGCCCTCGTAGTAGAGCGGCAGCTGCTCACCGCGGTCCCAGTAGGAGTAGAAGAAGTGGGTGGCGGTCCCGTCCCCTTCCCACTGGTAGTCGAAGTTCCACATGATCTTCACGCCCGCCTGGGGATCCCCCTTGCAATCGATCCCGTCCATCGGAAACGGCAGGCCGGCCGTGTAGTTCTCGAGGCTCTCGTCCGGACCGATGCGCGCCTGCCCCTTGAACTTCTCGGTGGCGGCGATGAACTCGGGCGCGGGCGTGTAGTCGGCGTTGGCGGGACCGACCTCGAGCCGCATTCCCTCGTAGAAGAAGAAGTCACGGTTCGCCCAGAACTCCGGCGGCAGGTAGGCCTTCAGGGAATCGATCTTGTCGAACGTGATGACGTCGCCTTCCTTGAAGCTGGGTCCCGAGACGCCGGCGTCTTCTTGGGCCGCGACGGGCCCGGACAGTGCGAAGGCGAGGAGTCCGGCGAGGGCGGCGCGCTGCATACGGGGCATCGGTGGCTCCTTGTGCTGTTCCGGTGCGGTTGGGGGGGGGGAAGGTCGCACCCGATTCCCCCTGGGAAACCGACATCCTGTGTAAACTAGGCGCCACTCCCTTGTCAACGGGAATGGCCGGAACCGCGGGCGGCGGACCTGTGACGCCTTCTGTCGGCCCCGAGGGGCCCGCGCCGGGCCTCCCGCCACGGCTCCCCTCGCCGATTGGACTCCTTCGACGCGGGCGGCGTTTCAGGAATTCGCCGCACCTGGTGACGCGGCGAGGCGGCGGGCGAGCCTGTCTCGCGCTCCGGATCGGCGGTACGGTGCTCGCCGCATGCAGCCCGCGCCCTCCGCCCCGCCGGCCTCCCACGTCGAGCGCTCGCACGCCGCCCGGCGGGGCCCGCGCTTCCGCCTGCGCGCCTGGGGCGTGGTGCAGTGCTGGGCCGCGCTTCGCTGCGCGCTGGCCCTGGCGGTGTCGGAGGCCTGGGGCCGGCTCGGCGACGCGTTCGTCGGCGCGCCCCGGCGTGCGGCGCGGCGCGCGGAGCGCCAGGCGCGCCACTTCGCGCGCATCGCCGCCACCCTGGGCCGCCTGAAGGGAGCGTTCGCCAAGGCGGGCCAGTTCGCAGCGCTGCGTTACGACGTGCTTCCGCCCGAGGTGCGCGGCAGCCTGGCCGAGCTTCAGGACCGCGTCCCTCCCCTCCCCTTCGGCCCGGTGCGACGCGTGGTGGAAGCCGAGCTGGGCGCCCCGCTGGAAGCGTGCTTCGAGCGCTTCGATCCCGAGCCGATCGGCGCGGCCTCCATCGCACAGGTCCACCGCGCGCGACTTCCCGACGGCGAGGAGGTGGCGGTCAAGGTGCAGTACCCCTGGCTCGAGGCATCGCTGCCGGCGGACCTCGGCCTGGCGCGCCGGCTCGTGGCCCTGTGGACCCGGGGCGACGCGGGCTCCGTCGACCGGCGGCGGCTCTTCGACGAGTTCGCGGCCGGCCTGCGCGACGAGCTCGACTTCACCCGCGAAGCCACCGCCGCCGGGGAGATCGCCCGCAACCTGGCCACCGACGACCGCATCGTGGTGCCGCGGATCTTCCCGGAGCGCTCGAGCCGCCGGGTCCTGACCCTGGAGTACGTGCGGGGAATCCGGATCACGGACCGCGAGGCTCTCGCCCGCGCCGGAGTGGATCCGACCGAGGTCCTCGGCGTCCTGGGGCGGGCCTACGCGAAGCAGGTGTTCGTGGACGGCCTCTTCCACGCGGATCCCCACCCGGGGAACCTCTTCGTGGTGGACGAGCCCGAGGCGGCGCAGCGACCGCGCGTGCTCTTCGTGGACTTCGGCCTGTGCCGGCGGCTGGCCCCGAAGCTGCGGAGCGCCATGCGCCGCGGCATCTACGCGCTGCTCCAGCGCGACGTCGACACCTTCGTGGCCGAGATGGAGGGCATCGGCATGATCGCCCCGGGCGCAGCGGACTCCGTGCACCGCGGCGTCTCCCGGGGCTTCGAAGCCATTTCGGCCCAGGGAGCGGCCCTGTCGCTCGGCGGAGGCCAGGTGCTGGCCCTGAAGGACACCGCCAAGAGCCTGCTCGAGCAGACCGACGGCCTCCAGCTCCCCAACGACCTCCTGCTCTACGCCAAGACGCTCTCCTACCTCTTCGCCCTCGGCGACGAGCTGGCCCCGGAAGTAGACCTGATGAAGCTCATCACCCCCTACCTCCTCCAGTTCCTCGCGACCCCTGAATAGGAGCTCCGCTGTGCACGCGGGTCCGGCGCTGGATCCGGGGCTCCCTCCGGCGAGGTCCTCGCTCGACGCGCGCGGGTGCTGCGCGTGGGGAGGCCACGCCGGCGCGAGAGAGTTCGCCGGGTCGGCTTCGAGGCTGCGAGCACCGTGCTCTCGCTGCGGATTTCGCCTGCGGGAGCCCCGGATCCACCGCCGAACCCGGTACGACGCTCCGCGAACCATCGGGAGGGTCCACCCGCTCCGTCGCCAGCGTCGAGCCGCGGGAAACCACCCTACCCTTGGCTTCGCGGCGAGCAGTCCGACGCCTCCGGCGCCGCCCCGCAGCAACGCGAAGAGGATCGGGAGCCGGAACGAGACGCGGAGCCACGCGTTCGCCCGGGCCCTGGCGGGTCGGGGGCTGCCGGAGGCGTAATCCGCAGCGAGAGCACACCACCCGCGCGCTCGAAGCCGACCCGGCGAACCCACTCCCGTCGGCGTGGCCTCCACACGCACGCCACCCGCCCACGTCGAGCGAGGACCTCGCCGCAGGCAGCCCCCGACCCGCCAGCGCCCCCCGCGCGAAGCCGAGCCGACTCAGTCCGAGCCGGGCCCCCCGAGCCGCAGCCCCTGGATGCGGATGAAGCCGGAGGCGTCGGACTGGTCGTAGGCGTCGCCGCCGTCTTCGAAGGTCGCCAGCGACTCGCTGTAGAGGGACACCGGAGAGCGGCGGCCCGTGATCTGCAGGCCGCCCTTGTAGAGCCGCACTCGCGCCTCGCCGGTCACGTTGCGCTGGGACGCATCCACCGTGGCGCGCAGCATCCCCATCTCGGGAGAGAACCACAGGCCGTTGTAGATCACCTCGGCGACGCGCGGCGCCAGCCGGTCCCGCTCGTGCATCACCTCGCGGTCCAGGGTGATGGACTCCACGGCCCGGTGCGCGGCGTGCAGCAGGGTGCCGCCCGGGGTCTCGTAGACGCCCCGGCACTTCAGGCCCACCATCCGGTTCTCGACCATGTCCACGCGCCCGATGCCGTGGGCGCCGGCCAGCCGGTTGGCGCGGGTCAGCAGCGCCGCCGGGCCCAGGGCTTCGTCGTCGAGGGAGACGGGCGTGCCGGACTCTAAGCCCACCACCACCTCCGACGGCGCGTCCGGGGTCTCCTCCGGCGAGGCCGTCATCACGAACATGGATTCGTCGGGAGCGCGCCACGGATCCTCCAGGATCCCTCCCTCGAAGGACATGTGCATCAGGTTGCGGTCCGTCGAGTACGGCTTCTCGACGGTCGAGGTGATCTCGATGCCGTGCTTCTGGGCATAGGCCATGCAATCGGTGCGCGAGCGCAGGTCCCAATCGCGCCAGGGCGCGATCACCGTCAGCTCGGGCGCCAGCGCGCGGTAGGCCAGCTCGAAGCGAACCTGGTCGTTGCCCTTGCCGGTGGCGCCGTGGGCCACGGCGTCGCAGCCGGTCTCGCGCGCCACCGCCACCTGGTGCTTGGCGATCACCGGGCGCGCGAGCGCGGTGCCGAGCAGGTAGCTGCCCTCGTACACGGCACCGGCGCGGATCGCCGGGTAGACGTAGTCCCGGGTGAACTCCTCGCGCAGGTCACGGATCACGCAATCCACGGCGCCGCTGGACTTGGCCCTCTCGGGCAAGCCGCGCAGCTCCTCCTCCTGACCCACGTCCGCGCAGTACGCCACGACCTCGCAGTCGTACTCCTCGATCAGCCAGCGCAGGATCACCGACGTGTCGAGGCCACCGCTGTACGCCAGGCAGACGCGCTTCACCGAGCCCCGTCGCGACATGCTCGCTTGCCCTCCGGCGGCGGAGGGTAGCGAACGCCGGCGGGCGCGGAGCTAGGCCGTGGGCAGGCGCAGGGTGGTGGTCACGCCCGCCACCGGGTCGGCCACCCGTCCGACCGCCCCGCCCCAGGGCGCGATCACGCGCTCCAGGTCGCCCGGCGGCGCGTCGTCGTTCAGGGAGAAGGAGCTGGCGCCGGGGGGCGCTACCTCGGTGACCGACAGCAGGACGCAGCCCTCGGACTCGAGGAGCTTGGCGGTGAGCGTGAAGGCGGTCCCGCGCGCTGCAGCGGACACGCGTCCGCGCACGAAGGCCTCGATCGCCACGCTGAGGCGGTCGCCGTCGCCGCGCAGCGGCGGCAGACCGGGGGGGAGCAGAACGTCGAGCGCGTGGCCCGCCGCGCCGGCGTCGTCGCTCACCGCGTCCATCACGGCCTGGACCGCGGCGAGCGCGTCGAACTCCGGGGCGGCGTCCGCCGCGCCCTCGGAGTAGCTCGCCTCGGCGGTGATCTCGTCCGTCCACTTGCGGATGCGCACGACGGAGCGCATCCCGTCCTCCACCTGCGAACGGAAGCGCTCGGCGCGGCGACCGCCGGTCTGCTCCAGCAGCGCGTCCAGGCACTGTTCCAGGTCGTCCAACGGCCGGGCGATCTCGCGCCCGAAGGAGAGCAGCCGCTCCTCGCTCACCACCTCGTCCCAGAACAGGAAGAGCAGCCCCACGATCTGGTCCTCGGCGCGGATCGGCGCGGCCACCACCGCGTAGCCGCGCTCGCGCTCGCGCAGGCGGAAGCGCATCTCGCAACCCTCGCCGCAGACCCGCGCTGTGGCTCCGAGCACGGCTTCCCGTCCGCCGCCGTCGAACAACTCCGCCAGCGGCCTCCCGCGCACCACCCCGGGCTCCACCTCGAAGCGGCTCTCGAAGGCGGGGTTGACGTACACCGCGCAACCGTCGGGATCACCGACGGCGACCGGCACCGGAAGGAACGTCAGCAGCGAGCGCGACTCGTTCACGCCTCGCTCCGCAGGATGCCCGCTTCCAGCAGGCTGCTGAGGGTGCGCAGGGCGTCGAACGGATCGAGCCCCGACAGCGAGACCAGATCGTTCACCGCGGTCCGGCCGTCGACGAGCGAGAGCAGGAAGCCCGCCGTGGCGGGCAGGTTGTACTTCATCAGGTCGCCGCCGCCCATGACCACGGCCGGCACCGCGTCCATGCCGCCGACGCGCTCGCGGTAGCGGGTCAGGAGCTTGCTCCGCACCATGTCCACGTAACCCTGGACGTCCAGACGGTCGCTCTCCCGCCGCGTCACGGTCTCGAACAGCTCGAGGGCCGCCTCCAGGTGGCCCTCGTGCATCAGGCCCAGGGCGTCGTCCACCAGGTCGCCGGGACCCGCCGGAGGCGCGGCGTCCCGCTTGGGAATCTCGCCCTCGTCCAGCAGGGTCTGGAGGTAGTCGCGCGCCTCGGCATTGTCCGAGTCGAGGAACAATACCTCGCCCCAGCAGCGCTCTGCCTCTTCCACACGCCCCTCGCCGTAGTGGTCGAGCCCCTCTTGGAGTAGCGCGCGGATCTTTTTCGTGGTCCGGCTCTCGTCCATGGCTCGCGTCTACGCCTTGAGTTCGACCTCGTAGAGCTCGTGCTCCTCGATGATCTTCTGGATCTCGTCCTGCGACAGAGTCCCGGTTGCGTTGACCGTGATCGACTGCTCCTTGCCGGTCGAAAGGTCGGTCGCCGACACGCTCACGATGCCGTTGGCGTCGATGTCGAAGCAGACGTCGATCTCGGGCCCGCCCTGCGGCGCCGGGCGGATGCCCGACAGCACGAACTCGCCCAGCAGGTCGTTGTCCGCCGCCACGTCCGACTCACCCTGGAGCACCCGGATCTTGACCGCCGTCTGGTTGTCCCGGGTGGTGGTGAAGATGTGCGTCTTGCGCACCGGCACCGTGGTGTTGCGTTCGATCAGCTTGGCGAAGTGGCCACCCGCCGTGGCGATGCCGAGCGACAGCGGCGTCACGTCCAGCAGCAGCAGGTCCTTGTCGTCGGAGACCAGCGCCTCGGCCTGCATGGCCGCGCCGATGGCCACCACCTCGTCGGGATTCACGCCCTTGTGGGGCCCCTTGCCGAAGAACTCGCCGGCCGTCTTCTGGATCAGGGGCATGCGCGTCTGGCCGCCCACCAGGATCACCCGGTCCACGTCTCCAGGCGTGAGCCCCGCGTCCTGGACGCAGGCCTCGACCGTCTTGACCGTGCCCTGCACCAGGTCGTCCACCAGGCTCTCCAGGGTGCCGCGATCCAGCTCCAGCTGGAGGTGACGCGGACCCGAGTCGTCGCTGGAGATGAAGGGCAGGCTGACCTCGGTGCTCTCGCGCGACGAAAGATCGCACTTGGCCTTCTCCGCCGCGTCCTTCAGGCGCTGGAGCGCCATCGGATCCGTGCGCAGGTCGATGCTCTCCTCCTCCTGGAAGCGCTCCAGCAGGTGCATCACGATGCGCCGGTCGAAGTCCTCACCGCCCAGGAAGGTGTTGCCGGCGGTGGCCAGCACCTCGATCACCCCGTCGCTCATGTCGAGCACCGAGATGTCGAAGGTCCCTCCGCCGAGGTCGTAGATGGCGATCTTCTCCTCCGAGCGGTTGGTGGCACCGTAGGCCATGGCGGCGGCGGTCGGCTCGTTGATGATGCGCAGCACCTCCAGGCCGGCGATCTTGCCGGCGTCCTTCGTGGACTGGCGCTGGGTGTCGTTGAAGTAGGCGGGCACGGTGATCACGGCCTCGGACACCGGCTCCCCGATGTACTCCTCCGCCACCCGCTTCATCTCGCGCAGGATGATGCCGGCGATCTCGGGGCAGGTGAACGTCTTGCCCGCGATCTTGATGCGGGGATCGTCGTTGGCGCCCCGCACGATCTCGAAGGGGCAGAGGTCGATGGCCTTCTGCACCTCGGCGGAGTCGAAACGCCGACCGATCAGCCGCTTCGACGCGTAGACGGTGTTTCGCGAATTGGTGATGGCCTGGCGCTTGGCCAGGTGGCCCACCAGCCGCTTCCCATCGTGGGAGATCGCGAACATGGAAGGGGTGGTGCGATAGCCACCGGCGTTGGGGATCACCGTAGGCTGTCCGTTCTCGATCACGGTCACACACGAGTTCGTGGTGCCGAGGTCGATGCCGATCACGCGACTCATTTTCTCCTCCCCGCGGTCCTCTGCAGGACCGCCCGCTAGAGCGACTTCAGCTCCGCGCGCGCCTCGTCGTCCTTCGGATTCAGGCGCAACGCACACTGGAGCTCGCGACGGGCGTTCGCCTTGAGGCCCGCCGCCTTGTAGATCATGCCCAGGGTCTTCCGGTACTCCGGCTGCTCCGGCTCCACCTCACAGGCGCGCACCGCGTACTCCTTGGCGCGCCGGGGATCGTCGGCCACCAGCCAGGCCAGGCGCGCCGCGGTGTGATTCACCTGGGGGTCGAAGGGCTTGTAGTGAAGCGCCTCCTCGTAGAGCTTGAGGGCGTCCCCGCGGTCGCGGAACGTCATGGCGCTGTCGGCTTCCTTCGTCAGCTGCTCGAAGCGCACGTCCGCGACCTTCTGGCGCACGTCGACGAAGCGGCTCTTGTAGACGGCGTTCCGGGGATCGAAGGCGATGGCCAGGCGCACGGAACCGGCGGCTTCCAGCCAGCGCCCCTCGGCGTACGCGGCCATGCCGGCCTCGAAGAAGGACTTGGCCTTGGCCCGACGCTGGGCGAAGGCGCGCGTCAGCGGGCTGAAGGGCCGCGGACCGGTCCGGCGCTTGCGCGGCCGAGAGATCTCCGCGGCGGGCTCCTCCGCGGGCGTCTCCAGCGGCGGCTCCGGCTGCGGCTCCGGCGGCGCCTGCGCGGCGGCGGCCAGGTCGCGCTGCACCTCGGCCCGGGTCGCGGGATCCGAGAGCAGCTCGTAGGCCTCGACGATGCGGCGGAAGACGCGCTCCACCACGTCGGCGTAGGGACCGATGTCCCTGCGGAAGTAGCGGTCCGGGTGGAACTCCTTGGAGAGGCCGAAGTAGGCGCGCTTGATCGTGCGCACGTCGGCGTCGGGCTCGACCCCGAGGATCTCGTGGTAGGGCCGCTCCAGGCCCGCGTCCATGGCGAGCGCGGCCTGCTGCGCCTCGGCGGAGATCTCCAGCTGCGGGTCGATGGCGACCGGCGCCCGGGCCGCGCTGGCGCTCGCCTCGCCGAAGCCGGAGTCGCCCTCCCCGCTCCGGGCCGGCGGCCCCGAGCTGACGAAGACGAGCAATCCGGACTCGGCCCAGCGCTCGATGCAGCGGTCCACCTCGTCGGGCGGGAGCCCGCCGACCTGTCGCAGCAGCGCCTGCGGCGTATGGCCGTCGATCCGGGACAGCAGAAATCCCTCCGCCGGAGACAGGTCCAGGCCCTCGAGGTCGCAGTCGGACGCGAGACGCGGAGTTCGCGCCCCGATCGCGCCTGCGCCACCGCCTGCGGCCATGGGTGCCTCCCTACCGCACCTTGCGAGCAATGCGGCTCCGTCGAGGTGCATCGGCAGGAAGAGCCCTGAAGCTGAGAGTGGATCGGGCTTTCCCCGTCCCACCCCGATCGCGCTCCCCCCGGGGGGATCGATCGCGGGCGATCCGGAGCAGACCGGCCCGGGAAGCCCGATCCGCAGCGCGCACGGGCGCTTCGCCGGTGTCGGAGGATCCCGACCCCGAGGGGCTACCGGCGCAGGAGCCGCTCGAGGATCGCCTTCTGGGAGTGCAGGCGGTTCTCCGCCTGATCGAAGACGATGCTGCGCGGCCCGTCGAGCACCTCGTCGGTGATCTCTTCGCCGCGGTGGGCGGGAAGGCAGTGGAGCACCCAGGCGTCCGGGGCGTGGCGCATCAGCTCGCTGTTCACCTGGTAGGCCGCGAAGATCCGCCGGCGCTGCTCGCTCTCGTCCTCCTGCCCCATGCTCGCCCACACGTCGGTGTAGACGAAGTCGGCGCCGCGCACGGCCTCGGCGGGATCCTCGCTCCAGGCGAGGCGCGCGCCGCTCGTGCGGCCCAGCTCCTCGGCCCGCCGGCGCACCCGCTCCGCGGGGCGATGCGTCCGCGGCGTGGCGATCCGCAGCTCCAGGCCCAGCACCGCGGCCGCCAGCAGGAGCGAGTTCACCACGTTGTTGCCGTCGCCGACCCACGCCAGCACGGCACGCTCCAGGTCCTGACGCTCGGCCACGGTCTGCAGGTCGGCCATGGCCTGGCAGGGATGCAGCAGGTCCGTCAGCCCGTTGATGACGGGGATCGAGCCGGCCCGGCTGAGCTCCTCCACCAGCGCGTGGCTGAACGTACGCGCCAGGATGCAGTCCACCCAGCGCGAGAGGTTGCGGGCCACATCCGCCGGTGACTCCCGTGAGCCGATGCCCACCTGCTCCGGACGCAGCAGGATGGCGTGGCCGCCGAGCTGGGTCATCCCGGCCTCGAAGGTCACGTGCGTGCGCAGTGACGGCTTCTCGAAGTACATGGCCAGGGTCCGGCCCTGGAGGGTCTGCGGGCGCTCCCCGCGCTTGTTCAGGTCCTTCAGCTCGCGCGCGCGGTCGAGGATCTCTCGCAGCTCCGCGGCGGACCAGTCTGCGACGCTGATGAAGCTTCTCGGCACGGCTACCTCGTGATCAGGGTTCCGACGCCGCCGTCGGTGAAGATCTCGAGCAGGATCGCGTGGCGGATGCGGCCGTCGATCACGTGGGCGCGCTCCACCCCGTGGCCGAGCGCCGCCAGGCAGCATTCCACCTTGGGGATCATGCCCTCGCGAATCGTTCCCTCGGCGACGAGCTTGCGGGCCTCGTCCCGGGCGAGCTGCGCGATCAGCTGGCCGCTGGAGTCCTTCACGCCTTCCACGTCGGTCAGCATGATCAGCTTGGCGGCGCCGAGCGCGCCGGCGATGGCGCCGGCCGCCTCGTCAGCGTTGATGTTGTAGGAGAGCCCTTCGTCGTCGAGACCCACCGGAGCGATCACCGGCACGAAGCCTTCGTCGGCCACGGCCAGCACCGGAGCAGGGTCCACGTCGAGGACCTCTCCAACCCGGCCGAGGTCGTGCCCGTCGACCTGCTTGCGGCGCACGCGCAGCATGCCGCCGTCCTTGCCGGTGAGCCCCAGAGCCTGCCCCCCCCCGCGCTGCACCAGCTGGACGATGTCGGGGTTCACCTTGCCCCCCAGCACCATCTCCACCACTTCCATCGTCTCGTCGTCGGTGACCCGCAGCCCGTTCACGAAGGTCGAGTCCTTCCCCAGGCGGTCGAGGGTGGCCTGGATCTGCGGACCGCCGCCGTGCACGACGACCGGACGCACACCGATGTACTTGAGCAGCACCACGTCCACGGCGAACGACGCGCGCAGCTCGTCGTCTTCCATGGCGTGGCCGCCGTATTTGATGACGATCGTCTTGTCGCGGAAGCGACGGATGTAGGGCAGTGCCTCGACCAGCACCGCCGCCTTGTCGATCAGGGACTGCATGTCACGCGCTAGGGTCGCGGGCCTCGCGTCGGACGCGGGCGACCTCCTCGATGCTCTCCACGAGGCTACGGTACAGGAGGACGTTGCGCACGGCCGCCGAGAGCGCCGCTCCCAGCACCTCGCCGACGCGCGGCGACGCCTGTCCCGCGGCGGCGGGGAAGGCGCGGAAGACCCCGAGCGTCTTGCCCCGGAACACCAGCGGCAGGCACATGAACGGCCCGGGACGCTCGCTGACCGGGGTGTCCACACCGGCCTGGAAGCGCGGGTCGGCCGAGGGATCGTCGGTCACCACCGGCCGGCCGGTTTCGAGCACGGTGCCCGTGAGCCCGGCGCCCAGCGCCAGCCGCACGCGGTCGCCGCCCCCCTCGTCGCACCACTCGGCCTCGCGCGCCAGCTCGCCGGCCGGGTCGCGCAGGAAGACGGCCGCGCTGCTGGCGCCGAGGGCGGGACCGACGGCCCCCAGCGCCCCCGCCAGCACCCGCGCGGGCTCCACCTCGGCCACCACGGCCTCGCACACCGCCCGCGCCAGCTCTCCCTCGTCCGAGGCGTCGTCGTCGACCAGCGGCGCCGTCAGCCCGCCGAGCGAGACCTCGGACTCGGGCTGGGGCGCGGGCGGGTTGGCGGCGGCGGCAGCCAGGGCGGCCGTGACCTCGGCGACGCTCAAGACCTGGGCCGCCTGCTCGGCCAGGATCCGCAGCAGCGCCAGGTCCTCTGCGTCCAGCAGCCCGTCCTGGCGCGCGTCCGTCGCGCACAGCACGCCCAGCGCGCGGTCGCCGGCCACGATCGGAACCACCGCGAACGAGTGCGTGCGGTAGCGGTCCTGGGTGTCCCGGCCGGCGAAGCGTTCGTCGTCACTGACCTCGGTGACCAGCAGCGGCTCCGAGCGGGCCAGCGCGAGACCCGCCACGCCTTCGCCCACCGGCACCGGCGTGAACTCAGCGGGCTCGAGCTTGCGCCCGGTGGCGGCCGCGACCCGCAGCTCGCTGCCGTCCCCGTTCAGGAGCATGAGCGAGGTCTTGTCGGCCGCCAGCACCTCGGCCACGGCTTCCGCCAGGCCCGCGTGGACCGCCTCGATGTGCGCATCGTCGCGCGCCAGGGCTCCGAGTCGCGCCACGCTCTGCTGGAGATGGGCCAGGCGGTCGCGCAGCTTGTCGGAGGTGGCCGCGTGGTCGAAGCCCTCGAGGGCGCGGCGCACGGCCAGCACCAGCTCCTCCTCGTGGAGCGGCTTGGCCAGGTAGTCGCAGGCCCCGTTGCGCAGGGCCTCGAGCACGTAGGCCTGGTCCTGGTGCGCGGAGAGCATGATCACCGGCAGGTGGGGCCGCATCTGTCGCAGCCGCCGCAGCACCTCCAGCCCGTCGGGGCCCGGCAGCCGCACGTCCAGCACCACGGCGCCGATGCTCGGCTCCTCGGCCAGCTCCAGTGCCTCCGGGCCGTCCGCTGCCAGGATGCACTCGAGCCCTGCCGCGCTCAGCACATCCTGGATCGCGTCGCGGAAGAACCGCTCGTCGTCCACCACCAGTACGCGTCGGAAACGAGCCGACATCTCCCCCCTCTCCGGTCCTCGCTACAGAATGAAGCGGGACAGGTCCTCGTCCTCCACCAGCGATCCCAGACGCTCGCGCACCAGGGCCTCGTCCACCACCAGGCGGGTGCCTCCCAGGTCCGGCGCGTCGAAGCTGACATCTTCCAGCAGGCGCTCCATCACCGTGTGCAGGCGCCGCGCGCCGATGTCGTCGGTGCGCTCGTTCACGGTGGCGGCGATGCGCGCGATGGCGCGAATCCCGTCCTCCTTGAACTCCACGTGCACGTCCTCGGTGGCCAGGAGCGCTGCGTACTGGCGCACCAGCGAGTTCCGAGGCTCGGCCAGGATGCGCACGAAGTCCTCCTCGGTCAGGCTGGCCAGCTCGACCCGGATCGGGAAGCGACCCTGGAGTTCCGGGATCAGATCCGAGGGCTTCGCCACGTGGAAGGCGCCCGCCGCCACGAACAGGATGTGGTCCGTGCGCACGGCCCCGTGCTTGGTCTGGACCGTCGATCCCTCCACGATCGGGAGCAGGTCCCGCTGCACGCCCTCGCGCGAGACGTCCGGCCCCTGCCGCGACGATCCCTGCCCGGCGGCCACCTTGTCCAGCTCGTCGAGGAACACGATGCCCGCCTGCTCCACGCGCTCGACGGCCAGCTCGCGCACCTGGTCCATATCGACCAGCCGAGCCGCCTCCTCGGCTGCGAACGCCTCCCGCGCCTGGGGGATCTTCAGGCGCCGGCGCCGGGTGCGCTGCGGGAAGAGGTTGCCCAGCATGTCCTTCATCTGGATCCCCATCTCCTCCACGCCCTGGGGCGTGAAGATCGACAGGTTGGGCGTCCCCGAATCCGACACCTCGACGTCCACCTCGCGCTCGTCCAGCGCTCCGCGCCGCAGCATCTGGCGCAGCTTCTCGCGGGTCTCGCCGCCCTCCGGCACGGTCTGTAACCCCGGGCCCTGGGCGGACGGCGTGGGCAGCAGCGCGTCCAGGATACGCTCCTCCGCCCGCTCCTCCGCCCGGGCCGCCACGCTCCGCTTCTCCTCCTCGGCGACCAGGTTCACCGCCAGGTCGGTCAGGTCGCGCACGATCGACTCGACGTCGCGCCCGACGTAGCCGACCTCGGTGAACTTCGAGGCCTCGACCTTGATGAAGGGCGCCTGGGCCAGGCGCGCCAGGCGCCGGGCGATCTCGGTCTTGCCCACGCCCGTCGCCCCGATCATGATGATGTTCTTGGGGGCGATCTCCTCGCGCAGGTCCTCCGGCACCTGCTGGCGGCGCCAGCGATTGCGCAGAGCGATGGCTACCGCGCGCTTCGCGTCGCCCTGGCCGACGATGTAGCGGTCCAGCTCCGACACGATCTCGCGCGGGGTGAAGGTACGCAGGTCGCTCATGGGAGGGTCACCAGGCTGATCTCGTCGTTGGTGTAGATGCAGATGCCGGCCGCGATGCGCAGGGCTTCGCGGGCGATCTCGTCGGCGGAGAGCTTGCTGTGCTGCGCCAGAGCGCGCGCGGCCGCCAGCGCGTAGGGGCCGCCCGAGCCGATGGCCGCGATCCCGTCGTCGGGCTCGATCACGTCGCCGTTGCCCGAGACCACCAGCACGCTGTCGGCGTCGCCCACCAGCAGCAGGGCCTCCAGGCGCCGCAGCACGCGGTCCGCCCGCCACTCCCGGGCCAGCTCCACGCAGGCGCGGCGCACGTTGCCCGGGTGGGCCTCGATCTTGGCCTCGAGCCGCTCCGACAGCGCCAGCGCGTCGGCCGCGCCACCGGCGAATCCCACCAGGGCGCGGTCCTTCGCCACCCGGCGCACCTTCTGGGCGCCGTGCTTCATCACGACCTCGCCGACGGTGACCTGACCGTCGGAGGCCATGGCGATGGCGCCGTCGCGCAGGACGGCCACCACGGTGGTGGCGCGAAGCCTCGGATTCATTCCTTCTCCCGGGCGCGGGGGTGGGCCCGATCGTACACCTCCAGCAGCCGCTCCGCGGAGACGGCGGTGTACTTCTGGGTGGTCGAGAGGCTGGAATGCCCCAGGAGCTCCTGGATCTCCCGCAGATCCGCGCCCATGTCGAGCAGATGCGTGGCGTAGCTGTGACGCAGGCGGTGGGGATGCACGGGATCGGCAAGCCGGGCCTGGCGCGCCCGCGCGGCCAGCACCCGCCGCATGTCGCGTTCGCCGAGCCGCCGCGGCGCCTCGCCGCGCCGGCGGCGCCCGAGCGACGCGAACAGCGGCTCCGCCAGGATGCCCGGGCGCTGGCGTGCAGCCAGGTACGCCTCGAGTGCCGCCCGCGCCTCGCTCGGGACCGGCACGACCCGCTCCTTGCCCCCCTTGCCCCAGACCCGGACGTCCCCCCGGCGCAGGTCGAGGTCGCGCACGTCGAGGGAGGCGGCCTCCCCGACCCGCAGGCCCGTGCCGTAGAGGAGCTCCACCAGGGCGCGATCGCGCAGCCCGCGCTCGCCCTCGGCCACGTCCGCCTCCACCAGCACCTCGCAGTCGTCCACCGAGAGGGGCTTCGGCAGGCGCTTCGGCGCCCGCGGCGCGGGGATGCCCGCGGTCGGGTCGCTGGCGCACACGCCCTCCCGGCGCAGCCAGCCGAAGAGCGAACGCAGGGAGGCCAGCTTGCGACCGAGGGTGGCCGCCTGCACCCGGGGGTGGAGCTCGGCGAGGAAGGAAAAGACACGGTCCGGTGTCACTTCGGCCGGTCGTGCGTCCTCGCCCAGGAAGGTGGCGAGCTGTCGCACGTCCGAGAGATAGGCGCGGCGGGTGTGCTCGGAGACGTTGCGTTCCGCGCGCAGCCACACGTCCCAGGCTCGCAGGGCCTCCGGGAAGGTCACGCGGCGCCCTCCGCCACGGCGTCGGCGTAGGGCGCCAGCGCCTCGAGGGCGCGCTGGGCCAGCCGCTCGTGCTTCTCGCGCTTGGGGATCCGCCGGGTTGCGTCCGCGAGGGGCGGGAAGAGCCCGTAGTTGACGTTCGTCGGCTGGAAGCCTCGCGGGTCGGCCTCGGCCAGGTGGCGCAACAGGGCGCCGTGGGCCGTGCGCGGATCCGGCAGCAGCGTCTCGGCGCCCCGCGCGGCGAACACCGCGTTCAGGCCCGCCAGGAAGCCCAGGGCGGCGGACTCCACGTAGCCCTCCACGCCGGCCATCTGGCCCGCCAGGTACACGCCGGGCCGGCCGCGCAGCTCGAGGGTCGGCGTGAGGGCGCGCGGGGCGTTGACGTAGGTGTTGCGGTGGACCGATCCGAAACGGGCGAAGACGGCACCCGCCAGGCCCGGCAGGCTGCGCAGGATCCGCTTCTGCTCCCCGATCCGCAGCTTCGTCTGGAAGCCCACCAGGTTGTAGAGGACGCCCTGCTTGTCCTCCTGCCGCAGCTGGGCCACGGCGTAGGGGCGCCTGCCGCTGCGCGGATCGACGAGCCCCACCGGCTTCAGCGGTCCGAAGGCCAGGGTCTCGCGCCCCCGGCGCGCCATCTCCTCGATGGGCAGGCAGCCCTCGAAGTAGAGCGCCGCCTCGCAGGCGTGGAGCGGCACGGTGTCGGCGGCCACCAGCGCTTCGACGAAGGCCGTGTACTGGGACTCGTCGAGCGGCAGGTTCAGGTAGTCGCCCTCCCCCTCCTCCCAGCGCGAGGCGCGGAAGGCCAGCTCGTAGTCGATGGAGTCCGCGTAGAGCGTGGGCGCGATCGCGTCGTAGAAATAGAGGTGCTCCTCCCCGAGGAGGGCCTGGATCTCGCTCGCCAGCTCCGACGCGGTGAGCGGACCGGTCGCCAGGATCACCGGCGCCCCCTCCGGAATCCGGGTGACGCACTCGCGACGCACCTCGATGCCGGGATGCGACTCGATCGACTCGGTGATGCGGCGGGAGAAGGCACTGCGGTCGACCGCCAGGGCCCGCCCGGCGGGAACCGCGGTCTCGTCTGCGGCGCGCATCACGAGCGAGCCCAGGCGCCGCATCTCTTCCTTCAAGAGCCCCACCGCGTTGGCGAGACGGCTGGCGCGCAGGGAGTTGCTGCACACCAGCTCGGCGAAGTCGTCGCCGCGGTGGGCGGGGGAGCGGCGGGCAGGACGCATCTCGTACAAGACCACCGACAAGCCGCGGCGCGCGGCCTGCCAGGCGGCCTCGCAGCCGGCCAGGCCCGCACCCACGACGCTGAGCTCCGGTGTGGTTCTCGACGAACGCATTCTCCCCCCGGGATGGGAGGATAGCGCCACTGCCCGCCGGCGGCGGCGGCCGGGCGGCGCGGCGGGCGCTAGGCTCGGAGCGCTCCCGGTCCCGGGAGACCCCATGGCAGGCTCGCGCGATCCGCGTGACCCGCGCCAGCGCGGCTGCGTGCTCGCGTGGCTGGCGCTCCAGGACCTCGGCGCGCTGCGACCCCGCGAGGCCGCACGCGCGCTGGCGGCGGCGCGCGAGCCGCGCGCCGCCGCCGCCGCGCTGGCCCGCACGAGTGGCGCGTCTCCCGCACCGGCCGCGGAGCTCGAAGCCCGCGCCGAACGACTGGCGGCCGCCGGCGCGCGGCTGCTTCCGCTGGACTTCCCGGGCTATCCCCCGCGCGTGCGCCGCCTGGCCGATCCGCCGCCGGTCCTGTGCCTGCGCGGCGAGCCGGCCGCGCTGGCCCGACCCGCCGTCGCCCTGGTGGGCGCCCGGCGCGCCAGTGCGGCGGGCCGCGAGCTGGCGCGACGCCTGGCCCACGACCTGGCCGCGGGCGGGCTGGCGGTGATCTCGGGGCTCGCCCGCGGGATCGACGGCGCGGCGCACCGCGGCGCCCTCGAAGCGGGCGGGGTCAGCCTGGCCGTCCTGGGCTGCGGGATCGACGTCGCCTATCCCCGCGAGCACGCGGGCCTGGCGTCCGAGCTGGCGGAGCGCGGCGTCGTGCTGACGGAGCTTCCGCCCGGCGCCCCGCCGCTTCCTCACCACTTCCCGCTCCGGAACCGCCTGATCAGCGCCCTGGCGTCGGCCGTGGTGGTGGTGGAGGCGCGCGAACGCAGCGGTTCGCTGATCACCGCCGAGCACGCGGCCGAGCAGGGCGTCGACGTGCTCGCCGTGCCGGGCCCGGTCCTCAGCGACAGCCACCTCGGCTCGAACCGCCTGCTTCGCGACGGTGCGGGGGTGGTGCTCGAGGCCAACGACGTGCGTCTGGCGCTGGGCCTGGCGCCGCTGGCGACCGCGCTGGCGGCGGAGTGCGACGAGAGCCTTCCGACCCTGGCGCGCCAGGGACTGGCGGCCCTGCGCGAGGAGCCGCGCAGCCCGGACGAGCTGGCGCGGCACCTGGGTCGGCCCGTCCACGAGGTCGGCGCCGCGATCGTGCAGCTCGAGCTGGCCGGCCGGATCGCGCGCGAGCCCGACGGACGCCTGGTGGCGCAAGCCTCCGCCCCCCGCTCGAGACCACGGAGGTGAGTGCCCGCAAGCGCCGCCTCAGACGGCGCGCGCAGCGGTCCCAGCGACAGCGCCAAGCAGGCTGGGAAGTCGGCTTCAGCCGACTTCGGTGCCTTCTCTCCCCCGTAGGCGAGCGCAGTTCAGCGGCTAGCGGCTGCTGATCTGGACGTCCGCGCCGCGCACCCGGTCGCCGATATTGATGTCGGTGGTGGTGTCGCGCACGATGGCTGCCGCGCTCTCGTCGAACGTGCGCACGACCACCAGCGTCGCCACCACCCGGGCGGGAACCTTGACCTTCGCCGTGCGCTCGAAGACCAGGCCCTTCTTTACGCGCGCCGGATCGCGGACCTTGCCGACGGGGCGATAGACCTCGAGTGTGCTGCCCACCTCGAGCCCGTCGGCGCGACCCCGGTTCAGGAACACCACGTCGTTGTCGCCGTTGCTCATGCGCTTGTCGGCGAGCAGCACGATGCGGCCGTCCACGTCCGGCGGCGACGCGCGCAGCTCGATCTCGTGGGGCAGGAGCTCTCGGGGCCAGAGGCGGTCACCCAGGCGCATCTCGGAGAAGGCCATCCGGACCTCGGCCAGGGCGGTCTCCTCGTTCACCTCCACGATCTCGATCCAGCCGAGCACGTTCACGTGCCAGCCGAGGGGCTGGCCGTCGTCGGGATCGAACACGCGCTCCTTGGCGCGGAACACCAGGAACTGGTCGCCCGTCTCCACCTCGCCAGCGCCGAGGCCCACGTTCACCGGGTCCATGGTCCCGAGCCAGGTCCGCTCCTGGGGGCTGTCCACCAGGGAGGCGGCGCCGTCCAGGGCCTCGCTCGAGACCAGGCCCACCGACTCGCGCCAGGCGTAGCGGACCGTCGGGGCGCGCGGGCCGGAGGCCGGTGCGTCGGCGTAGGTGACGGCGACACCGTCCATGGAGGCCGGGCCGCCCTGGGCGGGCGCACCCGCCAGGAGCGCCTCGGCCTCCGCGTCCGTGACGCGCCGGATCACCGTCGGCGTCACCCAGAGCTTGTCACCCGGCAGGATCAGGTGCGGGTTGTCGACGGACTCGTTCTCGTACCAGATCGACGGCCACACCCAGGGCGTCCCCAGGTAGGCGTCGGAGACGTCCCAGAGGGTGTCGCCCCCGGCAACGGTGTGGACGCGTCCCGGCAGACCGGCGGCGTCGTAGCCGACCGGGCCGAGGCGGACGACGTGCTTCTCCCGAGGCGCCGACCGGGCAGGCTCGGCGGCCGTGGACGGCTCCGGCGCGGGGTCGGCGACCGCCTCCGCAGCGCTCTCGGCGGCGCCGGATTCGTCGGCGTTCGCCGCCTCGGCGGACTCCGCCGGCACCGCAGGCGCCGCGGTCTCCGCAGGTGCCGCCGGGGCGGCCTCGGTCGCCGCAGCAGCCTCGGCGACGGGCGCCGTCTCCTCGGAAGCGGCGGCCCCGAACGCCAGGACGAAGACCAGGACGGGCGCCAGTGCGCGGATGGAAGCCAGCATGAGATCCCTCCAATGCCGTGCCGACAGCGCCCCGGCGCGAGCGCATTCGCCCGGCCCGCCGAGAGGTCGGCAGCGAGGGGCGTATCGGCAGCCCCTTGGATTGCCTTGAAGAGTTCCGGGCGCAGGGCGGATGGGGATCGATCTTGCCCCGGGGGGATCAGGTCTCCTGCTCGAGGCGCTCCAGCATCGCGCGGATCTCCGCCAGCCAGGGCGGCTCTTCGGGCTCCTTCCCGGTGGTCTCCCGGAAGGAGGCCTGGATGCGCTCCAGGTCGCGCAGAGCACGGCGCAGGGCCTCCCGCGCCTCTTCCTTCTGCTCCGCCGCCTCGTAGGCCTGGGCCAGGTGGTGACGCACGATGCCCAGATTGGGGTCGTCGGCCTCGAACAGGCCCTCGGCCTCGAGCAGGTAGCCCACGGCCGCCGACGGAATCCCCTTCTTGTAGAGCACCCAGCCCAGGGTGTCGGCGGTGTGCCCGCTCTCGGGCAGCATCGACTTCGCCTCCTGGGCCAGGTCGAGCGCCCGATCCAGGTTGCGGCCGGACTCGGCCAGGATGTAGGCGAGGTTGTTCTTGGCGGGCGCCAGCCGCGGGTCCACCTCGATGGCCCGCTCGTAGGCCTTTTCGGCCTGATCCAGATCGCCGTAGGCCTCGTAGAGCGAGCCCAGGACGAGCTGGAGGCCGGCGGAGTCGGGACGCTGCGCCGCCGCGCGCTCGTAGGTGGACAGCACCTCCTCGCGCCGGCCCGTCAGCGCCAGGTACTGGGCCAGGCTCTGGTAGGGCGCCAGGTCGTTGGGATCCAGCTGGATCGCCTTGCGGAAGCTCGCCTCGGCCTCGAGGCCCTTGCCCGACAGCACCTGCAGCATGCCGAGCAGGTGCATCAGCTTGGCGTTCTCCGGCTCGGCCTTCGTCGCGGCCTCGACGCGCGCGACCGACTCGCCGATGCGACCCTCCCGGCGATCCAGCTGCAGCAGCGACTCGAGGATCTGGGGCTGGTTCGGCAGCGTCTCGTTGGCGCGCTCGAAGTAGACACGGGCCTTGGCGTCGTCACCGCGGATGCGCCAGATACGCCCCGTGGCGTACAGGGTCTCCCCGGTCTGCTCGTCGTCGGGGATTCCCCCGAGGAGCTCCAGGCCCTCGGAGAAGCGCTGGTCGCGCACCAGGGACTGCGCCACCAGCAGGCGCGTGCTGGTGTCGCCCGGGCGCTGGCGCAGGATCCGCCGGCCCTCTTCGATGGCGAGATCGTTCTCGCCGGAGAGGGCGTAGATCCGGGCCAGCACCTTGCGCGCCTCGACCAGCTGGCCGTCGATCTCCAGGGCGCGGATCACCTCGACGCGCGCCCCGTTGAGATCGCGCTCGAGGAAGAGCGCGGAGCCGAGCAGGTAGTGGGCCTCCGCCCAGTCCGGCTTCAGGTCGATGGCGCGGCGCAGGTCCGACACCGCCTGGTCGCGATCGTTCTCGGCCAGCTCCAGCTTGGCCTTGACGAAGAGCCCCTCGGGCGACGACGGGTTCTGGGACAGCACGGCCTCCACGACCGCGCGGCCGCGGGCGCGCTGCTGGGCGTCGTCGTTGCGGTAGCCGAGATCGAGCAGCAGCTCGGCGCGGCGCAGGCGCGCGCGCACGTCCTCCGGGTCCACCTCCAGGGCCGAATCGGCGGCGGCGAGTGCGCCCTCCAGGTCGCCCTTGCGGCCGCGGTAGGCGGACAGCACCAGGAAGGGCCGCACGTCTTCGGGCTGCGCGCGGGTGGCCTCCTCGATCATCGCGTCGGCGCGCTCCTCGTCGCCGCGCGAGGCGTAGAACCGCGCCAACACGTAGATCAGGTCGAGATCGTCCGGGTACTCATCCTGGGCGGCGCGCAGCACCTGCTCCGCCTCTTCGAAGCGTTCGCGCGAGTAGTAGAAGCTCGCGAGCACGCGGTGGGCCAGCACGGCGCGGTCTTCCTCGGCGAGCGTGCGCGCCTCCAGGTAGGCCTGCTCGGCCTCGTCGTACCGCTCCTGCTGGGCGAGGTACCCGCCCAGCGCGGCGTAGGCCGAGAAGCCGGGCTGCACCTCGGTGAGCCGGCGGTAGTACGGCTCGGCCTCGTTGCGCATCCCCTGGCCGATGAAGAAGTTGGCGGTCAGCAGCAGCGGCGCGGGCTCTTCGGGGAACTTCTCGGTCGCGGAGATGTAGGCCTCGCGCGCCTCGTCGTAACGCCTCAGGCCGTCGAGCGCCTGGGCGCGCAGCAGCCAGGCGGCCACGTTCTCCTCGTCGGCCGCCAGCACGGCATCGGCCTGGGCCAGGGCGTCTTCGTGCTCGCCTGCCAGCCGGGAGAGCTGGCCGTATTGGAGCCGCGCCTCGGCATTGGACGGATCCAGGCGGACCGTCTCCCGCAGCTCCCAGTACCCCGGCTGCACCTTGCCGGTGGCGAGGAAGGCCCGGGCCAGACCCCAGTGCGCACCCGCATCGTTGGGATCGATCTGGAGGATGTTCTTGTACTCGATGACCGCTTCGGCGTACGCCTCCTCTTCCAGGTAGGCGTCGCCCGCGGCCAGGTGCTCGGCGACACGTGCGGCGTCGTCCCCGCAGGCCAGCAGCGGGAGCACGAGGACCAGGACGGCAGTCGCTCGACGGATTCGCGGGCGCATGGACAACCTCGATCAGGCGGTGCCGCGAACCGCGGCGCTGCCGAAGGGGCGCCCGCGGAGCCTCAGCCCGCGTCCGCGGCGGAGTCTAGCGGCGCCACCGGGCCGTCGCCCGGCTCGTCCTCCTCGTCCCGGTTGCGCCGCCAGCTGGCGTGGGTGATTCCCATCCGCCGAATCATGTAGTTGAGCTTTCGGCGGCTGATCCCGAGACGCTCGGCGGCGCGCTTCTGCACGAAGCCGCTCCGGTGCAGGGCGGCCAGCACCGCGACGCGCTCGAGCTGGTCGAGTCCGAGCTCGTCCCAGGCCCTCCCCGCCGCGGCCTCCCCCGCCACCGCGGACGGCGGGGTTTCGAGGCAGAGGTCGTCCGGGCCGATCCACGGCTCCTCGGCCATCAGGATCGCCCGCTCCACGGCGTTGCGGAGCTCGCGCACGTTGCCGGGCCAGGGATGGGCGCGGAGCTTGGCCAGGGCCGCGCGAGTGAAGCCACTCCGGGTGCGAGCCAGATCCCGGGCGAACTCCTGCAGCATCCGCTCGGCCAGCAGCGGCACGTCCTCGCTGCGCTCGCGCAGGGGCGGCAGGTGGATCCCGATCACGGCCAGCCGGAAGTAGAGGTCCTCGCGAAAGCGCCCACCCGCGATCGCGCGCTCCAGATCGTGGTTGGTGGCGGCCACGATCCGCACGTCGGTGCGCAGGGTGCGGGTGCCTCCGAGGCGGTGGAACTCCTGGTCCTGGAGCACCCGCAGCACCTTGGCCTGGGTGGCCGGCGACATGTCGCCGACCTCGTCGAGGAACAGCGTGCCCCCGTCCGCCTGCTCGAAGCGACCCTCGCGCGCGCGGTCGGCTCCCGTGAAGGCGCCGCGCTCGTGGCCGAAGAGCTCGGACTCGAGCAGCGTCTCGGGCAGCGCGGCGCAGTTCACCTTGACGAAGGGCCCCGGTGCGCGGGGCGAGAGGGCGTGGACCAGGCCCGCCACCAGCTCCTTGCCGGTCCCGGTCTCCCCGGTCACCAGCACCGTCGACCGCGTGGGCGCGGCGCGCCGGGCCAGGTCCACGGCTTCGCGCAGGCCCGGGCTGCGCCCGATGATCTTCTCGCTGGCCTGGCGCGAGCTGCGCTCGGCCCGCAGGCTCGTCACCTCGTGCAGCAGGCGACGGTGATCGATGGCGCGGTCGACGCGCAGCTCCAGCTGATCGAGTCCCACCGGCTTCTGGAGGAAGTCGAAGGCGCCTTCGCGCATGGCCTGCACCGCCGTCTCGATGCTGCCGAAAGCCGTCATCAGCAGCACCGCCATGGCCGCATCGCGCTCGCGGGCGGCACGCAGCACGCCGAGCCCGTCGACGCCGGGCAGGCGCAGGTCGGTCACCACCACGTCGGGCGTCTCGGCGTCGGGGTCGCGCAGCTGCGCGACCGCCTCGTCGCCGCGTGCGGCCTCCCGCACGGCGTGGCCGGCTTCGCCCAGCGCCAGCGCGATGCCCCGGCGCAGGCTCTCGTTGTCGTCCACCACCAGGATGCGCGCGGCGCTCACCGGCAGCGCCCCGCCACGGGCAGCCGCACCCGGAAGACCGCCCCGCCGCCCACGGCCTCGGCCAGCTCGATCAGGCCGCCGTGACCGGTCACCACCTTCTGGGCGTTGGCCAGTCCGACGCCGCTGCCGCCGGCCTTGGTGGTGAAGAACGGGTAGAAGATCCGGTCCCGCAGCTCCCGGGGCACGCCGGGCCCGCTGTCGCCGATGCTGAACACGAGCTCCGCACCGGCGGCGTCGGTTGCTCGCCGCGGCTCGGGAGCCAGCGGGGCGCGCAGCTCGCGGCGCAGGCACAGGTCGAGCCGCGGCGCGCGGGCGCCGTCGCTGTCGGCGTCGTCCATCGCCTCCAGGGCGTTGACCAGCAGGTCCGTGAAGACCGCGCGCAGCTGCTCCGGATCCGCCACCAGCGGCGGGAGCGCTTCCTCGTAGTCGCGCTCGACCTTGCCGGGGAAGTGCACCCGCGTGCACGCCCGATCCAGGCACTCCTCCAGCAGGGACACCGGGTCGATCTCCTGGGGCCGGCCGGGCGTCGGACGCACGAAGGCCAGGGTCCCGTCGAGGCTGCGCGTGACCGCGCGCAGCTGGCCCACCAGCTCGCGCAGGAGCTGCCGCTCCTCCCCGTCCGGCGCCAGCCGGCGCTCCAGCAGCCCCGCCAGCACCTCCATGCTGGCCAGCGGGTTGCGCAGCTCGTGGGCGAGCCCGGCGGCCATCTGCCCGAGCGCAGCCAGGCGCTCGCGCAGCCGCTGCTGCTCGTCCAGGCGCTCGAAGTCCGACAGGTCGCGGAACTGGATGGCGGCGCCCCGCAGCGCGCCCGCGTCGTCGCGCACGGGAGCCACCGTGAACCCGAGCGTTCCCTCGGCGCGTCCGGGCGACGGGTCGAGCAGCAGCTCCGCACGGGCCGGGTGCTCGCGTCCGGACCGGGCGTCGTCGAGCAGGTCCACGACCTGGGGCCAGGCCCCGAGGGCGTCGCGGAAGTCCCGACCCAGCCACGCCTCGGGCGCGCCCTCGGGACCGCCGAGGATGCGCTGGGCCGCCGCGTTCAGGGCGGTGATGGCCCCGCCTTCGTCGATCGCCACCAGCCCCGAGCGGAGGGACGCCAGCAGCCAGCGGCCGAGCCTGTGATCCGAGATCGCCATGCCTCCTACATCGGAGCGAGGCGTGGCGGGCCTGAGGGTCAGTCCTCGCTGGGGACGATGTACTGTTTGCCGCGCTGGCCCAGCCAGCCGTCCTGCTTCAGCTCCTTCACCACACGGGTGACGGTCTCGCGAGACGTGCCGATCATGTCGGCGATCTGCTGGTGGGTGAGGTTCGGCGTAGCGCGGTGGTTGTCGTCCACGGCGCTCTCGGCCATGCGGCGCAGCAGGCCGGTGGTGCGGTCCTTCACGCGCAGGAAGGAGAGCGAGCTGGCCTGCTCGTCGGTGTCGCGCAGGCGGCGCGTCAGCTCCTGGATCACGACCATGGCGAGGTCCGGGCTGCGGCGCAGCAACCCCAGGAAGTCCGTGCGCGAGAGCGCCAGCAGGACCACCGGGGTCAATGTCTTCACGGTGGCCGAACGCGGTCCCTGGTCGAGCAACGCCATCTCGCCGAAGAACGAGCTCTCCCCGAGCATCTCCAGGATCTTCTCGCGGCCGTCCTCCGACAGGCGGGTCACCTTCACGCGACCCTCCCTGAGGACGTACATGTAGTCCCCCGGAAGGCCTTCCTCGACGATGGTCGAGCCCTTCGGATAGCGCCGCTCGATCAGGTGCGACGCGATGCTGTCCAGATCGTCGTCGCTCACATCGGAGAAGAGCGGGATCTTGCGCAGCGAGTTCCCAGTCGTGTCGTAGTCCATCCCGTTCCCCTCCAGCAGTCTAGACCAGATCGTCCCGGCGGCGGGCCCGCAGTTCCTGCACCACGCGCCGCACGTCGGCGCTGTGATCGAGGTCGGCCACCAGCAGCGCGTCTCCCGTGTCGATCACGGCCAGGTTCTCGACACCCACCAGGGCGATCGTCCTGCGATCGCCCCAGACGAGGTTTCCCGACGCTCCCTGGATCACCGTATCGCCTCCGAGCACCCGATTGCGCCCCGCCGCGACCCCCAGCTCCTCGGCCAGCGATTGCCAGGAGCCGACGTCGCTCCAGCGGAACCCCACGGGAACCACCCAGACCCTCCGGCTCCGCTCCAGCACGGCCACGTCGACGGGCAGCGAGGGAGCCCTGCGGTAGGCGGCGCGGATCGCCGCGGGGGCACCCCGACCCGCCGGCCTGCGCCGGATCGGAGCCAGTGCCCGGTGAACCTCCGGGGCGTGGGTCTCGATCTCTTCCAGGATCGTCTGCACCCCCCAGACGAAGATGCCGGCGTTCCAGAGGAACCCACCCCGCCGCAGGAATCCCCGGGCACGGGCCGCAGTGGGCTTTTCGACGAAACGCCGCACGCGGTGAAGACCAGGAAACCCCGGAGGGGCGGTCTGCCCCACCCGGATGTAGCCGAACCCGGTCTCCGCCCGGGTCGGCTCGACCCCCAGGGTGACCAGCACGTCGGCCCGATCCGCGGCGGCGGCGGCGCGCCGCATGGCCCGCGCGAAGGCAGCGGCGTCCGGAATCCGGTGATCGGCGGGCAGCACGGCGAGCACGGCATCGGGGGCCTCGGCAGCAATCCGCAGTGCCGCCAGGCCGGCGGCCATGGCGGTGTTGCGCCGCTTCGGCTCGAGAATGACCCGGTGGCGGGGGATTCCGGTGACGCGCATCACAAGTCGGGCGTGCTCGCTCCCGCAGACCACCCAGACGTGCTCTGCGAAGCGCTGAGCCCGGCGCACCGTCGCCTCCATCAGGGTTTCTTCATCCCCGAGGGACAAAAAGGGCTTCGGGACCTTCTGGCGCGACCGCGGCCAGAAGCGTTCTCCCGCGCCCCCGGCCAGGATGACGGCGTGAATGCGGCGTCTGGGGGGAGCGGCTAGCGCCCGACGCATGTGTAGTCGAAGCCGGCGGCGCGCAGCGGCCCGGGCTCGTACACGTTTCGCAGGTCGATCAGCACCGGCCGGCGCAGCAGCGAGCGCATGCGCCCCAGGTCGAGCATCCGGAACTGGTTCCACTCGGTCATGATCACCAGCGCGTCGGCGCCCTCGCAGGCCTCGTAGGCGTTCTTGCAGAACGTCACGGCGGGCAGCTCCCGGGCCGCGTTGTCCATCGCCACCGGATCGAACGCGCGCACGACGGCACCGCGCGCCTCGAGCCCACGCACGATGTTCAATGCCGGCGCCTCGCGGATGTCGTCCGTCTCCGGCTTGAAGGACAGCCCCAGCATGGCGATGGTGGCGCCGTCCAGGTTCCCAGCCGCTTTCTCGATCTTCTCGATCATCCGCTCGCGCTGCTGCTCGTTCACGCGGATCACGGCCTCGATGATCTCGAGGGGCTCGCCCGCGTCACGCCCGAAGTGCGCCATGGACCGCGTGTCCTTGGGGAAGCACGAGCCGCCGAAGCCGGGGCCCGGGTGCAGGAACTTGGGACCGATGCGGCGGTCCAGTCCGATGCCACGCGCAATGCCGTGCACGTCGCCTCCGACGCGCTCGCACAGGTTGGCCATCTCGTTGATGAACGAGATCTTGGTGGCCAGGAACGCGTTGGCGGCGTACTTGGTGAGCTCCGCCGTGGCGATGTTGGTCAGGACGAAGGGCGTCTCGTTCAGGTAGAGGGGGCGGTAGAGGTCCTGCATGACGGCCTCGGCCCGCGCGTCCTCGGTACCCACCACCACACGGTCCGGGCGCATGAAGTCGGCAATGGCCGCACCTTCGCGCAAGAACTCCGGGTTCGACGCCACCGAGAAGCGCACGTCGCTCCCGGCCAGATCCAGCTCCTGCTGCACCCAGACGCGCACCTTCTCCGCGGTTCCCACCGGCACCGTGCTCTTGGTGACGATCACCTTGTAGCCGTCGATGGCGCGACCGATCTCGCCCGCCACCGCCTGCACGAAGCGCAGATCCGTGCTGCCGTCGTCTTTCGGCGGCGTCCCCACGGCGATGAAGACCACCAGTGAGGAGCGCACCGCCTCCGCCGTGTCCGTGGTGAAGGCCAGGCGGCGCTCACGTGCGTTGCGCTCCACGACGGATTGGAGACCGGGCTCGTAGATGGGCATCTCGCCGCGATCCAGGGCCGCGATCTTCTCCTCGTCGTTGTCGACGCAGGTCACCTGGACGCCGAACTCCGCGAAGCAGGCGCCGGTCACCAGGCCGACGTAGCCCGTTCCGATCACGCAGATGTTCATCCTGCAATCCTCCCCTCGCGATCCGCGCCGCTCGATCCAGCGGAGGCGACGGTCCGCTCGAGGCCCTCCCGGAGGTCGATCTGCGGCGTCCATCCCAGGCGGTCCGCGGCCGCCGCGACGTCGGCGAAGCTCCGCAGCACATCACCGGGCCGTTGCGCCTCGTGGACCGGAGCGACCCCGGAGCCGAGGAGCTCCCCCACCAACGTCGCCAGATCCCGCACGCTCGTCTCCCGACCGCTGGCCACGTTGAGGACCCGACCCACGGCCCGTTCCGACTCGACGGCGCTGAGGTTGGCGCGCACCACGTCTCCCACGTAGACGAAGTCGCGGGTCTGCGCTCCGTCGCCGAAGATCCGGACCGGCTTGCCCTCCTGCGCGTCGCGCAGGAAGCGCGGAATCACGGCCGCGTAGTCGCCGTCCGGATTCTGGCGCGGACCGTAGACGTTGAAGTAGCGGAGCGCCACCGTGGGCAGCGCGTGCAGCCGGGTGTAGAGGAGGCAGTAGTGCTCCCCGGCCAGCTTGTGGAGCGCGTAGGGGGAAAGCGGTGCCGGCGGCAGGTCCTCCCGCTTCGGCAGCTGCGGCGCGTCGCCGTAGACCGCGCAGGATGCGGCGAAGACCACCCGCGCCACGCCCGCACGCCGCGACGCCTCCAGCAGACCCAGGGTCGCGTGCACGTTCACCGCGTCGGCGCGCAGCGGCTGGTCGATGCTCTGCGGCACCGAGGGAATCGCCGCCAGGTGGAAGACCGCGTCCACGCCGGCGACGGCGGCGGCCACGGCCTCGAGGTCGCACACGTCCGCCTGGACCACGTCGACGCGGTCGCGCACGTCGGCCAGGTTCTCCTCGCGTCCGCTGGAGAAATCGTCCAGGACGCGAACGCGCCAGCCGTCCGCCACGAGACCTTCGACGAGATGGCTTCCGATGAAGCCCGCGCCGCCCGTCACCAGGGCCCGACGCGATCCGCTCACGCGGGATCCCTCAACCACTCGGCGAAGCACGCGATGCCGTCGGCCAGGGACGTCGCCGGGAGGTAGCCCAGCGCCTCGCGGGCCTCGGCGATGTCGGCCCAGGTCCGGTGCACGTCGCCGGTCTGGGGCGGCAAGCGCTCGATCCGGGCCCGGCAGCCGAGCGTCTGCTCCAGCACCTCGATCACCTGGGACAGGCGCACCGGATTGCCCGCCCCGAAGTTGAGGATCCGGTAGCCCAGGTCCCGGTCCAATCCGCGCATCAGCCCGTCGACCAGATCGGTCACGAAGGTGAAGTCGCGCAGGCTGCTGCCGTCGCCGAAAACCGGGATCGGCTCGCCGCGGCCCATGCGCTCGGAGAACTTGCGGATCGCCAGATCGGGCCGCTGGCGCGGACCGTAGGCGGTGAAGATGCGCGCGCACGTCACCGAGAGCCCGTGGGCGTGGTGGAAGGTGTGCGCCATCAGCTCGCCGGCCCGCTTCGTGGCGGCGTACGGCGAGATGGGGCGTTCCACCGGATCGCTCTCCCGGAAGGGGCCGTCGCTGCGCTCGCCGTACACCGAGGAAGAAGAGGCGAAGAGCACTCGCGCGCCGCCGTGCCGGACCGCGGCTTCGAGCACCAGGGCGGTGCCGTGCACGTTCACGTCGGCGTACAGAGCGGGGCGCTCCATGCTCGGCCGCACGCCAGCCAGCGCCGCCAGATGGGCCACGCCCTCCGGCGCCGTCTCCCGAAACAGCCGGTCGAGGGCCTTGGCGTCGCGGATGTCACCTTGCACCAGGCGGAAGCGCGACGAGGCGAGAGCGTGCCCGAGGTTTCGGCGCTTCTCCTCCTCGGCGTAGAAGGGATCGAACGAGTCGAAGCCCACCACCTCGCGCCCCTCGTCCAGGAGACGGTCGACGAGGTGGGAGCCGATGAAGCCCGCCGCCCCGGTCACCAGCACGCGTCCCGGTGCGCTCATCGCGTCCCCGGGCCTCCGCGCCGCCGCCCGCTCGCGCGCTCCTGGGCCTCCAGATCGGCTTGGACCATGATCGCGACCAGCTCCGCGAAGGGCGTCTGAGGCTGCCACTCGAGCTCGCGGCGCGCGCGCGAGGCGTCCGCGAGCAGGAGATCCACCTCCGCGGGCCGCACGAGCGCCGGGTCCACGCGCACGAAGTCCTTGTGATCGAGCTTCAAGCTGGCGAAGGCGATCTCCGCAAACTCTCCGACCGAGTGCGTCTCGCCGGTACCGATCACGTAGTCGCGGGGCTCGTCCTGCTGGAGCATGCGCCACATGGCGTCCACGTACTCGGGGGCGTAGCCCCAGTCGCGACGGGCCTCGAGGTTGCCCAGCGCGAGATCGTCCTGGAGCCCCAACGCGATCCGTGCCGCCCCCTCGCTGATCTTGCGCGTCACGAACTCCCGGCCGCGGCGAGGCGACTCGTGGTTGAACAGGATGCCCGAGACGGCGAACAGGTCGTAGCTCTCGCGGTAGTTCACCGTGATCCAATGGCCGTAGACCTTGGCCACTCCGTACGGGCTGCGCGGATAGAAGGGCGTGCTCTCCGACTGCGGCGTCTCCTGCGCCCGGCCGAACATCTCGGAGCTGGAGGCCTGGTAGAAGCGGACTCCCGGATCCACCATGCGCACGGCCTCGAGCATGCGCGTCACGCCCAGCGCCGTGAACTCGCCGGTCAGCGACGGCTGGAGCCAGGACGTCGGCACGAAGGACTGGGCGGCCAGGTTGTACACCTCGCTCGGGCGCGCGTCGCGCAGCACCGTCACCAGCGAGCTCTGGTCCAGGAGGTCGGCCTGGTGCAGAGCGATCTGGTCGCGCAGGTGCGCGATGCGCTCGAAGCTCTCGGTGCTGGCGCGCCGGACGACCCCGTGGACCTCGTAGCCCTTCTCCAGCAGCAGCTCGGCCAGGTAGGAGCCGTCCTGCCCGGTCACCCCGGTGATGAGCGCGGATCCTGCCGCCATCAGCGGCGCTCCTCCGCGTGGGGGCCCTGCGCATCCGGGCCGTCGGCGGCCTCTTCGAAGAGGCCCAGGTTCCGCAGCAGGCGGATGGTCAGCAGGATGACCACCACCACCACGATGACCGCCACGAAGCCTTGAAGGTTGGTGAACGAGAGGGCGATCACGCAGAAGCAGGCCGTCAGGAAGTACAGCGACAGCACCGCCTGGCGCTGGGAGCCCTGGAACTGGAGCAGGCGGTGGTGCATGTGGGCGCGGTCCGCCTGGAACGGATTGTTGCGGCGCCGCAGGCGGCGCAGCACCGAGACGCCAACGTCGAGGAGCGGCACGGCCAGCGCCAGCAGCGGAACCAGGAACGTCAGCAGTGAGAGCTGCCGGTAGCTCTCGAGGGCCAGCAGGGCGAGGGCGAACCCGATGAAGTAGGCCCCCGTGTCGCCCAGGAAGATCCGGGCCGGCGAAAAGTTGAAGGGCAGGAAGCCCAGCAGGGCACCCACGAGCGCGGCGCCGAAGTAGACGCCCACCGGCTGCTGGCCCTGGAAGCAGACCACGGCCAGGGTGGCGGCGATGATGGTCGCCACGCCGGCGCACAGACCGTCGAGCCCGTCGATCAGGTTCATCGCGTTGGTGATGCCCACGATCCACAGCAGGGTCGCGGGCACCATGACCCAGACCGGCAGTTCCCAGTGCGTCCGGCTGATCGGGTCGGTGAAGTGCGCGATCTGGAAGCCGTAGGAGATCGCCAGCAGGCCGACGCCGATCTGGATCCCGAACTTCGGCCAGGCGCCCAGGCTGAATCGGTCGTCCCAGGCGCCGAGCGCCAGGAGCAGCAGGCCGCCCACCAGCATTGCCCCCATGTGACCGCTGAAGTCCAGGCGGTCCCCGGCGAGGAAAACCACGACGGAGAGCCCGACGAAGAATCCCATCGCCACGCTGAGTCCGCCCAGCAGGGGGATGTCCGGGCGCCGGTTCACCTTGCGCGCGTCGGGCCGGTCGACCACCTGGAAGGCGCGGGCCATGCGGCCGATCATCGGGGTGGCGGCCGCGCTCACGCCGGCGGCCACTCCCAGAGCGAGCAGCACGGGCAGGATGTGGAGCGTCTCCATCACCGTCTCTCCGGCAGCATCAGACCCGGCCCGCCCAGGCCGCCTCAGTAGGGGTAATAGGAGTAGCGGCCTTGCGGCACACGCGCGCCGTTCAGGACGAGGCCCAGCACGCGCTCGCGTTCCAGCAGGTCCAGCGTGGACTCGACGTCCTCGCGGGACGTGACGTCGGCGCGCACGATCATGACGATTCCGTCGCAGAGTCGGCTCACGATCTTCGCGTCCGGCATGGCGGCGGCGGCAGGTGTGTCCAGGATCACGCGATCGAAACGCTCGCTGAGCTCCCTCAGCAGCTCGCGCATGCGGGCGGTGCCGAGCAGCTCCGAGGGATTCGAGGGCTGCTTGCGCACGGGCAGCGCGAAGAGCTCCTCGACGCCCTCGACCTGCACCAGGGCTTCGTCGAGCGTGCACTCGCCCAGCAGGACCTCCGCCAGCCCGACCTTCGGCTGGATGCCGAGCGAGCGGTGGATCTTCGGCTTGCGGAGATCGCAGTCCACCAGGCAGACGCGGGTGTCGAGCTGCATCGCCGTGACCACGGCCAGGTTGATCGCCGCCGTGCTCTTCCCCTCGCCCGCAGACGGGCTCGTGAGGGCCACCGTGTGGATCGGGCGCTCCGCCGCGATCGTATCGATCCGTGCGCGCAGGGTACGGAACTGCTCCGCCACGAAGGAGTCGGGCTGGAGCAGGGCGATCCGGCGCTTGTTGACCTCGCCCGCCGTGTCGTCCGCACGCACGCGCCGTCGCGACGGCAGCCACGCGCGCAGCCGCGACAGGCGGGAGCCGGAAGCCTGGGGGCCGCTCGCCTTCGTGGTGCGGGCCGGCGGCTCCCACGAGAGCGGAGCCGTCACCTCCGGCTCGGCCTGACCGGCGCGCCCGCGTCGCTGCTCTTCCGCGCGCCTGAGCGCATCGTATACCTTTGCCATCGTTCAGCTCCCGAGGCTCACGAGCGAAACACCCCCAGGATGCCGCGGCGGCGCGGGGCCGCAGGCTTCTCCGCCGACGCGGCCTGGGGGGAGTTGTCGTCGATCAGGTCCATGTCCCGGGCGACTTCCAGGATGTCGCTCCGGCCGAGCGTATGCTTGTCGCGGCCGAAGCCGAGCAGGAGCGCGGAGTCGCACAGCACGTTCACCAGCCGCGGCAGCCCCTCGGTGACGCGGTGGATCAGCTGCAGGGCGTCCTTCTGGAAGACGCCCTTCCCGGTGTAGCCGGCCAGGCGCAGGCGCTCCTGCACGTAGCCCGCGCACTCTTCCTCGTCGAACGGACGCAGGTGGTGGCGCAGCACGATCCGCTGCCGCAGCTGGCGCAGCTCCGGCCGCGCCAGCATCTCCTTCAGCTCCGGCTGTCCGACGAGCATGATCTGGATCAGCTTCGAGGTAGGCGTCTCCAGGTTGGAGAGGAGCCGGATCTCCTCCAGCAGCTCCGGGGAGAGGTTCTGCGCCTCGTCCACGATGAGCAAGGTGGGCTGATCCCGCTCGAGCCGCTCGATCAGGAAGCGGTTCAAGGTCATCAGGTAGTCGGCCTTGCTGTGGCAGGCCTCTTCGATTCCGTACTCGTCGAGCAGGATCCGGAAGAAGTCGAGCACCTCGAGGCGCGGATTGAAGATGAACGCCGAGGCCGTGCTGGCGTCGAGCTGGGAGAGCAGCGCGTGCAGCAGGGTGGTCTTGCCCGTCCCCACCTCTCCCGTGAGCAGCAGGAATCCCTTGCGCGAGCGCACGCCGTACACCAGGGTGGCGAGCCCTTCCCGATGGGTGTCCCCCAGGTACAGGAAGGACGGGTCCGGCGTCATCTCGAAGGGGCTGCGGAGCAGCCCGTAGTGCTCCAGGTACATGGTCTAGCCCTGCGGCTCCGCCGCCTGGGCGGGCTGCTGGCCCTGCTGCGCCGCCCCGCCGCCGCCGTTCACCGTGTAGTAGCCCACCGCAGCCCCCAACAGGACGACGCCCACGATGGCCGCTGTCGCCAGGCTCACCAGTACCCGCCGCCGGCGCTGCGCCACGCGATCGGATTCGAGCACGATGCTCGGGATCTGGGCCAGCACCGGGAGGCGGAAGGCGGTCTGCAGGTCACGCACGCCGTGGAAGGAGCTGTCACCCACCTCCGTCATCAGCGCACCTGCACCACCCAGGGCCCCCCCGAGGAAGACGCCCATCAGCACGATCAGCAGCCGGTTGGGCGAGGTCGGCTCCGGCGGAGGCACCGCGGCCTCCAGCACCCGGAGCTTCTCGCCCTTCTGACGCCGCTCGGCGTTGGCGGCCACCGCCGCCTCCAGGCGCTTGTTGCTGTAGTCCTGGAAGCTCGAGAACAGGTGCTCGTAGTCGCGCTCCAGCGCGCCGAGGCGCTCGGCCACCCGCGGCGTATCGGCCAGGCGCTGCTGCACCTCCTCGAGCTGCATCTCGAGGCGCGTGATCTCCGCCTTGGCTCCCGTGGCGCGCAGCCCGGCCCGGCGGCGCTCCGCCTCGGAGCTCTGCTGGGCGGGCGAGGCGGGCCGCTCCTCCGCTTCCTCGACCGCCGCATCCCGCGCGATCTTGGCCTGGACTTCGTTCAGCTCCAGCTTGAGCGCGACGATGTCCGGGTGCTTCTCGGTGTAGCCCCGGGAGAGCCACTCGGCCAGCTGCAGCTCGAGCAGCTCCAGCCGCCGCTCGGGATTGGCGTCGTCCAGCCTCCCGAAGTCCGGCGCGATGGTCGCCTGCTGGCGATAGAACGCCTCGTCGCTTTCCGCCTCGGCCAGCTTCCGCTGCGCCATCCGCAGGTTCTCGAGCGTCCGCTCGTAGAGACGCTGGTTCGATACCATGTCCTCGGGCAGGCGGCCGGGGTTGTCGCTCTTGACCTGCGCGATGCGCGCCTCTACGTCCTGGATCTGCACCGCCAGGCGCGCGAGCTCCGCCTCGATGAACTCCGAGGTCGACTGAGAGACCTCGACGCGCTCCCGGATGTGCTCCTCGATGAAATCGTTGGCCAGCCGGTTGGCCACCGCGGCCGCGGTACGCGCGCGGTCGTGCCGGAAGAAGAGTCGGAAGGTGTTGATTTGCACCTCGCTCCTCGTCGTGCGCAACGAGGCCTCCAGCTCGGGAAGCACCGGCTCCACCCGGATGCGGTCGCGCATGAGCGCGATGATCTCCTCGCGGGTCACCTCCTCGGACTCCTCCTCGTAGAGATCCAGGTCATCGATGATCCGCGAAAGCCGCGGCCGGCTCAGGATCTGCATGGTCATCAGGTGAAGGCGTTCGTTCAGGTCGGTGGTGCCCATCTGCACCTCGACCAGCTCGTCGGAGATCGTCTGCGGCTCCACCAGGATCGTGGTGTAGGTCTCGTACTGGTTGGGCAGGATCGCGGCCACGACGATCGCAGCCAGGAAAACGGCGCCGGCCACCGCGAGCGCCACCGGCGCGCGCCGCGCCGCGATTCCCCGCACGTCTCCGAGCTGAAGGCCTTCCTGTGCATTCATCGCTGCACCCTCGTTCTAGACATCCATCGCGAACCGGTAGCGGAACCCGAAGAAGGCCCCGAACTTGTCGAACGTTCGCGAACGCCCGCCGATGTCACCGTCCTGATAGATGTACGTCAACCGGCCGAAGAACTCGAAGTCGCGCCCGATCTTGCGCTGGACGTTCAGGAAGACCCGGACGTCCCGCACGTCCGTGAACTGGTCCGAACTCGCGAGCACCAGGCTGGTCGATGGCGATGCCGTCCCAAACACCGTAACGGGTACACCCCCCGCAGCGAGCAACGTGAAGTTGGTCACGGGGTCCCCGAGGCCGATGGCGTTCGCGGTCTGGTTCGTCGCCGACGTGCGGCTGGTGAACTGGGTGACGAATCGCAGATCCCAGTTGCGATCCGGCTCCCAGATCAGCTGGCCGGTGATGGCGTCGAGCACCGTGCTCTGCCCCAGACCCGACGCGCTGCTGTCGGTGCGCCTGTAGCCGAGGATGGTGCGCCAGGTCTCCCAATTCTTGACGAACTCGATCGATCCGAAGAACGTGACGGTGCTGCCGAAGTCGTCCCCGTCGTCCACCAGGTCGATCTGGCGCAGTGGGGCGCTCCGGACGATCTGCGCGGCCTGCCCCTGGAACTCGGTCGGGAAGACGTCGCAGGTCTCGGCCTCGACGGGCGTGTCGCTGTCGTTGGTCGGACAGGTGTTCGAGTCGATGAAGCGGACCCCGCCGGTCTCCGTGTTCCGAAACGGAAACTGCTGCGCCAGCCCCGTGGTGGGGCGGCTGCCCCGGGTGTCGGAATCGATCAGCGTGGGCCCGCCGCTCACCGAGAGGGTCATGGTCGGATCGAAGACGTGGATCCAGGTGGCGAACCAGCGGTAGAAGAACGTGTTGCTGCCGTTCTGGGTGGCGGTGCCATCGAAGGTCTGCCACGTCACGCCCATGCCGCCACCGACCCGGTCGTTCTCCGAGAGCGCGTAGAGCAGCTGCCCCGTCCCGGAGAGGGTGGTGTTATCGAAGGAATTGGCGGCACTGCGCTGGAAGATCAGATAGTCCAGGCTGCCCGATCCCTCCAGGCGCGGCGTGAACGCGTGCGTCACGCCCAGGGTCGCGATGTTCCGTTTGATTCGCTGCCGCGCGACCTCGATCTCCGTCGTCGCCACCGCGTCGGGCGCGGCGGGATCGACCAGGAAGCCGCCCCGATTCAGACTGCGGGTGAGCGCGAACCGATCCGTCGCAAAGAGCGTCGTCCGCGGCCCCACCTGCCACGCGGCACGCCCGAACGCGTAGTGGTCGAAGACGCTCGGAGCGGTCTGGTTCGCGAACGACTCCCAAAGAGTCTCGTACTGGACGTCGTAGGAGAGGTCCCCCTGGGTCCGCCGCAGCCGGATCTTCGGGCCCACGCGGAAGAGGAAGTCCCTCGCCCGGCCCGGGGCATCCTCCGACGTGTTGAAGACGTTGTTGTCCCACTCAGCGATTCCCGTGAACGTGAGCTCCACTTCCTCCGGCTTGATTTCCAGCCACTGGGCGGAAGCCGTCTGGGCGAAGAGCAGACCCACGAGCGTGGCGATGAAGAGCTTCCGCACGGCTCAGTCCGGAACCACGATGGTGTCGCCGGGCTGCAGCAACAGGTTGGTTTCGTGCCCGTGCCCTTTCAGATAGGCCGGATAGTCGAAACGGTACTCCACGAGTCCCCCCCCTGAGCGTCGTAGAATCTTGACGTCGTCCTTCTCCGCAAACTGCGAGAAGCCGCCGGACAGCGCGATGGCATCCAGGACGCGCATGTCCTGGGTGAGCGGAAACGCGCCGGAGCGGAGCACCGCGCCCATCACGTGGACGCGCCGGCTGTTGATCTCGATCACGATCACGGTGACGTCCGGGTTCGCCACGTACTCGGCCAGGGCCTGGGTCAGGAGCTCCTTCAGCTCCTCGGGGGTCAGGCCGGCCGCCTGGACGTCGTCCAGCAGCGGCACCGAGATCTTTCCATCCGGACGCACTGGAACCATGGGGACAGACAGCTCCGGATTCTTCCAGACGGCGATCTGGAGCCTGTCGCCATGGCCGATCACGTGGGTGTCGCGCTCGAGCACCGGCTGCTCGGGGGGCGGCGGCACGGCGCGACTCGCGCACCCCACGGCGGCAACGAACGCGATCGCAACCAGGGGGGCGCAGAGTGAGACACGAATCGTCATGATGTCCATCCGAGCCCTCAGCGACGCTCGCTGAGGCCATTCTCCTTCATCTTGTAAAGCAAGGCTTTGTAGCTGATCTGGAGGCGCTCGGCCGCTTCCTTGCGGTTCCAGCGCGTCTGCGCGAGGACCTTCTCGATCACCCGCTTCTCGGCCAGCTGAGCCGCGCGCTTGGAGAGCGCCTTGAGGTCGATGCCGTTGCCGTCCGCCAGCTCGGCGTCCAGGCCGTCGAGGTCCAGCAGGTCCCCGTTGCCGGCCTCCGCGTCCGCCGCGGGCTCACGCAGGGCGATGTCCTCCAGGACGGCCTGCTCGTTCTCCAGCACGACCATGCGCTTCACCATGTTCTCGAGCTCGCGCACGTTCCCGGGCCAGTGGTACTGCATGAAGACGTTCAGGGTCTCCGGGGTGAGACGCTTGACCTCCTTCTTGTACTGTTCGTTGTACTCGCGCAGGAAGTGGTCCACCAGCAGCGGAATGCCGTCCTTGCGGTCGCGCAGGGGCGGAATCTGGACGGTCACCACGTTCAGGCGGTAGTAGAGGTCCTCGCGGAAGCTCCCCTCGGCCACCGCCTCTTCCAGGTTGCGGTTGGTCGCGGCGATCACCCGCGTATCGACGCGCACGTCGCTCTCGCCGCCCAGGCGCGAGAACTCGCCGTCCTGCAGCACCTGCAGCAGCTTGGCCTGCAGGTTGGGATGCATCTCGCTGATCTCGTCCAGGAAGATCGTGCCGTGGTTGGCGTACTCGAACTTGCCCAGCTTGCGGCGCTGGGCCCCGGTGAAGGCGCCCTTCTCGAAGCCGAAGAGCTCGCTCTCCAGCAGCTCGGAGGGCAGGGCTGCGCAGTTCACCTTGACGAAGGGCCGCTCGCGGCGCCCCGAGAGCTGGTAGAGGGTGCGGGCGACGAGCTCCTTGCCGGTGCCGCTCTCGCCGCGCACCAGCACGGTGATGTCGGTGTCAGCGACCTGCTCGATGATCTCGGTGACCTCGCGCATCTTCCCGTTGTCACCGCCGAGCAGCATCTTCTCGGATTCCTTGCGCGCGCGACCGCGAAGCTGCTCCACCTCGGCCTTGAGGGCCCGCTTCTCCAGGGCCTTCTGGAAGGCCAGCTCGAGCTCCTCCACCTCGAAGGGCTTGCGCAGGAAGTCGCTGGCGCCGAGCTTCATCGCCTCGACGATCGTGCTCGCCTGTCCGTGGCCGGACAGCATGATGACCGGCACTTCGGGAAGCGTGGTCTTGAGCTTGCTCAGGATCTCCAGGCCGTCCATGCCGGGGAGCACCACGTCGAGGGTGACGAGGTCGGGTCGCGTCTCGTCGAGCGAGCGCAGCGCCTCCTCGCCGCCCGCGAAAGCGAACACCTCGTAGCCCTGACGCGACACCAGCGCCTCCAGGTAGTCCCGGACGCCGGGGTCGTCGTCGATCACCAGTACGCGGAAGGCAGCAGGCATGCGTTCGGCAGACTCCTCCGCGGTTGCAGCACCGGGGGGGTATGGGCCCGAGTCACCCGCGCGCGAGCGAGCTTCGTGCCGCCCAGCGGGCAGTCGTGAGTGCGCGCTTGGCCATGATGGGGGTCAACTGTGTAAACTCCTTCCACAAGTGGGAAGGCAGACGACACATAGGAACTGATTTTCCTTTCCCTGAGGGCAACGGGCAAGCCCCCATTTTCATTTCGTTTGTGGGCAGTCATACTTTAGAGTTTCATGCAGGGGTGAAAAAGGGACACTCAAGCCCCCAGAATGGCACGCTTCTGGCATATGCTGGCGCCCGCCTGACCGGGGGGTCCCAGGGACACGAATCCGGGGAGAGGTCGAAGCACTGATGGCCGTTCGAGGGGCTGGCCCCGTCCGCGTGCTCGCGGTCGCGGGAGCACGCCCGAACTTCATGAAGATCGCGCCCTTGCTGCGGGAGCTGCGTGCCCGGGAGGGGTTCGCCGCGCGTCTGGTGCACACGGGGCAGCACTACGACACGGCCATGTCCGAGAGCTTCTTCCGGGACCTGGGCATCCCCGAGCCCGACGCCAACCTGGGGGTCGGATCCGGCCCCCACGGACGCCAGACCGGCCAGGTGCTGGAGAAGATCGAGGACCTGCTCCAGGGGGAGCGGCCAGATCTGGTGCTCGTGGTGGGGGACGTCAACTCGACCCTGGCCGCGGCCCTGGCCGCCGTGAAGCTCGGCATCGCCGTCGCCCACGTGGAGGCCGGCCTGCGCTCCGGCGACCGCAGCATGCCCGAAGAGATCAACCGCCTGCTCACCGACCAGATCTCGGACTTCCTGTTCACCACCGAGCCGGCCGGGGCGGAGCACCTGCTGCGCGAGGGCGTGCCCGCCGAGAAGATCCACTTCGTCGGCAATGTCATGATCGACAGCCTCCAGGCGCACCTCGAGCGCGCGCGGCGCCTGGACGTGCTGGAGCGCCTCGGGCTCGAGCCCGGCAAGTTCGGGGTGCTGACGCTCCACCGACCGAGCAACGTCGACGAGCCGGCCCGGCTCCAGGCCCTGTTCGAGGTCCTGGAGGAGATCCACCAGCGCCTTCCCATCGTGTTCCCGGTGCACCCGCGTACCCGCGACGCGATCCAGGACCATCTCGGGGGCAAATCACCTCAGCTCCGGCTGACGGAACCCTTGGGGTACCTGGAGTTCCTGCGGCTGCTTGCCGATGCAGGGCTGGTGCTGACGGACTCCGGCGGCATCCAGGAGGAGACCACGGTGCTGGGTGTCCCCTGTCTCACCCTGCGCGAGAATACCGAGCGACCCATTACGGTCGCCGAGGGCACCAACACGGTGGTGGGGACCGATCCGGCGACCATCCGCGCCGAGGCGCTGAAGGTGCTGGACGGAGAGAGGCGACCCGGCCGGATCCCCGAGAGATGGGACGGCCGGGCGGCCGAGCGGATCGTCGACGTGCTGGAGCAGGCCTTCCGCCCAGGGACCGGAGGACGAAGGTGAGCGAGCGACGCGGTTTCTTCCGACGCCTGCTGGAGGGCTGGCTCGTCATCGCCGCCCGCTTCGGCGAGGTGCAGACCCTGGTCCTGCTTGCCATCTTCTACGCGTTCCTGATCGGCCCCGCGGCGAGCATCAGCACGCTCGCCCGCCGCGACATGCTGGGCAAGCGGGGCCTGGGCGTGCCCGACTCCGCCTGGCAGGACGCGGACACCGGCGGCGCGGATCTCGAGCGCGCCAAGCTGCAGAGCTGAACGGACGCAACGGACATGAACATCCTCGGAATCTCGTGCTTCTACCACGACTCGGCCGCCGCCCTGGTGCGCGACGGCGAGATGGTGGCCGGCGCCCATGAGGAGCGTTTCACGCGCAGGCGCCACGATCCGGACTTCCCCTCGCGGGCCGTCGAGTACTGCCTCGGCGAGGCAGGCATCGGCATCGACGACGTCGACTACGTCGCCTTCTACGACAAGCCGTTCGTGAAGTTCGAGCGCATCCTCACCACCTACATCGCCACCTTCCCGCGCTCGCTGCCCTCCTTCACCAAGTCGATGCCCGTGTGGCTGAAGGAGAAGCTCTGGATCCCCAACGTGATCCGCCAGCGCTGCGGCTACGAGGGGGAGGTGCTCTTCGCGGAACACCACCAGTCGCACGCCGCCGCCGCCTTCCTGCCCTCTCCCTTCGAGGAGGCCGCCATCCTCACCCTGGACGGCGTGGGGGAGTGGGCTACGGCCACCATGGGGGTCGGGCGCGGCAACCAGATCGAGCTGCTGGGCGAGATCCGCTTCCCCCACAGCCTGGGGCTGCTCTACAGCGCCTTCACCTATTACCTGGGCTTCAAGGTGAACAGCGCCGAGTACAAGGTCATGGGCGCGGCGCCCTACGGGAAGCCCCGCTACGCCGAGCAGATCCTGAAGGACCTGGTCGACCTGCGCGAAGACGGCTCGTTCAAGCTGAACATGAAGTACTTCGCCTATGACTACGGCCTCACCATGACCAACCAGAAGTTCGCGGACCTGTTCGGGCGCCCGCGGCGCTCGCCCGAGTCCGAGATGGAGGAGTTCCACTGGGACATGGCGGCCAGCATCCAGGCCGTGACCGAGGAGGCGGTGCTGCGCATGGTGCGCGACCTCCACCGGCGCACCGGCCAGCGCAACCTCTGCATGGCCGGGGGGGTGGCGCTCAACTGCGTCGCCAACGGACGCATCGTCCGCGAGGGCCCCTTCGACGAGCTGTGGGTGCAGCCTGCCGCCGGCGACGCCGGCAGCGCGCTCGGCGCCGCACTGTTCATCCACAACTGCGTGCTCGGCAACCCGCGCAGCTGGAAGATGGACCACGCCTACTGGGGCCCGTCCTACTCCGACGAGGAGATCCGGAGCTTCCTGGACGAGAGCGGACTGCCGTACCGCACGTACTCCCGCGAGGAGATGCTGCGCGAGACCGCCCGCCTGATGAACGAGGAGCAGGCCGTGGTGGGCTGGTTCCAGGGACGCATGGAGTGGGGCCCGCGCTCGCTCGGCAGCCGCAGCATCCTGGCCGACGCGCGCAACGAGGAGAACTGGAAGCGCGTGAACCTGAAGATCAAGTTCCGCGAGAGCTTCCGCCCCTTCGCGCCGGCGTGCCTGGCCGAGAAGGCCTCCGACTGGTTCGACATCGACCGCGAGAGCCCGTACATGCTGCTCGTCTGCCAGGTGCGGGAAGGCCGCTCGATCCCCGCGGTCACCCACGTGGACGGCTCGGCGCGGCTCCAGACCGTGACCCGCGAGTCCCACCCGGAGTTCCACGACCTGATCCAGGCCTTCGACGAGCAGTCCGGGTGCCCGGTCATCATCAACACGTCGTTCAACGTCCGCGGCGAGCCGATCGTGTGCTCGCCGCAGGACGCGTACCTGTGTTTCATGCGCACGAACATGGACGTGCTCGTGCTCGGCAACCAGATCCTGCGCAAGGCCGATCAGCCGGAGCTGCGCGAGGACATCGACTGGCGAGAGCTCTACGCGCTCGACTGAGGAGTTCGAACATGGCGAAGGCGGGTAGTAGCCGTCTGGCAATCTTCTCCGAGCTGTGGTCCTTCATGAAGGTCCGCAAGAAGTGGTGGCTGGGCCCCATCGTGGTGGTGATGCTGCTGCTCTCGGTGCTGATCGTGCTGACCGAAGGCTCGGCGGTGGCTCCGTTCATCTACGCCCTCTTCTAGGCGGCGGGGGGCAGGCGCCGTGCGCCAGCTGATCCAGTCCTATCGCTCGGGCGAGATGGAGGTGGCGGAGGTCCCTCCCCCGTCCGCTCGCCCCGGTGGAGCCGTGGTGCGGACCGTGCGCTCGCTGGTGTCCGCCGGCACCGAGAAGATGGTGGTGGACCTGGCCCGCAAGAGCCTGCTCGGGAAGGCGCGGGCGCGGCCCGACCTGGTGCGGAGGGTGATCGACACCGCGCGCAAGCAGGGCGTGCTCCAGACCCTGCGCAAGGTCCAGACCAAGCTCGACACGCCGATCCCCCTCGGATACTCGAGCGCCGGCGTCGTGGTGGAGCTGGGCGAGGGCGTGGGCGAGTACCGAGTGGGCGACCGCGTGGCCTGCGGCGGCGCCGGCTACGCCAATCACGCCGACTACAACTACGTGCCGCGCAACCTGCTGGCGCGGGTTCCCGACGGCGTCTCCATGGAGGCCGCCAGCTTCGCCACGGTGGGCGCCATCGCGCTCCAGGGCGTGCGCCAGGCCGACCCCACCCTGGGCGAGCGCGTGGCGGTGCTCGGGCTCGGCCTGATCGGCCAACTCACGGCGCAGCTTCTCAAGGCCAACGGCTGTCGGGTGCTGGGCTTCGATCCCAACCCGGACCGCGCGCGCCTGGCCGAGACGCTGGGCGCCGACCGGGCGGTCTCGGGCGACCTGGAGACCGCCGCGGAGCAGTTCTGCCAGGGGCGCGGCTTCGACGCGGTGATCGTGGCCGCGTCCAGCCCCGACGCCGGACCGCTGGCCCAGGCCGGCGAAATCGCCCGCGCCCGCGCGCGCGTGGTGGTGGTGGGCCTCGTCAAGATGGAGCTCCCGCGCTCGCTCTACTACCGCAAGGAGCTCGACCTGCGCATGTCCATGTCGTACGGGCCCGGCCGTTACGATCCGGACTTCGAGGAGCGCGGCTTCGACTACCCCATCGCCCACGTGCGCTGGACGGAGCAGCGCAACCTGGAGGCGTTCCTGGAGCTGGCGGCCGCCGGCCGGCTGCGGCTCGATCCGCTGGTGACGCACCGCTTCGCGATCCAGGACGCCCTGGACGCCTACGGCCTGATCTCCGCAGGGCGCGAGCCGTTCCTGGGCGTCGTCCTCACCTACGACGCCGACGACGAGGAACCCGTCGCGCCCCCGCGCAAGCTGGAGCTGAGCTCCGAGCCGCTCGGACGCGACACCGTGGGCGTGGGCATCGTCGGCGCGGGCAGCTTCGGCCAGTCGGTGCTGCTGCCCGCGTTGCAGACGGCGGGCGGCGTCGACTGGGCCGTCATCGCTTCCGCCGGCGGCACCACGGCCCAACGCATCGGCGCCCGCTTCGGATTCCGCACCGCGACCGCGGACACGCAGGAGGTCCTGGCCAGCCCGGACGTGGACGCGGTCTTCGTGCTCACCCGCCACGACCTGCACGCGCCGCTGGCGGTGCGTGCCCTCGAGGCGGGCAAGCACGTCTTCACCGAGAAACCCCTGGCCATGAGCGGCGAGCAGCTCGACGACATCCGCAAGGCGCGCGAGCAGTCGCGGGGCGACGTGATGGTGGGCTTCAACCGGCGCTTCGCGCCCTTCGTACAGAACGTCCTCGAGCACTTTGCCGGCCGCACGCACCCGCTGCTGATGCACTACCGCGTGAACGCGGGCTTCATCCCGCACGACCACTGGATCCACGATCCGGTGGAGGGGGGTGGGCGCATCCTCGGGGAGACCTGCCACTTCATCGATCTGTGCCAGCACCTGGCGGGCGCCCTGCCCACCCGCGTCTCCGCGGAGTCCATCGCCGGAGACAGCCGCTACCGGAGCGACGACAACGTGACCATCACCCTGCGCTTCGCCGACGGCTCCGTGGCGACGGTGCTGTACACCGCGATGGGCGACAACCGCCAGGGCAAGGAGTACCTGGAAGTCTTCGGCGAGGGCCGCATGGCCGTCCTCGACGACTTCCGCACCCTCGCGCTCTCCGCGAAGGGACGAACCCACCGCACGAAGTCGGCGAATCAGGACAAGGGCTTCGTCGAGGAGATGCGGCGCTTCCTCGCCGCCGTGCGCGCCGGCGGCGAGATGCCGATTCCCTTCGCCCAGTCGGCGGCCAGCACCCGCGCGACCCTGGCGGCGCTGGAGTCCCTGCGCCGCGGCACACCCGTGACGCTATGAGGATCTCTTCCGCGCGCCCGCGGGCCGGTGCGATCAGCGGCCTCGGCGGCCGCGCGTGCGTCCCGTCGACTCCAGGCCCAGGTCGCGCGGAGAGGCCCGCACGTAGGGCTCGACGACCGGCACGAGCTTCTGGGCCATCCACAGGTGACCCCGCTCGTTGAGGTGGGGATCGTGCTGCCACATCAAGGGCCTCGGATCGGCGGCGCTCAGGGCCAGGAACTCGATTCCCTCGGCCTGGAGCCCCTCGATGTCGAACTGCCTCGGCTTCGGCTGAAGCACCAGGAAGGCCGCGCCGGTCTCCCGCACCGCCTTCGCGAGCTGTCGGATCAAGGCCGTGGTGAGGTCGTAGCGAAGTGCCCTGAGGCTGTCCGCCTGCGCGAAGGCAGCGCCGAGCATGAACCCGAAGCCGGCTGCGCGGGGGCGGAGATGCTCGGGCCGGTTCCAGCCCTCGCGCTGGGACTCCGGGGACGTGAGGTCCTTGAGGAACTTCACAACGGAGGGCGAGAGGGCCAGGGCGCGCGATACGAAGGAGAAGAGCGCCGAGCGGTCGGCTGCGCGCACCTGGAGCGTGCAGGCGACGCGACTGAGCAGCTCGTCGAGGCGAACGGGCCGGTAGTCGAGCCCCAACATCCAGGCAGAGCACAGCGGATAGCGCGGGACCGGATGACCCACCAACTCCAGGGAACCGTCGCTGCGCAACGCGAAAGCCGCCTTTCCGAAGGGCCGGCGCGGGCGGTGCAGGGTCTGGTTGTCGTTGATGTCGTTCCCGGAGTGCACGAAGATGACCAGATCGGGCTCGAGCTTGTAGCCGCGCTCCCGGAAGTAGAGGTAGCTCTGGTCGGTGCCGTAGCCGCGCACGGCTGCGTTGATCACACGGACGGGGATGCCCAGCCTGGCCGTGAGCCGGTCTTCCAGAATTGCGGTGTAGGTGTCCTCATAGGCCACCTCGAAACCCACCGGTCCGGAGTCCCCGAGCACCAGGATCCGGTACTCGTTCGGCGCCTTCTGATCGATTTCGGGCCCTCGCAGGCCCTGCGAATTGATGCGCACCGGCGCCGCGAACTCGATCGGGAACGGGCGCGGCCCGACATAGGTACCCTCCACGCCCGGCTGGTGGGACCAGCCGAGCAGCGGGTCATGCACCCAGAACAGCGAAGGCTTCGAGTAGACGTCGTAGAGAGCCGAGTACCCCGCGAGCCGGAAGCCGACCTCGGCGACGCCCAGGACGAGGACGAAAGCGGCCAGCGAGAGGGCCAACGAGGCCCCCATCCGCACGGCTCGGGATCCGGAGCGTCGCTCGGGATCGTTCAAGATCCCGCCGCCTCCAGGGGCGGCGGGGGCGGGACCCGAGACGGATCGGGCGCCGGGGGCGCTGCGCGCGCCCCGGCGCGCACGTCGAGCAGGCGCCCGGCCAGGCGTCCGCGGTTCGCCTCGATCCAGTCCTCGCACGCCACGAATCGATGGTCGCGCAGCAGGGCGCACAGCTTGCGCTCGGTGCTGCCCAGGCCCACGTAGTACTTGAAGCGCCGCTTGGCGGAAAGGGTCATGCGCGGCTGGCCCGGATCGATCTCGCGGGGATGCAGGTAGACGTTGGCGGGCCAGCCCCGGCGCGCGTCGCGTGCAAGCCCCGCCCGCACCAGTGCGTAGGGGAAGAGGCGAAGGTAGCCGCCGCCGGCGTAGGGGATCCGGCGCCCGGCCACCCGCGCCGTCGACGACGGGAGCTCGACCAGCTCGCCGGCCTGGCAGCGCACCAGGTGGGGCTCCGCGTAGGGCGATTCCAGGCCGCCGTGGCTCGAGAGGCCGGGGCAGATCGAGGAGTCGTAGCTGAAGCCCGCCTCGACCAGCAGGTCGAAGGCCCACAGGGTGGCGGCGGTCAGCGAGCCGCCGGGCGCGCGGAAGCCGCGCACCGCGCTCCCGGACAGGTCCTCCAGCAATGCCTTCGAGCGCTCCAGATCACGCGCCAGGGCCTCGCGGTCGTAGCGCTCCAGCACCTCATGCCAGAACGAGTGCGAGCCCAGCTCGTGCCCCGCCTCGGCGATGCGGCGCACCAGCGCGGGGTGCCGCCACGCCACCCAGCCCACCACGAAGAACGTGGCCCGAGCCCCGGCCTCGGCCAGGAGCTCCAGGAGACGGTCGACGTTGGCCTCCACCCGCGACTCGAGCCCCGCCCAGTCGCCGCGCCCGTAGCCGCCGTCGACCTCGAGGATGTGGAACCAGTCCTCGACGTCCACCGTCAGCATGTGTTCGGCTCGATCCGCCACCGCGCTCAGCCGCTCCCCCGGGCGTTCCACCACTTCCACAGCGTGTTCAGGGGATAGCCCAGGACGGCGCCCGGGTCCCGCCAGGAGAGCACCGCGTACTCCTTGCGTCGCGGGTCGACCACCGTACGCCAGAACTCGCGGCGGGAAAGCTCACCGGAGCGCAGAAAGTGCAGGCCGGAGACGATGTCGCGCACGAGGAGCTGCCAGCGCGCGCCGTCATCCTGGCAGCCGACGTGCACCTCGTTCGGAAGGCCGACGAGGTCGCAGTAGGCGTCCCAGACCACGTCGACGCCGGCCGCCCGCGTGAGCGCGAACCAGAGCGTGGGTCGCGGGTTCACCTCGATGAGCTTCCAGCGCTCGTCGCGCGGGTCCCACTTGTACTCGGTCCCGCACACCCCGCGGTAGCCCAGCTTTCGGATCAGGTCCTGGGACAGGGTGGAGATCTCGTCGGACCAGCAGGCCTCCATGTAGGAGCCCGAGCCGTACCAGGGCGGGTACTGGCGGTTCTTGCGGGCCGTGAAGAGGGAGCGCACCCGGAGCTGGGCATCGGTGTAGAGGCCGGCCACCATGATGTTCCTCTCGGGCCCCGGGATGATCTCCTGGAGCACCGCGTCGCTGCCCCATTCGCCGAAGCGCTCCCACCAGGCCACCGCCTCGTCGGCATCTGCCACCTCCACCAGCTTCGCCCCCCCGCCGAGGCGGGTGCGTACGAGATGCGCATGGCTGGGCTTCACGATTGCCGGATAGCGGAGCTCGCGCGCGGCCGCGCGAGCCTCGACCGCATCCTTGGGGAAGCGGGTGCCGGGAAGATCTACGCCGATGGCCTGGCACCTCTCGTAGAAGGTGCGTTTGTTCAGGAGCACCGAGTTCACCTCGGGGCGCATGGACTCGGCCAGGATGAAGCGCTCGCGCAGCGCCTCGTGGTGCTCGGCGACGAAGTCCATGTACGGGTCGCCTCCGAGGAAGACGACGGGCGGGCGCTCCTGCTCCTCACCGAATCGCAGCAGGGCCTGGAGGAGCTCCGGCCCGGGCGGCGCGTAGGAGAAGCGCGGATCGCGCCGGAACCAGCGGGAGTAGTGGCCGATCTCACGGGCGTGGTCGTCCACGCCCCACACGGGGACGCCCCGGGGCGCGAGCGAGCGCGCCACCGCCAGGCCCGTCGGCGAGACGGTGAGGACCATCGCGGCGTGCGTGGGGCTCGGCTCGGCGTGCGTCATCGCGCCGCAGGGTAGCGCGATCGCGGGCGCGGTCGGCTCGCGGGCCGCCCCACCCGGGCGGAAGCTGCTAGATTGGCGCGCCGTTGCACGCCGAAGTGCCGCCTCGTGAAGCGCTGCCCCCGTGCGGAGTCCGACCGATCGGAGTATACCGGCCATCTCCCATGTCACGCGCCAGGCACGATTCCGCGGGCCCCGCCATCGAGATCCGGACCGGAGCATGGTTCGGCGAGCAGATCCGGCGCCTCGACTTCCCGAGCGGCTGGCGTGCGGAGCGCCTCGACCCGGCGGACGCGCCCGCCCTGGACGACGCCGGCCTGGAACGGGCCTTCGCCGAACCGCTGGGAACGCCGCCGCTCCGCGAGCTGACCCGGGGTCGGCGCCGCGCCGTCGTCGCCATCGACGACCTCACCCGTCCGACCCCCACGCCGCGCATCCTGCCCGCGCTGTTCCGCGAGCTGCGGGCCGGGGGACTCGACGCGGACGCGGTGCGGATCCTCGTGGGCACGGCGGCCCACCGCCCTCCGAGCCCCGCGGAGATCGCGACGAAGCTCGGCCCGGAGCTGGCCGGTCGGGTCGAGGTCTCCGTCCACGACTTCATGGGGCCGGACGTGCGCCCGGCCGGCTGGGTCCAGGGCGGGCCGGTCGTCCTGAACCGCCACTTCCTCGACGCGGACCTGCGCGTCGTGGTGGGCGCTGCGGTACCCCACAACGAGACCGGCTTCGGGGGCGGGGCCAAGATGGTCGTGCCCGGCGTCGCTGGCCGGCGCACGATCGCCCACTTCCACGGCGCCTTGCCGCCTCGAACCGTGGGTCAGCTCGAAGCAGAGCCGGGACGCCGCGATCGCCGGGCCTGGTCCGAGGCGGTGGTGCGACACGTGGGTGTGGACGCGGCCGTCTGCGCCGCAGTCAACGCCCGTGCGGAGCTGGCGGGACTCTTCGTCGGGGACGTGGTGGAAGCGCACCGGGCATCCGCGCGACGGGCCGCCGAGATCGGTCGCACGCCAGTGCCCCGCGCCCTCGCCGAAGCAGCGGACGTCATCGTGGTGAACGCCTACCCTCTGGACACCGATCCGATCCAGATGGCCAAGAGCCTGACCGTCGCACGCAAGTTCCCGGGGGCGTTGGCCGTGTGCGTGAACGCGGCCTCCGACGGCGTCTTCTACCACGGCATGGGCATGGGAAGCGGCCTGCACGTGCCGCGCCTGCTCTCGAATCTGCCCCGCTGGCTGGCGAGCCCGGCCGACTGGTGGGCCTGGCTGCGCGGGCTGGCCGCGGCGGCGCCGATCCCGCTGCTGGCGGCGCGCGTCTCCTACTTCCAGCTGAACGCGCTCGCATGGTCTCGATTCGCCGCCCGCGACGCCGCCCTCCCCCTCGGCGACGGCGACGACGTACGCGCCGGCGAGGCGACGGGCGAACCGGTGGTGTGGTCACCCCACTTCCCCGCCTGGGGCTTCCGGCGCCGCTACCCGCGAGGACAGCTCTATCGCGAGTGGCCTTCCGTGCGCGAGGCGCTGGCGCGCCGTGGCCCGAGCGGACTGGCGCTTGTGCTCCCCTGCGCGCCCCTCCAGCTCCCGGAGCTCGTCTAGGACGATGCGCATCCTGGTCGTGAGCCAGTACTACCCGCCCGACATGGGCGCGCCCGCAGGTCGCTTCCACGACTTCGCCCGTCAGTGGGTCGCCGCGGGGCACGAGGTCACGGTGCTGACCGGCCTGCCGCACTTCCCCGGCGGCGAGATCCACGCCGACTACCGGCACACGCTCTTCCGCACGGAGCGGCGCGACGGGATCACGGTGAAGCGCTGCTGGATCCACACGCGCCCGGGTTGGGGCGGGCGCCCCCTGGCCTACGCCACCTTCGCACTGACTGGGTGCTTGCGCGTGCTCTTCGACTGGAGCCTGCGGGGCGACGTCGTGGTGGCCACCTCGCCACCCCCGACGGTCGGGCTTCCGGGACTGCTCCTCGCCTGGACGCGGCGGCTGCCCGCGGTGCTCGACGTCCGGGACGTCTGGCCCGAGGCCATCGTGCAGAGCGGAAGGCTTCGGAACCCGGTGCTGATCTGGCTGTTCGAGGCAATCGCCCGGCTGCTCTATCGGTCCGCCGCGGCCATAGCAACGGTGACCGACGGGTGGAAGGCGCGGCTCGTCGAGATCGGCGTGGCGGGGGAGAAGATCGAAGTGCTGCCCAACGGCGTGGACCTGGCCGCTTTCGACGCCCAGTCAGGCGAGGAACTTCCCGACGCCTTCGCCGCCCTCGACCCCGAAGCCCGCTGGATCACGTACGCCGGCATCTTCAACTCGCCCCAGGGCCTGGACATCGTGCTCGACGGCTTCGCCCGCCTTCGGGAGAAGAGTCCGGAGGCCTACGCGGCATGCCAGCTGGTACTGGTGGGCGAGGGACCCGTAGAGTCCCGACTGCACGCCCAGCGCGAGCGCCTGGGCCTCGATCGGGTCGCGCTCCTTCCCCGCCAGCCACGCCCGGTGGTCTTCTCACTGCTGCGCCGATCCTTCGCGGTGCTGGTCACGCTGCGTCCGCGCAAGGATACGAGCACCGTGCCGTCCAAGCTCTACGAGTCCCTCGCCAGCGGGCGGCCCGTGCTCTACCAGGCCGCCGGCGAGGGCGCCGAGACGGTGCGTCGAGCAGGGGGGGGAGCCGTCGTTGCGCCTGGCGATCCGGACGCCCTGGCCGAGGCCATGCTCGGCTACTGGCAGGATCCCGAACGGGCAGATCGCGATGGCGCGCGCGGTCGCGCCTTCGTGGCCGAGGTCTTCGATCGGCGGGAGATCGCGGAGCACTTCGCTGGGCTGCTTGCCGCGCTGGCGCGCGGAGTCAGTCCGGCGTGAGCAGCCCGGAGGAACTCGCGACGCGCCCGTTCACGGCCGGTACCGGCCGGCGCATCCTGATCGACGCTCGCATGGCGACCGTGGGAGGCGGCTACACCCACCTGGTCAACGTGGTTCCACGCCTGGTGGCGCTGCGGCCGGGGGACCGCTTCCGGGTGTTCCTGCGGTCGGAGCGGGCGCAGGCGGCGCTTCCCGAGGCTCCGAACCTCGAGGTCAACTTCGTCGGGGATACGGGGACGGCGGGTCGGCTGCGCTTCACGCTGATCGACGCCCCACGCATCGCGCGGCGCTGGGGCGCCGACCTCCTCTTCTCGATCTCCGAATACGCCCCGCTCACGACGCCCTGTCCCACCATCGTGAGCTTCCGCAATCCCAACGTCTTCACGCCGCTGCGCCAGGGCTGGGCCTGGAACGACCAGCTCCTGCTCGGAACCAAGCGCGTGCTGGCGCAGCTCGTGGCGCGCCGCTGCGCGCGTGTCCTGTTCGTGAGCGAAGACTCGGCGCGCTGGATCGGCGATCGCGTCGGTCTGCCGGAGTCCCGGCGGGCCGTGGTGCATCACGGCGTGGAGCCGGCAGCCTTCAGTCCGTCTCGAGTCGAGCGGCCGCATCCCCGGCCCTACGTGCTCTCCGTCGGCACGAACTACCGGTACAAGAATTTCGTGCGCTTGATCGAGGCATGGGCGCTCTTGGCGCGGACTCGACCGGACGTGCCCGATCTCGTCATCATCGGCGACGACCAGGATCCGCAGTACGCGGTCCAGATGAAGCAGGCCCGCACGTCCACGGGTGAGCTGGCGGAGCGGGTGCACCTGCTGGGCGAAGTGCGCTACGAAGACGTGAAGGCCTACTACGCCCACGCCGAGCTCTTCGTGTTCCCGTCCTACCTGGAGACGTTCGGACATCCGCTGCTCGAGGCCATGGCCAGCGACACCCCGCTCGTGGCCTCGGACATCGAAGTCTTCCGCGAAGTGGCTGGCGAGGCAGCCGTGTACGCCGACCCCTTCGAACCCGGAAGCCTGGCAGCCGCCATCGGGTCCGTGCTCGACGACCCGGACCTCGCCGGCCGGCTCGTCTCCGCGGGGCGAGAGCGCGTAACGCGATTCACCTGGGAGCGGTCGGCGGCGGGGCTGCTGCGGCTATTCGACGAGGTGTTGGAGGAGCGGGCGGCGGACCCGTGCGCCGCATAGGCTGTGGCGGCCAGCCGTCCGTCATCACGGCGCCGACAGGGCTTCGCGGAAAACACGGGCCAGGGCATCCGCGGATCGCTTCCACGTGAAGGTTTCGGCACGCTCGCGCCCGATGGCGATTCGCCGCCCGCGGCCGACATCGTCGCCGCGGACCGCGTCGATGGCATCCGCGAGCTTTCGCGCGTCAGCAGGCGGGAAGTACAGAGCCGCCTCCGCTGCGATCTCGCGAAACGATGCGATGTCCGAGGCCACGATCGGCGTGCCCGCCAGCATGGCTTCGAGCAGGGGATGGCCGAAGGTCTCGATGAGCGAGGGGAAGACGAGCGCTTGTGAGGCCCGGTAGTAGTCGAGGATTCGAGCATAGGGAACCGCGCCCACGAAGCGGATCCGCCCCTCCACGCCCATCTGCGCCGCCAGTGCGCGCAGCTCCCCGGCGTGCCGCGGGTCGGCGAACGAGCTCCCTGCAAGCCAGAGCTCGAGCCTGGGATCGTTCACGTACCGCAGCGCCTCGATCAGGACGCCAAGGTTCTTGTGGCGCTCGGGCGCGGCCGGCAGGAAGAGAAAAGGAGCGTCGTGCTCGACGGGCCGCGCAGCATCGAACGCAGCGGGCGCGATGCCGTGGTGAACCACGGCCACGCGTTCCGACGGAATGCGAACGCTCTGCCGGATCAGGTCCGCTGCCGCCTGGGTCGGGAACACGACGCGACGCACGCGTCGCAGGCCCGCGGGCACGAGTACCCGCAGCGCCCGCATCCGCAGCGTGTTGTAGAAGCGGGTATCGTAGATATTCAGATTCCGAAGCGCGACGACCGTCGGGATGCGGGGGAAGATCGGCGCCATGTCGGCGACGCAGTAGAGCAGGTCGTAGCGGGTGCTCGCCCGAGGCAGGACGAGCTGCTCGTAGAGGACCCGGAGGACCAGTTGGGGGGAACGCGGAATGTCCGGCAGCTGCAGCGACCTGACCTCCGCGCCTTCGATCTCCGTGAGGCGGCCTTGGGGTACGAGCAGCGTGTACCGGAAGCCACGTGGATCTGCGGCCAACTCGCGCAGCAGGTTCGAGATGTACGTCCAGCCCCCCCCGTGGCTCAGGGTAAGAGCATTGATCAGAACCGAGGGTGTTCGCGACACTGTTCCTGGCCTTCGCTCTTCCTGTCAACGGATCGTCGCGGACCGAGCCGGGCAGATAGTCGCGCGAGAGCGGACCAGACGCCATACTCCCCCGCGTCATGAGGACCCGGCCTCGAATCCTGCTGGCCCTGGAAGGCCTGAGCATGGATGGCGGCGTCGCCGCGGTCAGCCGCTGCCTGGCGCGAGTGCTCGACGAGGAGAGCGAGGCGAATCGTCTGGAGCGCAGCGATCGCATTCTCCTGCACGACTCATCGAGTTCGCCCCCCCCGCTGCCCGGTCGTGGCGTCCAGATCTGCGAAGGAGGCCGCAAGCTGCGCTTCATCTGGGACCTGCACCGTCTCGGTCTGCGCTGGCGCCACGATTGGGTCGTATTCGATCACATCGGCGTGGCGCGAAGCGGCGGCTGGCCCCTGCCAGGTTCCCCGGCTCGCTACGCGGTGGTGGTCCACGGCGGCGAGCTCGAAGCCGTGGCCCCCGGAAATGCGTTCGAGCGGGCCTTGCGGAGGGCCGTGCTCGTGATCACCAACTCGCACTTCACCGCCGGTCGGGTCGCGAACCTGCTTCCCGACCTGGCGAATCGCATCCGACCCGTGCCCCTGTGCCTCGAGCCGGAGCGGGAGCAGCGCTGGAAGGCGGAAGCCGGCCACGCGTCGCCCGCGGAACGGGAGCCCGCGGCTCTCATCGTGGGCCGCATGTGGTCCACGGAGCGGGGCAAGGGACACGACGAGCTCATCCGCGCCTGGCCCGGCGTGCTGAAGCGGGTGCCGGCCGCCGAGCTCTGGATCGCCGGGGGCGGCGACGATCGGCCCCGGCTCGAAGCGCTCGCACGCGAGACGGGCGCAGGCACCGCGATCCAGTTCCTGGGCCGCATCTCGGACCCAGAGCTCGCGGACCGCTACCGCCGGGCGCGGGTCCTCTCGATGCCGAGCCGCCAGGAGGGCTTCGGCCTCGTGTACGCCGAGGCCATGTGGCACGGCCTCCCCTGCCTGGGCTCGACGGCCGACGCCGCCAGCGAGGTGATCGAGGATGGCGTCACGGGCCGGCTCGTGCCCTACGGCGACGTCGAAGCCGTGGGCGAGGGGGTAGCGGCCCTGCTGGCCGATCCCGAGCTCGCCGCCCGACTCGGCGCGGCGGGGCGAGCCCGCGTGGAGGAGCGCTACTCCTATGCCCGCTTCCGGAGCGACATGCTCGAAGCCCTGGGACTGGGATAGGCTCACCGCATGACGTCCCGCGATGCGCTCTACCAGAGCTACACGGCCCACCCGAGCCATCCCCATGACGCCCGCAGCGCCGATCTCGATCGAGTGTACCAGGCCCATCTGCGGGGCTGGCTGCCGCGGGACCACGAGCTTCCGATTCTCGACCTGGGCTGCGGTGATGGCTACCTGCTGGGCTTCCTCAGTCGCCTCGGGTACCAGAGCCTCGTCGGCGTGGACGCGACCGCGGCCCAGGCGGAACGCGCTCGCGCCGTCGCACCCGGTGCGGAGGTGCTGCTCGGCGATGGGAGCGAGCTCCTGCGCGAACGCCCCGGTCGGTTCGCGGCCATTCTATGCATCGACGTGCTCGAGCACCTGACCCGCGAGGAGCTCGTCGGGACGGTGCGCCTGGCTGCCGTGGCGCTGCTCCCCGGCGGCTCGCTGATTGCGCGTGTGCCCAACGCCGATTCTCCCTTTCACGATGCCATCCGCTACGGAGACCTGACCCACGAGATCGGCCTCGCGCCGCCGGCCGTGGTGCACCTCCTCAAGATGGCCGGGCTGGAAGAGATCGAGTTTCGAGAGGAAGCTCCCGTCGTCCGAGGCTGGCGGAGCGCTCTTCGCGCGGGCGCCTGGGCGATGCTTCGGCAGCTGGTGCGGGCCTGGAACCTGATCGAAACCGGATCCGCGGGAAGTGGCGTGTATACCCGGGTCGCCTATGTGCGGGCGCGGCGTCCGGGCGGCAGGCTCGCCGGCGCGTACTCCGACACAGAGAAGTAGAGGTCGGCGCCCCACTCGCGCGCCAACCGAAGGCCGTCGCGGAACGTGAAGGCCAGGCGCCCGAGCGGCCCCAGAGGCCGCACCATGCGAACCTCGAGATTCTCCGCCTGCGGCAGGCAGCGCGCCACGCGCTCGTTGCGTGACACCAAGAGGAAGTCGCTGCCTCGGTCCAGCCGAAGCAGCCGCGGGACGATGTTGGTCAGGTAGGTGAATCCCCCGCCGACGTCGGCGGTCAGGACTGCTGGGCATCGTCTCTTCCCCTCGGAGATGAGGTGGCAAGGCGGGGGCAGAAGGTGTCTAACAGGCTGCTCCGGCCGGGCTGCCGGGTGCTGCGAGCGACGGACACGCATACGGCGGCGCCGCATAGCCTCGCTCGGCCATCGGCCGCCGCCGCTCCGGTGCAGCCAGGTTAACCGCTCCCCCGCTAGGGCGTGCAATCCCGTTCTGCCCACAGGCGACGGTTCGAGGAACTGCTGTCAGCGCTACACAATCGAGCATCGTACTAGGACTCGCTGCACTTGGGGCTGACTGGGGATCCGACGTCCCCAACCGAGTGCACTGCGTCGAGGGAGCTCCAGCGGCGGTCGTCAGGGCTTTGTGCAAGACTGGCGGCTTATGTCTGGCGGATCGCTCTCGCTTTCGAAACGCTTCGCCTTTGCGGCGGGCACGGTCGTGTTTGCTGCCGCATTCGTCTACCTGGGCACCGTTCTGCTGCGGGGCTCGTACGCCTACTACCAGTTCAAGGTGAAGAGCCACGCGTGGGCCGGACGGGCCTGGCAGGAAGACCCGGAACTCGGATATGCACACGTTCCAGGGTTTCGCGGCATCCAGACGCTCGCCGCGGACCTGAAGGTTCCGGTCTGGATCGACGAGCGGGGTTTCCGGATACCGTCCGATGGCGCGGCGGCCACGAGAGGGGATCGTCCCCTCGTCCTGGCATTCGGGGACTCCAACACCTTCGGCCAGGGAAGCCGGGCCGAGGAGACCTACACGTTTCTCGTGGCACGAGAACTCGGCGGCTCGGCGATCAACGCGGCCGTAAGCGGCTACGGTCTGCTCCCGATGCTCCTCCGGGCCCGACGGCTCATCCCGCAGTACAAGCCCGACGTGGTGCTGATCGGCTATGCGCCCGGCTTGGAGCAGCGTTCGATGACCGGGTTCTCCGAGACCAGGCTCGCCGCCATTCCGATCCCGTACTTCTACGAGGCCTCGCAGGGAACCCTGGGCATCCAGGAGCCATTGTCCGAGTCCATCGTCTTCGATCTGGGACTGGACTCGTACTGGCCGACCGAGGTGGGAGCTGGCGACTTCCTGTCCTTTCTCCTGCTGGGCGCCGCACCCGCGTTGATCCACCGGGATTACGTGAACAGCTACCTCTGGCTGGCAAGGGCGGTCGGATGCGCGAAGCCGCCCATGTCGGACGGGCGGACCATGACGAAGCTCGTGATGGAGGAGATCGCGCTGCTCGCGTCGGAACATGGAGGCAAGCCGGTCGTCGTCAGCGTCGGCCACGGGCCGGACGCCGCGGACAGGCACGCCCTGATGCGCGAGATTCCGGAACTCCGCGTCGTGAACGTGAGAGGGCGGCTGGAGGAGACGCTTCCGGTGAAGAGCGTGGAAGCGCTGCGCAGGGCCTATTACTTCTGGTCGGGTTCCCCACCTGTCCTGGTGGACTTCCATTACAACCCCAAGGCCCAGCGGATCATCGCGGACGGCATCCTCGTGGCGCTCGGCGAGCAACCGCGGGCGCTCGCGGACCAGCCCTAGCCCGATCCGGGAAGCACCGAGAAACGCCTACGAGGACGGGGCTGTAGCAGGGTGCGGCGGGAAGATCCCCGCGGGGACCGCTAGGGTGGTGTGGAGCATTCGCCACATTGAATCAGCTATAGTCCGCGGTTCGGCTGATCGGGAGAGTCGATGACGGCAGTGCTCGGAATCTCTGCTTTCTACCACGACTCCGCCGCTGCGCTCCTTGTCGATGGCCGTATCGTGGCCGCGGCGCAGCAGGAGCGCTTCAGCCGCAAGAAGCACGATGAGAGCTTCCCCAGCGACGCCATCGACTTCTGCCTCCGCCAGGCGGATCTCACGCCGGAGCAGCTCGACTACGTCGGGTTCTACGACAAGCCCCTCCGGAAGTTCGATCGTCTCCTGGAGACCTACCTGGCCTATGCGCCGGTCGGGTTCCGCTCGTATGCCAGGGCGATGCCGATCTGGCTCAGGCAGAAGCTTCACCTGCCCCGGGAGCTCAACAAGGGGTTGGGGCACGCCTACAAGAAGCGGTATGTGTTCGCCGAGCATCACGAATCGCATGCGGCCAGCGCCTTCTTCCCGTCTCCCTTCGAAGAAGCGGCGATCCTGACCTTCGATGGCGTCGGGGAGTGGGCGACGGCCAGCTACGGAGTGGGTCGGGGGAACCGGGTCGAGCTCACGCACGAACTTCAGTTTCCGCACTCGCTCGGTCTTCTCTACTCCGCCTTCACCTACTATTGCGGCTTCCAGGTCAACGAGGGCGAGTACAAGCTGATGGGACTGGCGCCCTACGGCGAGCCCCGGTACGTCGACCTCATTCTCGACCACCTGCTGGACCTCAAGGCAGATGGATCGTTCCGCCTGGATCTCTCCTACTTCAACTACTGCCAGGGTTCGACGATGACCTCGGAGAAGTTCCACGGGCTCTTCGGCGATCCACCGCGAGCTCCGGAATCCACCTTGACCCAGAAGCACATGGACGTAGCCGCGTCGATCCAGCGGGTGACCGAGGAGATCGTGCTGCGCGCCGCCGCACATCTGCACCGAGAAACTGCCATGAACGATCTGTGCCTCGCCGGCGGTGTTGCGTTGAACTGCGTGGCCAATGGACGACTCCTGCGCGAGGGACCGTTCGAGCGCATCTGGATCCAGCCGGCCGCCGGAGATGCCGGAGGAGCGCTCGGAGTGGCGACCCTCATCTGGCACCAGCTGCTGGACAACCCGAGGGAGATCCGCGCGCCCGACGCCCAATACGGGTCGCTGCTCGGCCTGGAGTACGAGGACGACGAGATCGCGGGCTTTCTCGACTCCGTCGGGGCGTTCTACGAACGGATCGATGCCGAGGATGCACTCTGCGAGCGCGTCGCCGACGCGATCGCCGCCGGCAACGTCGTCGGCTGGTTCCAGGGAAGGATGGAGTTCGGGCCCCGCGCCCTCGGCTCGCGCAGCATCCTCGCCGATGCGCGCGCCTCCGAGATGCAGTCCACGATCAATCTGAAGGTGAAGTTCCGCGAGGGCTTCCGACCCTTCGCACCCATCGTCCTGGAGGAACACGCGTCCGAATACTTCGACCTCGACGAGGGGCAGGAGAGCCCCTACATGCTTCTGGTGACGCCCGTACGAGAGTCGAAGCGGCTGGCAATCCCGCCGGAGCTGGTGGAAGCAGAGGGCACCGACAAGCTGAAGCAGAAGCGATCGACCATCCCCGCCGTAACCCATGTGGACTACTCCGCCCGCGTCCAGACCATCGACGCGGAACGCCACGGCCTGCTGCGGAGACTGCTCGAGGCGTTCTACGACAAGACCGGCTGCCCGGTGATGGTGAACACCAGCTTCAACCTCGGCTGGGATCCCATCGTCTGCACTCCGCAGGAGGCGTACCGGACCTTCATGGCGTCGGAGATCGACATGCTCGTGATGGGTCACTGTGTGCTGCGGAAGACCGCACAGCCGGCCCACCTCTCCTCGATCTCCTCCGGCGCATCCATCGACGAGGCGCTCGAAGGCGTGCTCGCGAGCCCATGCTGCCAGGAGGAGCTGCGCCGCGACGGCCTTGCCCTCGTGTGCGCGGGCTGCGGCCACGCCTTCGAGATCGAAGATGACATCCCGCAGCTCTTCTGGCCCCACGAGAGCATCGGCGACGACAGGGACGTCACAGACGTCGTGAAGGCCTTCTACGAAGAGACACCCTTTCCCAACTACGATGACCACGACTCGCTGCGGTCCCTGATCGAGAAATCGCGCCGAGGTCTCTACGCCCGGCAGCTCGAGGAGACGATTCCGTACAACAGCAGGGTGCTCGAGGTCGGCTGCGGCACCGGCCAGCTCAGCAATTTCCTCGGCATCTCCTGCCGGCGGGTGATCGGGACCGACCTCTGCATGAACTCGTTGAAGCTGGGAGAGCGCTTTCGAAAGGAGCAGAATCTCTCGCGGGTGCGATTCATCCAGATGAACCTGTTCCGGCCCGCGTTGCGTCCCGCCCAGTTCGACGTCCTCCTCTGCAACGGCGTCCTCCACCACACGGCGGACCCTCGCGGCGGCTTCGAGGGACTCCTGCCCCTGGTCAAGCCCGGTGGTCACGTCGTGATCGGGCTCTACAACCGCTTCGGACGCCTGGCGACGGACCAGCGCCGCCGGCTCTTCCGGCTGCTGGGCGGGCGCGCGCGCTGGATCGACCCGGTGCTGCGTAAGGAGGGTCTGAGCGTCGACAAACGGCGAGCCTGGTTCGCCGACCAGTACCGGCACCCGCACGAGTCGAAGCACACCTCCGGGGAAGTGCTGCGGTGGTTCGACGAGGCGGGGCTCGAGTTCATCCGCGGCATCCCGGCACTTCGATTCGAAGACGACGGGCTGGCGGGATCCAGCCTGTTCGAATCCCAGTCCCGCGGGACGGCTCTCGACCGCTTCCTAGCCCAGACGATCCAGGTGGCGGCCCCCGGACAGCGCGAGGGGGGCTTCTTCGTCATGATCGGCCGCAGGCCGCCGGCAGGCGCGCCCGACGCCACCGCAGGCCAAGGCTGAGCATGGCGCTGGTCGAGATCGATCGAAATCCGCCCGCTCGGCAGCTTCGCTGGTACGGGCTCTCGATGGTCGCGTTCTTCCTGATCATCGGAGCCCTCCTTCACTTCCAGTTCGGGCTTCCGCGAGCAGCGCGGGTCGTCTGGCTGCTCGGAGGCGCGGTAGGCTTACTCTTCTACGCAGTGCCTGCCTTGCGGCTTGCGCTCTATCTCACGTGGATCCAAGCGGTATATCCGATCGGCTTCGTCGTTTCGGGGCTGGTGCTGGCGGTGTCGTACTACATCGTGCTGACGCCCATCGGACTCTGCCTTCGGATCTTCCGCCGGGATGCGCTCCAACGGAGGTTCGATTCGGACGCCGAGAGCTACTGGCGCGAGCACCGAACGGGCGGCGAGCCGTCCCAGTACTTCAGGCAATATTGAGGTGGGAGACGCGAAGATGCCGGAGAAGCAGACCGACCGATCCGAGCAGTTCGCACGCCAGGCCGAGCAGAGTTCCCCGGGGCTGTTCCGTGAGTATCTTTCGTGGCTGCGGCACACGCGGAAGTGGTGGATGGCCCCGATCCTCCTGACTCTGCTGGTCATCGGCTTCCTGGTGATGGCGAACGCCTCCGGCGTGGGGCCGCTGCTGTACACCTTGTTCTAGGGGATTTGCGCCGCCGGCAACGGCTCGAACATGGGTGCCCCGACCCGACGACGCAGATAACATGCGTTGCTTCAATCGCTTATGGGAACGCGATGATCTCCGTCGTCTCGCAGCCCGGCGTCGAGTATCCCGCTGAAGGCGACTGCTACTCGCCGAGCGATGCCTTTCCCGAGTATCGCTTCGACCACGTCGCTTCGCGGCCGAACGCCGTCTACCGGATGGTCCGACGACTCCTCGAGGAGCACGGCCTCGACGAGAAAAAGCGGGACTCCCCGAGCTGGAATCCCCTTGGGGAATTCATTCCCCGGGGGTCCAAGGTCTTCGTTCTGTGCAACTTCGTAAACCACCGCCGGCCCCGGGAGAGTCGGCGCGGCTTCCACGCCAAGTGCATCCACGGCTCCGTGCTCCGAGCGCTGCTGGACTACGTCCTGATCGCTACGGGAGAGGACGGCCGGGTCCAGTTCGGAAACGCGCCCCTTCAGGGATGCGACTGGGACCGCGTGCTCCGGGAGACGGGAGCCGGGGCTGTCGCCGACTTCTACCGCGGGCAGGGAGCCCCCGTGGAGGCGCGCGATCTCCGGCTCTACGTGACCGAGAGGACGCTGCTGGGCCGCGTGGCCTCCGAGACGCGGCTCGACGATGCCGATGCGGTGGAGATCGACCTCGGCGGCGACAGCCTGCTGGCCGACCTCGCCAGCCCTTCCGGGACCGGGCCCGGCTTCCGCGTCTCGCAGTACGACCCGGCGCGCACCGAGTCCTTCCACGCCGGCAGCTCACACCGGTACGTGGTCCACCGCGCCGTCCTCGACGCGGACGTCGTGATCAGCCTCTCCAAGCTCAAGACTCACGAGAAGGTGGGCATCACGTGCGGGCTCAAGGGCTTCGTCGGAGCGGTGGCGCACAAGGACTGCCTGGCTCATCACCGCTTCGGCAGCAACGCCACGGGCGGCGACGAGTATCCCGCGAGCCTGCGCTTCCTCCATCCCCTTTCGCGGTTCCACGACTGGACCCATCGGCGTGACCAGGCGGCGCTCGTGCAGGGCGCCGCGGAGATCGCGGACCATACGTTCCGGCGCATCATGAGGGTGCTCGGTCTGCAGGTGGCGGGCGCGTGGCACGGGAACGACACCTGCTGGCGCATGGCCCTGGATCTGGCGCGGATCGTCCACCACGCCGATCGCGAGGGCCGGATGCACGAGGGGATGACGCGCACCCATCTCTCGCTGATCGATGGCATGATCGCGGGCGAGGGCGACGGTCCCCTCGCGCCCTCCCCGGTCGCTGCGGGAACGCTGCTCTTCTCCGAGGACGTGGCGTGGGGCGATCGCGTGGCCTGCCGGCTGATGGGCTATCCGGTCGAGGCCATCCCGCTGGTCGGGCGCGCCTTCGAGCCCTTGCGCTACGCGCTCCCCGCCGCCCGCGCAGAGGAGGTGCCGATCCGTCTCAACGGCTGTCATGTCGCGGAGGCGGAGCTCGAGCCGTGCATCGGGCGCCCCTTCCGCCCGCCTTCGGGCTGGCGATCCCAGCTGCCCGGAGGCCGATGACGCTCGTCGGACGCATCCGGGAGCGAGTGCTCGCCCAGGCGGTCGCGAGCAACTCGGCCTTCTACGCCGTCGAGCGCTCCGCCGACGAACGGCACGCCGTCCAGCTCGCATCACTCAACCGCGAATGGGCGCGGATCACGGCACAAGTCCCGTACTATGCCGAGCTCGTCTCGCGGGCACAGGCGCCTGCGTGTTTCGAATCCCTCGAACAGTTCGTCGACTGCATTCCTCCGACCACCCGCGACGCGATCCACGAGCGAGGGAGCGAGATGACGTGCCCCTCTCCGCCACCCGACTTCCACCGCATGACGGGAGGCTCGACGGCCCAGCCCGTGCAGCTTCCAGCCTGGAACTCGGAGCGTACGCGGATAACCCCCGACACCTGGCTCGGCCGCGGCTGGTATGGCATCCGGCCCTCGTCGCGTCTCTTCATGATCTGGGGCCACAGCCACCTACTCGGCACCGGGCTCGCGGGCTGGTGGAATGCCTGCAAGCGGCGGCTCCAGGACCGTCTGGTCGGCTGCCACCGCTTCTCGGCGTACGACCTCGCGGAGGCAAAGCTGCGCGACGCGGCACGAGCGATGTTGGCCTTCCACCCGAACTACGTGCTCGGATACAGCGTGGCCCTCGATCGATTCGCCCGGGCGAACGTCGATCAGCGCGATGCGCTTCGCGCTCTGGGCGTGAAGACCGTCGTCGGCACCGCCGAGAGCTTCCCCTGGGAGGACAGCCGCTCCCGGCTGGCTGAACTCTTCGGGTGCGAGGTGGCCATGGAGTACGGCTGCGTAGAGGCCGGTCTCCTGGCGCACACCCATCCGTCGGGAAGCTATCGCGTGTTCTGGCGGAATTATCTCTTGGACATCGAGCCCATTGCCCCGGGCCGCGGCGTCGTTCGCGTGACGAGCCTCTACCCGCGTTGCTTCCCCCTGGTGCGCTACGAGCTGGGAGACGAAGTGGAATGCAAAGAGGGCGAGGACGAGCGGGTGGGCCTCTCGGAGTTCTCGCGGGTCGCCGGCCGCTGCAACGACTGCGTCGTGCTCTCCGACGGCGCGATGATCCACTCGGAGGTCTTTAGCCACGCGGTCCGCCCGTGTTCCGAAGTGCACGGATACCAGGTGATTCAGCGCGACGCGCGACTCCAGCTTCACTGCACGTCCGACCGGGAGCTGCCCTCCAGCGTGATCGAGCAGATTCGCCTGCGCCTCGGCAAGACCCACCCGCTCCTCACCGAAATGGAGATCCGCCGGGTCGACCGGCTCAAGCAGACCGTGGCGGGCAAGACGCGGATGGTCGTCCGCTCGTGACCCTTGCCGAGCGGAACCGATCCCCGAGGACAGGAGCGCTCGATCCCATGCGCGAGAGATTCAGACTCGTCGTCGTCAACTCGCACCCCATCCAGTACTTCGCACCCCTCTATCGCAGGCTGGCCCAACACGACGCCATCAACGTGCACGTCCTCTACTGCAGCCGGCAGGGGGTCGATCCCCGCTCCCTCGACCCGGGCTTCGGGAGACGCGTCATCTGGGACACGCCGCTGCTGGATGGCTATTCGTACGAGTTCGTGGGAAATCTCCTGGGGGACCGCGGGGTGCGGGGCTTCTTCAGCCTGGTCAACCTCGGCATCATCGGACGCCTCGCCAGCGGCCGCTACGACGCCCTGCTCGTCCATGGGCACCAGTTCTTCACATACGTCCTCGCCATCCTCGTCGCCAAGGCGGTGGGCACTCGCGTCTTCTTGCGGACGGAGACGACGCTGCTCATCGAGCCCACGGGATTGAGGGCGATCCTGCGCAGGGCGGTGGTCGCCTTGTACAGGCGCTGCGACGCTTTTCTTTATATCGGGAGCAAGAACAGGGAGTTCTACGAATCGATCGGCATCCCACGCGAGAGATTGTTTCCGGCTCCCTATACTGTGGACAACGAGCTGTTCTCAGCGGCGGCGGGACCCGACGCATCCACACGGCCGACGCTTCACGAGGAGCTGGGGCTCGACAAGGAAGTCCCGATCATCCTCTACGCTTCGAAGCTGACGCCCCGCAAGCGCGCCCTGGATCTCTTGAAGGCCTACGAGGCCGTTCGGCGGCTCGGAATCCGTGGCGCTCTGGCGTTCATCGGCGATGGAAGCGAGAGAGCGGCGCTCGAGGAGCACGCGCGGGCGTATGACGTCGAAGACGTCTTCTTCCTCGGTTTCAAGAATCAGAGCGAGCTGCCGAACTACTACGCGCAGGCCGACCTCTTCGTTCTCCCGTCGGAGAGGGAGCCGTGGGGACTGGTGGTGAACGAAGCGATGTGTGCCGGCACTCCGGTCATCACGACGACCGACGTCGGCGCGTCGTACGACCTGGTAACGTCAGGCGAGACGGGGTTCGTGTACGAGGCCGGAGACGTTTCGGCCCTGGAGAGACTCCTCGCCCGGTGCCTGGGCGATCGGGAGATCTGCCAGCGAATGTCAGAAAACTGCATCGCGCGAATGAAGCATTGGAGCTATCGCGAGTGCGTCGACGGCGTCCTTGCGGCTCTCGCGAGCGCCGGTTGATACCTCCCGCCCGCCCCGGGAGCCAAGCGGAATCGGAGGAGACGGGGAGTGGACCGCATCGGGACCCATCTGCGGAACGCGGCGTTGCTCTCCGCTGTGGTCCTGGTCGCGCTCGTCGCGGGAGAGCTCTTCACGAGGCTTGTCGCGGGTCCCCCGGCCCACTTCCTCTTCTCGGGCTCATTCCGCGACCATCGTGCGGGCTGGGACATCGTCTACGGGGTCGATGAGAAGCTGCGGAGGGTGAGCTGCCTCGAGGGTGACGTTACCGGCCGCCGTCGGATCGCCGTGATCGGTGACTCCTTCACCTACGGACAGGGAGTCGCCGACTGTCGCAACTTCGCGGCGCTGCTCAACCGAAGCCAGGGCAAGTACGTCTTCGAGAACTTCGGGCTCATCGGATCCGGCCCCATCGGGTACCATCTCGTCGCGCGGGACCTCGTCGACGAAAGCTACGACGGTGCCCTGATCGTGTTCTACGGAAACGATTTCGTCGAATCCTCGGATGAGCGATCGATCGTCGGTCCACTGGCGGACGCTTCGAGCGTCTTCGCCCTGCTCCGAAAGGTGAAGCACCGCTTCCAGGTTTGGAAGAGACAGCGCGAGGTCGAGAGGGCGATCGGCAACCGCTCTCACCTCGAGGTCTACAACAACGTGGCTTCGATGATCAAGGAGAAAGATCCGGCCTACGCGCAGCGCTGCGTGGAGCCCGACGCGCGCCTGATGGAGAAGTTCGCGGTGACCTTCGACGAAATCATCGAAACCCTCGCGGCGAAGGTTCCTCGCGAGATGATCGTGGTCTCGATGGCTCCCCAGGGATCGGTCGTCGCGAACCCCCTTCGCGAGTTCATCGTCGGACTCGGCGGCGGGGTGGCCTCCTTCGGAGAAGAGGGTACAGCGTACCGGGAGGTCCGCCGGCTCGCCAAGGAGCGGGGCCTCCGATTCGTCGAGACGTTCGAGGCCTTCCTCCGCGACGGCGACGAGTCGTACTGGCCGGACGACTTCCACTGGACCGACCACGGCCACGAGCGCATGGCCGAGCTGGTCGGGCGCGAGTTTGGGGGAATTCCGCGCCCACATTCCCCAGGGCGTTGATCCGGGGATCTCCGAGCTCGCGTCCCGTCCGCCCGCCTCGGGCGGGGACAGCTCACCCTCAAGGCAAACTATGCCCTCGCCGAATCCCCGTCGCGATGTCACGCATCTCGACCGGGTGGCATCGCGATGAGATCGTTGAACTTCCCGTCGCTCAACTGGCCTCCGGTCGGCTCGAACCCGGCGTTCGTGACGAAGAAGAACTCATAGGGCGCTAGTTGTCGCAGATCGTCGCACAGTTCTTGGCGTGTGTACCCGAAACGCTGCGCGATTACATTCGACTCGAACACGATGAACGGTCGGTGCCGGCGGATCGTCTCGGCCGCTCCGGCGAAGACATCGCGCTCGGCGCCCTCCACGTCTACCTTCACGACATCCGGCGGAGGCAACGCGCCATCCGCAACCAGAGCATCGACGGTCCGAATCGGGCATGCCAGCCGCTTGCTCGTCTCTTCCGGGGCCACCATGGACGCGTGTACCGAGTGCGCGGGGACGAACAGCTCGGCCGTGCCCTGGGCCCTCCCCAACATGATCTGGTACACGTGCACGTTGCCGAGGTCGTTGAGCCGAGCCGATACCGCGATCACCCTCGCCAGGCTGGGTTGCGGCTCGAACGCATACACGCTCACCCGATCGCCGATCCGATGAGCGACCTCGATGCAGATGATCCCCGCGTTGGCTCCGATGTCGTACATGACCTTTCCAGAACCAATCACGCGGCAGCACGCCTCCACCACGGCTCGGCTCAACGCGCCCCGCAATAGTGCCGTGTACACCTCCCAACTCGACGGATCCACTGCCAACTTGGAGCCGCTGCTCGTGCGGATCACCAACCGAGAGTTCTTCCCGAACAGGCGACCCAGCTGTCGCGGAACCGCCCCCTTCGCGCGGGGCATGCGACGAGCCCAGCAGACCGCCGCGTCGAACGCCAACGAACTCCGCTCCGACCATTCGTCAACCTCTTCGTCACCAACGCTTACCGGCTCGAAGGGATCGTCACTGGGAATCGACGATGTCATCGGACCCTTTCTCAGCAGAGGATCGCGCAGCTCTCCAGCGTTCGCCCGAAGACAACCCAAGCAGATGATCGGGTGCCCATCACGCTCTTCTCGTCTCGTGGCACTCGGTACGGGCGCGTGCGCATCGGCGTGGGAGTGGCTTAGCTCACGGCGCTCATGCCATAAGGCCAAGTTACCGCGACTGGGTCGGCCACGGGAAGGTGGAAAGGCGGCCCTCGCGTCTGCACCGTCCCGGACGGGAGCGCGCTCCGCCACGTGTCGCTGGCACGGTTGCTGCAAGGCTCTCTCCACGGGGCCTCTCTCCGCGACGACGTCGACTCGTGCCGGCGAGACGACTTCCACTGGACCGAGCACGGCCATAGCGCATGGCCGAGGCTGATCGCACGCGAGCTTGCGGGAATTGCGTGTTCGGTGAAATTGTCATGGCCGGCTTCGGCTCGCTTGCTCGTCTTCGGGACGGGCTGGTAGGATCCTGATTGGTATTGCTGCTCATGTCGCGCGCGACACTCGGCTGGGGGGAGGGATGAGCCGCGAAATCTTCATCCATGTCGGCTTCCCGAAGGCGGCCAGCACAACGTTGCAGGTACGCGTTTTTGCGCAGTACCCGGATGTCGACTACATCGGCCATCCCACCATCTTGGACAACGATCAACACAGGCGTCTCGTACACACGATCCACTCACGCGACGAGATCGAGTTCGAACAGGGACTGGGACGATTCATTGAGGAGGTCGTCCAGCCACTTACAGGAGCCAGAGGCGGCAAGCTGATCGTCTCCGACGAAGGCTTCGCTACCGGGACTGCGGACAGAGGCTCACCGAGCAGGTTGGGAATCGTCTTGAGGCTGAAGCGGCTGTTTCCCACAGCCCGCATCCTGATGGTCGTGAGAGCCCAGCAGACGATCATTCCCTCGTGGTACCTTCAGCGGGTGAGGGGCGAGCGGCTGTCTCCGGCCCGTTTCGAGACCTGGCTGGCCTCCAACTGGGATAGATTGGACCTGAGCAGCGACTTTCACCTGTTCAAGTACTTCGAGCTGGCGGAGGTGTTTACCCGTCACTTCGGTAGGGACGGTGTGCGCATCCTACTGTTCGAGCAGCTTGCCAAGGAGCCCGCGGCATTTGCGGAAGGTCTGGCAGAGTACATGGGACTGGATGCTTCCGTTTGTCGCGCGCGCCTGATCGGGAGAACGGAGAACCCGAGGGTTACCCATTCAGAACTCCTGCTGAGGCGCTGGGTCGCGGCGTTCCCCGTCGGCCGAAAGCTCCTGCCAAGCGCCTTGAGGCGGGAGGCGCTACGGCTTTCGAGCAAAGGGCGGCCGCTGAGCGTTGACCTCAGTGCCCAGTGGGCGGCCAGACTTCGTGAGTACTACTCGCCCAGCAATAGACGACTGATGCAAGACTATGGTGTGCCGTTGGACCGATACGGATATGCGATTTGAGGCGGTCCTCCGGACGCTCCGCGCCTTTCTTGCTCGCCGCGTGTGGGAACCGAGCAGCCTCGAACGATGATGCGGCTCCGCGGCTCTGGTCGCCATCCGCGGTTCGCTACTTCGCAGGTCTCCCTGCCCCCTGACCAACCGATGGCGGTGACTCGCCCGACTCGCCCCTGGCCAGCACGCCGGCGCGAGACTCCGCCGCCCCGACCGGCCGCGTTCCCAGGAACGTCCGTACCGCGACGTGCGCCAGCCCGATTGGAGCCAGCAGAAGGATCACCGAGGCATACGTCGCCGCTACGGAACCTGTGAACTTCAGCGCCAGATTGAAGAGCAAGACGACACCCGCCAGCAGCGCAGGCGTCGTCGCAGGATGCCGCAGCAGCGTCTCGTGAGCGAGGCGCATCACGAAGCCCAGAAACAGCATTCCTGCGATCACACCGAAGTAGCCGAAGTTGATGTAGAACTCGCCCAACTGCGACGGTCCCGTCGAGGACTCGACCTGGGCGCCCGATCCGTAGTTCGTCGTGATCCACTGCCCCAGGCTGATGCCCGGCTTGTCCGGCCACAATGCACGCGGCACGAACGCCACGAAGATCAGCCCCAGGGTCCGGCCATGCTGGTAGGGTGAACGGCCGGGCGTGTCGCGAACCAGCACCGACGTCACGCCCAGCGCATCCAGCCGGCCGCCGGACTTGATCAGGCCTTCGACGAAGTACTCGCCGGGCCGGCTGCTGGAGAGAAAGTCGCCCACGATCCGAAGTGTGCCCACGGGGTTTCGGATGATTTCCGCGCTTCGCGAACTCGTCGAACCCACTTCGATCTTCACGAAGTCGGATAGCGGGTAGACCAGAAGCACGGCGGCGAAACCCAACACGAGCCAACGCGCACGGATCCGCCCCCGCAGGAGCGTTGCGGTGAGAACCACGGCGGCCGGGGCCACGAGCATGTTCATCTTGGTCCCGGTGAGAATTCCGTAGACGAAGGAGAAAGCGATGTTGACGGCCAGGAAGACCACGGGGAGGCGCAGCTTGTAGCGCAGCACGGCAATCGTGAGGAGACAGTTGGCATACACGTAGGCCAACGCGAAGATCCCGATGACCCCGGTTCCGAATGCGGGGGGGATCATACCGACCCGTCCCGCCACGTTGACCGCCAAGCCCACGGGGATCATTCCGACCCCGAGGAGCACGGTGAAGCCGGGCGGCCATTCGGACCGAGACCGGGGTAGCCCTCGGCTGATCCCGGCCGAGAACGGAGACGCGTAGCCTACGAGGAGGCTCAGATATCCGACAAGAGCAGCAATCTGTCCGGCCACCACATGGCCCGGGAGGAGATTCGTGCGTGCCATGCCCGGCGCGTCCACGGGACCGATCGCCGGAATATAGTAGGTGAACACCGGGACAGAGTAGTTGACGGCGAACACGAGGGCGTAGAACGAGAGAAACAGATGCCGCTCGGAGGGTCGGCGCCCCTGGTCGAGAACGGCCGGGGCGACCCCCAGGGTCAGGGTGAGGGTCGCCAGGCCCAGCATCGGCAGGTCGGCGCCGCGAACACCCAGGACGACACCGAGCGTAAAGACGATGATCGCGGCAAAGGGCAACAGCAGCAGGCGCGCGAGCATGCGACGCTGCCTCCCGATGTCGGTTCGAGCTACGGCTATTTCCTCGAAGCGCGCGTCCATCCTTCACCCGTTGCCTTGGCAAGCCGCTGCTCGCTCGTAACCGATTCGGGCCGCGCTAGGGAAGCAGCCCCGCTCGATCCGATCGATCAGATCGGGCTGCTCTCCGGCCACCTTGCGCCATTTCTCCGTGTTCTCGACGATCATCGAGCGATCGTATTCCTTGGGACCCTTGATCGACCATCGAGAGGGATCGAGCATCCGCTCCTCGAAGCGGAGCTCGACGAACTCGCAGCATTCTTCGATCACCTTCTTCGGGTCGGCAACGAGCTCCTCGTAGTGCACGATGCGAACCCGGTCCGCATGTCGCTCCACGTGGGCACAGAGGAGGTCGGCTGTCGCCCGGTACTCTGCCACCCAGTGCTCCAGGGTTCGTCCGCCGCGCCGTAAGGCCGAAAGAACAAAGTCGCGAGGATCGCGCACGATGCAGAGGAATCGAGCGCGCGGAAACGCACCCATAAGCCGTTGGAAGCCCGTTGCAGAAACGGAGCTCGGAGCTGGATGGACGAGGTGCAGTGGCAGCTTTGCGCCCCAGCGGCCGGAGCGCCAACGCCGAGCGGGGCTGAGATAGCGGCGGACGATCTGGCGGAATTCGGCTTCGTCGGCCACCGACCAGACGTTGTGGATCGTCGGAAGTCCCGCTCCGTTGAGCCGGTCGCCCGGGAATCGCTCGTTGTACAAATGGAGGTCCGGGTGCGCGTTCATCACGCGATAGAAGAGAGTCGTTCCCGAGCGCCGGAGGCCGGCGAGAAAGATCGGGGCTTCGAAGTCGACCCGAGTCGGGCCGAGCCGGGCGAGGGCTTCTCCGACTCCAGGGAAGAAGTCCACGAGGTCGAAATAGGGGTACTCGTTGCCCTCGCCCAGCCGGTAGCGGAGAGAGGCGACGAGCTCGCGCGGGCGGACCAGCTTGGCTACGAGCTGGGCCCAGAGCTCGCGCCTCGCCTGCCACGGCTCCATCGGGCCCGCATCATCCGGTCGAGTCAGTCTACGCATCCGCACCCACCGCCATCGGCCATCGCGGAGTCGAATTCAAGCGCCCAGCCTGTCCGAGGCCAAGAAGGGATCCCCTGCGAGGAACGAGCGGCTCGAAGTGTATCGAACGCCATCCGTGGGCTCCCTACGCCCCCCGCGCCACGAGCGGCAAGCACCACGATAAAGCCCCGGAACACATCGGAAATCAGAGCAGCCTCTCGTACCCCCAGAAACGGCGGTACTCGGGCATGAGGTCGAAGGTACGCTCGGAGCGCTCGCGAAGCTGAGGGTCCTCCTCCTGCGCCCAGCGGTTCACCCGCCGATCGGTCACACGTCCCTCGTGCAGCTGGTGCTCTCCGACCCGGCCCTCGTCGTCCTTGAGGAAACGCCCGACCTGCCCCACGTTGGGAATGCCGCAGTCCGCAAACTCCTTGATTGTACGCAAGACCCCAGGATCCCTGCAGAGATCCTCGTAGCGCACCTTGAGGCATTCCAGGGCCTCGTGCATCGCGAGCTGGTGGCGGAACTCCCGGTTCAGGTCCTCGGCCACGCGCTCCGGAGAAAGCGGCCCCCGCCAGCTGCCCCGGCCCTTTCGGACACGATGATGCAGCGAGATGTAGACGTCTCGCGGATCGCGTGAAGTCAGGATCACGCGCATGTCCGGGAAGTGCCTGCGGTAGCATCGCCATCCCGCGTTGCGGATCTCCTTCACACCAACCTGGTCGAAGCGAGAAGCCAGGCGTGGCAGCACCTCCTTCTTGAATCTGCGCATGACGTAGTCACGATCGACGTGCAACCTGCGCCGGATCGCACTGGGAAGGCGGAGCCGACGCACCAGCGGCTCTAGATCGATGCCCTCCTCGCGCAGCGCCCTCTCATCCGCGGCGGCGAGTCCGAAGATGTTCTCGCCGAGCTGTGGCTCCACGAAGATGAAAGCGTGGGGCGGCTGGGTCAGCGCCTCGCTCAGGAGCGTCGATCCCGTCCGCCTCAAGGAAGCGATGTAGATCAAGGGTCGCATGACGAATCGGCAATGGTATTGTGCTGCAAGCGCCGTGCAAGCGTCACGGTAACCCTTCACGGTCACCGGGATGGCCTGAAACGCCTCGCGGGCCTCCTGCGCAGCCCATTCTCAGCGGACCGCTCCGGGCGACCGGCGAAGGCGCCGCACGAGAAGGCTCAGAATCGTCGGGTCGATCCTCAGCCGAAGGACGACGACGACGCACATCGCCACGTTGCTGATCACGATCGTCGCCGTCGTCGCAATCGCGGCTCCCGCGATACCCGCAATTGGGATCAAGACGGCATTGAAGAGCACGTTGAGGGCCGCCGAGATCGCGACGATGAACGCCACCGAGCGATGATGCCCGGTCATGGTCATCAGCAGACCCACGGAACCCGTGAGCGCATTCACGAGCTGCCCCACGGTGAGCCAGACGAGCGCGGCGTGCCCGCCCGTGAACTCCGGGCCGAAGAGCGCCAGCAACGGTCTCCCCAGCACCAGCAAGGCGATCCCAAGCGGGACCGTGACGCCGGCGATGGCCAGAGCCGCGAGACCCACCATCCGCTGGATCTCGTCGTGTCGCCCCTGGCTGAAGAGACCGGCAATCACGGGCCCAGCGAACACGTTGACGGACTGGAGCCCGAAGAGCATGAGCTCGGCATAGCGGGCGGCCGCGGCGTAGAAGGCCACGTCGGTCGCGCCGAGGAAGGCGCCGATCATCAGCACATCGGTGCGACTGCGCAGGATGTTCATTCCGCCGATCAGGAGCAAGGAGAGCCCGAGGCCGCGCCACTCGGCGCTCGCTGTCACGTCGGGTTGCGAGCCTCGCACCACCGCGGGCGTGGTGCGGTGCAGCAGGCCCATCGCGAACAGCAGTGCGACCCCGATCCCCACGTTCGCGGCCAGCATCGCGTCACTGGCGGAGAGCGGAGCCGCCGCGCCGGCGAAGACGATCAACACCAGGATCCCGGTGCACGCCGGTCGGACGATGGCGTCCGGAAGCTGGCCCAGCGCGGGGCGGCGGAAGCCCCGCACGACCGCTTCCTTCACGCCCAGGAGTGCGAACAACGGAAGCGCCGCCAGACCGAGGTAGAGCGCCTTCTCGAGCTCGGGGTCCAGTCGCGCGCGCAGTGCCCACACGGCAACCGCACCGAGAGCGGCCACCGCCACGCCCGCTGCCAGCACCCACTGATCCGTGCGCCGCAGCAGGCCGCGGAGACGGGACCACGACTCCGTGGACTCGTACGTCGCGACGTACCGGATGACCGCATTGCCCAGCCCGAGGCGCGCGAACACGACGAGCACCATCATCCACGAGAAGGCGTACGTGAAGGTGCCGTACTGCTCTGCGCCGAGGAGCCGCGCGAGCAGCACCTGGAGCCCGAAGCCCACGGCCGCCGCGGCGATCCTGACAGCGAATGCGCCGCTCGCGCCACGGGCCAGCCGGGCGCCCAATCCGCTTCCGGCGAGGCGCCGACGCAGCTCGACGAGGCGGCCGGGCCTGGGTGCCTCCAGCGTGGAACGCGCTCCCACGTCGGACGTCTCGGGTGACGGAGCATCGTCGGTGTGCGGATCGCCCCGCGAGCCCGCCAAGCTCAGGTGCCTCCGCGGGAGGCGCATCGGGAATCCGTCGAAGCATGTGAGCGGGAGAGGCGCCGGCGCATGGCGGAGAGCAAGCCTACCCTCATTGCCCCTCTGGGCGCCAATCCCTTCGCTGCAAACACGTGCCTCAGCCCAGGATCCGCCGCAGCAGGGCACGCATCCGCGAGTCCTGATCGTATCCGGACTCGACGCAGCGGCGCCGCCCGGCCTCGGCGACCGCTCTTCGCTCGTCGGGATGCTCCAGGTAGTAGCGGACCTTGTGTCGCAGCTCGTCGTAGCCTTCGAAGAACTCGGCCTCGATGCCCTCGCGAAACAGGACGCGATGCTCCTGCGTGCGCTCGGCCAGCATGAAGGTCCCACAGGCAGGGATCTCGATGCTCCGTGACGTCACGCGATCCCCGGCCTTGCGGCGCAGGAAGCACAGTCCGATGTCGAAGGAGTTCAGGATCCGAGCGTAGTCCTCTCCGAACCGGGCACCGCCTGCGACGGCCGCCGCGAGCGGTTTGCCCCGCGTCCTGCGCTCCCAGTGCTGGCCCCAGATCTTGAGGGGCGCCCCGTCTTCCTGCAGGCGGGCAAGGCAGCGCGCCCGGGGCGCCTCCCAGAAGCCGGCGAAGCCGACCGGCGCGCCCCACTGGGCGCGCTCCTCGCTCGAGAGGTCGAGGGGCCGATGGAGCAGGGGGTCGAAAGCCTTCTCGGCCCAGATCACGCGGCCGCAACCGAGCCGCTGCAGATCGCGCTGCGCCTGCGGGTTGGTCGTGATCACGGCGTCGCAGCGACGAGCGACGCCGAGGAGCTGGATCGAGCGCTGGCCCCAGCTTCGCAGGGTGTCCGGCTGGTAGGCGACGATGCACACGCGAGGCCGCAGACGGCGAAGCGCCTCGATGGTGGCCGGGCGCACGGCCAGCGCCTTCTCCAGCCATACCAGGTCGGGGTTGGCGCGCTCCACGGCAGCCGGGAGCCGCCCGTTCACGTCGGCCTCGTCGACCGGCCAGGAGAGCCGGCGCCGGAGGGCCCGCCACGTGGCGGGAAGGCGCGCCGGCGACGGTCCCACGGGGGTCAGGTCCACGGGCACGACGCGCGACCCGAGCCTCTCGAGAGCCTGGAGTCGCGCTCGGCTGTGCTGCCCGGGCCCCAGGCTGCCCGCGAAGACCACCGTCAGGCCGGCCGCAGGGTCCGCGCTCCCATCTACGTCCGGGGCTTCGCCAAAGCTACGTGCCACCGCGCGGATGATAGACACCCTTTTCGCCCGGCGTGCACGACACCCCCCGCGGGGAACGGCGCGGCAGGATGTCTAGGCGAGCCGGTGCTCGCGTCAGCAGCCGGCGGCTACAGCTCCTGCGTCTTATCCGGCAGCGGCGCAAGCAGCCGGGGTCTCGACGATGCCCAGGGTCGGGATCTCGCTGAGCACGGCCAGCCTCCTGGCGAGAAGCTCCTCGTAGCCGAAGGCGACGAGAACCGGCACGCCCTCGGGCTCCTTCAACTTGAACTGATAGTACGCGCACGATCCTCGCGAAATGATCGTGCCCAAGTAGAAGGGACCGACCACGAGCAGAACCACGCACGGAATGAGTGCTGCGAAAGGAAGGCGTTTCGAACGCCTGAGTGATTCGACGCACACGCGACACGTAGCATGCCGACATTCCACCGTACAGGCGATCGCGGCCCAGGTTTCGAGTCGGCCGACGCCAAGCCATGACGTCCCTCGCTGGCGCATCGTGCCGGGGCTTGTGTGGCCTCCGGACCGTCCGATATCGTTGTCTGCCCTCATGCCCGTGTCACCCCGGAGTTCCCTGCTCCTTGGCCTGCTCCGCGGGTTCGGCTCCTGGCTCGTAGTCCTGCTGGTAACGCTCGTGCTGGGCGAAGTCGTCTGCCGGTTCCTATTTGGAATCGAGCCGCTGACCCAGGAATCGGTCCTGTGGCGACACCATGAACGCTGGGGCTGGCACCACGAGCCCGACTCGGAAGACTTCTTCATCAAGCTCGGGTTCGAGCAGCACGTGCGCATCAACTCCCGCGGGCTTCGGGAGCGCGAGATCCCCTACGAGAAGCCCGCCGCCGTGACCCGGGTGCTCGTCCTCGGTGACTCCTCGGTCGTGTCCTTCGAGGTGCCGCCCGAGGCCGTCTTCACGCGACTTGCCGAGGACATGCTGCGAAAGCGCGGATATGACGTGCAGTTCGTGAACGCCGGGGTCCGGGGCTGGGGTACGGACCAGGCGCTTCTCTTCCTGCGGGAAGAGGGGCTCGAATACCAGCCCGATCTCGTCCTCTACAGGTGGAGCGGCAACGACCGGGAAGACAACGCCACGATCCATCGACCTTTCCGCAAGTACGGGAAGCCCTGGTTCCATCTGGACCAAACGGACTCCCTCGTCCTTCGAGGAGTACCAGTCCCTCCGTACCCCCACGCGTCCAATCTTCGTGTCGGGGAGAACGGCGAGCCCGTCGAGAAGCCCGTCGCCCCGCGCACGGCGCTCACGTTGTGGCTGAGGGACCTGGTGATCTGCAGGAGCTCGTTCGCCACGGGACTGCTGCGTCTGGCGGTGGCGCTGCCCAATGCCGCACGCAACCTGCGCCCGATCGGAAGCTATGACGATAGCCGGGACATCGCGGGCTTCGACGCCCAGACGCGCCTTTTCCGCACGACGGTTGCCATGGTGGACGAGATGCGGCGCGCATCCGAAGAGGCGGGAGCCGACTTCAGGGTGATCTTTGCCGGCGGACCCGCCAGTACCGCCCTGCTGCGCGCGCTCGAGCTTCCCGATCTGGGCGACTGGCGGGCGTTCAAGGAGAGCATCCCCGACGGCGCCGAGATCCGGGTTCCCCTCGATCCGCACTGGAACGAGCTGGGGCAACGGCTCTACGCGGAGGCACTCAGCGAGGCTCTCATCCACTCCGGCCTCCTCGAGTCGGCTCGTCGAGACGGGGGCGCATCGGAAACGGTCTCCGGGGGCGCCGGCAGCCCCGGGACGTGAGCGCCGCGGGCCCGCGACGCGACCCAGGGTGACGGGATTGTCGAGAAGGCACCTCGCGTTGCTCATCGTCGATCAGATCGCTCGCAACGTCCTGATGAGCGTCCCCGCGGTGGCCCGCTGGCGCAGCCGACGCGGTCGAACCTCCGTCGTGTGCGGCGCGCCGACGCCGGACGATCTCGGGTACCACGCCTACGATGTCTTCGATACCGTGGTCGGGAGCATCGGCGTGGAAAGGCTGAAGGGGGCGCGCGTGGTCGAGATCGGCCCCGGGGATCACGCTCCGGTGGCCTTGATGTTTCTCGCGGCGGGTGCCGAGCGGTACTGGTGCGTCGATCGCTTCCCCGGGGACGTGGCGGGCCCGGCCGCGAAGCAGCTGTACGAGGCGCTCTGCGCCGACCTGGCGGAGCGACGCCCCGCCCTTGCGGGCGCTCTGCGGCGGCGCGGCATCGAGGCCGAGCGCTTCCCGGAAGGCTACCCGGAGCTCTTCGAGGTGCTTCCCTGCGCCATCGAGGAGCTGGAGCGTCGGGGCCTGGCGGACATCCTGTTCTCCTACAACGTCCTCGAGCACGTCTCGGACGTGGCCGCCTTCGCGCGCAACTCCTTCGGGCTGCTCCGTCCCGCCGGCGTCGCGGTGCACAGGGTGGACTTCGATGCCCACGACGTCTGGCTCGATCGGGACGACCCCAGCGACTGGCTGGCGATACCCGACGTCCTGTGGGGCTGGATGGGATCCCGGCGCGGTGCCCCCAACCGGCTCCGGTTCCACGAGGTGCAGGAGCACCTCGAGGCGGCCGGCTTCCGCGTCGAGTCCCACGTCCTGGATCGCTTCGACGCGTGGCGGATGCGCGACAGGCCCTCCCTGGCACGGCGCTTCCGGAACATGCCCGAAGCATCGCTCGCGGTCCGCACGGCGTGCTTCGTCTGCAGCGTGCCGTGACGCGTTCCGACAGAACCATCCCCCGCGATCGCAGCGCGCCGATCGCCGCGCTGCTGCTGATCGGCTACGGCGTGTTCCTCTACGCGGCGCAGCAGACGCTCACCTTCTTCGACGACGAGGTCACCATCGTCACCAAGGCGGCGACCCACGATCCCGCGGAGACCCTTCGCATGTTCTGGTCCGGTCCAGGTCAGCACGAACATCCGCCTCTCTACGACCTCTTCCTGAACGGCTGGATCCGCGCCACCGGCGGCTCGAAGGCGCTGCTCAGGGTTCCGTCGCTCATCTTCTTCTGCGGCGCGCTGTGGTTCGTGGGTGCCGCCGCCCAGCGGCTCTGGCAGCGAAGGTTGCTCGCCATCGCGATCGGCATGGCGTGGCCGCTGGGGCTGTTCGTCGGAACGCCCGCGCACTGGTCCTCGCTGGCGATGCTGTTCGTCGCGGCCATGACCTGGGCGTATTGCCGCTGGCGCGACGAACCCGATGCGGGAAACCTGGCCCTGCTGGTCTGCTCGTCGCTGCTGCTCTTCTACACGAACTACCTGGGCCTGGCGTTCCTCGGGGCCCTGGGCATCCACTTCCTGTTCACCCGGCCGACGCTTGGGCAATGGAAGCACGTCGGGATTGCCGCGGTCGCGTTCAGCCTGGGCGCGCTGCCGCTGCTGAGTGCCTTCCTGTTCCAGCTTCGCCACGGCCCCGAGCTGGTCCGCTCACCGCTGCAGGTGCTCGCCGACATCGGCTACCACGGATTCGCGCTCCTGGCCAGCGAGGCCGTTGCGCCCTGGACCTGGCCGGCGGCGCTGGTGGTGCTGGCGGGCCTGGCCCTGGCCCACGCCGCGCTTCGCGGGCCACGCGCCCTCTGGCCGCTGGGTCTTCTGCCGCTCGTGTTCCTCGCGTCCGGGCTGATCGGCATCATCGGGGCCAAGCGGCTCGGGCTCTTCGGACCCTGGCTGATCCTCGGGCTGACGGGGCTCGTTCCCGCGAGCGGGAGCCGCCTCCGGGTGCTGGTGCCCATCAGCATCGTCTTCGGGCTGGGCTGGATCGGCGCGATCCACCAGCAGTGGTACGGCACCTTGCGGCACATCGAGCCCTGGGAAGAAGTCGTGGCCGTGACCCTGGAGCGGACCAGGCCGGGGGATCTGGTCGTCTGCGACCATCAGTCCTTCTACTTCTATGCTCACTACGCTCTCGGCTGGCGCGATTGGATTTCTGGCATCCCCCGAAGTGAGACTCGCCGCTCGGAGCGGGACTTCGCGTCGCTCGATGGCTGGGAGGCGGCCATCGCCGGTCACGATCGGGTCTTATACGTGCGAAGCGTGGTCGACTGGCGTCGGCGCGCCACGCGCGATGCACTGGAGTCGTACCTGGCGGAGAACTTCCGACTGGTCTGGCGAGAGCGCTACCTTCGAGACAAGGCCGCGGATCTCAAGAGCCGGTTCGTCGAAGGTCAGCCATCCTGGCGAATCGAGCTTCTGGAACTCGAGCGCGTCGATCGCGCGGAGTCCCCTCACCTGTCCGGAACGGTCATCCGGTAGACCGTTCCTGCGCAGCGCATAGCGACCCGCAGAGGCGGGAACGAACGCGGCCGTCCCCCTTGGAAGCGGCTGCTCCCCGCCTGTCGCGTCCTCGACCACCGCGCGGCCGCTCGTGCAGAGCAGAACCTCCACACCGCCCCCCGGGGGTTGCTCCCATGCGGCGTCGGCCTCCAGCTCGATCACCGACAGCCGGAACTCCTCCGCGTCGCAGGCGTAAACCTCTTCTGGACCGCCGCCGCAAACGTCATGATCCGCATCAGCTCGTCGACGTCCACGGGCTTCGACGTCAGCCCGCCGCGCAGCACGTTGTCGGAGCCGGCCATCACCTCCACCGCGACCCCGTGCAGGTAGCAGTGCAGCTCGCCGGCGGGGAGGAAGAGGGCCTCGCCGGGCTCGAGCCGAACAAAATGCAGGTACAGGGGCGCGAGGGCGCCCAGGTCACCGGGATAGACCTGCGCCAGCCGGGGGGGCCACACGAGCGCCGGATCGTCGCTCCTGGCGGCGACCCAGGGCTTCAGGCACGCCTGGAGCTCGGCCAGACCGAGCACCTCCGGGCGCTCCAGGACCTCCCTTGCCGGGCGGAATCGTTCAGCGGGATCTCTGCGCCGTCATCCCGGATCCGGGAGGCGCCGCCGGGTGGGCGCCGACCCAGAGCTCCGCCTCGGGCTCGGAACTCGGCGCCCGGCGCCCCTGGAGCTTCGCCAGGATCTGCCGCGACCCCCACGCAATTGACGGGGGACGGATACGGTCGACGCCGGGCACCACGCTGGACTTCTTGTAGTCCCCTGGGGGAAGGGGGGCCAGGACTGCACCCACCTCGGCGCGGGGTCGCCGCTACCGCATCCATCGGCCTAGAAACCCGGGTCCAGCGCTCGGCGCCTGGTCCGGGATTCGCCCAACCCACGCGGCGGCGACGCGGCTCCGACTCCAGTCGGCAACGCCTCCCGGTGAAACATGCAGACCGCTCGAACCTCCTGGCACGCGACCCCCCCCCCAGTGCGGCACGCCGTCTGCCTCAGCACGGGCCCGGGCCTTGATCATCGAGGCGCTGCGAGTGGGCGACGAAGCGCGCACGCCGCCTTCGCTTCGAAGATCAGACGTTCTAAACTCAGCGTGTCCCTGATCCAGGTCCACGCCGAGGGAAATGTCTAGTCGGAGATCACATGCGGAGCAGGTAAGGGACCTATTCGACCGCGAAGCGTCCGGGTGGAACCTGCGCTACGCGCCGGGGGCCGCGATGCAGGGGCGCATCGACCGTTTCTGCTCCGCCCTGGTGCCTCGCGTGCCGACGGGCCAGCGAGTCCTGGACCTCGGTTGCGGGTCCGGTCAGATCACCCGAGCGATTGCCTCGAAGGGGTGGCGCACAACCGGATGCGACATCTCGACCCAGATGCTCGACAAGGCCCGGTCGGAAACCGGGGCCCTGGAGATCGAGTGGGTCGGGATCGACCCCGCCGAGACGCTCTCCCTGCCGTTCGAGGATTGCCGTTTCGGTGCGGTGATCGCCTCCAGCGTTCTCGAGTATCTGGATCACCCGAGGCAGGCGCTCAGGGAGATCGGCAGGGTGCTCGCAGTAGGCGGCTATCTCCTGGCCACCGTGCCGGACCTTCGGCACCCCGTGCGCGCGGCCGAGGGGTGGCGTGCGAAGGCCGTCGCCAACCCGGTCATTCACGCCGCTTTTCGGCTCACGCCATGGCGCGGCTACGCGGACTACCTGCGGCTCTCCATGAACCGCCTGGACCTCAAGCTCTGGCACGAGATGGCGCGGAGCGTCGGCCTCGAGCCGGAGCCCGCCGGACCGTGCGAGGACTCCCTGGCGATGATCCTGGCCAGGAAGAATCGCGATCCTCTTCCCTAGTCGATCACCTCTGCGTCCCGGCAGAGCCCGCCGGATTCCGGCCGATGCCGTCGGGGAGGCGACCGCGCTATTCTCCCGCTCCTTGTGGCGGTCGTACTGAATCGAGCGTTCGCGCGATGTCGGGACATGCGGGGCTCCCGCGCGTGGACGTGTTCCCGTGAGCGCAGCTGAGCCCATGACCGCTTCCGGGCTTGGGGGGGATCTCGGTGTTCTCGAGTGCCTGCGGACGCTCCCCGGCCGAGCGCTGTTGCTCGAACCCGACGGCACGATTCACATGGGCCGCAACTACGCCATCCTGCGCTCCGTGGACCACGGCGCCACGTGGGCCCAGGTCGGGGCGCTGCCGCGCTCGCCCGTCCGACGGGCGGCGGAGTTCTCGCGCCTGGCCTGCCGGCTGCTGCGCCAGGAGGTCCGGGCGCTCGTCCGCCTCGAAGACGGCACCTATGTGGCCTCCAATCGCGAAGGAGTCTTCCACGGACCGGAGGGGGACACGATGATGCGTCGCTCCTTCGTGGAGAGCGGCAAGCTGCCGCTGATGCCACCCATGCGAATCTGTGCGCGGGCGGACGGCAGCGTTGTGTGGGGCGAGTACGGCAGCCCCAGACGGCCGCGCGCCGCGCGTCTTTACGGCTCCGTGGATGGCGGGCGGCACTTCCAGGCGATCCACACCTTCGAGGCCGGCAGCATCAAGCATGTCCACAACGTCCTGTGGGACGAGGGCGAGGGACACTACTGGGTGCTGGCGGGCGACCACGGCGAGCATCCCGGGATCGGTCGCCTTTCGTCGGACTGGAAGCGTTTCGAGTGGTTCGTGAAGGGAGAGCAGCGCTTCAGAGCCGTCCACGCTTTCGACTTCGGCGACCGTCTCGTCTACGCCACCGACACCGAGATGGAAACCAACGGCCTCATCTCGCTCGACAAGAAGACTGGACGCGCCGAGCGCTTGCGCGACTTCGATGGGAGCTGCATCTACGCGTGCCGCTTCGGCGGCCTGTACGCGCTCAGCACCAGCGTCGAGCCCTCGCTGGTCAACCGGGGGTGGGACGCAAGCCTGTGGCTCTCGCGAGATGGGGAGCGATGGACGCGGGCCTGGCGCGCGCGCAAGGACCGCTGGCACGCGGACCTCTTCCAGTTCGGCTCAGTGGTGTTGCCGACGGGCGAGAGCGACCGGGAGATGATCTGGTTCAGCGGCCAGGCCATCGAGAGCCTGGACGGCCGCACGGCCGTGGCGCGGCTCGCCGACGGTGCGGCGCTCTGAGCGAAATCAGCCCGGCTCGAGCCCGCACCCGCGGATCTTCTGGGGCAGGGTCTTGTAGCTGACGCCGAGGAGTGGAGCGGCGCGCTTGCGGTTCCAGCCGATCTGTCCCACGCATCGAGCGCCGGGCCGCTTGCGCCTCGGCAGAGCCAGCCCACCCTCTAGCATCGCCGAGTCGCCGGCGGATCGGGGCATCATGGGTTGGAGACAGGCACGAAGATCGCTCCTGCCCTGCGCCCTTGCCTGCTCCTTCCTGTCGCCAGACGCCGAGGCTCATTTCCGACTGAACGCCAGCATCCGAATCGTCCACATCGAGCGCCTGCCGAAGGGCGTGAGACTCTACATGCGGCTGCCCACGCCGCTCGTCTACAGCCGCTACCTGGTGGGGGTCGCATCGCCGGACCAGGCGATCGAGGTGCCGTACGTCGTCAGCGCCGAGGAGCGCGGGAGCGTCGTTCACTACGTCGACACCGAGGCGCTCCACGCCGATCCGCTCGGCTACGGCCGCCTGGTGGCCGACGGCCATCGCTTCGTCCTCGACGGCCAGGAGATTGCCCCCAGGGTCGAGGCCGCCGTCGTCCACCCCATTCGGCTGGAGCCCCGCTTCGCCGAGCTGGCGGAGGCCAAGGCCGCGACCCGCGCCGCGCCCTACGCGCCGGGCGAAGCCGCGAGGTACGTGGGCGATACCGTGACCGACGTCCGATTCTTCTATGAGAGCGATCACAGTGACGGGGAGATCCGCTTCTCCGCGGCCGTCCCGGATGGCTTTCAGGCCACGGCCTCCATCGCCAACCTGTTCCTCGACTACATCGGAGGCGAGCGTCGCATCACTCGCGCGTCGGGACTGCTGACCGAGCCCGTCGTCCTCAACACCGCGGCCACGACCGCCGCGCTGACCTTCGTCGAGCAGGGCATCTGGCACATCCTCGAGGGTTTCGATCATCTGCTCTTCGTAGTCTGCCTGATCATGGGCGCCTCGTCGATCCGCGCGTTGCTCTGGCGGGTGACCGGCTTCACCCTGGGACACACCGTCACCTTGATCGTCGGATTCTTGGGCTACACGCCCGCCGCCCCCTGGTTCATTCCCAGTGTGGAAACGGCGATCGCACTTTCCATCGTCTACGCCGGCATGATCGCCATCCTCGAGACCACGCGGTCCTCGACCTTTCCCATCACCGTCCTGATCGGGCTCCTCCACGGATTGGGATTCGCGTTCGTGCTCAGCCAGATGTTGAACCTGGAGGCACCTCACCTCCTTGTGTCGCTGATCTCATTCAACATCGGGGTGGAGATCGGCCAGGTCGGAATCGTGCTCGCCTTCTGGCCCGCGCTCCATCTGATCGGGCGCAGGTGGCCCAAGGCACACCGCTTCGCCGTCTTCGGCCTCTCGAGCGCAGCGATCAGCGTCGCCCTGTACTGGACGGTGCAGCGCTTGACCGTGCTCGTTGGCGCGCTCTTCGCGTGAGGACGACTTCAGTTCACCGTCACCCAGATCGGGGATGTCACCAGGATGACCTTGTCCGCCGGGAACCCGGAGTCGTCGACCACGCGAGCGTAGTAGTACCCGCTCTGCACCGTAGTGAAGGAGAGAATGAGGCTACAGGCGGGATTCGCGCCCGCCGTGCACGAGGACTGCCTGATGACGGCGCCGTTGTGCACCAGCTCCACCCGCGAGAACACCTGGCCGGCGGCCTCGGCCTCGGCGGTGTTCGTCAGCCTCATGCGCACGGCGATTCCGAAGGGTGCGCTCACCGTGATCTCGGAGCCCATGATCGCCTGGTTGATGGAGAACTCGAATCTCGGCCGTCCTTTGTCGGCCAGTCCGGCCTGCGGAGGCAGCCCCAGGTAGGCGTACGTGTGGCGATTCTGGATGGCGTCGAAGATCGCATCTCGCGTCAGCTGGTCCGCCCATACGAAGGTCTGCCGCTTCCCCCCGGGAGGGGGGCCGTGGATGTCAGAGCTCCCGAAGGCGCCCACCTTGCGGTTCAGCCCGGCCGGATCGAGCACGCTGTGGTAGTCACGGCCCCCGACCTCCCCCGCGGAGTCGTCGACGCAGTCCTTGTTCTGTGCCTCGCCTTCCGTGCTCAGCTCCATTCCCACGATGACGGGGTCGTTGGGCAGGCCGTCCCACTCCGCGGGGATCCCGCCGACCCTGCAGGGATGGGCGACCACGATGACGCCCCCAGCGTTCCGCACGTGGTCGAAGAGATCCGTCTGAAGACACGACGGCGTTTCGAACCAGGCGCACAGCGAGTCGACCTTCTCGAAGGTCGAGTCGGCGGGCGGGTAGATCGCGAGCTGGTGGCCGTACTCCCCGATCTGCACCTTGGCGTCGTAGGAGTTCTCGATCCCGGCCAGGGCGACGAACATGCCGTCCAGGCTTCCGCTCCAGGCCCAGGCCTGGACGAGCTCCCACTCGTCCCGGTCGTCGACAGGAGTCCACCCGAGCGGGAATTCCAGCGCGTCGCAGGTGGCGTTGCACGGGAAGGGACAGGGCGCGTTGCTCGGGTGGCACGGCCCGGCGCTGCTGAAGAACCAGGTCGGAAAGGCGGCGGGGCCGTTGATTCCCCGAAAGGCGGCCGCGTTCGGCGGGGGCGCCCACACGTGGGGCGTGTAGACGACGAAGTCGAGATCGGCGAATCGACCTTCGTCTCGGGTCAGACTCTCCTTGATGTCGGTCTGGCCACCGTGCCCGAGACACGGGTAGGAGCAGCTGCCCCCCGTGGCAAGGCAGGCGGCGTGCAGGCCGAGCTCCGTCTGCCGGTAGCCGCAGGACGCGCCGTTGCCGGCCCCCCCCAGGCAGACCCCTCCCCGTAGACGCAGGTGCCGCCAGCGCTCGAGCAGGCCGTCGCGCCTCCGCCGAGGTCGAGCGAGCAGTCGTCCGGCGTCGGCAGCCACGGCGAGGAGGAGCTGTCGTAGCACTGGCCCGCGCATTGACCTCCCACGAGCGTCGGGAAGCGTTCCCACCAGTTCGTGGCCTTGTCGAGGTGCACGTGAACGTCCCCTTTCCAGGGAGTCAGTGTGGCATACGGATTCGCTCCACACTTGGCGCCGGACGCGAAGAACGTCAGGGCGAGCAACAAGATCGCTGTTGCAAGCGCCGCCACGTGATGGTGAGACACTACGCTGGACTCCTATCGCACCCGGAGGGGTTCCCGACGCTGAGGCCTGGTCATTTTCCCAGCATCGGACGCCCTCTGTCAATGTGGGGGTTGCCCGGGCTGCCTCCCGCCTCGCATCGGCTAGCTTCCACCCATGCGGATTCGCGCGTGGCTGCCGGGCTCGGACTCCGACGTCTGGATCTGGATGCTCATCGCGCTCTGCGCGTCGGTCATATCGTGTCTACTTCTGTTCCCGTTCGACTTCCGCCGAAACGGAGTTCACTGGCTCGACGGGGGCAGCGGCCTCTACTTCGACGGTCGAGGAATCGCGTACACGGCGGAGGCGATCGAGCATCCGAATGGGGAGCCCCTGGATCAAATGACACTCGAGCTCTGGATCCACGAGCGGAAGACGAGAGAGGATCAGGGGTCTGGGGTCATCTTGTCGCTGTACGATGGTACGTCGTCGTTCCCCTTGATCGTGGGCATCAACCGCGGCAGGGTCTTCGCTTTCGACATCGATGAGCCCTGGGGTTCGGAATGGCGAGAACAGTTTCGCGTCGAGGAGGGGCTCTCCCGCGGCGAGGATCACTTCGTCGCCGTGACCATCGATCGGGCGGAGATTGCGATATTCGTCGAGGGCGGCTTCACGACTCGCAGGCCGGCGACTGTGAAGGAGCCGAACTGGCTCTCCAGCCGACTCGTGCTCGGGACCTCCCCACAGAACTTCCACCCCTGGCAGGGTGAGCTGGGCGGTCTGGCGATCTACGGGAAGGTCCTCTCGTCAGCCGATTTGGAGCGACACGAGAGTCGGGTCCGGCAAGGGGGCGTCCGCGCACTGGCGCGAGAAGGTCGCTTGCTCGCATTGTTCCCGTTCGATGAAGGTGCTGGCGAATACGCACGAAACGTGGTCCCTGGTGGACCGAATCTATTCATTCCCTCCTATTTCAGTGGCCTCATGGGAGTGCTCTTCGACGCGCCCGCGCGCCAGAGTTTCAGGCATGGGACATTCCGGCGAAACATCCCCGCGAACATCGTGCTCTTCGCGCCGCTCGGATGGCTTCTCGGCGGCATCGTAGGCCGCGCATCGGTAGACCGCCGTCGATTCCTCGCCCTCTTAGCGATCGCCGCGGGCGGATTGCTCAGCTTCAGCCTCGAAGCCATGCAGCTACTGCTTTCGACCCGCCAGACCGGTCTCGTCGACGTGGTCGCCAATACCGCAGGAACCGCCGTTGGAACATTGGCCTCCCTGGCCTGGCGAAGCCGCTGATCATCGACGACGACGCGGAAGGGTTGGAGCGGACGAGCGGAGCATCGCCACGCGTCTCCGCGAGGTGGCGGTCTTGGGCTCCGTCAACCCCGGGTTCTGAGGGACCTCGGACGTGAGGCCTGGAGGCGGGACCGCAGCCGGCTGCGGAGGGTCATCAGGATCGGGACGATCAGGACCACCCCCAGGCCGGCGCCGCATCGCTGCGGATACCCGGTGCGTTGACGGAGCCGGACGAACGCTTCCAGCTCCTCGGCGCTCAAGGATTGCAGCGCCAGAGGCGTCGTTTCTCCGGGATCCGTCTGGAGGTCGTAGAACTCGGGCGGAGCCAGCCCGTTCTCGATCACCTTGTAGCGCACGTCGCGCGCTGCCCGGTCATGCCGAGCCTGATCGATGGGGCCTCCGTTGGGCTCGAAGATCTCGGAGTAGATGAAGCGGCGAAGAGGTGGCGTGTCCGGGTCCTGGAGGTACGGCATCATGGAGACCGACTGCGGCGGACCGTGCGCGAGGCCTGCGAGCTCCAGCACGCTCGCGTAGAGGTCGGTCGACTGCACGATGGCATCCACCTCCCGACCCCGCGCGGCGGGGGCGACGGCCTGACCCGCCACGATCAACGGCACGAGAACGCCCCCTTCGTAGACCGTGTCCTTGGCCTGGGAGCCCGGGCCCCGGTAGATGGGACGGTACGTCCCGTTGTCTCCGATGAAGAAGACCGTCGTGGTCGACAGATCCACGTGCTGCAGAATGCGCGCGAGCTCCCGGTCCATCGCCTCGGTCATGGCTCGGGCCAGGACCCGCACGCTGGCGTTGGTCAGGTCGCCGAACGAGTGCAGCTGGTCGGGGGGCGCGTGGAAGGGGCCGTGGGGCGCGCGAAAGGCCACCCACGCAAAGTACGGCTGGGTACCGGCGGCTGCGATCTGGTTGATGGTCTCGTCTGCCGTGTCCGTGGTGGCGTAGATCGCGACCAGCGTGCTGACGCCATTGACCGTCTTGGGCCAGAGGAAGTAGTCGAGGCCGCCGCCGGTGAATCCGCTGTACCAGTCGAACCCGATCCGGTTGGTATGCAGGAGGTACTCGCCGTGCGAGATCGCCTGACCGTCGACGAGGTGACTTCCGAGGTGTCACTTGCCCATCGCCGCGGTGTAGTAGCCCGCGGCGTCCAGGGTCCGGGCAAGGTTGGGAGCGTCGGGGTGCAGCCCGACGGTCCGATCCGGATTGTTCTCCTGGATCGCGTATCCGACGCCGTGGCGGGACGGCTGCTCGCCGGTGAGAATCGATGCGCGCGCGGGACTGCATTGCGGGTGCGCCCAGGCGTTGCGGAACAGCACGCCCTGGGCGGCCAGGGCATCGATCGTCGGGGTCGGCCCGGCATCGCCCGCGACGCCGTAGGTCTCGACGAGATCCTGCCCGAAGTCGTCCGCGACGACGATCATGACGTTCTGGGCCCGGCCGGGGCCGGCCAGAAGCAGTAGCCAGAGCGCCGCGGCGGCAGTCGCCGCCAGGGTGGCTGCGTTCCCATCGGGCTTCGAACGGATCATTCTCGTCTCCCGCTGGGCAACCCCTCGTGGACCATTCTACGCCGTCTCTGGGGCGATCTTCCAGGGAGATCGGTATGCACTCCGTCCGAAAGGCGTCGACACCTCGGACCTCCTGGGAAGCAGGGCTAGGCCCCGACGCGCAGGCGCCAGGCGAAGGGGCCGGGGCTGTCGCCATCGCCGACGAGGGCTGCGCGCTCCAGGCAGCGGCCGAACTCCGGGTAGCAGTCCAGCGAGGAGACCCGCCAGCGGACGCGGGCAGGGAGCTCGATCGCGAGACGCCGGCCGCCAGACAGCGTGAGGTAGCCCGTCCCTCCGAGAGCTCCGGCGCCAGAGCCGGCGCCAGCGGAAGCACGAGAGGCGGCTAGCTCAGCGGCTGCAGTAGAAGCGAAGAATCGTCACCTCCCCGCCGGCGCACTCTCGAGGGGTTCCGGCTCGTCGCCGGCGACTCGACGCGCCTCCCAGAGTGGTGCGACTTCCACAGTCGCCGTCGGCGCGTTCTCGGCCGAAGCCACGGCCCGCACGCCGGGGATCCCGGCCCGGCGGATGCCACCGACGATCCAGGAGATGTTCTTCGTCTGCCCCGGGGCGATCCGATCGAAGCGGTGAACGTTCCTGTTCAGGCGCTGCCTCGCGAATCCCAGCACATAGGCAGAGACCAACACGTCGCGGGCCGGATGGGAGCCGGTATTCGTGATCTTCGCCTTCACCTTGCCCTCGCCGGTCGTCGCCAGCTTCTTCCAATCGGGAGCGAGCGTGATCTCCAGCGACGTATCGCTGCGGGACACTTCGTTGCCCGGAAGCGGAATGATCAGCTCGGTTGCCGTCTCGGTCAGCGATCCCGTCACGTCCTCGTCGTTGACCACCACGGCATACCGGCCCGAAGGTTTCTTCATCCGGAGAGGCGCCGGAGCGCGCTCGCAATCGATGAAGACCCTCGTCCCTCCGTCCGATGCCTCTGGCTGGTACCGGATGCGCCCCATCCGGAAACCCTCCGATCGCAAGTACCCCTTCGGCGTCGTCAGGTCGAGCGGAACCGGAAAACGGAAGGGATAGAGCACGGTGGTCCACCCATCGTCGGGAGCGTACGTCAGGAACTTCGGTTCGCCCGATTCCCGGCTTCTCAGCATCGCCCCTCCTACCGAGAGCACGGCATCCTTCCCCGCGACGGTGTGGGGCGACGCCAGCGTCGGACCCGCGTACAGCTGACCGTCGAAGACCTTCTGCGTGAACGCCATCCGGTTGATGTCGTAGTCCACTTCCATGGAGCGCCGATCGTCGCCCCGCCGATAGGTCACTTTGCGCACGTCGCCCGCGAGCGTGTCGCTGATCGTCGAGGGGGCGACCGCCTGAAAGAAGCCCTGGAACGACTTCCATTCCTCCACGTCCCCCACCTCGACCAGCAGACCGTTGCGCGTCTCCAGGAAGGTCTTCTCGTCCCAGGTCGACGCGTCGCCCTTCTGCAGGTTGTACCAGGACAGCAGGATGTGATCGTCCGTCTGCTCGATCCGTCCGGCAATCTGCCGGCCGCGATCGGTCACCTCCAGGGGCAGCAATCCCAGGTAGACGTCTCCGTCCTGGATGAAGACCCGGGGAGGGGCCAGAAAGGTCAGCGGCTTGCCCTTGAAGACCTGCGACCGACCGTCAGCGATCGCCTCGATCTTCTGGATCTTCCCGTGCCGCGGGATGATGGCCGTCAGGGAGAATGTCTGCATGACTTCCTTGTTCCGTGGCGCAGGGGAGTACAGGAGGATGACGGAGTTCCCGTGCTGCACGGCGCGGGCGTATCCATTGTCGGCGAACGCGTGGGTGTGCTTCAGCTCGGCCACCTCATCGTTCATGCGGCCGCGAGCAAACAGCGTGCGCACGTCGCCGACCTGCGTGTTCTCGGGCGCGATCGACCAGTGAATCTGGAAGACGATGCTGGCTTCCGGAGAACGCCAGGTGCCGGCGTACCCGCGCTCGGCCGACCCCACGACGTAACGCTTCGTCATGTAGGTCCACGTGTCGAAGTAGCCGCCGACATCGCTCGTCCGTCGAGCGCCATTCCAGTCGATCGCGAACTTGCCGTACTTGCGGGCACGAACCTCGTAGGGGAAGGTCTTTCCGACAAAGATCTCCCGCACGTGGGGCCGGAGGAAGTACTTCATCACGAGGCTCTCCGAGAGGGTCGACAGGTTTCCTCTGCGCTCCGGAAACGTCGTTCCATCGAAGAGAACGCCGCCGGGGATCTGCGGGTGGACGGTATATCGCATGTTGGAGAGGGCCCCATGCTTGTCCTGGAGGTGGGCCCGAGACAGCGGCGCCCCGAAGGAGGACGACGGAGCGTGGAACCGCAGAGCGACCTGCTGCCACACCCTCTCTGCGCCAATCCGCGCCGTCACTCTCGTCCGCAGGTCCGAGGGCAGCATGGAAAGTCCTTCCAGCGCCGAGATCTGCAGCTGGGTGTAGGTGGGACTGTTGTAGGTCGAGGTCAGCCCGACCTCGCCGTAGACGTGAAGGAATTCCTCGAGGCCATCGGCAGCCTTCGCCACCAGGTCGTTCCTCCCGATCGCCGCTCCACCGATGCCGTTGACGACGACACTGTGGAGCCCCTTCGCGTCGGCGGCGTGATCGAAAATGATGTAATAGAACTTGCCCCCCTTTTTCGTTCCACGAGCGATGTGCTGGGCGATGCGGTCCCGGGTCGGGCTGCTGAGCCTGTCGGGGAACAGGTACAGGATGTAGGCGAGGTCCAGATCGAAATAGCCCATCATCGCCTGGTCGCCGATCACGTCGAACTGGTCGAGCCGATCGTTGATGAACGCCTCTGCCTTGGCGATCTGCGCGGGGTCGCCGCTCTCGATCTGCAGGATGGTGATGTACGGACCCCGGTACGTAGCCAGCATCATCCTGCGCTGCTCCGCCATGCGCTCGAGCGTGTAGGCGGGAGGCTCCTCGGGGACGCCCGGAAGGCCGGCCGAAGGGGTTTCTTCGGCGCTCCATACCGCGCAGGGCGCGAGCAGGGCGAAGAGCACGAGGACGACGACTCCGGTGACGCGGCCGATTCCCTCTTTGCTCGCGAGAATCCCGGTCTTCGGCCTCGGTTCGACGAGGAGCCGCCCCATCACCTCCCCACGGTAGCTCGATTCGTCGTTGGCACCTCACGAGCGCGTCTCTCCGAACCTCGGCCCAGGTCCCGAGGGAAGGCGCGAACATCGGGCTCGACGAGTAGCCCACGATCCGAAGGCCAGCCTCGGCGACGCTCAGTGCCAGGACGAGCGCCGCTCTGTGAAGGCGGTCGCCGGCAGCGCTACTCCGGCTCCAGCTCGCAGTCGCGGATCTTCTGGAGCAGCGTCTTGTAGCTCACGCCCAACAGGCGCGCGGCCTGCTTGCGATTCCAGCCGGTCTGATGCAGCACGCGCTCGATGGCGTTCCGCTCGGCCTCGACGGCCGCGCGCCGACCCACCTCGCGCAGCGGCACCTCTCCGGCCGTCTCCTCCATCTCATCGAGCAGCAGCTCCAGGCGCGAGGGTCCCGCGACCCGCGCGCGGTCGGGAGCACGCAGCTCGGTCAGCACCGCGTCCTCGCTCTCCAGCACCACGATGCGCTTCATCATGTTCTCGAGCTCCCGCACGTTGCCGGGAAACGGATGGCGCCCCAGCGCGGAGCGCAGCGCCGCGGACAGGCGTGGCAACGGCTTGCGGTAGCGGGCACTGTAACGGCGCAGGAAGCTGTCCGCGAAGATCGGGATCTCCTCCGGGCGTTCGCGCAGCGGCGGGATCTGGAGGTTGACCACGTTCAGCCGGAAGAAGAGATCCTCCCGGAACGTCCCGTTCTCGACCATCTGCTCCAGGGGCCGGTTGGTGGCGCACACCACCCGCACGTCCACCTTCACCTCGCGGTTTCCGCCCAGCCGCGTGAACTCCCCGTCCTGGAGGACCTGGAGGAGCTTCGCCTGGAGGGACGGGCTCATCTCGCCGATCTCGTCCAGGAAGATCGCCCCGGTGTGGGCGAGCTCGAACTTCCCCGGCTTGCGGCCTCGCGCGCCGGTGAACGCGCCCTGCTCGTACCCGAAGAGCTCGCTCTCCAACAGATTCTCCGGCAGGGCGGCGCAGTTGACCTTGATGAAGGGCTGCTCGCGACGGGACGAGCTGGTGTGGATCGCCCGGGCCACGATCTCCTTGCCCGCGCCGCTCTCACCCTGGATCAGCACCGTCACGTCGGTCTCCGCGATCTGCGCGAGCACCTCCTGGATGCGGCGCATGGGCGGGCTCTGCCAGACCGCCGACGCGCTCGGGTCATCCAGCCCGGCCAGCAGCCGATCGCGCTCGTCCACGAGCGCCCGCTCCTCCAGGACCTTGCGGATGGTGAGCTCCAGCTCCTCCTCCTCGAAGGGCTTGTTCAGGTAGTCCGCGGCGCCGAGCTCCATGGCCTCGACGATGGTCGACGCCCGGCCCACGACCGACAGCACGATCACCGGCAGCTCGTCGTCCAGATCCCGGATGCGGCGCAGCGTCTCGAGCCCGTCCATGTTCGGCATCATCAGGTCGAGGAGGATCAGGTCCGGCGCAGCCCCGCCCTGCAGGAGCGCCAGCGCACGGCTGCCGTCCTCGGCGGTGTCCACCTCGAAGCCTCTGAGCTCCAGCAGGTTGGCCAGGTAGCTGCGGATCCCCTCGGCGTCGTCCACCACCAGGACGCGGGGTCGGCGGCGTTCGGGTGCGCGCTTCGAACGCCGAGCGGGGGTCACGTCCGGGCTCCCGCTTCCGAGCGCGCCGGCGCCGGGAGCGTGAAGCAGAAGCGGCCGCCGCCGCGGGGCCCTTCTGCGGCCAGGATGACGCCGCCGTGGGCTTCCACGATGCGCTTGCAGATGGCGAGGCCGAGGCCGAGCCCCCCGGCGCTGCGCCCCTCGGCGCTGCGCACGTAGGGCAGGAAGATCCGCTCGCGATCCTCGACGGGAACCCCCGGCCCGTCGTCGGTCACCGCCACCTCCACCCAGGACAGCGCGTCCCGCTCGACCGGCCGCACGGCGATCTCCACCCGGCCGCCCACGCGCGCGTAGCGGATCGCGTTGGAGACCAGGTTGGTGAGCACCTGCTCGATCCGCACGGGATCGAAGCGCGCCAGGGCCGCCCCGGGATCGACGTCCACCTCGATCGTGAGATCGTGCTCCTCCAGCAGCGGCTTCAGGAACGCGGCGACGCCACGCACCGTGGGCTCCAGCGACGCCTGGCACACTTGCAGAGGCGCGTCGCCCGCGACCTGGCGCGACGCCTCGAGCAGGTTGCCGATGAACGCGTTCAGCTTCTGGCAGCTCTTGGTGCTCTCGTGCAGGAAGCGGCGCTGCTCTTCGTTGAGGGGTCCTACTTCTCCGGAGAGAAGGAGCTTGTTGTAGCCGCTGATCACCGTGGCCGGCGTGCGAAGCTCGTGGGCCACGACCGTGAGGAGCTCCTCGCGGTCGTCCACCTCGCGCCGCGCGCGCTCGCGCATGCGCTCGAGATCCCGGTACAGGCGATGCAGCTCCCGGCCCAGGCGCAGCACCTCTTCTTCCAGGCTGCGCACGTGGGTCTGATCCTGGACCACCCAGAGCTCGTCAGCGCCCGCGGCGCGCAGGCTGCGCACCACGAGCGAGCGAGCCTCGTCGCCCCGCTTGAGATGCACCGCGGCCGCCCGGCCGCTGCCGGCTTCCGGCAGCTCCGCGCTCTCGAGCAGTCCGGCCCAGTCCGACCCGACCAGCGCGTCCGCATCCGCGGCGCCCGCCAGCTCTGCGAGCCGGGCATTGGCCCACACGATCCGTCCGTCCCGGCACACCGCCAGGCCGTCGCTCAGGGCGTCGGCCACCTCGGCGAGGCTGGCCGGCGGCGGGGCGGTGCTGGGGTCGTCGCGATCCATCTCGCCTCCGGGCCGGACCCGAGCGCGGCCGTGGTATCTTCCTCGGACCGCGAGGCCCTCGGGTACCCCTCCCTCATCGCCCCGATCCGACGCGGACTTGAACGCGAAATCCCCAGCGGAGCCGAGCACTTCGATGCCTGGAGCCCCGGCAGATGCGCGTCGCCGCATGAGCGCGCTGGTCGACGAGCTGAACCGCCACAACCGGCTCTACCACGTCGAGGACCGGCCGGAGATCACGGACGCCGAGTACGACCGGCTCTACCGGGAGCTCCAGGAGCTGGAGGCGGCCCACCCGAGCTGGGCGCGCCGCGATTCGCCCACACGCCGGGTGGGTGCCCCCGCGGCGGAAGGCTTCCAGACGGTCCGCCATCGGGTCCCCATGCTCTCCATGGACAACGCCATGGACGAAGAGGCGATGCGGGGCTTCGACGAGCGGCTGCGGCGCCTGCTCCACACCCAGGAGCCGCTGGAGTACGCGGCCCAGCCGAAGCTGGACGGGGCGGCGGTCGAGCTGGTCTACGCCGACGGCGCCCTGGAGGTGGGCGCCACCCGCGGCGACGGGCGCACCGGCGAGGACGTGACCGCAAACCTGCGCGGGGTCTGGAGCATCCCCCTGGTGCTCGACACCCGACGCATCCCGGCCGCCGGGCGGATCTCCGTGCGCGGCGAGGCCCTGCTGCCAGTGGCGGCCTTCGAGCGCCTGAACCGCGAGCGGCTGGAGCGCGACGAGGAGCCCTTTGCGAATCCCCGCAACGCCGCCGCCGGGGCGTTGCGTCAGCTCCGCAACGTGGATCGTCGCCGCCTCGCGGCGCTCGAGTTCCGCGCCTACGCGCTGGCCGAAGGCCGGCCGGACGACGTGCGAACCGAGACCCAGATCCTGGAGACCCTGGCCTCGTGGGGCTTCCTGATCCCTCCCGAGAGCGAGTTCTGCGCCGACGTGGAGGAGGCCATCGACTACCACGCTCGGCTCCTCGCCCGGCGCAACGCCCTCCCGGTGGAGTGCGACGGCAGCGTTCTCAAGCTCCACCGCCTCGACCAGCAGGAGGAGGCGGGCAGCCTGCCCCGCTCCCCGCGCTGGGCCATCGCGTTCAAGTTCCCGCCCCAGCAGGAGACCACGCGGGTGAAGGCGATCGAAGCCAGCGTGGGGCGGACCGGTGCGCTCACACCGGTCGCCGTCCTGGAACCCGTGCACGTGGGCGGCGTGACCGTGACCCACGCCTCCCTGCACAATCAGGACGAGGTCGACCGCAAGGACGTGCGCGTGGGAGACACCGTGCTGATCCAGCGAGCCGGGGACGTGATCCCTCAGGTGGTGATGGTCGTACCGGGCAAGCGCCGGCGCGGGGCGCGGCGCTACGCGCTCCCCAGCCACTGCCCCGTGTGCGACACCCCGACGGTACGGCTCGAGGGCGAGGCCGTGACCCGCTGCCCCAACCTCGACTGCCCCGCCCAGCTGAAGAACAACGTGCGCCACCTGGCGAGCCGGGGGGCTCTCGACATCGACGGCCTGGGCGAGAAGCTCGTGGATCAGCTCGTGGAGCAGGGACACGTGAAGCGCGTCTCCGACGTGTTCGCGCTGCAACGGGACACCCTGGCGGGCCTCGAGCGCATGGCGGAGAAATCCGCCGACAACCTGATGCAGGCCCTGGAGCGTGCCCGCGAGACCAGCCTGTCCCGCTTCCTCATCGCCCTGGGCATCCGCCACGTGGGCGGCGGGGTGGCGGACCTGCTGGCCGACCACTTCGGCGACCTCGACGCGCTCGTCGCCGCGAGTCCCGAGGAGCTGGCCGCGGTCCCGGGCGTCGGTCCCACCATCGCCGAGAGCGTCGCGCGCTTCTTCGCGGAGAAGCGCAACCAGAGGGAGGTCGCGCGGCTGCGGGAACTCAACGTGCGCTGGCAGGCCCGCGCGCCGAGGATCGCCCGCGACGGGCCGCTGTCCGGCAAGAGCTTCGTGCTGACGGGAACTCTCGACGGTCTGACGCGCGACGAGGCGAAGACGCGCATCGAGGCGGCGGGCGGGCGCGTGACCTCGGGTGTCTCCAAGAAGACCGACTACGTGGTGGCGGGGGCGGACCCGGGGACGAAGCTCCGCAAGGCCGAGGAGCTGGAGCTGACGATCCTCGACCAGGCCGCCTTCGAGAAGCTGCTCGCGGAGTGAACGAGCCGCCCCGGAAGCTGCCCTCGCGCGCAGCCCTGCTGGCCGCACTCTGCGTCCTGACCCCGCTCGGGTTCGCGACGAAGCACGTGCATGGCCCCCTCGGCGGGTGGTTCCAGGACTACGCCGGTGGCGTCGTCTACGTGATGTTCTGGATGCTGCTCGCGCTGTGGCTGCGACCGAGCCTGCCGCCCGCGCGCGTTGCATGGGTCGTGCTGGCGCTGACTTCGGCGCTCGAGGTGCTCCAGCTCTGGAGCGGACCGGTCCTGGACGCGATCCGCAGGACCTACCTGGGCCGGGCATTAATCGGCGACACCTTCAGCGCCTGGGACTTCGTGCACTACGCCATCGGCTGCGCACTCGCCGTCGCGCTCGTTCAGGCGCTGCCGGGCACCGTCACCCGGTGCACCACGCCCCGCACCTCCAGCCGGTAGCCCGCCGACGCGGCCGGTACCAGGGCGGCGCAGCCGCCGCCAAGCGGCAGCTGCGGGCCGGGCTCGGGAAGATGCAGCTCCGCTTCGCCCTGCGTGCAGAGCAGGACCTCGAGCCGTCCGCCGGACACGACGTGATCTCCGCGCCCCAGGCACTCCAGGCGGAACTCCACCGCCGGCGCGTCGTAGCCGGACACACCGGGCGCCGTCATCTCGGCGCGCAGCGACTCGGCCGCCCCGGTCTCGAACCGCATCACCGCCAGAAGCTCCTCGCGATCGACGTGCTTCGCGGTCAGTCCCGCTCGCAGCACGTTGTCGGAGTTCCCCATGACCTCGACGGCGAACCCGTAGAGGTAGGTATGGAGTTCACCCGCCGGCAGGAACAGCGCCTCTCCCGGCGCGAGCTCCACGAAGTGGAGGAAGACGGGGGCCAGGGCGCCGGGATCGCCCGGGTACGCCTCGGCCAGCCGCGGCAGCCAGACCCCGCTGGCGTCGTCGTCGACCCGCGTCGCGGCCGCCGCCGCCTCGCCGACGGCGGCAGCGAGATCCGCTGGCGCCAGCTCGAGCAGGGCGCGGAAGGCCTCGCGCCAGCCGGCCGCGTCGGGCCGGCGTCGCAGCGGCGCCAGGACGGGCTCCAGCCGCTCGACGCCCAGGCGCGCGAAGCGCGCAAGGATCTCCTGCGGCGGCCGGAATCCCTTCAGCGCGCCGAATGGGCGCAATGCGCACACGAGCTCGGGTTTGGGGTGCGGGTCCCGATAGCACCGCGTCGCCGCGTCGCGGGGAATGCCGGCCCGGTCCTCGCGCTCGAATCCGGTGCGCGCCTGCGCGGCATCGGGGTGGGCCTGGAGCGACAGCGGCCGCTCGACCGCGAGGATCTTCAGCAGGAACGGCAGCTCGGCACCGAATCGCCGCGCCAGCTGACGCCCCAGCACGGTCTCGGGCGCACGTGCGATCCAGTCAGCGAAGGGAATCCGCTCCCCGTCGGCGACCACCCGGGATGACGCGAGCGGATGAGCGCCCACCCAGAGCTCGGCCTCGCATTCGACGCTGGGCACCGGACGCCCCTGGAGCTCCGCCAGCGCCGACCGCGACCCCCAGGCGTAGGACCGGATCGGATTCTCGAGCAGGTGGATGCGCTCCTGGCGGTTCATGAACTCCGATCGTCGGCGCGGTTCCCCGACCCCTCGATGTAATCGGGGAGTGCGTTTTTCATCCGGGGCCCTCTGGAATCATGTGGCCGGGCCACCCTCACGACCGCAACTGGGACATTGGCTGGGAGTCTGCTTGTTTTCGCACCGACGTCGCCAAGCGCCTGGCCGACGTCGACCTCCTCGAGAACGAACGGCTCAGGGCCGGAGGGCTTCGACGAAGACGCTTTCACGTGAGCGTTCGGCGAGATCTAGCCCCCCCGGATCCCGGATGCTTGTCTTCCCCGGCTCCAGCACCTGCGGATCCGCGAAGCCCACGTCGGCTAGTAGCCGGCAGAGCGAGGCTCCATCGTACATCCAAAGATGGTCGCGATCGCCGACCAGCCACCGCTTGAGGCGCTCGCGCCGGGTCCTGGCGGGCCGACGCGCCAAGAGGATGCCTTCGACAAACTCGTCCGCATCGCCGTCTTGAAGGTAGCGATCCACGTGGTACCGCAGGTCGGGCGCGGCGACGCGGAGGATACCTCCCGGCGCGAGAATCCGGCGAGCCTCCTTCAGGAAGCCGAGCGCCTCATGTCGGTCGAGATGTTCGATCATGTGGCACGAGTAAACGACTTCGGCCGATGCATCCGCTTCCGGAATGCCGCGCCGCACATCCGCCCAGCGGATCTCCGAGCCGCGCGCGTAGGCGATGAAGTTGCGCTGGTCCTCGCCGAGCAGGCCGAGGCCTCCCAGCAGACCCGCCACGGCGCGATGTCGGGCGAGTCGCACGCTGAACGAGTTGTCGTAGTTCCGCCAGCCAGGCGTGGGCGTCGTTCCGCATCCGATATTGACGCGATGCATGCGCCCCTTTGTAATCTGGCGTTGCGTGCGTGTCAATTCGGCGACGGGACCTCGTCCCTCACGATGCTCCTCGCGTTCGCTCGCGGCACGCCACAGGATGCCCGTCCCATATTGCGCAATCGCCGGTTCGCAGAGGAGCGAGAGACGCAGTCCGAGGCGGCTTCGGATGGAGGCGCAGTGACGGGTCGGATGTGGCGCTCCGTTCGTTTGCCTCGACAGGCCGCGACCGACCGACGCCCTAACGGGAGAGGCGGAAGCGCCAGACGTGGCGGCCTTCCCCGTCGCTCTCGCCAATCAGGACCGCCCGCTCCACGCTGCGACCGAACTCCGGATAGTACTCGAGGACCTCGGTTCTCCAGCGGGCCGCCGACGGAAGCTCGATCCGGAGCGACCCGCCGCCAGCCAGCGGCAGGCGTGCCTCGGAGCCAGCCAGCACGGGATCGAGACCGGGCGCGAGCGGGAGGCTGAGGACCGCTCGGCGGGCGCGCCCCTCCAGGCAGTCGATCACCTCCAGCCCGTCCTCGCCGAGAGAGAGCACGCGCCGGTGGCGTGTATCGGGCGTGGCCCAGCCGGCGCAGGTGGCCTCGACCCGGATCCCAGGCTCGACCGCCGCGAGCTCCACCCGCGGGCGCCCGCCGACGCGATGGCCCGACCAGATCTCCGCCTGCTCCCGGCCTGCCACTTCGAGCGTGGCATGGGCGCGCGTGCTTCGAGACCAGGTGCGCCTCGGGCCGGGCACGTACTCGAAGACCCCGGTATCCGTCACCACCCGGTCGCGGCCCAGGCACAGCTCGAACGCCAGGGCGTCGCAGTGGGCGTGGCCCGGCTGGTAGGCCGGCAACGGGCCGGCGACCGAGAGCAGCAGGCTCCAGGGCCCGCGCGCCAGGCGCACGTAGCCGGCGGCCTCGAGCACGCCGGGACGGTCCGGGGCGCGCGGCTGCACCCCGAGCGACGCGGCGTAGCGCGCGAGGTCGCCAGGCCGCGACGCGATCCCGCGGGCCGAATCCCCGAACAGGGCGATCTCGCCATCGGGATGCGAGTAGACGGCCAGCGCGGCGAGCCCGCGAGCCGCGGTGTCGCGCAGCGCCTGCTCCAGCTCGGCCGGCGCCCAGCCCAAGGCGGCTTGCGCCAGATGCAGGACGTCGAGCACGCCCTCCAGCAGCAGCGCGTGATACATCGGGCTCCGCTCCAGGTGCGCTCCCTCGCCTGGAAACTGCTCCGCGAGCTCCGCGACGAGCTGCGGGGCGAAGCCCAACCAGCGATCCCCCGCCGCGCCCCCGAAGGCGAGTCCCCCCGCCGTCAGCGCCAGCAGATTGGAGAGGTAGTGGTTGGCCAGCAGGCGCCGCTCCAGGTGGTGCGACAAGGTGTCGAGCTGGCAGGCCAGGGAGGCGCGCACCCGGCCGTCGTCGGCGTCGGAAAGCTCGAGGGCGCCCGGGGTCAGGAGCAGCTTCAGCCACGCGAGCGTGCGCAGGCTGATCGGGCCCGGGCGCCAGCCGATCCCCGTGCGGTGCCGCTCGATCCAGTCGAGCAGGTGTGCCCGCCGCACCGCGGGGGCGAGGGCCGGGTCGCGGGCCCAGTCGAACTGGTGCAAGTGGAAGGCCCAGAGCGGGCCCGCGTCGGCGTGGTCCCAGTCGATGCGCTCGCCGAAGAGCACGCTGTGGTTGAGGAGGGTCAGGCTCCCGTCGCGAAGCCGCGCGTGATCCGGCGCGCCGAGAAACGGAGTGCGCACGTCCCGCAGCGCCCACTCCGGGGGAACCGGCGGGGTGGGCGCCGGGCGCACCGTCCCCGCCACGACGTGCCGCAGCTGGTGCAGCAGCTGCACCGGGCGGTAGTGGCGCAGGCTGCGCAGCACGGTCCCGGGCGACGGCGGGCTCACGGCGATCCGTCCGCCTCCCGCAGCGCGTGGGCGCGCGCGTAGAGCTCGCGCCGCGGAAGCGCCACGGCGTCCGCCAGGTCCGTCGCCACCTGGCGCGGGCTGCGGCCTTCGGCCAAGAGGTCGCGGATCCGCGCGTCCACGTCCTCGAGATCGACGGTCGGCTCCAGCGCCCCCTCGACCACGACGGTCACCTCGCCGCGCACGCCCGAGGCGAAGCGCTCCGCCAGCTCCGACAGCCGGCCGCGGCCCCACTCCTCGTGGCGCTTGGTGAGCTCGCGCGCCACGCAGGCACGGCGGTCGCCGAGCCCCTCCGCCAGCGCAGCCAGGCTGGCGCCCAGGCGCCGCGGCGACTCGAAGAACACCAGGGTCTCCGGCCGGTCCCGGTAGCGCGCGAGCAGCGCCCGGCGCTCCCCGGCGCGCCGGGGCAGGAACCCGAGCAGCGCACACGGGAGGGCCGGCAGGCCCGATCCCGTCAGGGCCGCCAGCGCGGCAGACGCTCCCGGAACCGGCACCACGTCGTGCCCGGCTGCGAGCGCCGCGGCCACCAGGCGCTCGCCGGGATCCGAGAGCAGCGGCGTCCCCGCATCGGACACGAGCGCCACGCTTCCGGGCCCCGCCAGCACGGCCAGCACCTCGGCACTGCGCGCCGCCTCGTTGTGGGCGTGCAGCGAGCGCGGCCGGGCCGCGATCCCGTGACGCTCCAGCAGGATCCGCGTGCGGCGCGTGTCCTCGGCGAGCACCAAGTCCGACTCGGCCAGGATCCGCAGCGCGCGAAGCGTCACGTCTTCCAGGTTTCCGATCGGTGTGGCGACGAGATGCAGCGTGCCCACGCCGGGCAGGGTACACTTCCCCTTGCTCCCGGTCCCGGGAGACTCCCCGATTGACCACTGATGACCGCCGCGCCCTCGGCGCGGAAGGCGAGCTGCGCGCCGCCGAGTACCTGGCGCGGCGCGGCTGGCGCATCCTCGAGCGCAACGCGCGCGTCGAGGGAGTGGAGATCGACATGGTGGCGCGGCGCGGGGGACTGGTGGCCTTCGTCGAGGTCAAGACCCGCCGCGTGCGTCGCTTCGGAGGACCGGAGCTGGCGGTGGACCGGCGCAAGCGCGCGCGGCTCGCCCGCGGCGCGGCCGGCTGGCTGCGCGCGCGCGACGCGCGGGCCCGGCGCGTCCGCTTCGACGTGGTGGCGGTGGAGGTGGACGGAGAGCGCCGCTGGCGCATCCGCCACTGGGAGAACGCCTTCCAAGCTGGCGATTGACTTCGCTCGCCTGCGGGAAGAGAACGGATCGGAAGTCGGCTGAAGCCGACTTCCCAGCTCGCTTGGCGCTGTCGCTGAGACCACTGCGCGCGCCGCCCCGGGCGGAGGCGCTTGCGGGGCGTCCGGGGCCGGCGTCTCGCGGGGACGCGGAGGCTCAGGCCTTCGGCGGCGCGTCGGGGTGGGGCGTGGGATCGTCGAGGCGAACGACCCGGTCGGCGATGCGGCCGAAGAGGGGATCGCTGGTGGCCAGCAGCACCTGGGTCACTGCTCCCAGGCGCCGCACGCAGCGCGCCGCGCCGCGCCGGCGGGCGGCGTCGAGCCGCACGAACGGGTCGTCCAGCAGCAGCGGCAGCGGGTGCACCAGGGCCGCACGCTCCGCCAGCGCGAACTGCACCGCGTGCAGCAGCACCTCGGTGGCCGAGCCGGTGGCGTCCTCCAGCGGCAGCGCCTCGCGGCCCTCGCGCTCCAGCAGCCAGCGCGCCTCGCCCTTGCGACGGATGGCGGCGTAGGTGCGACCCGTCAGGGCTCGCACGTAGGCGCCGGCCAGCCCCTCGGCGTCGGCCCACACGTCGGCGGCCTCGCGCGCGTGCATGGCGGCGGCCGCGCGCACCACGCCCTCCACCTGCCAGGCTGCGGGCGCGATCTCCTCCGAGGCCGCGCGTGCCGCCGCGTCCTGGGCCGCCCGTTCCGCGAGGCGGAGCTCACGCTCGGCGGTCTCCAGCTCCACGCGCAGCGCCGCCGAGTCCCTCTCCTCCGCCACGGGCTCGGGCTCGGGCACGCTTCGCAGCCGGGCGCGCACGGCCCGCAGCTCGCCGTCGAGCTCCGCCGCGTCGCGGGCCTGCGCGCGCTGGCGCAGGACGTCGCGCCGCTCCACCAGCGAGCGATGGCGTTCGATCGCGCCCGGCAGGTCGGCGGGCGAGTCCAGCGCCAACGCGGTGGCCAGGCTGCGGACCGCCACGGTCTCGAGCTCGAAGCGATGGCGCAGGGTGCGGGTGAGATCCGTCTCCCGGGACCGGGTCTCCTCCAGGCGCGCCACCGCCAGGTGCACACGCGCGGCCGCGATCCCCGCCGCCCCCAGGGCGGCGATGCCGAGGCCGAAGGCCACCGGCGCCAGCAGGGAGCCGAGCGAGAAGAGCGCGGCCGCGCCCGCCACCACGACGGCCCCGACCAGCAGAAGGGTGCGCCGCGCCACCGATGGGGCCTCGAGCTCGGCGCGCTCCCGATCGATCTCGGCGCCCCGGTCGCGCAGCCGGGCCTCGGCGGCGGAGAGCTCGGCCGCCTGCCGCGCGTAGCCCACGACCCGCTCGTCCAGGTCGGCGGGGGCGGCCGCCAGGGCCGCGGTGCGCTGCAGATCGACCTCCACCCGCTCGAGCTCCTCGCGGACCTCGCACAGGGCCGCCGCCTCGACCTCCAGCTCGTCCCGCCGCTCGGTCTCCGCCTCGTGGAGACCGCGCTGCACCTCGCGCTCGCGGGCGGCGGCCAGCTGCGCGCGCAGCGCCTCCACCCGCGCCCGCACCGGCCGCACCGCCTGGCCCGCGGTCTTGGCCTCCAGCGCGCGCCGGGCGTCGCCCAGGCGACCGCCCCGGACGCTGGTCGTCAGCGCGTCGGCGGACGCGACGAAGAGCCGCCCGTAGTGCCCCCGGGCCGGCAGCCCGAGCCGGCCGCGGATGCCCTCGGCCACCGCCTGGGGCGGCCCCTCGAGGATCGGCCCGTCACCCTCCTGGAGGGTCAGGCCGCGCGCGTCGAAGTCGGCGTGCACGCGGAAGGAACCCTCGGCGTCACGCAGGTCGAGCAGCGCCTCGGAGCGCTCGGGCGGCGGGTTGGAACGCAGGAAAGGGGCGATCTCGAGCTGGGGATCGGGATCGAGCAGGAGCGCCACGAGGTCGATCAGGGTCGACTTGCCGCTCTCGTTGCCACCGAGCAGCACCACGGTGCCGGGGCCGACCTGGATGCGGCGCCGGGTGCGGAAGGGGCCGACGCCCTCGATCTCCACCCCCGCGATGGTCACGCGAACACGCTAGCACGCCGACCCTTTGGGTCGGCGTGCGCCGCAAACGGAGTCCTTCGGGCTCCGTCAGCTAGCTCTTCGACTCCCCGGATGCGTCCTCGGCGGCGTCCGGCGCGGGCTCCGGAGCGGCAGCGGCCTCGGCGGGCGCCGCCGCCTCGGGCTCCTCGACCGCCGCACCCGCCTTGGTGGCGGCCGGTGCCTCGGCGATGGCCCGGGCCTCCTCCTCCTGCTCCGACACCAGGGACGAGACGTCGCGCAGCTTCGAGCGCAGGCGCGCCGCCTTGCCGCGCAGCTCGCGCAGGTAGTAGAGCCGCGCGCGGCGGACGTGGCCGCGACTCTTGATCTCGATCTTCTCCACCACCCGGGACTCCACGGGGAAGACCCGCTCCACGCCGACCCCGTAGGAGACCTTGCGCACGGTGAAGCTCGCCGACGGGCCGCCGCCGCGGCGCCGGATGCAGACGCCTTCGAAGACCTGGATCCGCTCCTTCTCGCCCTCGCGGATCTTCACGTGCACGCGCAAGGTGTCCCCGGGCCGGAAGGGCGGCAGGTCCTTGCGGCGGGACTCCCTCTCGAGCGCCTCGAGCTGGTTGCGGTTCATCGCTCCTCGTCTCCTCGCGCCCCGTCCCGCAGGTCCGGTCGGCGCTCCTCGGTTCGTTCGACGGCCCGCTGGCGTCGCCAGCGCGCCACCTCTGCGTGGTGGCCCGAGCGAAGCACCTCCGGCACCTCGAGCCCCCGATACTCCGGCGGCCGCGTGTACTGCGGCCCCTCCAGCAGCCGTTCCGCGAACGACTCGCTCTCGACCGACTCGGGGTTGCCCAGCACGCCCGGCAGCAGCCGGACCACGCCCTCCAGGAGGACCATGACGGGAACCTCGCCGCCCGAGAGCACGTAGTCGCCGATCGACACCTCCTCGTCCACCGCCAGGTCGACCACCCGCTGGTCGACCCCCTCGTAGCGCCCGCACACCAGCACCAGGTGCTCCTCGCGGGCCAGCTCCTCCAGGTGCGTCTGGTCCAGCCTGCGGCCCTGAGGGGCCAGCAGCACCACCCGCGCCCGGCGTTCCGGGCCCTTGGGGCCGGCGATCTGCTCGATCGCCTCCACCAGGGGCTCGGGCTTCATCACCATGCCGGGTCCGCCGCCGTAGGGCGCGTCGTCCACCGTGCGGTGTCGGTCCCGCGTCCAGTCCCTCAGGTCGTGCACGGCGATCCGGGCCAGCCCCTTGTCGCGGGCGATGCCGAGCATGGCCTCCCCGACGAAGGGCTCGAAGAGCCCGGGAAAGATCGTGATCACGTCCACGCGGATGGCTGCGGGATCCGCCATCGCCCTAGCTCGGATCGAGGAGGCCTTCGACCACCTCGATCGCGATGCGGCGACCCTCGATGTCCACCTCCTTCAGCAGGTCTGCGGCCGCCGGAATCAGCTGCCTGCGGCCGTCGTCTCCTTCCACCACCAGGATGTCGTGGGCGCCGGTCTCCCAGATCTCCCGCACGACACCGAGGCGGCGTCCGTCGGCGTCCTCCACGCGGCAGCCGACGAACTGGAACCAGTACCACTCGCCCTCGGGAAGGCTCGGCAGCAGTGCGACATCGGCCCGCACCCACTGTCCCTGCAAGGCCTCCGCGGCGCTCCGGTCCGACACCCCGCGCAGGCGCATGCGGACCTCACCGCCGCGTCCCGGGCCGGCGTCTTCCACCACGAAGTCCCGACCGTCGGGGCTCTCGGGCTCGCCGGCCAGGCTCACGCGGGGGACGGCCATCAGGCTCTCCGGACCGTCGCCGAAGAAGCGCACGCGGATCTCGCCGCGCAGCGCATGCGCTCCCGTCACCCGCCCGAGCACCACTAGGCCGTTCTCCATCGCCGCGCCTCCCGCGGCTCCACACCCTCCGTCCTAGTCGACGATCTCCAGGCGCACGTCCCGGCCGGCGCGCGACGCGGCCAGCAGGGCACGCATGGCCTTGGCCACGCGCCCCTGGCGGCCGATCACGCGACCGCGATCGCCGTCCGCCGTCTCGAGCTCGAGCACGCTGCCGCCGTCGACCTCGTGCACGGCCACCGCCTCGGGCTCCGTCACGATGGACTTGGCGATGAAGGCCACCAGCTCGGAAGCGGATCCGCCGGCCATCAGGACGCCTCCGCCGCGGCGGCCGGCGCCGCCTGCCGCGCGCGCTCCACCAGGGAGCGGACCGTGTCGCTCGGACGAGCCCCCTTGGCCAGCCACGCCTCCACGCGCTCGAGCTTGAGCGCGACGACGGGCGGCTCGGACTTGGGATCGTAGGTGCCGAGAAATTCCAGGGCGCGACCGTCGCGCTGACGGCGCTCGTCGATGGCGACGACGCGGTAGAAGGGGCGCTTCTTCGCGCCGGCCCGCAAGAGACGGATCTTCACCATGAGCGTGGGAATCCTGATCGGTTTTCGAGGAAGGGTGTCGGCTCGCGCCGACCTCTCACCAGGGGGGTTCGGGCCCCGGCGAGCGGACGCGGAAGCTAGGAAAGACGGGCGCTTAGGTCAACCGCGCTGGCCCCGCCGGCGGCGCTCCTTGGCCTCGGAGCAGGCGGGGCAGGCGTACTGCTCGCGGTGCGGGGTGCGCAGGCGCTCGTAGTTCCGGTCCAGGGCCACCCGGCGCACCGTGGCCGAGGGCTCGCCACAGAAGTCGCAGCGGCGAACTTCCTGATCCTCCGGCGTTTTCGGGTTCGGATCGGCCACGGGTCGCCAGTCTACCCCACCCGCAGCCAGAGCTCGCGGGGCGCCCGGTCGCCGAGCTCCCGGACCAGGGCGGCCAGGATCTCCTCCCGGCGGAGCTGGAGCTGCTGGCACCAGACGCTCGAGTCGACGCTCACCTCGAGGGTGGCGTCCCGCAGCGCGGCGGGCCGGGCGTGGCGGGCCACCTCGGCCCCCACCGCGTCCTCCCAGCGCTCGACCAGCTCGGTCAGCGCGTTGGCCGCGTCGTACCCGAGGTCGCCCAGCACCCGGGGCACCAGGTCCCCCAGCGGCTGCGGGCGGGTTTTCGGACGCCGGCTCACGCGTCACCCGGGGCGTCGAGCAGGCGGAAGACGAGGCCGCTCGGAAGCTTGGGGGCAAAGAGGGTGGACTTCTGGGGCATCACCTCGCCGGCTCGCGTGGTGCGGAAGACGTCGTCGGGCTCGAGCGGGTTCAGGTAGAGCGCCACGGCGCCGCGCCCCTCGCGCACGTCGCGCGCGGCGCGCACCGGGTCCTTGGGGAAGGCGACGGCGCCGTCGCGCACGGCCGCTTCGTCCAACCCGAAGACGCCCTCGATCACCTCACGGTGCACGACGCGCACGCCGAGCTCGCCATCGCTGCGCCCGCGGGTGAAGATGCGCAGGATTCCCGAACCGTCGTCGGCCGCGAAGGCGTGCTCGCCGGCGCGGGGTGCCAGCTGCTCGGCCAGGACGCCGGGAACGGCGTCGGGTCCCGGGAGCGGAACCTCCCGGCAGCTCCAGCCGGGCAGCCGCTCCGCCCAGGCCGCCGGCTGGGGAGCCGTCCCCTTCACGATCACGCGGTGGATCGGCAGCAGCAACGTCCCCGGCGCGAAGGCGTTGGCGAAGTAGGCAAGCGTCCAGCGCGCGGCCGGGTCCCCGGGATTCTCGTCGCGGTAGCCCAGGGCGGTCTCGTAGCGATGGTGCCCGTCGGCGATCACCACGGAGCGCTCGGACAGGAACCCGCACACGCGCCGGACGGCGTCGCTGGCGTCCACCCGCGCCAGGGTGTTCTCGACGCCCGCGGGATCGACGCCACTCGCCAGGGCGCCGCCCGCAAACGAACCGGCCAGGGCGTCCGCCACGGCACCCTCTCGATCCTCGTACAGCAGGAAGATCACCGAGAGGTTCGCGCGGGTCGCGCGCAGGAGCTTCAGCCGGTCGGCCTTGGGGCCGCGCATGGTGCGCTCGTGGGGCAGCACGACGCGCTTCGCGTAGTCCTCGAGCTGCAGCTCCGCGAAGAAGCCCTCGCGCAGCTTCTCGGAGCCGTCCGGCGCGGTGAAGCGCTGGCGCAGGCCGTAGAGCGCGGGCGCCGCCTCGCGCACCAGCACGCCCTCCCGCTGCCACGCCGTCAGCGTCTCCGCCACCTCGGCGTAGTCCGTGTCGGCCTCGTCGGCGACATCACGGGTCAGCTCGAGCCGGATCGCGTTGTGGGGATCGCGCGCGTAGAAGGCCTCGCGCTCGTCGGGCGCGACGACGTCGTAGGGAGGCACCAGCACCTGGTCCAGGCTCACGCGCTCGGGGTCGTAGCGCAGGCCGCGGAACGGGCGGATGCGGGTCACGCGGCGCCCTCCCCGGCCCAGCAGGCGGCGATCCGATCCGAGCCGACCGCGCCCTCGCGCAGCACCCGGGGCGTCGGACCGGTCGCGTCCACCACCGTGCTGGCGTCTCCGCCCGGCTCCGGCGCGTCCGGAGGATCCAGCAGCCACGGCGCGCCGGGCTCCCCGCACAGGGCCCGGGCCTCGCCGCGATCCCCGGCGGGCGGGAAGCCGCTGCGGTTCAGGCTGGTGGCAGTGATCGGTCCGGCACCCGCCCGGGCCAGCCGCTGCGCCAGACCGGCGGCCACGGGATGCGAGGAGCAGCGCACGCCGACGGCGCCGTCTTCGCGCCGGGCCACCCCGTCGGCGAAGCCGCCGCGGGCCCGCAGCACCAGGGTGAGGGGGCCGGGCCAGAGGGCGTCGGCCAGGCGCCGGGCCGGGGCGGGCAGCGAGAGCCCCAGCCCTTCCAGGGCGGCCGCGCCCTCCACCAGGATGGAGAGCGGTGCGTCGGCCTCGCGGCCCTTCCAGGCGCGCAGGCGTCCGACGGCCGCCTCGGAGCGCGCGTCGGCGCCAAGCCCGTAGAGGGTCTCGGTGGGGTAGGCCACGACTTCCCCACGCTCGATCCGCGCCAGCGCCTCGTCGAGCTCCGGCGTCATCGCGCCAGCGCCCGGGCGCCGATGTCCCGCCGCAGCTGGCGGCCCTCGAAGCGGATGCGATCGGCGGCCGCGTAGGCGCGCTCGCGCGCTTCTGCGACGCTGGCGCCGCGCGCGGTGACGCCCAGCACGCGACCGCCCGCGGTTTCGAAGCGGCCGTCCGGCCGCCGGCGCGTGCCGGCGTGGAAGACCACGACGTCCGGATCGTCCGCGAGCGACGCCAGGCCCTCGATGGCCTTCCCCTTCTCGCAGCCGCGCGGGTAGCCCTCGGAGGCGAGCACCACGCAGACGGCGGCGTCGCTCCAGCCGAGGGCGGCGGCGGGATCGAGGCTTCCGGTCGCCGCACCGAGGAGCAGCGGCACGAGGTCGCCGTCCATGCGCAGCATCAGCGCCTGGGTCTCCGGATCGCCGAAGCGCACGTTGAACTCCACCACGCGCGGCGTGCCCGCGGCGTCGATCATCAGGCCCACGAACAGCACGCCGAGAAACGGCGCGCCGTCGGCCGCCATGCCGCGGATCGCCGGGTGGACGATCTCCTCGAGGATCCGCTTCTCGACGGCCTCGCTCACCACCGGAGCGGGCGAGTAGGCGCCCATGCCGCCGGTGTTCTCGCCGCGATCGCCGTCGAGGATGCGCTTGTGGTCCTGGGCCGCGGCCAGGGTGGCGATGTGCTCGCCGTCGGTGATCGCGTAGTAGGAGGCCTCCTCCCCTTCCAGGCGGTCCTCGATCACCACCCGCGCCCCGGCCTCACCGAAGCGGAGCTCGCCCATGATCTCGGCCAGGGCGGCGTGCGCCTCCGGCGGCCCGTCGCAGACGAAGACGCCCTTGCCCGCGGCGAGCCCGTCTGCCTTCACGACGCAGGGGCCGCCCCGCGCGTCCACGTGGGCGCGAGCGGCGTCCAGGTCGTCGAAGACCGCGAAGTCGGCCGTCGGAATCCGGTGCCGGGCCATGAACTCCTTGGCGAAGCTCTTGCTCGCCTCGAGCCGGGCGGCGTCCGCCGAGGGACCGAAGCAGGCGATGCCGGCCTCGCGCAGCCGATCCCCCAATCCCGCCGCCAGCGGATCCTCCGGACCCACCACCACCAGGTCCACGGACTCCCGCCGCGCCAGGGCCACCAGCCCGTCGAGGTCGCCGGCAGCCACGTCGGGGAAACAGCGGGCGTCGCCCGCCATGGCGGCGCTGCCGGGCGCAGCCAGCACCGCGTCCACCTGGGGGCTGCGGTGGATCTTCCAGACGAGCGCGTGCTCGCGTCCCCCGGAGCCAACGACCAGGACGCGCATCAGTGTCGGAAGTGCCGCGCGCCGGTAAAGAGCATGGCGATGCCCAGCCGGTCGGCGGCCTCGACGACGAGCTCGTCGCGGGCCGAGCCGCCGGGCTGCACCACGGCGCTGGCACCGGCGGCGACGGCCGTCTCGAGGCCGTCGGGGAACGGGAAGAAGGCGTCGCTGGCCAGCACCGAGCCGGCGAGGTCGTTGCCCACGCGCGCCGCCTTCTCGCGGGCCGCGTGCACCGCATCCACCCGCGAGGTGGCGCCGCCGCCGATGGCCAGCGTGCGATCGCGCGCGGCGAAGACCACCGCGTTGCTCTTCACGTGCTTCACCACCCGCCACGCGAAGGCCAGGGCGGCCAGCTCGTCCTCACTCGGCTTGCGCGCCGTCGCCACCTGGGCCGACGCCAGGGCCTCCACGGCCACGTCCGGCTCCTGCACGATCACGCCGCCGTAGACGCGCTTCCAGTCGAGCTCGCTGCGGTCGATGGCCGCGAGGTCGACGCGCAGCAGGCGCCGGTTCTTCTTCTTGCGCAAGAGCGCCAGCGCCTCGTCGCTGAACTCCGGCGCGATCAGCACCTCGGTGAAGATCTCGTCCACCTTCTCGGCCAGCGGCAGGTCGAAGAGCTGGTTGCTGACGATGATGCCCCCGAACGGCGAGTCCGGGTCCGTCGCGAAGGCGCGCTCGTAGGCCTCGAGGGGCGAGTCGCCGAGCCCCGCACCGCAGGGCGTGTTGTGCTTCAGGATCGCCACGGCGGCGGCGTCCGCCGGATCGAACTCGGCCACCAACGCCAGGGCCGCCTGCACGTCCACCAGGTTGTTGAACGAGAGCTCCTTGCCGTGCAGGGGCTCCACCAGCTCGAGGAAGCGGCCGTAGAGGGCGGCGCGCTGATGCGGGTTCTCGCCGTAGCGCAGGCTCGCCGCGCGCGGGAGCACCAGGGACAGCTGCGCGGGGAAGGGGTCGTCGCCGGGCTCTTCGCCCGCCAGCCAGGTCGCGATGGCGGCGTCGTAGGCGGCGGTGCGCTCGAAGGCCTTCAGCGCCAGACGCCGGCGCGTCGCGTCGCCGAGGACGCCGTCGGCGCTGCGCAGCTCGTCCAGTACGGAGCGGTAGTCGGCGGGATCGACCAGCACCGCCACGAAGGCGTGGTTCTTGGCCGCCGACCGGATCATCGACGGTCCGCCGATGTCGATCTTCTCCACCGCCTCCGCGCGACTCACGCCCTCGCGCGCCACGGTCGCCTCGAACGGGTAGAGGTTCACCACCACCAGATCGATGTCGCGGATGCCGTGCGCCTCGACGTCCCGGCGGTCGTCGGCGAGGTCGCGCCGGTTGAGGATGCCGCCGTGCACCAGCGGGTGCAGGGTCTTCACGCGCCCGCCCAGCATCTCCGGGCTCGCGGTGAGGCTCTCCACGTCCACCACCTCGAGCCCCGCCTCGCGCAACGCACCGGCGCTGCCGCCCGAAGCCACCAGCTCGACACCCAGCTCGGCCAGCCCACCGCCGAGCTCCACGAGCCCCGTCTTGTCGGAAACGGAAAGCAGCGCCCGACGGACGCGGCTGGGGGGCTGGGTCATCTCGGGGGGCCTCCGGAGGAGGATGCTGGGGAACGGGGGACGACGGGAGGTTTACCGAGGGAGGAGCTCGATTTCAACTCCTGGGCGGGGGCGGAGCGGGGGCTCGCTGCGCTCCTCCGGGGTTCCGCGCGCAACGGAGTCCCGAGGCAAGATCGAAATCCGTCAGCGCGCTCCACTCAGTCGTCGCTCCGCGAGCCCCGGCTCCGCCCTCGCTCCGCAGTACCGAACGCGCACACTTCCGTCTCCGCGCGACGCAGAAAGACCACCACTTGCCGCACTGGGGACCGAACACGCCACCGGAGCTTGCGGCCGCAAGCCCGGCGCCCCGAGGACGCGCGAGCCCCGAGCCAGTACGCCGGGCGCGCAGCGAGGCGAAGCCGAGCGAAGTCACGATAAATGGGAGCGCACGGCCCACGCGAACTCGGAGGAGCCCCGCGGCCAGACAAGACCGCCACTCCTCGCCTCCGGCCCGCGGAGAAAGACCAAACCACCCCACAGCCAAACCGCGTCTCAATCCACGTACACCCGCGGCACCCGCGGCCCCACCCCGACCAGGATCTCGTACGGGATCGTGCCCGCCGCCTCGGCCAGGTGCTCGACGGAATGCTCCGGGCCGAAGACGACCGCTTCGTCCCCGACGGCGACGCCGGAGTCTCCGACGTCCACGGTCGTGTAGTCCATGGAGATGCGTCCCACGGCGGGCCGGAGGGCGCCGGCCAGCAGGACCGTGGCGCGGCCGGCGGCGGCGCGAGGAACGCCGTCGGCGTAGCCGAGCGGCAGGGTGGCGATGTGCGTGTCGCGTGGCGCGCGCCAGTCGCCGCCGTAGCCCACGGGATCGCCGGCGCGAAGGCTGCGCACGGCGGCCACGCGCGTGGAGAGCGTCATCACCGGCCGCAGGTCGGCTGGACGGACGGCCGACGGACGGACTCCGTAGAGGGCCAGGCCCACGCGGACCGCGTCGGTGGCCGGGCCCATGCCTGCGAGGTCTGTTCCGGCCAGCAGCCCGGCGGAGTTGGCGGCGTGCACGCAGCCCGGGTCGACCCCCGCGGCCGCAGCCGCGTCGAGCACGGCTGCGAAGCGCCGGAGCTGCTCGCGGCTGGGCTCGAGGTCCGTCTCCTCGGCTTGCGCCAGATGGGTGTAGACCCCGGCCAGGCGCAAGCGGGGCTCGGCCGCGACGCGCTCCAGGAAGGCCGCGGCGGCATCGGACGGCACGCCCATGCGCCGCATTCCGGTGTCCACTTCGACGTGGACCCGCGCGGGCGGGTCCCCGGCGGCCTCCGCCACGAGCTCCAGCTGTCCCGGGTGGTGGAGCACCGTCACGAGCCCTGCGGCCAGCGCCGCCTCGGCCTCGGCGGCGTCGTGCACGCCGCCCAGCACCAGGATCTCCTCGTCGCGGCCGGCGGCGCGCAGCTGCGCGGCCTCGTCGACGCTCACCACGGAGAAGTGGCGACAGCCCGCCTCGGCCAGGCAGGCCGCCACCGGCGCGGCGCCATGGCCGTAGGCGTCGGCCTTGACCATGGCGTAGACCGCGCGGCCGCCGGCCCGACGGGCCAACTCGCTCCAGTTGTGGCGCAGCGCGCCGCGATCGACGCGCGCGAGGGTCGGTCGCTGGCCCTTCACGGGGCAGAGCGTATGAAAACACGGGCCGCTCCCGCTACGTTTGCTCCTGATGGGCGCCCCCCAGGCCGATTTCGCCATCCGCGTGAACGGCGACGCCCGCCGCATCCCGGACGGGTGCAGCGTGGAGGGTCTCATCGGACTGCTCGGCCTCGAAGGCCGCAAGGTCGCCGTGGCGGTGAATCGGGCCGTGGTGCCGCGCTCGACCTACTCCCACCATCCGCTGGCGCCGGGAGATCGCGTCGAGATCCTAGAGGCCGTCGGAGGAGGCTAGCCATGCAACCCGCGTTCACCCTGGGCGACCACAGTTTCCAGTCCCGACTCATCATCGGCAGCGGCAAGTACGACTCGATCCAGCAGAACCTGGACTGCGCCAAGGCCAGCGGGGCCGAGCTGGTGACGGTCGCCCTGCGGCGGGTGAAGGTGGACGCGCCGTCAGGCGAGAACCTCTACGAAGCCCTGGCCCAGGCCGGCTTCCGCATCCTGCCCAACACCGCCGGCTGCTTCAGCGCCGAGGACGCCGTCAGCACCGCGCACCTGGCCCGCGAGCTGCTGGAGACCGACCTCGTGAAGCTCGAGGTGATCGGCGACGAGCGCACGCTCTTCCCGGACGTCCCGGCCACCCTCGAGGCCGCCCGCACCCTGGTGGCCGACGGCTTCACGGTGCTGCCCTACGTGAACGACGACCCAGTGGCCTGCCAGCGCCTGGCCGAGATCGGCTGCGCGGCGGTGATGCCCCTGGCGGCGCCGATCGGCTCCGGCCTCGGCATCCGCAACCCGGCCAACCTGCGCATCATCCTGGAGACGGTGGAGGCGCCGGTGATCGTCGACGCCGGCGTGGGAACCGCCAGCGACGCGGCGGTGGCCATGGAGCTCGGCGCGACGGCGGTGCTGATGAACACCGGCATCGCCGCGGCCAAGGACCCCGTAAAGATGGCCCGGGCGATGCGACTCGCCGTGGAGTCGGGCCGTCTCGCCTACGAAGCCGGGCGCATGCCGAAGCGGCTGTACGCCTCGGCGTCGAGCCCGCACGAAGGGCTGGCGAGCTTCTGACAACCACCGAGCCGGCGATCCTCGCTTGGGTGCTGGGCCGCTCCGCGGTGCGCGAGGGCTTCGCGCGGGTGACCGAGGCCGTGGCCGGAGGCGTGGACCAGGTGCAGGTGCGCGAGCGCGAGCTCGACGACGCCGCTCTGGCCGAGCTGTGCGCGGGCGTGACCGAGGCGGCCCGGGAGGGCGCGCGGCGCTCGGGGCGGCCGGTGCGCGTCGTGATCAACCGGCGCAGCGACCTGGCGCTGGCGGTGGGCGCGGACGGCGTCCACCTCGGCTTCGACGCCGTGGCGCCCGGCGACGCGCGCCGCCTGCTGGGCGAGCAGGCCTGGATCGGGGTCTCGTGCCACGAGCCGGCCGAGGTCGCCGCCGCCGAGGGCGCGAGCTACGCGCACCTGGCGCCCATCTTCGCCCCACTCTCGAAGCCGGCCACGCGCGCGCCGCTGGGCACCGGGGCGCTGAGCGCGGCGCGCGGCTCCCGGCCGGTGCTCGCCCAGGGCGGCATCACCCCGGAGAACGCCGCCGAGTGCATCGCCGCCGGCGCGGCCGGCGTGGCCGTGACGGGGGCTCTCCTCCAGGCGGAGGACGCAGGCGCCG
>CAMYLJ010000003.1 GCA_947259215.1 uncultured delta proteobacterium
GGCGGGCACGCCGTGCAGCGTGACGAGCGCGTCGCGGAACGCCTCGGCGCGCGCGCGGGCCAGCGCCGTGCGGCGTTCCTCGGGAACGTCGGTGTCGTCGATCAGGCGCTCGACCAGCTCGGCGTCCTCGGGGTTCAGGGGCGCGGCCTCGAGCCGTGAGATCCGCTCCAATGCCTTGCGCACGCGGCCGCGCGCCAGGAACCCCGCCTCCTGGTAGGCGGCCGGCGCATCCCCGGCCTCGATGCGCTCCACCAGCAGGGCGGCGGCGAGGGTGTACTCGTCGTCCCTTCCGGCGAGCCCGGCGATCTCGACGGCGATGTCGTCGCGCTCCCCGAGCCCGGCGGCGAGCAGCTCCGCGTGCGCGCTGGCGTCTTCGCCGAGCGCGGGAGAGCCGGCCTCGAACGCGATCGGCTCGAGCCCGACCTCGTCGTCGTCGCCTCCTTCCCCGCGCAGCGCCAGTCCGAGCGCCTTCAGCGGGGCCGTGGCGACGCCGAGCATCGCCTGGCGCAGGGCAGCCACGATGATGCCGCTCAGCGCCAGCGACGTCTCCCCCTCTTCGATGCGGAGCGAGAGGGGGAGGGTGATGCCGCCGCCGGGGCCTCGCAGCAGGGAGAGCGCCAGGTCGGGGGACGTGCCGAAGGCGCGCTCGAAGGCGCCCGCCTCGGCGTCGGCGATCTCCAGGCGATCGAAGTCCACCTTGGCTTCGATCGTGTGGGTGCTGCCCCGGCTGTCGACCTTCCCGTCGAGGGTGAGGAGGCCGCTCGTGATGCGCACCCCCACCGCCTGCTCGGCATAGGCGCTGACGCTTTGCAGCGCCAGCTTCTCGATGGAGGCGTGGGTCGTGCCGGTGAGTCCGCCGTCCACGTCGATGGCGAACCCGGAGAGACCGATTGCCGAGAGCGCCAGCTTGCCCTCGCGTTCGGGCAGGCGCAGCCCGGAGCCCGTGATGCTGACCTGGCGCAGCGGGAACGTGCGCGCGGGGTCGAGGGTCTCGTCGCGGAACTCGAGGTCGCCGTCGCGGACCGCGAGCTTCGCGATCGAGATGCGCGCTGGGGTCCCAGGCGCGCCGCCGGTGGTCTCGACGGCCGCCTCGGGTGCCACCTCGCTGTCCGCCGCGGCTGCGGGCGGGGTGCGAACCAGGACGATCTCCGGAGAGCCGATCTGGAGGGCGTTGATGGAGACCTCCGGGGCGACCTCCACGCCTTCGCCCAGGGCGACCGCCACGCGCTCCAGGTCGAGATCCAGGCTTCCGACGACCACGCTGGTTCCCGTATCGTCCGCGACCCGGAGCTGCTGCACCTGGAGCGTCCCGCCGAGGCCGGCTGCGCCCGGGGCCTCGCCGTCGGGCGGGTCGAACGTGAGCGAGAGATCCCCGGAGCTGCTGCCACTGGACAACCGGAACGGGGCCCCCGGGCTCGCCGCCTGGATCAGGTGGATCAACGGGAAGTCGGACCAGCGCAGGCGGCCCTCGAAGGCGGCGGGGAAGATCCCGGTCTGACCCTCGAGCTCGAGCCAGCCCTCGTCGCGTTCCAGGCGCACGCTCAAGGGGAAGCGGGTCCCGCGCGCGAGCTGGACATCCTCCGCCTCGAGGTGCAGCGTCACCTTCAGGGCGTCGCCACTGCCCAGGTCGAGCGCCAGGTCCGCGCGTTCGATGGCGATGTCGGCCGTGCGCACGCTTCGCGCCGCGCCCGCGGCGGCCCCCTCGCGCTCCGGCTCTGCGTCGGGCTCGGGCTCCGGCTCGGGCGGGGGCTCCTCGGGCGCGTCGCTCCCGAACAGGAGGGAGAGGTCCCGCGCGACCCGCAGGGTCGGATCGCGGATGCCGAGCGGGCCGAGTTCGAACCCCGCGCCGTCCAGCCGCGTGGGGCCCACCGACAGCTCCGCCATTCCGAACTCGAGCGGGGCCACGTCGGGGTTGACCGTATCCACCAGCAGCCAGCCGATGTCGCTCAAGCGAACGCCGTCCACTTCGATCGGCCAGCCGTCGCCGCCGTCGTCCATCTCAGGGGTCTCGGGCTCCGGCTCCTCGGGCTCCAGCGCCGTCTCGGTGGTCAGCACCAGCGACTCCAGCTCGCCGTGCTCGTCCAGCTCCAGGAAACCGTGCAGCCCGTCCACCTCGACGGACTCGACGTGGATGCGCCCCCCAACGAGACCGAGCCAGCCCACGTCCGCTGCGATCCGGCCCAGCGCCAGGCGCGCCGTCGCCGGATCGATCGGGGCGGCTTCGCCGGTCGCGGGCAGGGCGCGCCCGATGCGCAGCCCCGCGATGCTGGCGCGGCCCGCCAGCAGGGAGAGGTCGACGTCGTCCACCTCGACGCTGCGCCCGAGCGCGGCGGACGCCTGGGAGGCGATGAGCCGCTGGGCCACGAACGGTAGCGCCACGCGCAACGCGACCAGCACCAGCACGCAGCCCAAGACGATGCGAACGCGCCTCGACGAGAGCGCGGGGAGGGGGGAGCGCGACTCGGTCACTGGGATCCTTCGGCGCGCATACTAGCCGAGATCCGCCAGCCAGGTCGCCCGCAGCCCCGCGAGCCGGTAGGCTCTCGCCGTTTCTGGGGGAATCGTGAGCCCTCGGCAGAGCCGGATCGGATCGAGCCTGCTGCTGCTCGGCGCCAGCATGGCCATTGCATTGCTGATCGCCGAGGCGGTGCTTCGGGTCGGCTTCCCGCACTTCGGTCCCGGGCGGGTCGACGGGTCGAACCCGTTCTGGCAGCCCGACGCGCGCCTCGGCTGGGTGCATCGGCCGAGCAGCGAAGGTCGCTTCGCGGCGCGCGGCATCGATGTGGCGGTTCGTATCAACAGCCGCGGGCTCCGCGGCCCGGAGCACGAGGCGAGGCCCGCGGGCCAGCGCATCCTGCTGGTGGGCGACTCCTTCGCCTGGGGATGGGGAGTAGAGGAACCCGAAGGCGTGGCGTGGCGCCTGGCCGACGGCCTGTCGGGCTGGGAGGTGATCAACGCGGGCACGGCCGGCTACAGCACCGATCAGGAGTACCTCTGGTACCTCGAAGAGGGAGCGCGCTACCAGGCGGACGTGGTCGTCCTGCTGTTCTGCCAGAACGACTTCCGCGGGAACGTGCGGACGGAGCTGTACGGGTATCCCAAGCCGCGCCTGGTCCCCGAAGAGGGTGACCTGCGGCTCGCCAACGTGCCGGTTCCAGAGCGAGCGCGTTGGCAGCGGCTCCGCTCGTGGGCCAAGCGGAGCAGCCATCTGGTACACGCCCTCGCCGCCGGCCGCACCGCGCTGCACACCCGCGCAGCGGGAATGCCGCTCGACACGCGGCAGCTTCCGCTGGGACCCGACGAGTCGCAGGCCACCCGCGCGATCCTGACACGCTTTGCCGCCGCGGTGGCGGCAGATGGGCGGGCCTTCGTCTGGGCACTCGTGCCGACGAGCGACGATCGTGTCTCATGGCTCCGCGCTCTCGGCGGCGAGCTCGGCGTGCCCGTGATCGATCTCGGACCGGCGTTCGCCCGCGCCGAGGCCGCCGGGGAGTCGCTCACCCTGCCGTACGATCCGCACTGGAGCGCGGCGGGGCATGCCGTGGCGTCCGAAGCGCTGCTGGCGGGGCTCAGGCCGCTGCTGTCCGCCCCCGCAGCCGCGCCGTCGCAGTCAGGGTCGCCGCGCTGACCCCCAGCGCCAGCAGGTCGGCCGGCCAGGCGTCCTGCACCGCCGCCAGCACCAGCCAGGCTCCGAGGCCGGCGCCCATCGAGGCCAGGGCGGCGGGGCCGTCGACCCGACGCGAGTAGAGCCCTGCCGTGAGCGGCACCACCAGCGACACCAGCAGCACCGACCACGAGCTCACCATCAGGTCGTAGACGTTCTCGAACCACAGGCCGATCCCGAGCGACAGCACTCCGAAGAGCGGGACGCTCGCCCGCGCCACGCGCAAGAGCTGGACGTCCGAAAGTCCGGGACGCAGGTGCCGGGCCACGTTCTGGGACAGCACGCTCGCCGGCGCCAGCAGCGCACTGTCCGCCGAGCTCATGATCGCGGAGAGCAGGGCGCCGAGGACGAGTGCCACCCCGAGCGGCGGCAGATGCGCGAGGCAGAGCTGCGGCAGCACGAGCTCCGGGTTCTCGAGCTCGGGCAGCAGCACGCGACCGAGGATCCCGAGCAGCACCGGGACGAACCCGACGCCGAGGTACAGCAGGCCCGCGAGCCAGGCGCTGCGGCGCGCGGTGGGCTCGTCGCGGGCCGCCAGCCCGCGCTGCACCAGGTCCTGGCTGGGGATCGCTCCGAGCCCGATCACGAGCCAGGCCTGGAGGTAGAAGAGCCAGGAGCGCAGATCGGCTTCCGGCGCGAAGCGCCACTGCTCGCGCGGCACGCGCGCCAGCAGCGCCGCCCCGTCGTCGCCTGCGAGCACCGCGCCGGCCAGCACGGCGAGGCCGACGATCAGCACCAGCGCCTGGATCGCGTCGGTGCGGGTGACCGCCCAGAGCCCGCCCGCCACGGTGTACGCGATCACCAGCGCCGCGCCGATCACGATCCCCAGGGTCGTGTCGACGCCCGCGATGGCGTTCAGGATCAGGCCGAAGGCCACGAACTGGGAGCCCACCCAGCCCACGTAGGCGGGAAGCAGGCAGGCGGCCGCCGCCAGCTCGGCGGTCGCTCCGAAGCGGTCGCGGAAGAAGTCCACCACGGTGAGCACGCCCAGCCGACGTAACAGGCTCACGTAGAAGGTTCCGAAGAGCAGCAGGCACAGGGCCGCGCCGAACGGGTCGGCGATCACCCCGAGGAGCCCCTCCTGGTAGGCGGCCCCGGAGGCCCCGAGCGCGGTGCCGCCGCCGAACCAGGTGGCGAAGAGCGTCGCGGTGCAGAGACCGAGGGGCAGGCGCCGCCCGGCCACGATGTAGTCCGCGTGGTCGTGGATGCGTCGCGAGGCGGCGAGGCCGACGGCCAGGTTCGCCAGCAGGTAGCCGCCGACGCCCAGCAGGATGAGGGAGTCCGGTGTCACCGCGTGGGCGTGTCAGGGGCGATCGGAAGCCGCAGCTCGAAGACCGCGCCGCCGCCGTCGCGGGCGTGCGCGCTCACGCGGCCGCCCTCGCTCTCGGTCACGGCGCGTGCGATGGGCAGCCCGAGGCCCGCGTGGGTGTCGCGCGCGCGCGGATCCGGGCGATCGCTGAAGAAGCGCTCGAAGATGCGTTCGCGGTGCTCGGCCCGCACGCCGGGGCCGCGGTCGAGCACCCGCACCCGCGCCTCGTCGCCCTCCCGGTCCAGGGTCACCTCCACGACTCCGTCCGTCGGCGTGAAGCCCGCCGCGTTGTCGATCAGGTTCTCCAGCGCGCGTGTGACGGGCTCCGGACACACGCACACGGGCAGCCGCTCGGGGTGGTCCGAGAGGCGGACGCCGGCGCCCCCGCGCAGCAGGTGCGCCTCCACCACGCCGCGCACGAGCGCCCCCAGCTCCACGGACTCGCGCTCGTCCAGGGCCGCGCCGGCGTCGAGGCGCGAGAGCTCGCGCACGGCCGTCAGCATGCGCTCCATGCGCGCCACCTCCCGCCCCACCACGCTCGCGAAGCGCTTGCGCTGCGCCGGCTCGTCCACCTCGGCCAGCATCTCCGAAGCGGTGCGGATCGAGGCCAGCGGGTTCTTGAACTCGTGGGAGACGTCGGAAGCGAAGGTCTCGACGCCGCGGATGTGCGCCTCGAGTCGCGCCCGCAGGCGCTCCAGGCTGCGCGCCAGGTCGCCGATCTCGTCGGCGCGCTCGGGCGCCTCGAAGCGCCCGCGCAGGTGGCCCGTCGCGTCGAGGGCGTCCTCGGCCTGGTTGCGCAGCCGTACCAGGGGCCGGGCGATCGTGCGTGAGACCAGCAGCGACAGCACCACCGCCGCCGCCAGGGTCGCCAGGAACACCCGCAGCACGTCGAGGCGGAGCCGGTAGAGCGCCTGCAGGATCCGCCAGGTGGACTGCGAGACCAGGACCGCGCCCGCGGGCCCGTGGGCATCGAAGACGGGCACGGCGCTGTAGAGCGTGACCGAGCGCTGACCCCCGGACGAGATGCGGGTGGCGGCGCCGTAGTGTCCGGCGAGCGCCGCGCGCACTTCGCGGCCGAGCAACGGACCGCCGGAGGCGTAGACGTCGGCGCTCCCGTGGGGCGGCTCCGGCGCGCGGAAGAAGCGTCGGTAGAGGCGGAAGGGCGCGGAGCCCAGGCGGTAGAGCCACGGCTCGCCGGCTCCGGCGCCGTAGGCGTCGCCGGTGTCCGGCTCGGGCCGGCGGGCGGGGCCGCGGCGGGTCGTGTCGGCCAGCACCCGTCCCGAGGCGTCCACGACCCGGATTCGCGCCTCGCTGCGCTGTCGCAGCTGGAGCAGCGTGTGGCGTACGTCGTCTTCCCGCAGCGGGCCGCGGCCGGAGAGCGCGGCGGCCAGGACCTGACCCTGCTCCACCATGGAGCGCTCCTGGTTGGCCAGCAGCTGGCGCTCGTGGGTGTCGAGGAACAGCATGCCGGCCACGGGCAGGAATACCAGCAGGACGTTGAAGGCGAGCAGCCGGAAGCGGATCCGCGCCAGGCGGCGGCGCAGTCCGCTCACGCCGGCGCCCGCACCCGGTAGCGGTAGCCGAGGCCGTGCACCGTCTCGATGGCGGCGAAGTCCGTGTCCATCGCTTCGAACTTGCGCCGGATGCGCTTGATGTGGCTGTCGATCGTGCGCTCGCTCACGAACGCGTCGTGGGGATAGGCGGCGTGCATCAGCTGGCCCCGGGTCTTCACGTGCCCCGGGTTGCGGGCCAGCGCGCGCAGGATCTGGAACTCGGTCACCGTGAGCGGAACCTCCCGGCCGCTCCAGCTCACCGTGTAGCGCGCCAGGTCGAGCTCCAGTCCGTCGAGGCGCAGGCAGTCGGCGGCGTCGGGCAGCGCGCGCGAGCGCAGCAACGCGAGCCGGCGCAGCAGCACCTTCACCCGCGCGAGCAGCTCCCGCATCGAGAAGGGCTTGCAGAGGTAGTCGTCGGCGCCGAGCTCGAGCCCGAGCACGCGGTCGAACTCGTCGTCCCGCGAGGTGAGGAAGATCAGGGGCAGGCTCTCGGAGACGCCCCGCAAGCGGCGGCAGAGCTCCAGGCCGTCCATGCCCGGCATCAGGATGTCGAGGATGGCGAGGTCGGGAAGGTCGCCCTGCAGTCGCTCCCAGGCGTCGGTCCCGTCCCGGAACGCTTCGACCTCGTAGCCTTCCCGACGCAGCGCGAAGCCCACGGTTTCGCGGATGCTCTCCTCGTCGTCGATCACCGCGATGCGGCCCGTGGCGTCGCCCATGCGCTCGGAGGCTACCGCAGCGCGTCGGCGGCCAGCAAAGTGCGCAGGCGTTGCGGCTGCCACATCCCCGCCATAATTCGCCGCGGCATTTCCTCGTCGGGTACGCCGCGTGGCCACGCGGCCGGGCCACTGTTGGGCGTCACGGGTCAGGAGCCGGCGCCGGTCCGGAGGGAAGGTCCCTCCCAGGCCCGGCGCCCCACGGACGAGGAAACCGCGGTGCGATGCGCTCGGGTGCGGATGATCGGCGTGCTGGGGGCAGTGCTGATCGGGCTGGCGCTGGCTCCAACCCGTCCAGCCTACGGACAGCTGGACCCCCAGCAGGCGACGAGTGGTCAGCTCTTCCTGCGCGCGGCGGGAGCTGCCTGGGAGCTGGCTCCGGTGCTCGAGACCGACGTCGCGATCCGGGTCACGGGCCCGGCCGCGCGCGTCCGGGTGGTGCAGCGCTTCACGAACCCGAGCGACACCTGGCTCGAGGGCGTCTACGTCTTCCCGCTGCCGCCGGACTCGGCCGTGGACCGCATGGACCTGCGCGTCGGGGAGCGCGTGATCGAGGGTCGCATCCAGGAGCGCGAGCAGGCCCGCCGCAGCTACGCCCGCGCGCGCCGCGAGGGCCGCCGGGCGTCGCTGGTGGAGCAGGAACGTCCCAACGTCTTCACCACGCGCATCGCCAACCTGGCTCCGGGGGAGGCCGTGGAGGTGGCGATCGAGTACCAGGAGACCCTGGACTTCCGCGACGGAAGCTGGCAGCTGCGCTTCCCGTTGCTGGTGGCCCCACGCCATGCGTCGGGCGCCCCCGAGCCCGGGCTGCCCGGCGCCGGCTCGCTGCAGCCGGCGCCGGACGCGGTGGCCTTCCCGCTGGCGGATCCCGCGCTCGGTCCCCGGAATCCCGTGACGCTGGCCGTGGAACTCGACGCGGGCGTGCCGTTGGCCGAGGTGGTTTCGTCCACGCACGTGGTCTTCGTTCAGGAGCTCGGGAGCGGTCGGCGGCGGGTGCTGCTCCGGGATTACGCCGACCGCGATTTCGTGCTGCGCTGGCGCCCGGCGGCGGGTGCCCAGCCGACCGCGTCCCTCCTGAGCGACAGCCAGGACGGGGAGACCCACGCGCTGCTGCTGGTGCTGCCACCGGAGGCCGGCCAGCCGGGGCCCGCCCTGACGCGCGAGCTGGTCTTCGTGATCGACACCTCGGGCTCCATGGCCGGAGCCTCGATCCGACAGACGCGGGCCGCCCTGCGCGCGGCGCTGCGGCGGCTCGGCCCCGGGGACCACTTCAACCTGATCCGCTTCAGCGAGGAGACCGAGTCCCTGTTCGACTCCGCCGTCCCCGCCGACGCCGAGCACCGGGCCGCAGCGGAGCGCTTCGTCGCCGGGCTGGAGGCCGGAGGCGGCACCGAGATGCTGCCGGCGCTGCGTCGGGCGCTCGAGAGCGATCGCGGGATCGGGGACGTGCGCCAGGTGGTCTTCCTCACGGACGGCAGCATCGCCGACGAGGACGCGCTCTTCACGGCGATCGAAGCGGGACTGGGCCGCAGCCGGCTGTTCACGATCGGGATCGGTTCCGCACCGAACGCGTTCTTCCTCGAGCGGGCCGCGCGCTTCGGACGCGGCACCCACAGCTACGTGGACAATCCGGGTGACGTCGACATGCGCGTGGCGGAGCTGCTCCGAAAGCTGGAGAGCCCGGTGCTCTCCGAGATCGAGGTCTCGTGGAACGACGACGTGGAGATGTGGCCCGCCAGGGTGCCCGACCTCTACGCCGGCGAGCCGCTGGTCGTGACGGCCCGGTTGCCGCGCTTCGTCGGGGACGTCGTGATTCGCGGTCGCCGCGGCGGCCATCCCTGGGAGCTGCGGCTCCCGCTGGAGCCGCACCCGGGGCCCCGGGGCATCGGGGGACTGTGGGCGCGCCGCAAGATCGCCGCGCTGATGGACGAGCTGCGGCGCGGTGCCGGCGCGGAGCGCATTCGGGCAGAGGTCCTGGCGGTCGCCCTGCGCCACCATCTGGTATCGAAGTTCACGAGCCTGGTGGCCGTGGATGTGACGCCCGTGCGTCCCGCCGCGGAGGGTCTCGTCTCCGGGGCCGTGCCCGTCAACCTTCCCGCCGGCGCGGAGCTCGTCTCCCTGGGAGGGGCGCTGCCGCGCACGGCGACGCCGGCGCCGCTGTCGCGCCTGGCCGGCATGCTGCTGCTGCTGACCGCGGGCGCGCTGGCGCTCCAGGGACGCCAGGCGCGATGAGCCGCCGGCGTCGTCGGCTCGTGGCGGTGCTCGGCGCGAGCGGGCTCGCGCTCGCAGCGCACGGCGTCTGGCTGCCCGCCAAGGCGGCGCTGGGACAGGTGTTGCTGGAGCGTGCGTGGCAGCGCACGCGAGGGGGTGAGGACGCGGCGCGGCCGTGGCCGTGGGCCGACACCTGGCCCGTGGCGCGGCTCGAGGTGCCGGCTTCTGGCGAGTCCGCCATCGTGCTCGCGGGGGCGACCGGTGAGAGCCTCGCCTGGGGGCCGGGTCAGCTGGCCGGGAGCGCCCTGCCGGGCGCTCCCGGCAACAGCGTCGTCGCCGGCCACCGCGACACCCACTTCGCGTTCCTGCGCGACCTGGCGCCGGGAGATGCGCTGCGCGTGGAGCGCCGCGACGGGAGCGTCGTCGCCTACCGGGTCCTCGCGGGCCGGGTGGTGCACGAGCGCGACGCCTCGCCGCTGGCCGAGAGCGCCGGTCGCCGCCTCACCCTGGTGACCTGCTGGCCCTTCGACGCCCTGCGGCCGGGAGGACCGCTCCGCTACGTGGTGACTGCCGAGGTGGAGCGCCGTTTCCCGGCGTGAGAGCCGGTCAGCCCACGACGTTCCGCGATCGCAGGCCCGCCACGGCGTCGGCGTCGAGACCCAGCTCCGCAAGCACTTCATCGGTGTGTTCGCCGAGCAGCGGCGCCGGCCGGCGGATCGCCGCCGGGGTTTCCGAGAAGCGCGCGGCCGGTCGCGGCTGGCGCATGGGTCCAGCGTGGGGATGCTCGTCCTCGACGATCAGGCCGTTTGCCGCTACCTGGGGGTGCTCGATCACGCCGCGGCGTGACAGCACCGGAGCGCACGGCACGCCCTCGGCGTCGAGGCGCGCCAGCCACTCGTCGCTGGTGCGCGTCGCCAGGATCTCGGCCATCAGGGCGAGCCGAGGGCGTTGGCGTACAGCGTGCGCAGCTCTTCGATCTCCGGCTCGTAGTTCCCGTTGTAGACGGCCGTCAGCGCTGCCTGGACCATTTCGCCATCGCTCGGGTGGGCCTGGGGGAGTTCGTCGGACACGGCTGCCTCCTCGCTGCTAGCGGCGCGCCGCGCGCGCCTCCAGCGCCTTCAGCAGGCGTTCGCGCCCGCTCCGCAGCAGGCGGCGTACGCCCTCTTCGGCAGCGGCTGCGTCCCGCTCCACCAGGGCGGCGTCGATGGCGCGGGCGATCGGTCCGAGCACCTCGTGGGGCGGCCGCAGCCGGCGCGGCCCGGGAGCCCAGCGCGTGGTGAAGAGCGAGCGCAAGGCGCTGCGCACCATCCGCAGCACCAGGTTGCGGCTCGCCGCGGAGATCAGCTCGGCCAGCGCGTCGCTCGCCTGGAGGTAGTCGTCGTCGCTCAGCTCGGCGTCGGCCAGGCGCTGGAGCAGCGCACGTGCGCGGGCCAGCTCGTCGTCGCTGGCGCGCTCCACCGCCAGGCGCACGGCGCCGGCCAGGACCAGCTCGTGCACGTCGAGCCACTGGGCCACCAGCACCGGATCGGGTCCGTCGTCCAGCGCCAGCAGGTGTGTCAGGACATCGAGGCTGGCCTCGTCCACGGGTGACACGCGCGCGCCTCCGCCCCGGCGGATCTCGATCAGGCGCAGCTGCTCGAGCTTCTTCAAGGCCTCGCGCACGGAGCTGCGGTTGGCGTCGAGGCGGGCGGCCAGCTCGCGCTCGGAGGGCAGGCGCTCGCCGGGCCCGTAGCGGCCGCGCAGGATGTCGTCGCGCAGGACGCGGGCGATCTCCTCCGGGCGCGAGGCGAATTCGGCCATCGAGGTCCTCGAAAAGGGCGGCGAGCGATCCTATGGTAGGGCGGATCCGGGCGACGCGGGAGGCGAGCGTGAGCAGCAAGATCGAGGACCTGGCGGCGTTCTACCTGGGGCGGGTGGTGGACCCGGCGAGCGGTGAGACGCGCGACGAGCCGCTCCTCTACGAGTCGAAGGACCTCACCACCCACGCGCTCTGCGTAGGGATGACCGGCAGCGGCAAGACGGGGCTCTGCATCGGCCTGCTGGAGGAGGCGGCCCTCGACGGCATCCCGGCCATCGTGGTCGACCCGAAGGGCGACCTCGCGAATCTCTTCCTGACCTTCCCGAAGCTCACGCCCGAGGAGTTCGCGCCCTGGATCGATCCGGCCGAGGCGACGCGGAAGGGCCAGACACCGGAGCGTTTTGCGGCCGACACCGCCACGCGCTGGCGCGAGGGATTGGCCGCATGGGACCAGGGCCCGGCTCGCGTCCGTCGCGTGCGCAATGCCGTGGACCGCGTGCTCTACACGCCGGGGAGTCGTGCCGGCCGGCCCCTGCGCGTGCTGCGCTCGTTCGCGGCGCCGCCGCCCGAGCTGCTGGCCGACGGAGACGCGTTGGGGGACCGGGTGGAGGCCTCCGTCTCCGGGCTGCTGGCGCTCCTCGGGGTCGACGCCGACCCGCTCCAGAGCCGCGAGCACATCCTGCTGTCCAACATCGTGGACCGGGCCTGGCGCGAGGGCCGGGACCTGGAGCTGCCGGCGCTGATCGCCGCGATCCAGAAGCCGCCCTTCGAGAAGCTCGGCGTCCTCGACCTGGAGTCGATCTTTCCCGCCAAGGACCGCTTCGGGTTCTCGCTGCGCCTGAACAACCTGCTGGCGTCCCCCGGCTTCGAGGCCTGGATGGAAGGCGATCCCCTGGACATCGACGGGCTGCTCTACGCGCCCGACGGGCGACCCCGCCACTCGGTGATCTCGATCGCCCACCTCTCGGATCCCGAGCGCATGTTCTTCGTGACCGTGCTCCTGAACGAGCTGGTCGCCTGGATGCGCACGCAGCCGGGCACGTCGTCGCTGCGCGCGCTCCTGTACATGGACGAGATCTACGGCTACTTCCCGCCCACGGCGAACCCGCCCTCGAAGAAGCCCATGCTCACCCTGCTGAAGCAGGCGCGGGCCTTCGGGGTGGGGGTCGTGCTGGCGACCCAGAATCCCGTGGACCTGGACTACAAGGGCTTGTCGAACGCGGGTACCTGGTTTCTGGGACGGCTCCAGACCGAGCGCGACAAGGCGCGGGTGCTGGACGGACTGGAAGGCGCGCTGGCCGAGAGTGGGGCGTCCCTCGACCGGGCCGCGTTGGACGGGTTGCTTTCGGGCCTGCGCTCCCGGGTCTTCCTGATGCACAACGTGCACGACGACCGGCCCGAGCTGTTCGAGACGCGTTGGGCCATGTCCTACCTGCGCGGACCGCTCACCCGGCAGCAGATCCAGCGCCTGGCCGGCGAGGCGAAGAGCGCGCCGCTGCCGGAGGCGCCGGGCGAGGCGCTCGCCGCGCCGCCGGCCCCCGAGGCCCCGGCACAGCCTCCGATCCTGCCGCCGGACATCCCGCAGACCATCATCTCCACCGCCACCCCCGCGCCGGCCGGCGCGCAGCTCGTCTACCGGCCGGCGCTGCTGGCCTCCGCCCAGCTCCACTACGCGGACCGCAAGGGGGACCTGGACCACTGGCAGCGGATCCACCTCTTCTCGGCGTTGTCCGACGAGGTGCCGGCGGACCCCTGGGCCGAGGCCCGCGTGCTGACGTCGGCGCCCACGCGCCGCGAGGCGCCGGAGACGCCGGCGCGCTTCGCCGAAGTGCCCGCTGCGGCGACGCGCGCCAAGCGCTATGCGACCTGGGGCAAGCGCCTGAAGTCGACGCTGTACCGGGACCAGCGCCTGCCGCTCTTCCACGCTCCGAAGCTTCGCCGCACTTCCCGGCCCGGCGAGAGCGAGGCGGCCTTCCGGGCCTCCCTGGTGCACGCCGTGCGCGAGAAGCGCGACATGGAGCTGGAGAAGCTGCGCGCCCGCTACGCGCCGAAGCTGGCCCGCCTCGAGGAGCGGGTGCGCACGGCCGAAGCCAAGGTGGAGCTCGAGCGCGACCAGCACAAGCACCAGAAGCTCCAGACCGCGGTGTCGATCGGCGCCACCGTGCTCGGCGCGCTCTTCGGACGCAAGGTGGCGAGCTCAGGGAACGTCGGCCGCGCGGCGACCGCGGCGCGCGGCGCCGGCCGAATTTCGCGCGAGGCTCGCGACGTGGGGCGGGCCGAGGAGCGCCTGGACGACGTGCGCGACAAGCTGGCGGAGCTCGAGGCGCGCTTCGAGGAGGAGTCGGGGCACCTGACCCAGCCGGTGGACCCGCGCAGCCTGGACGTGCAGGAGCGTCCCGTCAAGCCGCGCAAGGCGGACATCGCCGTGGAGGAGCTCCAGCTGGCGTGGATGCCGTGGTGGCTGGACGAGCAGGGGATCGCGCGCCCGGCCTTCGAGGTCGCCGCGCCCGCGCGCTGAATGCGATCCCTGGCTCCCGACGAGCTTCCGGCCCTGCGCCCACTGCTCGGCGACGAGCGGCCCGGCCCGCTGGTAGGGCCACACCTGCTGGCGACCGGCTGCGGCGGCGCCTGGGTCGACCGCTGGCCCGACGCCCGCGTGGCCGTGGTCTGCGCCGGTGACGGGATGGCCCTCCGGGGTGAGGCCGGGCGCCTGGATCCCGCGGAGCTGGGAACGCTCGTGTCGGAGCTCGCCGGCGAGTGGAACAACGTCATGATCGAAGCGCCGGACGTCTTCGTCCCCACGCTCCGGGCAGCGGTCGAGACCCTGTGGCGCTGGCCGCGAATCATTTCCGCGCTCTACCGCGAGCCGCCGTCGCTTCCCGCGCCGCCGGATGCCGCGCTTCGTCGCGTGGCGCCTGCGGACGCGGACGCGCTCGCGGGGCTCGCAGAGGACGTGGCCTGGATCGCCGACACTGTGGGCGGGCCGGCCGGGCTGGCGACGCGAGGCCGCGCCTGGCTGGCCTTCGTGGGCGAGCGGCTGGCGGCGGTGGCGGCGCCGTTCTTCGAAGGCGAGCGCTACGAGGACATCGGGGTCGTGACCGAGGCGGACTTGCGGGGGCGCGGTCTCTCGAGCGCCTGCGCGGCGCGGCTGGCCGTCGACGTTCGAGCCCGCGAACATACTCCCTGCTGGTCCACCTCGCCCGACAACCGCGCCAGCCTTGCCGTGGCGGCCCGGCTCGGCTTCGAGAAGGACCGCGATGACGTGCTCTACGTCGCGGGCGAGCCCTTCGAAGGCGTCGAGCCGGTCGCCTGAGCCGTGCTCGCGCGCCGCGCCCAGCGACCGGTGGCGACCCAGGCGCCGGTCACGACGGTCACCACGGCTGCCCCGATGGCCGTGGCGGCGAAGACGCCCGTGACGCCGTGGTCCCGCGACAGCCAGATCCCGAGCGGCACGGTCAGCAGCAGCGCGTTCGCGAGCGACACCAGCATGGGGACCGCCACGTCGCCCGCACCCTGGAGCGCGCGCAGGAAGACGAAGTAGAAGGCCCAGGCCGCGAAGGCGCCGGCCTGGTAGACGAGCATCTCGCTACCGATCGCGATCACCTCGGGGTCCGTCGCGAACGCCGCCATGATCCGGGTGCGGAAGAGGATCAGGACCGCCGCCAGGCTCCACAGCAGCGCCACGTGGGCCGCCAGGCCGACGCCGAGGGAGCGCCAGGCACGGCGCACGTCGCCGGCACCGAGATTCTGGCCCACCAAGGTCGCGCAGGCGCCCGCCAGCGGGAAGGCCAGCATCGGCCCCACCATGCTGAGCCGCAGCCCCACCGAATAGGCGGCCTGGGCCGTGGACCCGAACGAGCCCACCAGGCGGATGAAGAAGACCGTGACCAGGAAGCCGCCGATCATCTGGAGCGCCGGTGGCCAGGAGAGGGCGACGATGCGCCGCATGACGGCCCAGTCCGGCACCAGGTGGTGCCTTCGCAGGTGCACGCGGCTGGTCCCGCGGAACAGGACCGCCAGCGCCAGCACGATCGCCACCGCCTGGCCCGTGGCGATTCCGAGGACGACGCCCCGCACCCCCAGCTCGGGGGCGCCCAGGTGGCCGAACACGAAACACCACTCCGCCAGCAGCGCCACGGCGATCTGCACCAGGCTGATGGCCAGGGGCGTGGCGGCGTCGCCGGCGCCGTTCAGGATCGCGTTGAACAGGAACAGGAAGACGAACCCGAAGGAGAGCGCGAAGACCCAGCGTGCGTAGTCCAGCGCGATCGCGTGCACCGCCTCGGAGACGTTGAGCGCCCGCAGCCAGGGAGAGGCCAGGCTGGTGCCCGCAACGACGATCCCCAGCGACACGAGCGCGCCGAGCACCACCGTCTGCCCCGCCACGTGCTCCGCGGCGTCGATCCGGCCCTCGCCCACGCGCCGCGACACGAGACCCTGGGCCCCGAAGCTGGCGCCCAGCACCAGCATGAAGAAGACCTGCCGCAGCGCCTGGTTGGTGACCACGACGGCCGTGGTGGCGTCCTCGCCCAGGCGCGTCACGAAGCCCAGATCCACCAGCTGGAACGCCACCTGGCCGCTGCTCTGGGCCACGAGCGGCAGGGCCAGGATGAGGAGCGAGGTGAGCAGGCTGCCGCGTGTGTGGTCGCGGTCGCGCCAGGCCACCCTATTCCTGGCCCGTGTCGGATCGCCACTCGCGGGCGCGTTGGGCCCGCTCGGCGGCGGAGCGCCCGGCGGTCATGCCGCCATCCACGACGAGGGTCTCGGCCGTCACGAAGCCGGCTTCGTCGCTGGCCAGCCACAGGGCCGCCCGCGCGATGTCTTCGGGCTGGCACGCGCGCCGGAGCGGATGCATCTGTGCCAGCGCGTCCGAGACCACCCTCTCCGCGTCGTCGCCCGGGATCGCCTGGGTCAGGAGCGGCGTCACGACTCCGCCCGGACAGATGCAGTTCACGCGGACGTCGTACTCGGCCAGCTCGAGGGCCACGCTGCGCGTGAGGTGGACGACGCCCGCCTTGGCGGTGCTGTAGGCGTGGGGCCCCAGGCCGGCGCGCAAGGCCGCGACGCTGGAGGTGCTGATGATGCAGCCGGATCGCTGGCGCTTCATGATCGGCGCGGCGTGCTTCATGCCGAGGAAGACCCCGCGCAGCAGCACGGCCAGGGTGGCGTCGAAGGCGTCCGCCGGCGTCTCGTCGATGGGCCCGCTCGCGCCGACGAAGCCCGCGTTGTTGAAGAGCACGTCGAGGCGGCCGAACTCGTCGACTGCGCGGGCGATCATGGCTTCGACGTCGGCCTCCTGGCTGACGTCGGCCTGTTGGAAGACCACGCCGGCACCGAGCGCGTCGGCCAGGGCCTTGCCGCGGTCGGCCTGCACGTCCGCGGCCACCACACGTGCGCCCTCGTCGTGGAAGAGCCGGACGCTCGCCTCCCCGATGCCGCTGGCGCCGCCGGTCACCAGCGCCACCTTGCCTTCGAGCCGCTTCACGCGTTCTCCGCCAGCGCGTCGAAGGCTGCGCGCACGCGCGTCGCCTCGGGGTGTGCGGCGATCCGCGCGTGCAGCAGCTCGCGCGTCCGCTCGGCCACGAGCCGCGGCTGCTCCACCGTGGCCCAGTGGACGATTCCGTTCCAGAGCGCGTTCACGACCCGGCGGCCCGCGAGCCGTCCGCCGTCCTGCGTGCGAAAGTCGAGGCTGGAGAGCTCGCCCAGGTACAGGCGCAGGGAGTCGACGTGGAGCTCCTCGTCGCGGCGGATCCGATCCACGATTTCGGCGGCGCGCTCGGCCTGCGCGCGGCGCTCCGGGAAGAGCTCGGGATCGCGCAGCATGCGCTGGCTGAAGGCGAAGCCGCGCTCGGCGCGGAACTCGATCAGCAGCAGGTTGGCCAGGAAGTAGACGCTGCGCACGATCGCACCGGGCAGCTCTGGGAACGGCGCGGCCTCGGCGTCGGGCCGTGCGATGTTCTCCGGCACCTCGGGCTCCGGGTAGTCGACTTCGCCGAAGGCCAGGTCGCGCAGCGCGAACCACATCACGTCGTGGCCGCCGATGCCGCGCTGGGGCTCGCCGCCTTCGTCGATGCCGTGGGCCTTCAACAGCCCGCGGTTCAGATGGCCCACGGCCATCTCCGAGACGTCCTCGTGGAGCCAGGGCTGGAACTCGGGGAACTCCAGGTCGGCCAGGATCCGGCCGCGCGCCTCGATGTGGCCCGTCACCGTCAGGATGTTCCAGAACGTCTGCCCGAGCCCTTCCTGGATCAGGAGCTTCTGCTGCGCCCCGCTGGGGAAGCGGATCCCTGCGAGCAGCGAGGCGTCGGCGGGAAGCAGATCGCCGCCGCGTGCGCGCAGGCGTTCGGTCCAGGCCTCAACGGCGGGGCCGCGGTGCAGCAGCCGAGGGGGCAGGTAGCGGCCGTCCGCGTCGAAGCCCCCGTGCAGAAGGCGGCCGGCCTCCCGCTGGGGACGCGCGCAGGCGTGGGACGCGAGCAGCTCCTCCTCGCTGTAGGTGAGCTTCATGGGCGGTCCTCTTCGCGCAGCTCGGGGTGGCGCCCCGTCGAGCGGCGCGCCTCGAAAGACCGAGACTTACGCTTCCCGGCAGGCGTCTGCAACTCTCGGTTTCCCGCCGCCTCCGAGCTATCTTGCGGGGGCGCTCCCGGCCCCTGGAGGGCGGGTGATGGAATCGCGGCGCTACCGTCGCCTCTACGACCGCCTGGTGAGTCCGGTCTACGACTGGTCGCTGGCTTGGTTCTCGCTGCCGCTCGGCGGCAACACCCGCTTCCGGCGCGGCATGCTCGAGGGCCTGGCGTTCGCTCCGGGCGAGCGTGTGCTCGACGCCACCTGCGGCACCGGAAGCTGCGCCGTCGCCCTGCGCGAGCGGCTGGCTCCGCCCGCGGGCCTGGTGGGCTCGGACCTCTCCCTCGGCCAGCTGCGGGTCGCGCGTCGCAAGCCCGCGCTGGCGGACGTGTCGCTGCTGGTGTCCGACGCCAGCCGGCTGCCCTTCCGCGACGGCGCCTTCGACCTCGTGGCGATTCCCCACGCGCTGCACGAGATGCCGCGGCCGCTGCGTCTGGCGGTGCTGCGCGAGGCCCGCCGGGTCGCGGGAGACGAGGGGCGGGTGCTGGTGCTCGAGCTCGACCGTCCCGCCAACCCGCTCCTGCGCTTCGCGATGGCGTTCTGGTTCCTGTTCTGGATCCCGCATCCCCTGAACTACGAGACCCGCACCCGGCGCGACATGGCCCGCCACGGCGTCCCGCGCGAGATGGCCGAGGCCGGCCTCGCCCACGTGACCAAGCGCGCGCTCTTCCGCGGCGTGATGCAGGCGGTAGAGGGGCGCGCCTAGGTTGCGCGCGTCTTCAGGAAGAGCGGCCGGATCGCGCGGAAGAAGAGCGCGCCGGAGAGCGCGTAGATCGCGTATCCCATGAAGAAGGCGGCCACCACGTCCACCGTGTAGTGGTTGTGGGTCAGCAGCACGGCTGCGGCCATGACCAGTGAGCCGGTCAGCATCACGGCCTTCTGGACCCGCGTCTCGAAGAAGAGGAAGAACAGGAATGGGATCGCGGTATGGCCCGAGAACACGAACTCGTTCTGGAAGGTCCAGGTGCCGGCAACCAGCGGGAAGAGGCTGTCCAGCAGGCGCATGTCGAGGATGCGCTCGGGAGCGCCGATCGGCGACAGGAAGACGAAGACGGTGCGAACGCACAGGTAGACGCCGAGCAGGAACAGCAGGAACGGCAGCTTCCTCGGGTAGTAGAGCAGGGCGACACCCAACGCCCAGGCGTGGAGCGCCAGCCAGCCCCATGACAGGACCGCCACCAGATCGATCCGGGGCAGCCGATCGAGCAGCCAGTCCGACGACAACGGAAGCGAGCGCTGGTCTGCGTACCAGCCGAGGTTGGTGTAGAACGCGTAGGCGGCCAGCACGAACGCCACCAGCCCGGCGACCACCAGCACCCACCACTTGTGGTCGATCTCCTCCCAGCCGTCGCGGATCTCCTCCAGCTCCGCCCGCACGTCGGCCCGGGCGCGGGCCTGGAGGCGGTCGCGCAGTGCGCGCAGCTCTTCCGCGGACTCCCGCACCCGGGCTTCGAGCCGGGCGACGTGGGTCTCCAGGGACTCGGGCGGCGGGGTGCTCATGGTCGGGTCAGCCGGCGCAGGGTGGTGAGGACGTCGTGGGTGCGTGCGGCGGGCAGCGCAGGCAGGCCTAGGAGCTGGGACAGCCAGAGCCCGTCGGCGGCCAGTCGCACCAAGGTGGCGCTCGACGGATCCAGCCCGTCGTCGTCGAGGCGCCCCTGCCAGCTGGCGAAGCGCTCGCGCAGGGCCGCCAGCCGCGCGGCGTCCCCGCCGATCGCCGCCAGGATTCCCGCCAGCAGGCGGGCCGAGCCGTCCGCCGGCTCCCCTTGCGGGGTGACCGTCGAGCCCAGGTAGGCGCGCGTCCAACGCCCGGCGTCCTCCGGGTCGTCGGCCGCCAGGTCCTCCTGCAGCCGATCGAAGTGCTCGAGCATCCGCTCCACCAGCCCGTCGACGAGCGCGTCCTTGTTGGGGAAGTGGTAGAGCAGGCCGCCCTTCGAGACTCCGGCGTCCCGGGCCACGGCCTCGAGCACGAGGCCGCCGGGGCCGTGCTCGAGAAGCCGGCTCTCGGCGGAGTCCAGGAGCCGCTCCCGGGCCGGGGCGGCGTCTGCGGCGACGGCTGCGACCACGGCGCGCGACTGTACCGTCCGGACGGTACAGTCGCAAGTAGGCAGCAGATGGGCACATTGGGAGGGTGAGTCCCGCCGGGGGCCTGATACTCTCGGGCCACGGATGGCAGCCGCGACCCCCCAGACCTCCCAGGTGGAGCGCAGCGACGAGGGCCTGATCCTGCGCGGGCGCCTGGACGGCGCCTCCGTGGGCCGGCTCTGGAGCGAAGCCAGCCGCGCGGCGGCGGAGTTCGGCGGGGGCACCCTCGTGGTCGACGCGTCCGGGGTCGACTACTGCGACGGTGCGGGCGCCGCGCTGCTGATCGCGCTGCGCCAGAACCGCGAGCGCGCCGGCGGGGCCTACGAGCTGCGCGGGCTGCGCGACCAGCTCCGCACCATCGTCGCCATGGCCGAGCCGTCGGCCGAGGCCGCCGCGCCGGAACCGCCCCGTCGCGAGAATCCGTTCGAGGCCCTGGGGCGGTCCACCTTCCAAGCGTTCGCCGACCTCCGCACCATGGTGGAGTACGTGGGGCAGCTCACCCTGGCGCTCGCCAGCGCCGTCCGCCACCCGCGCCAGGTGCGCGGCAAGGACATGATGCTGGTGGCGGAGCAGGCGGGCATCGGCGCGGTTCCGATCGTGGCCCTGATCGGCTTCCTGCTCGGCCTGATCCTGTCGTTCCAGTCGGCCGTCCCCATGCGGCAATTCGGCGCCGAGATCTTCGTGGCGGACCTGCTGGGGATCTCGCTACTGCGGGAGCTGGGTCCGCTGATGGCGGCCGTCATGCTCACGGCCCGCTCGGGATCGGCCTTCGCGGCCGAGATCGGGACCATGAAGGTCAACGAGGAGGTGGATGCCCTCTCCACCATGGGGCTCGAGCCCATGCGCTTCCTGATCCTGCCCCGGGTCGTGGCGGCCGTGCTCGTCGTCCCGGTCCTCGCCATGGTCATGAACGCGGCGGGGCTATTCGGCGGCGCCCTGATGTTCCTCTCGCTGGACTTTCCGCTGGTGACCTACGTCAACCGGATCACGGACGCGGTGCGCCTGGCCGACTTCGTGGGCGGGATCTTCAAGGCCCTGATCTTCGGGATCATCGTGGCGGCGGTGGGCTGCCAGAAGGGTCTCGGGACCGGCAAGGGCGCCGGCGCGGTCGGCCTCTCCACCACCAGCTCCGTGGTCACCGGCATCACCTTGATCGCGATCGTCGACGGCATCTTCGCCGTCCTCTTCTACGTGCTGGGGATCTAGGCGTGGCGGGCCCCCAGGACGACGCGATCATCCGGGTCGAGCACCTCACCCAGGCCTTCGGGAGCAACGTGGTCTTCGACGACGTCTCCTTCGAGGTGCGCCGCGGCGAGGTGTTCGTGATCCTGGGTGGCTCGGGCTGCGGCAAGAGCACGATGATGAAGGTGATGATCGGACTACACCAGCCGCGGGCCGGACACATCCTCTTCGAAAACCAGGACATCGTGTCCGCCGACCGCAAGACCCGAGAGGGTATCCAGCGCCGCTTCGGCGTCATGTACCAATCGGGGGCACTCTTCGGTTCCATGACCCTGCTGGAGAACGTGCGGCTGCCGCTGGAGGAGTTCACGGACCTTCCGGCCGACGCCATGGACGCCGTCGCCGCCAGCAAGCTGCGCATGGTGGCGCTCGAGGGGTTCGAGACCTACATGCCGGCAGACATCAGCGGCGGCATGGCGAAGCGGGCGGCGATCGCGCGAGCCATGGCGCTGGACCCTTCCATCCTCTTTCTCGACGAGCCGTCGGCCGGGCTGGATCCGATCACCTCGGCCGAGCTCGACCAGACCATCCTGTCCCTCGCGCACTCGCTGGGCGTGACGTTCGTCGTCGTCACCCACGAGCTGCCGAGCATCTTCACCATCGCCGACCGGGTCATCATGCTGGACAAGAAGACCAAGAAGATCATCGCCACGGGCACTCCGCAGGAGCTGCGGGACCACTCCACGGACCCGTTCGTGCACCAGTTCTTCCACCGAGAGGCGAACCCCCAGGAGGAAACCGCGTGAGCGCGAGTGAGAGTGCGCGCAACCTGCGCGTCGGCATCTTCATGTTCGCGGGCATCTTCGCCATCGGCACCTGCGCCGTCATGCTGGGCGGCGAGGACTACTTCGCCGAGAAGATGCGCTTCGAGAGCTACTTCGACGAATCGGTGACCGGCCTCGAGGTGGGCTCGCCGGTCAAGTTCCGCGGCGTCAATATCGGCAGCGTGATCAGCATCGGACTGGTGGAGGACTACTACGAGTTCCCGACTGAAGAAGAGCGCTTGAAATACGGCCAGCGGGTGTCGATCCTGATGGAACGCGTCGTCTCGGGCGACCAGCGCGAGGAGCTGCTGGATCTGGACCCGGAGGAGCAGCGCCAGCGACTCGAGGAGAATGTCGCCCAGGGGCTGCGGCTGCGGCTCGCCCAGGCCGGCATCACCGGGACGGCCTTCATCCAGGCCGACATCCTGGATCCGAAGCGCTACCCGGTAATGGAGATCACCCACCAGCCCCGGCACCTCTACATTCCCTCGGCACCGAGCACGCTCTCCGCGCTGGCCAATGCCGCGGAGCGTTTCGCCGCGCGGCTGGAGGACGTGGACATCGAGCACATCACGACGGAGCTGGATCGTCTGCTGACCAACCTGGCGGACGCCACCCAGGACCTCGATGCCGGCGAGCTCCAGACCGACGCCCACGCGCTGCTCACGGACATGCGGGAGGCCGTGGACGAGCTGCGGGGCGAGATGCGCAAGGCCGACATCCCGGCCGTGAGCGCCAGCGCGCAGAGCGCGCTCACCGAGGCCAACGCCGCGCTGGTGCGCGTGCGCCGGATGCTCGACGGCAGCCGCTACGACCTGGAGCTGACCTTGGAGAACCTGCGGGTCGCGTCGGAGAACATGCGAGACGTGACGGCCACCCTGAAGAGCCAGCCGTCGCTCCTGCTGCGCGGGCAGGCGCCGGTCAAGGACGCGCCCACCGCGCCCCCGGAGGTCCAGCAGTGAGCCGGTCGTTCGCACTCGTCGTCAGCGTGTTCGTCGGCCTGGGACTCGTGGGGTGCCTGCGCGATCAGCCGGTGCCCGAGAAGACCCGCTGGGCGCTTACCGTCAAACGCAGCGGCTTCGCGGCTCCGCTCGACGCAGGCAGCGTTCAGGCCGGGCGCGTGCGCGTGACGGCGCCCTTCGAGCGCAAGGGCTTCTGGTACCGGGTTGCCGACGATCGCTGGCGCGAGGATTTCTACAACGAGTTCTGGACCCCGCCCGGCACCCACCTGCGCCAGCTCGCCCTGCTCTGGCTCGAGAGATCGGAGATCTTCACGGAGGTCGCGGGGGTCGCCGACCGGCGGCAGGTCGACTGGTGGATCGAGTCGCGCGTGGACGGCCTCTACGCGGACCTGCGCGAGATTCCCGCGGCCCGGATCGTCGCGGAGTTCCATCTCATCGACGCTCGCTCCGTGGATCTCGAAACCGTCCACCTCAAGAGCTACGACGCGCTGGTGTCGGCCCGCAGCAGCGATCCCCACGACCTGGTCGCGGCCTGGAGCGCCGCCTGGATGCAGATCCTGACCGAGCTGGAGGCCGACCTGCGCCAGGTCCTGGGCGAGCGCGCCGACGGGGTCCGCGGGGAGAAGGTGGCGGAGTGACGCTGCCGGCTCGGCACTAGCCCGTAGCGGCGGCCGGCTGCGCCTCGGCGAACGGCCCGAGCCGGCGTCGCTGCAGCTCCTCGGTCATCAGCCGCTGGAACTCGCGGTTGCGCGCCAGCACCAGTGGGAACAGCGCGATGTAGCCGCGAGGCAGGATCGGGCTCTCGTCGCACACGCGCAGCTGCTGGTACGGGCGGGAGGGCCAGGCGTGGTGGTCGGCGTGGCGGGTCAGTCCGGTGAGTCCGTAGTACGTGAACCAGGAGTGGGTGTCCCAGGAGTCCTGCGGAGCTACGCGGCGGCCTCGCCGCTCGAGCCCCCAGTGCTCGAAGTAGTTCACCACCTCGAGCGCGCGGGATGCGAACCAGGCCTGGAGCAGGAAGACCGCGAAGGCGCCCGCGCCGCAGCTGATCGCGATCGCGAAGGCGAGGCTCCACTCGGCCACCAGCCCCTGGATCACCCGCGTCCGGTCGAGGCGCCAGGCGCTGCGGAACTGCGCGGGCACGGTCCGGAAGTAGAAGCGCGCGAAGGACTCGCCGAAGCGCGCGGTGGCAGGGTCTTCGGCCGTCGCGACGCGCACGTGGTGCCCGCGCAGGTGCTCCGTGTAGAAGTGCTCGTAGACCACCGTGCAGAGCAGGATGCGTCCCATGAGCTGGAGCCCGCGCGAGCGCCGGTGGATCAGCTCGTGGGCCACCACGATGGCGGAGTAGCCCGAGTTCGCGCCCACGACGATGATCGCCACCAGGGTGTCGATGGACCAGAAGGACTGGACCGCGAACAGGCGCGCCAGCAGCGCGACGTTCACGAGCTGCAGCCCGAAGAGCACGAAGAGCAGCGCGTCGAAGGGCCAGGCCGGGAGCGCCGGATTCGGCTGGCGCCGCTCGGGGGGACTGCGCCGGTCCGCCGCGTGGGCGACGACCAGAGGCAGTACGAACAGCAGGGCGACCCCGGCGCCGTGCGGGCCGGTCGCGAGGAACGCCAGGGCGTTCAGCGGAAGCGCCAGGGTCAGCAGGTGCCAGGCCCAGATCCGGGCCACCTCGCGGGTCGGCGGAGCGGGGGCATCGGCGACGGCGGACATGAGATCCTCCTGGGATGCGCGCTTCCCCGTCGCGAACCTAACGCCGGACGACCTCGTTGCGCAATGGCTCGCTGCAGTCGTAGCGCTGCAGGTTGTCGGCGAAGATCCGGAAGGCGCGCACGGCGTTGCCGGGGCTCGTGCCGGAGCTGTGGGGTGTCACCAGGACGCCCGGCGAGTCCCAGAGCGGGCTCTCGGGGGGGAGCGGCTCGTGGGCGAAGACGTCGAGGGCCGCCCCTGCGAGGCGGCCGCTCTCGAGCGCGTCCACCAGCGCCGGCTCGTCGACGAGCTCCCCGCGCCCGACGTTCACGAGGAAGGCGTCCGGCTTCATGCGCGCCAGGGCGCGCGCGTCGATGATGTGGCGGGTCTCGTCCGCCAGGGGGAGGGCCAGCACCGCGTAGTCGAGGAAGGGCAGGCTGGCGGCGAGTTCGCCCAGGGGATGCGTTGGGCAGGGCTCGTCGCCGCGCGGCGCGCGCCGGAATCCCAGCGCCTCCATGCCGAAGGCCTGGCCCAGCCGCGCCACCTCGAGACCGATGGGCCCCATCCCGAGCACGCCGAGCCGCAGGCCCTGGAGGTCGCGGATCGGCCGCGGTCGCCAGGCGTGCTCGGCCTGGTCGTGCAGCCAGCCGCGCAGGTCGCGGGAGTGCGCCAGCAGGTAGAGCATCACGGTCTGCGCGATGGGCGCCGCCTGGGCGCCGGACGACGTGCTGAGACGGATCCCGCGTTTCAGCAGGCCGCGGAAGAACGGGTCGTCCACGCCGGCGGAGAACGTGTGGAGCCAGCGCAGCTCGGGACAGCGCACGGCCAGCTTCAGGAAGTCGAGCGTCCGGTCCGGGAAGAGGTCGTAGGAGAAGAAGACGATCTCCACGGTCCCGGGGTCTCCCTCGACCCCGTCCGGGCTCCACACCACTCGGCGTCGGTCCGGGGCGGCGGAGCTCAGCTCCGGCCCCCAGCGGGACTCCACCTCCCGCGAGATCAGCAGCGCACCCACGACGCGGCAGGATAGGACATCCACCGGCAACGGCGTCCGCAGACCCGCGTCGGCACGGCGTGAAACGGCTGCGCGCGCCGCTGAGGACAGCATCGCGCCCGAGGCCAATTGCCACAAGCGAAGAGCGCAAGGCGCCGATACGGGGATCTTCGGGTCGCTCCTGCGAACCGGGATCGGGAGCATCGCGTGGCTACCCTGCTCATGATCGAGGACTCGCCCTCCCAGCGCGCGGAGATCCGCAAGGCGCTGGAGCCCGTGGGCCTGTTCGACCGGATCGTGGAGGCGGGCAACGGCCTCGAGGGCCTCAAGCTGCTGCTCTCGGAGCCCGTGGACGTGGTGCTCTGCGACATCGAGATGCCGGGCCTCAACGGCGAGAAGCTGCTCCAGATCAAGGAGTCGCGCGCGGAGGTCCGGGACGTCCCGCTGCTCTTCCTGAGCGCCGATGTCGATCTCGAGCGGCGCGTGCGCCTGATCGACGGCGGCGCCTGTGACTCGATCGCCAAGCCGTTCCATCCGTCCGAGCTGGTCGCACGCCTGCGCCTGCACCTCAAGATCAAGAACCTCCAGGGCGAGCTGCGCGAGAAGAACGAGGCGCTGTCGCTCCTCTCCACCACCGATGCCCTGACCGGCCTGCGCAACCGCCGCTTCGTGGACGAGCTGCTGGCCATCGAAGTGCTGCGGGCGCGCCGCTACGGGTCGGAGCTCACGGTGCTGATGGGCGACATCGACCACTTCAAGCGCGTGAACGACATCCACGGCCACCCGGCGGGTGACCGCGTGCTGCGGGGCGTGGCGGACCTGCTGGAGCAGAACCTGCGCGCCACCGACGTGGGAGGGCGCTACGGGGGCGAGGAATTCCTGGTGATCCTGGCCCAGAACAGCGAGGAAGGCGGCGTCATGTTCGCCGAGCGCTGGCGCGAAGCGGTGGAGTCCAGGCGCTTCCCGGTCGGCGACGACGAGCTGGAGGTGACGATCAGCCTTGGGGTCGCCAGCTACGACCGCGAGCGGCACACCAACGCCGCGGACCTGGTGTCCGACGCGGACGTCGCCCTCTACGCCGCCAAGCAGGCCGGCCGCAACCGTGTGGAGAGCCGCCGACGGGACTAGCCGTTCCCCGTCCGGGCGCCCTATGGTTGCGCCCGCGGAGAGGAGCGTGGCATGTCCTACGTACGCGTCGAGAAGCCCCGGCCCCACGTCAGCCTGATCACGCTCGACCGGCCCGAGCGGATGAACGCCATGTCGTTCGAGCTGGTGGGGCCACTGTACGAGGCCATCGAGGCCGTGGCGCGGGACAACGACACCCGGGTGTGCGTGCTGACGGGCTCCGGACGCGGCTTCTGCTCGGGCCTCGACCTGGAGGACCACGGCGTTCCGCCCGGGATCGACGGGCTGCCGATGTCGCGCATCGCCACTCGGGCCATGGCGTTCATGAGCGACGTGGTGCCGGCCCTGCGCGAGATGCCGCAGCCGGTGATCGCCGCCATCAACGGTCCCGCCTACGGCGGCGGCATGTGCCTGGCCTGCGGCGCGGACATCCGGCTGGCCGCCGAGTCCGCGAGCTTCTGCCAGGCGGGCATCACGAACGGGCTCACCGCCACCGAGCTCGGGGTGTCCTTCCTGCTGCCGCGGCTGGTCGGCGCCTCCCGCGCCTTCGAGATATTGCTGTCTGGACGGGAGGTCGACGCCCGCGAGGCCGAGCGCATCGGCCTGGTCTCTCGCGTGCTCCCCGATGAGGACCTGCTGGAGGCGGCCCTCTCCCTGGCGACACAGATCTCGGGGTACAGCGCCCACGGCGTGGCCATGACCAAGCAGGTGCTGTGGGCCAACCTCGAGACGGGCAGCCTGCGCGCCGCCATCGACCTGGAGAGCCGCAACCAGCTGCTGGTGCGGCTCACCACCCAGAACCTGGAAGAGGCGATCCGGGCCCGCAAGGAAGGCCGCAAGCCCGTCTACGAGGACTGAGCCGCGGCGGCTACTTCCTGCCATCGTCCACCGTCAGCGGCGACAGGTAGTGCTTCTCGGTGATGCCCTTCTTGCGCATGGCGATTCCCGTCAGGCACTCGCGCACGATGCGGTTCGAGTTCATCACCGTCGTGTAGCCCGGGTCCGCCAGGGGCAGGAGCTCCACCAGCTCGAAGCCGACGACGTTGCTCTCGGCGCACAGGCGCCGGACGATCGGGAAGGCCTCGCGGGTCGTGAGTCCGCCGGGCTCGGGGGTGCCGGTGCCGGGCATGTAGGCCGGGTCCAGGGCATCGATGTCGAAGGAGACGAAGATGTACTCGGGCCCGTCGTTCGCCTCGCGGATCACGTCCTCCATCACCGCGTCGAAGCCCCGGCGCTCGATCTCCGCCATGGTGTGGTAGCGGAGCTTCTGCTCGCGCAGCCACTCGAAGGTCTCCTTGTCCGGGTAGTAGCCGCGAAGGGCGACCTGGATGAAGTTGGGTCCGGGGACGTGGCCTTCCTTGAGCAGCCGGTAGACGGGCTGCCCGTGGCCGATCAGGTGGCCGAAGAAGTACTTGCCCGCGTCGTAGTGGGAGTCGAAGTGCACGACCCCGACGTTGCCCTTGCCGTAGACGTCGGCCAGGGCCGCGGCGTCCGGATACATCAGTGAGTGGTCGCCGCCGATGATGATCGGGATCACCCGGCTGCCGTCCTCGTGCTGGACGCTCGCCACCTGGCGCACCATCTCCCGCACGGCGTGGACCGTCCGCTCGGTGCTCATCAGATCGTTGGGCGCGTCCCCGTAGTCGACCACGCGGAGCTCGTGGAAGGGGTCGAGCATGGCGCCCATATGGGGCGTGCTGACCACGCCCCAGCCGCCGTAGGGGCAGCAGGCCCGAAAGGCCCGGGGACCGTGGGCTGCGCCGCGCATGCCGGTGCCCATGTCGGTGTGGGCGCCGAGGATGGCGACGTCCACCTTGCCCGCCTTCAAGTCCTCCGGGGTGAGTGCGACCGGCTGGTGGAAGAACGTGGGGATCCCCTGCCAGTCCCAGCCCCAGGGCGTCCGCTGGACGTCGATGGGCCCGGGCTTCCGGCCCTCCATCAGGTTCTCGCGCTGGAGCCGCCACGCGTCCCAGGTCGGGTCCTCCGGGTTCATGGGGATGACCGGCACCTTGTCCTCGCCGGGCTTGGTGCCGAACTCCTTGACGAACTCCTCGTCGAAGTCGAGGCCGACCTGGGCGAGGGCGGGCGCGGCGGCGGCAACGGCCAGGATGAGCAGCGTGCGCAGGAGCGTCATTTCGGGTGTTCCTCCGGGGCGGGAGTTTGCCTCAGGCTACGAGGGGTTCAAGCGACTTCTGCGGTTCTCCTTCAAGCTTTGCGGCGATCCTGCCGAAGGAGCCGCGATGGACCGCCGCCGCAGCCCGCGCTTCAAGACCAAGTTCGACGCCCTCTACTCGGCCGGCGCCGAGGAAGGCGCCGGTACTCTGGCGGAGATCTCCTACAGCGGCGCCCGTCTGGAAGGGGCGTCGATCCGACCTGGCGTGGGGACGCGCATCCGGCTCTACATCTTCCTGCAGCCGGTGGCGCCTTTCGAGCTGGAGGGCCTGGTCGCCCGCCACACCGAGAGCGGCTTCGCGTTGAACTACGACCTGTTCGACGAAGACATCCGGCGCCTGGTAGACGACGTCTCCGCCCTCATCGCTACGCCTTAGCGGGGACGTTGGTTCAGTTGTTCAGAAACTTCCGCTGCGGAAGTTTCTGAACAACTGAACCAACGTCCCCTAGCTCCGACGCTTCTTGCGCCAGGTGCGGAGGCGCTCGGCGATCTCGTTCTCCGCGCCGACGTTCTTCGGCTCGTAGAACGTCGCGTCCCCGATGGCTCCCGGAAGGTTGCGGGCGTCCACGGCGCCGTCCGGTTCGTCGTGGGGGTAGCGGTAGCCCTGGCCGTAGCCCATGCCCTTCATCAGCGGGGTGACTGCGTTGCGCAGGTGCATCGGCACCGGTGGTGAGCCGTGGTCCTCTACCGCCGCCCAGGCGCGGCCCAGGGCGGCGTAGGAGGCGTTGCTCTTGGGAGCACAGGCCAGGAAGGTGGCGGCGTGGGCCAGGGGGATGCGGCCCTCGGGCATGCCGATGCGCTCCACGGCCAGCATGGCCGAGGTCGCCACCGAGAGCGCCTGGGGCTCCGCGTTGCCCACGTCCTCGCTGGCGAAGATCACCAGCCGCCGCGCTACGTAGAGCGGGTCTTCGCCCGCGGCGAGCATGCGCGCCATGTAGTAGAGCGCCGCGTCCGGGTCGCTGGCGCGCAGGCTCTTGATCAGGGCCGAGGTGACGTTGAAGTGCTCCTCGCGCTCCTTGTCGTGCACCAGCACGCGGTGGCCGGCCACCTCGCGCACCTCTTCGGTCCCCACCGCGTCACGGCCGCGGCGGCCCGCCAGGGCGGCCGCCGCCTCCAGCAGCGACAGCGCGCGCCGGGCGTCTCCGTCGCAGCTGTGGCCGATGGCTGCCTCGGCGTCGGCCTCGAGGCGCAGGCCCGTGGCGCCGAGGCCCCGCTCGGGATCGGCCACGGCCCGCTGGAGCAGCGCGACCAGGTCTTCCGGCGCGAGGGGCTGGAGCGCGAAGACGCGGCAGCGGGAGAGCAGCGGCGACACCACCTCGAACGACGGGTTCTCCGTGGTGGCTCCGATCAGGGTGACGGTCCCCGACTCCACGTGGGGCAGGAGCGCATCCTGCTGGGCGCGGTTGAAGCGGTGGATCTCGTCCAGGAAGAGCACCAGGCGGCGGCCCGAGGCTCGCTCGAGCTCGGCGCGCTTCACCGCCTCGCGCACGTCCTTCACGCCGGCCATCACCGCCGAGAGCGGGTGGAAACGCACGTTCGGGCCCGCGGCCAGGAGCCGCGCGAGGGTGGTCTTGCCGCAGCCCGGCGGCCCCCACAGGATCACGGACGGCAGCTCTCCGGCGTCGGCCAGGGTGCGCAGGGGGGCGCCGTCTGCCACCAGGTGTCGCTGCCCCAGGACCTCGTCCAGGCTGCGCGGGCGCATGCGATCGGCCAGCGGCGGAGAAGCCGCGCGCCCCTCGTTGCGGGGCGCGAACAGGTCGTCCATGGCACGAGGGTAGCGCGTGTGATACGCCCTCCCTTTGCGCCCCCGGGAGATCCTCGATGCGCTTCCGCACCGTCGGCATCTGCATGAAGCCGGATCGTCCCCAGGACGCGGGCACCGTGCGCGGCCTGGCCAAGTGGCTCGACGAGCGCGGCCTGCACGTGCTCCTGGGCGAGAACGCCGCCGAGCACGTGGGCGGCGCGAGCCGCCCGCGCGCCGAGATCACCGGTGAGGCCGACCTGGTGGTGGTGCTCGGTGGCGACGGCACGCTGCTCTCGGTGGCCCGCGAGGCCGGCGAGCGCGCGGTGCCCATCGTCGGCGTGAACCTCGGCACCCTGGGCTTCATGGCGGAGATCGCCAAGGACGAGATGTTCGCAGCGCTGGAGCGCATCCTCGGCGGCGAGATGCGGATCGAGTCGCGCATGCGCCTGGACGTGCGCGTCCAGCGCGGGGGACGCAACGTCGGCCGGCACCTGGCCTTGAACGACGCCGTCATCGCCAACGCCAACTTCGCCCGCATGATCGACGTCGGGGTCGCGGTCGACGCCATGGACGTGACGCTCTACCACGCCGACGGGCTGATCGTCTCCACGCCGACCGGCTCGACCGCCTACTCGCTCTCGGCCGGCGGGCCGATCCTGGACCCGCGGCTCGAGGCCTTCGTCCTGACCCCGATCTCGCCCCACACCCTGACCCAGCGGCCGGTGGTGCTCCCCGCCACCTCTTCGCTGGAGCTGCACGCCGACGCCCGCGGAGGCTCGGTGCAGCTCTCGGTCGACGGCCAGATCGGCTGCGCGCTGGAGGAGGGGGATCGGGTGACCGTCGTCCGCTCGCCGCATCCGGTGCAGCTCGTCGTTTCCCCGTTCCGCAACCACTTCGCCATCCTGCGCGAGAAGCTCGCCTGGGGCGCGCGTTGATCGAAAGCCTGCGGATCCACAACCTGGCCGTGGTCGCGGATGCCGAGCTCGAGTTCGGTCCGGGCCTGAACGTGGTGACCGGCGAGACGGGCGCGGGAAAGTCCCTGGTGCTGGGCGCACTGGAGCTCCTGGCGGGTCAGCGCGCCGCGGTCGAGCGCGTGCGCCAGGGCGCCGACGAGGCGGTGGTGGAGGCCGTCTTCGACGCTTCGCGGCTGTCCGGCCTGCGCGAGTCCCTGGCGGCGCGCGGCTTTCCCGAGGACGACGCGCTGGTGGTGCGGCGCAGCATCTCGGCGGCCGGGCGGAGTCGCGTGCAGCTGGCGGGGCAGCTTGCGCCCGTGTCGGCGCTGGCCGAGCTGCTGGGGGAGCGCATCGAGATCGCGAGCCAGCACGAGTCCCAGGGCCTGCGCCGCCCCGAGGTGCACGGCCGGCTGCTCGACGCGTTTGGCGGCCTCTTGTCCAAGCGCGGCGCCGTGGAGAGCGAGCACGCCGCGTTGCGCGAGGTGGCCGAGGCGATCGCGCGCCTGCGCGGCGAGGCCGAGGAGCGCGCCCGCCGCCGCGACTACCTGGACTTCCAGGTGCGCGAGATCGACGAGGCGCAGCTGCACCCCGGCGAGCTCGAGGAGCTGGCCGGCGAGCGTTCGCGCCTGCTCCACGCCGAGCGCCTGCGCGGTGACGCCGGAGCCGCCGCCACCGCCCTGGGCGGCGATCCCGCGCTGTCGGATGCGCCGGGCGCCGCGGACCTGGTGGCGGAGGCCGCGCGCCGGATCGGCGAGCTGGCGGAAATCGATCCGGGCCTGCGCGAGCTGGCGGCCCGGCTGGCCGGTGCCCACGCCGACGTGTCCGACGCGGCGGCGGAGCTCGAACGCTATGCCGAGGGCGTCGAGGGAGACCCGGCTCGGCTCGCCGAGGTGGAGGAGCGGCTGGCGAAGCTCGAGCGGCTGGCGCGCAAGTACGGCGCCAGCGCCGACGAGATCCTCGGCTTCCGCGATCGCGCCGCCGCCGAACGCGACGAGATCGAGGGAGCCGACGCGCGCCTGGCCGAGCTCGAGGCGGAGCGCGAGTCCCTGGCGTCGTCGCTGGCGAAGCGGGCCAAGGCGCTCAGCAGCGCGCGCCGCCGGGTCGCGCGCGATCTCGCCTCCGCGGCGGGCGACGCCCTGCGCGAGCTGGCGCTCCCCCACGGCGAGCTGGCCGTGGATCTGTCGCCCGCGGCTGCGCCGGAGGGCTTTCCGTGTGGTCCGACGGGCGCCGAGACGCCCCATTTCCTCTTCCGCGCCAACCCGGGCGAGGAGCCGCGTCCCATTCGCAAGGTGGCGTCCGGCGGAGAGCTCTCGCGTCTCTTCCTGGCGCTGCGCAACGTGCTGCGGCGTGCGGACTCCGGCATGGTGCTGGTGTTCGACGAGGTGGACGCCGGCGTGGGTGGGCGCGTGGCCGAGCGCGTGGGTCGCGCCCTGGCGGAGCTGGCCGGCGAGCATCAGATCCTGTGCATCACCCACCTGCCCCAGATCGCCGCCCGGGCGGAGGTGCACTTCCGCGTCTCGAAGGCGGAGTCCGGCGGCCGGGCCCACACCCGGGTGGCCCGCCTGGACCGCGAGGCGCGGATCGAGGAGATCGCCCGGATGGCGGGCGGCGAGCGGGTCACCGCCGCCACCCGGCGCCACGCGCGCGAGCTCCTCGACGCGCATCCGAGCGCCTAAGCAACCGGAAATCCAGTGGTTCAAGGCGGGCTGCGGCCACGCCGATGAGTCTTTCCAGGGGCCCGCAGCGGCTTCGTGCGCCCGGTCACCTAGCGGCCGGGCGCGGAGAGCGATGAATGGGGAGCAACGGAAGCGCACAGGAGGCGAGTCATGAGCGGGCCGTTCCGCCGGGAGCGGCGGTGCGGGTGCTGCGGGGGTTCTACGAGGGCCTCGAGCTGCCGCTCGATCGTGACTGGCTGGTGATCGGGCGCGGGCGGGGCGCGGACCTCGTGATCCACGAGCCGACCATCTCGCGCGCGCACGCGGCCGTGGGCTTCCGGGAGGAGGGCTTCTTCGTGCAGGACCTGGGCAGCACCAACGGCACCTACCTGAACGGCAGTCGCCGCGAGCGGGCGGAGCTCGAAGACGGCGACGAGATCCAGATGGGTCGGCTGCTCCTGCGCGTGCACCTGCCGCAGTAGCGGAGATGGCCATGGATTCCGGCTCCAAGTCCTACACCGTTCTGTTCATCCCGGACGACCACGCGCAGGTCCGCCGCTACCAGGTCTCCGGAAGGCGCTTGAAGCGGGGCGCCTGGGCCGCCGGCGTGATCGGCGTCCTGATCCTGATCGGCAGCATCGACTACGTGCGCGCGCGCGTGGGCACCCTCGAGCTGTCCCGGCTGCGCAGCGAGACCGTGGAGCAGCGCGCGAAGCTCGACTCCCTGAGCGAGGCCGTGGGCGAGCTCGAGGCGCGGCTGTCGCGCGTGAGCGAGCTGGAGCGGAAGGTCCGGGTCATCGCCGACCTGCCGGCACCGGCGGAGCGCCGGGTGGCCCCGCCCGGCATCGGCGGCGGCGTCGACGAGGAGCCGTTGCCCGCACTGGCGCCCGAGGAGCTGGACGTCTCGGGGCCGGCCGGGGATCCCGAAGCGGAGCCGCCGGGCGAGCCGCAGGCGTCCGTGCCGGACGCCCGGGCCGCACGCGTGGCCGGCCTGCACTCGCGCGCCTCGCATCTCAGCGCCACCGCGCTGGCGCGGGAGGCGAGCCTGGAGGATCTGGTGGAGCGTCTCCATGGCAAGACCCAGCGCCTGGCCTCCACGCCCTCCATCTGGCCCACCGAGGGCTGGGTGACCTCGCGCTACGGCTACCGCACCTCGCCCTTCACCGGCGCGCGCCAGTTCCACGGCGGCGTGGACATCGCTGGGCGTGCGGGCACCCCGGTCCTGGCCTCCGCCGACGGCCGCGTCGTGTTCGCGGGCAAGAAGGGCCCGCTCGGAAACACCGTCGTGCTCGACCACGGCTACGGCGTGCGCACCACCTACGGTCACAACCACGCGCTCTACGTCAAGAAGGGCGCGCGGGTGGAGCGCGGCGAGCGCATCGCCGCCCTCGGCAACTCGGGCCGCAGCACCGGCCCCCACGTGCACTACGCCGTGCAGGTGGACGGCCGGCGCGTGAACCCGATGAACTACATCCTCGACGAGTAGCCCCTGCGGCTAGGCCGCGGCGGGGTTGCCCTGGCGCATCTCCAGCAGCAGCTTGACCAGCTCGGCGGGCGGTGCGATCTCGGCGTCCTCGGTGGAATCCTTGCCGCCCTCGTAGCGCAAGAGGTCGAGCTTCTCGTAGGCCTGGCGCACGCGCGGCGTGAGCAACCCCAGCCGCTTCAGGTTGGGCACGACCTTGCTGAAGAGCATCTGGCGGAAGCCCTGCATGAACGGGGTCTCCAGGGACCAGCGCAGCCAGCGCTCCGTGTCGAGGCCCATGCGCTCGAAGACCTGCTCCATCAACAGCCGCTCGCGCATCAGGTAGCTCGCTTCCATCACGAAGTCCTCGCGCTCGCGCAGCTCGCCGGCGCTCATCTCGCGGGTGTAGAGGCCCTCGAGCGACAGCACGCCGAAGGCCACGTGACGCGCCTCGTCGGCCATGACCCGGGTGGTGATGTCGCAGATCAGCGGCTCCTCGGACATCAGCATCCGTTGCAGGCCGAAGGCGGCCAGGGCCAGGCCTTCCACCATGATCTGCATGCCCAGGTAGGTCATGTCCCAGCGCGAGTCGCTCAGGATGTCGTTCAGCAGCGTCTGGAGGTTGGCATTCACCTCGAACGAGCAGCCGAGCTTCTCGGTCAGGTAGCGGTGGTACACCTCCACGTGGCGCGCCTCGTCCGCCACCTGGTTGGCGGCGTAGAACTTGGCTTCCTCCCAGGGCACCTGTTGCACGATCTTGGCCGTGGCCAGCAGCGCACCCTGCTCGCCGTGCAGGAACTGGGAGAGCATCCAGGCGTTCATCTGGAGGTTGAAGTCGAGCACCTGGGCTTCGTCCAGGGGATGCGGCGGGACGAGCAGGGCGTTGAAGGCGCCGGTCGGCTCCCCTCCGGAGCGCAGGAACGCGATCTTCTCGACGTCCACCTCCTGGGACCAGTCGAGATCCGACGCGTTCCAGGAGGCGCTCTTGCCCTTCTCGTACAGCGCCATGAGCTCGCGCCGGTCGAGGGCGTACTGCCAGTCGAAGCTGCTGTCGAAGCGGGCCGCGACGGCCTGCAGCGCCCCGCTCTCGGGAACGGGGAGGGGGTTCCGCTGGTCGAACTGCATGGGGGCCTCGCGGGGCGTTCGAAGCCCCGGGGCCTCATCGGCAGCGCCGGGGGAGCGCCTGAGTCGTATGGGGGCAAAACGCCCCGATTCGGGTAGCCTGCCCTCCCGAGGCGGAATCGCTCAAGTCGAACCCCCCGATCTCACGATGATTCCAGGGCTTTTGCCGCTCCGAGAAGGCCCCCGCTACACTCCTGCCACCCCGGGAGAAGAGACGCCGCCGTGCTCCAGTCTGTTGCCAGGAAGGTCTTCGGCTCCGCCAACGACCGCATCATCAAGAAGATCGTGCCGGCCGTGGAGCGCGTGGGAGCGCTCGAGCCGGAGCTGGTGAAGCTGTCGGACGCCGACCTCGCCCGGCGCACGGCGGACTTCAAGCAGCGGATCGAGAACGGGGAGTCGCTCGACGATCTGCTGCCCGAGGCCTTCGCGACCGTTCGCGAGGCGGCGCGCCGCGTGCTGGGCCAGCGCCACTTCGACGTGCAGCTGATCGGCGGGATGGTGCTGCACGAGGGCAAGATCTCCGAGATGAAGACCGGCGAGGGCAAGACCCTCGTCTCGACCCTGCCGTCGTACCTGAACGCCCTCTCCGGCCAGGGCGTGCACATCGTGACCGTGAACGACTACCTGGCCCGGCGCGACGCCGAGTGGATGGGGCAGGTCCACCGCTTCCTGGGCCTGTCGGTGGGCTGCATCCTCCACGACCTCTCCGACGACGAGCGACGGGCGGCCTACGGCTCCGACATCACCTACGCCACCAACAACGAGCTGGGCTTCGACTACCTGCGCGACAACATGAAGCCCAGCCTCGCCTACTTCGTCCAGCGCGGGCACCACTTCGCCATCGTCGACGAGGTGGACTCGATCCTGATCGACGAGGCGCGCACACCGCTCATCATCTCGGGTCCGTCGGAGGAGAACACCCAGCTCTACGCCGTGACCAACCGGGTCATCCCGCGCCTCAAGGCCGGCAGCAAGGGCGACCCCATGAAGGGCGTCGAGGAGACGGGGGACTACTGGGTCGACGAGAAGGACCACGCCGCGGTCCTGACCGAGGAGGGCATCCACAAGGCGCAGCAGCTGCTGGGCGTCGACGACCTGTTCGCGCCGCAGATGATGCCGGTGGTGCACGCGTTGAACCAGGCGCTGGTCGCCCACACGCTGAAGAAGCGCGACGTGGAATACGTGGTGCGCATCTCCGACGAGACCGGCAAGCAGGAAGTGGTGATCGTCGACGAGTTCACGGGCCGGCTGATGCCCGGCCGGCGCTGGAGCGACGGCCTGCACCAGGCCGTGGAGGCCAAGGAAGGCATCGCGATCCAGAGCGAGAACCAGACCCTGGCCTCGATCACGTTCCAGAACTACTTCCGCATGTACGACAAGCTCTCCGGCATGACCGGCACCGCCGACACCGAGGCGCCGGAGTTCGCGAAGATCTACGACCTGGACGTGGTGGTGGTGCCGACCAACCGCCCCATGGTGCGCCAGGACCACGGCGACGTGGTCTACAAGAGCGGGCGCGAGAAGTTCGACGCCGTGATCGAAGAGATCAAGGACTGCCACGAACGCGGGCAACCGGTGCTGGTGGGCACCATCTCCATCGAGACCAGCGAGTCCCTGGCCCGGAAGCTGAAGAAGCGGGGCGTGAAGCACAACGTGCTGAACGCCAAGCAGCACCAGCGCGAGGCCGAGATCGTGGCCCAGGCCGGCCGCTTCGAGGCCGTGACCATCTCCACCAACATGGCCGGCCGCGGCACGGACATCGTGCTCGGCGGCAACGCCGAGATGATGGCGCTGCACAAGTGCGGCGGCGATCGCGAGCACCCCGAGTTCGAGAAGTGGCTGGTGCAGTACGACGCCGAGTGCGCGGCCGAGCGCCAGCAGGTGCTGGAGGCTGGTGGTCTCCACATCCTGGGCACCGAGCGCCACGAGAGCCGGCGCATCGACAACCAGCTGCGCGGCCGCTCCGGCCGCCAGGGCGACCCGGGCTCGAGCCGCTTCTTCTTGAGCCTGGAAGACGACCTGATGCGCATCTTCGGGTCGGAGCGGATCCAGGGCTGGATGGAGCGTCTGGGGGTCGAGGACGGCGAGGCGATCGAGCACAAGCTGGTCACGCGCGCGGTGGAGAACGCCCAGAAGAAGGTCGAGGCGCGGAACTTCGACATCCGCAAGCACCTGCTCGAGTACGACGACGTCATGAACAAGCAGCGCACGGCCTTCTACGACCGGCGCCGCGCGCTGCTCGAGGCCGGCGAGGTCCACGACGAGGTGCTCGAGATGATCGAGGGCGACCTGGTCGAGATCCTCGCCGGCCACTGGCCCGAGAAGGGCGACCCGGGGAACGAGGAGCTGGTGGGCATCGCGAAGGCGGTGGAGGCGCTCTACGCCGTGGCGCTGGACCCGCGCAAACCTCCTTTCTTCGTGGACGGCAAGCCGCTGAGCGACCGTGATGCCCTGGGCCGCGGGATCCTGGACGGCGTGCTGGAGGTGCTCGCGGCCAAGCGCGAGCACTGGGACGAGCTCGTCGAGAAGTACCCCGGACAGATCCCGAGCTTTCTCCAGTGGGAGGCCGAGGTCATTCGCATGACCCTCGATCGCCAGTGGAAGGACCACCTCCACGCTATGGACGCCCTGCGCGAGGGCGTGCGTCTGCGCGGCTACGCCCAGAAGGATCCGAAGGTCGAGTACGCCCGCGAGGGCTACGAGATGTTCGAGCAGATGAACGCCCGCGTGGACGAGCAGGTGGTGGAGCAGCTCTTCAAGATCCACGTCTCCGAGGAGGCCCTGTCCCAGACGCCGCCGCCGGTCGCGGCGGCGCCGGCGCGGGGCGAGCCCGCGCGGATGGCGCCGGGCAGCGCCATCGAGCGCGCTCCGGGCGCGCCCCCGGGCGCACGCGGCGCGACCCCGACCAAGGTGGCGAAGGTGGGGCGCAACGATCCCTGTCCCTGCGGGAGCGGCAAGAAGTACAAGAAGTGCTGCGGGGCCGCGTAGGCGCGTGACCGCACGCCGTTCCCCCGGCCGCCCCAGCATCCCCACGGTTTCCGGCTTCCGCGCGGCAGGCGTTCACTGCGGCATCAAGCCCGACGATGCGCTCGACGTGGCGCTCCTGGCCAGCGACGCGCCCTGCACCCTGGCGGGCGTCTTCACCCGCAGCAGCGTCGTGGGTGCGCCGGTCGAGCTGTCGCGGGAGCGCCTGAAGAGCCGCGCACCGGTACACGCCGTGGTGGTGAACAGCGGGATCTCGAACGTGGCCATGGGGTCCCGCGGTCGCCGCGACGCCCAGGCCATGGCGGCCTGCGCGGCCCGCGGCCTGGGCTGCCGCCCGGAACAGGTGCTGGTGGCGTCGACGGGGGTGATCGGCGAGCCGCTGCCGATGGCGAAGATCCGGCGCGGCATCGGCGACGCCGTCGGCGCCCTGCGCCCGACCGGGATCCCGGACGCGGCGCGCGCCATCATGACCACCGACACCGTGGCCAAGTGGGCCGCCCGAACCATCCGGGTCGGCGACGCCCGGGTGCGGGTGGCGGGCATCGCCAAGGGCGTGGGCATGCTCGAGCCCAACATGGCCACCATGCTGGCCTTCGTGCTCACCGACGCCGCGGTCGCGCGGCCCTGGCTCCAGCGCGCCTGGCGCGAAGTGGCCGACGCCAGCTTCAACCGCGTGACGGTCGACGGCGAAGGCTCCACCAGCGACACGGCGCTTTGCCTGGCCAACGGCCGCGCCGGCAACCGGATCCTGCGCGGGGCGTCGAGCCCCGGGGCTCGGGGCTTCCGCGAGGCGCTGCTCGCCGTCGGCGAGGAGCTGGCGAAGATGCTGGCGCGGGACGGAGAGGGAGCCACCACCCTGGTCACGGTGCGCGTCAGCGGCGCCCGCGATCCGCGCGACGCCGAGCGCGCGGCCCGGCGCATCGCCAACAGCCTGCTGGTGAAGACGGCCGTCTTCGGCCGCGACGCCAACTGGGGGCGCATCCTCCAGACGATCGGCGCTGGCGAGGTGAGCCTCCAGCTGCGCAAGACGCGCGTGAAGCTCGCGGGCGTCACGGTCTTCCGCGACGGCCGCTCGGCGGGTCCGGCCGCGCGCCGGCGCGCGGAGCAGAAGCTCTCGGCGCCCGAGGTCGAGATCGACGTGCACCTGGGAGCCGGCCGCGCCTCGGCGCGCGTCTGGACCTGTGACCTGTCCTACGACTACGTTCGCATCAACGCCGAGTACACCACCTAGCAGGCCGACCCAAGACGAGGTCTCGGGTCGGCTTGCACCGCAAACGGAGCCCTTCGGACTCCGTCAGCTAGGGCCCCGCGGCGCGCCGCGCCAGCTCCTCCGACAGCCCGTCCAGCACCGCGCGGCTGCGTGCCCGCAGCCCGATCTTCGGCAGCCAGCGGGCCAGCGCACCCATGGCGCCCTGGTAGCGGTAGCGGGCCCGGGTGCGCTCGCCGTCGGGCTCGATGCGCCACTCCGTACGCATGACCTCCACCCGCACCACCCCGTCGGGGGGCGCTGGCTCCGCGTCGGGCACGGCTGTGGCCTCCAGCAGGAAGGCCCCGTCCTCCTCCCACCAGCGGTAGTCCACCACGTAGTCGCGGTCCTGCACCGGCCAGGGCAGGCTCTGGCGCCCGTAGATGCGCACGGCTTCCTCGTCCCGCCCCAGCACGCGCCACGCGTCGATCGCCGGGAACCAGCGTTCGAAGGACTCCAGGTCCAGGAGCACGGCGCGCACCGCCTGGAAGGGAGCCTCCAGAGAGCCTGCCACGTCGAAGGTCTGGAGCGCGTCTTCGGAGTCGGCCGGCGGCGTCTCGCCGGCGGCAGCCCCGGCGGCGAGCACGCCCGACAGCGCCACGACCCACAGGCGCGTGCGTGACCGGCGACGTCCACGGCGCATCCCACCCGCGATGGGCTCCGTCCTGCGCTCCCTGTACGCCTGGCTCCTGCTGTCCGCCCTCATGCTGCCCCTCTTCGCCGTAGCCACCGTATACCGGCGGCTGACCGCCCGCAGCGACCCGCGGCGCGATCGCCTGCGGGTCTTCGCGGCCGCCTGGATCTCGCTCTACGGCCGCTTCACGCCCCTCTACGACTTCCGCATCGAGGGCCGCGAGCGGCTGCCCCGAGGTGCTCCGTACGTGCTGGTGGCCAACCACGAGTCCGGCCTCGACGCCCTCATCCTCTTGATGCTCCGGACGCCCGCGCGTTTCCTGGCCGAGGACTGGATGTTCCGGATTCCGCTGGCGAGGGGGCTCTTCGAGGCCTGCCGGCACATCCCGCTGCGGGTGGGCGACCGGGAGAGCGGCCGCCGCGCCCTGGCCACGGCCGCCGAGGCTCTCGGCGCGGGCACACCCGTGGCGATGTTTCCCGAGGGCCAGCTGAACCCCGCCGGTCTGGGCGAGTTCCGGCCCGGCGCCTTCGTGCTGGCGCGCCGGGCGGGGGTGCCGATCGTCCCGGTGTGCATCGAGGGTGCCGGGCGCGCCTGGCAGCCCGGCCGCTTCGTGGTGCAGGGCCGCCACGCCATCCGGATCACGGTGCTCGAGCCCGTCCCCGCGCAGGAGGTGGCGCGCACGGAGCCCGACGCGTTGCGGGCGCGGGTGCGCGACCGGCTGGCGGCGACGATGCCCCGCCCCTAGCCCCGGCTTCCCAACCCCTCTCTCGCGTGCTATCTCCCCGCGAAATCACACGTTCCGGGCCGCCCCTGCGGTGCCCGGAGGTCCCTGCGCGCATGAAACGCGCCCGATTCCGGGGACTTTCGGGTTGGGGATCCGACGGACGGGACGGTGGCTCAACCGCGAAGGAGCGAGCGATGAGCGAGACCCCCGTCGGGCCCTCGACGGACGCGCCCCCTGCCACGCCGACCGGCGCCGGAGCGGGCAGCCCGGATTCCCCCCAGAGCCTGGTTTCGGAGATGGCCGAGGCCGTCAAGGACCAGCCCCTGAGCGTGCGCACGCTGCTCGAGGCCGGCGTGCACTTCGGTCATCAGACCCGGCGCTGGAACCCGAAGATGAAGGCCTTCCTGTTCGGGGAGCGGGATGGGATCCACATCATCAACCTCGACATGACCCTGCCGCGCTTCCAGGCCGCCCTGGAATTCCTGCGCGAGACGGTGGCGAGCGGCGGCAAGGTGCTCTTCGTGGGCACCAAGCGGCAGGCCGCGGCGCCCATCGAGACCGAGGCCCTGCGCTCGTCGCAGTTCTACGTCAACAAGCGCTGGCTCGGCGGAATGCTCACCAACTTCCGCACGGTGAAGAAGTCGATCGAGCGCTACAAGGGCATGCTGGAGACCCTGGCCGACGAGGAGAAGCTCGGCGAGCTCACCAAGAAGGAGCAGGCGCGGCTCAACCGCGAGGTCAGCAAGTACCACAAGTCCCTCGAGGGCCTGAAGGAGATGGCGAAGCTGCCGGACGCCATGTTCGTGGTGGACGTGACGGCGGAGCACATCGCGATCTCCGAGGCGCGCCGGCTCGGGATCCCGATCGTGGCGGTGGTGGACTCCAACTGCGATCCCCAGGGCATCGACTTCGTGATCCCGGGCAACGACGACGCGATCCGCGCGATCCACCTCTACTGCGCGCGCATCGCAGACGCCTGCCTCGAAGGCGACGAGGTGCACAACGAGCGGGTCCAGGCCCAGCAGGCCGCCAAGGCGGAGCAGGCCAAGGAGCAGGCGGCCCAGCCGAGTACGGGCCGCGTGGTGGTGGAGATCAAGCAGCCGCCGCGGCGCGGGCGCGGGGCCGAAGAGCGCGAGCAGCAGCGGCGGCGGCGCAAGCCGGACGAGGGCGAGGCCGCCGCGGCTCCCGCCGAGGCGGCCGCGCCGGCGGCGACCGGCGCCGGATCGCCCCCCAGCGCCGAGCCGGCTGCGGAGCCGGCGCCCGCGGCCGACGCCGCGCCGGAAGGCAAGAGCGAGTAGGCGATCCCGACGCGAGCGCCGTCGACGACAGGACCCGAGGAGACAGACCAGTGGCCGAGATCAGCGCGAAGGCGGTGAAGGAGCTCCGCGAGAAGACCGGCGCGGGCATGATGGACAGCAAGAAGGCGCTGGTGGAGGCCGGCGGCGACATGGACAAGGCCCAGGAGCTCCTGCGGGAGCGGGGCCTCGCCAAGGCGGGCAAGCGCGAGGGGCGCACCACCGGCGAGGGCGCCATCGGCATGGCGCTCGCCGGCAACGTCGGCGCGCTGGTGGAGCTGGGCTGCGAGACCGACTTCGTGGCGCGCAACAGCGAGTTCCAGACGCTCGCCGGCGAGCTGGCCGCCGTGGTGGCGGGCGACGCCTCCATCGACTCGCTGGAGGCGCTGCTGGCGGCGGAGGTCGGCTCCGAGAGCGTCGAGCAGAAGCTCAAGGCCGCCATCGGGAAGCTCGGCGAGAACATCGTGGCTCAGCGCCTGACGCGGCTGGAGGTGGCGGGCGACGGACTGGTGGGCGGCTACGTGCACGGGCCCGGCAGCCTGGCGGTGATCGTGGGCCTCGCCACGTCCGCCTCGGGCGAGCTCGTGGAGATGCTGGCCAAGGACCTGGCCATGCACGTGGCGGCCATCGACCCGAGCCCCGTGGCGGTGGACCGCGACGGCGTTCCGGCCGAAGCCGTCGAGAAGGAGCGCGACTTCTACCGCAAGCAGGCCCAGCAGGAAGGCAAGCCCGAGCAGGTGGTCGAGAAGATCGTCGAGGGCCGCGTGGGCAAGTTCTTCAAGGAGATCGTGCTGCTGGAGCAGCCTTTCGTGAAGGACCCGGACCGCACGGTGAAGAAGCTGCTGGCCGACGTCGGAGCCCAGGCCGGCGTCGAGATCCGGGTCACCGGCTTCCAGCGCTTCAAGCTGGGGGAGTCGAGCTAGTCGTGCCGCAATCCCGCCGGATCCTCCTCAAGCTCTCGGGCGGACGCCTCGCCGGCGAGAGCGGATTCGGCATCAGTCCCGACGTCATCCAGGGGGTGGCCCAGGAGCTGGCCGAGGTGCAGGCCATGGGCGTGCAGCTCGGCGTGGTGATCGGCGGGGGCAACGTGATCCGCGGCCTGGCCGCCTCGGCCGAAGGCATGGACCGCGGTACGGCCGACTACATGGGCATGATGGCCACGGTCATCAACGCCCTGGCGCTCCAGGACGCCCTCGAGAAGATCGACCTGGACACCCGCGTGCTGACGGCGCTCGAGATCAAGGAGGTGGGCGAGCCCTACATCCGGCGCCGCGCCATCCGGCACCTGGAGAAGGGCAGGCTGGTCATCTTCGGCGGGGGTACGGGCAACCCCTACTTCAGCACGGACACGGCCGCCGCCCTGCGCGCTGCCGAGGTGCACGCCCAGGAGATCCTCAAGGCCACCAGCGTGGACGGGGTGTACGACGCGGACCCGAAGCTCGAGCCGGGCGCGCGGCGCTACGACCAGCTGTCCTACCAGGAAGCGATCGAGCGCAACCTGCGCTTCATGGATCAGACCGCCATCAGCCTCTGCCGCGAGAACCGCCTGCCGGTCATCGTCTTCGACATGACCCAGCACGGGAACATCCGCAAGGTGGTCGCCGGCGAGAAGATCGGCACCCGCGTGGAGTGACGGAGGACGCATGCCCGACGCGAGCGATGTGGAGGTGGTGCTGGAGGAAGCCCGCGATGCCATGGACAAGGCCCTGCGCAGCCTGCGAGCCGAGCTCCAGAAGGTTCGCACGGGTCGCGCGAACACCCAGCTGCTGGATGGCATCAGCGCCGACTACTACGGCACCCAGACTCCGCTGAACCAGATGGCCAACCTCACCACGCCGGATCCCCGCCTGATCGTGGTGTCGCCCTACGACAAGTCCTCCCTGGGCGCGATCGAGAAGGCGATCCAGGCCTCGAACCTCGGGCTCACGCCGCAGAACGACGGCAAGGTGGTGCGGATCCCGATCCCGCCGCTGACCGAGGAGCGTCGCAAGGAGCTGGTGCGTCACGTCCACAAGCTGGCCGAGGACCACAAGGTGGGCGTGCGCGAGGCCCGCCGCGACGGCGTCTCGCTGCTGAAGGACCTGGAGCGCGACGGCCTCTCCACCGACGAGCGCCACCGCGCCGAGAAGACCGTGCAGGACCTGACGGACGATTTCGTCAAGAAGCTCGACGAGACGACCGCTCAGAAGGAGAAGGAGATCCTGGAAGTCTGAGCCATGCGCGAACGGCGGCTGCGCAGAGACGCCATCCCCCGCCACGTGGCGGTGATCATGGATGGCAACGGTCGCTGGGCCCAGGCCCGGGGGCTGTCCCGCGCGGAGGGGCACCACGCGGGCCTCGAGTCCGTGCGAGCCGTGGTGCGTTCGGCCCACGAGCTCGGCATCCGGATCCTCACGCTCTACGCCTTCTCCAGCGAGAACTGGAGCCGGCCCAAGGCCGAGGTCGACGCGGTGATGGATCTGCTGGACCGCTACATCGACGAGGAAGTGGACGAGGTCCACCGCAACGGCATCCAGATCCGCACCATGGGACAGCTCGCAGACGTCCCGCGCAGGACGCGCCAGAAGCTCGACGAGGCGGTCGCCCGCACCGCCGGCAACGACCAGATGGTGCTGTGCTTCGCGTTCTCCTACGGGGCCCGTCAGGAGATCGTCGACGCCGCGCGCGAGCTCGCGCAGCAGGTGGAGGAAGGCAAGCTCCGGGCCAGCGACATCGACGAGAAGCTCGTCTCCGCCCATCTCTACCAGCCCGACCTGCCCGATCCGGACCTGCTGATCCGAACCGGCGCCGAGACCCGGGTGTCGAACTTCCTGCTGTGGCAGATCGCGTACTCCGAGCTTCACTTCTGCGACGTGATGTGGCCGGCCTTCCGCAAGGAGGATCTCGTGAATGCGATCCTCGACTACCAGGCCCGGGAGCGCCGCTTCGGTCTCACCAGCGCCCAGGTGCGGAGCGGTTGCCCGGAGGACGCGTGAGGCGCGTCGCCGTCCTGGGCAGCACGGGCAGCATCGGCGAGCAGACGCTCGACGTGGTGAGTCGCTTCCCCGACCGCTACCGGGTGGTGGCGCTGGCGGCGGGCGCGAACGTGGAGGCGCTGGCGGTTCAGGTCGAGCGGCACCGTCCCGCCCTGGTCTCGCTGGCGACCGACGAGGCCGCGGCCGTCCTGCGCGCCCGCCTGGGAACCGACGCGCCCGAGATCGCGGTGGGCGAGGCCGGGCTGCGCGCGGTGGCCACCGCCGACGCAGACGTGGTGATGTCCGCGCTCGTCGGGGCGCTGGGGCTGGAGCCGACCCTCGCCGCCGTCGAGGCCGGCCGCGACGTGGCCCTCGCCAACAAGGAGGTGATGGTGATGGCGGGCGCGCTGGTGCGGCGCGCAGTCGCCGCCCACGGCGGCGCGCTGGTGCCCGTGGACAGCGAGCACAGCGCCATCTTCCAGTGCCTCTCCGGCCAGCGCCTCGAGGACGTGGCGCGCCTGGTGCTGACGGCTTCCGGCGGGCCCTTCCGCACCTGGGACGCGGAGCGGATCGCCCGCGCCAGTGTGCAGGAGGCGCTGAATCATCCCAACTGGGACATGGGTCCCAAGATCACCATCGACTCGGCCACCCTGATGAACAAGGGGCTCGAGGTGATCGAGGCGCGCTGGCTCTTCGACGTGCCGCCCGCGCGGGTGGACGTGGTGGTGCATCCGCAGTCGATCGTGCACTCGCTGGTGGAGTTCCTGGACGGCTCGGTGCTGGCGCAGCTCGGTCTGCCGGACATGCGGGTGCCCATCGCGGTGGCCCTGGCGCATCCGGAGCGGGTTCCGCTGGAGGTGGAGCGTCTCGACCTGACGGCGGTCGGGCGCCTGGACTTCGAAGAGCCCGACCGCGGCCGGTTCCCGTGCCTCCAGCTCGCCTTCGACGCCCTGGCGGCCGGGGAGACGGCGCCCGCCGTCCTGAACGCCGCCAACGAGGAGTCGGTGGCTGCGTTCCTCGCCGGTCGCATCCCCTTCCCGGCGGTGGCCGCCACCAATGCCGATGTGCTGTCATCCCACGTGGGTGAGGGGTCCGGCCCGATCCGCGACCTCCGAGACGTACTGGCCGCCGACACCTGGGCCCGCGCCCGCGCCCGGGAGGTGCTGCCGAAGCACGAGGGGAGATCCGCGTGAGCGCCTTGAACCTGACCCTGAGCTTCGTGTTCGCCTTCGTGCTGCTGCTGGGCGTGCTCATCACCGTGCACGAGTTCGGCCACTTCATCGTGGCCAAGCTCTGCGGCGTGCGGGTGCTGAAGTTCTCCATCGGCTTCGGCTCGCCGATCGGATTCGGGCGCTTCCGGCTGCGCTGGGAGCGGAACGGCACCGAGTACGTGATCGCGTGGGTGCCCCTCGGCGGCTTCGTGAAGATGCTGGGGGAGATTCCGGGCGAGGAGGAATCGCCCGAGGCCCTGGCCGACCCGTCCCACACGCTCACCCACAAGCCGGTGTGGCAGAAGCTGGCCGTGGTGTTCGCCGGCCCGGCCATGAACCTGCTGCTGCCGCTGGTGATCTTCGCGGTCACCCTGGGGTTCGGCATCGACCGGCCGGCCCCGGTGGTGGGTGCCGTCGAACGCGCGTCGCCGGCCGCCGAGGCCGGGATCCTGCCGGGCGACGGGATCGTCTCCATCGGCGGCGAGCCCGTCCGCTGGTGGGACGAGGTGGAGACCCGGGTCCGGGAGAACCCGGGCGAGCGCCTCGAGCTGATCGTCACCCGCGGAGGCGAGCCGCGCGCGCTGTCGCTGCCGGTGGTGGACCGGGCCGGGCTCGACGTCTTCCGCCAGACGAGCCGGGTCGGCTGGCTCGGCGTCCGCCACCGCCGCGAGGCGGCCACTCTCGGTATCCCCGGCGCGGACGCAGCGGCCGCGGCCGCGGGGCTGCGTTCCGGCGACCGCGTGGTGGCCGTCGGCGAGCGTCCGGTGGAGGACTGGGTCGGTTTCGCCGGCGCCTACGCGGAGGCGCCCGCCGGCACCCCGGTGACCCTGCGCGTCGAGCGCGCGCGGGGCGAGTACGTGCCGGGTGCCGAGCGCGAGGACGAAACCCTGGCGCTTCCGGTGCCGGCCCTCGGCGACGTGCACGCGCTCGGCGTCGAGCCGGCTACCGTGCTGGTCTCCTTCGTGAAGCCCGACGGGGCCGCCGCCGCCGCGGGACTCGAGGCGGGCGACCTGATCCTGGCCGTCGACGGCAAGCCGGTGGGATCCTTCGCGTCCTTCGCCGAGGGCGTACGCGCCAGCGAGGGCCGCGAGCTCCAGGTCACCTACGCGCGGAGCGGCCGCACGACCACGACCCGCGTGACGCCGGAGCTGGTGGACGACGAGGCCGCGGGCGGCCGCGCCCAGGCCTACATGGTCGGGATCCACGCCCAGGACGCGACGCTCGTTGGGGCCGTGGCTCGCGACCAGGAGCTGAATCCGCTGCGCTCGATCCCGCGCGCGGCGGCCATGACCTGGGAGATCACGGCGCTCACGGTGCAGGCGGTCAAGAAGATCGTCGTCGGCGAGATCGCGCGCAACCAGATCGGCGGGCCGATCGAGATCGCGCGCCAGGCCCACTCGGCCCTGGAGGCCGGCTGGGAGCGCTACCTGAACCTGCTGATCCTGATCAGCGTCAACCTGGCGATCCTGAACCTGCTGCCGATCCCGGTTCTGGACGGCGGACAGGCGGTGCTCTTCGCCATGGAGGGGATCAAGCGCGGCCCGCTCTCGCTCCGCACCCGCGAGATCGCCATGCAGATCGGCGTCACCATGGTCGTGCTGCTGATGGGATTCGCGTTCTGGAACGACCTGTCGCGCTACTGGTCGAGCCTCGTGGACTTCCTGCGCTCGCTCCTGACCGCGTGAGTCGCGATCGTGCCGTGGGCGTCGCCGTGGCGCTCGCGGTCCTGCTGGGACCGACCGCCTACGTCGTGTGGCTCTACACGGCGGGCTCCGACGCAGAGAGCGGTCCCGTGCTGCGCCTGGCCGACCTCACGTCGGCGTCGGAGCGCGTGATGGCGCGGACGCCGGGGCTGGTGCTGGATTCCTCGGGCTATCGCTGGCCGGGTCAGGGGCTGCCGGGCTTCCAGCCCCCGGATGCCGTCTCGCTGGTCATGCGCGACGCCGCCAGCGAGTACGCATATGCCGCGCCCTTCGACCCGAAGCGTCGGCGGCACCGGCTCGACGCGGCGGTGCTGCGGCCGCTTCCGGGCGCGCCCCCCTTCCCCGGCTTCGTGGGGGGGCGTCACTACCGGCTGCGGGTGGGGCGCGCCGCCGAGCCCGGCGTCGACGCCTGGGCCCTGGGGCTGCGGATCGAGTAGCCGCCCGTCGCGGACGCTGGCGCAGCCGCGACGGGTGCGGCAATCCTCCGGCTTGTGAAGCTCCTGGCCCTCGAGACCGCCACGCCGGCCACGGACGTCGTCGTCCTGGTGGACGGTCGCGTGTGCGGCCGGGCCGGAGACGCGGAGCGGCCCCACGCGGCGGCGCTCCTGCCGTGTGTGGAGCGCGCTCTGGCCGAGGCCGGGCTCGGGCTCGGCGCCGTGGAGGGGTTCGCGATCTCCATCGGCCCGGGCTCGTTCACCGGGCTGCGGATCGGCCTGGCCAGCGTGAAGGCCTTCGCGCTGGGCAGCCCTCGGCCCGTGGCCCCGGTGCCGACCCTGGCGGCGCTGGCGTGGAGCGTGCGGGAGCGGAGCGACGGCCTGGTGCTGGCCTGCCTGGACGCCCGGCGCGGCGAGCTCTACGCGGCGGGCTACCGCCCGCAGGCCGGTGGCTTGGTGCCGGCGGGCCCTCCCGAGAGTGTCTACCGACCCGAGGAGCTGCGGGCCGCGTTGGCGGAGCCGGCGTTCGCCGTCGGTGACGTCGCTGCGGGAGCGCCGGGCCTTCCGATCGAGCCGGGAACGCCCACGGCGGTGGCGGTGGCGGAGATCGGAGCCCGGATGCTCGCCGCCGGCGGAGGCCAGCTGGCCTCCGAGCTGGTGCCGCGCTACCTGCGCCGGGCCGAGGCCGAGGCACGCCGGACCGGCCAGTCCCTGGAGCCGGACGCCGGCTCGGGCCCCGCGGGTGAGGCACTTTGACAGGTCCCCCGGGGTCGCGTAACTTGGCGAGCTAACTGCACTTCGGCGATTTTCGGGAGCGGATGGACCGGCACGAGATCCAGCTCATCCGCCAGCTTGCCGCAGGCGATGCGGAGCTGGCCAGCCTCTGGGGAGAGCACCAGACCCTGGAGGCCGAGCTGGCCGATCTCGACGGTCGTCGGCACCGGACGCCGTCGGAGGAGCAGCGACGCAAGCAGCTCCAGAAGTCCAAGCTGGCGGGACGCGATCGCATCCAGGCCATCCTCGATCGCCACCGCTAGGGAGGGGACGCCGACGTGAGGCTCACCGGATCCGAGATCCTGATCCACGCCCTGCGCGAGGAAGGCGTCGACGTCGTCTTCGGTCACCCGGGTGGTGCCGTCCTCTTCATCTACGACGCCATCCACAGGCTGGGCCTCAAGCACATCCTCGCCCGTCACGAGCAGGGCGCCGTGCACATGGCGGACGGCTACGCGCGCGCCAGCGGCCGGCCCGGCGTGGCCGTGGTGACGTCGGGACCGGCACTCACCAACGCCGTGACCGGACTGGCCACGGCGTACGCCGACTCGATCCCCATGGTGTGCATCTCGGGCCAGGTGCCCACCCACGCCATCGGCAGCGACGCCTTCCAGGAGGCCGATAACGTCGGCATCACGCGTCCGGTGACGAAGCACAACTACCTGGTCACCGACGTCCGCGACCTGGCGCGCACCCTGAAGGAGGCGTTCCACATCGCCACCACCGGGCGGCCGGGGCCGGTGCTGGTGGACATCCCCAAGGACGTGTCCAACACGGAGTGCGAGTTCCTGTACCCGAAGGAGGTCGCTCTCGAGCACTACCAGCCGCGCTACGAAGGCCACTGGGGCCAGGTCAAGAAGGCGCTGGCGCTGATCCTCCAGGCCGAGCGTCCGGTGGTGTACTTCGGCGGCGGCGCGATCCTGTCGGGCGCGTCCGAAGAGCTGCTGGCGTTCGTGGACACGCTGCGCGTCCCCACCACCTACACCTTGATGGGCATCGGGGGCATTCCCGGCAACCACGCCTGCTCCCTCGGCATGCTCGGCATGCACGGCACCTACCGGGCCAACCTGGCCGTGGACCAGGCCGACGTGCTGATCGCCATCGGCGCCCGCTTCGACGACCGGGTGACGGGCAAGCTCGACGAGTTCGCCCAGATCTCCAAGAAGATCCACATCGACATCGACCCGACGTCGATCCGCAAGACGGTCCACGTGGACGTCCCGATCGTGGGCGACGTGAAGAACTGCCTCCAGAAGCTGCTGAAGCTGCTGGACGACGAGCGCCCCGAGGACCTGGAGCGCTTCCAGCGCCGGATCCAGCCCTGGTGGGGCCGCATCGACGACTGGAATCGCGAGGCGCCGATCGCCTACGAGCAGCCGGCGGACGGGCCGCTCCTGCCCCAGTTCGTGATCGACAAGCTCTACCAGATGACCGAGGGCCGCGCGGTGCTCACCACCGATGTGGGCCAGCACCAGATGTGGGCCGCCCAGTACTACCACTGCCAGGGTCCCAATAACTGGATCTCCTCGGGAGGCCTCGGGACCATGGGCTTCGGGCTGCCGTCGGCCATCGGCGCCCAGGTGGCGCGCCCGGGCGAGACGGTGCTGTGCATCGCCGGCGACGGCTCGCTGCTGATGACGGTGCAGGAGCTGGTCACCGCCGTCGAGGAGCAGCTCCCGGTGAAGGTGGCGATCATCAACAACCGCTACCTGGGCATGGTGCGCCAGTGGCAGCAGCTGCTCTACGACGACCGCATCAGCGGCAGCGACCTGCACGTCGGGCCCGACTGGGTCAAGCTGGCGGACGCCATGGGCGCCCTCGGCCTGCGCGCCACGCGCGTGGAGGAGGTGGAGCCCGTGATCGAGCAGGCCCTGGCCCATCCGGGCCCCGTCTTCATCGACTTCCAGGTCAAGGAGACGGAGAACTGCTACCCGATGGTTCCGGCCGGGAATCCGTCTTCCAAGATGCTCCTCTCCGATCCGGATCCGATGGGCTAGCGGCCATGCGCCACACGATCAGCGTCCTGGTGCGCAATGAGTTCGGCGTGCTGTCGCGCGTCGCGGGTATGTTCAGCGGCCGGGGCTACAACATCGACAGCCTGAACGTCGCCCCCACCCTGGATCCCAAGGTCTCGTGCATGACCCTGGTGACCCACGGTGACGACGACACCATCGAGCAGATCACGAAGCAGCTGCACAAGCTGATCGACGTGATCACGGTGAAGGACTACGTCCAGCAGAAGGACTTCGTGGGGCGCGAGCTGGCGATGCTGAAGGTGGCCCCCTCCCCCGACGCGCGGGCCGAGGTGCTGCGCGTGGTCGAGATCTTCCGCGGCAAGATCGTGGACGTCTCCCCCAAGTCCTTCGTGGTCGAGGTGACCGGTGCGCTCGACAAGATCGACGCGATGGCCCGGCTCCTCGAGCCCCTGGGACTGGTGCAGGTGGTCCGCACGGGGCCCCTGGCCGTCGGTCGCGGCCTGTAGCTCCCGGCGGAACCCGAACGGAAGGAACGCAGCGATGGCAGTGAAGATCTTCTACGACAAGGACGCGGACCTGGGACGCCTGGACGGCAAGACCGTCGCGGTGGTCGGCTACGGCAGCCAGGGGCACGCCCACGCCCTCAACCTGCGCGACTCGGGCGTGAACGTGGTGGTCGGGCTGCGCAAGGACTCGGCGTCCTGGCAGAAGGCCGAGAACGAGGGCCTGGCGGTGAAGACCCCGGCCGAGGCGGCCCGCGAGGCCGACGTGGTGATGCTGACCGTCCCCGACGAGCGCATGGCGGACATCTACCGCGAAGAGATCGAGCCGGGGCTGGTGGCGGGCAACTACCTCGCCGTGGCCCACGGCTTCAACGTGCATTTCGGGCAGGTGGCGGTGCCGGACGGTGTCAACGTCTTCATGGTGGCGCCCAAGGGCCCGGGACACACCGTGCGCGGCCACTACCAGGAGGGCCGCGGCGTGCCTTCGCTGATCGCCGTGGGCGAGGATCCGTCGGGCGATACCCATCAGATCGCCCTGGCCTACGCGGCTGGGATCGGAGCCGGGCGCGCCGGCATCCTGGAGACGAACTTCCGCGAGGAGTGCGAGACGGATCTCTTCGGCGAGCAGGCGGTCCTGTGCGGCGGCCTGACGGCACTGATGACCGCCGGCTACGAGACCCTGGTGGAGGCCGGCTACACCCCGGAGATGGCCTACTTCGAGTGCATTCACGAGGTGAAGCTGATCGTGGACCTGATCTACGAAGGCGGGATCGCGAACATGCGCTACTCGGTGTCGAATACCGCCGAGTATGGCGACCTCACGCGTGGCCCGCGGATCGTCGACGAAGGCGTGAAGCAGCGCATGAAGCAGATCCTGGAAGAGATCCAGTCCGGGAACTTCGCCAAGGAGTTCATCCTCGAGAACAAGGCGGGCGGGGCCAGCTTCAACGCGCTGCGCCGCCGCGGCGGGGAGCACGACCTGGAGCAGGTGGGCGAGAAGCTGCGCGGGCTGATGCCCTGGCTCAAGGAGAACCGCCTCGTCGACCGCTCGAAGAACTGACGTGGATCCGGCCGATCCCCAGGTCCCCCGCTTCGCGGAGCGTCCCACGGAGCCCGTCGTGCGCGACGCGCTCGTGCTGGGGGCCGCCCCGCTGGCGGCCGCCGGTGTGTTCGGGATGCTCGGCTGGACGGCCGTCGCCTGGGTCTGCCTGGGGCTCGTCTTCTTCGTGGCCAGCTTCTTCCGCAATCCGCGGCGCGAGATCCCGGGCGACGAGCGGACCGTCGTGGCTCCGGCCGACGGGATCGTGAGCCAGGTGGGAGAGATCGAGACTGCCGAAGGCGCCAAGGCCCTGCGCATCGGGATCTTCCTGTCGGTCTTCGACGTGCACGTGAACCGCATGCCGCTGGCGGGGCGGGTGCTGGCCATCGAACGCACCGGCTCCCGCTTCCTGGCCGCCTTCAACCCGCGCGCCGAGCACGAGAACGTGCGCTGCACGCTGAGTCTGGAGGGCGTCGACGGGGTGCGCTTTCAGGTGTCGCAGATCACGGGGCTCGTGGCGCGGCGCATCGTGTGCCACCCGCAGGTGGGCGAGTGGGTGGAGCGCGGGGCACGGTTTGGCCTGATCCGCTTCGGCTCGCGCACCGACGTGGTGCTGCCCCTCGGTAGCGAGGTGCTGGTGAAGCGCGGCCAGCGGGTGCACGGCGGCAGCTCCGTGCTGGCCCGCCTGGGAGAGGCGGCGTGAGCGGCCCCGCGAGTCCGGATCTGCGGCGTGCGGGGCGCCGTCGCCGTCGCCGTCGGCGCCGGCAGCCGGGTGAGCCGCGTCGCGGCTTCTACCTGCTGCCGCACCTCTTCACCACGGGGAACCTGTTCTTCGGCTTCTGGGCCATCGTGCACGCGAGCCTGGGCGCCTTCGACAAGGCGGCGCTCGGAATCTTCCTGGCGGGCGTCTTCGACGCGCTCGACGGGCGCGTGGCGCGCCTGGCCCGCACCACCAGCCGCTTCGGCTCCGAGTACGACTCCATTGCCGACACCGTCTCGTTCGGAGTGGCGCCGGCGATGCTGGCCTTCTGGGCCGGAAACCTGCAGGCCCTGGGACGCACGGGCCTGGTGATGGCCTTCCTGTTCACCGTCTGCGCCGCCCTGCGGCTGGCGCGCTTCAACGTGTCTCCCGGCCGCTACGCGAACCGCTTCCAGGGGCTTCCGAGCCCGATGGCGGCCGGCGTGATCGCCACGACCCAGTGGTTCGTGTCGTTCATCCGCGAGCACCACTTCCTCGAGTTCGTCGTGCCCGAGCCGGTCGTGGCCGGCGGCGCGGCGATGCTGGGGCTCTTGATGGTGAGCTCGATCCCGTACCGCTCCTTCAAGGAGGTGGACCTGCGGCACTCCTTCGGCACCCTGGTGCTGGTGATCCTGGCGCTGGCCGTGATCATCCAGGAGCCGCGGGTGACCCTCTTCGTGATCGGAGGGGCGTACGCGGTCTCCGGGCCTGTCGAGTGGCTGTGGCGCCGGGCGGCCGGCCGTCCCCTGAGCGAGCCTGCGGAGGAGCCGGATGGCTCCGCGGACGGGGTGCAGCCGTGAGCGACCGCGTCTTGATCTTCGACACCACCCTGCGCGACGGCGAGCAGTCCCCCGGCTGCTCCATGAACCTCCAGGAGAAGCTGACCCTGGCGCGCCAGCTCGCCAAGCTCGGCGTCGACATCATCGAAGCCGGCTTCCCGATCGCCAGCGAAGGCGACCTGGAGAGCGTGAAGGCGATCTCCCGGGCGGTGCGCGAGCCGGTGATCTGCGCCCTGGCGCGCACGCGCGCGGCGGACATCGAGCACGCCCAGGAGGCCCTCGCCGAGGCCGCCAGGCCTCGCATCCACACCTTCATCGCGACCAGCGACATCCACCTGGAGCACAAGCTGCGCATGAGCCGCGAGCAGGTGCTGGCGGAGGTGGACCGCGCGGTGCGTCAGGCCCGCCGCTACGTGGACGACGTGGAGTTCTCGGCCGAAGACGCCACCCGCTCCGATTGGGACTTCCTGGTGGAGGTCTTCTCGGCGGCCGTGGCGGCCGGTGCCTCCACCCTGAACGTGCCGGACACCGTCGGCTACACCACGCCCAGCGAGTACCACGCCCTGATCTCCTACCTGCGCCAGCACGTGGAGGGCGCCGCGGAGGCGTGCTTCAGTCTGCACTGCCACAACGACCTGGGCCTGGCCGTGGCCAACAGCCTGGCGGCGATCCGCGCCGGCGCGCGGCAGGTGGAGTGCACGGTGAACGGCATCGGCGAGCGCGCGGGGAACACCGCCATGGAAGAGGTCGTGATGGTGCTGAAGACCCGGCGCGACGCCTTCGAGGGCGTGGATACCGGGATCGTCACCAGCGAGATCTACCCGACGAGCCGGATGCTGTCCTCGATCATCGGCGTGCCGGTGCAGCCCAACAAGGCCGTGGTCGGCGACAACGCTTTCGCCCACGAGGCCGGCATCCACCAGGACGGCGTGCTCAAGCACAGCATGACCTACGAGATCATGACGCCCCAGTCGATCGGGCGGCCTTCGAACGAGCTGGTGCTCGGCAAGCACTCCGGGCGCCACGCCTTCCGGGAGCGGCTGCTCGAGCTGGGCTTCGACGTGCAGGACGACGCCTTCGAGGCCGCCTTCAAGCGCTTCAAGGCCCTGGCGGACAAGAAGAAGAGCATCTACAACGAGGACCTGGAGGCCATCGTCTGCGATACGGTCCGGCAGGCGGACGACCGCTTCGTGCTGGGCGATCTTTCCATCGTGTCGGGTACCTTCGCGGCGCCCCACGCCACGCTGGAGCTCGCCGTGGACGGGGAGCCTCACCGGGCTACCGCCCAGGGCACCGGGCCCGTGGACGCCGTCTTCCGGGCCATCGCCGAGCTGACGCAGACGAAGAGCGAGCTGCTGCGGTACCAGGTGAACGCCATCACGGCGGGCATGGACGCCCAGGGCGAGGTGTCGGTGACCCTGTCGGAAGACGCCCGACGGGTGATCGGGCACGGCGCCCACACGGACATCATCGTGGCCAGCGCGAAGGCCTATGTGCACGCCCTCAACAAGCTGGAGTGGCACAAGCGGCGGCACGACGTCGCGGAGCCGAAGGGGATCTAGAGCGTGGAGCGCATTCTCGTCCTGCCGGGGGACGGCATCGGTCCGGAGGTGACGCGGGAGGCGCGCCGGGTGCTGGAGGCCGCCGCGGGGCGGCACGACCTGAAGCTCGAGTACGAAGAGGCCGCCATCGGGGGGGCTTCCATCGACGCCTGTGGCACCCCGCTGGCGGACGCGGTCGTGGAGCAGGCGCGCGCCTGCCGCGCGCTGCTGCTCGGGGCGGTGGGGGGTCCGAAGTGGGACGCCATGCCTGTGGACACGCGCCCCGAGAAGGGTCTGCTGCGCATCCGCAAGGAGCTCGGGCTGTTCGCGAACCTGCGGCCGGCCACGGTGTTCCCGGCGCTGGCCGGTGCCTCGAGCCTGCGCCCGGAGCTGGTGGAGGGGATCGACCTGCTGGTCGTGCGGGAGCTGACCGGCGGCATCTACTTCGGCGAGCCGCGCGGGCGGGCGCTGGTCTCGGGCCGCCGCGAGGCGCGCAACACCATGGTCTACGACGAGCGCGAGGTGGCGCGCATCGCCCGCGTGGCCTTCGAGGCGGCCGCCGGGCGGCGGCGCCACCTGACCCACGTGCACAAGGCCAACGTGCTCGAGGTCTCGCAGCTGTGGATCGAGGTGGTGGAGGAGGTGGCCCGGGACTTCCCGGACGTGGAGCTCCACCACCAGCTCGTGGACTCGGCCGCGATGCTGCTGGTACGGGACCCGAGACGCTTCGACGTGCTGGTCACCGGCAACCTGTTCGGCGACATCCTCTCCGACGAGGCCGCCATGATCACGGGGTCGCTCGGGATGCTGCCCTCGGCCAGCCTGGGCGAGGGCGGGATCGGGCTGTACGAGCCCGTGCACGGCTCGGCTCCGGACATCGCGGGGCAGGACGCAGCCAATCCGCTGGCGACGATCCTTTCGGTCGCCATGTTGCTGGAGCACTCGCTGGGGGCGTCCGCCGCGGCCGCCGACGTGCGCGCCGCCGTCTCCGCGGTGCTGGGCGCCGGGCACCGCACGGCGGACCTGGCGGGCGCGGGCGAGATCGCCATCGGTTGCACCGCCATGGGCGACCATGTGCTGGCAGCGCTGGCGGCCGGATGAGCGGGCCCACCCAGGACCTGCTCTCGGTGGCGGTGGTGGGGGCCACCGGAGCGCTCGGAGCGGAGCTGCTCGACGTGCTGGAGGAGCGCAGCTTCCCGATCACGCGACTGGTCCCGATCGCGACCGACCGCTCCCTGGGGCGCGAGGTCGAGTACGCGGGCGAGGTGTACGCGGTGGAGACCGAGGTCGAGTCGCTGGAAGGCCTCGACCTGGTGTTCCTGTGCGCACCGCCCGAAGCTTCCCTCGAGTACGCGCGCCTGGCGCTGGAGGCGCGGGTTCCGTGCATCGACAGCTCGGGCGCCCTCGCGGCCCAGCCCGACGTGGCGTTGTTGGTGGTCGATCACCTGGATCCCGAGACGGAGATCGACCAGCCGCTCGTCGCGAGCCCGACGGCCCCCGCGCTGGTGTGGTCGCTGGTGCTGGCGCCGCTCCAGCAGGCCGCTGGCTTGCGCCGGGTGGTGGGGACGAGCGTCGAGTCGGCCAGTGTGGCCGGTCGCTCGGGCATGGAGGTTCTCTCGGGCCAGAGCATTGCGCTCTTCAACCAGCAGGAGCTTCCGGACGAGGACGAGCCCGTGGCCTTCGACTGTCTACCTGGCATCGGGGACTTCACGCCGGAGGGGGACACGCTGCACGAACGCGGGCTCGCCGACGCGCTCGCCCGGATCCTGGGAGCCCCGCTGCCCCTGGCCCACACGGCGGTGCGCGTCCCGACCTTCAGCGGCGACGGCGTCTCGTTGGTGGTGCAGACCGAGCGTCCCCTGACCGCGGAGGATGCCTGCGCGTTGCTCGCCAAGGCGCCGGGCGTGGTGCTCTGGCGCGACGCGGCCGGCCCCTCGACCCGCACCGCTGCGGGCCGCGACGAGGTGCTGGTCGGGCGCGTGCGCTCCGACGCGTCCGTCGAGGCCGGACTCCAGCTGTGGGTGTCGGCGGACGGTCTGCGGATCGCAGCCTCGAACGCAGCCCGGCTGGCCGAGGCCCGGCCCCTGCGCCGCTGAAGCGCGCCGCCGTGCGCAGGTACCGCCTCACCCTCGAGTACGACGGCACCGACTTCCAGGGCTGGCAGTCCCAGGGCCGGGACGACCGGCGCACCGTCCAGGATACGCTCCAGGCCGCCCTCGATCGCGTGTGTCAGGAGGCGGGGCCGGTCCTGGCATCCGGGCGCACCGACGCCGGCGTCCACGCGGAAGGGCAGGTGGCCGGCGCGCGGCTCCGCACCGGGCTCGCCCCTGCGGAGCTGGCTCGCGGCCTGAACGCGGTCCTGCCCCGGGACCTGGCGGTGCTGGAGGTGGCGCTCGCCGCCGACGACTTCCACGCGCGGCGGGACGCCCGCGGCAAGGCCTACCGCTACGCCGTGTGGAACGGCGCCACCCGCTCGCCCGCCCGCGATCGCACCCACACCATGCATCCGAACCGGCCCCTCGATCTGGAGGCGATGCGGGCGGCGGCGCAGCTCGTGTTGGGCGAGCACGACTTCGCCGCGTTCCAGGCGGCGGGCGGCAGCGTGCGGACGACGGTGCGCACCCTCACGCGCCTGGACGTGGAGGGCGCCGCTGGCGCCGAAGTCCAGTTCTGGGTGGAGGGGAGCGGCTTCCTGCGCCACATGGTCCGCAACCTCGTGGGCACGCTGCTCGAGATCGGCCTCGGGCGCCGCGCCCCCGACGAGATGGCGGCCATCCTCGCCTCGCGCGATCGCGCCCGCGCCGGGCCGACCGCGCCCGCCCGCGGCCTCACGCTGATTCGGGTCGACTACTGACCCTGGGCCACGTCCGACCCTGGCGATCCCGTCGGCACAGGCCGCCGCTCCCCAGGGGGCGGCCGTGGGTTGCGGGAGAGCGGCCTGACGGACTGATTTCGATCGCGCATTCAGGGACTTGGGGCGAAAGGGTCCGGTTGACGACGTCTCGCCCGTGGGGTATCCCTTCGCGCCTGCCAGGAGTCCCGATGGGCGCGACCGCACACAAGGCCACCCGGAGCTTCCGGTCCCAGGACGTGGACCGGCGCTGGTACGTGCTCGACGCCACGGACCAGGTGCTCGGACGCCTGGCCAGCGAGGTGGCGCGCCGGCTGCGCGGCAAGCACCGGCCCACGTACACGCCCCACGCCGACACCGGCGACTTCGTGATCGTGGTGAACGCGGAGAAGGTGAAGCTCACCGGCCAGAAGCGGGAGCAGAAGACCTACTACCGGCACACGGGCTTCACGGGTCACCTGAAGCAGACCACGGCTGCCGAGCTGCTCGACGGCCCCCACGCCGACCGCGTGGTGCGGACCGCCGTGCGCGGCATGCTCCCGAAGAACGCACTGGGAAGGAAGCTCCTGTCCCATCTCAAGGTCTACGCCGGGCCCGAGCACAAGCACGCCGCCCAGAAGCCGGAGGTCCTCTCCCTTGGCTGAAGCCCAGGTCATCTCCGCCACCGGAAAGCGCAAGAACGCGATCGCGCGGGTGCGCCTCACCCTCGGTGGCGGCAACCTCGTCGTGAACGGCAAGGCGATGGAGGAGTACTTTCCTCGGGAGACCCTCCAGCTCCTGGTCAAGCAGGCCCTCGAGGTCAGCAACTCGGTCGGGCGCTTCGACATCCTCGCCCGGGTCCACGGCGGCGGAGTCGCGGGCCAGGCAGGCGCCCTGCGCCACGGCATCTCCCGCGCTCTCGAGAAGTTCGACGAGACCAACCGCGCGGCCCTCAAGAAGGCCGGGCTCCTGACGCGCGACGCGCGCAAGAAGGAGCGCAAGAAGTACGGGCAGCGTGGGGCCCGGGCGCGGTTCCAGTTCTCCAAGCGTTAGGGCTTCGAGTCGCGCGCGCGTCCAGCCGGACCCCGGCTGCGCGGCTTCGGTGACGCGCGCCCGCTGGAGGGGTTGCCCGGGAGGCGTGCGTACGGTCACAGGCGCCGCTCCGCCAGGGTCCGGCTGGACGCGGTCCGTGGAAGCCTACAATGGGGCCGGGTCTGGCCCGGATCCCTCGCTCTGAGGAGGTAGGCCATGAGAGTCGGCGTGATCGGTGCCAGTGGGTATACGGGGCTCGAGCTGCTCCGCGTGTTGTTGCGCCACCCGCGCGCCGAGCTGGTGGCCGTGACCTCGGAGCAGCGGGCGGGGCTGCCGGTGGGCGAGGCGTTTCCGGCGCTGGCGGGCCTGGTGGAGCTGGACTTCGAGCGCAACGATCCCGCCGCCCTGGCCGGGCGGGTGGACGTGGCCTTCACCTGCCTGCCCCACGCGGCTTCGGCGCCGACGGTGCTGGCGCTGCGCAAGGCCGGGGTGCCGGTGGTCGACCTGTCCGCGGATTTCCGGCTGCGCGATCCCGAGACCTATGCGGCGGCCTACGGGCCGCACGGCGCGCCGGAGATCTTCGGCCAGGCGGTCTACGGGCTGCCCGAGCTGCACCGCGAGGAGCTGGCCGGCGCGGACTTCGTCGCGGCTCCCGGCTGCTACCCGACGTCGGTGCTGCTGCCCCTCGCGCCCTTCCTGGCCGGGGAGCGGGTGGATGCGGGCAGCGTGCTGGTCGATTCCAAGTCGGGCGTCTCCGGAGCCGGGCGTACCCTCGAGGCCGGCTACCTGTTCGCCGAGCTCGACGAGAACTGCGCGCCCTACAAGGTGGGTGGTGTACACCGACACGTGCCGGAGATGGAGGAGCAGGCGGCGCTGGCGGCGGGCGGTCCCGTGCGGATCACGTTCGCACCCCACCTGCTGCCGACAATCCGTGGGATCGTGACCGCCATCTACCTGCGACCCACCCGGGCGCTCGAGACGCCGGAGGCCCTCGACGTGCTGCAGCAGGCCTACGCCGACGAGCCTTTCGTGCGGGTCCTGCCGGAAGGCGCGCTTCCGAGCCTGGCGGCGGTGCGCGGCAGCAACTTCTGCGACGTGGCGGCGGTGGCCGATCCGCGCACGGGCACCCTGGTGCTGCTGTCCGCCCTGGACAACCTGGTGAAGGGCGCCTCGGGCCAGGCCGTGCAGGCGTGGAACGCCAGCCGCGGCTGGCCGGAGACCGAGGGCCTGCGCGAGGCACCGCTGGTCCCCTAGGTCCACGCTTGGGGGCGGCGCATGTCGGCCGAGGTGTAGACCGCGAGCGACGGGCGCCCGGGAAATCCGGGCCTTCCCCGCGGGAAGCCTTCCTGAAGTGTTGCGCCAGGAGTTCCGACCCCTGCGGCCCTCTCGGTGGAACCCAACCACCGCGACACATCGTGACGTTGCCAGCCACTACCCAGGGGAACGGTCTCCGGCGGCTGCCGCGACCACGTGTTCCCGCAGGGGACTTCTCCACGAAATGTCCAGAACCTTCGTGACCTCCATGGCGGCCGTCGTGTTCGCGCTGGCCTTGAGCGCGGGCCAGGCGACGGCTGCACAGATCACGCGGATCTCGTACACGGTCACGGGCGGTCTCTTCAGCGGCCCGCAGTCGATCGGCCCGATCAGCGGAGGCTCGCTGGTGTACACGGCCCCGGCGCCGTACGTCTCGACACCCGTTTATGCCGGAAGGGGAAGAAGCGTCTCGCTCTTCCTGACAGGGCCATCCGGGTTCTTCTCCATCGTGTTTCCCTCGCTCCCGTCTTCCCCGATCCGCGTCGACCTCACCGCGTCGTACGCCTTCTTTTCGGGGCAAGCGCTCGTGGGGTTCCAGTCCGGGACGAAGTCCTACGCGGCGCAACGGGTGGGATTCGACGCCTCCTACAGCCTCTTCGACTACGACGCGAACGTCTCCGACGCGGGACAGCTCTTCGTTCACGACTTCACGATCGGAAACGAGATACGCACCCTAGTCCCCGAGCCCTCGATCGCGCTGTTGCTGGGACTCGGTGTGCTGGGCCTCGGGCTCATGGCGAGCGGTCTCGGTGCAGCCCGGTCGCGCCGCAGAACCCGCCGGCTCGCCCCCTGGCTGATCGTTCTGCTCGCCGCCGTGGCCCCGAGCACGGGGTCCGCCAGCGGGTTCCTGGTGGACTCGGGGACGCCCTCCTCGTCGATCAATCTCGCGATCTTCGACAATCGGCAGGGTACCGGTAGCTGGCAGTACGTCGCCCAGCAGTTCACCCTCCCGCAGGAATCGCGCATCACCCAGATCGAGATCAACGCGGTCCGGTCCCGCTTGGCGACGGCGTGCTTCACGGGCTACCTGACCGACCGGATCGGGCTCGCTGCGGATCCGGCGACCGATCTCCTCGCCGTCCTCCAGTTCTCGGTGGGGACCGTCCAGGGGTGGGTCCCGGACGACCTCGACCTCGTGCTTCCGGCCGGCGACTACTTCCTCACCGTGGCGTCTCCGGACGCCCCCGGCGGCGGCTGGTTCGGCGCCGCGCCCAACCCGATCGGACCCACCTTTGCCGCGTCCGACGGCAACACGACGCCGAACTTCGGGTTTCCGCCCGCCACCGACTTCCGCCTCGCCAGCCCGATCGGACAGGGTCCCCTCGGGCTGCGCGTGGTTGGCCACGTGCCCGAGGTGCCGGTCTCCCTGATGTTCCTGCTCGCGCTTACGCGATGGGGCTCGTTGTTGCGCCCCTCCGCTCAGGCGTCGCGTCGATCGCTCTGAGCCCGGCCTTTAGGGCTGGAGCTCCGGCGAGAGCTTCTCCACGTACGGGAGCAGCGTGCCCGGAGGCACGCCCGCGCGCCGGGCGGCCTCTAGCAGGGCAGGGAGCGTGCAGCGGGCCGACCCGAAGTCGTCCCGGGCCTCCTGCAGGCCGCGGGCGGCGGTCGCGCGCTCGCTGCGGTCCTGGTCGTTCCGGCGCACCACGATGTAGCCGTCCTCGGCCTGGCGCATCCGCTGCTCGGCGCTGGCGTAGCGCTTCTCGGCCTCCGAGATGGCTTCCAGCCAGGCTGCCTGCTCGGCGTCGGCCGGCGGCGCGGCGTCCGCCGGCAGCCTCCCGTCGCAGGGCGGCGGGCTCCAGCTCCCCCCGGCGCGGTTCACCGCGTCCGTGGAGCCGCTGGCGCGGGCGCTGCCGAACTGGTCCAGGCTCGCCGGGCTCGCCCCCGCGTCGGGGGTGCCGGTCTCCTGGCGCTCCAGGTCGTCGAGGCCCTTGGACTCCTGCTGCTGGAGGTCCCCCAGCCCGGTCGTCCCCGCGGACAGGGAGCTCGGCCCCTCCGCGCCGGCCGTTCCGGCTGTGAGCGCCACGCCCACCAGGGCGATCGCCATCGTCGATCCGCGCATGATGCTCCCCTCCGCTCGCCGTGGGTCCGCGAGTCAAACGCCGTATCGGTGGGTGGGCCGCGGGACTGGAGCCGGGGGCGTCGGGGCTCCGGAGGCTCGCGCGGGGACGCGGAGGCTCTCACTTATCGTGACTTCGCTCGCCTGTGGCTTGCTGCGCGCCCGGCGGCCGAAGTGGCAGGGTGCGCGGGGGCTGGGTGCGCCGGGCTTGCAGGCGCCTGGCTCGGGAGGGTGCGCGGTTTCGGCGGCTAGGGTGTCTTGCGGGTCCTCTGCACGTTCGCGGAGGCGACGCGGGGCCGGGTGGTTTGACAGGCACCGCGGCACCACGTTATAAACCGACGAACCGCCCCACAGGTCGAGCCATGAGCGACGCCAGCACGGCTGCGAACGGGTCCGTGCGGTCCGGTCATTCCGCGGGGAGGGCGCCTTGACGCGCTACTTCGCGACCGAACCGCAGGCCCTTCGTCTCTCCGTGTCGGCAGTGGTGTGGCGCGAGCGCGCCTCGCGCGCGGAGCTCCTTCTGATGCAGCGCAGCGACAACGCACATTGGGGTCTCCCGGGCGGCTACGTCGAGCCCGGGGAGTCCGTGCCGGAAGCGGCGCGGCGCGAGGTGCTGGAGGAGACCGGCGTGCAGGTCGAGCTGGGGCGCCTGGTGGGCGTCTACTCCGATCCCGGCCGCCAGGTGATCGAGTATCCCGACGGCCAGCGGGTGCAGGCGGTGAATCTCTGTTTCGAGGCCTTTCCCGTCGGCCTGGGGGAGGCCACCACGCCGGAAGAGACGCTCGCGACGGGCTACTTTCCGCACGACGGGCTGCCCGAGCCCTTCGTGCCGATCCACCAGGTGCGTGTGAGCGACGCCCTGGACAGGGGGGAGGCGACGCGGATCCGATGAGCGAGCGGCAGACCAAGTACATCTTCGTGACGGGGGGCGTGCTGTCCTCCCTGGGCAAGGGGTTGGCCGCTGCGTCGATCGGGGCCCTGCTCGAGGCGCGGGGCCTGCGGGTCACCTTCCTGAAGCTCGACCCCTACCTGAACCTCGACCCCGGCACCATGAACCCCTTCCAGCACGGGGAGGTCTACGTCACCGAGGACGGTGCCGAGACCGACCTCGACCTGGGCCACTACGAGCGCTTCACGAGCGCCACCATGGGCAAGCTCAACAACGTCACCGCCGGCAAGGTCTACGACGCGGTGCTCTCCAAGGAGCGGCGCGGCGACTACCTGGGCGGCACGGTCCAGGTGATTCCGCACGTCACCGACGAGATCAAGGCGCGCATCGAGGCCGCCTCCAAGGGTGTCGACATCCTGATCGTCGAGGTCGGCGGCACCGTGGGCGACATCGAGTCGCTGCCGTTCCTCGAGGCCATCCGCCAGTTCCGCGCCCAGGCCGGGCGCGAGAACGTCTGTTACATCCACACGGCGCTCGTGCCCTACGTGGCCACCGCCGGCGAACTCAAGACCAAGCCCGTCCAGCACTCGGTGAAGGAGCTGCGCAGCGTCGGCATCGCGCCCGACGTGATCCTGTGCCGCAGCGATCGTTTCCTGCCCAAGGCGGTGAAGGCCAAGGTGGCCCTCTTCTGCAACGTGGACGAGGACGCGGTCATCACCGCCAAGGACGTGGAGTCGATCTACGAGGTCCCGATCATCCTCCACAACGAGGGGGTGGACGACAAGATCACCCAGATCCTGAACATCTGGACCGGGCGCCCGAACCTCGAGCTCTGGGAGGACCTCTGCGCCGGGATCCGCCACCCGGAGCGGGACGTCACCATCGCCATGGTCGGCAAGTACGTCGACCTGACCGAGTCGTACAAGAGCCTGAACGAGGCCCTCTACCACGCCGGATTCTCGCACCGCGCGCGGGTGAACATCGAGTACGTCGACTCCGAGAAGCTGGCGGACGCGTCGGTGCTGGCCTCGGCGGACGGCATCCTGGTGCCCCACGGCTTCGGCCCCCGCGGATCCGAAGGCAAGATCGAGGCCGTGCGCTTCGCGCGCGAGCGGCGGATTCCCTTCTTCGGCATCTGCTACGGCATGCAGTTCTCGGTGATCGAGTTCGCCCGCCACGTGGCGGGCCTGGAGGGCGCCAATTCCAGCGAGGTGGACGAGGCCTCGCCGCATCCGGTGATCGACCTGTTGCCCGAGCAGCGCGAAGTGACGGACAAAGGCGCCACCATGCGGCTCGGCGCCTGGCCCTGCGTGCTGCGGCCCGGGACCCGCGCTCACGCCGCCTACGGCGAGGAGCGCATCTCCGAACGCCACCGCCACCGCTTCGAGTTCAACCCGGATTACCGCGACCGCCTGTCGCGGGCCGGGCTCGTGCTCTCGGGGACCTCGCCCGACGGACGCCTGGTGGAGGTGGTGGAGCTCGAGGACCACCCCTGGTTCGTGGGTTGCCAGTTCCATCCCGAGTTCAAGTCCCGGCCCTTCAAGCCGCACCCGCTCTTCGTGGCCTTCATCGGCGCCGCGGTTCGCCAGTCCGAGGGCGACTAGCTACTCGGGGGCCGGCTCGCTCCCGCGGCCGAAGCGCGGGACCAGGGCGTCCAGGGTGCGCAGCGGAGCCCCGAGGATGCCGCGCAGCGCCGCCTCGGGCAGGCCGGCGACGTCCGCACTCACCTGGAGATCGCCGATCGGACCCCGAGCCCGGATCGGGATCGCGGGGAGGCGCGTCGTGTGCTCGAGGACGGGCAGCTGAGCCAGGGCGAGCGTCTTCTCCCGCCCCTGCCTCGTGAGGACCACCGTGCCCTGCAAGTCCACGGTCCAGTCGTGGCGGAGCGTGCCACTGCCTTCGACGCGGTAGTCGTCCGTACTCATGCTCTGGTCAGAGACGTGGAGCGCCCCGTCCCGAGGGGCGAGGGTGGCGCGGATGTGCCGGATCCGGGAGCGCGGCACGGGCGTCTCGGGAGGCTCGGGCTCGCTGCGACGGAGCTCCGGAACGAGCCCCCGCAGCGCAGCGCCGATGCTGCGCAGCAGATTGGCGTGGGGGACGCTGCCGCCGTGCGCGTCCACCCGCACCTGGCTGCCCTCCAGGTGGGCTGCCCAGTTGGGCTCGCCGGTCCAGCGTCCGTGCAGCACGCCGTCGGCGTCGAGCAGGATGGGATCGTCGCTGCTGGGCGCATCCGTTCGCTGCGCGGCCCGAACGACGTCGAGGTTCCGGACGGCGACGTTTGCGTCGAAGCGGGGCGGTCCCTCGAACCGCACGGAGCCCTGCGCGGTCCAGGCGCCGCCGTAGGCGTCGAGCTGCACGCCGTCGAGCGAGAGCGTGCGATCGGTGTAGCGGAGGGGGCCCTTCACCTCGCTGGCCTGCGCGCCGAAGAGCTCGAGCCGCGCGAGGTCGAGCCCGCCCGCGAGCTGCACGTGCGCGTGCCCGTCCGCTCCCCGGCGAAAGACCAGGTCGACCTCGGCGCGCCCGCCGGCGCCGCCGATGCCCCACTTGGGGGGCAGCAGGGGGGCGAGCGCGGCCGCGTCGATGCCCGTCACGCGCAGCGTCGCGGTGATCGGGACCTCGGCGAAGCCCGAGTCGGCTCGCAGCGGGCCGAGCTGACCCGAGAGCTCCACGGTCCCGGACTCCCCGGTCCCGCCGCGCCCTTGGTAGTGCGCGGTCCGACCTGGCGTGAGATCCCGGAGGTCGAGCTCGTGCAGCCGTACGCGCAGGGGAGGCGTCGTCCCGTCGGTCGATTGGGCCTCGATCACGACGCCGCGCAGCTCGATGCGCGGGAGCGCAACGCTCCGCCGCCCGCTGGCGTCGGTGGTCACTACTACGTCATGGACCTGGACTCGCCCGCCGGGATCCAGGCGGGTGTCCACCCGGAGCGGAACGCCCGGCGTTCCGAAGCCCGCCGACCAGAGCGGGTCCCCCCCTGCGGCCTCGAATCCCAGCGAGTCGAGTGACAGGCGCCCCGACTGCCAGTGGAAGGCCACGTCGACGTTCCCGGCGGCCGCGTCCGCCACGCGCAATCGGGCGGAGCGCAGGCGGCCGTCGCGCAGCGCCGTCGCGCCGTTCTTGCGGGCGAGCTGGGCCTCGAGCTCGCTGCGTCCCCGGAGGCCGAAGCGGCCCAGCTCGAGGGTGGCGTCGTCCAGGCTGAGCTCGACCCGTGCCTCGAGGTCGCCGGCCCGGCGGCCCTCGAGGTGGAGCTTCGCATCCAGGGAGCCGCCCGCAGCGTCGAGGCGCCAGGCCGCCGGCAGCCACCCGTGCAGCTCGCGGGCGTCGAAGCCCTTCAGCTCCAGGTCCAGGGAGCCGGGGGCGTCCCAGGGCCGATCCGGCTCGATCGGGCCGTAGTGCCCTTGCGCCGTGAGGTGCGCGGCCTCCGGGCCCACCCGCGCCTTCAGGGACAGGGTCGCCTCCTCCCCGGCGCGCAGTCCGTCGATGTCCAGCCGATCCACCCGCACCGACAGCGGCTCGAGGTCGGGATGTGCGCGGTCGCTCCAGGTGACCTCGGAATCGCGCCACTCGATCCGCGCCATGGGAGGCAGGCTCACGGGCCCTCCGCCCCCCTGCTCGTCGTCGGCGCCCGGGTCTCCGCCCAGCACGATGCGCCCGTCTTCCAGCCGCAACAGGGCGATGCGCGCGCCTTTCAGGTGCAGGCTCGCGAGCGCGATGCGGCGCTCCAGCAGGGCACCCTCGTCGAGGCCGAGCTCCAGCGCGTCGCTCGTCACGCCGGCCTCGAGGGAGACGCCTTCCAGGCGCACGCGCGGGTCCGGCAGGAGCCGCAGCTCCACGTCCTCGATCGTGACGGGACGATCCAGCTCCGCCCGGGCCCAGCGCTCCACCTGCCGCGGCGAAACCAGCCAGTCCACGAGCAGGTGGGCTGCCACCACGGCAACGGCCAGGCCCGCTGCCAGGATGCCCGCCAGCCGCAGCGCCGCGCGAAGCCACCCGCCCACGGGGCCAGTCTAGCGCCGGAACGGCTGCGTCCGGGCCCCGGCCGTCGCCTTGCGCCCGCGCCCATCCTCTCCTAAATCAAGGCGGTTGCAGGGGCGTTAGCTCAGTTGGCTAGAGCGCCGTGTTCACACCGCGGAGGCCACTGGTTCGAGTCCAGTACGCCCCACCACCGTTTCGCCGGCGGGCGCCCGGGTGCCCGCCATGGGGCCCAGTAGCTCAGCTGGATAGAGCGCCTGCCTCCGGAGCAGGAGGTCGCAGGTTCGAATCCTGCCTGGGTCACCACATCTTCCTCCGACCGGCTCCGCTGGCGAGCCTCTGCTGGGGAGCCTCCTCGTGCGTCCGTCCCTGCGCCTGCTTCCGGTCCTCGGCCTGCTCGTCGCGGGCTGCGCCATCAACCCCGTGAGTGGACGCCCTCAAGTCGTACTGGTCTCCTCGGACCAGGAGCAGGAGCTCGGGCGCGAGCAGGAGGAGGTGGTCGAGCAGGAGATCGGTTTGGTGGACCACGGGTCCGAGGCCTGGGTCCGGGCGATCGGGAAGCGCCTCGCCGAGCAGTCTCCGCGCCAGGACGTGAGCTACCGCTTCGCGGTCGTGGACATGCCGGAGCCCAACGCCTTCGCGCTGCCAGGTGGGCCGGTGTACGTGTCGCGCGGCCTGCTGTCCTTCGTGAACAGCGAGGACGAGCTGGCCGGCGTGATCGCCCACGAGATCGGGCACGTCGCCGCACGCCACGCGGTGAGCCGCGTCAGCCTGGCCGCGCCGTTCGTGCTGCTGGCAGCGATTCCCGGCGCGATCGTGGGGACGGTGAGCCAGACCCTGGGCGCGGTGGTGGCCGCGCCGGGCGCCCTCGCCGGCGGCCTGGCCCTGTCGAGCTACAGCCGCGGCCAGGAGCTCGAGGCCGACAAGATCGGGATGGAGATGGTGGCGAAGGCCGGCTGGGACCCGGCCGCTCTCGCGGGGATCCTTCACGCGATCGAACGGTCCGCCGACCTCGAGCGCGGCAAGCCGCGACGCCAGCATCTGTTCGACTCGCACCCGGCCACCCCGGCGCGTATCGCCCAGGTGGAGAAGGTCGCGCCCGGCCTCACGCGAGCGCCCGCCAGGCCCATCGCTGGCAGCCGCAGCGCCGTATTCGGGAAGCTGAACGGCCTGCTGGTGGGCGACGACCCGGCCGTCGGCGTCTTCGAGGGGTCGACCTTCCTGCACCCGACCCTCGGATTCGCCATGCAGTTCCCCGATGGCTGGAAGACCCAGAACCGGCCCACCGCCGTGCTGGCCGCGGACCCGGAAGGGAAGGGCGAGATCTTCTCGCTGCTCCAGCTCGTGACCGAGAGCGCCGATCCCATGGCCGGCGTGCGCAAGGACGAGCTGCACGACGACCTGATGAAGCAGCTGCGGGAGGAGCGGATCCACGGCCTGCCGGCCCAGCGCCTCGTCACCCAGGTGAAGGGCCACGCCTTCGACATGACCTGGATCGCCCACCAAAAGCACGTCTACCGGATCGTCAGCGTCTGCCCTCAGGACCTCTTTCCCGCGCGCAAGGCCCAGCTTGCAACGGCGGGCGCGAGCTTCCGTCCCCTCACCGACGCCGACGTGGCGCGCATCCGCGAGGCGCGGCTGCGCGTGCGCCAGGCGCAGGGCGAGAGCGCGACGGCGCTGGCGAAGCGCCTGGCGAGCGCCTGGAACGGAGACGAGCTGGCCGTCGCCAACGGGCTCGAGTCCGGTGCGACGACCCTCGCCGCCGGCCGGCCGGTGAAGGTGCCCCTGCGCGAGGCCTACCGCGCCCCGTAGCGGCGCCCGAGCACAGCGGTTACTCGCGGAAGAACGCGATGAGGGCGTCGGCCACGGCGTCCGGGTCCTCCTGGATCACCCAGTGGGTGCCGCGCTCGAGCTCCACCAGCTCGGCGTCGTCCAGGTAGCGGATGCTCTTGCGGGCGACGTCGCTCGGGTTGAAGGGGTCGTCGGGTGCGACCAGCAGCAGCACCCGGCCCGCGTAGCGATCGGGAACCGGCTCGCCGAACCCGAAGCGGGCACTGGCGCGGTACCAGTGGGCCATGGTCTCGAAGGCGCCGTCCCGGTCCCAGGCGGAGCGGTACAGGTCGAGCTTCTCGTCGGGAAAGGCGCCGGGCAGCGCGGTGGAGCGCAGTACGTACCCCGGCAGCCACCAGTTCCCGGCCCGCGCAGCCCACTCCGCGACGCCGCGTACCTGCGCCAGCGTGCGGTACCAGGAGATGGTCTCCTGTTCGGTCTCGATCTCGCGCCAGGCGCGCGGGTAGGCGGCGTCGATCAGCGCGAGGCGTCGTACCCGCTCGGGGTGACGCTGCGCGAGCTTCCAGGCGACGGAGCCGCCGACGTCGTGGCCCGCGACGTGGGCGGACGCGTGACCGAGCGCCCCGATCAGGCCGGCCACGTCGTCGGCGAAGCGCGGTAGCTGGTAGGCCTCCACGGCGCGCGGCTTGTCCGAGGCGTTGTAGCCGCGCAGGTCCGGGACGATCACCCGGAAGCCGGCCTCGGCGAGGCGCGCCATGGGCACCGCCCAGGCGTACCAGAACTCCGGAAAGCCGTGGAGCAGCACGACCGGTGTCCCTGTCGCTGGCCCGGCCTGGACCACGTGCAGGCTCAGCTCGCCCACCGGCACCCGGTCCGACTCCAAGGTCAGGCCGAGCTGCGTCTCCGCGGCGGCCACTGCGTCGCGCGGGGTCTGGTTGCCCGACGCGTGACCGAGCAGGACCAGCGCCAGTACTCCGGCGACGACGATCGCCGTCGCGCGCACGGCCCTCACCGGGTGGCCCACAGGTGTTGCACGGTCGCCCAGGCCAGGCGCAGCATCAGCCCCAGCGACATCTCTCCGAGCTCGCTCCGGAGATCCACCATCTCGATCGGGCCGACGGTGACGCGGGCGGTCTCGCTCCAGCGGCTCGGCTCGCCGACTCCGAGTGTGCGGACCCGGACCGCGAGCTCTTCGCCGTCCCGGCGGCCGTCCAGCCGGTGGCGGCGGACACGGCCCGTGCGCAGCGTCTCCCAGGTGGCGCGGTCGGGCGTGCGCCAGGCCAGCTCGAACCCATCCACCCGCGGGTCGTCCGGCGGATCCCAGACCACGTCGACGGCTCCGGCCGTGGGGTTCGCGAGGAGCGCGCGCGGCCGGGGCAGCACGCCGCCGGCACGCCGCGCCAGCTCCCGGCGCCCGGCCTCCACCTCGGCGCGCGCCTCGTGGGGCAGGCGCACGTCGATTGCGAGCTCGGGCGGCACGCGTGCGTAGATCACGGCGGGCGGGGCGAAGAACGCGGCCGCGTCGGCCTGCAGGTCCGCGGGTGGCGCGTCCCCGACGTACGGGGCCAGCAGCAGCGAGAAGCGCTCCCGCTCGCCGTTGTAGCTCGGGCCGTTGGGGCGCAGGGAGGAGGAGAAGATCTCCGTCACCTCCGCGCCGAGTCCGGTGCCGCCCAGGTGGCTGTAGTCGAGCTGGCGGCCGTGGTAGGAGCCGAAGGGGTTCAGGCGCAGGTCCTGGCGGCCGTCGCGCTCCCGCAGCCGCATGGGCGCGAAGGCGAAGGACGAGCGCACGTCGCCCGCCGTGGCGACCAGCAGCCCGTGTCGGCGGTCGCTGACGGAGAGCCAGCCGGCGGTGACCTGGTGGTTGAAGGCGTCGAGCTCGGCGTTGCGCGGGTTGATCCGGGCGTAGTCCACGTCGTAGGCCGACGTCAGGCCCAGGTAGTTGTGCTTCCAGACCCGCAGCGGGGCCTCGCGCGTGCCCTCCAGGCGCGGGCGCAGCTCGAAGGGTGCGACTTCCACCCAGCGCAGGTCGAGGAAGCGGCGCAGCTTCTGCACGGCATCGTGAAGCGCGTCACGCTTGCTCGTGTACGGGTACGCCACCTCCACGTCCGCCACGACCCAGGGCACGGCGTCGGGCAGGGACAGGGTGACGGTCACGTCGGCCGCGACCTCTCCGTCCTCGGGGGTCGGGAATGCGACCCGCGTGCGCAGGCGAGCGCGTTGCAGGCCCTCGAGCCGCTCGCCCGGGGGCGTCTCCCGCTGCCAGCGGCCGTTGGAGAAGCTCCGCGGCGTGTCGTCGCTGCGGTAGGTGACGAAGGCCGACAGGAAGTCGTCTCCGCCGGCCTGCCAGTCGCCCGCGGACAGCGACGCTACGCCGCTCGCGTCGTCCAGCGTCAGCGCGATGCCGTCCCCGACGAGCGCTGTGGGCGCTTCGATGCTCGAGCCGCCGGGGGAGGGAGCTGCCTCGCTGTCGCGCAGCAGCTTCAGGATCCGGGTCTCGCCCGGGCGCAGGCTGAGGCGCGTCCAGAGCTCGGCGGCCACGCGTCCGTCGGGCAGCGGCTCTCGATTCACCAGCGAGTGGGGAAGGAGGAGCCCCGGCATGTCGTCGGAGCTCAGGTGAACGGGCGGCGGTTCGCCGGCGAACACCAGTGGCAGGCGCAGCAGGGACCGCGCCAGGGGCCCCTCACCGGGAGGGCGCGAGTCGCGCACCCGGAAGGAGTAGAGGGCCTCGGGATCGGCGCTCGGCTCCGGGCGGATCACGCTGTCCGCCACGAGCCGCTCCGCCTCTCGCGAGCGATCGCGCGCGCGGGCGGTCACCCGCTCCGCCACCGCCTGGCGCTCCTCGTTGACGATCGGCGTGCTCATGCCGAAGTGGGTGGTCGAGAGGCCGATCACGCGCTGGAAGAAGGCGGACTCGCGGCCCTTCCAGAGCAGGTCCTCGATTTCGCGCTGGACCGCCTCCGGCGCGTCGCGCCGCCAGGCCTCGGCGCGGTTGCTGGCCAGGCGCGACTGGTCGAGGGCGGTCCAGATGCCGTGGCTCGCGAACTTCTCGGCCCAGGAGTACTGGCCGTCGAAGCCCCCGTCGGCCAGGTCCTGGCGTACCAGCACGTCTCCTCGGGGCTCGTGGTCCGCGAGGTAGCGCCCGGGCGTCGTGAACTCCGCCCAGGGGTACTTGTTGACGGCCTCGATGTACTCGCGCAGTCCGCCGGAGTTGGGCACGAAGCTCGGAATGTCCTGGGGCAGCCAGAAGTCGCCGTCGGCGTCGGCGTTGACGTGGAGCAGGAGGTCGCCGTCCACCTGCCCGCGGGTCTGGAGCCGTCGCAGGTCGAGGATCCACTTCTCGAGCGAGACGTGGTCCACCACGTCCCCGATGCTGGCGGCCGGCAGCAGCAGGATGCGCGGGCCGTCCTCGCGCAGGCGCAGCCAGGTGGCGCCGTAGCGCTGCTCCGGCGGCAGCGGCGGGATGAAGGTCGAGATGGCGTTGAACGGGACTCCCGCGTACAGGAGCACCAGGCCCTCGACGCCCTCTTCCTCGAGGATCGGCAGCATGCCCGTGGTGAGGGTCATCTCCTGGGGCCGCAGGACCGGGGTGAAGCTCCCGTAGAGGTCGCGCACGCCGGAGCCCCACGGATTGTGGATGGCCCAGCGCAGGTTCGCCCGCAGCTCGCGCGGCGTCATGGCGTGGATCAGGCCGTTGTCGTACGGCATCAGCAGGATCTCGTCCCGTCCTGCCTGCACGCGTGCGCGGATGCGCTCGATGATGTCCGGGGCGTGGGCGGGGAGGATTCCTTCCAGGGTGAAGAGGTTCTCCGAGTCCCAGTAGCCGCGGGCGTCGAGCCCCTCGGCCTCCGCCTCTTCGAGGATGTCGAGGATGGCGCGCACCACCCGGATGTCCGTGCCGAAGCCGGCCTCGTCCGGCGTGTCTCCGCGCCAGGAGTGGTAGAAGTTGGCGTGGAAGCCGAGGGCGACGTAGACCTTGTGGGGCGAGTCGGCCTCGCCGCAGCCGACCGCCACGAAGCACGCCAGCGCGACCCCCGCGCACCCGGATCGGCTCCGCCTCGCGTTGCCCATCGGCGTGTCGCTCCGCCTAGGCGCCGTCGACGAGCTGTGCGGCGGCGTCGAGGCCCCGCCGGCCTGCGTCGGGATCGTCGGGAGGGAGCAGGAAGATCACGCGATCCACGCCCGCCTCCGCGCAGCGGGCGACCACGGCGGCGTCGGCGGGGCACATGTAGAGCGACACCGGGAAGCTCGCCGGGTCGCGGCCGGCCTCCTCGACCCGGCGCCGCAGCAACGGCACCAGCGGCAGCACGTTCTCCTCGTCCTGCGGGTTCAGCATGACGGGGAACCAGCCGTCGCCCTGGCGGACCACCCGGCCGAGGCCCTTCTCGCCGTTCACACCCACGTGGATCGGGGGGTAGGGCTTCTGCAGCGGCTTTGGCCACTGGTAGAGCGGCGCGAAGTCCACGTGCTTGCCGTGGTACTCGGCCTGGTCCTGGGTCCAGATGGCCTTCATGGCCTCGAGCCGCTCGGCCATGATGGCCAGGCGCCGGTCGAAGGGCGTGCCGTGGTTTCCCATCTCCAGCGGATGCCAGCCGGCGCCGATGCCGAAGTCGAAGCGCCCGCCCGAGAGGGCATCGAGGCTCGCCACCTGCTTGGCCAGCTGGATCGGGTCGCGCTGCACCACCAGGCAGATGCTCGTGCCGAGACGGATCGTCGTGGTGGCCTGCGCCGCCATCGAGAGCGCCACGAAGGGGTCCACCACGTGGTAGTACGGCTTCGGCGGCCCGGCGTCGCCGTCCGGTCCCGGCGTGAAGGGCGAGACGGGAAAGTGGGAATGCTCCGGCACCCAGAACGAATCGAAGCCGCGCTCTTCGGCCAGACGCGCCAGCTCGGCGGGGTGGATCGAGTACTCGGTGGGAAACAGCGTGACGCCGTATTTCATGGGGCTCCGTTCCGGGCCGCACACGCGCCGGCGCGCCGGCCGAAGTAGGTTCCGTCGCCGAGCGAGAGACCGCTCGAGTAGCCCCCCACCGCCAGGCCCGAGCTCGCCCGGCCCGCCGCGAAGAGGCCTGGGATCGGATCGCCGGCGGGATCCAGCACGCGGCCGTCCGGGTCGGTGTGCAGGCCGCCGAGGGTGAAGGCCGCGTAGAGTGAGCTCGTGCTGGTGCAGTCGAAGGCGCCGAAGGGCGGCCGCGAGAGCGGCTGCAGATAGTCCGCCTGCTTGTGGAAGAGCGGATCTTCTCCGCGCTCGGCGTGGCGGTTGTAGAGCGCCAGGGTCGTGTCGAGGCTCCCCGCCGGCAGGTCGAGCTCGCACTCCAGCTCGCCCGGGCTCTCGCCGACCGCCGCCAGCTCCCGCGGATAGTCGGGCTTCTCGAACACCGCGTCGTCCACCACCAGCCACGCGCGCCCATCGTGGCGCAGCAAGGCGTACTCGCCCAGACGACCGTAGTAGGCGTCCTCGTTGATGAAGCGCTGGCCCTGGCCGTTCACGAGGATGCCCCGCTTGAGGCCCCAGGGCTGGGTCACCGGCAGCGAGATGGAGAGCGCGTCCATGTGCAGGGTCGCGCCGCCGGCGGCGACTCCGAGCGCGATGCCCGAGCCGTCGTCGCCTTCGGCACCGACTCGGAACTTGCAGCGGCGCGCTCGGGGCGCGTGGGCCTCCAGCATGGCCCGGTTCTGGATGAAGCCGCCGGTGGTGAGCACCAGGCCGCGGCGCGCGCGCAGGTTGCGCGTCTCGCCGAAGCTCTCGCACACGGCGCCCACCACGCTGCCGTCGGGCTCCTGCACCAGCGCCACCGCGCGATGACCGGTGGCCACACGCGCCGGGCTGGCCTCGGTGGCCGACACCAGCGACTGCATGAGGAGCGGACCGGCCTGGTGCTCCATCTGCGGGACGTGGCCGCGGGGCGCCGGCTCGGCGGCCTCGCAGAAGGGCCACGCGCGCTCGGAGCCGGACCACACCAGACCGTCGTCGGTGGGCGGCTCGCCGCTGCAGCCGTGGTAGAAGACGGGCTTGAAGGGCACGCCCTTCTCGACGAGCCAGTCGTAATGCTCCAGCGAGCCCTCGCAGTAGCGCCGCGTCTTCTCTTCGTCCGGCGCATCCCCGCACGACGCCATCAGGTAGCGGAACATCGCCTCCGGCGAGTCCTCGAAGCCGCAGGCCTGCTGGAGCGGGGTCCCGCCTCCCAGGTAGAGGACGCCGCCGGACATGGCCGACGTGCCGCCGCCGCCGCCGGCGCGCTCGAGCACCAGCGTCTCGGCGCCCGTCGCCGCTGCGTCCAGGGCCGCGGCCGCACCGGCTGCACCGAGCCCGACGACGAGCACGTCGGTCTCGTCGTCCCAGCGGGCGATCTCGCTCGGGTCCCGGACCAGGCTCACGCGCGCTTCCCGCGCGGATGGGAGGGCGGCATGGGCGGAGCATACCCGAGCCGGGCCGGATTCCCGCCCCGCGCGGCTTTCCGATAGAGTCGCGCCATGGACTTCCGCGTTCCCGACGAGATCCGCGCCTACCTGGCCGAGCTCGACGACTTCATCGAGCGCGAGATCGCGCCCCTGGAGCGCGAGCACAACCAGTACTTCGATCATCGGCGGGAGTGGGCGCGCACCCTGTGGGAGGAGGACGGTCGTCCGAACCCCGAGTGGGAGGCGCTGCTGGCGGAGATGCGCCGGCGCGCCGACGCCGCCGGGCACCTGCGCTTTGCGTTGCCCAAGGAGCTGGGCGGCCGCGGCGGCAGCAACCTGGCCATGGCGATGATCCGCGAGCACCTGGCCGCCCGGGGCCTGGGGCTGCACAACGACCTCCAGAACGAGTCGTCGGTCGTCGGGAACTTCCCGACCGTGCACATGCTCCAGGCCTACGGCACGGCCGAGCAGAAGGCGGCCTTCGTCGAGGGCATGATCACCGGCGGCGTGCGCATGGCGTTCGGGCTCACCGAGCCGGACCACGGGAGCGACGCCACCTGGCTCGAGACCACGGCGGTGCGCGACGGCGACGCCTGGCTGCTGAACGGCCAGAAGCGCTTCAACACGGGCCTCCACCACGCCACCCACGACATGATCTTCGCCCGCACCTCCGGCGATCCGGGCTCGCCGCGGGGCATCACCTGCTTCATCGTGCCGACCGACACGCCGGGCTTCCGGGTCGACTTCATGTGGTGGACCTTCAACATGCCTTCGGACCACGCCGAGGTGACGCTGGAGGACGTGCGGGTCCCGAACTCGGCGATCCTCCACCAGGAGGGGGAGGGCCTGGTCTGCGCCCAGCACTTCGTGCACGAGAACCGCATCCGCCAGGCCGCCTCGGGCGTCGGCGCCGCCCAGTACTGCATCGACGAGGCCGTGGCGTACGCCCGGGAGCGCAAGACCTGGGGCAAGCCCCTGGCGCTGAACCAGGCGATCCAGTTCCCGCTGGCCGAGCTCCACACCGAGTGCGAGATGGTGCGGAACCTGGTGTACAAGACCGCCTGGCACCTGGACCAGGAGCACCACATGCAGGTCTCCGACCAGGTCTCCATGGCCAACTACCGGGCCAACCGCCTGGTGTGCGAGGCCGCGGACCGCGCCATGCAGGTGCACGGCGGCCTCGGCTACACGCGGCACAAGCCCTTCGAGCACATCTACCGTCATCACCGCCGCTACCGGATCACCGAGGGCTCCGAGGAGATCCAGATCCGCAAGGTGGCGGGGCACTTGTTCGGATTCGTCGGGGGCAGGGGCTAGCACGCCGACCGAGACGAAGTCTTGGGTCGGCGTGCGCCGCAAACGGAGCCCTTCGGGCTCCGTCAGCTAGCCCAGGGAGGCGCGCAGATGGCAGCGGACCAACGACCGGGGGTCTGGATCGGGCACGCGCTCCTGCCGACCGCCGACGTGGAGAAGGCGCTCCCGTGGTGGCGCGCCACGGGCATGCGCTTCATCACCTCGGGCGACGGCTTCGCGGTGCTGGAGCTTCGGGGCGGCACCCACCTCGTGCTGCTGGCGGCCGAGACGCCCATCGAGGCCGGCACGAAGTGCCCATTCGACCTGATGGTGGAGGACGTGGAGGCGAGCCACCTCGCGTTCGCAGAGCAGGGCTTCGCCCCGACGCCCCTGGAACCCGGGCGCATCCACACCTCGTTCACGATCCGCGATCCGAGTGGCTACGACGTCACCGTGAACTCGACCCACGTCTCGGACCAGCCGGTCTAGCGGCGGGTCGCTGCCTACTCGCCGCCGAGCCGGCGGTAGGTGGAGAAGTGGCGGATGGCGTCGGCGGTGCGACCGAGCTGCTCGCACAGGCCCGCCAGGTTGAAGTGGGCGTCGGCGAACTCCGGGTCCAGGTGGAGGGCCGTTTCGTAGCGGGCGGCGGCCTCGGCAGGACCGGCCGTGTCCTCCAGGGCGAGGGCGAGGTTGTAGTGGATCACCGGGTCCGACGGGCTCCGCTCCAGGGCCTGGTGGTAGAGACGCACGGCCTCGGCCGCGTCGCCGGCCTCGTGGGCCAGGCGTCCCAGGTTCACGCAGGCGTCCACGTTGCCCGGATCCTCGGCGAGCACCTCGGCGTACGCCGCCCGGGCCGCCTTGGGGTCGGCGTCCTCCAGCTCGAGGGCGCGGGCGAAGGCGTCGCCCGGGTCCGCGGCGTCGGGGCGCAGCGCCTCGGCCTCGCGCGCCAGGGCGTCGAGCTCCAGGTCGAGGAGCGTCTGGCCCGTCTCCGGCTGCCAGGCGCCGCTTCCGTCGTCCACCGCGACGCGCCCGGCATCCGCGAAGATCCGCAGGCCCGAGAGCGGTCGCTCCCCGGCCAGCTCCGCCACCAGCGAGGCCAGGGCGCGCTTCACGCGCGCAGCCGGGACGCCCGCGTCCACCAGGTCGCGGGCCGCGCGCAGGGCCACCAGGTCGCGGAAACGGAAGGCGTAGCGGTGCCCGCGCCCGGCCGGGCGCGCCAGGCCGCTGCGGGCCAGCTCGCGCACGCGGTCTTCGGAGACGCCCAGGATCCGCGCCACCTCCGCCGTCGAGCGCGTGCGGGTCATGGGCGCGTCAGCGGGCGGCGGTCTTGCGCTTGCTTCCGCCCTTGGGCTTGCCCTTGCCCTTGGCGGGTTTGCGCACGCGCTGCATGCCGGCCTTGGCGGCCTCGCCCTCGCGCTTCTCGGCGAGGCTCTGCTTCAGCGCCGCCACCAGGTCGATGATCTGCTCCCGCGGCTCCTCGGCCGGCGCCGCCACCACCTCCTCGCCGGCCACCTTGCGGTCGACGGCCGCGAGCACCGCCTGGCGGTACTCGTCCTCGTAGCGCTCCGGCTCGAAGGCGTCGTTCGAGAGCTGGTCGATGAGCTGCTTGGCGAGCTCCACCTCGCCCGCCTTGAAGCCGGCGCCGTCCTCCAGGTCGACGTCGTCGAAGCCGCGCACCTCGTCCGCGTAGTGAAGGCCGTGGAGGACCAGGCCCTCGGCGTAGGGCCGGAGCAGCACCAGCTGCTGGCGGCCGCGGGTCGAGTAGCGCCCGATCGCCACGCGCCCCATCTCACGCATGGACTCGCAGAGCAGGCGGTACGCCTTGGCGCCGCCCTTGTCGGGGCCGAGCAGGTTGGCGCGGTCGAAGTAGAGCGGATCCACCTTTTCGATGGGCACGAACTCCTCGATCTCGATCGTGCGGTCGCTCTTCTGCTCGAGCGCCTTCAGCTCCTCCTCCCCGAACACCACGTACTGGCCGCGGCTGTACTCGTAGCCGCGCAGGGTGTCTCCCCGCTCGACCACCTCGCCGGTCCGGGCGTTCACCAGCTGCTGCTTCACCCGGGTCTTGTCCTTCGGGTCCAGCATGTTGAAGCGCACGGCCTGGCTCTGGCTGGCCGTGTAGAGCTTCACGGGGATCGAGACGAGTCCGAACGAGATGGTGCCGGAGGAAGTCGCGCGAGCGGGCATGGCGCACCCGGGGCCGGGGGAAGTGAACGGAGGACGAAAATCGTACCATAGGCTCTTCGGCATGGGCGACCTCAAGCCTTACCGCGCCCGGCGCGACCCCGAGCAGAGCCCCGAGCCCTTCGGCGGCGAGGGGGAGCTGCGGGCTCTCGCCCCCGCCGCGCCGCGCCGGTTCGTGGTGCAGCAGCACGCGGCGCGCCGCCTGCACTGGGACCTGCGCCTGGAGATCGGCGGCGTGCTGGCGAGCTGGGCGGTGCCCCGGGGCCCGAGCCTCGACCCCGCCGAGCGGCGCCTGGCGGTCCGCACGGAGGACCACCCGCTCGAGTACGCCGAGTTCGAAGGCGTGATTCCGGAGGGCAACTACGGCGCCGGTGCGATGATCGTCTGGGACGCCGGCAGCTACTCCAGCGCGAACGGCGAGGCGCCGGACGCCGGGCTCGCGTCCGGAAAGCTCGACCTGGTGCTCGAGGGCCACAAGCTGCGCGGGCGCTTCGCGCTGGTGCGGACGAAGGGGGAGGGCGGACGCGAGTGGCTGCTCCTGAAGAAAGGAGCGAAGCCCGCCGGGCTCGAGGAGCCGGTGGTGGTGTCGCCCGCCTCCGTGCTCTCGGGACTGAGCGTGGAGGAGCTGGCGGCGGGCGTGACCCGCGACGCCGACGTGCGCCGCAGGCTGCGCGGCGTGCCGCGCGACGAAGAGGACGTGGCGGCGCTGCGGCCGATGCTCGCGGACCGGGCCGAGGCGCCGTTCTCCGATCCGCACTGGCTCTTCGAGCTGAAGTACGACGGGGTTCGCGTGCTGGCGGAGCGCCGGGGTCCGGACGTGCGGCTCTTCGCACGCACGGGCGCCGAGCGCACGCACGTCTACCCGGAGGTGGCCCGGGCGGTCGCCCGTCTCCCCCTGGACGACTTCGTGCTCGACGGCGAGCTGGTGGCGCTGGACTCGAACGGCCGCAGCTCCTTCGAGCGCTTGCAGCGGCGTTGGACCCAGACCGATCCGCGGATCGTGGCGCGGCTCCAGGTCGAGATCCCCACGCTGCTGTACGCCTTCGACCTGCTGCGTGCGGCGGGGCGCGACCTGCGCGGGCTGCCCCTGGCGCGGCGCAAGCAGATCCTGTCGCTCTTTGCCCCGAGGACGGGAGTGGTGCGCTTCGCCGACCACGTGGAGGGCGACGGGGAGGCGCTCTTCGCCGCGGCCGCCGAGCAGGGGCTCGAGGGTGTGGTGGCCAAGCGCGCCGACGCGCCCTACGAGGCCGGCCGGCGTTCGCGGCGCTGGCAGAAGCTGCGGGTGCCCCGTACGGCGGACCTGGTCGTGGTCGGCTGGGTCCCAGGGAAGGGATCGCGCGCGGATCTCGGCGCCCTGATGCTGGCCTGGTGGCGCGACGGCGAGCTCGCCTACGCGGGGAACGTCGGCTCGGGCTTCGACGACGCCACCCTGGCGGCGCTGCGCGAGAGCCTGTCGGAGCTGCGGACCGACGCGCCGGCCTTCGTCGGCGCGCCGGAACCGGCCGCTCGAGGCACTGCCTACGTGCGGCCCGAGCGGGTGTGCGAGGTGCGCTATACGCAGGTCACCTCCACCGGCGTGCTGCGGCAGCCGGTCTTTCTGCGCCTGCGCGACGACAAGCCCGCGTCCGAGTGCGATGCGCCCAGCGAGCGCAGCGCGGCGGCCGAGGCGCTCGCCCCGGCGGCGCCGCAGCCGAATCCCGGGTCCGAGCTCGAGCTCACGCGGCTCGACAAGGTGTTCTGGCCGGTGGAGGGCTACACCAAGGGAGATCTGCTGGCCTACTACGAGCGGGCCTGGCCCTGGCTCGAGCCCTACCTGCGCGACCGCCCGGTGGTGCTTACGCGCTACCCGGACGGGATCGAGGGCAAGCACTTCTACCAGAAGAACGCGCCGGACTTCACGCCGGACTGGGCCACGCGCCGCGAGATCGACGGCACCGACTACTTCGTCTGCAACGACCTGCGCACGCTCCTCTACGTGATCAACTCGGGCGCGATCCCGCTGCACGTCTGGAGCGCGCGGCTCGCGGACCTGGAGCATCCGGACTGGCTGATCCTGGACCTGGATCCGAAGCAGGCGCCATTCGCCGCGGTGCTCGAGGTGGCGCGGCGCCTGCACCGCCTGCTGGACGCGCTCGGCGCCACCCACGTGGTGAAGACCTCGGGGCAGGACGGCCTGCACGTCCTGCTCCCGCTGGGCGGGCGGCTCGGCCATGCGGAGTCCCGTGCCCTGGCCGAGGTGCTGGCCCGGGTGGTGGTGGCCGACCTGCCCGAGATCGCCACGGTGACGCGCCCCGTGGCCGCGCGCGGCGACAAGGTCTACGTGGACTACCTCCAGAACGGGCGGGGCCAGCTCCTGGCGGCGCCGTTCTCGGTGCGGCCGCGCGCGGGCGCGCCCGTATCGATGCCTCTCACCTGGCGCCAGGTCACGGCGCGGCTCGACCCCGGGCGCTGGACCATCAAGACCGCCATCCCCCGAGTCGAGAAGCACGGGGATCCCGTGCTGCCGGTCCTGGGGGAAGGGGTGGACGCCGAGGCGATCCTCGGGGCCCTGGGTGAGCGGCTGGCCGACGGGGTAGGATGACGGGCGCCATGGAGCTTCGCGTCGGCACCAGCGGCTTCAGCTACAAGGAGTGGAAGGGTCCCTTCTACCCCGAGGACCTGCCCGCGAAGAAGATGCTCACGTACTACGCGGAGCACCTCGGGACGGTCGAGATCAACAACACCTTCTACCGCCTGCCCAAGGCGAGCGTGCTGGAGTCGTGGGCCGAGCAGGTGCCCGAGGGCTTCCGCTTCGTCATCAAGGCGTCGCGGCGCATCACCCACTTCAAGCGCCTGAAGGAGGCGGGTGACGAGACCGCCTACCTGTTGCGCACGGTGAGCGCCCTCGGCGACCGGCTCGGCTGCCTTCTCTTCCAGCTGCCGCCGAACCTGAAGCTCGACCTGCCGCGGCTCGACGCGTTCCTGGGCGAGCTGCCGGCGGACGTGCCGGCGGCCTTCGAGTTCCGGCATCCCTCGTGGGCCTGCGCCGAGGTGTTCGACCGCCTGCGGGCCGATGACCGCGCCTGGGTGGGCGTGGACGCCGACGACGCGCCCCTGGAGCGGCTGGTACGGACTGCGAGCTGGGGCTACCTGCGCCTGCGCGGCGCGGGCTACGACGCCGACGCGCTGGCCGGCTGGGCGGCGCGGATCCAGCAGCCGGGCTGGCGCGAGGCCTTCGTGTTCTTCAAGCACGAGGACGAGGGCGCCGCGCCGCGCCTGGCCGCGGAGCTGGCGGACCACGTGACGGCCGGTCCGCGGCCGGCGCCCGCCCGCCCGGCGCGCCGCCGGAGCCGCCGCGAATCCGCCTAGAAGCTCTCCTTGTAGGGGCGCAGGTCGAGCTCGAGGGTCCAGGCCGTGCGGTCCTGTGCGTGCAGGTGCCAGTACGCGTCGGCGATGGCGTCGGTCGCGAGCATCCCGTCCTCGCCCAGACGCTCGGCCACCTGGGGCAGGCGCGAGCGGATCTGCTCCCCGGCGATCACGCCGTCGACCACGACGTGGCCGACGTGGACGCCCTGGGGGCCGAGCTCCCGCGCCAGCCCGAAGGCCAGCGCGCGCAGCGCCGCCTTGGCCGAGGCGAAGGCCGCGAAGGGCGGGCGCGCCCGCAGGGAGGCGGTGGCCCCGGTGAAGAGCAGGGTCCCGCTGCCGCGCGGGAGCATGCGGCGGGCGGCCTCGCGGCCGACGAGGAAGCCTCCGAAGCAGGTGGTGCGCCAGGTCTCCTCGAAGAAGCCGGCCTCCATCTCCGCCAGGTTCCCGACGCGCATGTTGCCGGCGTTGTGGACGGCGAGGGCCAGGCCGCCCGCCTCGGCGTCGGCGGCCTCGAAGAGCCGCGCCACCTCGGCTTCCGAGGTGGTGTCGGTCGCCAGGGCGCTGGCCGCACCGCCGGCGGAGCGGATCTCCCCGACCACCGCCTCCAGCCGCTCGCGGGTCCGGCCCGCCGGAAAGACGTGGAGCCCCTCGCGCCCGAAGCGGCGGCAGAGGGCGGCGCCGAGGCCTTCCCTCGCGCCCACGCCCACCACCACCGCGCTGCCGCTCGTCACCGCTGCCATGGCACCTCCTCCGCGCCGTCGGGATCCCGTTGCGATGCGCGTCGCGGGCTCCGGGTCACGCGTCGGGCGGCCGCCGCCGTTCGACGCGACAGACGCCCTTCAGCTCCACCGGGTCGTCGAGGCTCGCGAAGTGCTCGCGCATGGCCTGGCGCGCGGCGCCGAGTGCCGTCTCCAGCTCCGCGTTCGAGAGCGCGAAGGTCCAGGCGAAGGCGCGCTCCCCGATCAGGCGCAGCATGGCCGCGGGCACCAGGCTGCGCTGAAAGGAGAACGACGCCGGCTCGGCGTCGAGGGGCCAGCCCGCCACGTCGAGGCTGCGATCGCGTTCGCCGGCGCCGGCGCGGGCCACCCGGAAGCCGCTCCCACGCGAGGCGCGCCGGCTGACGGCGTCGAGGACCGGCACCCCGGACTCGGCGTGCACCAGCGCGGCTCCGGGGCGCAGCACGCGCGCGACCTCGTCGAGGGCCCGGCGCCACGCGGGGATCAGGTGGAAGACGCGCACGACCAGGACGGCGTCGACGCTGGCGTCGGGCAGGGGCAGGCGCGTCGCGTCGGCGCGGGCCACGTGGACGGGGAGCGCTCCCCGCTGCCGGCGCAGCTGCTCGAGCATGGGGCGCGAGAGGTCCACGCCGACTACCGAGCCCACGTGGGGCGCGACGGCTCGCGCGACCCGACCGGTCCCGACCCCGATCTCGAGCAGCCTGCCGGAGGAGCCGATTCGCGCCTCGTGGGCGATCAGCTCCCCGAAGCGGGCCGATGTCTCCGGGGGCAGGCCGCGGGTCGCGTCGTAGATCCCGGCCACGCGGTCGAAGGGAACGGAGCCGGGAGAAGCGTTCCTGGAGGTCATGCGACGCCTCAGAGACCGAATCCGAACTCATAGCGAAACCTCAGGAAAACGCGGCTCGGGCGGCCGGGGAACGGGTCGAAGAGGCAGCCTCCGGTGGCGGCGGGCACGCAGCTTCGGCGGGCCGAGAACTGCCCCAGCAGGCCCGTGCTCGGCCCCGTGAAGAGATCGGCCCCCAGCACGAGCGACAGGCGATCGGTGGCCCGCCACTCGATGGACGGCCGCAGCATCGACTCGTTGTCCTCCACGCCGTAGAGCACGAAGAGCTGCGGGAAGAGCGTCTCGCCCAGCAGGTCGAAGCGCAGCAGCACCGACAGGAAGTGGCGAAACGCGTCGAGCTGGATGCGCGAGTCGTGGTCGAAGATCACGTACTGGATGAACTGGAGGTTGGCGAAGAGGGGAGACCAGCCGTTCCAGTCCAGGCCGAGGGCGTACTGGAGATCGGGTCGTTGCACGATCCCGTCGGAATCGCCGAGGTCGTCCACCACGAACTGCCGGCCTCCGCTGACGGTGCCCTCGCCCCACAGCGTGAAGTTCGCCACGGCCGCGGAGAACGAGAAGCCGCCGCTGCGCAGGCGCCGGTGACGGCGACGCAGGACGTTGCTGATGCCGCCGTCGACGGGCACCACGCGCCGTTCGAAGGCGCCCAGCGGATCCGTGCGGTCCCAGTAGAAGAGGCCCCAGTCCACGCCGCGGAAGACGCCGCCGACCCGGCCGCCGAAGCTCCAGGCCTGGCCGCTGGCGTCTACCGGCTTTTCGTCTTCGCCCAGGATCACCGTCGGCGCTCGTCCGGGCGCGGCCGCCAGTCCCGGGAAGAGCCCGCGGAGGTTCTGGGAGAACGCGAACTCGCTCTCCGGATCGGCCAGGTCATCCGGCTCCCAGTCCGGGAAGGCCAGAGCCTGGAAGGTCAGGCCGCCGGCGAAGCCGTCCAGCCGCGCACCCCAGGTCGGCGTGCGCGCGGTGACGAAGTCGTCGAGGATGAACTCGCGGAAGTCCTGGGGGTTCACCACGTCCAGCACCCGCAGCCCGAAGGACTGGCCCCACACGACCTGCTGCTTGCCGAGCCGGACGTCGAGGCGGGCCCCGCCCACGCGGCCCCGCCAGTCGGCGTAGAGCTCGCGCAGCTCCGCCTCCACGTGGCGAGAGCCGCCCACGTTCCAGCGGTCGACGGGAAACTCGCCGAAGTCCGGGTCCGGGCCGTTCAAGCGGGCGATCGGGTCGTAGAGCAGCCAGCCGTGGGCGTGCACCCCCCAGTCGTCGTTCAGCTGGAGGGTCAGTTCCGGGGCGATGCGGTTCTGCGACTTCTGGGCGCGTCGGGGCGAGTAGACGCGCCAGGCGGTGTCGCTCTCGAAGTAGACCGTGCCGTCCAGGCTCGGGGCTGCGTCTGCCCCGGGCGCCTGGCCCAGGCCGAGCAGGATCGCCAGCGCGAGCCGCCGGCCCACCTAGGGAACCCCGTGGCGCAGGGCGCTCTCGGCGAAGACGTCGTCGGTCAGCCCCAGGTCGTGCTCGACGGACTGGACCTCGATCCGCGTCCGGTGCTTGCGGCGCACGCCGTCCATCTCGAGCTCGCGCCAGGCCCAGATCCCGTCCACCTGCTGCCAGCGGATGCGGAGCGTCTTCTCCAGCCGGTCGCCCCGGGCGTAGAAGTCGATGCGCGAGGGCGTGTGGCGCTCCGGGTGGACGTAGACGACGCGCCGCTCGTAGCCGGACTCCCCCTTCGGCGTCGATTCCACCACCCAGTGGACCACGCCGTCCAGCTCTTCGCGCCTCAGGAGCCGATGCTCGTCCTCGCCCACGGCGCGCTCGGAAAGGTCTTCGTAGCTGAAGTCGCTGCCGGCGAAGAGCTTGTCCCGGTCGCCGCTGGCGATCCGGCGCACCTTGCGCAGGGCGGGCAGGTACACCCAGCGCCGGTCCTCTCCGCCCGCCCCGGCTCGGCTGTGCACCAGGAAGGCCGTGTCCTTCACCGGCGCCGGGGCGTCGAAGATGATCAGCCGCTGGCTGTGCAGTCCCTCGTCGTCGCCGCGGCGGTCGCGCCAGTAGGTCCGCGTCTCGCGCACCCGCTCGCGGCCGCTCTTCGGGATGAGCCGCCAGCGTGCGGCCAGCCGCTCGTCCGGGCCGCGGGGGCGCGCGTCGACGAGGGTCATGACGGCGCGGCCGTCCGGCGGCGCGTCGTCGGCCGCGATCGCGCCGGCCGCCAGCGCCGCCAGCAGCAGGCCGGCGCTTGCCGGAGTTCGCATGCGCGTGGCACCCTCCCGCGGCCGAGAATAGGGGATCCGCGGGAGACACGGCGGGATGCTGCGCCTCTACGACTACCTCGAGTCGGGAAACGGCTACAAGGTCCGCCTGCTGCTCCACCAGCTGGAGCGACCCTACGAGCGCGTGGAGCTCGACATCCTGGCCGGGCAGACCCGCACGCCGGAGTTCCTGGCGCTGAACCCGAACGGCCGGATTCCGTTGCTGCAGCTGGAGGACGGCACCTGCCTGGCCGAGTCGGGCGCGATCCAGTGGTACCTGGCCGAGGGCACGCCCTTCCTGCCGCAGGATCGGCTGTTCCGGGCGCAGGTCCTGCAGTGGATGTTCTTCGAGCAGTACAGTCACGAGCCGTACATTGCGGTGCTGCGCTTCTGGCACCACGCCGGGGTGCTGGAGGACCACCGCCACGAGCTGGACGCCCGTCGCGCGCGGGGCGAGGAGGCGCTCCGCGTGATGGAGACGCACCTGGAGACGAACGCGTTCTTCGCCGCGGGCCGCTACACGATTGCCGACATCGCCCTGTACGCCTACACCCACGTGGCCCACGAGGGCGGCTTCGACCTCTCCGGGCTGCCCGCGGTTCGCGCCTGGCTGGAGCGGGTGCGGGCCCAGCCGGGCCACGTGCCCAGCGAGCGGGGCTAGCGTGCGCGGGGCGCGCATCCTCGTCGCTGTCGTCCTGGCCCTGGCGCCGATTCCCGCGGCCGGGACCTGGTCCGTGGTGGCCGTCGACCCGGCCACGCGCGAGGTGGGCGTGGCCGGGGCGTCGTGCATCGGCGGCAGCCAGATCATCGCGGCCCTGGCGCCGGGCCGCGGGGCCATCGCGGCCCAGGCCATGTCGAACCTGGCCGGGCGCGACGTCGGCGCCGCGCTGCTGGCGGCGGGGATCGCGCCGCGCGCCGTGCTGGCGTCCGTGGCCGACGCCGACTTCGACTCGGCCTTCGGGCTGCTGCCGAGCCATCGCTTGCGCCAGTACGGGGCCGCCGCCCTGGGCTTCGAGGGGGCCAGCTACACCGGAGCCTGGACGATCGGCTGGGCGGGCAGTCGCACCGGTCCGGGCGTCGCCGTCCAGGGGAACATGCTGGTGGGTTCGGGGGTGGTGGAGGCGTCGTTCTGCGCCTACCAGGCCTCCGCGGGCTGCTGGCTCGGAGATCGCCTGCTGCGCGCCCTCGAGGCGGGGGCGGGTCCCGGCGGCGACCGCCGCTGCGAGCCCGCGCAGGCGGCGCTCTCGGCCTTCGTGAGCGTGGCGCGGCCACAGGATCGCGCGGAAGCGCCGATCCTGTGGCTGACGGCGCCGGAGCAGCGGAAGGGCGAGGGCAACCCGGTGGCCCTCCTGCGCCGCGCGTACGACGCCTGGTGGGCGGGCCGCAGCGGGCTGCCTCCGCGCCTAGCCGAGTGCGGCGTCGACGGCGCGCTCCACGAAAGCGCCCCCGAGCCACGAGGCCAGGGGCAGTAGCAGGATCAGGGCCAGACGGAGCAGGATGGTCGTGTCCACGGGCCACTCCCGGGCGCCGGAGATCCGCGCCTCGTAGGCCAGCAGGTCCGCCAGGTGGCCTCCTCCGCTGGCCGGTGCGCCGGAGAGCCGCGCGACCCGCGTGCCGAGGCGCTCGCGCTCGGCGCGGATCTGGTCGCGCAGGCTCGCGAGCAGGAGCTGCTTCTCCGCGTGGATGCTGCGGTGGATGCCGTAGACCGGGAGCAGGAAGCTGAACATGGCGAAGCCCATGATCGCCACGAACACGAGCGCCGGCGGCGTGGCGAAGCCGGCGTCGACGAACACGAAGGCGGCCACGGTGGCCAGCAGCAGCCAGCGCAGCGCGCGGCGCTGGCCGCGGCGGGCGAAGGGCCGCAGCGGCGACAGGTCGAGCAGATCGATCGTCGCCACCTGCCCGGAGAGCCGGGCGAACGCTCGGTCCTGCACGACGCCGGCGTAGAGCGTGCGGAACAGCATCCAGCCGATCACCGCGCCGATGGCCAGATCGAACAGCACCGACGGCATCGCGTAGGTGTCGGCGCGCAGAAACCGCGCGGGGTCGCGGTACAGCGCTGGAACCAGGCTCGCGATCAGGACGGCGCCCACACCGCCGGCGACGTCCAGGCCGCGCCGCGGAACGTGGCTCACCTGCCTCTCCACCAACGCGACCTGGTTCGGGGGGCGCAGCTGGGGGGCCAGACGCACCACGTCCTGGCGGATCCCCAGCTCTTCGTAGCGGTGGGTCACCAGGATGCCGCCCAGCAGGATGGCCACCACCAGCATGCTGCGGAACTCCACGTGCGCCCACAGCGGCACCTCGCCCGCGATCAGGTTGGCGTAGTTGCCGTCCAGTACGTCGAGCAGTGCGAAGGTACTGGCCAGGGCGAAGGCGAACGCCAGGCCCACCGCGTGCGGCGAGATGGCGGCCGCATCGAAGACCCAGCTCCAGAGCGGGCACACGGGCCGCACCCGGAGTGTGGCCGGGATGGGGTGGCGCCGCTCGGCGCGCCGCGCCGCTGCGCTCACCAGGGATCGCAGGGGTGCGACTGCCGGATCCGACAGGTAGTCGTCGCCCAGCTCCCAGCGCTGGACGTCGTCGCTCGCAGGCGGGCTCGCTCGGGTTTGGGTGTCCATCCTGGCCTCCTTCCCCCCTGCTGGCCGTATTTTCGCCGCAACGCGGCTTGCACCGCTGTGAAGCGGTTCACACGCCCGTGTAGGGCGTGCCATCCTGGGAGCCGAGGGAGGACAGCATGTCCGATCGGCCCGCCCCGTCCGAAGCCCCCCTGGAGGACCGCCGCTGGGGGCTCATCCGCGATGTCCTGGTCTTCCAGGCCAAGATGGTCCTCGAGGGCTTGCGCGACGTGCTGCTTCCCATCGCGACGCTCGTGGCCGGCGCGGCCGGGCTGGCACTCGGGGGCGAGCGCCCGGAGCGCGGCTTCCACGCCGTCCTGCGCGCCGCCGCGCGCTTCGACGTGTGGCTGAACCTCTTCGGCCCGGTCGGGAAGCGCGGACGCGTGGCGCACCTGGCGCCGGATTCGGAGGGCGTGGACCGCTACTTCCACGCGCTGGAGGCGCTGATCGTCGAGCAGCACGAGAAGGGCGCCCTCACCCGCTCCGCGCGCCAGACCATCGACGGCTGGCTGGACCGGCTCCAGCGGGCCTCGCGGCCCCGCGGCTAGCGCCGCCGATCCCGCCACCTGGAAGCCCCTCGCGTCCACCTCCTGGGGTGATGGAACCGCACGCGCCCGGGCTGCGGCAGGCGTGGATCTCGGCGCTGGCCGCCGCCTTCACCCTGGGTGCGGGAGTGGCCGCGCACGCCACCCCGCTCGCGTACGTCCGTGCCGACCGCTCCGTGGTGGCGGAGTTCCAGATCTCCACCGCGCAGGACTTCGACGCGGACGGCGCGGTTGCGGCGGCCAGCGGCTTCGAGCCGTTCGACGCGGGGGTCACGGTCGCCGGAGGCACCCCAGGCACGGCGGCCGAGGCGGGGGCCGCGCAGGATTCCGTGCTGCTGGACACCGCGATCGGGGGCTCCGGGCGCGCGCATGCGGGGACCTGGGTCGAGGTCGATCCGGCATTCCTCTTCGGCCGTGGCGAGTCCTTCCTGCAGGTGGTCTTCGCCGTCGCCGGCGACACCCGCTTCCGGCTGGGCGGCGAGCTCGGCGTCTTCGAGGACGAGATCGCCGACGGGTTCGCCAGCGTCGTGCTGGTCGACCTGGCGGCGGGGACGACCGTCAGCGAGGTGCTGCTGGACAGCCAGGGCCGACTTCCCATCGCGGCGACCGGGGTGCTCCGGGCCAGGGTGCCGTACGCGCTGACCGCGACCGCGCGTGCCGACGCAGCCGGCACGTCCGGGGCGGGCGGCGACTTCGTCTTCGAGCTCGTGCTCGTGCCCGGGCCGGCGGGGACGGTGCTGGCTACGCTCGCGATCGGCGCCGCGCTGGCTCGGCGGCGCGGGGAGGGCGAGCGGTGAAGCGACGCGAGTTCCTGCGCCTCGGCGCCGCCGTCGCTGCCACCGGCGTCGTGGGTTCCTCGCTCTGGCAGGAGGCGCTGGCTGCCTTCCCGGCCGTGGACGGACCCAGCCCCTACGGTCCGCTCGGGCCCCCGGACGCCAACGGCCTGCGACTGCCGGCCGGCTTCCAGTCGCGGCTCGTGGCCACCAGCGGCCTGCCGGTCCCGGGCACCGGCTACACCTGGCACACCTTCCCCGATGGAGGCGCCACCTTCCCGATCCAGGGTGGCTGGATCTACGTCTCCAACAGCGAGTTCATCGCCATCGCCGGCAGCGGCGGCGCGGGTGCGGTGCGCTTCGACCACCAGGGCAATGTGGTGGACGCCTACCGGATCCTGGCTGGCACCGACCTCAACTGCGCCGGCGGTGCCACGCCCTGGGGCACCTGGATCTCCTGTGAGGAGATCGACACCGGTTACGCCTGGGAGTGCGATCCCACCGGCCAGCAGCCGGGCGTCCGCCGCAGCGGGCTGGGTCGCTTCAAGCACGAAGCCGCCGCGGTGGATCCCGAGTTCCGCCACGTCTACCTCACCGAGGACGAGGGGGACGGACGCCTCTACCGCTTCACGCCCGCCGTCTGGGGCGACCTCGCCTCGGGCCTGCTCGAGGTGGCGCGGGTGGACGCGGCGGGAGACGTCGCCTGGATTCCCGTCCCCGAGCCCGACCCGCCGGCGCCGATCACGAACCCCACCCGGCATCAGGTGTCCGACAGCACGCCCTTCAACCGCGGCGAGGGGATGGTGTGGCGGGACGGACACGTCTACTTCACCACCACCGGCGACGACCGCGTCTGGGACCTGGAGACTGCGAGCCAGCAGCTGCGGGTCCTCTACGACCGCAGCCTGGATCCCGGAGACCGACTGAACGGCGTCGACAACATCACCGCTGCGCGCTCCGGAGACCTGCTGGTCGCCGAGGACCACAAGGGCGGGGAGCAGGAGCTCGTGCTGATCGCGCCGGACGGTGTGGTGAGCCCGTTCTGCCAGCTGACGGGGGCCGACCAGGCCGACTCCGAGATCACGGGCCCCGCCTTCGATCCCTGGGGCCGCCGGCTCTACTTCAGCTCGCAACGCGCCGGCAGCCTCGGGATCGGCCTGACCTACGAGGTGAGCGGTCCGTTCCGTCAGAGTGCGACGGGCGGCGGCTGCGCAGGACCGGTCTAGGCGCGCGCGTCCTCCGCTGCGAGAGGGCGGAGTGCTAGTCTCGCCGCGCCATGACCGACTGGACCCTCGTGCGTCACCCGAGCTTTCCGGCAGTGCCCGGGCCGGTGGTGGTGGTGGTGATGGACGGTGTGGGCGAGGGGCGTTGCGACGCCTCCGACGCCGTCTGGACCGCGCGCACGCCGAACCTCGACTGGCTGGCCGCCCACGCGCCGACGGCGCACCTGGCCGCCCACGGGCTGGCGGCGGGCCTGCCCTCGGACGACGACATGGGCAACAGCGAGGTGGGCCACAACGCGCTCGGCGCGGGGCGCATCTTCGCCCAGGGCGCCAAGCTGGTGAACGAGGCCGTGGCCTCGGGGCGCCTGTTCGAGGGCGAGGAGTGGAAGCGTCTGCTGCGGCAGGTGGGCGAGTCCGGCGAGCCGCTGCATCTGCTGGGGCTGCTCTCGGACGGCAACGTCCACAGCCACATCGACCACCTCTTCGCCCTGCTGGAGCGGGCCAGCCAGGAGGGCGTGCGCGCCGCCCGGGTGCACGTGCTGCTCGACGGCCGCGACGTCCCCGAGACGAGCGCCCTCGAGTACGTCGAGCCCCTGGAGCGCCTGCTGGCGTCGATCAACGAGTCCGCCGACCGGGACTACCGCATCGCCTCCGGAGGCGGGCGCATGCTCGTCAGCATGGACCGCTACCAGGCCGACTGGGGCATGGTGGAGCTCGGCTGGAAGACCCATGTGCACGGCGAGGGGCGCGCCTTTCCCAGCGCCCGCGACGCCATCGAAACCCTGCGCAAGGAGCAGCCGGGCCTCTCGGACCAGTACCTGCCCGCCTTCGTCGTCGCGGACGAGGCCGGGACGCCGGTGGGTCCGATCCGGGACGGCGCGGCCGTGGTCCTCTTCAACTTCCGGGGCGACCGCGCCATCGAGATCTGCCGCGCGTTCGAAGACGACGACTTCGACACCTTCGAGCGCGCGCCGCGACCGGACGTCGCCTTCGCCGGCATGATGCAGTACGACGGCGACCTCGGGCTGCCCGCGCACTTCCTGGTCACGCCCCCGGCCATCGACCGGACCCTGGGCGAGTATCTGGCCCGCAACCGGGTGACCCAGCTCGCGTGCAGCGAGACCCAGAAGTTCGGCCACGTCACCTACTTCTGGAACGGCAACCGCAGCGGCCGCTTCGACGACCAGCTCGAGACCTACGTGGAGATCCCGAGCGACCGGCTGCCCTTCGAGGAGCGGCCCTGGATGAAGGCCGCGGAGATCACCGACCGGGTGCTGGCCGAGCTGGCGACGGGCGGCTTCCGGCACGCCCGCATCAACTACGCCAACGGCGACATGGTGGGGCACACGGGTGACTTCGAGGCTTCGGTAGTGGCCGTGGAGGCCGTGGACCTGTGCATCGGGCGGCTGCTGCCCGCGATCCGGAAGCTCGACGGCGCGCTGGTCGTGACTGCCGATCACGGCAACGCCGACGAGATGTTCGAGGTGGACCCGGGTACAGGAGAGGCGCGTCGCGACGCCGAAGGGCGCGTGCGGGTGCGGACCAGTCACTCGCTGAACCGGGTTCCCTGCTCGATCTTCGCCCCGGGACGCCCGCTCGCGCTGCGCGAGCTGGAGCAGCCCGGTCTGGCCAACGTCGCCGCGACCCTGCTCCAGCTCCTCGGCTACGCGGCGCCGGACGGCTACGAGCCGTCGTTGCTGGCCGACCGCTAGCGTCCGGCGAGCGGCGCGACGACCTCTTCGGCGAACGACTCCAGGGCGTCGCTACTTCCCTGGATCACGACGTAGCTGATCCCGGTCTCCTCGCGCCGCTTCTCCAGCCGATCGCGGATCTCGGCGGCCGAGCCGGTGAGGAAGATCGGGCAGTCCGCCACCTCTTCGGGGGTCATGCCGCTTCCCCGCGCCAGCGCCTCGCGCAGGCCCTGGGGCTGATCCGTGATCGCGACCACGAAGACCAGGGCGTTCAGCTCGAGGTCGTCGGGGCTGCGCCCGGCCGCCGCGGCGGCTTCTCGCACCCAGCCCACCTTCTCGCGCACGCGCTCGGGAGCCAGGTCGGCCGCCGTCGTGTTCGTGACCTTGCCGTCCAGCATGGTGGCGTTGATCCCGACGATGTCCGCGTGGCGGCCCGCCAGGGACAGCACCTTGCGGCCTCCGCCCCCGATCAGGATCCGGGGCTGCTTGTCGGGGGGGAGCTCGGCCGCCTGGGCGATCTCGCGAATCGTGTAGTGCTCGCCCTCGAAGCTCGTGCGCTCCTGGCTCCACATGCTGCGGATGATCTGGAGCGCCTCGTCCAGGCGCGCGATGCGCACACCGGGCCGGTCGTAGGGGATGCCGGCCTCGACGTAGTCGGTCTCCATCCAGCCGGCGCCGATCCCGAACTCGTGGCGACCCCGCGACAGCAGGTGGATCGTCGCCGCCGCCTTGGCCAGCACCACGGGGTGCCGGTAGTCGACGTCCAGCACCAGGCTGCCGACGTGCAGGCGTTCGGTGACGGCCGCGGCCGCCGCGAGGGCCGCGATCGGTTCCCACTGGGTGCCGAAATGGTCCGGCCAGAAGACGCTCGAGTAGCCCAGGCTCTCGATGCGGCGGATCCGGTCCTGCCAGTCGCCGGCGGGGAGGCTCGAGAGCTGGACGCCGAAGCGGAAGGGGCGGGGCATGGGGGCTCTCCTCGGGCTGCGAGTGTACGCGCACGCCCGGGAGCGCAACAGGCGGCGTCAGATCCCCAGGTTCGCCAGCATGCCGGCCAGGCGTCCGGCCACCTCGGCCAGGCTCGGGTGCTCTTCCTCGAAGTGCTCCGTGAATTCGCCCAGCCGGTCGGCGAGAGACGTTCCGTCCTCGCCGCCGCCCGTGCGCTCGAGCGCGCCGGAGATGTCCTCCAGCGTCGCGCGCAGGCGATCGCGCAGATCCGGATCCAGCTCGCCGCTCGACTCGAGCAGTCCGTGGAGCCGCTCCAGGGTGGCGCGGAGCTCGGTTTCGTCGTTCATGCAGGCCCTCAGAGAAGATCGCGCAGGTTCTTGTATCCCTTGCGGATTTCCGCGGTGAGCAGGCGGGCCGCCTCGCCGATCTCCTCCAGTGACTCCTGGGAGCCGTCGCGGATCACCTTGAGGCGACCCTCGAGATGCTCCCAGTGCTTCTCGAGGCCCTCCCAACGCTCCCGCGCCTCTTCCTTCCCCAGGTGCAGCTGCACCCGGATCTCGTCCCGCACCCGGCGCAGGTCCTCGATCTCGTCGGTGAACTTCTCGCTCCAGTCGCTCATGGGGTCCTCCTCGCGTCCGATCAGGCGTCGGGCACGTGCACGGTGAGTACGGGGCAGGTGGCCTGGCGGATCGTGCGCTCGGCCACGCTGCCGAGGACGACGTGCTTCAGGCCGGTCAGGCCGCGCGTGCCCATCACGATCAAGTCGGCGCCGAGCTGCTCGGCGGTGTCGAGGATGGCCTGGGTCGGCAGCCCCTCGGTGATGACGCCCTTGGCGGGCACGCCCGAGTCGGCGAGCTTGCTCACCTCCTCGTCGACGCGCTTCTTCGCCGACTCCCGCATGTCGGTCAGGATGTTGGCGGGGATCTGGTAGTCGTAGGGTCCCACGACGCCGACGGGCAGGCTGTAGGCGTGCAGCAGGTGCACCTCGGCTCCGAATGCCTTGGCGAACTCCACCGCCGTCTCCATCGCCTTCTCCGAATGGCTGGAGAAGTCGATGGGAACCAGGATCGTCTTGATCTTCATTCAAGCCCCTCGTGCCGCGGCAGCGGCATATCCATTGTATAGGCTGCGCCCCGATCGCCGTCTGGCAAGCGGGCTACGTCGATGTGGCAGCGTCCCCGAATCTTCCGGCCGCCGCCAGCGTCCAAGAAGAGAGCCCGGAGCGGGCCGTGCCCCCTGGGGGGGGGGGGGAGGGCGGCTTGTCCGGGCCCGCCGCGTTCATACCTACGCGGCGAGCGCGGCACTGGAAAGAGGGTTTCGATGGATCGCGAGGGAATGAAGAAGACCGCCCGGGCCCCGGGCGTGGATCCGGATCCCGATGCGCTCGGGGCGTACCTGGCTTCGATCCGGCGCATCCGCGTGCTGGATCACGAGGAGACCTGCGCGCTGGCCCGCGAGCTCAAGCGGGACGAAGAGCACTTTCGCCAGGCGCTGTACGAGCTGCGCGCAGTGGCTCACGAGGTGGTGGAGCGCTGGCGTGCCCGCCGGAGCGCGGGCAAGGTGACCGCCACCCTGGCGGCGGGCTATCGGGACGGGAGCGGCCGGGACTGGAGCGCCCACGTGGACCGGGCCCTGCGCCAGCTCGAGCGGCTGCTGGAGCAGAAGGCTCCGGCCGCCCAGCGCGCCACGGTGCTCGCGCGCGCGGAGCTGTCCCTCGACCTGCTGCTCGACGTGCATCGCGAGACCCGGGCCGCGGGGGTGCGTGGACGCGCGGAGCGGGCTGCGCTCGCCCGGGCCGAGCGCGCCCTGGCGGCCTGGTACGAGAAGAAGCAGCGCTTCGTGCGCCACAATCTCAAGCTCGTCGTCAGCCTGGCCAAGCGGTACCGCAATCTCGGGGTCGGCTTCACGGACCTGATCCAGGAGGGCAACCTGGGCCTGATCCGGGCCGTGGAGAAGTTCGACCCGGAGCGTGGCTTCCGCTTTTCGTCGTACGCGGTCTGGTGGATCAGCCAGGCGCTGATCCGCGTGATCCAGACCCAGTCGCGGACGGTGCGCGCGCCGTCGCACCTCTACGAGCTGCGCTATCGCGGCCGGTCGGCGGAGCAGGCGCTGCGTCAGCAGCTCGGCCGTGCGCCCGACGACGACGAGCTGGCGCGCGCGCTGGGCGTCCGCCGCGAGGCGGTGGTCGAAGCACGGGGGCTTGCGAACCCGGGGGTGTCGCTCCAGGCACCGCTGGCGGGTTCCGAGGACCTGACCCTGGAGGATCGGCTCGCCGACGACGAAGGCGCGGACCCGATCGACGCGCTGGACGCTCCGCGCCGGCGGGACGGACTGGGGCGGGAGCTCGCCGGCCTGCCGGACCGGGAGCGCCGGGTGCTCGAGTGGCGCTTCGGCCTCGCCGGCGACGCGCCGCTCACCCTGGCCGAGATCGGCCGGCGCATGGGCCTCTCGCGAGAGCGCGTGCGGCAGCTCGAACGGCGCGCCCTGGAGACCCTCCGCGAGCGCCCCGATATCCGCAGGCTCGTCGCCTAGGCGAGGCAGAGCCTCCGCGCCACGCGCGCGTCTGGAAGCCTGCGGCCCCGCAAGCGCCGCGCGAAGCGCGGGGCGCGCAGCGGTCTCAGCGACAGCGCCAAGCAGGCTGGGAAGTCGGTCAACGGCCGACTTCCGATCTCTCCTCTGCCCGAAGGCGAGCGGAGTTCATCAGACTAGTTCTCAGGCTTCGGGCCGGACTTGGACCGCGACCGCGAGCGCCGCCGCCCGCCGCGGCGGCCGCGGCGGGTCTTCTTGCGGCCGGGCTCGTCGCCGGAGCCGGCGGCCTTCGGGCCCGCGGTCTCGGCCGGTCGGGGTTCGCCGCGCCCGTGTCCCTTGCGCCGGCCGCGCCCGCGCCCACGGCCCCGCCCGCGGCCCCGTGCCGGGCGCTTCTTCGGCAGCGCGGGTGCCGCCAGCGGATCGAAGAAGCCTTCCGGCCGGGCGGGCCGGCCGCGGCAGACGTCGCACAGCCCGCACGGCTCGCCTGGCTCCTCGCCGAAGTAGCCCTGGAGGTGGACCGCACGGCAGCCTTCGCTCCCGGCGTAGGTGCCCACCGCGTCGAGCCGGCGCCCGTCCTGGGTGCGCAGGGTCTCGAACTGGTGGGCCAGGGCCCGGGCATCCTCCACCAGGGTCGAGCGCTCCCCGGTGATGCGTACGATGTCGCTCTCCCGCACCACGAGACCCGCCTCTTCCAGCTTGGCCAGCAGGGCCGCGGCGATCCGCGGGCCCATCTCCGCCGAGAGGGCCAGGGCCTCGAGGGTCGGGTCGCGCTGTTCGTCGGACCAGTGTCCCAGCGCCTCGGCGAGCCGGAAGAGCTGCTCCGGTCGCACGCGGCTGCGGGCCAGCAGGGCCTCGTGGATCGAGCGGTCCGAGGGGTCCCACAGCAGGATCGCGTTGGCCTTGCGTCCGTCACGTCCGCCGCGCCCGGCCTCCTGCACGTACTGCTCGAGGGCGGCCGGCGCCTGGTAGTGCAGCACGTAGCGGATGTCCGCCTTGTCGATTCCGAGCCCGAAGGCGTTCGTGGCCACCATGACTCCCCGAGATCGGGGATTCATGAACTTCTCCTGCTCGGCGTTGCGGGCGGCCGCCGTCATCTTTCCGTGGTAGCGCTGGGAGGGCAGCTTGAAGCGGCGCAGCAGGGCCCAGATCTGGTCCACCTCGCGGGTGGTGGCGCAGTACACGATGCCCGGACGGCGCAGGCGCTTGAGGAGCCGCAGCATGGCCCGCGGCCGCATGGCGCCCTCGCACGCCAGCACCTCGAAGGCCAGGTTCGAGCGGTGGGGCGAGCTGGCCACCACCGTCGGGGTGCGCATCCCGAGGGAGCGGATGATCCCCTCGCGCACCTTCGGCGTGGCGGTGGCGGTGAGTGCCAGGACTGCCGGCGCGCCGAGCTCGCGCAGGCGCGCGCCCAGCCGCAGGTACGAGGGCCGGAAGTCGTGGCCCCACTCGGAGATGCAGTGGGCCTCGTCCACGGCGGCGAGTCCGACGCCGGGCTCCTCGAGCGCCTCGGCCAGCTCGTCGCCTCCCGCGGTCTCCGGCGTGGTCATGACCAGCAGCGGCCCGCCCTCGCGAATGCGCTTGAGGGCGGCCACCCGGTTGCGGCCCCGGACGGTGCCGTCGAGGCGGACGCAGTCGATGCCGCGGCTGTCGAGCTTGCTCTGCTGATCGCGCAGCAGGGCCAGCAGGGGGGAGATGAGGACCACCGGCTTCGGCAGCACCATCCCGGGGATCTGGTAGCAGGCGGACTTGCCGAATCCCGTGGGCAGCACCATCACGACGTCGCGCCCCAGAAGCGCGTCGCCGATCACCTGCTCCTGCTCCGGGTGGAGCGCCTCGATGCCGAGGCGGCGCGCGGCGTCGGCGATGGCCCGCTCGTCGCGCGCGGCGCTCGTCTTGGACGAGCGCCGACTCACCCGGGCGGCTTTCGTGGCCCGCCCGCCAGCCATGGCGTCAGGGTAGCCCTCACGGGCGCGCCTGACCCCTCGCCCGGCTCACGGCGCCTGGGCCAGCCGCGCCAGGCGCCCGAGTCCGGACTGTTCGCCCACGACGACCACGTGGTCGCCCGCCTGCAGCGCCTCGTCCGGCGGGGGCTGGAGCCGGGTGGGGGCCCCCGGGCGTTTGAGGGCGACCAGGGAGACCCCGAGCTCCTCGGCGACCTGACCCACCGTCCGGTCCACCAGCGCGCACCCCGGGGCCAGGGAGACCTCCTCGAGATCGATGGGCGCCTCGCCGCCGGGCGCCGAGAGCTCGATGAAATCCACCACGGCCGGGCGCACGATGGCCTGGGCAATGCGCTGGCCCGCGAGGCCGTGGAGCGAGATCACCTGGTCCGCTCCCGCCAGCCGCAGGCGCCGCACGCCCGGCTCGGTCTCGGCGCGGGCGTGGACGGCGATCTCCGGATTGAGCTCCCGGGCCGAGAGCGCGATGAACACGTTGTCGGCATCCTCGGGCGTGGCGATCACGATGGCCTGGGCCCGCTCGATGCCCGCGGCCCGCAGCACGTCGTCCTCGAGCGCCGAGCCTTCCACGACGATCCGGCCCGCTTCCTCCAGCGCCTTGGCCCGGTCCGGGTGCATCTCGACGACGACCAGTGGCTGGTCCTCGCGCTCGAGGAGCTCCACCACGGACCGCCCCAGGCGTCCGTAGCCGCATACGATCACGTGGTCTCGCAGCGACTCGATGCTGCGCTTCATGGCTCTCCTCCCGAGCATGTCCTGAACCCGTCCCTCGACCCAGAACTCCGCCAGCGACACGGCGGCGTAGAGCGCCGCGCCGACCCCGACCACGATGAAGCCGATCGTGAACACCCGCCCCGCGAGACTCGCGGGTGCCACTTCCTGGTAGCCCACCGTGGAGAGCGTGATGACCGCCATGTAGAGGGCGTCGAGCCAGCCGATGCCCTCCGTGATGCGGAAGCCCACGGTCCCGACCAGGGTCAGGCTCATCAGCGCCGCGAGGGCGACCGCCGCGCGCCGGAGCGCCCCGTCCGTGGCCGTCTTGATCCGCTTCAGCCGCCTGGCCATCGTGGAACCCTGCTTTACCGGTGTCGGGGCCGTCCGGCAATCCCGGGTAGAATGGCGCGGGCCTGGCAGGGGAGGGCGGCATGGCACGGGCGATGCGATGGGCGGCGCTGGCAATCGGGGGTCTGGCGGCCGTGGGGGCGGTGTCGCTCTACCACCGGATCACCGGATTGCGGGCGGAGCGGGTTTCCGGTGACGTCCACGTGCTCTTCGGGACCGGCGGCAACGTGGGAGTCCTGTCCACCGCCGCGGGGGCGGTCGTGGTCGACACGCTCACATTCCGCGGCCTCGGCGAGCGCGTGCGCACCACGGCCGAGAGCCTTGCGGGTGCACCCGTCGTGGCGGTGATCAACACGCACTATCACGGCGATCACACCCACGGAAACCCGGGCTTCGCCCCGGGCACGCCGGTTCTCGCGACCCACCGGACCCGGGAGCTGCTGGAGGAGCGGGACGCCGACGCCTGGACCGGGGACCGCGCCCAGGCCCTGCCGTCGGTGCTCTTCGAGCGGCGGCATGTCCTGGCAGTGGGCGGCAAGGAGGTCCGCATCCTGCATCCGGGGCGCGGCCACACGAGCGGCGACCTGGTTGCGCTCTTCGTGGAGGACCGCGTGCTGCACGTCGGGGACCTCTTCTTCCACGGACGCTATCCGCGCATCGATCTCGAGGGCGGCGGCTCGCTGGCCGCCTGGATCGAGAGTCTCGACCGGGTGCTGGAGCTGGAGTTCGACCACGTGATTCCCGGACACGGGCCCGTGGCGGACCGGGCGGCGCTGGTGGCGTTCCAGGACTTCCTGCGCGAGCTCTGGCAGGTGGCGAGCCAGGCGGCCGCCGACGGTCGCTCGTTGGAGGACACCTTGGCGACGGCGCGGCTCACCCGGGACGCGGGCTTCGGGAGCATGCACATCCCCTTCGTGGTGCGCATCGATCGCGAGTCGGTGCTCGGCGAGGCCTGGCGCGAGGCGACGCGCAGCGCAGCGGGAGCGCCGTGAGTGATTCCCGGACGGCGCTGGCCCGCGCCTGGCGCGAGGCGGAATCGGTGGTGGTCCTCACCGGGGCGGGGCTCTCGACCCCGTCCGGGATCCCCGACTTCCGCTCGCCGGGGGGGCGTTGGGAGCGCTACCGGCCGGTGCCGCTGCCGGAGTTCCTGGCCCACGAGTCGGCCCGCGAGACCTACTGGCGCTACAAGGGCGAGACGTGGCAGGTGATCTGCGAGGCCGAGCCGAACCCCGCCCATCGCGCGCTCGCCGAGCTGGCGGCCCAGGACCGGATCGAGCTGCTGGTCACGCAGAACGTGGACGGGCTCCACGAGCGCAGCGGCTTCCCGAACGAGCGGCTGGTGAACATCCACGGCAGCGACGCGAACGTCGAGTGCATGGCCTGTCACGCGCGCGAGCCGCGCGGGCCGGTGCAGGCGCGTTGGGAGGCGGGCGAGGCGGTGCCCCGCTGCGCCTGCGGTGGGCCCTGGAAGCCGGCCACGATCTCCTTCGGTCAGAGCCTGGTGGCGGCCGATCTCGAGCGGGCACTCGAGGCCGCGCGCCGCTGCGACCTGTTCGTGGCGGTGGGTACCTCACTCGTGGTCGGGCCGATCAACCAGATGCTGCCCGTGGCGCAGGCCGGGGGCGCGGCGACGGCCATCCTGACGGCGTCGGAGACCCCCTACGACGACGTGGCGGACCATCGCCTCGCCGACCCCGTGGAGCTCGCGCTGCCGGCGATCTGCACCCGCGTGCTGTGAGCGCGATCCCCGTCGGGCATTTCGTGCCCAAGACGCCGCGCCGTTGTGCCGAGAAAGTGGTTTCGATCGAGGCCGGGGGCTGCTATTAGAGGGTCGGCCGAACCCCTCGCCACACTCCGGGTTCCCACCATCGGAGGGGTCGCAGAATGGCAACACGGAAGCGCAAGTCCGGCACGCAGGGCGCCCGCCTGGTCGCGCTCGCGTTGGCTGCGGCGCTCCTGGGGCCGGTTTCGGTGGCCCGGGCGGACGACCACGATCCCCAGCAATCCGGCCACCCGCTGCGGATCATCGCCTACCTCGCGCACCCGGTGGGCGTCATCGTGGACACGCTCCTCTTCCGGCCGGCCCACTGGCTGGTGCACAAGGGGCCGCTCCCGACCCTGTTCGGGCACGACCACTACACGGAGTAGATCCCTCCGGGGATCTCCCTTGTTCGATCGGTCGAAACCGGTATAATTCTTGCATATGCGCGCCCGCACCATTGTGCGTCCCGGCTCCGCTGGGCCGGGAGTCAGGTGGCCTGCGCGGCTGCCGTTGCTGCTGGCCCTGCTCCTGTTACCCGGCTCCGCTCCCCGGGCCCAGGAGGCGGCGCCCGCTGCACCCGCGCCGAGCTCCGAGAGCGCGCGCTCGACCCTGCGCTTGTCCGGGATGACCTTCGTCGACAGCACGGCCGACACCAACGGCCTCGTCCTGGAGGCCGAGCAGGTCGATCTGCCTCCCAGCACCAACGTGGCCCACCTCGAAACCGTTCACGTGCGCATGCGCGACCCGCAGGCCACCGGGGGAGCCTTCGAGATGACCTGCGACCGCGGCGACCTCGAGCTGGGCTCGAGCGACTTCCGCGCGGAGGGGGACGTGGAGGGCCTGACCGGCGACGGCCGCCGCTTCTTCACCACCTGGGTGATCTACGACAGCAAGAGCCACGTGGTCTCCACCGAGGCGCCGGTGCGGATTCTCGACGGCGGCACGACCCTGCGCGGCAAGGGTTTCCGGTACCACGTGGGGAGCGGGCGCTTCGTCCTGACAGGCGGCGCCCGGGTCGTGCAGCAATGAGCTGGCGCGTCGGCCTGCTCGCCCTGGTGTTGCTCGCGCTCGGGAGCGCCGGCCCGCCCGCGCAGGCGGCGGCGACGCGCGACCTGGCCGTCGGCATCGCGCCGTTCGAGGAGGTCGGGCCGCCGGGCGCCGACTTCCCCGACGTGGCGCGGATGCTCGCCGACCGGCTCGGGACGCGAGGCGTGGGCCGTGTCGCCGGTCCGGGCCAGCTCGGCGGCAGCCCGGCGTCGGACCCCACCGCGGAGCAGCTCCAGGCCTGGGGCCAGGCCGGGGAGGTGTCCCTCGTGGTGGTCGGCCGCACCACGCGCCTCGGGCGGAGCTACAGCCTGGACGTGCACCTGTATCCCGCGGCCGGGGGCGCCGCCCTGGCGACCCGTGTGGCGGAGGCGGGCCGGATCGAGGACCTGGAGGCGGCGGTCGTGCGCCTCGCCGACCAGCTGGTGAAGGACGCTGCCGCGGCGCCCGTGGTGCCCGCCGTCGCTGCGCGCGGGGCGGGCGGCTCGACCAATGGCTCCGGTGGCGGCGGCTCCGCGGCCGCGGCCGCCGCGGAGACGCCGGAGGAGGAGGAGCCAGGCCGGCTCGGGTTCGGCAAGAAGGACGATCCCATCGACATCCAGTCACGCGAGCTCGAGATGCTTCAGAACGGGCCCGAGCGGCGCTTCGTGTTCAAGGGCAACGTCCACGTGACCCAGGGCACCATGACCCTCACCTGCCGGAAGCTCGAGGCGCTCTACCCCGACGGCTCCAGCAAGCCGGAGCGGCTGGTCGCCACCGGGCGCGTGGTCCTGACCGAGACCGACGAGGAAGGCAAGAAGCAGGCCTTCTGCGACCGCGCCACCTACATGAGCGCGAATCGGCGGGTGATCTGCCGCGGCGAGCCCGCGGAGCTGCAGCAGGGCGAGGACTGTGTGCGCGGCAAGGAGGTCGAATTCGACCTCGGCACCAGCCACATGGTGGTCCGAGGCGGGGCCGACGTGCGTCTGGGCACGACGGGCCCGTGCGCGGGCCGCTGATGGCGGCCGCCACCCTCTCGGGCTCGGGTCTCAGCAAGCGCTACGGCCGCAAGGAGGTCGTGAAGGGCATCGAGCTCGAGGTTCGCGCGGGCGAGGTCGTGGGCCTGTTGGGCCCGAACGGCGCGGGCAAGACCACCACCTTCGGCATGGTGGTGGGCGCGCTGCGTCCCGACGGCGGTCGCATCTTCCTGGGCGGGGAGGACATCACGGAGCTGCCCATGTACCGCCGGGCCCGTCTGGGGATCACCTACCTGCCCCAGGAGCCGTCGATCTTCCGCAAGCTGACCGTGGAGCAGAACGTGCTCGCGATCCTGGAGACGGTCGAGGCCGACGCCAGCATCCGCCGCGAACGGCTGCGCGAGCTGCTGGCGGAGCTGGGGCTCTCCGAGAAGAACACCCAGCGCGGGGATTCCCTCTCCGGCGGTGAGCGCCGGCGGGTGGAGATCACCCGGGCGCTGGTGCTCGACCCGAAGTTCATGCTCCTGGACGAGCCCTTTTCGGGCATCGATCCGATCGCGGTGATCGACATCCAGAAGATCGTCGAGCAGCTGAAGGCGCGGGGCATCGGGATCGTCGTCACGGACCACAACGTGCGCGAGACGCTTTCCATCTGCGACCGCGCCTACATCATCAAGGACGGCGAGATCATCCAGCACGGCCCGCCCGAGCAGGTCGCTGCCGATCCGAACGTCCGCAAGATCTACCTGGGGGACAACTTCCAGCTCGGTTGAGCTGGGAGCAGCGCGCCATGGCCATCGAGCTCAAGCAGCAGTTACGCCTGACCCAGCAGCTGGTGATGACGCCCCAGCTGCAGCAGGCCATCAAGCTGCTCCAGCTCTCGCGGCTCGAGCTGGTCAACGTGGTCCAGCAGGAGCTGACCGAGAACCCGGTGCTCGAGGAAGTGACCGAGGTCGAGGAGGACCAGACCGCCGAGGCCCGGTCGGCGGGCGACGTGCCGCTGGAGGCCGAGATCCCCGCCGATGCGCCCAGCGACGCCAACGGACCCGAGCCCAGCGACGCCCAGAAGATCGACGACATCGACTGGCAGAGCTACGCGGAGTCGAACCCCCAGACGGCCCCGGCCGTGGTGCGCGACGACGACGAGCGCCGCTCGCTGGACGCGACCCACAGCCGCCGCGCGACCCTCGGCGAGCACCTGGAGTGGCAGCTCCAGCTGGCGGGTCTCTCGCCTGAGGAGACCAGCGCCGCGCGCTGGATCGTCGGCAACCTCGACGACGACGGGTACCTGAAGAGCGAGCTCGGCGAGATCGCGCGCCAGTCCGGTGTGCCCGAGGAATGCGTGGAGCGAGCGCTCGCGGCGGTCCAGGCCCTCGACCCCACGGGCGTCGGAGCCCGCGATCTGCGCGAGTGCCTGCTGCTCCAGGTGCACGCCCTGGCGATCGACGACCCGCTGGTGACCGCGCTGATCGACAAGCACCTGGACGACCTGCAGCGGCGCGACTTCCGCGGCATCGCCCGCGAGCTGGGGGTCTCGGTGGAGGAGGCCGCGGCCGCGGCGCGGGTGGTGGCCCACCTGGAGCCCCGGCCGGGGCGGCCCTTCGGCGGCGAGGAGCCGGTCTACATCGAGCCGGATATCTTCGTCTACAAGGTGGCTGACGACTTCCACATCGTGCTGAACGAGGATGGCCTGCCGAAGCTGCGAGTCAGCAATCTCTACCGCGACGTGCTGACGCGCGGCGACGCCGCCGCCAAGGAGACCCGCGACTACGTTCGCGACAAGATGCGCTCGGCCCTCTGGTTGATCAAGTCCATCCACCAGCGCCAGCGCACGATCTACAAGGTGATGCAGAGCATCATCAAGCACCAGCGGGACTTCTTCGAGCGCGGCATCCAGAATCTGCGTCCCTTGAACCTGCGAGACGTCGCGGACGACATCGAGATGCACGAATCGACCGTCAGTCGCGTGACCACCAACAAGTACGTGCAGACCCCCCAGGGCATCTACGAGCTGAAGTTCTTCTTCAACTCGAGCATCAACCGATTCGATGGCGAGGCGATTGCCAGCGAGAGCGTCAAGGAGAAGATCCGGCGCATCGTCCAGAGCGAGGATTCGCGCAGGCCGTTGTCGGATCAACGCATTGCGGAGATGCTGAAAGCGAGCAACATCGACATCGCACGCCGCACGGTCACGAAGTATCGTGAGGCCATGCACATCCTGTCGTCGACCAAGCGGCGGCAGGTCGGGTAGCGCTCATGAAGATCATGGACATCCTGCTCCGCGACGCCGTGGTGCTGAATCTGGCGTCGGATGCCAAGGAAGACGTGTTGGCCGAGATGGCCGGAGCCGTGGCGGGCGCCGAGTCCAGCATCGACGGCGACGTGCTGCTGAAGGTCCTCCAGGACCGCGAGGCGCTCCAGAGCACGGGCATCGGGGAGGGGGTGGCGATTCCCCACGGCAAGCTACCGGGCCTGCATCGCCTGATCGCCTCGTTCGCGCGCAGCCGTTCGGGCGTCGACTTCGCGTCCATCGACGGCCAGCCGACGCACCTGTTCTTCCTGCTGGTGGTGCCCGAGCACTCCGGCGGCCAGCACCTGAAGGCGCTGGCACGTATCTCACGGTTCTTCCGAGACGCTGCCTTCCGCATCCGCCTCCACGAGGCGGAAACCCTCGACGACGTGTGTCGCGCCATCGAGGAGGAAGACGCCAAGTTCTAGGCGGGAGAGGGGTGGAGACACAGATCCACGGCGTCCTGTGCGAGGTGCTGGGCGTGGGGATCCTGTTGCTCGGCCCGAGCGGGATCGGCAAGAGCGAGTGCGCCCTGGAGCTGGTGGCGCGGGGTCATCGGCTCGTGGCGGACGACGTCGTGCGGCTGCGGCGCGAGGAGGGCTCGGTGCTCGGCTCCGCGCCCAAGCGCATCCGGCACTATACGGAGATCCGTGGCCTGGGGCTGCTCTACGTCCCCGATCTGTACGGGCCCGACGCCGTCGCGGACGAAGGCCCCGTCGACGTGATGGTTCGTCTGGAGCGCTGGCGCGAGGGAGCCGAGTACGAGCGGGTGGGCCTGGAGCGGCCCCGGGACGAGCTCTGCGGCGTGTCGCTGCCGAGTCTGGTGCTGCCGGTGCGCCCGGCCACGAGCATGGCCACCTTGATGGAGGTGGTGGCCCGCGACCATCGCTCCCGCCGTCGGGGCGAGCCGGCCGTGCTGCGTCTCGGACGCGTGGACGGCGAGGTGGGGGAGGAATGAACGAGGCCGCGTCGCGCGTGATCTTCGTGAGCGGCCTCTCCGGCAGCGGCAAGACCACGGCCATGGGGGCGCTCGAGGACCTGTCGTTCTACTGCGTCGACAACCTGCCTCCTGGGCTGATCGACCCGTTCCTCGAGCTCTGCGCCAAGGCCACGCCCCCGATCGCGAAGGTGGCCGCGGCCCTGGACGCCCGGGAAGCGTCCTTCCTGCGGGGGTTTCCGGCCGCGGTGGACGCGCTGCGGCGGCGCGGAGCCCAGGTCGAGGTGCTCTTCCTCGAGTGCGCGAACGAGGTGCTGGTCAACCGCTACCGCGAGACCCGGCGCGTGCATCCCCTGTCGCCGGGCGGTAGCGTCGAGGAGGGCATCGAGACCGAGCGGCGCCTGCTGGCGGACGTGGCCCAGCTGGCCGATCGGGTGATCGACACCTCCCCACTGAACGTGCACCAGCTGCGCGAGCTGCTGGTTCGCCACGTGGCGGGGGGCGCTCGCGAGACCGTGGTGAACCTGGTCTCCTTCGGCTTCCGGCACGGGGTCCCGGGCTCGGCGGAGCTGCTGTTCGACGTGCGCTTCCTGCCGAACCCCTATTTCGAGGCGGCCCTGCGCGAGCGCACCGGCGAGGACTCCGAGGTGGCGGAGTACGTGCTGAAACACGCCCGCAGCGACGCCTTGCTGGAGCAGCTGCGCCGCCTGCTGGGATTCCTGCTGCCCCTCTACGAAGAGGAAGGAAAAGCCTATCTTACGATCGGGGTTGGCTGCACGGGGGGACAGCACCGCTCCGTGGCCATCGTGAATGCGCTCGCCGCCGAGCTGCGGGCGGGGGGGCGTGAAGTCAACGTGCAGCACCGTGAGCTGGAGCACGTGCGATGAAGGTCGGGATCGTGATCGTCACCCACTACCGCCTGGGCGAGGAATTCCTCCAGGCGCTGGATCTGATCGTGCCGGAGCACCCGCCCTTCCAGGCGGTGTCCGTGGATCCGAAGCAGCCCGTGGACGAGATGCGCGCCGCCATCTCCCGGGCGATCCGCGGCGCCGACGCGGGGGAGGGCGTGCTCGTGCTGACCGACATGTTCGGGGGCACGCCGTCGAACATCAGCCTCTCCTTCCTGGACGAGCACCGGGTGGAGGTGGTGACCGGCATCAACCTGCCCATGCTGATCAAGCTGGCCACGTTCGGCGAGGAGAAGCCCCTGGAGGAGCTGGCGCCGTTCATCGCCGGCTACGGCCAACGGAACATTTCGGTGGCCAGTGAAATCCTGCCGGACGACGCCGCGTGAGCCCGCAGCCGATCGAGCGCGAGTTCGTGGTGGCCTACGAGCTCGGGCTGCACGCGCGTCCTGCCGGCAGGTTCGTCACGTTGGCCGGCAAGTTCCGCGCAGAGGTCCAGGTAACGCGCGGCGGGGAGTGGGTCAGCGGCACGAGCGTGCTCTCCCTGCTCTCCCTGGCCGCCAGCCAGGGGACGCGGCTCCGCATCCGCGCGCTGGGCGAGGACGCCGAGGCCGCGATCGTCGCCCTGGGCCAGCTGATCGAGAATCCCGACGCGATTGAAGGCGCCTAGCCCATTCCGTACCCTGCTGGGTCACTTCAGCCTGCGGAGAGAAATGCGCGATGGCCAAGTCCCTGTTCACCTCCGAGTCCGTTTCCCCGGGTCACCCCGACAAGCTCTGCGACCAGGTGTCGGACGCCGTTCTCGACGCCATGCTCGCGCAGGACCGGCACTCGCGCGTCGCCTGCGAAACCCTCACCACCACCGGGCTGGTGATGGTGGCCGGGGAGGTGACCACCCAGGCCCAGCTCCACCTGCCGGCGCTGATCCGCGAGGTCGTCTGCGACATCGGCTACACCAGCTCGGACATGGGCTTCGACGGCAACACCTGCGCCGTCGAGGTGGCCCTGGGCCAGCAGTCGCCGGACATCTCCCAGGGGGTGTCCGAGGGCGAAGGGCTCCACAAGGAGCAGGGCGCGGGCGACCAGGGCATGATGTTCGGGTACGCCTGCGACGAGACGCCCGAGCTGATGCCCGCGCCGATCCGGCTGGCGCACCGGCTGATGGAGTCCCACCGGAGCCACTTCGAATCCGGCGAGCTCGAGTATCTGCGGCCCGACGCGAAGAGCCAGGTCACCATCGAGTACGCCAAGGGCCAGCCGGTGCGCGTGTCGGCAGTCGTGCTCTCGACCCAGCACGACCCCGACGTGTCCCACGATCAGCTCAAGAAGGACGCGATCGACCGCATCATCAAGCCGTCGCTCCCCTCCGAGTGGCTGGACGACGACACGGTCTTCCACGTGAACCCGACCGGCCGCTTCGTGGTGGGAGGGCCAATGGGCGACGCCGGTCTCACCGGGCGCAAGATCATCGTCGACACCTACGGGGGCATGGGCCGCCACGGGGGCGGCGCCTTCTCGGGCAAGGATCCCTCCAAGGTGGACCGCAGCGCCGCCTACGCCGCGCGCTGGGTGGCCAAGAACCTGGTGGCCGCGGGACTGGCCCGCCGCTGCGAGGTCCAGGTGGCCTACGCGATCGGCGTGGCCGAGCCGGTCTCGATCCGGGTGGAGACCTTCGGCACGGGCAACCACGACGAAGACACCCTGGTGCGCCTGGTGCGCAAGCACTTCGACCTGACGCCGCGGGGGATCATCGAGGGGCTGGACCTGCTGCAGCCTCGCTACCGCGCGACCGCGGCCTTCGGGCACTTCGGGCGCGAGAACCAGGGCTTCCCCTGGGAGGAGACCGGCAAGGCCGAGGCGCTGCGCCGCGACGCCGCCCGCTAGCTGCTGAACTTCGCTCGCCTGCGGGATGCCGAAGAGTCGGAAGTCGGCCGGGAGCCGACTTCCCAGCCCGCTTGGCGCTGTCGCTGAGACCGCTGCGCGGGGGGCGACTCGGGGGTCGCCCTTTGCCGGCTTGCTTGAAAATCCCCACGCGCCGTGCGATACCCCGCACGCGATGGGGGGTCCGCGCGCGCGCATCGGCTGGGGGGCGGTTCCGGCGCTCCTGGCCGCCGGACTCGCGGCGGGCGCCGCCTGGGGAGACTCCCTCGAGGCGCGGCCCCTGGAGCCCTGGTTGCGCGTCCTGCTCTACGAAGGCGGCGGCCCGGTCCGGGTCGCCGGCGCCCGGCTGCGGCCCGCCCGCGGCGGTCTGGAGCGAAACGGTCGTGCCGCCGGCTCGCGGATTGCGGTCCCCGGACCGGCGGACGTGCAGGGCACCCGCTACCGCGGCCGCATCCTCGTGGAGCGGACCGGGGCCGGCCTGCGGGTGATCAACGAGGTCCCGGTGGAGCGCTACGTGGAGGGGATCCTGCTGAGGGAGGTCTACCCCAGCTGGGGCGACAGCGTGCTGCGGGCCCAGGCGGTGGTGGCGCGGACCTACGCCCTGCACCGCAAGCGCCTGAGCCCGGACCCCGCGTACCATCTCACGGCGGGCCCCGAGAGCCAGGTCTACGGGGGCCTCGACGCCGAGGCGCCGGTGGCCCGGAACGCCGTCTCCGCCACCCGCGGCGAGGTCCTGATCTGGCAGGGCGAGCCCATCCTGGCCGCCTACCACTCCGCCTCGGGCGGCCGCACCGCCAGCTCGGAGGAGGTGTGGGGGCGCCCGCTCCCGTACCTCGTGAGCGTGCCGGTGGAGGGCGAGGAGAATTCTCCCCGCACCTACTGGCGGATTCCCGTTCCGGCCGCGACTCTGGGGCGGGCCCTGGGGTCGCTGGGCTTCCGGACGGGCCGTGTGCGCGAGGTGCGGGTGCTCGACCGCTCGCCCAGCGGACGGGTGGCGGAGGCCGAAGTCCGGGGCGGCTCCGGCCGGGTCCGTGTGGACGGGCGCGTGCTCCGGCGCGCGGCCGGAGGCCTGCCGAGCACGCTCTTCGAGGTGCGGCGGGACGGAGACGGGTTTCTGTTCATCGGCTCGGGACACGGCCACGGAGTGGGCATGAGTCAGTGGGGCGCGCAGGCCATGGCGGAGCGCGGCGCCAGCTATCGGGAGATCCTGGCGCGCTTCTATCCGGGGGCGCGGCTGCGGCCCGATTGGGGCATGGGAGACGAAGGATGAACGCCGTCCTCGCCAGCATCGCGCTCCAGGCGGGTCAGCCGCGTGGCCTCCAGCCCCTCGACTTCCTGCCCTTCGTGGCGATCTTCTTCATCTTCTACTTCCTGCTGATCCGGCCCCAGCAGCGCCGCCAGAAAGAGCAGGACCAGATGCTGTCCGCCATCGCGAAGGGCGACCAGGTCGTGACCCGCGGCGGGCTGCACGGGCGGGTCACGGGCCTGACCGACGACGTCCTGACGGTGGAGATCGCGGACCGGGTGCGGGTGAAGATCGCTCGCAGCGGCATCGAGACGGTGTCCAGGAAGGGCGGGGACGCGTGAGCATTCGCGCGCGCGGCATCCTCGTCGGCCTGTTCGTGGCGTTCATCGGCTTATTCGCCGCCAGCAACTTCGCGTCGGAGGCCACCCGCAGGGCGAGTGGGCTCCTGCCCGACCAGGGCATGCGGCTCGGGCTCGACCTGCGCGGCGGCATCCACTGGGTCATCGGCGTCACGCTCGACAAGGCGGTCGAAGACGAGCTCAGCTTCCTGGCCCGCAACCTCAACAACAGCTTCGAAGAGGAGAAGCTCTTCGGCGCCAAGGCGGTGGTCGAGGAAGGCCAGCTGGAGGTGCGTGCCGGCGCGGATCAGCGGGCCCGGGTGCGCGAGCTGGCCCAGGAGACCGACGTCCTGCGCGAGCTGGATGCCTCGACGGCGGGCAGCAGCGTCTACGGGCTCAGCGACGACTGGCGCGGCGAGGTGCGCGAGCGCGCCATGCAGCAGGTGCTGGAGGTGCTTCGCAATCGCGTCTCCGATCCGGCGACGGGCATCGCCGAGTCGGTGATCACGCGACAGGGCACCGACCGGGTGCTGGTCCAGATCCCCGGTGGCGAGGTCGACCGCGAGAAGGCCCGCAGCATCCTGGACGTGACCGGGCGGCTCGAGTTCAAGATCGTCCAGGACCAGGCGGCCTCCGCCGAGATCCTGGAGGGCAAGTACCCGGCCGGGCTGCCCGAGGCGACGGAGATCGTCTTCGAGCGCGACGCGGAGACCCAGCGCGAGATCATGGCCTACCTGGTGCCGAAGGACCCGGCGATCACGGGCCAGTACCTGGCCGACGCCCGCGTGGGCTTCGACAATCGCCAGCGCCCGATCGTCAACTTCCGCTGGACGCCCGAGGGCGGCGAGCTGTTCGGGACGATCACCGAGGAGAACATCCAGAAGCCGCTGGCGATCATCCTGGACGGCAACGTCCGGAGTGCACCGGTGATCCGCAGCCGGATCTCGATGCAGGGCCAGATCGAGGGCCGCTTCACCACCCAGGAGGCGTCGGACCTGGCGATCGTGCTGCGGGCCGGCTCGCTGTCGGTCCCGGTGGTGATCGAGGAGGAGCGCACCGTCGGCCCGGCACTCGGCGCGAACTCCGTGCGCCGCGGCGTGCGCGCCTCGATCCTCGGCCTGGTGGGCGTGGTGCTCTTCACCTGCTTCTACTACCGGGGTGCGGGCGCGCTGGCCAGCGTGGCCCTGGGCACGAACCTGATCCTGATCATCGGACTCATGTCCCTGCCCGAGGCGGCAGCCACCCTCACCCTGCCGGGCATCGCGGGCCTGGTGTTGACCGTCGGCATGGCGATCGACGCCAACGTGATCATCTTCGAGCGGATCCGGGAGGAGCTGCGCAGCGGCAAGCTGCCGCGGGCCGCCGTGGACACCGGCTTCCAGAAGGCCCGCTGGACGATTCTCGACGCCAACATCACGACGCTCATCACGGCGGTCGTGCTGTACGAGTTCGGTACCGGGCCGATCAAGGGATTCGCGGTCACCCTGTCGATCGGCATCCTCACCAGCGTCTTTTCCGCCCTCGTGATCACGCGGCTGCTCTTCGACCTGATCCTGCGCGGCAATCGCCGCCTGGACGCGCTCTCGATCTAGGAGGAAGACGGCGTGCGCGAGATCATCCGGCCCGGAACCCACTTCGACTTCGTCGGGAAGTGGCGGATCTGTGCAGTGATCTCCGCCGCCGTGTTGCTGGCCGGCCTCGTCGCCACCCAGGTCCAGGGCATCCGCTTCGGGATCGACTTCGCGGGCGGCACCGAGATGCTGGTCCGGTTCGGCGAAGAGACGCCCGTCGACGAGGAGGCGATCCGCGGCGCGCTCCAGGAGCAGGGCGTCGAGGCGCAGGTGGTGCGCTTCGGGGACCTGGGCGGAAACGAGTTCTCCGTGCGCTTCGCCGGCGAGCCGGGCGAGAAGGGCGAGCACGTGGACGCGGTCCGCGCCGGTCTCGAGGCCGCGTTCGGCGAGCTCATCGTCGACCGGGTGGAGTTCGTCGGGCCCAAGGTGGGCGCCGAGCTGCGTCGGGACGGCCTGGCGGCCCTGGGCTGGGCCTGCGCGCTGATCCTCGTGTACGTGGCCTTTCGCTTCTCGACGCGCTTCGCGCCGGGTGCGGTCGTCGCCCTGGTGCACGACGTCCTGATCACGGCCGGCCTCTTCGTGATCCTGGGTCTCGAGTTCGACCTGCGCGTGCTGGCCGCGCTGCTGGCGATCATGGGCTACAGCCTGAACGACACCATCATCGTCTACGACCGCATCCGCGAGAACATGGAGATCCGCACCAAGGCGGACCTGCCCGAGGTCCTGAACCTGAGCGTGAACCAGACGCTCTCACGCACGTTCCTGACCTCGGGCACCACCATGCTGGCGGTGCTCGCGCTGCTCTTCCTGGGCGGTGAGGTGATCCGACCCTTCGCCCTGGCCATGGCCATCGGGATCGTGGTCGGAACGTACTCGTCCGTCTACATCGCCGCGCCCATGCTGCTCCTGCTGGAGCAGCGCTTCGCGAAGAGCTAGCAGGCCGACCCTCGGGTCGGCTTGCGCCGCAAACGGAGCCCTTCGGGCTCCGTCAGCTAGGGCGTCGGCCGGGGTTCGCCGCCCACGGGGCCGACCGGCTTGGGAGACGGGCTCGCCTGCTTGATCGCGCCGGCGCCGCCCTTGTCGTCCATCTGGATCGAGCCGTTGATGCGGGCGCCTTCCTGGACGATCAGCCGCGGCGCGCGCACGTCGCCGTCCACCACGCCCGTGGCCTGGACTTCCACGCGCTCGGAGCCGTTCACGTTCCCGGCCACGCGTCCCACGACCGTCACGGCCTTGGCGTGCACGTCGGCCTTCACGTGGCCGTTGGCCCCGATCGTGAGCTCGCTCTGAGGCAGGTCGACCTTGCCCTCGACCTTGCCTTCGATCACCAGGTCTTCTTCCCCGGTGAGATCGCCCTTGATCGAGATCGACTTGCCAATATTCGCCATCTCGCTGTCCCCTCTCATCGGCGGATTCCCCGCTCCCGGGCCCACGGCCGGCTGGGTTCGCGCCGCCGGGTGATCCGCATCACGTTTTTGGTCACCCAGCGCGGTCGCTGCCGCTTCCGGCTCGCCATCCCGTCGCTTGCCTCCAAACAGACTCACGCCTGCCTCCGCCCCGTTCCCGATCGGCGCAGTCTACCTCATAGCCCGCACCTGATCGATCATGACGTTGCGGGTCTTGAGGATGGTGCCCTGCTGGCGGTCGAGCGCCACGATCGAGTTGCGGTAGATGCGGATCGCGTCGATCAGCTCGCTCTGGGATCGGACGAACTCCTGCTGGCGCAGCAGCACGTCGAAGGGCGTGGACTCTCCCTGCTCGAGGCGGATCCGCTCGGCCCGCAGCTGTTCCTCCGCCGCCGTGACGGCGCGCTCGGCCGCCACGATGCCCTTCTGGGCGGCCTCCAGAGTGCGCGCTGCCCGGCGCACGTCCACGATGATGTCCTGCTCGAGCCGGGCCAGCTGGGAGCCGGCCTTGCGCAGGTCGATGCTGGCCCGGGTGGCGTTGGAGCGGGCCGTCTTGTTCAGGAGCGGGATCGAGAGCAGGCCGCGCACCGACGCGTCCTGGGCGTTGTCGAAGGTGTCTTGGGACCCCCAGTAGTTGCGGGGAATGCCCACGATGGGCGCGCGCGGTTCGCCGAAGATGTTCGGTGCTTTGTTGGTGCTTCCCGAGAGGCCGTTGAAACCGTAGCTCGCCTCCAGGTCGAGCTGGGGCAGGCGCTGGTTGTTGCGGAACTTGACCTCGATCTGGCGCCGCTCGATCTCCTGGCGCGCGCCAGCCAGCTCCGGGCGATTCTCGAAGGCCTTGCGCGCGGCCTCTTCCACGTCGATCTCGTAGGCGATGTAGGCGTCGGGCCGGTCGCTGGCGGTCACCTCCAGCTCGGAGCCCGGACGCAGTCCGCGCCCCAGCACCGCGTCCATCAGGTCGTCCTGGGCGTTCTGGTGGGCGTTCGTGGCCCGGATCAGCTCCACCTCGCGCAGCGCCAGGCCGGCCTCGGCCTCGGTGACCTCGACCCGCGACACCACGCCCACCTCGTACTGGGTCTCGGTCTGCCGCAGCAGCTCCTGGGCGGTCTCCACGCTCTTCTCCGCGACGCCCTCTTCCTCCTCGGCTGCCGCCAGGTCCCAGTAGGCGATCTCGATGCTCTGGACCGTGTCCATCACCTGGCGCCGGAAGTTCTCCTCCTCGATGCCGTACAGGACCCGGGTCTGCTTGACGCGGGTCCAGTCCTGGTCCCAGATCAGGTTGCGCAGCAGGGGCACGCGGAAGGACGCCACGAGCCTGGTGCGGTACTCGGGCGAGAGGTCCTGGATGGACGACGACGTGGTGAGGCGCTTGCCCTCGTAGTTCACGCCGTAGGTTGCGTTCAGCCAGGGGATCTTGCCGTTCAGCCCGGACCGGCCGCCGAGCTCGCGATCGACCAGCAGGTTGGCGTCCTGGAGGGAGCTGGCGACCGGCCTCTCGAAGCTGTCCCAGCCGAAGTCGGCGCTGAACTCGGGGTCGTAGGCGCCCCAGGCCGCCTGAAACTCCTCCCAGGAGAGCAGCGGATCGTAGCGTGTGACCTCCACGTCGAGGTTGTTCTTCAACCCCATCGCGATGGCTTCCGCGATGCTCAGCTCGTACCTGCCGAGCAGCGTGGGCGGAGGCGCGAGATCCGATCCGTCGTCCCGCTCTCCCTGTGCGCCGGCGCTGCCGGCGAACGCGGAGGAGAGGGCGACGCTGAGGCAGAAGACGTAGCGCAAGGGCATGGTGGTTCCTCCGCGGCGCAGCCTAGCAAAGGGCCATTGGCTACCTTCGGCGCATGTCCACCGCTGCATTAGTGCTGGCGGCGGGCCGCGGTGAGCGCCTGGGGGCGGGCCTGCCCAAGGCCTTCGTCACGCTGGCCGGGGTCCCCCTCGTGGCGCGCGCGCTCTCCGCCGTGGCCGCCTCACCCGAGATCGACCGGGTCGTGCCCGTGATCCCGGCCGACGCCGGAGAGCGCTACGCCGCCGCGGCCGCCGGGTTGGCCGGTCTCGCCAAGCTGGCGGACCCGGTCGTCGGCGGTGCCGAGCGCCAGGACTCGGTGAGGGCCGGGCTGGCGGCGCTGCCCGAGGACACCACGCTGGTCGCCGTGCACGATGCCGCCCGCGCGCTGGTGCGACCCGAGAGCGTGTCGCGCGTGGTGGCCGAGGCCCGGAAGCACGGGGCGGCCCTGCTGGCCGTGCCGGCCCGCGACACCCTGAAGCGTGTGCGCGACGGCAGCGTGGTGGATACCCCCCCGCGCGAGGAGTGCTGGCTGGCCCAGACGCCCCAGGTCTTCCGCGTGGAGCTGCTGCGCGAGGCCCTGGCCAAAGCCGATGCCGAGGGCTTCGTGGGGACCGACGACGCCCAGCTGGTCGAGCGCCTGGGGGTAGCCGTGCGGGTCGTGCCGGGCGACCCGGAGAACCGGAAGATCACCGGTCCCGACGACCTGGCGGCGGCCGATGCCTGGCTGCGGCAGCGGGAGGCGCGGCCGTGAGGGTGGGGCAGGGCTTCGACGCCCACCGCCTGGTGCCGGACCGACCGCTCGTGCTCGGCGGCGTCCGCGTGCCCTTCGAGCTGGGGCTCGAGGGCCACTCCGACGGCGACGTGCTGCTCCACGCCATCACCGACGCCCTGCTCGGCGCCCAGGGGATCGGCGACCTCGGCCGTCACTTCCCGTCCAGCCGGGCGGACCTGCGCGGGATCGAGAGCAGCCTGATGCTCGCCGGGGTCGCCCAGCGCGCGCGCGAGTCGGGCTTCCGCCTCGCAAACCTGGACGCCACCATCATCGCCGAGCGGCCCCGGCTGGCGGGATACCTGGACGCGATGGAGAAGGGCATCGCGGCGACCCTCGGCGTCGAGCTCGAGCGCGTGAACGTCAAGGTCACCAGCAGCGACGGCCTCGGAGCCACCGGTCGCGGCGAGGGGATCGCGGCGCTGGCCGTGGTGCTGCTGGAGGAGGGCGCGTGAGCGAGCTCGTGCTCTACAACACGCGCACGCGCCGCAAGGAAGCCTTCCGGCCCCTGGAGCCGGGCCACGCCCGCGTCTACACCTGCGGGCCCACCGTCTACTCGGCGCAACATCTGGGCAACATGCGGCCGGTGCTCTTCGCCGATCTGCTGGTGCGGGCGCTGCGCATGACGGGCCTGCAGGTCACGCACGTGATCAACGTGACGGACGTGGGCCATCTGACCCAGGACGACATCGATGCGGGCGAGGACAAGATGGAGAAGGCGGCGCGCGAGAGCGGACGCAGCGCCGCGGACGTCGCCGCCGAGTACACCCGCCAGTGGCTGGACGACCGGCGGCGGCTCAACATCCCCGATCCGGACGTCCTCTGCCGTGCCACCGAGCACATTCCCGAGCAGATCGCGATGATCCGCCAGCTGGAAGACAAGGGCTACAGCTACCGGCTGGAGGACGGCATCTACTTCGACACGGCCAAGTTTCCCCGCTACGCCGAGTTCGCGGGCGTCGACCCGGAGCCCGCCGACGGCGAGAGCCGCATCGGCGAGGTCTCCGGCAAGCGCCACCCGGCCGACTTCGCCCTGTGGAAGTTCGCGGCCCGGGGCGTGCAGCGTCAACAGGAGTGGGATTCGCCCTGGGGGCGGGGTTTCCCGGGCTGGCACATCGAGTGTTCGGCCATGAGCACCAAGTACCTGGGCGAGCGCTTCGACATCCACACCGGTGGCGTCGAGCACGTGCGTGTGCACCACACCAACGAGATCGCCCAGAGCGAGTGCGCCCTGGACGTGCACCCCTGGGTGCAGGTCTGGATGCACGAGGACTGGATCGTGTTCGAGGGCGAGAAGATGTCGAAGTCCCTCGGCAACATCTACGTGCTCCAGGACCTGGTGGATCAGGGCCATCCCCCGCTGGCGTTCCGCTACTTCTTCCTCCAGGCGCACTACCGCAAGCAGCAGAACTTCCAGGACGACGCCATGGCGGCCGCGGACCGCGGCTATCGGCGGCTGCTGGGGCAGGCCGCGGCCGTGCGCGAGGCCGAGGGCGCGCCCGACGAGGCCGCGGCGGCGCCCCTGCGCGAGCGCTTCCGGGCGGCGGTCTTCGACGACCTGAACGCGCCCCAGGCGCTTGCGTTGGCGGGGGAGGTCGCGCGCGACGCGGGCCTCGCGCCTGCCACCCGGCGCGCTCTGCTGCTGGAGTTCGACGCCTGGCTCGGCCTCGACCTGGTGGCGGCGGATCCGCCCACGGCCGAGCAGGAGGCCGATCCGCGCATCGACGCGCTCGTGGCGGAGCGGGAAGCCGCCCGGGCGGCCCGGGACTGGGCCACGGCGGACCGGATCCGGGACGCGCTGGCGGCAGAGGGCGTGACGCTCGAGGACTCGCCGGACGGGCCGATCTGGAGGCGCTCATGAGCGACGCGGCCTTCAAGCTGCTGAGCGAGTACGTGCCCCGGGGCGACCAGCCCGCCGCCATCGACGCGCTGACCGCGGGTCTCGAGCGCGGGGAGAAGCACCAGACCCTGCTCGGCGTCACGGGCAGCGGCAAGACCTTCAGCGTCGCCTGCGTGGTGGAGCGCGTGAACCGGCCCACCCTGGTGATGTCGCCCAACAAGACCCTGGCGGCCCAGCTCTACGCGGAGTTCAAGGAGCTCTTCCCCGAGAACGCCGTCGAGTATTTCGTCTCCTACTACGACTACTACCAGCCCGAGGCCTACATCCCCTCGAGCGACACCTACATCGAGAAGGACTCTTCGATCAACGACGAGATCGACAAGCTCCGGCACTCGACCACCCACTCGCTCCTCACCCGTCGCGACGTGCTGGTGGTGGCGAGCGTGTCGTCGATCTACGGCCTGGGCGCGCCGGAAACCTACGGCTCGATGCACGCGTTCCTCCAGACCGGCATGCGGCTGGATCGCGACCAGCTGCTGCGCCAGCTGGTGGACATGCTCTACGAGCGCAACGACCACGACTTCCACCGGGGTACCTTCCGCGTGCGCGGCGACGTGGTGGAGATCTTTCCGCAGTACGAGGCCGAGCGCGCGATCCGGATCGAGTTCTTCGGCGACGAGGTGGAGGCCATCGCCGAGATCGATCCCCTGCGCGGCAAGGTGGTGGCCCGCAGCAAGCGCGCCATGATCCATCCCGCCAGCCACTACGTGGCCACCGACGCCGTGCTGAAGCGCGCCGTGGCGGGGATTCGCGACGAGCTGCAGGAGCGGCTCCAGTGGTTCCGGTCCCAGCAGAAGCTGCTGGAGGCGCAGCGCCTGGAGCAGCGCACGATGTTCGACCTGGAGATGCTGGAGGAGATGGGCTTCTGCCACGGCGTGGAGAACTACTCGCGCTGGCTCGACGGCCGGAGCGAGGGCGAGACGCCCTACACGCTCTACGATTACTTCCCGGACGACTTCCTGGTGGTGCTGGACGAGAGTCACATCAGCGTGCCCCAGATCGGCGGCATGTACCGGGGGGATCGGGCGCGCAAGGAGACACTCGTCGACTACGGCTTCCGGCTGCCGTCGGCGCTGGACAACCGCCCCCTGCGCTTCGACGAGTGGGAGGCGCGGACCGGCCAGGTGCTCTACGTGTCCGCCACTCCGGCGGACTACGAGTTCGAGCGCTCCCAGGGCGTGGTGGTGGAGCAGATCATCCGGCCGACAGGGCTGGTGGACCCCAAGGTCGAGGTGCGGGCGGCCTCGGGACAGGTGGACGATCTGCTGGCCGAGATCCGCGCCCGGGTGGCGGCCGGCGAGCGCGTGCTGGTCACCACGCTCACCAAGCGCATGGCCGAAGAGCTCACCGACTACTACGCCGAGCTCGACGTGCGCGTCCGCTACCTCCACAGCGACATCCAGACCATCGAGCGCATGGAGCTGATCCGCGAGCTGCGCGAGGGCGCCTTCGACGTGCTGGTGGGCATCAACCTGCTGCGCGAGGGCCTGGACATTCCGGAGGTCTCCCTGGTGGCGGTCCTCGACGCCGACAAGGAGGGCTTCCTGCGCTCGACCCGCTCGCTGATCCAGACCATCGGGCGCGCCGCGCGCAACGTGAACGGCTCGGTCATCCTGTACGCCGACAAGCAGACCAACTCGATCCGGGAGACTCTCGCGGAGACCGAGCGCCGCCGCGAGGTCCAGCAGCGCTACAACGAAGAGCACGGCATCACGCCCACCTCGGTGAAGAAATCCATCTCGAGCCTGCGCGACTCGATCTGGGAGCGCGACTATGTGACGGTCCCGAAGCCGAGCGAGGACAGCGAGGCCGACATCCCCGCCCACGAGATTCCCGAGCTGATCGACGCCCTGCGCCGGGAGATGAGCGAAGCCTCCAAGGAGCTCGCCTTCGAGCGCGCCGCGGAGCTGCGCGACCGCATCCAGGCCCTGGAAGCGGAGCGTCTGCGCCGCCAATGAGCGTCGACCCGGAGCGGGTCGAGGCGCTGCCCCAGGCGCCGGGGGTCTACCTGTTGAAGGACGCTCGCGGGCGGGTGCTCTACGTCGGCAAGGCCCAGAACCTGCGCAGCCGGGTGCGCTCCTACCTGCTGCCGGGCGGGGACGGGCGGCACCAGATCCCGCGCCTGGTGGAGCGGGCGGCGGACGTGGACGTGGTGCTGACGCCGGGCGTGAAGGATGCGCTGCTGCTCGAGAACGAGCTGATCAAGCAGCACCGGCCGCCCTTCAACGTGCGCCTGCGGGACGACAAGCAGTACCTGGCGCTGCGGCTGGATCCGCGGGCCGACTGGCCGCGCCTGACCCAGGTGCGGCGCTTCCAGCGGGACGGCGCGCTCTACTTCGGCCCCTACACCTCGAGCCAGTCCATGCGCGAGGCGGTGTCGAACCTGAGGCGCATCTTCCCGTTGCGTTCCTGCAGCGACGCCGTCTTCCGCGACTACCAGCGGCGCGGGCGGCCCTGCATCGAGTACGAGATGAAGCGCTGCGGCGCGCCCTGCTGCGGGCGGATCGACGAGGCGGCCTACCGCGAGCTGGTGGAGGGCACCGCGCTCTTCCTGCGCGGCCGTTCGAGCGACCTGGTGGCCCTCCTCGACCGCAGGATGCAGGAGGCCGCGAAGGCCGAGCGCTTCGAGGAGGCCGCCCGGCTGCGCGATCGCATCTCGGCCGTGGAGCAGACGGTCGAGCGCCAGCAGATCGTGGCCGAGGAGGCGGCGGACCGGGACGTCTTCGGGCTGGCGCGTGACGGAGGCGAAGTCGAGCTGCAGGTGCTTCACGTGCGCGCCGGTCGCGTGGTGGGCGCCGCCGGGCACGCCTTCTCCGACGTGCGCCTCGACGACGGCGCGGTGGTGAGCTCCTTCCTGGGACAGTTCTATGCGCAACGCACCACGGACGAGATCCCTGGCGAGGTGCTCACCGGCCAGGAGATCGAGGACGAGGAGGCCCTGGAGGTCTTCCTCAGCGAGCGGCGCGAGCGGCGGGTGAGACTGCGGGTACCGCGCCGCGGCCCGCTGCGGGAGCTCGTGGCGATGGCCTCCGCCAACGCGCGGCTGGGGCTGGCGCGTCGGCTGGAGGCGCGCGAGAGCCTGGCCGCGGCGCTGGGCGAGGTGGCGGAGCGCGTGGGCCTGTCGGTCCTCCCGCGTCGCATCGAGTGCTACGACGTCTCGACCTTGAACGGGGTGCTCACCGTGGCGAGCCGGGTCGTGTTCGAGGACGGCCGCCCGGCGAAGAACGACTATCGCCGCTACCGGATTCGAAGCGTCGAGGGCGCCGACGACTACGCGGCGCTGCGCGAGGCCCTGGGGCGGCGTCTGGCGCGGGTGGAGCGCGAGCCGCTCCCCGATCTGCTGATGGTGGACGGCGGCCGCGGACAGGTCGGCGTGGTGACGGCGAGCCTGCGCGACGCCGGGCTGGAGCAGGCGGTGGAGGTGCTGGGCCTGGCCAAGGAGCGCGATTCCGAGAGCGCCACGGCCCGGGTGCGCCGCTCGGGCGGCCTCAAGGCCGAGCGCATCTTCCGGCCCGGCCGCAAGGACGCCATCCTGCTGCCCCCGAGCTCACGCGGCCTGTTGTTGCTCCAGCGCGTGCGCGACGAGTCCCACCGCTTCGCCATCGAGTACCAGCGCCGCCTCCGGAACCGGAGCGGGCTGGTGTCGATCCTGGAGGAGCTACCCGGCATCGGTCCCAAGAAGCGTCGGGCGCTGCTGCGCAGCCTCGGCTCCCTGAAGCAGGTGCGCAGCGCGAGCGCAGAACGCCTGCGGCAGGTACCCGGCATCTCCGAGGGCGACGCCGAGATCATCCGGCGCTTCTTCGACGCTGCGGAGGCCCCCGAGCCCCCGGCGTAGCGCGTCAAGGTCGCCCCGAGTCCGGCCGATGCGACGAGGGGGAGGATCCGCATGCGCAGGATCGCGGCCATATTGGCGCTGAGCCTGCTGGCCCTTCCGGCCGGCGGCGAGATCTATCGCTGGACCGACGCGCAGGGCCGGGTGCACTTCACCCAGGACCTCTCGCAGGTACCGCCGGACCAGCGCCCCGGCGCCGTCGAGCGGACCCTGGAGGGCTCCGAGGGCGGGCGCATCAGCACCTACTCCAGCGACTCGGACGAAGCGCCTCCCGCGCGCCGCGCCCCGGCACTCCGTACGCCGGACACGTCGGCGGGGCGCGCGGTGCACCGGATCCGCGTCGAGCGGGCTGGCACCTCCATGATGGTGGCGGCGCGTCTCAACAACAGCGTGGTCGTGCCGTTCGTGGTGGACACGGGGGCGACCGACGTCTCGATCCCGCGCTGGGCGGCGGCTCAGCTCGGCCTGCGGGACTCCGGCCGCACGCGCCAGTACATCACCGCCAACGGCATGATCGAGGAATCCGTGGTGATGCTGGATTCCGTCGAGCTGGGCGGCGCCCGCGTCGAAGGCGTGCCGGCCAGCATCAGCTCGACCATGGACGTCGGGCTCCTCGGCCTGTCGTTCTTCAACCACTTCACCTACCACGTGGACACCGCGGGCGGCGTGCTCACCCTGGTGCCGAACGACCTGGCCGAGAGCGGCCAGATCCGCGGCGGCCGCAGCGAAGCGCAGTGGCGCTCCGAGTTCGGAGGCCTGCGCGCGCGCCTGCAGCAGGTGGACGCCGAGATGTCGCGCACCAACTCCAACGCCTCGAGCAAGCGCCAGGCACTGGACCGCTCCCGCAGCGACCTGCTGGCACAGCTCGATCTCCTGGAGGGCGAGGCGGACCAGGCGCGTGTCCCCATGGCCTGGCGCGAGTAGCACCTCCAGTTCCCAGAAGCGGACGCCGGGTTCCCCGAACGACTGGTCGGGTCGCGGCTCGTGCGTTCCCGGGTCGCCCTGCGGTGTCGAGGACTTGCGGCCGTCTTTGCGCGTGCGTCGTCCGTGGCACCGTTCTTGCTCCCTGTAGATCTGGGGAGTCATGGAGCGGAGGACGCCGAGTTGAAGCCGAATCCCGACGCGCTGGAACGCTGCCGTCGCGAGCTGGAGTCCCTGGGTGTAGACACCGGATTCGCCGAGGCCATCGTGCCGACCCTGGTCGAGCTCTCGGCCTCCTCCGACACCGGGCCGACCCGGAGCGGCTTTCTCGCCGGCGTGGTGGCGGCGTACGCCGTCCACCGGGACGCCCTCGAGCGGCTGCGCCGCAGCCTGCGCGAGGTGAACGAAATGGGCCGGCTGGTCGACGCCTTCGGCGGCGAGCTGGAGAAGCTGGACGAAGCGCTGCGGACCCTGGGCGCCTACGTCGAGCGGATGCGCACGCAGACCGCGAGCGACGACGACGAGCGCGTGATCCACTGAGCCGGCCGGGCTAGGCTGGCTGCTCCCCGGTCCCGGGGCGCAGCGACCTGGTCCGACTCCCCATCCTGCTGCTGGCGGCCGAGGCCGCGGGGATTCTCGCCGCCGACCGCGGCGCCGTGGAGCCCGGCGCGGCGCTGGTGCTGGGCGCGCTCGCGCTGGGTGCGGCACTCGTCGCCCGCGGGCGCGCGCGCGCGGCAGCGGCCGTGCTGGCCGTCGGCGTGGCGAGCGCGTTCCACCTCGGCTCGCTGCGGGTCTCCGCCGAGTCCCGGCGTCCCGCGCGACCCGTCGAGGTGACCGTCGAGGCGCGGGTGGCCGCCGCCCGTGCGACCCGCAGCGGGCGGGTGCTGGAGCTCGAGCGTGCGGTCGGCGTGCTGGCCCGCGAGCGCGCGGTGCCCGACCGGATCCGCGTGCTCCTCGCGCCGCTGCGGAAGGACGAGCTGCCGGGCATCCTGAGAGAGGTGCTGCCCGGCGATCGCGTGCGCGCGCGCCTGCGGCTTCGCGCGCCCGCTGGGCTCCGCAACCCGGGCAGCCGCTTCGATCCGGAGACCGACACCCGGCGTGGGATCGGCGCGACCGCGCAACCCGTGCATCCCCTGCTGGCGGAGCGGCTGGAAGCCGGGCGCGGGCCGGCGGCTCGCGTGGCGGACGTCCGGCGGCGCATCGACGGGCGCCTGGTCGCACTCGGTCCGGGCGGGGCGCTGCTCTCGGCGCTGGCGCTGGGCGAGCGCGGACACCTGGACGCGGCGACGCGCGACGCGTTCGCAGGTCTCGGACTTGCGCACCTGCTGGCGGTCTCCGGGCTCCACCTGGTGCTCGTGGCGGCAGCCGTGTACGCGGCGCTGCGGCTCGCGGTCGTGCGGCTGTCGCTGGCGCGCGCGCGCGACGCCCGGCAGCTGGCTGCGGCGGCGACCCTCGTCGTACTCGTCGGCTACGCGGCCCTGGCGGGCTTCGGTCTGCCGGTGCGGCGCGCGCTGCTGATGGCGACGGCCGCGGTGGCCGCGCTGCTGCGCGGGCGGGCCACGCGCCGCGAGCAGCCCCTGGTGCTGGCTGCCACGCTGCTCCTGGCCCTCGAGCCGGGGGCGCTGTTCGCGGCGGGCGCGTGGCTGTCCTTCGCCGCCGCGGCGGCGCTGGTGCTGGCAGCGGCGCCGGAGGCAGCCGAACGCCGGGGACTCGCGGCCCTGCGCGCCAGCGCCACGGCGCTGCTCACCACGGCGCCCCTGGTGGCCGGACGTCTGGGCGGGAGCGCGCCCTGGGCGCTCCCGGCCAACGCCCTGGCGGTGCCGTGGACGGGCGGGGTGCTGCTGCCTTCGGCGCTGGCGGCGGCGGGTCTGGTCGGGATCGCCCCCGAAGGATCGCCCGCCGCGGAGCTGGCGCGTGGACCCGAGCGGCTCGCGGCCGCGAGCCTGGCGGCGGTGCGTGCGGTGGCCGGCGCCGCGCCGGCCGCCAGCCCGGGCCACGCTCCCGCGCCCGCGTTCCTGGTGGCGGCGATCCTCATCGCGGGGCTGGGCCTCACGCGCCGCTCGACGCGGGCGCGCCTGGTCGCGGCGGCCGCGCAGGCGATCCTGCTGGCACTGGCGCCGCCCGCGCAGGAGCGGCCGCCCCGCCCGCGGCTGGTGACCTTCGACGTGGGGCAGGGCGACGCCCTCCTGGTCGAGGGACGCCGGGCTGCGCTGCTCGTGGACGCGGGATCGCGCTTCGCCGACGTCGACCGGGGTCGCGACGCGGTGGTGCCTGCGCTGGGCGCCCTGGGGATCCGGCGGCTCGACGCCCTGGCGGTCAGTCACGGCGACCTGGACCACCGCGGGGGCGTGCCCGCCGTGCTGCGTGCGGTTCCGGTCGCCGCCGTGTGGCTTCCGTCGGGCGCCGCCGGCGATCCGGCCTTCGCCTCCGTTCGCGACGCCGCACGCAAGGCGGGCGCGCGCGTGCGCGAGCTGGCGGCCGGGGAGCCTCCGTTCGCGCTGGGGGACCTGCGGGTCGAGGTGCTGTGGCCGCCGCCGGAGGCGGAGGGGAATCGCAACCATCGCTCGCTGGTGCTGCGGGTGGCGACCGGGGGCGCGCGCGTGCTGCTGGCGGGCGACGTGGACGCGCGTGCCGAGGCCCGGCTCGTCGCCTCGGGCGCGGACCTGCGGGCCGACGTCCTCAAACTCGCCCACCACGGGAGCCGCACGTCGTCGACGCCGGAGTTCCTGGAGGCGGTCGGGGGCGCCGTGGCGATCGTGTCCGCTCCCTGCCACGGACGCTTCGCCATGCCGCACCCGGGGGTCGTGCGCCGCGTGCGCGGCGCCGGGTACGCGCTCTGGTGGACGGGGCGCGACGGCGCCGTGGCCGTGTCCCTGGGCGCGCGCCCCTGGGTGCGCGGGTTCGCGGAGGCGCGCTGCGGCCTGCCAGCGGGAGGTTCTCAAGGGCGGGCGGCGGGGGGCCGATCTCCTGCGCGTCGTGTGGATCGACGTCCTGGCGTTGGCCCTGGTGGGGATCTTCGTGTTCTCGGGACTCGTGCGCGGGGGCCTGGCGGCGGGGCTCGCCCTCGCCACCCTGCTGGGCGCGTATCTGGCGGCGTGGCTCCTGGCTCCCGGCCTCGGCCCCACGGTGGCTCGCGCCCTGTCGCTCCCGTCCGTCTTTGGGCTCCCCGCGGCCGGTGTCGCGGTCTTCCTGGCGGCCTATCTCGGCTTCGGCGTCGCCTCGACCGTCCTGCGCGCACGCGAGCGGCGCGCGCGAGACGGCGACCCGCGCAGCGCCGGCGACCGCGCCCTGGGCGCCTTCTTCGGAGGGCTGCGCGCCGGACTGCTGGTGCTCCTGGTGGGCTACGCGGCGATCTGGCTCAGCGCCCTGGAGGCGGTGACCGGAGAGTCCCCGCTGCCGTCCGTCGAGGGCTCGGCGCTGGCCTCGGCCAGCCGCGCGGCCGCCGCGACGGCGGCGGGTGCGCTGGTCGACGAGGAGACGCCCGGGGCGCGGCTGGCCGTGCGGGCCGCGAGCCGCCCGGCGGAGACGTTCGGCGCCCTCCAGCGCATCCTCGACGACCCTCGCGTGGACGACCTGCGCGCCGACCGGCGTTTCTGGGCAACGGTGGAGGCCGGCGACGTGGACGGTGCGCTGAATCGTGTCAGCTTCGTCGCCGTGGCGTACAGCAGCGAGCTCCGCGAGCGCTTCGCCGAGGCCGGGCTCGTCGGCCCGCACGCCGTGGGCGAGCCGCGGGCCTTCCGAGACGAGATCGCCGAGGCCCTGCAGCAGGTGGCCCCGCGGATCCGCAACCTGCGCCAGGATCCGGAGATCCAGGCCCTGGCCCGGGATCCCGAGGTGATCCGGCTGCTCCAGGAGGGCGATACCCTCGGGCTCCTGCGCCACCCGGGCTTCGCCCGGCTCGTCGATCGCATCATGGCCGAGACCCCCTCCGCCTGATTCCAAACCTCGGACGCCTCCTATAGACTGCGGCCTGCATGCGCAGGGAGCCGTCCTCCACCCGCGTCCGCGTCGCGCTCGGCCTGGCCCTCGGGGCGCTGGCCAGCAGCGCCTGCGAGCCCCTGGGGCCGCTGGCCGGCGGAGAGCTCGAGGGAGAGACGCACCAGACGGAGGTCGCCGACTGGTCGTTCGCCCACGGCTACGACACGATCCAGCTCGAGACGCGGCCCGACGATCCCCACTCGGTGACGGTCTGGTGCTTCACCCACGAGGGGCGCCTGTACGTCCCGTCGCGGCACGCGAAGCGCAAGCGCTGGGTCCAGAACGTGATGGACGACCCGCGGATCCGGGTGAGGATCGGCGACCGGATCTATCCCGCCCGGGCTTCCCGGGTCAGCGACTCCGCGGAGCTCGAGGCGGCCGTGCCGGCGCTGTTCGAGAAGTACGACCTCGAGCCCCTCGACGAGGAGGAGCGGGCCGGCGCCTGGGTCTTCCGCCTCGACTGGCGCGAGCCGAGTTAGCTGAACTTCGCTCGCCTGCGGCTTGCTGCGCGCCCGGTGGCAGCGTCCGGAGGGTACGCGCGCGCGGGGGGGCCGGGCTTGCGGGCGGCGTGGCTCCGGTGGCGCCATGGGGCGAGGAGGCTCCCGTCCTGCGGCCGACCGCCGCGTCGCTCCTAGTTCGCGCCGCTGGGTGTCGCGACCTGGGCGCTGTCGCGCAGCACTTCGGTCTCCGGGTAGCGCAGGAAGAGCAGCGCCGAGGCCAGGCAGAAGACCGCCGCCACGGGTCCGACGAGCAGCACGCCCAGGGGCTCCTCCGCGCTGTTCCCGTAGCGTGCGAAGAGAAAGGACAGGATCGCGCCCGAGACCCCGTAGAGCATCTTCGTCGCGAGTCCCTGCACCCCGAAGTACATCGCCGCCCGGTTGGCGCCCGTGCGGCGCGTGTCGTAGTCGATGACCTGCGAGATGAGCACGTGCGGCAGGGTCAGGAAGCCCGCCACCGCCACGCCGCACGTCAGCATGGCCGCAAAGGAGACGGTCAGGTTGCGCGCGTCGCGCGGTCCGCCGGGCACGTCGGGGGCGAGCAGGCCGAGGACCGCGACGCCCAACGCGAGCAGGGAGACGCAGCTCGTGATGGTGCGCTTCGGGCCCCAGCGCCGCGCGATCCGGTTCACCGGGAAGAACGCCAGCAGGGTGGCGCCGAACAGCGCGGCGCCCAGCGCCGATCCGAATCCTTCGCTGCGGCCGAGCACGACGGTGGCGTAGTAGACCGTCATCGGTCGGATCATGGTCAGGCCGACGACGAACGGGAGCTGGGCGACCAGGTAGCGCCGGAAGGGACGGTTGGCGAGGGTCTCCAGCAGGGCGCGGGCGGGCGGCAGGTCCGACGGCGTGGAGTGGCAGAAGCGGCGCTCGTCGACGGCGAGGATGGGCAGGAAGCAGAGCACCAGGGCCAGCGCCGAGCCGGCGAGCACCACCGCGCGCACCGCGTCGGCGGGCGTGAGGCCGAGCCCCACGGCCCAGTCCATGCCCGCGGTCCAGGTCACGCCGAAGAAGACCGCCGGGATGCCCGCGACGGCCAGCACCGTCGAGAGGTTCACGCGCTCCTCGCTCGTCCACGCGATCTCCGGGATCAGCGCCAGGTAGGGCGCCACGTAGACCGTGAAGGCGATGAAGTAGAGCGACGTCACCCCCGCCAGCCACCAGGCGTTCGCGGCGCTGCCCGGTGCGCCGGGGGGCCAGAAGAGCAGCAGCGGTGTCACCACCATGGGCAGCGCGCCGTAGAGCAGGAACGAACGCCGGCGGCCGAGGCGCGAGCGCGAGCGGTCGCACGAGTAGCCCACGACCGGATCGGCCAGCATGTCGAAGAGACGCCCCAGCAGCGTGGCTGCGCCGAACACGGTGAGGCCGCCGAGGATCATGGTCTGCGACACCTGGGTGTCGAGGCCGCGCCCCGCCGGCGGCAGGTAGAAGTACACGACCACGCTGAGGATGATCTGGTCCGTGATCTGCCAGCCCGGAGCTCCCAGGGCGAAGAGCACCCGGCGCGAACGCGGCATCGGCTCGGGCATCGCGCCGGGTGTAGCCCAGTTCCCCGGGAGCGGCTCAGTAGAGCCCGAGCATGCGACCGGCGAGCGCCAGCACGGCGATGCTGAGGACCGGTCGGATCAGGAGCTCGCCGCCGCGCACGGCCGCGCGCGCGCCGAGCTCGCCTCCCGCGAGGAACCCGACGCCGAGCGCGCCGGCCGGAAGCCAGGCGATCTGGCCCGCCAGCGCGAACACGGGCACGGCGACGGCGGTCACCGCGGCGATCAGCACGACCTTGATGCTGTTGGCGCGCACGAGGTCGTGGCCGGCGTAGGCCAGGGCGAAGAGCAGCGGGATTCCGACGCCCGCCTGGAAGGCACCGCCGTAGAGCCCGATCCCGAAGAAGAGCAGAAAGGTGCCGACGGGGGAGGTCAGCGCGGCCGCCGCCCGGGTCGGCGTCGAGCCGCGCAGGATCGGAAGCAGGAGCAGGATCATCAGCACGCCGAAGGCGCGCTCGAAGGCGGCGTCGCTGACGCGCGAGATCCCCCAGGCGCCGACCGCCGAGCCGAGCAGCACAGGCAGCAGCAGCGGTGCCGCGTCGCGGAGCCCGTCGACACCCTCGGCGCGGAAGCGCCAGGCGGCGGCCAGGCTCTGGAGCAGGATCCCCACGCGATTGGTGCCGTTGGCCAGGGTGCCGGGCAGGCCGAAGACCACGAGCAGCGAGACGGTGAGGAGCGAGCCTCCGCCGGCGAGGCTGTTCACGACGCCGGCAGCGAGCCCGGCGCCCACGAGCGACGCGAGCTCGCCGGGCGACACCGCGCCAGCGTACCCCGCCTGGATCGGGTCGCCATCCGCGGGCCGTGCTAGGATCCGCCGCCGATGGGCGACCCGGCTGCTCCTGCGTCCGATGTGATCCCCCCGCGCCCCGGCGAGGAGCTCGACGCGGTCGCCGTGGCCGCGTTCTTGAAAGGGCGGCTCCCCGCGAGTGAGGGTCCGCTCGAGATCCAGCAGTTCGGCGGCGGCCACGCGAACCTCACCTACTGCCTGCGCTTCGGCGTTGGCGACGAACGCACGGAGTACGTGCTGCGCCGCCCCCCGCTCGGGCCGGTGGCGCCGGGCTCGCACGACATGCAGCGCGAGTACACGGCCCTCTCGGTGCTCTACCGCGCGTTCCCCTACGCGCCCCGGGCCTTCGTCTACTGCGACGACGAGTCCGTGATTGGAGCGCCGTTCTTCGTGATGGAGCGCCGCAGGGGCGTGGTCGTGCGCGGGGTGGTCCCCGCCTGCTTTGGCGGCGGCGAGGACGCCCACGCCAATCGCATGCTGTCCCGGGTGGTGATCGACGTGCTGGCGGAGTTCCACGCCGTCGATCCGACTCCGCTCGGCCTCGATGGGCTGGGGCGGGAGCCCGCGCGCTTCCTCGAGCGCCAGCTCTCCGGCTGGACCTCGCGCTGGGAGCGGTCGCGCACCGGCGACCTGCCGGTCGCCGACGAGGTGGCCGGCTGGCTCGCGGACGAGCGGCCGGACTCGCCCCCGCCGACGTTGCTCCACAACGACTGGCGCCTCGACAACATGGCCGTGGCCGCCGACGACCCGGGACGCTGCGTGGCCGTCTACGACTGGGACATGTGCACGGTCGGGGACCCGTACTGCGACATCGGGACGCTGCTCTCCCAGTGGGCCAATCCCGGCGAGGACGGAGGATTCTCGCCGATGCCCTGCGACGCCCCCGGCTTCATGACCCGCGACGAGGCCGCGGCCCGCTACGCCGAACGCAGCGGCCGCTCCCTCGACGCGATGCCGTACTACCTGGTCTTCGGCACGTTCAAGATGGCCGTGGTGCTCCAGCAGATCTACGTCCGCTACCACCGGGGCCAGACCCGCGACGAGCGGTTCGCCGGCATGGGTGAGTCTGCCGTCCAGCTCTTCGAACTCGCCGCCGCCCGCCGCCCCTGAGACGCAATCCCTGCTGATGCAGCGTGCACGGCTCCTGACGACCGCGTTCGTGTTGAGCTTCGCCGGGACCTTCCTGCAGGCGCTGGCGTTCAACCTGTATCTGCACTTCCCCGGGTACCTGAAGGACCTGGGGGCGGACGAGGTGACGATCGGCTTGCTCTGGAGCCTCACGGCGGGCGCCGCGCTGCTGGTGCGTCCCTGGGTGGGGCGGGCCATGGACGACTGGGGCCGCCGCCCGGTCATCCTGCTGGGCGGCGTGCTGAACGTCCTGGCGGTCGGACTCTACCTGACCGTCAGCAGCCTCGGGCCGTGGATCTACGCCATCCGCATCCTGCACGGCGTGGCCGAGTCCATGCTCTTCGCGGGCTTCTTCACCTACGCCGCAGACATCGTGCCCGAGAGCCGGCGCATGCAGGGGATCGCCGCCTTCAGCGTGTCCGGGATGCTGCCGATCTCGCTGGGCCCGCTGCTCGGCGACTGGATCCTCGGGTGGGGCTCCTACGGGGATCTCTTCGCCATCGCCGTGGTGCTGGCCGTGGCCTCGCTCGCGGTCTCCTTCGGGCTCCGCGAGGCCCGCCCCGTGGTGAGCGCCGACGAGGCCTCGCGCGGCTTCACGGCGGCCGCGCTCCAGCGCGACCTCGTGCCCCTCTGGTTCATCGGCACGATCTTCGCGACGGCGATCGCCGGGCCCTTCGCGTTCCTGAAGACGTACCTGCTGCAAGTGGAGTTCGGCAGCATGGGCCTCTTCTTCACTGCCTACTCCCTGGCGGCGATCGCGGTGCGGCTCGGGCTCGGCTGGCTGCCGGACCGGGCGGGCCCGAAGCGCGTCCTCGCGCCCTCCCTGGTGCTCCTGGGGCTGGGCCTGGCGGGAATCGGCCTGGCGGGGGGCGACGTGACCTTCGGCCTGGTCGGCGCGCTCTGCGGCATGGGCCACGGGATGACGAACCCGATCCTGAACGGCCTGGTCATCAGCCGCGCGCGCCCGGCCGAGCGCGGCGCCGCCATCGCCCTCTACACGGCCGTCTTCGACGCCGGCGTGCTGCTCGGCGGGCCGCTCTTCGGCGCCATCAGCCGCGACGTGGGATACGTGGAGATGTTCGTGTCGGCGGGCGCCGTCGTCGCCGTCGGCGGACTCGTGTTCGCCGTCTGGGACCGGGGGCGGTAGGATCGGGACCCGGACGCGTCACTCTCCATCCCCGCCGGAACCCCAGGAGACCCCCATGGCCATCGACTTCAGCTTTCCCAGCGAGCTCCAGGAGGTGGTGGCGCGCGTCCGGCAGTTCTGCGAAAAGATCGTGCGTCCCGCCGAGGCCGAGATCGCCGAGCACGACGGGGATCGCGACGTGCTCGTGAAGCAGGTGATCCGCATGCGCAAGGCGGCCCAGGAGTGGGGCCTCTGGCTTCCGCACATGCCCGAAGACTTCGGCGGCATGGGCCTGGGCCACGTGGCCATGGCCGCCGTCGCCGCCGAGGCGGCCAAGACCCGCTTCGGCCCCTTCGCGATGAACGCCCAGGCCCCCGACGAGGGCAACATGCACACGCTCCTGCACTGGGCCACGGACGAGCAGAAGCAGCGCTACCTGGTTCCGCTCTGCGAGGGCCGCGCGCGCTCGTGCTTCGCCATGACCGAGCCCGAGGTGGCGGGCTCGGATCCGACCCTGATCCAGACGAAGGCGGTGGACCGTGGCGACCACTGGGAGATCGACGGTCACAAGTGGTTCATCTCCGGCGCCAAGGGCGCCCAGTTCGCGATCCTGATCGCCCGCACCGAAGACGACCCGGACGTGCCCCAGGCCGCCAACTCGGCCTTCCTGGTGGACATCCCGTCGGAGGGCTGGGAGGTGGTGCGCGACGTCCACACCATGTCCGGCAGCCACAACCACTGCGAGATCCGCATCCACGGCCTGAAGCTGCCGAAGCAGAACATCCTCGGCGGCCGCGGCCAGGGACACCTGCTGGGCCAGGCGCGCCTGGGACCGGCGCGGCTCGCCCACTGCATGCGCTGGATCGGTCAGGCCGAGATCGCCCTCGACATGATGATCGACCGTGCCATGCAGCGGTACGCCCACGGCTCCTACCTGGCCGAGAAGCAGGGCATCCAGTGGCTGATCGCCGACAGCACCATGGAGCTCTACCAGGGCAAGCTCATGATCCTGCACGCGGCCTACAAGATCGACCGCAAGGAGGACTTCAAGAGCGAGGTCTCCATGGCCAAGCACTTCGTCGCCAATTCGCTCAACCGCATCATCGACCGCGCGGTCCAGGTGCACGGCGCCCTCGGCTACTCGACGGACACGCCGCTGGCGGACATGCTGAAGCAGGCCCGCTGGGCCCGCTTCGCCGACGGGGCCGACGAAGTGCACCAGTGGCGCATCGCCCAGCGCGCCATCGAAGCCTACGCCAAGACCGGCAGCGTCTCGCCCGCCGCTGGCGACCTCCCGATCTAGCGGGCGGTGACCTTCGGGTCGATCTGCTTCGCGCGGCTGGCGTGGTGGTCCGCTGCTTCGGTGTCTCCCATGTCGCGGAGGACGACCGAGAGGCGCAGCTGGGCGGTGGCGTCGCGTTCGGCGAGCGAGACGGCCTTCTCCAGGTGCTCGCGGGCCTGGTCGTTGTCGGGCGGAGTCTTCTTGAAGAGGGCCCAGCCGAGGGCGGACTGGTAGGCGGCGTCCTCCGGCCACAGCCGCACGGCGGGCTCCAGGAACTGGAGCGAGCCGCGGAAGTCGCCAGCGCGCAGCATGATCTCGCCCTTGCGGAAGAGGGCCTCCGCGTTGGCCAGGCGGTCCGCGTCCGCGGCCACGTGGCCGTCGAGCTCCGCGTCGTAGTTCCGCCGCGCCTCGGGATCCGAGAGGGTGGCGTACGCCTTGGCGACCCGCGCGAAGAGCGCGGTGGCCTGGGGGCGAAGACCCTCCAGTCCCAGGCTGGCCAGCGCGTCCGGGTGGTAGCGCTTGGCCGCGGCGAAGTACGCGCGCTTGATGGCGCCTGGGTTCGCTTCGCGCTCGATGCCGAGCACGCCGTAGAAGTCCAGCTCCGAGAGCTGTGCGTGGCGCTCCTCCACCTCGCGTCGCAGCTTGGCCACGCCGGCCCCGGTGCCCGCGCGTGTCTCGCGCGCGCTCTGCGCCTCGCCTGAGGCAGCCCCGTCCTGCCCCGCGTCGACGTCCTCGAAGCTGATCTCGAAGCTGGGCTCCGGCTTCTGCTCGGCGGCGTCGCCGCCGCTCGGGGTGTCCTGCCACTCGAACGCCCCGGCTGCGTCGGCGATCCAGGCGACCGCCAGCACGGCCGGAGTCGTCGCCCGCTCGAGCAGCGAGCCGAGCGACTGGCTGCCGTCGACTCCTTGCAGGAAGGCCACCACGCCGTCCTCGTCGCCGAGCCGCCGCAGCAGGCCCTCGAAGCCGGCTCCCGGCGACGGGTAGCGGTCCATGCGCGGCGCCAGCCCCTGGAGCAGGCGGTCCGGTGGCCAGTGGCGGGCCAGCCCGTCCTGCACGAGCTGGAACGAATCGATTCGCAGGGGCTGCACGTCGTCGCCCTCGCCCTCGCCCGGCTCCAGCCGGAACTCGCCGCTGGCCCAGCCGAAGCAGTCGATCAGGCGCCGGCGCACCTGCTCCTTCAGGGCCAGGAAGAGATCCTTCGGGCCCAGCAGCCCGAGCTCGAGCAGCGCGGCGCCTTCGCGGCAGCCCCGCTCCTGCACGAGCTCGCTCACCCGCACGTGGTCGTCGCGCGTGAGGATCCCGGCATCCATCAGCTGGACGCCGAGGCTCTCGCTGGGGACGTTCGACTCGGCGAAGACCGGCGTGCCTTCCTGGAACAGGACGCGCTTCTCGGTCCGCTCGCGGCTGAGTACCAGGGCCCCGGCGAAGCGCGATCGGCGCAGCTCCAGGAGCAGTCGGGGCAGCGGGTGGGCGTCCAGCCCGCCGGACTCGGGGATCCTCTCCATCGCTGGGATTTTTCGGGTGGACCGGACGTCTGCTTGAGCGTCGGGCCCTAGTAGACGCGCCGCTGCGCGTCGGCGATCTGGAAGGCCGCGGCGACCGCCTCCGGCAGGTCTTTGTGGACCACCAGGCGTCGGGTCTCGAGGTCGGCCACCACCGGCTCCGACAGCGGCGAGACGCCGGTGAGGATCGTATCGGCGCCGCGCTGTTCGATGGCCTCGATCACCTGCTCCAGCACGACGGCGCCGAGATCCGAGTCCAGGATCGCACCGCCCAGGTCGAGCACCACCACCGAGACGTCCCGGGCGGAGTCGTCCAGGGCGATCAGGTCGAGCGCCGACAGGCACTCGTCGACGCCGCCGTAGGGCACGATCATGACCGGGCCCCAGACGTGTACCGCGAGCGAGTCGAGATCGTCCTCGTCCGGCGCCGAGGTCGCGTCCCGCGCCATGCACAGCCGCAGGGAGGAGAAGTCCAGCCGGTCCAGAGCCCGGCGCACGGCGGGGCCGTCCTCCGGGCGCCAGGCCGCGACCGGCCGGGCCTGGAACTGGCAGGCCTCGGCGCCGTCGGCGCAGCAGGCGGTCTCCACCGCCAGGACGTCGTCGCCGAGCAGGCCCGAGAGCCAGCCCGACACGTAGCCCGCCGTGACGTGGCAGCTCCAGCCCGGCACAGGGCCCAGGCTCTCGCGGCGCCCGGCCGCTTCGGCGTCGGAGAAGGTCCCGGCCAGCTGGGACGCTCCGGCGCCCGGCCGCGGACCCACGCTGAACGGCACCCGGGGAGCCGCGGGGCACGCGGCCGCCTGGCGCGGATCCGCGTTGCCGGCGGCCTGCGCGTCGCGCAGGCCCTGGAGGAACCCTGCCTGGAGCAGGGTGGCGGCGGCGTCTTCCTCGCCGAGCGCCTCGCGCAGGTGGGCGTGCAGCGCGCCGAGCCGGGCCGGGTCGCGCAGCAGCTGGGGGTCCGCGCGCAGCTGGCCGTCGGCCTCGAGGGCCAGGAGCACCGCGTCCGGGGTGGCGTCGTCGCGAGGGTCGCGTTCGCTCACGTTCAGCTCTCGATGAAGGCGTAGATGTCGAACTTCTGGTCCTTGCGGATGAAGCCCTCGCCCTCGCGCTCCAGCAGCCGGAGCATGGCGTCGGCGCAGACCGGGTCGAACTGGCTGCCCGAGAATTTGTGGATCTCGCGCACGACGTTCTCCAGGGACAGCGCCTCGCGGTAGGGCCGATCGCTGGTCATGGCCTCGACCGTGTCGGCCACCAGGATGATGCGCGAGGGCAGGGGGATCTGGTCCCCCTGCAGGCGCAGCGGGTAGCCCCGGTCGCAGCCGTCGAACCACTCGTGGTGGTGGCGCACGCAGGGCACGATGTCGCGCAGGAAGTCGACGGGCTCGAGGATGCGCGCCCCGATCTCCGGGTGCTCCATGATCTCCTCGTACTCCGGCACGGTCAGGCGATCGGGCTTGGTGATCACGGCGTCGCGCACGCCGATCTTGCCCACGTCGTGGAGCAGGCCCGCGATGTAGACCCGCTCGATGAACTCCTTGGGGAAGCCCATCTCGGCCGCCACCTTCGAGGCGTACACGCCGACCCGCTCGGAGTGGCCCCGGGTGTAGGCGTCCTTGGCGTCGACGGCCTCGGCCAGGGCGCCGATGGTCTGCACGTAGGCCAGGCGCAGCTCCTGGTGCTTCTCCGCCACCTGCTTGGTGCGCTCGCGCACCTTCTGCTCCAGGTTTCGATTCATGTCCTGGAGCTTGAAGTTCTGCTCGCGCGTCACCTGGTTGAGGCGCTTGATCTCCTGCTTCAGGTCGTAGTGGTCGCAGGCCTGGCGGATCGTGGCCTTGAGCTCGTCGTCGTTCCAGGGCTTGGTGATCAGGCGGAAGATCTCGCCCCGGTTGATGGCCTCCACGGCGATGTTCATCTCCGTGTAGCCCGTGAGCATCATGCGCACGACGTCGGGATGCCGCTCGCGGACCGCGGCCAGCAGCTCGACACCGTTCATCTCCGGCATGCGCTGGTCCGTCACCACCACCTTCACCGGGTTCTGCTCCAGCAGCTCGAGCGCCTCCCGGGCGCGCGAGGCGGTGAGGACCCGCGTGGACTCGTGGCGCAGCAGGCGCTGGACGGCCTTCAGGATGTTGAGCTCGTCGTCGACGAACAGGACGGTGTGATCCGGCATCTCTCCCCCGAGGGAACCTGGCGCTCCGCATCCCTCCTCTTATCAAGCCCCGTGCCAGTCCGCGCCGGAGTATTTTCCTGAATGGAATCAATGTGTTGGACGGCCAGACCGCTCTGGCGCCAGGCGCGTCCGATCCCGGGAGCGGGATCGCGGCCTGCAAGAAACCGGAATCATTCCGGCAGGTTGCGTATTGGGTGCGGGTCCGGCGCCGGCTCGCGGCGACGCAGCTTCGGCCTCAAGTCCCCGGCGGCGCCCGCCGATGCGCTGGGTCGGGGGAAGCACCCGACGGAGCTGCCGGCGGCCGAGGGTCGGCCGCGTCCCGGTTTCTGGACTTCCCGGAAGCGGGATTCTGCCACCTGGCAGGGGTTCGCGGCTACTTCCCCGACATGAGGACCATGGTGACGATCTGCGCTTGGTGTGGCAGTCCCGTTCCGGCTCCGACTCGCGATCACGCGGGAACCAGCCACGGAATGTGCCAGCCGTGCATGCGGCGGAACCTGGCCGCGGTGCCGCGCTCCTCGCCTCTCTCCGAGGCGACCGAGCGACTGCGCCGGTGGCTGACTCCGCGGCACGCACAGCCCGCCTAGCTGCGGTCCCGCTCCGCGGGACCTTCCGCCGCGTCGGCTGACCCGCATTTCGGGTCAGCCGCCTGGCCCGCGCTGCTCTCCGGTTTGCGCCCGAGCAGCCCGAGCCGCTCGCGGTCGTAGCGGTTTGCCTCGACCGCGGTGCACCAGTCCTCGTGCGCCAGATACCAGCGCACCGTCTCCGCCAGTCCCGCGTCGAAGTCGTGAGCCGGCGTCCAGCCGAGCTCGCCGCGTAGCTTGCTGAAGTCCATGGCGTAGCGTCGGTCGTGCCCCGGCCGGTCCTCGACGAAGGTCTTGAGGTCGGCGTAGCGGCGCACGCCGCGGGCCGCCAGGGCGGAGTTCTTCGCCGCCGGCAGCTCGCGCTCGAGGATCGCGCACAGGCGGTCGATCACCTCGAGAGTCGGCAGCTCGCAGTCCCCGCCCACGTTGTAGCTCTCTCCCGGTCTCCCGCGCGCCAGTACCTGCAGCAGGGCCGAGCAGTGGTCGTCCACGAACAGCCAGTCGCGCACGTACTGCCCGTCTCCGTAGATGGGGAGCGGCTTGCCTTCGATGGCGTTCCGGATCATCAGCGGGATCAGCTTCTCCGGGTACTGGAAGGGCCCGTAGTTGTTGGAGCAGTTGGTGAGCAGGACCGGGAGCCCGAAGGTCGTGTGCCAGGCCCGCGCCAGGTGATCGGCGCCGGCCTTGCTGGCGGAGTAGGGCGAGCGCGGATCGTACGGGGTCGTCTCGCGGAAGCTCCCCGTCTCGGGCAGCGACCCGAAGACCTCGTCGGTGGATACCTGGAGCAGCCGGAAGGCCCCACGCCGCTGCGGGTCGGCCTCGTCCCAGTACTGGCGCGCGGCTTCGAGCACTTCGAAGGCTCCGACCAGGTTGCTGTGGACGAAGGCGCGCGGTCCCTCGATGGAGCGGTCCACATGGGATTCCGCGGCCAGGTTTGCCACGGCCGTGGGCCGGTGTTCGGCGAAGATGACGGCCAGGGCGGCGCGGTCGGCGATGTCGGCGCGCACGAACCGGAAGCGTGGATCCCCCGCCACGTCGTCCAGGCTGGCCAGGTTGCCGGCGTAGGTGAGCTTGTCCACCACCACCACGTGCGCGTCCGTGTGTTCGAGCAGGTGCCGGACGAGGTTGGAGCCGATGAACCCGGCTCCGCCGGTCACCAGCACGCGCTCCAGGGTCTCGCTCATGCGCGCAGGATAGCCCAGCCCCGGGCGCCGAAACCCGAAGCCCCGCTAGTCCTCGCCGCGCACGGGGCCGCGGCGGCGCTTCACGCCGGCGCGGCGGCGCTTGCCCTCGAGGCGCCGCTCGCGCGAGGCGCGCGTGGGGCGCGTGCTCCTGCGGCGTTTCGGGACGACGAGAGCCTCGCGGATCGTCTCGGCCAGTCGCTCGCGCGCCAGCCGGCGGTTCTGGGCCTGGCTGCGGGTCGTGCGAGCGTGCACCACGAGAGCGCCGTCGCGAGTGAGGCGCGAGGCCAGCCGCCGGCGCAGGCGTGTGCGCTGGCGGCTCGTCAGCACGCCGCTCTCCGCCACGTTCCAGCGCAGGCTGACGCGGGTACTGGTCTTGTTGACGTGCTGCCCGCCCGGCCCGCCGGCGCGGCTCGCCGTCTCGTGCAGCTCGTGCCCCGGGATCACGAGCCCGCGCTGCACCTCGAGATCGGCGGGCACGGCCGGACCTGGGTCAGGGCGCGGGCGGGGAGGGCGCTCCCGGCTCCGCCCGCCACGCACCCCGTTCCTGGGCCACGGCCCGCATGCGATCGATCAGGCTCCGGCTGGGCGTGCCCGTCGCGGGGATCCCCTGGCTGCGCTCGAAGTCGCGGATCGCGCCCTTGGTGCGCGCTCCGATCACGCCGTCCATCTCGCCGATCTCGTAGCCCAGGGCCAGCAGCGCCTCCTGGGTTTCGACCTTGAGCAGCACCTCGGCGCGCTCGGACTGGTAGCCGACGAAGCCTTCGCCGTAGGTCGCCGACGGCGGCAGCTGGCCCGCGGCGACGGGCTTCGCGGGATGGTCCCGCAGGAGCTGGGCCTGGATCGCGCGCGCCAGGTCGCGGTGGTCCTGCGCCGAGTTCTTGCGCAGGACGTTGGAGAGCACGGTGACCATGTAGTAGAGCCGGTCCTGGCCCGCCGGCGACTCGATGATCGCCGTCGAGTTCATGTAGTTGCGCTTGTTGCCGTGGTACTTGCGGCAGACGAAGCCCTCCTCGGGCTGGCAGCTGTAGAGGGAGCCGCTCTTGAAGTAGACGGCCGACTCGCGCAGGGCGCCGGAGGAGCCGTAGCGGATGCGGCGCTCGGTGATGTACAGCAGCCGCTTGATCTCACGGCTCGACCACGCATCCACGAGCTTCCCCTGCTCCATCTTCACCATGTAGTTGAGCAGACTGCGGGGCGTGGCGTAGCTGCTGGTGCCCGGCACCCGCTTCTTGCCCTCGTGGGTGAAGAAGCTGCCCTGGCGCAGGGCTTCCAGGTCGAGTCCGTTGCGGGTGACCGGCTCCTGGATCGCCTTCTCGAAGATCGCACCGAGCTCCGTCTTCTTGGTCTCCTTGAAGAAGCGCGCCTCCTCCTCGGCGGACACCGGATAGGCCTTGCCGTAGTGCGCGAGCAGGATCAGGTGCTTCTGGAGCATGCCCGCAGCGGAGTTCGAGCTGGGCGACATCATCCAGTCGAGGTAGGTCCAGAGCGAGGCTGTGTCGCCCTTCTGGATCGGGCGCCGGCTCAAGGTCGCGGTCTCGACGTCGAAGAAGCGCACGGTGTGGTGGTCGTAGACGCTGAAGATGTCGGCGGTGATGCGCGCGTCGCGCAGCACCCGCTCGCGGTCCGCGATCGAGTCCGGCCAGGCGTCGGCCAGGCCCTGGAAGACCCCGAGCGCCACCAGCAGCTTGCCCACGCTGCCCGGATTCTGGCGCTGGTCCGGCTGCCAGGCCGCGTAGCGGGGAACGGCGGGATCGGAGAGGTCCAGCAGCGCGATCCCGTAGCGGTCCGCGTGCGGAGCCAGCAGCCCCTTCACGGTGGCCGTGAGCGTGGGGTCCGGCGCGGGCAGCACCAGGTCCGGCTGGTCCAGGAGCCGGAGCTGGACCTGCTCCAGCGGCAGCAGCTCGCCCGCCGGGCGCTTGCGGCCCGGCAGCTCTCCCAGCTGCACGCGTCGCTGCTCTTCCAGGCGGGCCAGGCCCGTGTAGTCGTAGCCGTCGAGCGGGTAGGAGGAGGCCGGGGGCGCCAGCAGGCCCGCCAGCAGGATCAGCGCGGCGATGGTGGTCCGTTGCATGGAGCGCATCGTCGCCGGCGCTCCGCGGGCTGTCAAACGCCTCGCCGGCTGGGAAACGGCCTTCCGCCAGAGCGGAACGGGTTTTCCCACCGAGCATCCGAGCGTGCGCAACTTTCCGTGCAACCCGCTGAAATTATTGGAGCTTCCATTCGGCGCCGATTGGCCCGCCGCTTGCATCGAAGCAGGGGTGACCGCCACAAGCGGTCGAGAGCGCGCGCGCCGGACGAGCCTTCCTGGGAAGGGGCTCGACGTATTCACGGTGCGCGCGTTTCTCGTTTCCCGGCTGGCGCCGCCCGTCGCGCCGCTCCGGCTCCTCGGGCCCGGTACACTGCACCGCCATTGGAGGGAGCCATGCGCATCCGCAAGCTCGGCCGCACCGGCCTCAAGGTCTCGAACCTCTGCCTCGGCACCATGACCTTCGGCAATCGCGAGTGGGGCTGCGACGAAGCCACCTCGCGCAAGATCGTCGACCGCTTTCTCGATGCCGGCGGCAACTTCATCGACACCGCCGACGTCTACTCCAGCGGCGCGTCCGAGGAGATCACCGGGCGCGCCATCGCCGAGAAGCGCCAGCAGGTGATCCTCGCCACCAAGGTGGCGGGCCCCATGGGCGCGGCGCCCAACGACCTGGGACTGTCGCGCAAGCACATCCTGGACGCGGTCGACGCCAGCCTGCGTCGGCTGGGGACCGACTACCTGGATCTCTACCAGGTGCACGCCTACGACCAGACGACGCCTCTGGACGAGACCTTGCGGGCGCTCGACGACTGCGTGCGCGCCGGCAAGGTGCGCTACACGGGCTGCTCCAACTACTCCGCCTGGCAGATCGCCAAGAGCCTCGGCCTCGCGCGCGAGCTCGGCGTCGCTCGCTACGACTGCTTCCAGCCCCAGTACTCGCTGGTGTGTCGCTCCATCGAGCGGGAGCACCTGCCGCTGTGCCTCGAGGAGGGCGTCGGCGTGATTCCCTGGAGCCCGCTCGCCGGGGGCCTGCTCACCGGCAAGTTCCGCAAGGGGCAGGGCATTCCCGAAGGCACGCGCCTCGAGACCCAGGACATGGGCCGCGAGCGCTTCTTCAACGAGCGCAACCTGGACATCGCGGAGACGGTGATCGCCGTGGCCGAGGAGCTGGGGACGCAGCCCAACCAGGTGGCGTTGGCCTGGGTGGTGGCCCAGCCGGGCGTCACCGCGCCGATCTTCGGCGCCCGCAGCCTGGAGCAGCTCGAGGGCAACCTGGCGGCGGCGGATCTCGCGATCCCCGAGGACGCCGCCCGGCGGCTCGACGAGGTGTCGCGCCTGCCCCTCGACTACCCGTACGACTTCCACGCCCGGGTGCGCGAGATGACCCGGGCGCTCATGCCGAAGGCCTGAGGTCGCCCGCCGCTAGGGCTCCGACCACCAGGGCTCGCCGTCGTCGTCGGGCGCTGCGGGCGCGGGAGCGATCTCGTCGGCGATGGCGCCGCTGCGGGTCCCGGCGTCCGAATCCCCGTAGGAGTCGCTCGTCAGCAGGCCGAAGAGGCCGCCGAAGGCGCGGTCGGGCCCCTCGCGCACCAGGGTCACCCCCAGGTAGACGACCAGGGCCAGCAGGAGTGCCAGCGGAATCTTGCCCATGGGATCCTTTCTGATCCCGTCCGGTCTATGGATCGGCGCGCCGGGGAGGGCGGTTGAGCCCGGGTTCTCCTGCGGCTCTCTCCGCGAGGCGCCGGTACTCCGGGGGGAGCGGTACGCCGCACTCCCGGTGCAAGAGCAGCACGTCGGCGGCGTCCTTCGCATCGGGCTCGTAGCCCCGGTGACAGAGGACCTGGACTTCGGCGGAGATGCATTCGACGGCCTGGCCGCCGATCCGGCCGCCCACGAATCCCTCGGGTGGGTAGCGGAAGCTCGCGCCCCCGGGCTGCGGCTGGACGCCGCCGCCCTCCGCGTCGAATCGCACCGTGTGGAAATCGAGCTGGCCGAGGCTCGCGTGGCGAAGCACGAAGCGCACCGGCTGCTCGTCCTCGGCCGGGCCGAAGCCGCACTCGCCGAGGCAGGCGCGGATCGTCCCCACGTCGGCGAGCGCGACCACCAGGTCCAGGTCGTCGTGCGGCCGCGTCTGGCGGCCGACGAGGGCGTCGACCCCCCAGCCGCCGTCGACCCAGGCCCGCACCCCCGCCCGCGCCAGCGCGTCCAGGATCTCGAGCACGCGTTCGGCGGTCATCGGACGGCGCCGCGCGCCAGCGCGAAGCGGCCGCGGGCCCGGTCCTCGCGCACCCGGGCCAATACGCCTGCCGGGTCCGCAGCGGTCGCGTCGAACGCGTGTTGCGCGTAGTCGCCCAGGTCCGCGAACGCCCGGTGCATGTGCGCCACGCGGGCGCTGGCACCGGCTCCGTCGCGTCGGCGCACGCGCTCCAGGGCCTCGGCCAGGGGCGCTCGCAGCACCACGTATTCGAGCGGCGCCTCTCGGGGTAGCTCCGCCACCAGGGTGGGCAGGAACCACGGCCCGACGATGCCGTCCAGGAAGACGCCGTAGCCGCCCTCCGCGAATGCCGCGGCGGCGCGTCCGAGGGCTCGCACGATGGTGGTGTTCTGGGCATGGGATTCCGGGCGCGTGGGGTCGAGGGGGTGGGCGGGGAACGTGTAGAAGCAGTCGGAAGCCAGGTGCAGGCCCCGCGGATCGGCCGCGGCGAGCCCACGCGCGAGCGTGGTCTTGCCGGTGCCGGGGGCTCCGGAGACGATCGTGATGGAAGCCAACGCGACACCTCGCTGGGTCGTGGTCGAACGAGCGGCGGGGGTGAGGCGGCTTCCTAGGACATCGCGGTGCGTCGGCCTCCGGTCCGGCAACGATAGCACTGCGCCGCTTCAGAGCGCGGCGAGCCGGGGACCGAAGATCAACGCTGCCACCACTACGGCTCCGATGGCGCTGATCAGGACGGCGCCTGCGGCCACGTCCTTGGCGCGTTCCACCAGGGGATGGAACTCCGGCGAGGCCACGTCGCAGAGCGCCTCGAAGGCGGTGTTCAGTGCTTCTGCCGTCAGGACCGCGACGATCGCCAATGTGATGGCCAGCCACTCCAGGCGCGCGACCCCGAAGCCCAGGCCGGCCGTCACCACCACGACGACGGCCGCGGTGTGGATCCAGGCGTTGTGCTGCGTGGCCAGCATCGTCCCCACGCCTCGGAAGGCGAAGCGGAAGCTTCGGGCGCGCGCGCGGATCCAGGTCACGACGGGCATGCGGCTCTCCTGGTCAGGCGCTGAGTCTACACGCAGCAGCGCGGCTTGGGCCCGGACCGCGGGCCGCCTAGACTGGCGGCCGTGTCGGAGCGCTGGATCCGGATCCGCATCGAAGCGCAGCAGCTCGAGCTGCTCGAAGGGGACCGGGTCGTGGCCTGCTACCTGGTTTCGACCGCGGCTCGCGGCGCCGGGGAACGCGAGGGCAGCGAGCAGACGCCGCGGGGGCGGCACGAGATCCGCGCCAAGGTCGGCGCCGGCGCGCCCCTCGGCGCGGTCTTCGTGGGGCGGCGTGCCACGGGCGAGATCTGTACCCTCGAGCGGCACGCGGCGGACCCGGAGCGGGACTGGATCCTGACGCGGATCCTGTGGCTGCGCGGCCTCGAGGTGGGCCGCAACCGCCTCGGCGACGTGGACTCGATGCGCCGCTTCGTCTACATCCACGGCACGCCCGACGAGGCGCGGCTCGGGCAGCCGGGCTCCCACGGCTGCATCCGCATGCGCAACGCCGACGTGGTGGAGCTCTTCGAGCGCGTCGAGCCGGGGACGCGGGTCGAGATCGAGGAGGGCGCGTGCGGGCAGCCGGAAGGCTGATCGCCGTCCTGCTGCTGGCGGCGGGTGTCCTCCTCGCGTACTGGCTCCTGCGGCCGAACCGGGCCCAGGTGGACGCCCGGCTCGATCTCGCGCACTGGCCGATCGTCTCGGACGGCGAGCACAACTCCAACACCGACCTCATCGCGTGGCGCGGCGACTTCCTGCTGGTGCATGCCGCCTCTCCCTGGCACCTGGGCTCGCTGAATTCGCGCCTGCTGGTGAAGCGCTCCGGCGACGGGCGCCAGTGGCAGACCCTGGCCCGGCTCCAGTTGCCGGGCAAGGACATCCGCGATCCGAAGCTCGTGGAGATCGCGGGCAGGCTCTTCCTCTACGCGCTCCCCAACGAGGGGCGCATGGCCACCCCGGTCGAAACCGTGCTGGCGACGAGCAGCGACGGGGCGACCTGGACGCCCTTCGAGCCCGTCGGTCCGCCCGGCTGGCTCTTCTGGCGCCCCAAGACGCGGGACGGCGTGACCTGGTACGTCCCCGCCTACTGGCACGAGCACGGTCGCTCGATCCTGCTTCGCTCCGCGGACGGCCGGAGCTGGGAGCCCGTCTCCGTCATCCACGAGGGCGACGGCAACGACGAGACCGCCGTCGAGTTCCTGCCCGACGGGAGGCTCCTGGCCACGGCCCGGCTCGAGGCGACCCCGGACACCCTGCTCGGAAGCGACGACGCCACCACGTTGCTGGCAGTCGCGGAGCCGCCCTACGACCGCTGGCAGAAGGTCCACACGAAGCTGACGCGCCTCGACGGCCCGGTCCTCTTCCGACTCGACGAGGATCTCTTCGCGGTGGCGCGCTACCAGCCACCGCCCCACGGTGGCCTCACGCGGCTCGGCGGCATGTGGAGCCGCAAGCGCACGTCCCTCTACCGCGTGGAGCCGGAGCGACTGGTGCGCCTCTCGGACCTGCCCAGCGCGGGAGACACCTCCTACGCCGGCGTGGTCGTGCGCGACGGCGCGCTGTGGACCGAGTACTACACGAGCCGCATCGACCGCGACTACCCGTGGTTCCTGGCCCTGTTCCTGCCCACGGAGCTCCGCATGGCCCGGATCCCGCTGGACGCACTGCGGGCGCTCTCCGCCGCGCATCCGTGAGCGCGGCCCGCGAGGCGCGGGCTCTCCGCATGCCCGACCGCTAGGCCGGGGCCGATCCGGTGGCCGCGGCCGCCAGCACGTCCAGGCTCGCTCGCGGGCGCCGATCGCGGTCGAAGAGCCCGAACGTCACGTCGTAGCCGTGGAGCCACTCGTAGTTGTCGACCCCGGTCCAGTGGAAGAAGCCGCGCAGGTCGACGCCCTGCGCCAGGACCCCGGCCACGATGCCGAGACCCGCCCGCAGGTACTCGCAGCGCCGCGAGTCGTCGTCCGTGCCCAGGCCGTATTCGCTGACGAGGAGCGGCGTCCCCGGAAGCTCCCGCTGGAGGCGCTCGAAGACGAGGCGGAAGCCCTCGGGCCAGATCGCGTAGCCGAGTGGCGAAACCGGTGCGTCCGCCGGATACGGAGCCCGCGTCCCGTCGGCGCGGATTCCCATGGCGGAGTAGTAGGAGAAGCCGAGCCAGTCGAAGGCGTCGGCCAGCGCGCTGCACTCGACCGGACGACGTCCAGGCACCCGCAGCACGCCCTCGCGATGGATTCCGAGCCAGGACCCCCAGAGCACCGCGTCGAACACCTCGGCGACGGGCTCGGCTCCCTCCCCGAGCGGGTGGAGGGTGGACAGGTTGTGGATCGAGGCCACGGGAGCGCCGGTCTGGCGCAGCCTCGCCGCGGCCTCGAAGTTCGCGAGCTGCACGTTCTCGAGCACCGCGGCGAACTCGTCGAAGTCGTCGCGGCCGGGAGCGAAGCCCATGCCCAGCCAGCCCGCCGCCGCGTGCGCGACCGGCTCGTTCACGGGCTTCCAGCCGGCGACCCGGTCGCCGAAGGTCTCGGCCACGAACTCGACGTGGCGCCGCCAGGCTCCCTCGCGGTTCCGGGCCGTCGCGAACCCACCTCGCTCGGCGAACCAGCGGGGCAGGGTGAAGTGGTGCAGGCAGACCCACGGCGCGACCCCCGCCGCGTGGGCCGCTGCGAGCACGTCGCGATAGTGCTCGATTGCCGCGGGGTCGCGTCTGCCTTCCTCGGGCTCGATCCGCGCCCATTCGATGGACAGGCGATGCTGCCGCAGCCCGGCGGCGGCGTAGCGCGCGAAGTCCTCGGCGTAGCGGCTGGCGAAGCCGTTGCCCCCGCCGGATCGCGGCGCGTGCCCCGCCCGTTCCCAGTCGATCCAATCCGAGGCCGGCGCGGCGCCTTCGCACTGCGTCGACGACGCTCCCGTTCCCCAGAGAAACCCGCTCGGCCAGTCGCGCATCGTCGCTCGACGAAGTGCGGGCGGCGCCCGGGAGGCCCCGTGGCGCCGGCCGCCCAGGGATCAGCTCGGCGGGTTGGAGAGGTCTTCGCGGTAGGCGAGGATCTCGCGCTGCGTCTCCAGCGTCGCCTCGAGGCCGGCCTGGAAGATCCGCTCGCCTTCCTGCTGGCCGTACGCCTTCACGGTCAGGTCCCGGGCGACGGATTGCCGGTCGAGGTCCGCCAGGCGCTCGAGCGGGCGCACCAGCACGTAGCTGAACATCTCGCCCGTGAGCGCCTGGTAGCAGCGGATCTGGGCCTCCTCGCCGGTCTTGGGGATCGCCTCGGCCATCTGGCGCAGCATCTCCTCGACAGCGGCCTGGCTGCCGGGGCGAGGCCGGATCAGGGCCACCGAGACCACCGGCGCGATCGTGGTCGAGCGCTCCTGCGGGTAGCTCAGGTCCGGGCGGTACTGGTTCAGCGCGCGCTCGTTCGAGACCAGGCACTCGTTCACGTCCTCGAGCAGGTTGCGGCCCTTCTTCTCGCCCAGCACGCGCGTGAAGAGCGCAAGCGGGTCGCCGTGCCGCTCGAGGTCCGCGTAGTCCTCGTGCCAGGAGACGTAGCGGATGCGCGAGAGCGGTCCGAACGCGGTCTGGTGCGCGGTCCAGTGCCAGCCTTCGTCCTGCTCGCGGGCCGAGCGCGCCAGCTCCGCGATGAGATCCTGGTAGTCGTTCAGCTTGTCCGGCCGGACTTGATCCGTGAAGATGCTGACGAGTGACATGGCGTTCCTTTCCAGATTGAGGGGTGCGGAACGCCTGCATCCTACGCCCGCAGCGTCGGAGTGGGAAGCGTGATTCGAGCGAGCTGGCCGTCCCGTGGGGCGAGCGCGGTCGCGCCCGCGGCGCTACGGGACCTTGAGGGTGCGCAGGCCGAGGATCTCGCCGAAGCGGACGAGGCGCACCAGCACCTGCTGGTCCTTCTCGAGCGCGAGCTCCCGGAAGACGAGGGTCTCCCGGCGCTGCGGTGAGTCGCTGTAGATGCGGATGTCCTGGGCTTCGGGGGGGAGGTCCGACAGCAGCACCTCCACGTAGGCCAGGACGGGATCCTCGCGCGCGAAGTCCTCCTCGCCGCACGTGGACGAGATCACCACGTAGACCTCGCCCCGGGGCCGGAAGACGCTGATGCTGTCGATGGCCATGCAGGTCCGCGAAGCGGCGTTCTCGCGCAGCTGCGCCGGTGCCGGCTCCGCCCACGCGAGCGATAGAGCCGCCATCGATGCGATGCATGCGAGGCTCCGCCAGCCCATCCGGGCCGAGTATAGCGGGGGATCGCCCACGCCCTAGCTGCGCGTTCCGCTCAGGACCTCGCGCCCGGTGGCCGGTACATGCGCCGCATCAGCGCGTCCCACGTGCGCGCCGGTAGCAGGCGGCCCGCCGCCACGAAGAGGCGCGCCACGCCCGGCACCACGTAGCGGGTACGGGGTCGGTGCACCGCGACGGCGCGCGCGACGGTGCGTGCCACCGCCTCCGGATGCCCCGCGGCCAGGCCGAGCCAGCCCTCGTGGGCGCCCCGCATGCGCGCGGCCACGTCCGCGTGAAGCGCGGCGTAGGGGCTCCCGGGATCCTCCCGCGCGGCGAGTCCGCCCAGCGCCGTCTCCACCCAGCGGGTGGCGATGGCCGCCGGCTCGACCAGCACCACGTCCACCCCGAAGCCCCGGACCTCGAAGCGCAGGACGTCGGAGAGCGCCTCCAGGGCGTGCTTGCTGGCGTGGTAGGCGCCGTTTCCCGGCGTGGTGATGCGTCCGCCGACCGAGCTCACGTTCACGATCCGGCCCCAGCCCTGCCGGCGCATGCCGGGGAGCACCAGCTGGGCGAGGCGCAAGGCGCCGAACAGATTGGTCTCGAACTGCCGGCGCAGCTCCTCCAGGGGAAGCTCCTCGAGTGCGCCTTGCAGCCCGTAGCCGGCGTTGTTCACGAGCATGCCCACGGCGCCCTGGTCCGCCGTCACGCGTTCCACCGCCGCGCACATGGAAGACTCGTCGCACACGTCGAGGCGCAGGGTCCGGCAGCCCCGCTCCTCGAGGCCCACCAGGGTCTCCGGCCGACGGGCCGTGGCGTAGACCACGAGGCCCTGCGCCGCCAGCTGGAGGGCGGTCGCCCGGCCGATTCCCGACGAGCAGCCGGTGACGAGGGCCGCCCTGGAACGCACCGGGGTCTCCATCCCGAGGCTCGTGCGATCGCCGGTCGCGCTAGCGCTCCGCGGCGGCCGTGCGGGACTCGAACTCCTGCGGCCGCTCCTCCAGGAGCATCTCCTGGAGCTCCGGGTCCTCGGCGATCTCGTCCTCGTGGAAGGGCAGCCGCTGCATGCGCAGCTGCGAGAAGAGGTCGCGGGTCTGGTCGCCGAAGTGGGGGTTGGCGGGGTCGCTCGACTGCGAATAGGTGAGCACGCCCTCGGCGACGGGTCCCCGCTCGTCGAAGGTGATCACCTCGATGATGCTGCCGCCCCCGGTGATCGGCGTGTAGCCCTCACCGTCCGTGCGCGGACCGCCGATGGCGTTGTAGACGCCCTCGCCGCCGGAGCCGCCGGAGATGGGCAGCCGGTCGCCGTTCTTCACCTCGAACTGGACCTCGCCCCAGGCCGCGTCCAGGGGCACGCCGAGGCGCGCGATGCGCTCCACGGCTCCGGCCAGAGCCTGGAGCACGCGGCCCTGCACCACGGGATCGCTCTCGTTGAGGTCTCGGGGCGTGTTGGCCGCGTCGTCCGGGTCGAAGGGCACCACCCAGGCGCCGTTGTCGTCGAAGCGCGTCCAGAACTCCTTCCAGACGTGGGTGCCGACGCTGGTCGGGAGGTTGCGCTGGTCCCAACCGGCGAGGACGCTGCACGCCTGGCTGATGTCGACGGGGCTGCCCCCCACGTCCACCGGGCCCTGGCCCTGGCAGATGCCGATCACGTCGTCCGCAGCGAGCTCCGCGGAGAGGTTGCGGTTGCCGAAGACCGTGTTCCGCAGGTCGTCCAGCATGAAGAGGTTGCCGGGCCTCCCGTCGGCGCCGGCCAACCGCTCCTCGATCTGCCGGATCCCGAGCCGGGTGCGCAGTCCCTGCTCGTAGCGCTCGCCGCCGAGGAGCGGCGAGAAGCCCTCGAGCAGGGCGTCCGGGCGCGTCAGCCAGTAGCTGTCGTTGGAGTTCTGCACCCAGTCGGTCCGGAAGAGCCGCGGAAGCTGCGAGCTGCCCAGGATGCCCGGGGCCGGCGCGTCCGGCTCCTGGCCGAGATCGCAGGCCGAGCTCGAGCCGTCCAGGAAGAAGAGGCCCAGGAAGTTGCCGCCACAGGCGTTGAGCTTGGCGCCCGTGACGTTCGACACGGCCCCGACGTCGGCGTAGAAGGTGCCGCCGAAGCGGTCCACGCCCACGGTGTTCACCCAGGGCAGCGCGATGAACCGATCGAGCGTGTCGAGCAGCTCCTCGGCGTTTCCGGCCTGGTTCATCTCCAGGTACTGATCGAAGATTCGGTCGTTGTCGCGGTTGGGGTCGCTCACGGCGTAGGCCTGGGTCGTGGTCCAGTCGAGCGGGAAGATCAGGCTCGCCACCGGCCCGAAGCGGCTCTCGTAGAAGGTGTGGGTCACCGCCTGAAGCGATCCGTCGGGCTGGAGGACCTCGACGCTGACCGTCTGGGTGGTCATCGGCTCGACCTGGCCGTCGAAGAAGTAGGCCGTGGGATCTCCGGGCACGAGCTCGAGGTCGAAGATCACGAAGCGCCGCGCCGCCGAGACCGTGTGGCTCCAGGCCACATCCTTGTTGAAGCCGATGTTCGGAAGCGGGGAGCCGACGATCGAGCCGCCCATGGAGTTGAGCACGCCGGGCAGCGTGAGATGCACCTGGTAGAAGCGCAGCGGCCCGAGCCACGGGAAGTGGGGATTCACGAGCAGCATGCCGCGCTCGTTCTGCGTCGCCTCGTAGCCGAGGCCGACCATGTTGCTCCCGATCTTCTCGGGCTCCCACTTCGGGAGCGCCTCTGCGAGCGCAGCCATGACGGCCGGCGTCTCGCGAGCGGCGAAGCCGGTGGGGGCCGGTGCGGCTGCACCGGCCGAGCCTCCGCCCGGCGGCGCCGCGTTCACGATGAAGCCTTGCAGGTTGGGAGCGCCGGCGCGGGTGACCAGCTTGTGGAAGACGCGGAAGAGGTCGAGGATCTCGATCGGGCGCACCCAGTCCGCGTCGCGGCAGTCGGCGGGCAGGTTCTCCTTGCCGGTGTCCGCGAGGTAACGGTTCAAGCCGGCCACGTAGCCGCGCCCGAGGTCCTGGAGGTCCGGGGCGAGGGCCGCGAGGAACCGCGCCGCCACCTCCTCGCTCGACCAGTAGGCGTAGAAGAAGTCGCTCTCGAGGTTGCCGCCGTCGGGTCCGAAGGCGCGCGAGGTGGTCGCCGTGGCCACGAGGACCTCGCGCATCAGGACGCAGAAGTTGTCCTGCGCGAAGGCGTAGCCGTAGCCGTAGCCGAGGCTGCCCCAGTCCTCTGCCAGGATGTGGGGGATGCCGTAGCTGGTGCGGCGGATGCTGGCGGTGTAGGGCTTCTCGAGCGGCTCGCAGCCGGAGAGCGCCAGGGCGGGCCCGAGCAGCAGGAGGATGCACCACAGGGAACGGGGCCGGGAAGCTGCCACGCGATCGTCTCCTTCGTCCACCTCCCACGCCCCGGGGATGATCTTAGCTGGTGTGCGGCATCTGTCCCACAGGCTCGTGAGGGAGGTGGCAGAGCAGCGACCGGCAGTCAGCTGGGCAGACTGAGCGGACCGTGGTGCCAGCCTTCGAGCAGCGCGCAGAAGTCGCAGCCGTGCATGTGGACGACGTCCTCGTGGTCGCCCGCCTCGAAGTACACGTCCGGCAGCGCGAACAGCGCGTCGTCGAAGACGATCGGGACCTGGTAGGCCATGCCGAGCGGCGGCATCGCGCCGGCTTCGCAGTCCGGGAACAAGCTCCCGATCTCATCCTCGCTCGCGAGCTCCAGCTTCCGATGCAACGCGTGGGAAAGGCGGTCCACGTCGACGCGGCGCGTCGCCGGCAGCACCGCCAGCAGATAGCCGTCCTCGTCTTCGAGCAGCACCGGCTTCGCCAGCCGGTTGGCGGGAATGCGGGCCTCGCGCGCGGTCTGGAGGCTCGTCTCCGAATGCGGGTGGGGCAGCACCTCGAACCAGACTCCCGTCCGCTCGAGGTACCATTCGAGCCGTCGTGCAATCGCCATGGGGCGTCCTCCTCCTCGAGAGGTCGGATGCAGGGTGGGCGACAGGAACGGGGGCGGCGACAGAATCGGCTGCGACGGCGGCTCCGCGGCGGGACGCGCCACGCCCCTCGGCTCGAGGAGTGCGCCGAGAGGCGACTGCGCCAGTCTGCTCCCCAGGCTTGTGGAAAGGCAAGCAAGGAATCTTGCCGGGGCGCTGGAGTGGCGCGGGTCACGTGGGGATTCTCGCCCAGCGGGGTTCGCGTCGTCCGGAATCCGCACAGTCGGACGCCGATCTCGGGCAGATTCAGTGCGAGTGGTGGGCGGCGCGTTCCAGCGGCCCAACCAGGAGGGAGCCGGCGATGCTCAGGATCTGGGGGAGGACCAACTCGATCAACGTCCAGAAGGTGATGTGGGCGGTGGGCGAGCTCGGCCTCGATTTCGAACGAATGGACGTCGGTGGCGAATTCGGAGGGCTCGACAGCGCCGATTACGGCGCCCTGAACCCGAACCGCCGGGTGCCGACGCTCCAGGATGGCTCCTTCAGCCTCTGGGAGTCGAACGCGATCGTGCGCTACCTGGCGGCGAAGCACGCAGCGGGCGGTTTGTGGCCGACCGAACCCGAGGCGCGTGCGGTCGCAGATCAGTGGATGGACTGGCAGCAGACGACCCTGGTGCCCGACATGCGGATCGTATTCTGGGGCCTCGTGCGCACGGAGCGCGGCAAGCGGGACACGCCGAAGATCGACGCCGCGGTGGAGAGCCTCAAGTCACTCTGGGACAGGTTGGATCGGCACCTGGGCGAGCGGTCGTTCGTCGCCGGCGACGCGTTCACGATGGGCGACATTCCGGTCGGGGCGATGTGCCACCGCTACCACGCGCTCGGCGTCGAGCGCGCGGCGAGCGAGAACGTCGCGGCCTGGTACGAGCGCCTGAAGCGGCGTCCCGCGTACCAGGCGCACGTCATGCTCCCGCTCTCGTGAGGCCCGGGCGCGTGCGCTCGGCGCTTCGCTAGGGCTTGCTGATCGTGATCGCGAGCGCCTCGGTGTGCGTCGCGACCACCTCCTCGCCCACCTTCACCCGCGCGAGATCCACGCCCTTGCCGGCGCGGAGCGCGACCGACTCGCCGGACGGCAGCTCGAGCGTGACCCTGCGCGCTTCGGGATCGACTGCGCGCACGACCGCCTTCAGCTGGACCGTATCGGCGATGACGCCGCCGGGGGTGCCGCCGGGCGGGGCCAGCGCGGCGACCGTGACCTCGGTCGCGCCGGGCTTCGCGTCGCTCGCGGGATGGATGGACAGGGCCACGGCCTCGAAGTAGGTGGCCTTCACGTCGTCACCCACGGCGATCTGGTCGAAGTTGGCGGCCTCCTCGGGCGCGTCGAGCTCGACCCGGTTCCCGGCCGACCCCTCTACGATGATGCTGCGGGCCTCCTTGTCGACGGCCACGACCTTTCCGCTGAGCTCGATCTTCTCGGCCACGACCACGGCGCGGTCGGCAGGCTCGGCGGCGGCGGCTTCGTGGTGCGCGGCCTGTGCGGGCGCGGCTCCGAGCAGGGCAACGAACGACAAGGCCGAGAGCGTCAGGGTCAGTCTCATGTGGACATCCTCTTGATTGGGGGAGATTGGGGGAATCAGGGGGGGCAGGGCCCCGAAAGATCGTCGGGAAGGTAACCGAATCGAGGCCGCCCGCTCGGGGCGTGAGATTGGCGCTGGCGAGGAGGCCCTGCTTGAGCAGCCGCTTCTTGCCAGCCGCATCCGTGCCTATTCGGGCTATGACCAGATTCTTGAGTCTCGAGATGCCTCGCCCGATCTCGAGGAGGAGAGCTGAAACGGCCAGCAAGGCGATTCTTGGACAGCCTGACCAGGCGTTGCAGCTGCCCGGCCGCAGCTCCCTGCAACTGGCCGCTAGCCGTCTTGCCTCTGGCTCGGATACCTGCTCCGAGCCGGTCGCTCCACGCCTGCTCTAGACTCGCCGCGTTTCTTCGGGTCTCGGCTGGCTCCGGCCCTGTGGTCGGTAGCTGAGCGCCGATCCGTTAGGACCCCACGATATGCACCGAGCGACAGCGTGGCTTCTGGGCGCCATCATCGGCTGTGCAGGGTCGGCACAGCCCTCCGCCCCGCTGGCGGAAGAGTTCACCCTTGTCCTGACAGCCAAGCACAACGCCCACCAGCAAGGGGGCTTGCGCGAAACCGTGCCTGTCCTCCTGCCATCAGTCAGGGCCCTGGTGATCGATACATCTCAGATAGACATGACTCCTTGTATGGAAGGTCTCGGAAAGCCCGTCTCGGTCGGCTTCATGCTGAAGAGCGGGGCCGTCTATCGCCTCTCCGTCGAGCCCGAGCGGCAACTCTACGAGTTCTCCCCCGACACGCTTGCGCCTTACCGGGGAAAGCACGGCACGATTCCGTTTGTCGGACTGTTGCGTGGCGAGGCTGGTCTCATCCAGATCGCCCCTGAGGACTTTCGAGCGGACTCACCACCCATTGAGCCTGCCTGCCGCCTGTGGCTGGGTTCGTTCGTGGTTCTCTAGTACGTCGCCTCTTCAACCCCAGCCCCACCAGCCCGCAGGCGAAGAGGAGAGGGCCGGCGGGCTCGGGCACCGGCTCGAGGACCAGTCGGGCGAAGCCGGGGCTGAAACGGGGGTTGTTGCTGAAGCGGAAGCCCTCGTTGAAGCGCAGGGTGTCGGTCACGGAGTCTGCGGAGATGCCGAACACGAAGACGCTGGCCTGGGGATGGTTGATCCGCGCCAGCGCCGCGGACGAGAGCGGAATCACGAGCTCGCTTCCAATCAGCCCGCGTGCGGCGGTGGCGCTGCCATACACGTGCCCGCTGCCGAGATCGTCGAAGAGTGCGACGCCCACGGGATCGATGCGGTCGCGATGGACCGTCAGCATCCCAGGGTCGCCCTCGAAGGAGTACAGGGTGAAGGGCTCCTGCGGGTCATCGCTGAAGTACATCTCCAGCTCGATCGTGAGCGTGGCCGACGCGAACCGCGTCGCCTGGCCCAGCGGGAACACGTAGAACGAACGCGCGCTCTCGACGCAGTTCACGGGCGGCCGGGCCGGGTCGCAACTTGCGAAGATCCCGGTGCGTCCGGTGAAGGTGTTGATCGAACCACCGACATGAGCGCCCTGGAAGTCGATCCAGCCCTGCTCCGACGGCGCGATCGAGATGGCCGCTGCGGGCCCGGCGGTCCCGACGATCAGGACGGCTGTGAGGAGCGTCCGGCGCATGGATGACCCCGGGGCGCTGCGCCCCAGGGTGTGTGGCTACCGGCTCCGGGAAATGGCGGGACAGCCGCTGCTATGCCGGGCGATGCGGGTGCGGGAGCCGCCGAGCATCGCCCGACGTACCGGCTAGCTCTCGACCGAGAGCACGATCCAGCCCGAGCCGACCTTCTCGAGGGCCTCGCGACGGGCCTCGTCCGGCGAGGCGCAGGAGAGGGTGATCGTTCGCGAGCGCGGGCCCCCCTCGTGTTTGAGGTGCACCCGGTAGGTCACGACGGGGACGTTGGAAGCCTCGGCGACCTCGGGCGGCGGCGCCAGCGGCTCACGGGGGATGGGCGTGCCCTCGCCGATCAGGCCGAGCAGGAAGCTGTAGTAGGACTCGGGCGCGGACCGGATGCGCAGGCCCATGCCGCCCTGGCTCACGCTGCGCAGGTGGGGCGCGACCACGCGCTTCCAGACCACCTGGGCCCCGATCGGGATCGGGCGGGGGTCGGCGCCGAGCTTGATATCGACCTGCACGTTCTCGCCGGCGCGCGCGGCGACGGTGGTCTGGACGAACAGGCCGCCGCGGGACACGTTGAGCACCATGCCGCCGTACGTGCTCCCGTCCATCGTCAGGCGGCAGGGAACCCGCCTCTTGAATCGAGGCTCCGAACTCGTCTGCATGGCCACCCCCGTGCCCTCGATTCGGCGCTTCGGGCGAGCCGCTTGAGAGAGCCTGGCGCGCCCGCTCGCGTGGCTGACTGGGGCAGCTCTACGACGGCTAGTGGCGCCGCCCCCGTGGCTGGCCGCGCGACGGTGACGGATCCCCGGCCCGCTTGGTGCCTGCGACGTTCTGCCACGGGGGGTGCAGGTTGCCCCGGCCGGGCATCGAACGGCCGCTCCGGATCGTCGTGGCCTGGTATTGAGCCGCGTAGAGCGCCTATGCTGGGCGCGTGGGAGCTACCCCATGAAGAAGGCAGTGATCCTCGTTCTCTTCCTCTCGGCCCTGGCCACGCCGTCGCCCGGCGAGGAGCCCTACGCGCACACCAACAGCCGCGGGACGACGTACTACTTGTTCCACAAGCAGGTGCCGCTGAAGAACTCGGATCGGGTGCAGACGATCTACTACTTCTCGAAGGACCCGAACAACCCCAAAGGCCTGCCCCTCTCGAAGGTGCCCGAAGACCGGATCGTCTCGGAGACGAAGAACGGGCTCCCGGTGTTGAAGAAGCGACCCGCGGAATGAGTGGGCCACAAAGACCGCCCCTGAAGAAAACGGGGTTGGCGAACACCTCGCCAACCCCGCGCAATCCCTGGTGGAGCTGGTGGGGATCGAACCCACGACCCCAAGACTGCCAGAAGCCAAGAAGCGCCCCAAGTAGCGCGAGGATGCGTCTGGCGACTTGCGAGGGCCTGCGGGACCCTGCACGAGGGGGCTCCCAGGGCGTCTCGGCGTCTCTATGCGTCTCCTCCACACCGACGTGACGCCGGGGACACCCCACAGGTTCTGAACCCGGCGAGAAGCGGTGCAAGTCCTCGAAACGAAAGCGGTCGCGCACTTGAGATCGTGTCCCGCACTTGTCCCGCGACCCTGAAGACGCTGCGCGCGAGGGCGCAATCCGGACCGTGCGCTAGCTTCTGAGGCTGTTTGGCCACAATCACTGCGAGGGGAAGCCATGTCACCCAGAAGCTGGTCCGTCGCCGCCGTCGCGGCGTTTGCGCTGCTCGTGACCCTCACACCGCTTCGGGCCGAGGCCGGCGAGGTCTACTGCTCGACGTTCGGCGGCACCCTCAGCGGCTACCTGAACGACAACGTCAAGGTCGACACGGACTGCTGGATCGACAAGGCCACCGTCAACGGCAACGTCAAGCTCGACGGCGCATACCAACTGGTGATCAGCTACAGCAAGGTCAACGGCAACATCGAGTGCGATTACCAGGGCTCGCTGCGGATCTCCGACAGCAAGGTCAACGGCAACATCGAGAAGTGCCAGTCGGCCCCTGGCGACAAGCCCTGGAGCCGCAAGGGCGTCTTCCAGGCTTCCCTCGACGGCTACCAGGAGGTCCCCGCCATCTCGACCTCGGGGGAAGGCCAGTTCCGGGCCGAGGTCGTGCGCAGCAGTGGCATGCTTCGCTACGCCCTCCGCTATCGGGGTCTCGAGGGCGGCAACGTGCTCTTCGCGCACATCCACTTCGGCAGGCCCGGCACGAACGGCGACGTGATCGCGTTCCTGTGCTCGAACATGGCTCCGCCCGTGGGCGTCGACACGCCCCCGTGCCCCGCCGAAGGCGTGCTGCTGGAAGGGGAGCTCGACCGCTTCGACGTGATCGGTCCGGCTGCCCAGGGGATAGATCCCGGCGAGGCGGGCGAGGCGCTGCGCGCACTGGAGGCCGGTGCGGCCTACGTCAACGTGCACACCGCGGGATTCCCCTCCGGCGAGATCCGGGGGCAGATCGAAGCAGGCCGCGGCAAGAAGGGCAAGAAGGGCAGATCACGCTAGGCACGTCGAGAGTGATCGTGCCACGGCGTCGAGATCTGTCGGTCGTCGCTCCGGCTCCTTGGCCAGCATGCCCATCACGAGCGCTTCCAGCTCCGGGGGGAGGCCCTGGGCGAGTTCGCCCAGGGGCGTGGGCTCCTGCGAGAGGTGCTGCGCCAGCACGGAGGCCACGGCGAAGTGGGCCACTCTGGCCCATCGCGCAGCGGAATGGGCCACGAAATGCGCAGCGGCCGCGAGCATCTTCAGAGAAGTGGCCCACCTCTTATCTTGCTTTCGCATTCCTGCCTGCCGCGTTTCCCGCTCGCCCCACTTCAGCAGAGTCGACTCCCACCGATTCATTGGCATCGAGCTGTAGACTGCGCTTCCGTGCGCGTGCCAAAGGCCCGCCCTCCGGCGTTCCGCCGAGCTGCGGACGATGCGCCGTCGGCATGCCGGACACGGTGCCGTCTGGTCGACCGTCAGCCCGCCGCGGTCCTGCGTCGACGCGACCCGCTACCGATCGGGGAGTGTTCCGTGGCGCGGCGCCTGGAGCGCCCGCGCCGGAACGACCGCGGGCCCGCGTCGGGGCGCGTAGCGACCGCTGGAGATGCGGCAGCCCGTGGCCCAACCTGCTAGGAGGACCCGCAGACAAGCTTCGACTCGGCTCACGTGTTGGTCGCAGCGGCGCCGCCAACACCCGCCAGAAAGGCTGCACGATGGCCGCACAGACGGCGAGCCGGACGGTGACGATGGCACGCGCCTTGCTCTTCGGATGACCGGAGGATGCGGGTCGTGAGTGCGATGAGACTTGACACCGATGAAGCGCGCCTCCTGGGCGGACGCCTGGCGCTGCGGCCGCGCGAGGCGGCGCGAGCGCTGGGCATCGGAGAGCGCACGTTGCGCCAGATCCTCCCGGAGATCCCACACGTCCACGTCGGCTCGGCAGTGGTGATCCCGGTCGACCTGCTGCGAGAGTGGCTGCGGCGGCGCGCCCGCGCGGAGCAACGGAAGGCGGACTCGGTCGTGCAGGACGTGCTCTCCGAGCTCCGGCGTTGAGCGCTGCCCGTGGCCTGGAGTAGCATGCGATCGCTCCCCTCGAAGGTCCCCAGCGGAGAGGTGCGATGGCCGCCAAGGTGGTCTGGTATCGCAACGCCTGGTGGGTGCGGACGCACCACGGCGGAAGGAAGAAGGACCGCCGCATCGGACCGAAGAAGGCCGACGAGCGCCAAGCGGAGGAGATCGCCCGCAAGATCAACGCGGCGATCGCGCTCGGCCAGTTCGGACTCGAGGAGGAGGCGCCGGAGCCGCTCCCCTGCGATGCCGAGCTGCGCCGCTGGCATCGCACCTACACGCCCACCATGAAGGCTTCGTACGAGGCGCACACCCGGCGGCTGATCGATCAGCACCTGGTGCCCTTCTTCGGCTCGCGCGACCTGCGGGAGATCGGCGAGCCGGACCTGCTCGCCTACGTGCGCGCCAAGCTCGACGCCGGGCTCGCGCCTTCGACCATCCGCAACGGGCTCGCCGTGCTCCAGCGCGTGCTGTCGCTGCGCCAGCGGGAGGGGCTGATCGCCCGGAACCCGGCCGCGCGTCTTGGCGAGCTGATCCGCCGGGTGGATCGCCGCACGGCCACCGAGGTGCGGACCGTCGACGCCTGGACGCGGGAGGAGGTCGGGGTGCTGCTGGACACGGCGGCGCGCTACGAGCCCCGCTTCGAGCCCGTGCTGGCCTTCCTCTTCGCCACCGGCGCCCGCCGTGGCGAGGCCCTCGGCCTGAAGTGGGAGGACGTGGACTTCGAGGCCCGCCGGATCGCGATCCGCCGGGCCATCTCCTCCGGTGAGCTCACGACGCCCAAGAGCGGCCGAGGACGGCAGATCGCGATGCCGGCGGGCCTCGCGTCCCGGCTCTTCGATCTGCTGGCCGAGAGGCGCAAGGAGGCGCTCCAGCGAGGCTGGCGGGAGGCACCCGAGTGGGTCTTCTGCTCGCGCGCCGGCACCGCCCTGGACGAGCGCAATCTCGAGCGGGCCTGGTTCCGGGTGCGGCGGCGGGCGCAGAAGGAGGGCGTCCGGCCGCTGAAGCTCCACTGCACGCGCCACACCTACGCCAGCATGGCGCTGGCGGCGGGCAAGAGCGTGCGCTGGGTGGCCGAGCAGCTCGGCCACTCCTCACCCATGCTGACGCTCAAGACCTACGCCCACGTGATGCGGGAGGAGGAGACGGACCTCTCGTTCGCCGAGTTCGGGCCGGTCGGAGACGGCTCCGGACGTCTCTATACGTCTCCGACGAAAAACGGGGCTGGCGACGATGCCGCCAACCCCGCGCCAACCCTGGTGGAGCTGGTGGGGATCGAACCCACGACCCCAAGACTGCCAGCCTTCCAAGCGCGTTCGTCCACCCGCGGCCGTCCATGGCCAGAGGCGTATGGAATCCGAGGGGTTGGAGGCTCGAACCCCTGTCCACCGGTGTCCGCCCCCGACAGCCGATGTGCAGCCCTCTAGGTGTCTACTAGGTGTCGGCAGAGGGCTGGCTGGCGGTTCACAGATTCAGATGGATCGTGTTCTGGCTCAGGTC
>CAMYLJ010000004.1 GCA_947259215.1 uncultured delta proteobacterium
ACTCCGGCCGCGCCCGCGGGCCGTGTGGTAACGTCCCGTCACCACTCACGAAGGACGGACCCCCATGGCTCTTCACGGCGGAAAGCTCGCGGCCAAGGCGCTGAAGGAAGCGGGCGTCGAGGTCGTCTTCACCCTCTCCGGCGGCCACATCATGCCGCTCTACGACGGCTGCATCGACGAGGGCATCAAGATCGTCGACGTGCGTCACGAGCAGGCCGCCGTGCACGCGGCGGACTCCTGGGCGCGCTGCCGGCCGGGCTCGATCGGGGTAGCTGCCATCACCGCCGGGCCCGGCGTGACCGACGGCGTCACCGGGATCGCCAACGCCTGGCGCGCCAACTCGCCGATCCTCGTCTTCGGCGGCCAGGGCCCCTTCGAGAACCTCCGCCGCGGCTCGCTCCAGGAGATGGACCACCTGGGCGTGGTGCGTCCCATCACCAAGTACTGCGACGCCATCTACCAGACGAAGCGCATCCCCGAGTACATCGAGCTCGCGATCCGGCACGCGGTGTCCGGCATCCCGGGTCCGGCGTACCTGGAGATCCCCATGGACGTGTTCATGGGCCAGGCCGAGGAGGCGGAGTCGCCGATCCCGCGCATCCGCACCGAGCCGCCGCGCATCTCGCCCGACCGCGAGGAGGTGCGCAACGCCATCGAGATCCTGCGCAGCTCCGAGCGTCCAATGCTGATGGCGGGCACCAGCGTCAAGTGGTCGAAGGCGGCACCGGAGATGAACCGCTTCATCGCCGAGACCCACATTCCGACCTACACCAACGGAATGGGTCGCGGGAGCGTGCCCCACGACTCGCCGGAGTTCCTGAACCGCTCGCGCCGCGATGCGCTGAAGCAGATCGACTGCATCCTGCTGGCGGGAACGCTGCTCGACTTTCGCATGCGCTTCGGTCAGACGATCCCGGCGGAGGCGAAGATCATCCAGCTGGACATGGACGCCACCCTGATCGGGCAGAACCGGCAGACCGACGTGCCCCTGGTGGGCAACCTGGCGTGCAGCTTCGACCTGCTGCTCGAGGAGCTGAAGAACCAGGGCGTGCAGCTCGACTTCTCGGGCTGGCGCGACCAGCTGCGCGCCGTCGAGACCGAGGCCGAGGCCAAGGTGGAGGCGGCGCTGAACAGCGACGAATCGCCCCTCGACCCCCAGCGCATGTGCCGCGAGGTGCGCGATTGGCTCGAGACCCTGGAGCGCCCGATCGTGATCGGCGACGGCGGCGACATCGTCGCCACGGCCGCCAAGATCATCCCGGTGAAGGGCGAGGGCGCCTGGATGGATCCGGGGCCCCTCGGCACGCTCGGCGTGGGCATGCCCTTCGCCCTGGCGGCCCAGCTCGCCCATCCCGACCGCCGCGTGGTAATCGTCTACGGCGATGGCTCCTTCGGGTTCAACGGCTTCGAGTTCGACACCGCCGTGCGCTTCGGGCTGCCGGTGATCGGCGTCGTCGGCAACGACGGCGCCTGGGGGCAGATGATGCGTCCCCAGGGCGCGATCTATGGCTGGGATCGCCTGGAGGGCGTGCTGCTGAACCGCACCCGCTACGACAAGGTGGTCGAGGCACTCGGCGGCCACGGCGAGCACGTGACCGAGCCCGACCAGCTGCGCCCGGCCCTCGAGCGCGCCGCCGAAAGCGGCAAGCCCGCCCTCATCAACGTCGAGATCCGGCAAGACCGCGAGTACAAGGGTGGTGTCTACGTCTGACCCGCGTCGCGGTCGCGCAGCGAGCCGCAGGCGAGCGGAGTTCATCGGAATGGACCGCGAGTACAAGGGCGGCGTCTACGTCTGAGCTGAGTCCGTTGCGCGTCGAAGAGTCGGCGCCGGAGGCTCTCGGCCTCGACGCCGAGGTGCTGGCGCGGCTCGTCGCAGCCGTCGGGCCGCTGGCGGTGGTCGACCTCGAGACGACCGGGCTGCCCGACGACCCGGACGCCGAGTTGCTCGAGTTCGGCGCCGTGCTGCTCGACCCGGGCGTGCCGCGCGCCGTGACGGCCCACAGCCTGGTGCGTCCCTCCCGGCCCCTGCCCCGCGCGATCCGGCGCCTGACGGGCCTGTCCGACGACGACGTGGGCGACGCACCGCTGGCGGATGCGCTGCGGGCGCCCGTCGCGGAGCTCCTCGCCGGGCGCACCCTGGTGGCGCACAACGCGCCCTTCGAGCGCCACTTCCTGGCGCGCATGGGGGGCGGGTTCGCGGACGCGCGCTTCCTGGACACCCAGGATCTGCTCGCCTTGACCCACCCCGACACGCCCGACCTGCGTCTCGAGACCTTCACGCGGGCGCTGCTCGCGACCGACGAGCATCACCGCGCGCTCGACGACGCCCTCGACACGGTGCGCGTGCTCTCGCAGGTTGGAGTCGGCGCCGACGCCGGCGAGCCCCGCTACGCGGTGGCGCGCCGCGCGCTCGAGACCTACGCGCCCGACTCGCAGTGGGCGTCGCTGCTGGGGAAGGAGCCGGATCTCGTCGCCCCGGTCGCCGCACCCCAGTACGTCGCCATCGGGGAGACGGACCTGCCGACCGTCCCCTTCGACCCCGACGCGATCGCGGCGGTGCTGGCCGACGAGAGTCGCGGCCGAAGCGTCCTCCCGGGTTATCGCGCACGTCCGGGCCAGATCGAGCTGGCGCGGCGAGTGGCGTGCGCCCTGACAGACGGCGGTGTGGCGCTGCTCGAGGGCGGCACCGGCGTCGGAAAGTCGCTGGCCTATCTGGCCGCCGCGATTCCCTTCGCGATGGAGCGCGCCGCGGCCGGCGAGCGCCGGCCCGTGGTCGTGTCCACGCGCACCAAGCTCCTCCAGGACCAGCTGCTGGAGAAGGACATCGCCCTGGCGGCCCGGCTCCTCGGTCATCCGGAGCTGCGCGCGCTCTCGATCAAGGGCCGCGGCAACTACGTCTGCCGCCGGCGGGTGGATGGTGTGCTGGCGGAGGGCCGCGAGCCGCGCCTCTTCGCCGAAGACCGCATGGCGTACGCGGCGCTCTTCGCCTGCGCGCGCACCCGGCCCCACGGCGAGATCGGCGCCTTGCCCCCCGCCCTGCTGCGCCGCTTTCCCAGCCTGCACGGCCTGCGCCGGCGCTCCACCTCGCCGCGCGCCCAGCACTGCAGCCGCGAGCAGTGCGCGTCGCAGCCGAACTGCCCCTTCGGTCGGCGGCGCGCAGCGCTGGCGGACGCCCACCTGGTGGTGGCCAATCACGATCTGCTGCTGCGTTGGCCGCCGGACTACCCGGACTTCACCCACGCCATCGTGGACGAGGCCCACGAGCTGTCCGACGTGGCCGACGAGGTCTACGCCCTGGACGTGCGGCCGGAGGAGATCCTCGATCGCGTCGACGAGGTCTTCGGGAATCCGGGCGAGCGGGGCAGTGGGCTGCTCCCGGCCAAGACCCGCCGCGCGTCGCGCACCGACGCGGTCGCCTGGCGCCGGAGCGTGCAGCAGGATCTCGCGGGGCTCGGTCGCGTGCTCGGCGCCGAGAACCCGGACTACGGCGAGATCCAGCTGCCGGACCCGCCAGGCCCGCGCTTCGAGGCCGCCGCGGACCAGGCGCGGGTGTGCTGGGAGCGCCTGGAGACCCTGGCCGAGGTGGTGACGCGCCACGCCGACGACGCGGACGAGGCCGAGGGCGGGCTCCTCGGCCGCGCGGCGGAGGAGCTGCGCGAGTCCGCCCGCGGCCTGCGCCTGGCCTTCACCGGGACCGGTGGAGACGCGGTGGCGGCCTTCGAGCGCATCGTGCCGCCGTGGGATCGCTGGCGCCTGGCCGTGCGTCCGGTGTCGCCCGCCGCGCCCTTCCACGAGCAGTTCCTGTCGCGCCTCACGACCCTCTGCGGCGTCTCGGCCAGTCTCTTCGTCGCGGGCGACGCGTTCCCGGCCCTGGGCGTGCTGCAGCTGGAGGAACAGCGGGAGCTTCCCGTTTCCACCTTCTCCGCGCCGAGCCCCTTTCCGTACGCGGAGCACATGCGCGCGGCGGCGCTCGAGTCCGGAGGCCACCTGGTCGAGGAGACGGCCCGGGTGCTGGAGGACGTGGCCCGCCAGCTGGGCGGCCGCACCCTCGGGCTCTTCACGAGCCTGGCGCGCATGAACGAGGTGGCGGAGATCCTGAGCGAGCGCCTGCGCCCCGACGGCATCGAGGTGCTGGCGCCGCGCCGCGCGGGCGACGACCCGAACGCCCTGGTGGAGCGTTTCCGCGAGAGCGGCGAGGCCGTGCTGCTCGGCGCGCGCACCTTCTGGCAGGGACTCGACATTCCGGGTCCCGACCTCCAGGCGCTCGTGATCGAGAAGCTCCCCTTCGCGGTGCCGACCCAGCTACGCAAGCGCCGCGAGGCGCGCCTCAAGGCGGCGGGCATCGACGCCTTCTCGCGCGATACGCTCGGCACCATGCTGCTCTACCTGAAGCAGATGGTGGGCCGCCTGATCCGCAGCGAGGAGGACCGCGGCCTGGTGGTGGTGGTGGAGAGCCGTTCCGACAAGCGCTACTTCGCGCGCCTCGACGACGCCCTGCCCGAGGGCGTCTCCTTCCGGCTGGTTTCCCGGAGCGCGCTGCCCGGGATGATGCGCGAAGTCGGGATCGAGGGAGGGGACTGATGGGGGATCACGCGGGACGCGCGGTGGTGGTGACCGGCGCGGGTACGGGCATCGGCCGGGCCGTGGCGCTGCGCCTGGCGCGCGAGGGTGCACGGGTCGCGCTCCTGGGACGCACGCGCGCGAGCCTGGAGAAGACCGCCGCGGACGCAGCGGGCGAGACGCTGGTCGCCACCTGCGACGTCGCCGACGGCGCCAGCGTGGCAGCGGCCTTCGACGCGGCTGCGGAGCGCTTCGGACCGCTGCACGCGCTGGTGGCCAACGCCGGCGCGGGGGGTCCCAACGAGCCGGGCCCGGACGACCGCTGGGACGAGATCGTGCGTACGAACCTGGACGGCTCCTACGCCTGCACCCGCGCCCTCGAGCGCCACCTGGCGCCGGGGCCGGAGCCGCGGCACGTGGTCTACATGTCGTCGTGCCTGGCGCGCTTCGGGGTGCCGGGCTTCACGGCCTACTGCGCCAGCAAGACCGCGCTGCTCGGCCTCGCCCGGGCGCTGGCGCTGGAGTGGGCGGAGCGCGGCGTGCTGGTGAACGCCATCTGCCCGGGCTGGGTCGAGACCGAGATGGCCAAGGCCAGCTGGCAGAACATCGCCGAGGGGACCGGCACGAGCTTCGACGAGGCCAAGGCCGGGGCGCTGGCGGACGTGCCCCTGGGCCGGGCGGCCGATCCCGAGGAGATCGCGGCCCTGGTGTCGTTCCTGCTGGGGCCGGGAGGCCGCTTCTTCACGGGCCAGGCCCTGGACCCCAACGGCGGCGCCTGGATGGGTTGACTCGCTTCAAATTTTGAAGTTATGATGGCCCCGTGCGCTGGCAGGACCTGGGCGACGTCCGCTGCTCGGTGGCCCGCTCCCTCGCGGTGGTGGGGGACCGCTGGACCCTGCTGCTGCTGCGCGACTGCTTCCTCGGCGCCCGGCGCTTCGAGCAGTTGCAGGCCTCGCTCGGGATCTCCTCCCACCTGCTTTCGACGCGGCTCCGCAAGCTGGTGGACGAGGGCGTGCTCGAGCGCCACGCCTACTGCGAGCGCCCGACCCGCCACGAGTACCGCCTGACCGAGAAGGGCCGCGACCTCTACCCCGTGATCGCGAGCCTTGTGCGCTGGGGCGACCGCTGGCTGGCCGACGAGGCGGGGCCGCCCGTGACCCTGGTGCACCAGGGCTGCGGCCACGCCACCACCCCGACCCTCACGTGTTCCGAGTGCGGCGAGGCCCTCGAGCCGCGGGCCATGCGACCCGTGGCGGGCCCGGCCACCCGACTGCCCGAATCCACTGCGCCCTGGAGGAGAGACCCATGACCGCCCCCGCCGTCCGCTCCGTGCATCCCTCGGTGTCGCGCACCCCGATTCCCCTGGACGCCAAGGACCTGCCCACCGTCTGCGTGCTGTGCAGCCACAACTGCGGCATGCGCGTGGACGTGGAGGACGGCCGCATCACGGAGGTCCGCGCCGACGAGCACAACGCGATCACCCACGGCTACGTCTGCAACAAGGGCTTCCGGATCGCGAACTACGCTCACCACGATCAGCGCGTGCAGGAGCCGCTGCGGCGGCGGGACGACGGCAGCTTCGAGCCCGTTTCCTGGGACGACGCCATCGCCGACATCGCGGCGCGGCTCGTTGCGATCCGCGAGGAGAGCGGACCCCGCGCGATCGGGCTGGTCGGGATCGGCGGCCAGGCCAACCACATGGACGCGCCCTTCGGCCTCGCGTGGCTCGGGGCGGTGGGCTCGAAGCGCTGGTTCAACGCCTTCGCCCAGGAGAAGCACCAGCACTTCCTGATCGACCAGTGGATGTTCGACTCGCCGCCCTCGGCCTGGTTCCACCCGGACCAGAAGAACACGAAGACGCTGCTCGTGATGGGCACCAACCCCCGCATCAGCAACCGCGGCCACGCCGCCAACGACTACTTCAAGGAGTTCGAGAAGGATCCGGAGCGGCGCCTGCTGGTGGTGGACCCGCGCGAGACCGAGACCACGCGCCAGGCGGACCGCCACGTGCGCCTGCGCCCGGGGACCGACGCCTGGTTCCTGCTCGGGGTGGCGGCGGCGATCGCCGGCTCGGAAGGCCTCGCCGACGCGTCCTTCCTGACGGAGCGCACCCACGGCTTCGACGCCCTGCGCGAGGCGCTCGAGCAGGTGGACGTGGCGAAGATGGCCGAGCACTGCGGGATCGACGCGGACGAGATCCACGCCGTGGCGTCCGAGCTCGCCGCGGGCGACGGCGCGGCCATCATGTGGGACCTGGCGGTGGAGCAGAATCTCTTCTCGACGCTCATCTCCTACCTGATCCGGGTCATCTGCGCGCTGACGGGCAACGTGGGCCAGGGGGGAAACGTCTTCCTGGAGACGCAGAATCCGCCCGAGTGGAACCCCAAGCGCTTCGACGAGCCGGAGCGCGCGCTGGCCTCGGGCATCCGGTCGATCGCCGCCATCGGCGGCTTCCCGATGTTCTCGCCGAGCCTGGTGCCCGAGGAGATCATGCTCGACCACCCGGAGCGGCTGCGGGCCCTGGTGGTCGAGGGTGCCAACCCGTTCCTCTCCTATTCGGACACCGGCGCCTGGCGCGAGGCACGCGAGAAGCTCGACCTGCTGGTCGTGATCGAGCCCGCCATGACCGAGACCGCGCGCCTGGCCGACTACGTGCTGCCGACGCCCGTCGGCTACGAGAAGTGGGAGGTGGCGGGCTTCCCCAAGGGCTACCCCGAGGTGTACGTGCAGCTGCGGCCGCCCGTGATCCCGGGGCCCGAGCAGGCGCTGCCCGAGCCCGAGATCTACGTGCGGCTCATGGAGGCGATGGGGCTCGTGGGCGAGCCGCCGGCCAAGCTCTCCGAGCTGGCGCCGGCTGCGCTGGAGCCCGCGGGCGCCATGGCGTACCTGGCGGAGCTCCAGAGCGCGGCCGCCGGCAACGAGGCGGCGGTGATGGCGTGGGGCTACCGCACCCTCGGCCCGCACCTGCCCTCGCCGGCGCTGGCCGCCATCTGGGCCATCTGCCACCAGAACGCCTTCCTGCGCCGGGAGTCGGTGCTGCGCACCCTCGGCTCGGACTGGTCGGAGGCCAACCCCTTCGAGATCGCCGCCGAGCTCTTCCGCCGCATCCTCGAGCATCCCGAAGGCGTCGAGATCGCGCGCGCCGACACGTCGGACACGCTGAATGCGAACGTCGGCTACGAGGACAAGAAGGTTCGGCTCGCGCCCGAGCTCATGCTGGAGGAGATCGCGCGCGCGACGAACGAAGGTCCCCCGACGGACCCCGAGTACCCGTTCGTGCTGGCGGCGGGCCTGCGCACGCGCTGGACCGCCAACACCATCCAGCGCGATCCCGCCTGGCGCAAGGGCCGCGGGCCCTTCTGCACCCTGCACCTGTCTCTCGCCGATGCCGAGTCGCTCGGCGTGGCGGAGGGCGACCGGGTGCGACTCACGACGCGCCGCGCGTCGGTGGAGCTGCCCGCCGAGCTGGACCCGAAGTGCAGCCAGGGCAACGTCTGGGTACCCAACGGCTTCGGCATGGAGTACCCGGCGAACGGCGGCGAGCTCGAGGTGCAGGGCATCAACGTGAACGAGCTGACGGACGTCGCGGACCGCGACCCGATCAGCGGCTGCCCGCACCACAAGTACACGCTCTGCCGGGTCGAGAAGGTGGCGTCCGCGGCCTGACCGGCTTCGCTGCGGGTACGACGATGGATCCCGTCCGGCTCTACACCTGCGCGATGAGCCCCTACGCGGCCAAGGTGCACTGCTTCCTGCTCTACCAGCAACTCGACTTCGAGTGCTGCTACATCAAACCGCTGCGGGTGAAGCAGGATCTCCCGCTCGGAATGCGCCCCTTCGTCTCGGGCAGGCCGGACCTGATCCCCGCCGTCGTGAGGAAGCGTGAGCTCCGCTAGTCCGCTCTGAGGCTCGCGGTCACGAAGGCGGCGCCCACCAGCATCATCACGATACAGCCGAATCCGAAGAGGCCGAGGTCCGTCATCGCTGGCCCCGCTAGCCGCGGCCGTCGCCGGCGTGCAACAGCGCGCCGGCGGAGAGGATCGAGGGCACCCAGAGGCCCACGAAGATCCCCCGCTCGTGATCTCCGGTGAAGAAGAGCGCCACGGATCCCAGGAACGAGAGTCCCGCGGCGGCGAAGAAGAGCTTCTTGGACGTGGACAGTCCGCTGGCTCGGGGCGGCGAGGCTGCGCTCATCGTTTCCTCCGCGTGGCAGGCCCGGCGTGTCCGCCAGACTCGCTCGTCGAAGACTCTAGCGGGCTGCCGGTCAGCCGAGCAGGACCGCCCCGATCCCCAGCATGATCAGGACGACGCCCGGGAGCTGCTGCCGCACGCCGGGCTCGCGCCACACGAAGAGCGCCAACCCGACCGCGAGGACCGCCTCGATCTGTCCCACCGCCTTGACGTACGCCACCAGGGTCAGCGAGTAGGCCCAGAACCAGCACAGGCTGCCGGCGAACCCGCTGGCCCCGATCGCGAGCATGCGCTGCCAGTGGACGCGCACGAGGGGGAGCTGGTCGCGCTGGCGGGAGACCAGCCAGGTGCTGAGCAGCACCACCTCGATCCAGGTGGTGTGGAAGAGGGTGTTGGCGGCAGCGACGAAGCGGCCCGAGCCCACCCAGGGATTGGCCAGGGCGAAGCGCTCGTTGGCCTCCTTCAGCGCGAAGCTCGCGGCCACCAGCCCGAGTGCGCAAGCGAGCGCCAGGATGGCGCCCGCGTCGAAGTGCAGCGCCCGGCGCCAACCCTCGGGCCCGCGGCCGCGGCCCAGGTTGATGAGCAGCACGCCCGCGCCGCAGACGACGATCCCGAGCCAGCCGAGCGGGGTCGGCGCCTCGCTGAAGAAGGTCACGCCCACCAGGGCTGTGAAGACCAGCTCCAGCTTGTGCAGCACGATCGACTCGACGAAGTTGGCGTGACGGAACGCCGAGACCAGCGCCACGTTGGCCAGCAGCTGGGTCAACGCCGTGGCGGTGCAGAACGCGAGGAACCCGGGCGTGAGCTCGGGCACCCGAGTGGCGAGGGCGACGCCCACCACCAGGGTGGTGGAGAAGGGCAGGTTGAAGGCGAAGCGCGACCAGCTGTTCAGCGCCGGTGAGACCCGCCCCACCAGGCTGCGGGCCAGGGCGTTGCGGGCCGTCTGGAAGGTTCCGGCCGCGAGCGACAGCTCGATCCACACGCAGGGCCAGAAGTAGCGCAGCTACGGGGAGTTCCGCGTGCGGGGGCCGCCCCACTTGACGGAAAAGTGACTCTGGGTCACTCATGAAGCCCGAGGGGGGTGGCTTGAGTCTCCATTTGCGCAGCCTGGGCCACGCCCACCCCGACAGCGAGATCAGCAACGCCTTCCTCGAGGAGCTCGGGATCGGGACCAGCGAGCGCTGGATCCTCGAGCGGGTCGGGATCCGCGCCCGGCGCAGTGTGCTGCCTCTCGACTACATTCGGGAGACGCGCAACCGCGAGCCGCGGGCGGCTCTGGAGGCCGCTCGGGAGACCAATGCGGAGCTCGGCGCCCGTGCGGCGCGGATGGCCCTGGCCCGGGCCGGGCTCGACGCCCGCGAGGTGGGGCTCGTGGTGTGCGGCGGGTCGGCGCCGGATACGGTGTCGCCGGCGGAGGCCTGCAACGTGGCGCGCGCACTCGATCTCGCGGTTCCCGCCTTCGACTTGAACTCCGCCTGCACGAGCTTCCTGGTGGCGCTCCACTGGCTCGCGGCCATGCGTCCGGAGGCGCTGCCGGACCACGTGCTGCTGGTCGTGCCCGAGGCGTTCACGAAGACGGTGGACTACCGCGACCGCGCGAGCGCCGTCCTCTGGGGCGACGCGGCCGTGGTCTCGCCGCGGGTGCCGGGATGCGCCCGGGTGCTGGACAGCGCCCTGGACTCCGATCCGGGCGGCGCGGAGAAGGTGGTGGTGCCGCGCCTCGGCCACTTCCGCCAGCAGGGCCACGCGGTGCAGATGTTCGCGATCAAGAAGACGAGCGCGGGCCTGACGCGCCTCCAGGCCACGCACGCCGATCCGGCGCGGGTGCAGCACTTCGTCGGGCACCAGGCCAATCTGCGCATGCTCGAGGCCGTCCGCCGCGGCTGCGGCATTCCCGCCGACCGGCACCACACGAACCTCGAGTGGTACGGCAACACCGGCGCCGCCGGCGCGCCTTCGGTCGTCTCCATGGCCTGGGAGAAGTGGGGCGCCGCGGACGACGTGGCCGTCGCGGGCGTCGGCGCGGGCCTCACCTGGGCGAGCTGCCTGCTGCGCTTCGACGCCGCGCCCGGGAGTGTGGCGTGAGCCCGGAGGCCGGCGTGCGCCGCCTGGCCATCGTGAATCGCGGCGAGGCCGCGATGCGCTGCATCCGGGCCGTGAAGGCGTTGCGCGAAGAGAGCGGCGAGCCCCTGCTGGCGCTGGCGATCTACACCGACGTGGACCGCGCGGCGCCCTTCGTGCGCCATGCGGACGCCGCGGTGGAACTCCCCGCCGCCGACGGTCCGGTGGCGGCGTACCTGGATCACGAGCGGCTGCTCGACGCCTTGCGGCGGCTCGGCGCGGACGCGGTCTGGCCGGGCTGGGGCTTCGTGGCGGAGGATCCGCTCTTCGCGGAGCGGGTGACCGCCGAGGGGCTCGTCTTCCTCGGGCCCTCGGCCGACGTGATGCGCGTCCTCGGGGACAAGGTCGCGGCCAAGCGCCTGGCCGAGAGCCTGGGCTGCCCGGTGACGCCGTGGAGCGGCGGGGTGCTCGCGAGCGAAGCCGAAGCCCGCGCGGCGGCGAAGGCCCTCGGCTACCCGCTGGCGCTGAAGGCGGCGGCTGGCGGCGGCGGGCGCGGCATCCGGATGCTCGACGGGCCGGAGGGGCTGGCCGAGGCCTGGCGCGCGGCGCGCTCCGAGGCGGCGGCCGCCTTCGGCGACGACCGGGTCTTCGCCGAGCGCAGGCTCGAGGGCGGCCGCCACGTGGAGGTGCAGATCGCCGGGGACCGCTTCGGCCAGGTGGTGTCCCTCGGCTGCCGCGACTGCTCCGTGCAGCGTCGCTACCAGAAGCTGATCGAGGAGACGCCGCCGCCCGGTCTGGCTCCTTCGTTGCTGGCCGATCTCGAGTCGGCGGCGGTCAACCTGGCGGCGAAGGTCGGCTACTCCGGCGTCGGCACCGCCGAGTTCCTGGTGACCGGCGACGAGTTCGCGTTCCTGGAGATGAACCCGCGGCTCCAGGTGGAGCACCCCATCAGCGAGGCCGTGACGGGCGTCGACCTGGTGCAGCTCCAGATCCGCATCGCGCGCGGCGAGCGGCTGCCGGAGCGCGGCTACCCGCAGCGCGGCGCCGCCATGGAGGCGCGGCTCTGCGCGGAGGATCCGGACGCCGGCTTCGCGCCGGCGCCGGGGCGCGTCGCGCGCTTCGACCTGGCCCTGGGGCCCGGCGTGCGCGTCGATACCGGCATCGTGGCGGGAAGCGTCGTGCCCGCCGCCTTCGACTCCCTGGTGGCGAAGGTGATCGCAGCGGGTGCCAGCCGCGAAGAAGCGCGTGCGCGCCTGGCCTGCGCGCTCGCCGACCTGGAGCTGGTGGTCGAAGGTGGCGCCAGCAACAAGGGCCTGCTGCTCGAGCTGCTCGACACGCCCGAGTTCCGCGCGGGCGGCGTGGACACCGGCTGGCTCGACCGCCGCGCGCGGCGCAGCGAGGACGCCTTCGCGCCGGCGGCGCTGGTGGTGGCCGCGATCCTGGCCTACCAGCGCGCCCGCGAGCGGACGCGCCGCAACTTCTTCGACGATCCCGCGGCAGCCTCGGTGGCGCGGGTGCCGGCCTCCGAGGGTCAGGACATCGACCTGGCCTTCCGCGGGGAGGCGTACCGGCTGCGGGTCTTCGCCATCGGGTCCTGGCGCTACCGGGTGCACCTGGACGGACGCGTCGTGACCGCGCGCCTCTCCGAGGAGCGCGCCGGCGCCGCGACCCTCGAGTGGGGCGGCCGCAGCCTGCGCATCCTGCACGACGCCGGTGGTGCCGGGCTGCGCATCGAGGTGGAGGGCCGCCCGTACCGGTTCGGCTGGCAGATGGCGGGGCGCGTGCGCGCGGGAGCGCCGGCGGTGGTGGTGGCGATCCACGCCGCGGTGGGCGACCGGGTGGAAGCCGGTCAGGCGCTGGCGGTGCTCGAGGCCATGAAGATGGAGATCGCCGTCGACGCGCCCATCTCCGGCACGCTGCAGGAGGTGCTCGTGGGTCGGGGCCAGAAGGTGGCCGCCGGCGACGTGCTGCTCGTGATCGAGCCGGAGGCGTCCCAGCAGGCGTCCAGCGACGGGAGTCGCATCGAGCTGCCCGACGAAGAAGACCCGCTCTCGCTCTTCCTGAGCGACGACGGCGTCGATCTCGCGGCCGCGGATCGGGCCGATCCCGGGCTGCGGCAAGCCGCCGTCAGCGCCGCCGGCGAGGAGATCCGCCGCGTCCTGCTCGGCTACGACGCGGACCCGAGCCGGGTGGAGGCGCTGCTGGCGTTCCTCTCGGTGCCCCTCCCCGACGGTCTCTCCGCGGGGCTCCGCGCCCAGCTCGCCCTGGTGCGGCGCGAGGCGGTGCTCTTCGCCGACGTGGAGGAGCTCTTCATCCGCTCGCCCCGGGCTTCGGTGTCTGGGGAGCGCGGTCCGTCCAACCAGGCGCGCACGCGCATGTACGTGCGCCGCATGCGCGCGGGGGGAGCGGGTCTCGCGCAGGAGTACCTGGCGCTCCTACGCGCTGCGCTGGCCCACTACGGCACGCCCGATCTCACGGGCGGCCCGGAGACGGAGCGCGCCGTCCTGCGGCTCTTCGCCGCCCAGCGTTCGCCGGAGCCGCGTCACCATCTCGTGATCGGACTGCTGCGCCGCTTGAGTCAGCTGGCGGCCAGCGGGATCGACCTCGGGCGCGACGAGCTGCTGGCGGATGCGCTGGTGCGGATCGCGCGCATGCGGGGCCTGGTCCCGGACGCGCTGGCGGACCTCGCCAGCGAGCTGCGCTGGGACCTCTTCGACGCACCGGCCAGCGAGGCGCGCCTGGCCGACTCGGGGCGTCGGCTCGAGGAGTGGCTCGACCGGGTGGGGGACGAGGCTCCGGCCATTCCCGAGGAGGTGCTGCGAGAGCTCGCCGCCGCGCCGCGCCGGGTCTTCGAGCGGGTCGGCGCCTGGATGGCCGACCTGGATCCGCGTCGCAGCGCGATCGGTCGCGCCGCCCAGCTTCGCCGCCTGTACGCACCGCTGGTTCCCACCTATCACACTTCCGGGTCGCTCGACGGCGTGGAGGTGGACGAGCTGGAGCTGCCCGACGGTCGCGTGGTGCTCGGGACGGCGGTGCCGGCGTCTCGCGCGGCCGAGGCGCTGCGCGCCCTGGTGCGCCGGGCGGAGCCGGCCGTGGACGCGCTCGAGCTCGTCGCCTGGCCCGACGGCGTGGCGAACGTCGAAGCGACCGCCCGCTGCCTGCGCGACGCGTTCGCGGAGCGTGGCGTGGCCCGGAGCGCCACCTTGACGTGGCTGCCGGAGTCGGGCGAGCCGGTCCACCGCAGCTTCGCGCGCGACGCCGAGGGCGTGCGGGAGTGCCCGGAGCTCCGTGGGCTGCATCCGGAGACGGCCGACCGCGTCGATCTCGCCCGGCTCGCGAACTTCGAGCTCGAGCCGCTGCCCGGGGGCGAGGACGTCCACGTCTTTCACGGCCGCAGCCGGGAGCTGCCCGCCGACGAGCGGATCTTCGTACTGGCCGAGGTGCGGGGCCGCGCCCGCGGCGGGCGCGAGGCGGAGCTTCACATTCCCGCCTTCGAGCGCGCCTTCGTGGCGGCGGCCCGCAGCCTGCGCGCCGCGCTGGCGGCGCGCGACGAGCGGCGGCGTCTGCACTGGAACCGGATCAGCGTCTTCGTCGGCCCGGAGGTCAGCCTGGGGCCGGACGCAGCGCGCGAGCTGGCGCGCAAGCTCTTCCCCGAGACCCGCCATCTGGGGCTCGACCGGGTCGTGGTGCGGCTGCGGCTCGTCGACCCCGAGGACCCGGCGGCCCCGGCGCGTCCCGTCGAGGTGGTGATCGCCGATCCCACCGGCAGCCGCATGGACATCGCCTGGCGCGACCCGCGCCGAGCGCCCCTGGAGCCCGCCAGCGCCTACGAGCGCAAGCTGATGGAGGCCCGCCGCCGCGGGCTCGTCTATCCCTATGAGATCGTGCGCATGCTGACGGGCGGCGGCGTGGGCCGCGACGGCGAGCCCGCCGATCACGCGCTGCCGCCGGGCCGCTTCGAGGAGTACGACCTGGTTCCCGAGAACCCCGAGCCCCGCGCGGTGCGCGTGGAGCGACCGTACGGGGAGAACGAGAGCTCGATCGTGTTCGGCGTCATCGACACGCCCACCGCGCAGGTTCCCGAGGGGATGCGCCGGGTGCTGGTGCTCTCGGACCCGAACATCGGGATGGGCTCGCTGGCCGCACCCGAGTGCGACCGTCTGGTGGCCGTGATCGACCTGGCCGAGCAGCTGTCGCTCCCGGTGGAGTGGGTTCCCGTCTCGAGCGGCGCCCGCATCTCCATGACGAGTGGGACCGAGAACCTGGATGCCACGGCGCGGGTGGTTCGCCGCATCGTGTCCTTCACCCAGGCGGGTGGGGTGATCCACCTGGTGGTGCACGGTGTGAACGTCGGCGCCCAGTCCTACTTCAACGCCCTGGCCACGATGCTGCCGCACACCCGCGGCGTGCTGATCATGACGCCGGGCGCCTCCATGGTGCTGACGGGGCGGGCGGCGCTCGAGGCGTCCGGGAGCGTGGCGGCCGAGGACGAGGTGGCCATCGGGGGCTACGAGCGCGTGATGGGGCCCAACGGCGAAGCCCAGTACCAGGCCGCCGACCTGGGCGACGCCTTCCGCATCCTGTACGACCACTACCGCTACAGCTACGTCCCGCCCGGCGAGCGCGCGCCGCGCCGCCTGGCGAGCGCCGATCCCGACGACCGTGACGTGTGCACGTCGACGTGTGGGCCCGACGACGAAAGTGGGTTCGCCACGGTGGGCGAGATCTTCGACGCGAGCGCGAACCCCGACCGCAAGCGCCCCTTCGGCATGCGCTCGGTGATGGAGGCGGTCGTGGACCGCGACGGGGGGCATCTCGAGCGCTGGCGCGCGTGGTCGGGCGCGGAGATGGCCATCGTGTGGGACGCCTTCCTGGGAGGGCAGCCGGTCTGTCTCGTCGGGATCGAGAGCCGCAACCTGCCGCGCCAGGGCTACCGGCCCACGGATGGCCCGGAGTCCTGGACCGGCGGCACCCTCTTTCCGCTCTCCTCCAAGAAGGTGGCGCGCGCCCTCAATGCGGCCAGCGGCAACCGCCCGGCGGTCGTGCTGGCGAACCTCTCCGGCTTCGACGGCTCTCCCGAGTCGATGCGCAAGCTCCAGCTCGAGTACGGCGCCGAGATCGCGCGGGCGGTGGTGAACTTCCGCGGGCCGCTGGTCTTCGTGGTGGTCTCCCGCTACCACGGCGGCGCCTACGTCGTGTTTTCGAAGGCGCTGAACGACGGCCTCCACGCTGCCGCCCTGCAGGGCTCCTACGCCTCGGTGATCGGCGGCAGCGCGGCGGCCACGGTGGTCTTCTCCCGGGAAGCGCGGGCGCGGACGGCGTCCGATCCCCGGGTGGCCGGCCTTCTGGGCGAGGAGCGGGAGCGGCGCGAGAGCGAAGTGCTGCTGGAGAAGCAGACGGAGCTGGCGGTGGAGTTCGACGCGATCCACACGGTCGGGCGGGCGCGGGAAGTCGGCTCCCTCGACCGCATCCTGCCGGCCTCGGAGCTGCGCCCGTTCCTGGCGGAGGCGCTCCGCGGCGGAGAGGCCTCCGCGCTCAGCAAGTTCCGCGGGCGCGCGGGGACGTTGGTTGAGTAGTCGAGAAACTGCTGCAGTTTCTCGACTACTCAACCAACGTCCCCCAGGCCTTCCGGTCGCGTTGCCAGCACGCCGTCGCGCTCGAGCGCGTCGATCTCCGCGTCGTCCACCCCGGCTTCGCGCAGGATCTCGCGGTTGTGCTGGCCCAGCAGGGGGGCCGGGCGGCTCAGCCAGTGTTCGACGCTCGCGTAGCGGAAGGGCACGGTGGGCACCGGCTGCGCGCCCACCACCGGATGATCGAAGGTCTCGTAGAAGCCGCGCGCCGCCATCTGCGGATTGCGGCTCGTCGCGCGCGGGTCCGCGAGCGGGGCCGCGGGGATGCCCGCCGCCAGCAGCTCCTCCACCACCTTGCCGCGCTCGCGCGCCGCGAACCACGGGCGCAGCTCGGCGTCGATGCGGTCGTGGGCGGCGCGGCGGCCCGGCAGATCGACCAGCGCGGCGTCCTCGGCCCAGGCCGGATGCCCCAGCACCCGACGCAGCCCCTCCCAGTGCGCGTCGCTCGCCACGGCCAGCGCCAGCCAGCGCGGGCGGGTCGCCGGCTCGTGTCCCAGGCACGGGTAGATGCCCTGGGGTGCGGCCACCGGGCTGCGGTTGCCCTGGCGTTCGAGCAGGTTGCCGTAGGCGCTGAACTCGATCAGCTGCTCCGCCGCCGCGTTGAGCGCGCCCTCCACCATGCTGCACTCCACGTGAACGCCCTCGCCTTTCGCCTCGCGTTCGGCCAGCGCTACCAGGAAGGCGAAGGCCGCGTGCATCCCCGCCAGCGGGTCGCACGGGCCGCGCTGGATGCGCGGCTGGTCGTCGGCGTGTCCCGTGACCCAGGCCAGCCCCGTCATCTGCTCCATCGTCTGGGCGAAGCCCACGTTGTCGCGCCAGGGGCCGGAGAGGCCGAAGGCGGGCATGCGCAGCATGATGGTGCGGGGGTTGGCCGCGTGGACCGCCTCCCAGGTCAGGCCGAAGCCCTCCGTCACCCGGGGCGAGAAGTTGTCGAAGAGCCCGTCGGCCCCGGCGAGCAGGCGTCCCATCACCGCGCGACCGCGCGGATCCGTCAGGTCGAGAGCCAGGCCGCGCTTGTTGGTGTTGGCGGTCAGGAAGAAGTGGCTGCACTCCCACCACTCCGCGTGGCGCCCGGCCATCATGCCCCCGATCATGCGCATGCCGTCGGGGCGCCGGCCCGATTCCACGTGCACCACGTCGGCGCCGAGGGTCGCGAGCATGTGGGTGGCCGAGGGCCCGGCCCACCAGGCCGTGAGGTCGAGCACCCGCAGGCCGGCCAGCGGCAGCTCCGGCTCCCCCTGCGGCGGCGGTCGTTCGGGCTGGCGCGTTTCGATCCGACCCGTGTGCTCGCCCAGCCGAGGCGCCCGGCGGAAGGCCGGCGCCTCTTCCCCGTCCACGAGGTAGGGCGGGCGCGGGTGCAGGAAGTCGTCCTCGGGATCCCGACGGAAGACGCCCCGCGCCGCCAGCTGCTCCTGGCTGCGCACGCTGTCGCCGTTGCAGACCGGGGCCACGGGGATCCGCAGCAGCGAGGCCCGCTCGATGATCTCCGCGGTGGTGTGCCGGGTGGTCCACGCGCGCACGATCTCGTTCCACTCCTCGAAACGCGCCATGCGGCCCACCACCTGGGCCAGCAGCTCGTCGTCCTGGAGATCCGTGCGCTCGATCAGGAGCAGGAAGTCCGAGAACTGCTGGCGTGAGTTGGTGCAGAAGCCCACGTAGCCGTCGGCGGTGGGCTCGATCGAAGGCGTCTCGACGGTGGCGGGCAGCGCCCCCCCGACCTCCCCCAGATCCATCAGCCGGTGGACCAGGTCCATGTAGTTCGTGCCGGCGATGGTCATGAGCTCGAGGATCGAGAAGTCCACGCGCTCACCGTGACCCGTGCGGCGGGCGCGCATCACCGCCGCCAAGGCGCCCACGGCGGCGAAGGTGCCGGCCACCCACTCGGCGATGCGGCCGCCGGCCTGGAAGGGCTCCTGGCCGGCGAGGCCGCGAGTGCCGATGGAGCCGCACGCCGCCTGGACCGTGAACTCGCTGGCGGGTCGCCCATCCCAGGGCCCCCCGTTCCCGAACCAGGTGAGCGAGAGCTGCACGAGGCCGGGGAAGCGGCCGGCGAAGTCCGGGCCGTCCGGTGCGAAGTCCTCCATCACCAGGTCGGCGCCCGCGACCAGCTCGAGCGTCGCAGGCTCGTCCGGCATGCCCACGACTGCGCGCTTGTTGTGGTGCAGGAAACGGAACAGCGCCCCGTCGCGTTTCCCCAGCTCGGCGCCGCTGGCGGACCAGCGGCGCAGCGGATCGCCGGCCGCGGGCTCCAGCTTCACCACGTCGGCGCCGGCGTCGGCCAGCAGCTTGCTGCAATAGGGACCGGCGATCCCGCTCGTGAAGTCGACCACCCGGATGTCGCGCAGACCGTGCACGCGCGCGCCCTAGTCGAGCCCGTAGAGCGCGGCGGCGTTGTCGTGCAGCACCTTCTGGAGGGTGGCCTCCGGCAGCTCCGCCAGCGCCTCGTCGACGTACTCCCGCGGATGCATGGCCGGCGAGTAGTCGCTCGGCGCCATGCAGGTGGGATGCGGGTAGTCGGTCTCGTAGAGGAGGTTCTCCGGGTAGAGGCGAAGCGCGCTCTGGACCCCCTCCTGCTCGAACCAGAAGCAGCCGTAGATCTGGCGCCGGAAGTACTCGCTCGGCAGCAGGTCGTACTCCGGGTGCTCCTCGCGCACGCCGCTGTTCTGCCACTGCCAGTCGAGTGCCTCGAGCAGCGACGGGATCCAGCCGGCGCCGCTCTCCACCGAGACGAAGCGGAGGTCCGGGAAGCGGTGGCAGATGCCGCCGAACGTGAGGTCGGCGATGGTGCGGGCGTTGTCGAGGAAGTAGATGGCCGAGGCGCGGCCGAAGTTCGTCTTCACGCCCAGGCCGGCGGCGTCGTCCATGAGGTCGCTCATGTCGCCGGCTCCGATGTGGAAGCTGATGGAGAGGCCCGCGTCCTGGGCTGCGGCCCAGACGGGATCCCAGTGCGCGTGGGCCAGCACGGGCTGGCCGAAGGCCTCCGGTGTGGCGCACATTAGGACCGCCTTGTGCCCGAGCGCCGCGCAGCGCTCCAGCTCGGCCAGCGTGGCGTCCACGTTCCAGAACGGGGTGGCCAGCACCGGGACCAGGCGCTTCGGGTCGGCGCTGCACCACTCCACCAGGAAGTCGTTGTAGGCGCGCACACAGGCCAGCATCAGCGCGGGCTCGTCGAGGCTGAGGAAGCGCCCGGAGCCGAAGCCGCCGACGTTCGGATACAGCACCTGGGCGTAGATGCCTTCGCGGTCCATGAGTTCGAGCCGGGCCTTGGCGTCGTAGGCGGCGGGCGGACAGTCGGCGTAGGTGTTCGGAAAATCCGGGAAGGAGCCATTGAAGCCGGCCATGGAGAAGATGCCGGGGAAGCCCACGGGCTTGCCGTCCAGGAGCCAGACGTCCTTCTCGCCCAGGCGCTTCACCCTGGGTACCCGCTCGCGCCACTTCGCCGGGACTCGCGACGTCCACAGGTCCGCCGGCTCGGTCACGTGGGTGTCGGTGTCGATCACGCGGAAGCGCGAGAACAGGTCGGTCACGGGGAGATCTCCTCGCTTCGGGCGACGCCGTGGAGCCGGGCGTGGGCCAGTGTAGACGCTGAGTCCAGCGCCCGGCAGGCCCCGGCAGCGGCCCTCCGCGGGCGCGCAAGAGGCCCGCCAAGGGCCCGTCCTGCCTCGCCGCGAGGGAGCCTCAAGTGGGCTCGGCCGGGGGTCGATACGCCCTACGGACTCGCGGGCGTTGCCCGCCGTCCGACGTTTTGGGGGGGGCATGGCCGACGCATCGGCTTTCGACTGGGTATGCAGCGAACTCGAGCAGCGGACCTGTCTGGACCGCCTCGAGACCCGGGGCACGGTGCGTCTCGCGCTGAAGGAGGCGGGTCTCGATCCGCGCAGCCTCACCGCGATCCAGATGAAGGTCGTGATCGAGAAGGTGATGCCCGGCGAGCTCCAGAGCCGGGGGGTCGAGAACGCCGAAGCGGTGTGTCGGGAGCTCGCGCCGGGCCTCGACCAGCTGGCCTCCGAGAGCGACGACTCCGCTCGCGAGACGCCCGAAGCCGTCTTTCGTCGCCTGGCCGGATCCTCCAGCTAGTCGCCCATGCAGGGCAGTCCGTTGCTGGCCGTCGGCTTCCTGGCCTTCTTCGTGGTGGCGCTCGTGGTGGGCGTGCGTCTCCTGCTGCTGTGGGGGCGCACCCGCGAGCTGCCGGAGCTCCTGATCGGGCTCGGCGTGCTCGGGATCGGCCCGGTGGGCTTCGGGCTGCTGGTCGTCGCCCAGGAGTCGCAGGCCAGCCTTCCCGGGCTTCGCCTGACGTTGATGGGCGCGGGCACGCTGGCGGTCGTCGTCGGGGTGGCGTGCAAGCTGGTCTTCAACTGGCGCGTCTACCATCCGGAGAGCCGCCGAATCGCGTTCCTGGTCTACGCGGGGATCGTGCTCCTCGGGGTGTTCTTCCTCCGGGACGCCCTCGGCGGCTTCCTCGGCTACGAGCGGATGGATCCGGCGTTCTACGCGCGTTCCTTCCTGCAGGTCCTGGCGCTGCTGTGGGGCTCCGGCGAGGCGCTCCACTACTGGAGCCGGATGCGCCGGCGCCTGCGCCTGGGCCTGGCCGACCCGGTGGTCTGCAACCGCTTCCTGCTCTGGGGCCTCGGCGCCGGTGCGGCCGGACTGGGGTCGCTCGTGGGCGTCCTGGCGCAGGTGGCCAGCGGAATTCCGCACGGCGAGATCCCCTGGGTGCTGGCCAGCTCCTCGGCCCACGGCCTGGCCGCCGCGGTCTGCATGTGGCTGGCCTTCGTGCCTCCGGCCGCGTACACGCGCTACGTCGCGTCGCGGTCGTCCGCCGAGGCCTGAGCGCCCGCCCGGCGGTCGAGCTCCGCCCGCACCCGGGCGTGCTCCGCCTCGTCGAGGGAGAAGCGCCCGAAGAGCCAGGCGCCGATGAGGTAGGCCGTGAAGGGCGCGCCGGCAAAAAGGCCCTTCAGGGTCCACAGTGCGGTCGGCGACTGCTCCACATTGGGCTGGAAGCCCGACGCGCTCAGCGCCACCCCGGTCATCATCACCGTTCCGCCCGCCGCGGCCTTGAACGCGAAGCCTGCGACCGCGGAGTAGGCTCCTTCCTTGCGCTGCCCGGTCCGGAGCTCGTCGTAGTCGATGATGTCCGCCAGGATCGACTGGCTGATCGCGCCGCCGCAGCCTGCCGCGGTGCCCGCGCCGGTGAGCAGTGCCGCCAGCAGGAGCCAGTCGTCCTGCCCGACGAAGATGGTGCCGCCGAACGACAGCGCCGTGCCCACCATGGCCCAGCGCCAGACCCGGCGCTTGCCGAAGCGGCGCGCGAGGCGCAGCCAGAGCGGGATCGACAGGACGCTCGCCGCCACATAAGCGCTCGGGAGCAGGGCGATCAGATCCGGGCGGCCGAGCACGTACTCCGCGACGTAGGGCGCGAGCACGCCCAGCACGCCACCGCCCAGGGACTCGATGAAGATCACGAACAAGAGCACGCGCGCGTGGGGATTCTGGCCGACGTCGCGGAAGGCGGCCCGCGGATTCTCCGCTCCGCGTCCCTGGTGGGCCTTGCGCTCCGAGACGAACAGGGCCGGGATCGCAAGCAGCGCGGGAATCAGGACCATCCCGCCCAATCCCAGGGCAACGGCCGCCGCCCGCCGGTCGGGAGCGTTGTTGGCCCACTGCACGGCCGCGAATGCCACGACGACGCCCATGATGAAGCTCACGTGACGCAGCGCGAAGATCCGGCTGCGCTCGTGGTGGCCGAGGCTCAGCTCGGCCCCGAGAGCGTTGTGCGGGACCGCGTACATGGTGTAGGCCGAATAGAAGCCGATCAGGGCCACGCCCATCCAGGCGACCAGGACGCCCCCGGACAGGCTGGCGGGCGGCATCCACAGCATGGCGAAGAAGCCCGCCAGCAGGGGGAGCGCGGCCAGCATCCACGGACGCCGGCGCCCGAGGCGCGAGCGCGTGCGGTCCGAGAGGTAGCCGATCGCCGGGTCCGAGACCGCGTCCCACACGCGGCTCACCCCCACCAGGATTCCGAACGTCGCCGGCAGCAGCAGGACGTCGGTGGCGAACTTGAGGACGAAGGTCTGGATGAAGAAGATCGGGACCGCGAACCCGACCACGGGTCCGCTCCATAGGAAGACGGTGGACCAGGGGACCCGGTCGGGGGGCGGGGTCGGGGGCACGCCCTACGGTAGCGGCTGAAGGGAGATCGGCAGTCCGTCCCGCGGCTTCGAGATCGGCGCCTGCTGCACCGGCATGCGGTAGCCCCCCGGCACGCTCCAGCGGTAGCGGCGCAGCAGCTGGTGCAACACGCCCTTGATCTGCGTCTCGGCGAACTTGAAGCCCAGGCAGTGGTGGGGGCCGCCGCCGAACGGGACCCATTGGAACGTGTGGCGCGCGTCCTCCTGACGCTCCGGCGAGAAGCGCTCCGGGTCCCAGGTGAACGGGGCGCTCCACCATTCGGGCATGTGGTGGGTGTGGATCGGCGACACCACCACCAGCGCGCCGGCGCGGATCTCGTAGCCGCCGAACTCGAAGGGCTCGAGGGCGATGCGCGGGATCACCGGCAGCGGCGGGTAGCGGCGCATGGTCTCCTTCATCGCCCAGGTGAGGCTCGGCATGCGGTCGATGTCCTCGAACTCGATCTGCTCCCGACCCACGGCGAAGGACTCCTCGCGCACCCGCTCCTGCCACTCGGGGTTGCGCGCCAGCTCGTAGGTGATCGAGGTCAGGGTGCTGGTGGTGGTGTCGTGGGCGGCCATCATGGCGAAGATCATGTGGTCGATCACGTCCTGGTCCGCGAGCCGGTTGCCCTCTTCGTCCTCGGCGCAGCAGAGCAGACTGAACATGTCGCTGCCGCCGCTGGCCCGCTTCTTCTCGATGCGGTCGCCGAGGAACGCGATCATGAACTCGCGACCCCGCAGGCCCCGGTAGAACTCGAGGCCGGGGATGCGCAGCCGGATGCGCGACATGGAGGCCGCCACCATGTCCTCGAAGGCGCCGTTCAGCCGCCGGGTCTCCGGTCCCAGGTCTTCGCCCAGGAAGATGTGGCAGGCCATGTCGAGCGTGAGCTCCTTGATGGCCGGGAACGCGTGCAGATCCTCGCGCTTGCCCCAGTCCGTCAGGGTCGCCTCGATCATGGGGTTCATGCGTTCGAGGTAGCTCCGCAGCACGGGGCGCCGAAAGGCCTGGTGCAGGATGCGCCGGTGGTGCCTGTGGTCCTCGCCGTCCCGCAGCAGCAGACCGTTGGGGAAGATGCGGCCCATGATCTGGGTCCAGGGCTTGCGGGAGGAGAAGATCCCGTCCTTGTCCATCAGCACGAAGCGGTTCGCCTCGGGCCCGAACAGGTTCACCATGTCGAAGAGGCCGCTGCTCTGGGCGGCGACGGCGCCGAACTCCTGATGCATGCGGGAGAGCGGCGTCAGCATGTCGACGCGTTGCCCGGTGGCGTTGATCAGGTTGCGGATCATGCGCAGGCCGCCGGGCCCGGGGACCTCGCTGAAGGGACGGGTGGTCGCCGGAGTCGCGGCGGGCTCGCTCATGGGGCGCTTCTCCTCGGCAGTCGCGTGGGCGCGAAGCCGGATGAAGATAGGTTCTCGGCGACGATCGGCAAAGTTGAGGTCCGCCACGGCCGCCGTCTGCGGGCGGTACAATCCGCACGCATGCAGCCGACTCGCCGCCTGCGCTGGCCTTCGGGGCTCGCTCTGCTCCTGCTCGTGGCCTGTGCGCCGGCCGATCCGGGGCGGGTGCTCGCCCTGGCTCACGGGCTCGACGTCGCCCATCCCGTGCACCGGGCGATGCTGCTCCTGTCCGAGCGGGTGGCGGAGCTGTCGGCCGGCCAGCTCCGCGTCTCCCTCTATCCGAGCGAGCAGCTCGGCAGCGAGCGCGAGTGCCTGGAGCTGCTCCAGATCGGCAGCCTGGCTCTGACGAAGGTCTCGTCCTCGGTGCTCGAGAACTTCTCACCGGGCTTCCAGGTGTTCGGCGTGCCCTACCTGTTCCGGGACGAGGCGCACCGCTTCGCCGTGCTGGACGGCCCCATTGGTCGCGGCCTGTTGCTCGGCGCCGAGCGTTACGGGCTGCGGGGCCTCGCGTACTACGACGCCGGCACGCGGAGCTTCTACACCCGCGATGTGGCCGTGAAGACACCCGCAGACCTCGCGGGGCTGAAGATCCGCACCCAGGAGAGCCCGATGGCGATCGCGCTGGTGAACGGCCTGGGCGGATCCGCCACGCCCATCGCCTGGGGCGAGCTGTACGCGGCGCTGCAGCAGGGCGTGGTCGACGGTGCCGAGAACAACCCGCCTTCCTTCTACTACTCGGGCCACTACGAGGTCGCGCGCTTCTACACCCTCGACGAGCACACGAGCCCGCCGGACGTCCTGCTGGTCGCGACGCGCGTCTGGCGCTCGCTGTCGGAGGAGGAGCGAGGCTGGCTCACCCGCGCGGTGGACGAGTCCGTCAGCCACGAGCGGCGGCTGTGGCGCGAGGCGACCGAGGAGGCCCTGCGGGCGGTGCGAGCGGCAGGCGTCGAGGTGATCGTGCCGGACAAGGAGCCCTTCATGGCGCGCGCCGAGGCCCAGTGGCGCGCGCTGGCGGACGCCCCGGAGATCGGCGCGCTGCTCCGCCGGATCCGTGACGGGGAGGCAGAGTGAGATTCGCCGCTGCGGTGGACCGTGCCGTCGCCGCGCTGCTGGTCGTGCTGATGGCGGCGGCGGTCGCCAACGTGCTCTGGCAGGTGGCGTCGCGCTTCCTGCTCGGCGATCCGAGCTCCTTCACCGACGAGCTGGCGCGCTACCTGCTGGTCTGGATCGGCCTGCTCGGTGCGGCCCATGCCGCCGGCCGCCGGCGTCACCTGGCCATCGATCTCCTGCCCGGGCGGCTGGCGCCCCGCGGTCGGGCGCTCGTCGGCATCGTGGCCGAGGCGCTGGTCTTCGTCTTCTCCGCCAGCGTGCTGGTGGCCGGAGGCGCACGCCTGGTGCAGCAGATGGTCTCGTTCGGGCAGCGGACGGCGGCCCTCGAGATCCCGCTCGGCTGGATCTACCTGGTGCTCCCGCTCTCGGGGCTGCTGCTGATGTTCCACAGCGCGCGTTTCGCCCGGGAGCACCTGCGGGTGTGGCGGCGCGAGGAGGGGACGTGAGCGCGATCGCGGTGCTGGTGCTGGCGTTCGCGTTGCTGCTCGCGATCGGCGTGCCGGTCGCATTCGCCATCGGCGTCGCAGCCGCGCTGGCCATGCTCCTGGCCATGCCCGCGGAGCCGGCGCTCGTCACCGTGGCCCAGCGCATGGCCACGGGGCTCGACTCCTTCACCCTGCTCGCGATCCCGCTCTTCGTGCTGGCCGGTGAGCTGATGAGCCGGGGCGGAATCGCGCGCCGGCTGATCGAGCTTGCGAAGGCGCTGCTGGGCTTCCTGCCCGGCGCCCTGGCCCACGTGAACGTGCTGGCCTCGCTGCTCTTCGGCGCCATCTCGGGCTCGGCCGTGGCCGCCGCCTCCGCGGTCGGCGGCATCATGGCGCCCCGGATGCGCGAGGAGGGCTACGACCCGGGCTTCGGCGCGGCGGTGAACATCACCGCCGCCACCACCGGACTCGTGATCCCGCCGAGCAACATCCTGATCGTCTACTCCCTGGCGAGCGGCGGCGTCTCGATCGCGGCGCTCTTCCTGGCGGGCTACCTGCCCGGCCTGCTGGTGGGGGCGCTCCTGATGCTCGTCGCCAGCCGCCCCGCCGCGCGCATGGGCCCGCGGCCGGCAGAGCGCCCGGGCGCGCGCTTCGTGCTGTCGCGCCTGTTGCGGGCGGCGCCGAGCCTCGGGATTCCGGTGTTGGTGATCGGCGGCATCGCGGGTGGCGTCTTCACCGCCACCGAGGCGGCCGCCATCGCGGTCGCCGCGGCGGGGCTGCTCGCCTTCGCGTACGGCGAGGTGCGTCCCCGCGACCTGCCTTCCATCCTGCTCGAGGCGGCGACCACCACCGCCGTCGTCCTGCTGCTCGTCGCCACCTCGGTGGCCCTCTCCTGGATCCTGGCCTACCTGCGCGTGCCCCAGGCGGCCGGTGCCGCGCTGGTCTCCCTGGGCGAGAGCCCGCTGGCGGTGTTGCTGGCGATCAATGCCATCCTGCTGCTGGTGGGTACGTTCATGGACATGACCCCGGCGGTCCTGATCTTCACGCCGATCTTCCTGCCGGTGGCCGAGGGCCTGGGGATCGATCCGGTGCACTTCGGCATCATCATGATTCTGAACCTCTGCATCGGGCTCTGCACGCCGCCGGTGGGGAGCGTGCTCTTCGTCGGCTGCGGCGTCGCCCGCATCGGGATCGGACAGGTCGTGCGACCGCTACTCCCGCTCTTCGTCGCCATGTTGCTGGCGCTTGCGATCGTGACGGCCGTGCCGGAGCTCTCGCTCTGGCTGCCGGGACTGTTCGGACACTAGGAGGTAGGCATGAATCGCATCCTGGCTGCGTTCGGCGCACTGCTGGCCCTCGTCGGCGTCGCGTCCCTGGCGCTGACTGCCTGGCTCTGGTTCGGCCGCTGGCCGCAGGAGGCACGCGGGCTGGTGGAGCACCAGCGCTCCGTCGCGGCCAACCGCGGGCGTGCCCCGGATCCGTTGCTGGCCCACGTGCGCGGGCGCGAGCCGCGCTCCCTGGCGGGAACCTGGCAGGCCGTGATCGATCCCTACGGGCGCGCGGCGATCGCCGGCGTGGCGCCGCGCGACGTGCGGCCCCAGACCCCGAGCGACCTGGGCGAGTTCTCCTTCGAGGGTGGGCTGACCCTCGAGGTGCCGGGCGACTGGAACAGCCAGGACCCGCGTCTGGTCTTCTACCGCGGGAGCGTCTGGTACAAGACGACCTTCGAGCACGCCCCGGTCTCGGCGCGGCGCCACTTCCTGTGGTTCGGAGCGGCCAACTACCGCGCTTCGGTGTACCTGAACGGGCGTCTGCTGGGAGAGCACCTGGGGGGCTTCACGCCCTTCAACTTCGAGGTGAGCGAGGGGCTGCGCGCCGGCGAGAACCTGCTGGTGGTGCGTGTGGACAACGACCGCACGCCGGAGGACGTGCCCACCCCGGTCACGGACTGGCAGAACTTCGGCGGCCTGACCCGGGACGTGCTGCTGGTCTCCGTGCCCCGGGTGTTCGTGCGGAACTGGAGCGTGGGGCTGGCCTCCGACGGCGCCGAGGGCGTGGATGTGGTGGCGCAGCTCTCCGGCGCGCGCGGCGGCGAGCTGGTGCGCGTCGCGATCCCCGAGCTCGGAGCCGAGGGCATGGCGCCTGCCGACGCCGAGGGTGTCGCACGCGTCCGGCTGGACGCCGCGCCGGAGCGCTGGTCGCCGGAGAGCCCGCGCCTGTACCGCGTGGAGATCGCGGCGGGCGAGGACCGGGTCGAGGAGGAGATCGGCTTCCGCACGCTGGAGGTGCTGGGCGACGAGATCCTGCTGAACGGGGAGCCGATCTTCCTGCGCGGGATCTCGCTGCACGAGGAGGCGCCGGGCGGGCGCCGCGCCTACAGCGCCGAGGATGCGCGCACGCTCCTCGGCTGGGCCAGCGAGCTCGAGTGCAACTTCGTGCGCCTGGCGCACTATCCGCACAACGACCACATGGCGCGCGAGGCGGATCGCCTGGGGCTCCTGGTCTGGGCGGAGATCCCCGTCTACTGGGGCATCGCCTTCGAGAGCGAGCATACGCTGGCGTTGGCCCGCAGACAGCTCTCGGAGCTGATCGAGCGCGACCGCAACCGGGCCTCGGTCGTGATCTGGAGCATCGGCAACGAGACGCCCATGACCGAGGCGCGGCTGCGCTTCATGAGCGCGCTGGTCGATCACGTGCGAGCCCTCGACGACACGAGGCTGGTGTCGGCCGCGCTCCTCACCGGGGCCGAGGCTCTCATGCCCTTCATGACCCGGGCCTACCTTCCCGCGCTCTTCGGCCTGGTGCGCGACGAGTGGGTCTTCCCGATCCACGACCCGCTGGCCGAGCGTGTCGACCTGGCGGCCGTGAACGAGTACTTCGGCTGGTACTACTCCGGGGCGATCGGCACGCTCGGCCCCTTCTCGAGCCATCACACGCGCCGCGTGATGCTGGAGAACATGCAGCGGATCCGCTTCGAGCTGCCGGCGGGCAAGCCCCTGGTGGTGAGCGAGCTGGGCGCGGGCGCCGTGGCGGGTCGTCACGCGCCCGAGGAGCAGCTGGCGGCCTACAGCGAGGAGTTCCAGGCTCTGGTCTACCGTCGGCAGCTGGCCATGCTGGAGCGGCAGCCCGCCCTGCGCGGGATCTCGCCCTGGGTGTTGAAGGACTTCCGCTCGCCCATGCGCATGTACCAGGGGGTGCAGGACTACTGGAACCGCAAGGGGCTCGTGGCGGACGACGGGACGCGCAAACAGGCCTTCGGCGTCCTGCGCGATCACTACCGGGAGCGCCGGGCGCGTGGAGGCGGGGCCTCCTGAGACGCTGCGTCTCCCGACACCGGTCTTCCCCGGCCTATACTCGATCGACGGACCCAGGAGCCACGCCATGAACGTCGGAATCCTCCAGATCTTCCAGAACTACAAGGGTCATGCGGACGACGCCGACGTGGTCCGGAACGAGATGCGCCTGGCGCTGCTGGCCGACCAGCTGGGCTTCGACAAGGTGTGGGCCGTCGAGCACCACTTCACGGACTACGCCGCCTGCCCGGACAATGTGACGTACCTCTCCTGGCTGGCCGGTCGCAGCGAGCGCATCAAGCTCGGCACCGGCGCCGTGATCGTGCCCTGGAACGACCCCCTGCGGGTGGCGGAGAAAGTGACCCTCCTCGACCACGTCTCCGGCGGCCGCATGGTGCTCGGGCTGGGCCGCGGCCTCTCGCGCATCGAGTACGGGCACTTCGGGATGGACATGGGCACGTCGCGGGAGCGCTTCGACGAGGCCGCCCCGATGATCATCGAAGCGTTGGAGAAAGGATTCATCGAGGGCGCGGGACCGTTCTATCCCCAGCCGCGCACCGAGATCCGACCGCGTCCGCTGTCGGGGATCCGCGACCGGCTCTACTGCGTCGGCATGTCGACGGACTCCGTGGAGGAGGCCGCACGCCTCGGTGGACGCCTCACCACCTTCACCCAGAGCGCCTGGGAGCTCTACCGGGACGGCCCGCTCAAGGCCTATCGCGAGGCCTATCGGCGCTTCCACGACGGCGAGCCCCCGCCGCCGCTGACCGGCGACCTCATGTACTGCCACCCGGACCCGACCGTCGCCGAGGAGCGGGGCCTCGAGCTCATGACCAACTACTTCCTCACGATCGTGAAGCACTACGAGCTCATGAGCGACCACTTCAAGGGGACGAAGGGCTACGACCTGTACGCCAGCGCGGCGGAGGCGTTCCAGGCCGTGGGTCTCGAGACCGCAGCACGCGCCTACTGCAGCGTCAACTCCTGGGGAACGCCGGAGCGGATGCTGGGGGAGCTCGCCCGGCGGCGCGAGCTGATCGGCGAGTTCGAGCTGAACCTGATCCCCTACTACGGCGGGATGTCGGTCGAGGAGGCGGAAGCGAGTCTGCGTCTCTTCGGCGAAGAGGTGCTGCCCGTCATCCAGGGCTGGTAGCAGTAGCAGGGGACGTTGGTTCAGTTGTTCAGAAACCGCAGCAGTTTCTGAACAACTGAACCAACGTCCCCGCTCCGCGCGCGTGATACCATCGGCGTATGTCGGAGCGTGTCGAAGAGCTGCTGGCTGAGCTGGAGCTGGGGGAGAAGGTCGCGCTCCTGGCGGGGTCGGATCTCTGGCATGCGGAGGGGGTGGAGCGACTTTCGATTCCGGCGCTGAAGCTGACGGACGGGCCGCATGGGGCGCGGGGTGGGGACCTTTCGGGGAGCGTCTCCGCCGCCTGCTTTCCGTGCGGGACCGCGCTCGGCGCGAGCTGGAACCCCGAGCTGGTCGAGGCGGTCGGCGCCGCCATCGGTGAGGAGGCTCGCAGCAAGTCCTGTCACGTGGTGCTCGGCCCCACCGTGAACCTGCACCGCGCGCCCCTCGCCGGGCGGAACTTCGAGTGCTACGCGGAGGACCCACACCTGTCTGCGCGGATGGGCGTGGCGTGGGTGCGCGGCGTGCAGGGCACCGGCGTCGGCGGCTGCGTCAAGCACTTCGTGTGCAACGACTCGGAGTTCGAGCGCCACACGATCAGCTCCGAGGTGGACGCGCGTCCGTTGCGCGAGCTCTATCTCGCGCCTTTCGAGGCGGTGGTGCGCGAGGCCGACCCCTGGTCGCTGATGACGGCCTACAACCGGATCAACGGCAGCTACGCCTGCGACCATCCGCTGCTGGCCGACGTCCTGCGCGGGGAGTGGGGCTTCCGCGGATTCGTGGTCTCCGACTGGTTCGGCACCCAGAGCACCGAGGCCGCCGTTCGCGCGGGCAACGACCTGGAGATGCCGGGCCCGGGCCGCTGGCGCGGCGAGAAGCTGCTGGACGCCGTGCGCGAAGGGCGCCTCGACGAGAAGGAGCTCGACCCGCCGGTGCGCCGGATGCTCGAGGCGCGCGAGCGCGCCGGAATCCTGGCAGGTCCCGTCGAGGACACGGAGGAGGCGGTGGACCGGCCGGAGCATCGCGCCGTCGCGCGCCGCGCCGCCGCCGAGGGGATCGTGCTGCTGCGCAACGAGGGGGTGCTGCCTCTCGAGGGGGTGCGCCGCCTCGCCGTGATCGGGCCGAACGCGGCTCGCGTCGAGCTCGGCGGGGGCAGCTCGCGGGTCTCGCCCCACTACGCGGTCTCGCCCCTGGACGGCTTGCGGGCGCGCGTGGACGAGGTGGTCTACGAGCCTGGCTGCACCAACCACCGGACCTTGCCGGTCCTGACGGGCGACTTCGAGGTCACGTTCCACGCGGGCTTCGAAGGCGAGGGCGAGCCCCTGCTCGTGCGACGCGCGAAGCGCGTCGACTTCACCTGGCTCGGCCGCTTCAGCGACGCCGTGGATCCGCAGAGCTGCAGCGTGCGCGTCCGCGGTCGCTTCGAGCCGACGGCGCCAGGGTCCTGGACCTTCGGCCTGACCAGCGCCGGGAAGAGCCGGCTGCTCGTGGACGGTCGCGAGCAGATCGACAACTGGACGCGGCAGGAGAAGGGCGACTCCTTCTACGGCGCGGGCAGCACGGAGAAGACGGCCGCGGTCGCGCTCGACGGCCCCTGCGAGCTGGAGATCCTCTACAGCAAGGAGGGCGCGCCGGTCCTGGGCGGCCTCCGGGTCGGCTGCCTCGAGCCCGTGCCGGATGACGCCATCGAGCGCGCCTGCGCGGCGGCGCGCGAGGCGGATGCCGCGGTGGTGGTGGTGGGACTCAACGCGGACTGGGAGACCGAGGGCCGCGACCGCGAGAGCCTGGAGCTCCCCGGCCGTCAGGCCGAGCTGGCGCAGCGGGTCGCCGCCGCGAACCCCCGCAGCGTGGTGGTGCTGAACGCGGGCTCGCCCGTCGCCGGCGACTGGCTCGACGAGCTGCCCGGGCTCCTCGTCCTGTGGTACGCGGGCCAGGAGGGCGGCAACGCCCTGGCGGACGTGCTGCTGGGCGACGTTTCGCCCTCGGGCCGGCTGCCCCAGACCTGGCCCCGACGCCTCGAGGACAACCCGACCCACCTGAGCTACCCGGGCGAGCGGGGCCGGGTCGCCTACGGCGAAGGTCTCTTCATGGGCTACCGCTACTACGACAAGAAGCGCATTGCGCCGCGCTTCCCCTTCGGTCACGGTCTCTCCTACACGGAGTTCCGATACGGCGAGCTGCTCGTCGAGCGCGGCGGGGACGACGCGGTCGAGGTGACGCTGGACGTCAGCAACACCGGCACCCGCGCTGGTCAGGAAACGGTCCAGCTCTACGTGCGCGACGTGGAGGCCAGCGTCCTGCGGCCGGACAAGGAGCTGCGCGCGTTCGCCAAGCTCGCCCTCGAGCCGGGGGAGACCGGGAGCGCGCGCATGACTCTCGACCGCCGCGCCTTCGCGTTCTGGGACCCGGAAGCCGGCGACTGGACCCTCGAGGCGGGAGACTTCGAGCTGCTGGTGGGAAGCTCGTCGGCCGACATCCGCGCCCGGGCGCGCGTCGCCCTGGAAGGCTGAGCGGCCGTGGGCTCGGCCGCTACGCGGCCAGCTCGCTCAGTGCGGACGTCTCCTCCACGGCGCGAAAGCGACCGCGCTCGTCGCGCGCCACCCGAGAGAGCGCCACCTCGGCATCGTGGAAGTAGAAGAGGCGGCCTGCGCGCGCCTCCAGGTCCTCGAGCAGCGCCCGCTTCTCGTCCACCAGGAGCTCGGGGTTGCGGTCGTAGCCCATGGTGATCGGCAGGTGCACCCAGGCGCGTCCCGGGACGAGGTCCGACGCGAACACCACCGGGCCTTCGGGCATCGCGATCTCGCTGACGAGCAGTCCCGGCGTGTGGCCGCGGCTGCGGTGGAAGCGGTAGCCCTCGCCGAGCAGGCTCGCGTCGTCGCCCGCCACCAGGTCCAGGCGGCCGCTCGCCTCCAGCGCCGCGCAGATCTCCGCCGCGAAGGAGGCACGATCGCGCGGATGCGGCGCGCGCGCCCGTTCCCAGGCTTCGCGCCCCGCCAGGAATCGCGCGCGGGGAAAGGCGAGCGCCGGCTCCGCGCCCTCGCGCCACGGCGCCAGCACGCCGCCCGCGTGGTCGAAGTGGAGGTGGCTGAGCACCACCCGGTCCACGTCCTCGGGCGCGACGCCGGCCGCCGCCAGCGAATCGAGCAGCACGTGCTGCGGCTCCTCCACGCCGTAGCGCGCGCGCAGGTCCGGCGGGAAGAAGGCGCCGACGCCCGGGTCGAAGAGCAGGGTCTGCCCCGCGTCGCGCACCAGCAGGGCGCGGCAGGCGAGCGGGATGCGGTTGGCGTCGTCCGGCGCGACCCAGCGGGACCAGAGCGCCTTCGGGGCGTTCCCGAACATCGCGCCGCCGTCCAGGCGCTGGCCGTTCCCGAGCAGCGAGGTGAGCGTGCGCACGGGGCTCCCTCCGCGGGGAGCCTACTCGATCCCGTAGAGCTCCGCGCAGTTGTCGGCCACGATGCGCTGCAGCGCGTCGTCGCCGAGGGACGCCAGCGGCGAATCCTCGATGGCCTTGCGCGAGTTCGGCCAGGTGCTGTCGCCGTGCGGGTAGTCCGAGGCCCACATCACGTTTCCGACGCCGATGCGCGGTATCAGCTCGACGCCGAGCTGTTCGTCCTCGTAGGTCACGAAGATCTGGCGCGCGAAGATGTCCTTGGGACGCATCTCCAGGCGGTGGTCGCGGATGGTGTCCCAGTACTTGTCGATCTCGTGCTCGCAGCGCTCCACCACGTAGGGAATCCATCCGAGCCCGGCTTCGCCGAGCACGAGCTTCGCGTTGGGCCGCTTCTCGAGGATGCCCGAGAAGATCATGCCCGCGAGCACCTCGTCGAGCTGCATGGGCACGACCGCCACGAAGGCCGGCATGCGCCAGGAGCCGAGCTGCGGCTTCAGGCTGTGCATGCCGGGACCCAGGTGGATCGAGATCGGAAGTCCCGTCTCCTGCACCGCGTCCCAGAACGGATGCCAGCTGTCCTCGAAGATGGGGTCCGCGTGCTGGAACTGGTGGATGATGGCGCCGCGGTGGCCGAGCTTCGCCACCCGCAGCAGCTCCTCACGCGCGGCCTTCGGATCATGGCTCGGAATGTCTGCCAGGCAGACCAGGCGGTTCGGGTCCGCGGCGTTGAACTCCGCGGCCCAGTCGTTGTAGGCCGCCTGGCATACGGCTCGCAGCTCGCCGTCGGCGATCCGCATCTGCGTCGTCATGGGGCTGTAGATCACATGGGTGTGGATGCCGTCCTTGTCCATGTCCTCGATGCGCGTGCCGGGCTGGCCGGGCCGGAAGCCGTGGGCGTCGGCGCGGATGAAGCCGGCGGCCTTGCGACCCGAGGGCGAGAGCTGCTGGCCGTCGACGATCCAGAACGGCCCGTCGTCCGTCTCCTCCACCCGCGGTCCGCGCTCGCGCCAGGCCCGGGGCAGGCGCTCCTGCCACAGGTCGGGAGGCAGCACGTGGATGTCCATGTGATCGTCGGCGGAGATGATCCGCTGGTCCGGCGCGAGGCCCATGCTCTCCTCCTGGTTGGCTGACGGCGGCGGCTGGCGTTTCTGACGGTGCGTCAGATATGCTACCACTCCCTGGCCGGGCGTCCAGGCGGCGCCGCGCCGGAGCGAGCGTGGACTTCGAGGTCAGCGAGGAGCAGGAGCAGCTGCGGGCGTCGGTGGCCGACGTGCTCGCCCGCGAGTGCCCGCCCTCGCTGGCGCGCGCGCGGGTGGAGGGCGGCGACGCGCCCGTGCAGCCGTGGCGCTCCGCGGTCGAGCTCGGCTGGACGGGCATCGCCCTGCCCGAGGCCTGGGGCGGACTCGGTCTCTCCTTCGAGGAGCTCGGCCTGGTGGTGGAGGAGCACGGGCGCGCCCTGGCGCCGGGGCCCTTCCTGGCCACCACCACCTGGTTCGCGCCCCTGGTGCGCGAGACCGGTGACGAGGTGGCGGGCGCGCGCTGGCTCGCAGCCGTCGCGCGGGGCGAGTGCACCGGCAGCGCGGCCTGGGGGCCGGACCTCGCCGGGAGGGACGCCGGGGTGCGCGCGCGCCGCGACGGCGACGCCTGGATCCTCGAAGGCACGCAGCGGTTCGTGCTCGACGGCGACAGCGCCGACGAGCTGGCCGTGGCGGCGCAGGTCGAAGCCGGCGACGGCTGCGCGCTCTTCCTGGTGCCGCAGCAGGCGCTGAAGTGCCAGCGCGTGGTGTCTCTGGATGCGAGCCGGCCCCTGGCCCACGTGGGCTTCGACGGCGTACGGGTGGCACCGGACCGGGTACTGGGCGAGCCCGGCGCGTCGCGCGGCGTCCTCGCGCGCGCCCGCGAGGAGGCCAGCGTCGCGCTGGCGCTCGAGACGGTCGGCACCTGCCGCACGCTCTTCGAGCGGGTGCTGGAGCATGCGCGCCAGCGCGTGCAGTTCGGCCGGCCGATCGGATCTTTCCAGGCCGTGCAGCACAAGTGCGCCGACATGTTCGTGCAGATCGAAAAGGCCCGGGCCACGGCGCATTTCGCCATGATGGTGATCGCCGAGGACGATCCGCGCCGCGCGCTGGCCGCATCCCTCGCCAAGGCCGCCGCCGGAGATTGCCAGCGCCTGGTGGCAAAGGAGGCCATCCAGATCCACGGAGGCATGGGCTTCACCTGGGAGAGCGACGTCCACCTGTTCGCCCGGCGCGCGAAGACCGGCGATCTCCTGCTCGGCACGGCGCGCGAGCACCGCGCCCGCCTGGCCGCGCTGCTGGAGCTGTAGCCCCATGAAGCTGCACTACGACGACGCCACCGAGCGTTTCCGAGCCGAGCTGCGGGCCTGGCTCGAGGAGAACCAGCCGGACGTCGCTGCGGTGCGGGCGGATCCGTCGAGGTCGTCGGCCCACGTGCCGGAGTGGGCGCGCGCCTGGCAGGAGCGGCTCTTCGACGCCGGCTGGCTGGTGCCGGGCTGGCCGCCGGAGCTCGGTGGGCGGAACGCCACGCCGGTGCAGCAGCTGGTGTACTTCGAGGAGATGGCCCGGATCCCGGTGATGCGGAGCTACAATCCACAGGGGTTGACGATCATCGCGCCGTCTCTGCGCGACTTCGCCAGCCCGGCGCAGCAGGCGCGGTTCCTGGTACCGTCGCTGCGCGCGCAGATCACCTGGTGCCTGGGGATGAGCGAGCCCGGCGCGGGGAGCGACCTGGCCGGTCTCCAGACCCGGGCCGAGCTCCAGGGCGATCGCTTCCTGGTGACCGGCCAGAAGGTGTGGACCTCCGGCGCCGCCCACTCCGACTTCTGCTTCTGCTTCGTGCGCACGGATTCCGAGGCGCCGAAGCACCGCGGCATCAGCGTGCTCGTGATCGACATGCGCAGCCCGGGCATCGACGTGCGTTCCATGCCCGAGCTCACCGATCGCGAGCGGGCGGACTTCAACGAGGTCTTCTTCGATGGCGTCGTGGTGCCGCGGGAGAACCTGGTGGGCCCGCTCAACCAGGGCTGGTCCATGGCCGCCGGCTCGTTGGCCCACGAGCGGGGGATGCTCTGGACCAGTCAGGCGGCGCGTCTCGAGCAGCAGATCGACCGGCTGCGCGAGCTGGCGCGCACGCCGGGCTCGGACGGCCGCCGGCTCGGCGAGGACGCCGTCTTCCGCGACCGGGTCGCGTCCCTGTACGTGGACGTGCAGGCGCTGCGCTGCATGGGCTACCGCGGCTTCGCCAAGTTCGCCCACGGCGAGGCCGCGCCCGAGCACTCGGTGCTGAAGCTCTTCGGCAGCGAGATCGAGCAGCGACTGTGCCTCGTGGCCCTGGAGGCGCAGGGCGCCGAGGGGCTCGACGTCGACTGGGCGGGCTTCGGGATGATGGGCGACCGGGAGCCGCCGTGGGCCAACCGCTATCTCCACACCTTCGCCAACACCATCGCGGGCGGAACCTCGGAGATCCAGCGCAACATCATCGCCCAGCGGGTCCTGGGTCTGCCGCGTTCCTGAGGGTGCGGCGTCGCCAGGCGCGGGCGACGAGAAGCGAGACCAGCACGAGCAGCCCGGCCACACCACCCGCGGCCCAGCGGGCAACCGAGAGCGCCCACGGCCACGGCACGACACCCGCCTCTTCGGCCCAGGCGTCCCACAGGGCGGCCAGGCGCTTCGCCTCGTGGGGGTACACCCAGGACACGTCGTTCTTCTCGGTGCGATCGCGGCGCAGGTCGTAGAGCTCCCAGGGGCCGCGCCACGGCGCCACCAGCTTCCAGCGCCCGTCGCGTACCGCCCGGTTGCCCTCGTGCTCCCAGAACATCGGCCCGCGCTCGCGCCCCTCTCCCCGCAGCAGCGGTGCCAGGCTCTCGCCGGAGAGTCCGGGCGGCATCGGTGCACCCGCCAGCTCCAGCAGCGTCGGCAGGACGTCCACCACCTGGGCTGGCGAGCGTTCGAGCGCACCGGGCTCGCGCGCGAGCCCCCTCGGCCAGTGTACGACCAAGGGCGAGGCGATCCCGCCTTCGTGCAGATCCGCCTTGTTGCCGAGGAAGGGTGCGTTGGAGACGTCGGACCAGCCCGGTCCGTAGCTCTGGAACGTGTCGGCAGGCCCGGGTGCCACGCCGGGTTGGTTGCCGTAATGCTCCGGCGTCCACAGGCCGAGCAAGCGTCGCAGGCGTGCGTCGCGCAGCGAGAGCTCCTCGTCGGAGGCGCCGTTGTCGGACAGGAACAGGATCAGCGTGTCATCGAGCCTGCGGGTATCGCGCAGCGCCGCCACGACCTCCTCCACGGCACGGTCCATGCGGTCCACCATGGCGGCGTACGCGCGCATGCGTGCGGCCTGCCAGGCCTCGTCGTCGACCTCGTACCAGGACGGGACGCGCGGATCGCGATCCGACAGGCCCCAGGTATCGTCCGCGATGCCGACCCGCTCGAGGCCCTGCATCCGGTAGGCGCGCCAGATTTCCCAGCCCCGCTCGTACACGCGCTCGTAGCGCGCCATGTCCTGCCGGTGGGCGTGGAGCGGCCAGTGGGGCGCGGTGAAGGCGACGTACAGGAAGAGGGGTTCGTCGCCGGCACGCGTCGCGTGCTCGCGCACGAAGCGCGCCGCCTCGAAGCCGATCGCGTCGGTCAGGTGGAAGGAGGCGTCGCTCGCGTAGGCCTCGGCCCCGTCGCCCTCGACGAGTGACGGGTCCCAGTAGTCCGAGGCGCCCTGGATCACCCCGAAGAAGCGCTGGAAGCCCCGAGCCACGGGGCCCGTCCCGTCGTCGGCGCCCCGCCGCGACAGGTGCCACTTGCCGCTCATGGCGGTCGCGTAGCCCGCTCCGCGCAGCAGCTCGGCCAGGGTCGCAACGTCGGCCGGCAGGACGCCGGCGTAGGCGGGGGCGGAGGATGCCAGGTCCGGCAGGTGGCCGAACCCGACCCGGTGTGGGTCGCGGCCCGTCAGCAGCGCGGCCCGGGTCGGGCTGCAGCGCGGTGTCACGTAGAACTGCGTGAAGCGCAGCCCGGCGGCGGCAAGCGCGTCGAGGGCGGGAGTCTGGATCTCGCCGCCGTAGCTCCCGATGTCGGAGTAGCCGAGGTCGTCGGCGAGGAAGATCACCACGTTGGGCCGCGGCGCGTCGGCTGCGCCCGCGGCCTGGGCCAGCAGCAGGCTCGCGGCGGCGATCAGCCCGCGCGCCACAGGAGCTCGCCGGCGCGGAGGGTGGCGGCGACGTGCCGGCTCGCGAGGGAGTGGCGCGCGCTCGCCCAGGGCCGGTCCAGCAGACAGAAGTCGGCCCGGCTCCCGACGCGGATCCGGCGGGGCGGCCCGCCGGGCGCGTGCGGGTCGCCCGCAAAGAGCGCGAGCGCCCGCTCCGGGGCGACACGCTCCGCGCCTGCGAGCAGGGCGCCGTCCTGCGTGCGCCGTTCCACGGCTGCCCGCATCGCGAGCCAGGGATCCGGGTCTCCGAAGGGAGCGTCGGTCCCGGCGGCCAGCGGCACGCCGGCGCTCTCGAAGCCGCGACAGCGGTAGAGCCAGGGGCGGTCGGCGGGATCGACCTCGCGCAGGTAGGCGTCGCCGCGCTCCCGCACGAAGCCAGGCTGGGTGACCACGCGAAGCGGCAGCTCCGCCACCAGCGCCACCAGGTCCGGCGGCGCCACCGACGCGTGCTCGATGCGATCCCCGGGATGCGCGCCCGCGCCCGCCAGGGCCGCCGCCGCCAGCACGAGCTCGCTGCGGGTGACGCAGTGCACCGCCACGGGTCGCCCGTCCGCGTGGGCGCGCGCCACGGCGGCCTCGAGCTCGTCGAGCCGCGGCAGCGCCGACTCGCGCAGCACGAGCTTCACGGCGCCGCGCTCGATGTCGGGATGGCGTACCGGCGGCAGCTTGGCGCCACCCATCACGACGATCCGCTGCGGCAGGGCGCCTCGCTCGCTCGCCTCCACGAAGGCCGCCAGGGTCGCCGCGTCATTGTGGGGCGTGGCGTCGGTCACGCCCGTCACTCCGAAGCGCAGGAGCTGGCGCCCCACGGCCGCCAGGTCCGGCGCTTCGCCGGGTCCGAGCCGCTCGCGCAGCCAGCCGTCGAGACCGAACAGGCGGCCGTTCGCCCGACCGGAGCGGTCGCGCTCGACGCCAGGGGCGTCGGCGCCGCGGTCGAGGCCGGCCCGCGCGCACGCCGCGGAGTTCAGCATCCAGAGCGCGCCGCTCCGATGCTGCACGCGCAGCGGTCGCGTGGGGACGAGGGCGTCTAGCAGGGTCCGGTCCAGCGGACCGGCCACGCTCTCGTGATAGCCGACGCCGCGGATCCAGCCGGTCCCGGGAGCCGTCGCCAGCGCGCCCGCCAGCGCGTCGCGGTTGCGCACGCGCGGCGGACCGCACGCGACCGAGCCGCGGGCTGCCGCCAGCGCGAAGAGGTGGAGGTGGTGGTCGTGCAACCCGGGCAGCAGGGCGCCGCCGGCGGCCAGGAACACGGGCTCGTCGGGGATCCGCGTCAGCGCCGGCCCCAGCTCGATCACGCGGCCCGCGCGGATGCGGACGTCGAGCTCGCGGCCCTCCACTTCCGCGCGCGCGATCAGCATGCGGCACCCAGTTCGTGGAGAACCCGCCGCGTGTCGGCGCCGAGGGCGCGGGCCCGCCCGCGCGGGCGGCGCGCGCGCGGCGCGGCCACCGGCGCCGTGCCGGCGTCGGTCGCCACCTCCCAGCCGGAGCGGGTGCGTCGCACGCGCGCCCCGGTCCGGGCGTCGCCCTCGGCCAGGACGCTCGCCACCACGCTGCAGAGCGAGAGGTCGAGCAGCGCGCCCCCGCCTCGCCGCCAGCTGCACCAGGCGGCGAGCGCGGCGTGCATCCCCGTCAGCGGGTCGGCGATGGCGTCGCCGCAGAAGAGCGGGGAGTCGGGCGCGCCGGTGGCGGCCGCCAGGCCCGCCGCGGCCGCCGCGTCGTCGCCGAAGGCCACCCAGCCGGCCTCGGGCTCGCGGCGGCCGTAGCCCGAGAGGGCGATCCAGCTGCGCCCGGGTCGCGCCGCCACCCAGTCGTTCGCGTCGATTCCGAGCTGGGCCAGCGCGCGCGGCCGCGACGCCTCCACCACCACATCGGCGTGCTCGATGAGCCGCGCCAGGGCGCCGCGTCCCTCGCGCGTGTCGAAGTCCAAGGCCACGCTCGCCTTGCCGGCGTGGAGCAGGTCGAAGAAGGCGCGCGGGCCGAAGCGCGCGCCGTCGGGACGCGCGCGGCTCTCGAGCTTCACGACCCGTGCGCCCGCGCTGCGCAGCAGGTGTGTGGCGAGCGGTCCGGCCCAGAGCGACGAGAGATCGACCACCAGGGGCCTCGCGCTCGCCGCCGGGCGTTTCCGCGGGCCGCGCGCCGCCAGGCGCAGCCACGCGCACCCGCTCGGCTCCGGCGCGTCCGCGGGCGCCGCCGCCAGGCCGAGCAGCCGCGCACGCGCCACCAACGCCGCCACGGCTTCGCGGGCCACGCCGCGTTGCACCGCGGGCCAGGGATCCGCACCCGGCGACTCCTCGCCGAGCCACGCCGGCAACAGCGCGCGGTCGTCGGCGCGCGGAAGGTTCAGCGCCAGCCAGCCGTCCGCAGCGCGCAGCAACCGGCAGCTTCCGCCCGGTGCGACCCGGCCGCGCCGCGCGAGGCCGAGGCAGGCCGCGCGCTCGCCCAGCAACGCGGCGCCGTCGAGCGCGGCCAGCTCCGCGCTGCCGGAGCGGCGGGCGAGCTCGGCGACCAGCGCACGCGCGCGCGTCGCCAGCGGAGCGGGGGCGAGACGCGGCGTCCCGCCGGGCGGGCCGGAGAGCGCCATCGCGCCCGATCGCGCCCAGACCAGTGCCGGGTGCACTCTCTTTCCTCCTCCGCCGGAATCGGGAACACTAGCACCGCAAGCGCCGCCGCCCGGGGCGGCGCGCGCAGCGAGCCGTAGGCGAGCGAAGGCCGGGCCGTCGGGCGCAGCCCGACGAAGGCTGAGGATAAGAGGCGCGCCGCCGCCCGGAGCTCCGGCGAAGGCCCAGGATGAGTGAGGCACCGCGAACCCCCATGCCCCAGATCAAGCCCGGCACGCGCTTGCGCAGCGCGGTCTGCGCCAGCGAGGTGATGGTGGTGGCGGCTCCGAAGGAGTCCGTGGAGCTCTCCTGCGGCGGCGCCCCCATGTGCGAGCTGTCCGCCGAGCCGGCCGCCGGAGCCAGCCTCGACCCGGCCGCCGCCGGCGGCACCCAGCTCGGCAAGCGCTACGTGAACGAGAGGGGCGATCTCGAGCTCCTGTGCACGAAGCCCGGCGAGGGCTCGCTGGCCTGCGCCGGCACCGCCATGACCATCAAGGGAGCCAAGCCCCTCCCCTCCTCGGACTGAGTCATGAACCTGATGATGCTGCTCGAGATGGCCCGGTCGGGATTCGGTGACCGGGTGGGCCTGGTGAGCGGCGACGTCCGGCTCCGCTACGCGGACCTCTTCGCCATGGCCGGCGCCGCGGCGCAGGAGCTGGCGGGCTCGGGAGCGAAGCATCTCGCGTTCCTCGACGTGGCGAGCCCCGCGCTTCCCGTGTCGCTCTTCGCCAGCGCCTGGGCGGGCCTTCCGTTCGCGCCGCTGAGCTACCGGCTCACCGGCGACGAGCTCGACGCGCTGCTCGAGCGGCTCGCGCCCGCCTACCTGGTGACCGATGCCGAGCGCGCCGAGGCGCTGGCCGGGGGCGCGGTCGCCGCGGCGCGCGGCTGCGACGCCTTCCTCGAGGCGGCGCGCGCGGGCGGCGCGGCGGGCGAGTGGTCGATGGACCCCGACGCGATCGCCGTCCTGCTCTTCACGAGCGGCACCACCGGAGCGCCCAAGGCGGCCGTCCTGCGCCACCAGCACCTGGTGTCCTACATCCTCGGCTCCGTCGAGTTCGGGGCGGCAGGCGAGGACGAGGCCGCGCTGGTGTCGGTGCCGCCCTATCACATCGCCGGCATCGCGGCGGTGCTGTCGTCGGTCTACGCGGGGCGACGCATCGTGCAGCTGGCGAGCTTCGACGCGGAGGCGTGGATCGCACTGGCGCGCAGCGAGCAGGTGACGAACGCCTTCGTGGTGCCGACCATGCTGGCGCGGATCGTGGACGCGCTCGAGGCGAGTGCGGATTCGTCCCTCCCGAGCCTGCGGGCGCTGGCCTACGGCGGCGGCAAGATGCCCCAGGCGGTGATCGAGCGCGCGATGCTTCTCTTGCCCGAGACGAGCTTCACCAACGCCTACGGTCTCACCGAGACCAGCTCCACGATCGCGGTGCTGACGCCCGAGGACCATCGTGCCTCCGCCTCCGGCGACGACCCCGGCCTGCGCCGGCGCCTGGTCTCCGTGGGCAGGCCCCTGCCCGGCGTCGAGCTCGAGATCCGCGATGAAGACGGCAAGCCCGTCGGGCCCGGCGAGCGCGGAGAGATCCACGTGCGCGGCGAGCAGGTGTCCGGCGAGTACCTGGGCCGCGGCAGCGCGCTCCTGGCCGACGGCTGGTTCCCGACCCGCGATGCGGGCTCCCTCGACGACGAGGGCTACCTGTTTCTCCAGGGACGCATCGACGACGTGATCGTGCGCGGCGGCGAGAACCTCTCGCCCGGCGAGATCGAGGACGTGCTGTTGGAGCACCCGGACGTGGCCGACTGCGCGGTGGTCGGAATCCCCGACGAGCAGTGGGGGGAGGCCGTCGCCGCCGTGGTGGTGCCGCGGACCGGAGCGGCGCGCGACGCCGACGCCCTGCGCGGCTGGGTGCAGGAGCACCTGCGCTCCTCGCGCACGCCGGAGCGCGTCGTCTTCCGCGACGAGCTTCCGTACGGCGAGACCGGGAAGCTCCTGCGCCGGCGCGTGCGCGAGGAGCTGGCCGGGGACGCGTGAGCGAGCCCCTCTCCCTCGCCGAAGCCCTGGATCGCCTGCGCGATCCGCGGGCGTCGGAGAGCTGGTCCGCGGTCGGTCCGGGGTGCGTGCTGCTGGTGGACGTGGCCGGCGACGCCGAGGACGACGGGCACGCTGCCGAACGCCTGCGCGCGCTGCCGTGTCCGACGATCGCCTGGCGCGCGGACGCGGCCTCGCCGGCCGGCGCGCGCCTGCTGCCGGCCTTCGACGTGCGGGCCTCGTCGGAGGCGGAGCTGGCTCCCGTCGTCGAGGCGACGCAGCACTGCCCACAGGCGACGGCGATGCTGGTGCAGTTGCTGCGCCACTCGCAGGAGCTCGAGATCCACGACGGGCTCGTGGCGGAGTCCCTGGCCTACTCCACCCTGCAGGCAGGCCCCGAGTTCGCCGGCTGGCTGGCGGCGCGCGACGCCGTCACGCCGGCACCGCCGGCCGTCGGTCCCGCCGTCCTGGCCGAGCGTGGGGACGGGGTCCTGCGCCTCATCCTGAATCGGCCCGCGCGACACAACGCCTTCTCGGCGGAGATGCGTGACGGCCTGTGCGAGGCGCTCGCCGTGGCGCTGGCGGATCCGTCGATCGCCGAGGTGGTCCTCTCCGGCGCCGGGCCTTCGTTCTCGAGCGGCGGCGAGCTGGCCGAGTTCGGAACCCTCACGGACCCCGCGACCGCGCACGCGGTCCGCTCCGCGCGCAACGCGTCGCGCCTGCTCGCCGAGTGCGCCGAGCGCGTGACGGCTCACGTCCACGGCGCGTGTGTCGGCGCGGGCGTGGAGCTTCCGGCGTTCGCCCGCCGGGTGGTGGCGCGACCCGACGCGTGGTTTCAGCTCCCGGAGGTGGCCATGGGCCTCGTCCCCGGCGCGGGCGGCACGGTCTCGATCCCGCGCCGCATCGGTCGCCAACGCACAGCGTGGCTGGCGCTGTCCGGAGTCCGCATCGATGCGGAGACGGCGCTCTCCTGGGGCCTGATCGACGAGATCAGTTGATCGCCCCGCTCTCCTTCAGCGCGGCGATCTGCTCCCACTCCACGCCCATCTCCAGCAGCACCGCTTCGGTGTGCTGGCCCATCTCGGGAGAGGGGGAGCCGATCTCGATGGGCGCTTCGTCGAACTGCACCGGGCTCGCGACCAGCTTAAAGTGGCCCTTGTCCGCGCCGTCGATGTCGGGCAGGTAGCCGTTCTCCAGCACCTGCACGTCGTCGTGCAGCTCCTCGGCGCTCTGCATCGGCGCCCAGGGGCCTTCCATGCTGGCGAACTGCTGGCGCCACTCGTCGAGGGTGCGGCTGGCGAAGATCTCGTCCAGGATCCCGATGGCGGCCTCGCGGTTCTTGAAGCGGGCGGGTGAGTCCGCGAAGCGCTCGTCTTCGATCAGGTCGGGCCGGTCGATGTGGCGGCAGAAGTCGGCCCAGTGCTTGTCGGGCTGGAGCATCATCAAGAGCAGCCAGCGCCCGTCCTTGGTCTTGTAGGAGTTGCCCACCGGGTTCGGAGCCTGCTTGCGGCTGAACTTCGGGATGAAGCTCCCGCCGCCCTCGATCAGCTTGCTCGCCACGATGTCCGGCGCCAGCACCCACATGGCGGTGTTCAGGAGCGAGATGTCCACCACGGGCGCCTCGCCGGTGCGCTCGCGGCCGAAGAGCGCGGCCGCGATGCCTCCGGCCACGGTCATGGCGCCGATGGAATCGCCGAAGGCCGCCCGCTGCATGACCGGGTTCTCCAGACCTGCCGGGGTCAGCATGTGGGCGATGCCGCCGCGCGACCAGAAGGCCGTGGCGTCGTAGCCGCCCTTGCCCGCGTCCGGGCCCTTGGGGCCGTGGCCGTGGCCGCGGACGTAGATGATGTTCGGGTTGCGCGCGCGGATGTGCTCCACGTCGATCTCGAGCCGCTCCCGCGCGTCGGGCAGGAAGTTGGTGAGGAAGACGTCGCACTGCTCGGCCAGTGCGTAGAGCAGCTCGCGCCCTTCGGGGTGGGCGAGGTCGATGCCGACGCTGCGCTTGCCCCGGTTCGACTGCTGCATCATGAAGTCCACGTTGCCCTCCGTGGACTTGAAGCCGACGGCGGCCAGGCCGCGCTGACCGTCCCCGGTCAGCGGGTGCTCCACCTTGATCACGTCGGCGCCCCAGTCGGCCAGGACCGCGCCCGCGGCCGGCACGAACCACCACTGGGCCACCTCCAGGACCTTCACGCCCTGCATCATCCCCTGCATGCTGCTCTCCTCCGTTCCCCGGGGCGGGAGTGTAGGGACTCCTCCGACACCGGCGGCGACGCGGTGTTACCGCGTCATGACGCCCTGCATCATTCAAGCTCCGGATCGAAGAAGTCGAAGAATTCCGGGGCCGTTTCGGTGTAGACTACACGCCGCCGGGCCAGCAGGGGGGAAGCATGTTCACGCGAGCGCGTCGTGGGGCAGCCTGGCCGCTGGTCTGCTGCGCCGTCCTGCTCGGCGCGCGTCCGGTCTCGGCGTTCGAGTTCTTCGACGGCCGGCTCCAGTTCCACGGCTTCTACCGCGCCGAGGCGCGGACCATCGCCTCCAACTTCGATCCGGGCGACTTCCGCCTCACCCAGCTCGCGCACACCCTGAACCTCGAGATCGAGGCCGACATCGCGCCGGACGGCTGGGGCCCCTTCAACTCCATCGGAGCCTACACCCGCATCAACGCGCGCTTCGACTGCATCTGGACCAACTGCGGGACGAACTCGGATCTCTACTACGGCAACGACGGCGCCGCCCGCAACCTGAAGGCGCTCTTCGACGCCGGCGAGGACGACCAGTTCCAGCTCATCAAGATGAGGGCGCGCTCCAAGACCCTGGCCGACGGGACGACGGGCGACAAGAGCGGGTTCCTCGACTTCGGCACCTCAGAGCCGGTCCAACCGAGCAACCACAAGCTCACGGCCTTCTTCTACACGCCGGTCTTCCAGCCGCTCTTCGACGTCGGCGGCGGCAACACCCTCGCCACCCTCGAGCCGATCAAGGACAATGTCGCCCTGACCAGCACCGTGGCGATCGAGGGCGGCTTCGAGCGCAGCAACTTCGTCCTGGGCCCCTACAACCGCAACTCCCTGGTCGACTCCCTCGCCACGCTCAACACGGTGGAGAGCCTGGCCCTGCCCCTGCCGACCCGGCCCCAGATTCCCGTGCCCAGGCCCTTCGCGCTGCCCAGGAACCAACCGAAGATCATCCAGGGTCTGTGGGCGCCCCACGTGGCCGTGCGCAACGAGATCTCGGACATCACCGCGCGAGAGGGCAGCCGGGGCGGGGCGTTCAACTACTCGAGCCGGGAGCTCAAGTGGAACCACGGAGAGGGCCAGGACGAGAAGGAGCTGAAGGAGTTCTACGTCGACCTCGAGATGTTCGACGGGCGCTTCTTCCTGCGGGCCGGTTACCAGACCATCGTCTGGGGCAAGACCGAGCTCTTCCGCAACCAGGACCAGTGGAACCCCCAGGACGTCGGGCTCGCGAGCCTGCCGAGCCTGGAGGAGTCGCGGCTCTCCCAGTGGGCCTTCCGCGGGATCTGGTCCTTCTACGACGTCGGCCCCCTGGAGGACGTGCGGCTCGAGCTGGCCACCATCCTCGACGACTTCCAGCCGATCGACGCGGGCACCTGCGGCGAGCCCTACTCGCCCTGGCTGGTCTGCGCCGGCAGCTTCGGCTTCTACACCAACGGCCTGACCGGCGCCGGACTCGCCGGCGCCCCCTCGCCTCCGAACCCGTGGGACGACGTCCGGGGCCTGGAGATCGGGGGGCGCCTGGAGTGGCGCTACCATCGCTTCTCCTTCGCGCTGAGCGACTTCTACGGCTACTCCGACATCCCGTACGTGGACCGGATCGCGGAGTACAGCCGGGCCGTGAACCCGCGGTCGGGGAAGCCCCTGGACGCCCTGGGCAACCCCTACAAGATCGGAGACTCGAGCCTCGAGGAGCAGGCGCTCAACCTGAACCCGATGAACCGCAGCCTGTTCGAGTTCTCCTGCTCGCTCTCGGTGGGGGTGGCGGGCACGGTGATCCCGGCCCTGGGCGACGAGTGCGCGCTCACCGTCTTCAACAGCTCCACCCCGATCGCCCCCAATCCCCTCGGCGGCGCCGACATCACCGCCGCCGACGCCTTCGCCCAGGCCCTGGCCGGCACCGCCTTCGGCGGCCTCGTGATCGGCGGCGCGGCGGGCTTTCCGAGCCTGACGGTGATTCCGCTGATCGGGCTCAACATGGACCCCAACGACGGCCCGCCGCCGGTCCCGATCCAGGTCGGCGCGTCATTGGCCTGCGCGGATCAGACCTTGCGCTTCATCTTCGGCGGCGGCGCAAATCCGCTCCTGTGTCTGTCCGAGGTGACCACCGACCAGCAGGAGGCCCTGCTCGGCTGCGGCCCCTTCTACGGCACCAACTGCGACATCGAAGGGTTCGACCTCTACAACGCCGAGGCCAGCGTGATCTTCCAGGCGCTCCCCATGTTCGAGCCCGGCGGCCCGATCGGGACGCGCTACGTGAGGGGGGAGCTCTGGCAGCTTCCCGGCTCGCGGGGTCCCGGCGAGCCGGGGTACGATCCAGACATCGACGGCTGCGTGGGACCGCTCCCGCGCTCCCTGGACCCGCGCCAGCTGTGCGCGAACTCGAAGGAGCTCCTGGATCCCAACACGGGCCTTCGCTTCCGCAGCGAGATGCAGGCGCTCTCGTCCAACCTCGTGAGCCTGCTGGTCGCCTTCGGCGTGAACAGCGACCCCGACGGCGACTGCTCCCTCGACGGAGACCCGCTCGACTGCGACTTCGTCCGGGGCATCTTCGGTCTGACGCGGATCGGGCGGCCGGACCTGCGCGCCGGCGGCAACGGCAGGTTCGGCCGCCGCGACTTCGTGTGGGCCGGCGGCGGGCCGGCCGTGCTGCGCTTCGCCAAGCGCAACGTGCTGGGCTTCTCGATGGACTTCGCCGAGGACTGGTCGAAGACCAACTGGTCGATCGAGGCCACCTGGGTCGCGAACGATGCGGTCGGAGACACCGACCGGCCCAGCAACTTCCGCCGGACCGACGCCTACAACCTCACGGTCTCCTTCGACCGCCCCACCTTCGTGAACTTCCTGAACGTGAACCGGACCCTGCTCTTCAACACCCAGATCTTCTTCCGCTACGTGCCGGGCGAGGAGTTCCAGACCCTCGGGACGTTCACGATCTTCACCGGCTACTTCCAGGACCGGCTGCTGGTCCAGACCACCCTGGTGCACGACGTGCAGTCGGTGTCCGGCGGCATGATCTTCAACATGACCTACCGCTTCAACTCGAACTTCTCGGCGACCTTCGGGGTGGTGGGCTTCTACGGGCGGCCGCGGGAGCAGCAGGACGCCCTCTTCCCGATCGCGCTGGGCGAGAACAGCACCAACGAGAAGCGCCGCACGAACTTCAACGGCCTGAGCATCCTGCGCAACCAGGACGAGATCTCCCTCAGCCTCCGCTACACCTTCTAGGCCGCGGGCTCCAACACCAGCTCGAGCAGGCTGTCCACGGCGGGCCAGAGATCTTCTTCGGGCACGTTGAGCGCCGGGAAGAGCCGCATCACCCGGCCCGCGGTGACGTTCACGAGCACGCCCCGCTCCAGCGCGCGCAGCGCGAGGCTGGCCGCCCGGGCCTCGTCCCGCAGCACCAGACCCACGAGCAGTCCTTGTCCGCGGGCCGCCTCGGCATGCTGCGGATGCGCCTCGGCGAAGGCAGCCAGCCTGGCCAGCAGCCGCGTGCCGAGCTCCGCCGCGCGCTCCACCAGCCCGTCCTCGCGGATCACCCGCAGCACGGCGTTGGCCGCGGCCGCCGCGAGCGGGTTGCCCGCGTAGGTGCCGCCGTGGTCGCCGGGCTCGACGGTCTTGGCCACCGCTTCGCTGCACAGGAAGGCGGCCACCGGGAAGCCACCGCCGAGGCCCTTGCCGAGGGTCAGGATGTTCGGAGCCACGCCGGCGTGGTCCACGGCCACCCAGGCGCCCGTGCGTCCGATTCCGGTCTGCACCTCGTCCGCGATCAGCAGCGCGCCGGCGGCGTCGCAGATCTCGCGCAGGCCAGCCAGGTACCCCGGCGAGGGGACGTTCACGCCGCCCTCGCCCTGCACGGGCTCGACGATCACTGCCGCCACGCGCTCGTTCACCGCCGCGCGGGCGGCGTCGAGATCGTCGTAGGGCACGAAGGTCTGCTCGTGAAGGAGGCCCGCGTAGCGCGCGCGGTGCTTGGCCTGACCGATCACCGAGAGGCCGCCCAGGGTGCGTCCGTGGAAGGAGCCGTGGGTAGCCACGAACTCCCGCCGGCCGCTGGCCCGGTGCGCCAGCTTGAGCGCGCCCTCCACCGCCTCCGCTCCGCTCGACACCAGGAAGGAACGCGACAGGGGCTCCGGCGTGATCTCCGCCAGGCGCTCGATCAGGTCGAGCTGCGGCAGGGTGTAGAAGAGGTTGGTGGTCTGCATCAGGCGGCCGGCCTGCTCGGAGATGGCGCGCACCAGCTCCGGATGGCAGTGGCCGACGGCGCAGACGCCCCAGCCCGCCGTCAGGTCCACGAACTCCCGGCCCTCGACGTCGCGCACGCGGGAGCCGCGGCCCTCCACCAGGGCCAGCGGCAGCCGCTTCACCACCGGCAGGAAGTGGGTCGCCTCGCGGGCCCGGATCGCCTCGAAGTCGCTCATGGCGGGCCAAGAGTCCGGTGTCCCGCAGGGGCCGTCAAGGCCGGCGTGGGGTAGATTCGCAGGGCCATGCCCCCCCTGGTGGATCGCTACGACCGCCGCATCGGCAGCCTGCGCCTCTCGGTCACCGACCGCTGCGACCTGCGCTGCTTCTACTGCATTCCCGAAGACATCGAGTGGCTGCCCCGCAAGGCGCTCATGAGCTTCGAGGAGATCGAGCGGGTGGTGCGGCTGGCGGTGGCCGGAGGCATCCGCAGGCTGCGCCTGACCGGGGGCGAGCCGCTGCTGCGAAAGGACCTGCCGCGGCTGGTGGAGAAGCTGGCGCGGGTCGAGGGCCTGGACGATCTGGCCCTCACCACCAACGCCACCCAGCTCGAGCGGCTGGCCGGACCGCTGGCCCGCGCCGGGCTCGAGCGCGTCAACGTGAGCCTCGACTCGCTCGATCCCGCGCGCTTCCACGAGCTGACCCGCCGCGACGTCCACGCCCAGGTGATGCGCGGCATCGATGCCGCCGAGGCGGCCGGGCTGCAGCCGATCAGCCTGAACTGCGTCGTGATCCGCGGCCGCAACGACGACGAGGCGCCGGACTTCGCGGGCCTGGCCCGCGAGCGCGGCTTCGACGTACGCTTCATCGAGTTCATGCCCCTGGAGCACGGCGCTCGCTGGGGAACGGACGTGCTGGTGCCGGGCTACGAGCTGCGCGAGCGGATCGACGCGGTCTTCCCGCTGCGGCCCGATCCGGAGCGCGATCCCCACGCGCCGAGCCGCGACTGGGTCTTCGCCGACGGCGCCCCCGGCTCCGTCGGCTTCATCGACTCGGTGACCGAGCCCTTCTGCTCTGCCTGCAACCGGATCCGCCTCACCGCCGACGGCAAGATCCGCACCTGTCTCTTCTCCCTGCGCGAGCATGACCTCCTGGGCACCTTGCGCGCCGGCGCCAGCGACGAAGAGCTCGCCGCGCTGCTCCACGGCGCCGTCGCCACCAAGGAGCTGAAGCACAACATCACCGACGGCCTGTTCATAAAGCCCGAACGCACCATGTCCCGCATCGGAGGCTGAGCCTCCGCGCCCCGCGAACCCTGAGGAGGTAGACGCCCCGCAAGCGCCGCCCCGGGCGGCGCGCGCAGCGAGCCGCAAGCGAGCGAAGTCACGATAAATGAAGAGCCTGAGGAGACCCGCAACCCTCCCAGGCCGCGCGGCAACCCAAGGAGCAAGAACCCCCATGTCCCACGCCGACGACGTCATCGTATTGGAAGGCATCCAAGTGCCGGCGGCCCTCGGCGTCACCGCCGCGGAGCGCCGGATGCGCCGGCCGGTGACGCTGGACCTGGAGGTCGCGCGCGACCTGCGGGCTGCGGGCCGCACGGACTCGATCCGCTCGACCCTCCACTACAAGCGCATCTTCGAGGTGGTGGAGGACGTGGCCGGCAATCAGGAGCACAAGCTGGTGGAGGCCCTGGGCGCGCGCATCGCGCGCGCGGTGCTGGAGAAGTTCGACGCCGACCGCGTGACGGTGAGCGTTCGAAAGCCCAAGCCCATCGCCGGCGTGCTGGAGTACGCCGGCATCCGCATCACCCGCACCCGCGACGATCTCGACTGACCCGCGGGGCCTCGCCCCACCCGGAAGCCTCGAAATCCCCGCAGGGCGGGTTATGATAGGCGCGTCCGAGCCCAGGGGGGTCGTCCATGAGTCCGCCTTCGATCGATGCGCTGGTGAAGGTCTGCTCGTACTACCGCGATGCGGAGATGCGGGGGTCCAACCTGCTGTATCGCATGCTGCGCTTCGTCGACGATCCGGAGGCTCAGATGAACCTCTCGGAGCACCTGGCCGACGAGACGCGCCACGCCTGGCTCTGGACCAAGCGCATCCGCGATCTCGGCCGCACGCCGGTGCCCGTCGATGACGGCTACCAGGTGCGCATCGGCCGCAAGGCCGGCTTCCCGCGCAACGTGATCGATCTCTTCGCGCTCACCGTGGTGGTGGAGCAGCGCGCGCTGCGCCGCTACCAGGAGCACCTGCGCCGGCCCGACGTGGACGAAGAGACGCGCGACGTGCTGAACCAGGTGAGCAAGGACGAGGGTTGGCACCTCGACTGGATGCGGCGCAAGGGCCGCGAGTTCGCCGAGAAGGCGGGCGAGCCCGAGCGCTTCGATTCCTCCATCAAGCGCTTCCGCGACATCGACCGCGAGGTGATGGAGGAGCTCAACGAGCTCGAGAGTTCGTTCGACGCGTCCTAGCGACCGCCTGCTCGGTGCACTTGCCGGCGGCCTGCTGAACGCGCTCGGCGCGCTGTCCCGGCCCCGAGCGGTGCGCCTGGGAGGCGCCTTCGGCCGTGCCTGGGCGCGCGTGCGCGGACCGCGAACCTCCATCGCCGCCAGCAATATCGCCATCGCCTTTCCGGATCTCGAGCCACGCGCGCGGCGGCGACTGCTCGTGGACTCGTTCGAGCGCATGGGCCAGGGGCTGGCGGAGGTGGCCCTGCTGCCGCGGCTCGACGCCGACGAGGTCCGGCGCTGGGTCACGGTGGAAGGCATCGAGCACCTGGAGGAGGCGCGCAAGCATTCGCCGGGGGGCGGCGCCATCGCGCTGACCGCACACTTCGGGTCCTTCGAGTTCTTCGCCGCCGCCATGGGCCTGTGGGGAATCCCGCTGTCGATCGTGCACCGGGAGCAGCACCCGGCACTCCAGCCCCTGGTGGTGCGCTGGCGCGAGGCGGCGGGCATCGAGGTGCTCACCCGGGGCAACGCGGCGCGGGCGGTGCTGCGCGCGCTGCGCGACGGCAAGGTCGTGGCCATGCCCCTGGATCAGGACTCGGGCAAGCGCGAGGGGATCTTCGCGCCCTTCTTCGGGCGGCCGGCCAAGACCCGCGACGCGCCCGCGCGCCTGGCCATGCACACCGGGGCGCCGGTGGTGCCCGTCTTCTTCTTCCGCCAGGACGGCGGCCCGCACCACGTCGTGCGCTTCGAGCCCGCCCTGAAGCTGGTGCCCCAGGGGGAGGGTGATGAGGCGGAGGCCGTGGCGGAGAACGTGCGACGCATGAACGCCGCCATCGAGGCGGCCGTGCGCGAGGCTCCGGACCACTGGGCCTGGGTGCACCGGCGCTGGAAGACCCGGCCCGAAGGCACGCGCCACCCCTATCGGCCCGACCGTCCGGGCTCCCCAGAGCTCCCGAAGTCACCGAAGCGGCTGGGCTAACATCCGAACGATCATGAGCTGGGTCCCCCCCGACAAGCCCGCGGTCACGCTCGACGGCTCCGATCTGTCCCAGATGAGCAAGAACGAGCGGATCAAGCTGGAGAGCCGCGGGCTCCTCGGCCTGGGCGACCACACCTTTCGCGACGAGCTCGACGCCTTGTCCCGGGGCGACGAGCCCACCCTCTCCGGCGACGCCAAGGAACTCTCGAAGTTCTTCGGGATCTACAAGCAGCAGATCCGCGGAGAGCGCGGGCGCAAGACCGGCGATCATGTCTTCATGGCGCGGATCAAGCTGCCGTCCGGGGGCGAGCTGTCGCCGGCCCAGTGGCTGGCCCTGGACGCCGCCGCGGAGCAGTTCGCCGACGGCAGCCTGCGGATCACCTCGCGCCAGGGGATCCAGTATCACCGGGTCTCGGGGCCGAACCTGGCTCCCCTGGTGCGGCACCTGAACCGCCACTACCGGGATCACGGCACCCTGGGCGCCTGCGGCGACGTGAACCGCAACGTGATGGGCTCGCCCATCGACGGGCTGGCTCCCGGCGGTGATCCGCGGGCCCGGGAGCTGGCCGAGAGCATCGCGGGCGAGCTGGCGCCGCGCACCGGCTCCTACTTCCAGATCTTCCTGTCCGACGACGAAGGCCGCTCGCTGCAGCGGGTGAACCCGGAAGAGCCCATCTACGGCGCCCACTACCTGCCGCGGAAGTTCAAGATCGGGCTCGCCCACCCGGACGACAACTCGGTGGACGTCCTCACCCAGGACGTCGGCCTGGTGCCGGTGGACCGGGAGGGAGAGGTGTGGGACCTCTACAGCGGCGGCGGTCTCGGGCTCACCCACAACAACCCGCACACCGCCGCCCTGCTCGGCCTGTACCTCGGCCGGGTACGGCGCGCGCAGGTGCAGGATGCCATTCGCGCCATCGTGCTGCTCCAGCGCGACCACGGCGAGCGCAAGGACCGCAGGCAGGCGCGCTGGAAGTACACGGTCCGACGCCTCGGGCTCGGGGCCGTGAAGGAGTCGTTGAAGCAGCAGGGCATCGAGCTCGAGTCGGCCGAGCCGGTGCCGCTCCCGCCCATGCGGCTCCACCTGGGCTGGAACGAGCAGGCCGACGGGCGCAGCTGGTACGGCGTCTCCGTCGAGAACGGGCGCGTGAAGTCCGCCCTGCGCCAGGCCGTGCGCGCGGCGGTGGAAGAGCTGGGGCTGGGGGTGCGCCTGACGCCCCAGCAGGATCTGCTGCTCACGAACGTCGCCGATCGGGACGCCCTGGAGCGGATTCTCTCGGAACACGGCGTGGCGGATCCCGAGTCCGTCTCGCTCATGCGGCGCAACGCCATGGCCTGCCCGGCCCTGCCCACCTGCGGCCTGGCCATGACCGACGCCGAGAACGTGCTGCCGCGCTACATGGACGCCATCGAGGCGGCGGGGCTCGGCGACGTCGATGCGGTGATCCGGATGACGGGCTGCCCCAACAACTGCGCGCGTCCGCCGACGGCCGAGATCGGGATCTACGGCTACGGCAAGAACGACCACGTGATCCTGGTGGGCGGTGCGCGCGAGGGCTCGCGCCTGGCCCACACCCTCTACGAACGCCTGCCCGAGGAGCAGATGGTGCCCGCGCTGGTGGGTCTCCTGCGCGCCGTCCGGGAGCGCAACACGGACGGGCTCCCGGTGGGCGAGTTCCTGCACCGCACCAATCCGGCCGTGCTGCGCGACTGGATCGGGCTCGACGAGGCGACCTAGGGTGTCCCTCGCGCTGGCCGACGCCGAGCGCATCGTCGCGTGCGCCGTGTCCGACGCGGCGATCGATCCGGCGGAGGCGGAGCTCCTGGCCGGGAGCCTCGGCGACGCGGCGGTCCGCGACGCCGTCCGCGCCGGCGCCCTCGAGAGCAAGCTCCGGGGCAAGGGCGACGTGGTCTCGTTCTCCCGCAACGTCTTCATCCCCCTGACCAACCTGTGCCGGGACCGCTGCGCCTACTGCACCTTCGCCAAGCTCCCCGACTCGCCCGAGGCGAAGACCTACGCCCTGGACGAGGTGGCCGAGGTCGTGCGGGGCGGCGTCGCCACCGGCTGCAGCGAGGCGCTGCTGTGTCTCGGCGACAAGCCCGAGATCGCCCATCCTCAGCACCGGGACTGGCTGCGCGAGCGCGGCTATCGCAGCACGCCGGACTACGTCGTCGAGGCGTCGCGGGTGGCGTTCGAGGGCGGGATGCTGCCGCACACGAACGCCGGGATCCTGACGTCCGACGAGATGCAGGCGCTGCGCGCCTGGAACGCCTCCCTGGGCCTGATGCTCGAGAGCACGAGCGAGCGCCTCTGCGCCCGCGGCGGCCCGCACTTCTGGGCGCCCGACAAGAAGCCGGCCGTGCGGCTGCGCATGCACGAGGAGGCGGGCGAGCTGGGGATCCCGTTCACCAGCGGGCTGCTGCTCGGGATCGGCGAGACGCCAGCCGAGCGCGTGCAGACGCTCTTCGCGATCCGCGACCTGGACGAGCGCCATGGCCACATCCAGGAGACGATCGTCCAGCCCTTCCATCCCAAGCCCGGCACCCGCATGCGGGCCGCGACGCCGCTCTCCGACGCCGAGGTGGCGGGCTGGGTGGGACTCGCCCGGCTGGTGCTGGGCCCGGCGCGCAACGTCCAGGCCCCGCCCAACCTGGCGCCCGACGTGCTGGAGACCCTCCTCCACTCGGGGCTCAACGACTGGGGCGGCGTCTCGCCCGTGACCCTCGACTTCATCAACCCCGAGGCGCCCTGGCCCACCCTGGACGAGCTGCGCCGCCGCACGGAGGCGGCCGGTCACAGGCTGGTGGAGCGCCTGCCCGTGTATCCCGACGATCTGCTCGAGCGCCCCGAGCGGTTCGCCCCCCGCGTCCGCGAGGCGGCCCTGCGCCTCGCGGGCCCCGACGGCTGGGTGCGACCCCGGCAGGAGGCGGCAGCATGAGTCTCGATCGACTGCTCGCGGACGTGGACCCGCTGGTGGCTGGCGCCCTGGACGCCGTCCTCGACGGCAAGGAGCTCTCCACCCGCGAGGCGGAGCTGCTGCTGGAGACCGACGGCGCCGACTTCCACGCGCTCGTGCGCGCGGCGGACCTGGCCCGCAGCGAGGACAAGGGCGACGACGTCACGTTCGTGGTCAACCGCAACATGAACTTCACCAACGTCTGCTACGTCGGCTGCAGCTTCTGCGGCTTCTCGCGGCACAAGGACGAGAAAGACGCCTACGATCACCCGATGGAGGTGCTGCTGGAGAAGACCCGGGACGCGGTCGCCCGCGGCGCGACGGAGGTCTGCATCCAGGGCGGCATCCATCCGGGCAAGGACCACACCCATTACCGCGAGATCCTGGAGGCGGTGAAGGGCGCCTTCCCCGACGTCCACATCCACGCATTCTCGCCCGAGGAGATCGACTTCGGGCACCGCAAGAGCGGGATGGAGCTGGCGGACTACCTGCGCTGGCTGGTGGACGCGGGGCTCGGGACCATGCCCGGAACCGCCGCCGAGATCCTGGACGACGAGGTGCGCGACGTCATCTCGCCGAACAAGCTCAAGAAGGACCGCTGGGTGGAGATCGTGACCGCTGCGCATTCGATCGGCCTGCCGTCTACCTCCACCCTGATGTACGGCCACATCGAGAGCGCGCGTCACGTGGCCGAGCACCTGGGCTTGCTGCGCGACATCCAGAAGCGGACCGGGGGCTTCACGGAGTTCGTGCCCCTGGGCTTCATCCACGAGAAGAACGTGCTCTTCAACCACATGGGCGCGCGCCCAGGCTCGTCCATGGCCGAGGACGTGCGGTTGGTGGCGGTGGCGCGCCTCTTCCTGCGCCCCTGGATCACCAACATCCAGGTGTCGTGGGTGAAGATGGGTCCCAAGCTGGCGCAGCTGGGCCTGATGTCCGGGGCCAACGACTTCGGCGGCACCCTGATGGAGGAGTCCATCAGCCGCGAGTCCGGGGCCGACTTCGGGGAGAACCTGCCGCCCGAGGAGATCCGCCGGCTGGTGCGCGAGCTCGGCCGCACGCCGGTGGAGCGCAGCACGACCTACCGCGTGCTGCGCCGCTTCGACGACCCGGAGAAGGACCCCCCGAGCCGGGAGCCGAAGCGGGAGCCCGAGCTCTCCGGCCCCACGCGCTGGCGGCTGGCCCAGGAGCGGGCCGCGGCCTCTTGAACGACGAGCTCGTCCGCACGATCGATCCCCAGGCCAGCGTGTCCGTCCGGGTTCTCGCGGCGACGGACCTCACCCGCGAGGCGGCGCGCCGGCACGCGACCACGCCCGCGGCGTCGGTGGCATTGGCGCGGGCGCTGATGGGCGGCGTGCTGCTCGCCAGCGAGGCCCAGGACGGCGAGCGCGTGCAGCTCCAGTTCCGCGGCGACGGTCCCTTCGGCTCCGTCACGGTCACCGCCGACGCGGAGGGCGCCGTGCGCGGCTACCTCCAGCACCCGGGCGCCGATCCGCCCCTGGAGGGAGATCAGCTGGGGGTCGGGCGCGGGATGGGGCTGGGCGCGCTGGCGGTGGAGCGGAACCACCCGTCGTGGAAGCAGCCCTACAGCGGCATCGTGCCGATGCGGACCGGCGAGATCGCCCAGGATCTGGCCCACTACCTGCTGGAGAGCGAGCAGAAGCCGTCGGCGGTGGCGCTGGGCGTCTACCTCGGCGCGGAAGGAGAGATCGAGGCGGCCGGCGGCTACTTGATCCAGGCCCTGCCTGGCGCCGATGACGGCGACCTGGCCGCCTTCGAGCAGCGGGTCGCCGCCACGGCCCATCCCTCGGAGCTCCTGCGCGACGGCGCATCGGCGTCGGACCTGCTTGTGCGCCTGCTCGGCGAGGCGCCGGATCCCGACCACGTGGACCGCAGCCAGCCGCGCTTCCTCTGCCAGTGCGACGTGGAGCGCGTGCGCAGGGCCACCGTCCTGCTGGGTCGCGACGAGATCCGCGACATCGTGTCCCGCGGCGAGGTGCTGGAGGTGCGCTGCGCCTTCTGCGCCGACGTCTACCGCCTCTCTCCGGACGAGGTCGGGAGCCTGCTCCCCGACGCCTGAGGCGCGTCAGGGGCGTGCGCCCGTCCTCTCCTCCACGCGGCGCGAGAGCGCCTCCACCTGGTAGCGGAGCGGAGCTCGCTCCAGCATCCGCCGCTCGACCACCGCCACGGCGTTGGCCACCGCCGGATGGTCGCGATCGAAGGCGCGCCCGATCCGGGCCAGGGAGGCATCGGTGTAGCGGCGGCACAGGTACATGCCCAGCTGGCGCGGCAGCAGCACGTCGCGCCGGCGCGAGCGGGAGGCGAGGGCCGCCGCGGTGGTCTTGAAGAAGGCGGCCACCACCTCGATCACGTCCTCGGGCGCCACGGGCCCCGGGCCCTCCGCCACGCGAGGCCGCACCTTCTTCAGGGCGGCGTCGGTCAGGTCGCGGTCGATGGGGCGCTGGAGCAGGGAGGCGGTCGCCACCAGCTGCACCAGGGCGCCCTCCAGGTCGCGGACGCTGCCGCGGATCGCGTCCACCAGCAGCTCCAGGCAGATGTCGGGCAGGCGCACCCCGCCCGCGGCCGCCTTCGCTCGCAGGATCCGGCGCCGCACCTCCGCGTCCGGCTCCTCGATCTCCGCCACCAGTCCCGCCGTCATGCGCGATCGCAGCCGCGGGTCGAAGTCCGTCAGGTTGGCGGGCGGCCGGTCCCCCGTGAAGACCACCCGGCCCCCGATGTCGAGCAGGTGCTGCACGGTGTGGAAGAGCTCGAGCTGCGTGGCCTGCTTGCCCGCGAAGAACTGCACGTCCTCGACCACGAGCAGGTCGCACTCACCCCGGTAGCGCCGCTTGAAGGCGCTCATGCCACGGCTGCGAAGCGCGCTCTGGAACTCGTTGGTGAAGGCCTCGGCCGGCGCGTAGATCGCGCGGCGCGAACCCTGCGCCTGGACCTCCGCCACCAGCGCGCGCGCCAGGTGCGTCTTGCCGAGGCCGGAGTCTGCCGCCAGGAACAACGTGTCCACGCTGCGCTGGCGTCCCTCCGCCAGGGCCAGCGAGCCCTCCCGCGCCAGGGCATTGCACGGCCCCACCACGAAGTCGTCGAAGCGGTAGGGGAGCGGCTCCTGGCGCGGCGCGGGCGAGGTCTGTGCGACCGGCCTCGGGTTTGGGGCGGGTCGCGACGCGCGCGCCGGCTCGGGCGCCGGGTGCGGCGAGGACGTCGGGGCGCCCGTGGGCCCGCCGGGCCTGGCCGTCGCCGCGGGCACCGGCTCGGCGCCGACCTCCAGCGAAACCGGCACCTCACGACCGGCTTCCTCCCCAGCCCAGTAGCTGATGCGCTCCAGCAGGCGGCCGCGGACGCGTTCCCGATGGAACACGTTGGGACAGCTCAAGCGCAGCTCGCCGTCTTCGGCCCGGGCCACCAGCGGGTGGACCCAGGTCTCCAGGGCGAGCGGCCCCGTCTCGGCCGCGAGGCGGCCGAGAACGGCGGTCCAGAGGGGGGGAATCATCTCTGGCTCGACGTCCTGATTCCTTGTTGTAGAGCGATTATTGCGGGTTTGCCGGGGATTCCAGGGAACCGAACCTCTCACCCCCCCAGAATCCAGGCGCATTCCAGCACAGCGCCGGGATCCCCGCAAAGCCGATTCCCAAGCCCGATCGCCCCGGCGCGATCGACTCGGCCGTCATCGCAATACCATCTCAGCGTCGAGGAACCGTCGTTTGGAAGTCCGAAGCACGCGCGTTTCCGGCGGCTTCGGCGGTTCTTGTTGAGACGGGTTCGCGGCGCACGGGCTGCCCGGCCGCAGCCAGCCAGCGCTCTCCGCCAATCGCGAATCGTCTTTTTTCTGGAATTTTCGGATGATTTCTACGAAATCCGGCGATTCTCAGGAGAGGCTCAGTGGACGCTCCGGGGGGGCGTGGGAGCCCCGCCGGAGCGCTCCGCCTGCCGGAACTCGAGCAGGTCCACGAGCGCCTGGGAGCGGCCCAGCACGCCTTCGGCCTCGAGCAGCCCCTGCTTCTCCGGGGGCGGGAGCTCGATCAGCTGGCACACGGTGTTGACTACGGCGGCGCGGTCGTTGCCGCAGAACAGGCGTTCCTGCAGCTGCTGGCGCGCTCCCGGGACCTGCTCCTCCAGCAGCTGCGCCAGCAGGTCGAGACATCGGTCCAGCAGCCCGCTCAGGCGCTCCGTCTCATTGCCGGCGAGCGGATCATCCAGGTACTCCACCCGGGCGCTGCGGTAGAGGCGTGCCTCGGGCCGGCTCGGCTCGTCGAGGATGCGGAAGCGTCGCGCCCCCAGCAGAACGATGTTGTAGCGACCGTCGGGAAGCCGCTCGGACTGCACGATGCGCCCCTCGCAGCCCACGTCGAAGATCGGCGGGTCCCCTGCCGTCGAGGAGCTTTGCTCGGGGCGAATCGTGACCATCCCGATGCGCTCGTCCGACGCCAGCGCGTCCAGGGCCATCTGGCGATAGCGCGTCTCGAAGATGTGCAGCGGGCAGCGTACCCTCGGGAACAGCACCACCTGCTGGAGCGGAAAGATCGGGATAAGGTCGCTCACGGGAAGAACATAGATGATTCTCGGGAGGCGTCCGGTGCGACCGGGTTGCCGCCTGGGGTCCACGGAGCGCGATTCGCCCGAGGGAAGGCGCCGGGGTTCGAGCGTTCCAGCGGGTCAGCTACACTGGCCGCGGGGTGAGGTGCGGTGAATCGCCGGACGCGGCGTGAGCTGGTCGAAGGGCTGAATCGCGACGGGGCCGTGCTGGCCGCGGAGTTCGGCCTGCGCTTCCGTGCGATCGAGGCGGATCGCGCCAACGCCGTCAGTCGCTACGGGATCTGCTACTCGGACGGCACCATCCGGATCCGCCTGCGGCACGCGACCACCGGACGCCCGCTCAAGTACTCGAGCCTCGTCAATACCCTCTGCCACGAGCTGGCGCACTTGAAGCACTTCGACCATGGACCGCGCTTCAAGGCATTCTACCTGCGGATCCTGGCGGTGGCGCGCAGCCGCGGGATCTACCGGCCCGCCCGCCGCCCGTCGGCCCCAGTCGTTCGGAGCCCCGAAGCGACGCGGGCGCCCGAGCCGGCGCCGCCCAGGAGGCGACCGCGAGACACACCGCCGAAGCCGCCGGTCCCCACGGGTCCGATCCAGCTCGATCTCTTCGGCCTGGCTCGCTAGGAGGACACCTGCTGGGCGTCGTAGTCTTCCAGGGTGTTGGGACCCTCGACCACCTGGATCTTGATCTCGTCACAGGCGATGGCCTTGTCCAGGATCTCCCGCACAGCACCTTCCACCGTGATCTCGTCGTACTCAGCCAGAGCGTCCTCGAGGGCGCCCTCCGTGATCGTGAACTCGACCGTCGCCTTGATTCTGGTGCTCATCCGCGGCTCTGTCGGCTAAGTAGCCGAAAATAAAAGAAAACTCCCGACGACGCCGGAAGATACATCACGGCCCCCGGATGGGCTACGGCCCGGAGGGCTTTTTTCGCGTCGGATCGAGAACATCTAAGAGGTGCCTCGCTGGAGGCGGGTCCCAAAAACCCCGCCTGAACGAGCCGGAGAGCCCCCGGCACCCTGCCCTGTCGTGCGAAACCGGGCCGTCGCGGCCGGCGGCGGTTCCGGGATCTCCTCCATCCCGGGCGTCATGCCGAAGACGGGATGGACCCCCGGGGCAGGGGGAAGACAGGGGAGCAGAGGCTTGGGTTTCCGGCGTTGGCTGACGCGGCACCTGGCGGACTTCCTGACGCAGCCGCTCGCCCACTACGAGCGGCGCGGCTGGAACGACATGGACGCCCTGAAGCGCAACATCCGCAAGGGCGACGTGCTGCTGGTGGAGGGCGATCAGCGGGTGTCGGCGGTGATCCGCTACCTCACCCAGAGCTGCTGGTCCCACTCCGCCCTCTACGTGGGCGACGAGCTCCTGCGCCGGGACGATCACCTGCGCGACGAAGCGCTGGCCTGCTTCGGAGACGACGCCCAGCACATGATCCTGGAGGCCCTGATGCACGGCGTCGTGGCCTCGCCCCTCTCGCGCTACCACGATCTCAACATCCGGGTCTGCCGCCCCCACAACCTGAAGCCCGGCGACCTGAAGCAGATCCTGGACGAAGCGATCCGGACGCTCGGCTGGCGCTACGACCTGCGCAACGTGATGGACCTGATGCGCTACCTGCTGCCGGTTCACGTGGTGCCGGATCGGTTCCGCCGTACGGCGCTCCACTTCGGAAGCGGGCAGCCCACCGAGGTCATCTGCTCCAGCCACATCGGCCAGCTCTTCCAGCAGGTGGGCTTCCCGATCGCGCCGCACATCGAGTTTCCCGACAGCTTCGACGCGCCGCTGCCGCGGCACCGGGGCCTGCTGCGACTGGTCTTCGGGTACGAGAGCGGCAGCTACACGGGGCTCTTCCGCAAGCGCCACCCGAGCCTGTTGACGCCCCGGGACTTCGACCTTTCCCCCTACTTCGAGATCGTGAAGTTCAACGTCATCGCGGAGCGGAACTTCGACTACGCCCGCATCCGCTGGGCCGAAGAGGCGGCAGAGATCGGCGAGCCGGAGCTCTAGCGGCCGTCCTCGGGGTGATCGGGGAGTGCGCCGCGGCGGCTTCGGTGTAAGCTCCAGCCTCCGTCGGAGGAGGCGCGTGCCGAACATCCGCTGGCTGCTGGCGCTGATCACCGTCGTTCACCGCTTCGTGTATCGGGCGAGCGGCGGGCGGATCGGCCACCACCTGGGCTCCCGCAAGACCCTGCTGCTCGAGACCGTCGGGCGCAAGAGCGGCAAGGAGCGCGTGTTGCCGCTGCTCTACGTGGAAGACGAGGCCGGCCTGGTCGTGGTCGCATCGAACGCCGGCGACGACCGGACACCCGCGTGGTGGCTGAACCTGAAGGCCCGGCCCGAGGCATGGGTGCAGGTGGGGACGCGGCGGTACGCCGTGCGGGCGCGGGAAGCCGTCGACGGCGAGCGGGCGCAATTGTGGTCGAAGCTCGTGGCGTCGTACGCTCCCTACGCGGAGTACGAGCGCCGCACTTTCCGCCCGATTCCGATCGTGGTGCTGGAGCCGGCAGCCGACTAGGCGCGGGCCAGCCCGTCGGGATCAGCCGGCGGCTCGCGCGTCCAGCGCTCGCCTGCGTCCAGCACGCGAAGCGCCGCGTCGGCGGCCTCCACCGCAGACAGGCGCGCGGCGCCGAGGGTCCGCCGCAGCAGCTCGAAGCCCGCGTAGCGCGCGACCTCCTCGAAACGCAGCGTCTGCCCGTTCCCGCCGGCGTACGCCTCCCAAACGGCCCGGACGGACGCGAGGCCCTGGCCGGGCTCGCCGCGGGCCAGGGCCGGCAGCAACAGGTGGGCGACCAGGGTGCCCACGTCGAACGCCGGGTCGCCCACGTGGGCGATCTCCGCGTCGAGGAGCTTCGGCCCGGTGGGCGGGAGCAGCACGTTGCCGGCCTGCACGTCGCCGTGGACGAGCGCGCCCCGGGGCTCCAGGTATCGCTCGTAGGCCGCGGCTGCGAGCTGCCGGAACTCCGGGGTCTGAAGCCGGGCGGCGCGGCGGGCGACCTCGGGATCGAGGGGAAAGGCGCCCTCCTGGTAGGGCAGGCTGAAGATGTGATCTCCATGGAGCCGACGCATGGCGTCGTTCCCGAATTCGGCAGCCAGCTCGGGCTCGCGGCTGGCCTCGTGGACGGCCGCCAGGAAGCGGCCCAGGGCCGCGGCCACCGCCGAGGCATCCCCCGCCTTCGTCAGCCTGGCGTCGAGGCGTTCGGCCTCGCCCAGATCCTCTAGTATGAGAACGCGTTCGCCTTCGTCGAAGTGCAGGATTTGCGGGCAGATTCCTTCCCGGTCCCAAGGCCGGGTCCGGGCGTAGTAGCGGGCCTCGAAGACGATCCGCTCGGTCGTGACCTCGTACTCCGGGAAGCGCTCCAGAGCTGGGCGGGCCTGTTTCACCACCCAGGAGCGGTCGTCGCCGGCCACCCGGGCGCGGCGCACCCAGTTGATGTTGCCGTCGCCCGCCTTCTCCACCGCCACGCTCTCATCGGGGCCGCAGAATCCGAGCTTTCGCAGATAGTCCGGGAGGTTGGAGTCGGTGAGGCGAAGCTGCGTGCTCATGGGGCGGAACCCGGCCGGCAAAAAGTGCTCAAGCTTGCCCTTTCGAGGCCGAAAGATGGAATCAGTTTCCGAGCTGAACCACGGGGGGGGTGAGGCTCGGACGGAGCGCCCCGGCGGCCGCGAGGTCCCGGGGCGTTTCTGTATTGATCGTGACTTCGCTCGGCTTCGCCTCGCTGCGCGCGCCGCCCAGGGCGGCGGCGCTTGCCGCGTCGGCCTCCGTCGGCGCTTTTGGATCGGGTAGCGCTAGAGGCCCCGCTCGAGGAACTCGTCCACCGGGATCTTGTCGCGTTGCAGGCGCTGGGCGTCTTCGTCGTCCTGGAGATCGCTGTGGCAGGCGGCCTTGTGGCCTTCTTCGGCGCCCATCGTCTTCCGGGTCTTGCTGGCGAGGCGGTGGAGTTCTTCGGGGGCGAGCACCCCGCGCTGGCGCAGGATGGTCTGCTGCTCTTCGGAGAGGGCGGCCGAGACGCTCGGCTTGTCCCAGGCGTAGCTCTCGTCCTTGCCCGAGACGAACTGCACGATCTCCTTGCTGATGCGGACGCTGCACCAGTCGTGTCCGCACATGGCGCAGAAGTCCGTGTCCACGTCGAGGTCCTCGTCGTGGTACGCGCGGGCCAGGTCCGGGTCGAAGGAGAGCTCGAAGTGCTTCTCCCAGTTGAGGGCGGCCCGGGCCTTGGTGAGCTCGTCGTCGCGGTCCCGGCTGCCGGGGATGCCGAGTGCCACGTCGGCGGCGTGGGCGGCGATCTTGTAGGCGACGCAGCCCTGCTTGACGTCGTCGCGCTTCGGGAGCCCCAGGTGCTCCTTCGGAGTCACGTAGCAGAGCATGGACGCGCCGTGGTACGCGGCCGCCGTGGCCCCGATGCAGGACGTGATGTGGTCGTAGCCCGGGAAGACGTCGGTCACCAGCGGGCCGAGCACGTAGAAGGGAGCTCCGTGGCAGAGGCTCCGCTGGAGCTTCATGTTGTACTCGATCTGGTCGAAGGGCACGTGTCCCGGGCCCTCCACCATCACCTGCACGCCGTGGCTCCAGGCGCGCTCCGTTAGCTCGCCCAGGGTCTCGAGCTCCGCGAGCTGAGCGGCGTCGCTGGCGTCGGCCAGCCCGCCCGGACGCAAGCCGTCGCCGATGGAGAAGGTGACGTCGTAGCGGCGCAGGATCTCGCAGATGTCGTCCCACAGGCTGTACATGGGATTCTGCTTGCCGTGGTGGATCATCCACTTGGCGAGCAGCGAGCCTCCCCGCGACACGATCCCGATCAGGCGCTTCTCGACCAGCGGCAGGTGCTCGCGGAGCACGCCCGCGTGGATGGTCATGTAGTCCACGCCCTGACGCGCCTGGTGCTCGATCCCCTCCAAGATGGCGCGCTCGTCCAGGTCCTCGATGCGGCGGCCGAGGATCATCGAGTAGATGGGCACGGTGCCGATGGGCACGCTCGAGGCGCGAATGATGGCGTCGCGCGTGGCGTCGAGGTCTCCCCCCGTCGAGAGGTCCATCACCGTGTCCGCCTGCCAGCGCTCGGCCCAGCGCAGCTTCTCCACCTCCTCGTCGGTGGAGCTCGAGACCGGGGACGCACCCATGTTGGCGTTCACCTTGGTGCGGCTGGCGCGCCCGATGCACATCGGGTCGAGGGCGTAGCCGAGGTGCACGCGGTTGGCGGGAATCACCATGCGGCCGGCCGCCACCTCGTCGCGCACCTGCTCGGCGGTCAGGTGGGGCTCGCGCTCCGCGACCCGCTGCATCTCCGGCGTGAGCGTGCCGCGCCGCGCGTGTTCGAGCTGGGTGACGGGCTCCGGCGCGCGCGTGGGCTGGAAGTCCCAGGCGCTCTTCGCCGACGGGGCGGGCATGCCGGGCGTGTCCGGCGAGCTGAACGTGAGCGGCCCGCCCACCTGCGGCCGGTTGGCGAAGCTTCCCGGCGTCGTGCCCTGGCGCGTGCTGGACGGGTCGCCTCCGACGGGAGGCAGGCGATGGCTCGGGTTGGACATGGGGCGCTCCTCGGGTGGTTCGAACGGGAGCGCCGGGGGTGGCGAGCCTTCCCTACGCTCGTCTGAACGAGTTCAGGTTCCAAGGGTTTCTTCTCAGGCCCGTCGGGCCACCCCTAGGCTCCGCCAGCGAACCTACCACGGGGGCGCCGGTGATACCATGCGCGATCCATGACGAGCTGGGACGTCCTCCTCCAGCGCCTGGCCGAGACCCCGCGCGAGAACGGCACGCCCGCGCTGCACCAGACGGCGACCTGGCTGCACGAGACCCTCGCCGCCAGCGGACTCGCGACCGAGAGCGTCGGCTTCACCTCCCATCCCTATGCGTTGCGGCTCGCCGGCGTGGTCGCGCTGGTCGCGGCGGCTTCGTATCTGCGGGCGGTCCTCGCTGGACGCGCCTGGGCGGCCCTGGCCGTCGCACTGGTCGCCCCCGCCGTGTTGCTGGCCAACCTCGAGTGGTACGTCCCGGTCTTCGGTTGGATCGGGGCGGAGCGCGCGCATCACGTGCGGGCCGTCGTGCCGCCCTCGGGGGAGCCGGAGCAGCGCCTGATCCTCGCGGCCCACTACGACACCAAGACCGACCTGCTGGACCACTCGCAGCGCCGGCTGGTTCAGGCGCTGGCCGGTCCGGTGATGGGGGTGATGCTGGTGGCGGCTGCGCTCCTGCTCGCCCTGCCGCGCCGGCGCTTCGCGCGCCGGCTTGCCCGCGGGGCGGGCTGGCTCGCCCTGTTGTGGGCCGCCGCGTTCTTCGTGGCGATCTCGGCCGGCGTCTTCGCGCGCGCCCGCAGCCCCGGCGCCCTCGACGACGGGGGCGCGTGTGCCGCCCTGGTGCGGCTGGCCGAGGGGCTGGCGGCGGCGCCGCCGCTGGCGCGGACCGAGCTGGAGATCCTGCTCCTGGCCGCCGAGGAGGTGGGGGTTCGGGGCTCGTGGCTGTACGCCGCCGGGCGCTTTGCCGAGCCGCCTGCGGTCCCGACCTTCGTCGTCAACCTGGAGGGAATCGGCGCGTCGATGGCGCTCGGGGTGGTGGGCGCGGAGCGTTTCAGCCTGCGCGCCTTCCCTCCGGACCCGCGGCTCGTGGATCTCCTGGACGGCGTCCTGCGCGCACGCGAGGGGCGGGAGCTCGAGCGGGCGCCGCGTGGCGCAGCGACGGACGCGCGCTCCTTCCTGGCGCACGGGATCCCGGCGCTGACCCTGTTCTCCCGGGAGCCCGGGGTGCGGGAGGCTCGCGGACTCCACTCGAGCGCCGATTCCCGGGAGCGGCTCGACCCGCAGGCGCTGGAGGCGAGCGTCGCCTACCTCGAGGCCGTGGTACGCGCCGCCGACGCCGAGCCCTTGCGCTAAGTTCCGGCGCCATGCCGCGGGTCTTCGTCGCCGCTCTGGCCGGCGCGCTCCTGCTGGCGACCGCCTGCGATCGCCGCGTGGAGCCCTACGTGCCGGGCGAGGAGCCCGAAATCCCGGACCTCTCGCGCATCTTCCCGCCGGAGCCCGTTGTGGAGTCCCCGCTGGAGGCTGGCCCGGCGGAGCCGCCTCCGCCTCCGGGGGCGCAGCGCGCCGCCCCCTCCGGCCCGCCCGTGCGCGGGAGTGTGGTGCTGCCGCCCGAGCTGGCCGCCACTGCGCCCGCGAGCGGGGTGCTCTTCGTGGTGGCGCGCTCTCCGGGAGGTGGCCCTCCGCTGGCGGTGAAGCGTATCCAGGCGCCGCGCTTCCCGGTCGACTTCGAGCTGGGCCCGGACGACCGCATGATCCAGACCCTGCCCTTTCGCGGTCCGCTGATCCTGACCGCCCGCCTCGACGCCGACGGCAACGCCAGCAGTCGCTCGCCGGGGGACGTCCAGGGTTCGGTTCCGGCCCCGGTGAATCCCGGCGACACGGGCGTGCGCATCGTCCTGGACGAGCCGCTCTAGGCTGGACGCGGCTAGAGGTGCAGCAGGGCGTCGACGGCGTCCTTCGGGCCGGCGACGATGAGCGCGTCTCCCTCGCGCACGCGATCGGTGGACGACGGCACCCGCACGCGGCGCGAGGGGTCGGGCTCGAGCGGGCTTCGGATCAGCACCACCTGCACGCCGTGGCGAACGCGCACGTCGAGCTCCCGCAGGCTGCGTCCGTGGAAGCGCAGCGGCGCGTCGAGCTGCTGCACCACGTAGCCGCCGCCGAGCTCCACTTGTCGGATGCGGCCAGTCACGCCCACCGTGCTGGAGATGCCACCGGCGAGATCGCGCCGCAGCACCTCCGCGTTGTAGGAGTCGATGGCGTGCTGGGTCGTGACCGTCCCGATCGGCCGGCGGGGGTTCTCGGCGTCCATCACCGCGATCTCCTCCAGGTCCGCATGGCCCAGGATCTGCATCACCGTGTCCAGGTCGTCGTCCTCCGTCACCGTCGGCCGGCCGCCTTCGACGAGGTCCGTCGCCACCAGCACGTTGCGCAGCGCATCCTGGTCCAGCAGCAGGCGCCGGATCTCCGCCAGCGAGATCGCGCCCAGCATCTCGCCCGCGTCGTCCACCACGAAGAATTCGGAGTGGGGGCTCTGCACCACCAGGGTGAGGATCTCCTCGAAGCGCGCGTTGGCCGGCACGGTGGCCACGTCCCGTTCCATCACGTCTCGGACCCGCAGGCTCTTCAGGACGTTCGGGTCCTCCTGCTTGCGCACGTCCACGCCGCGGCGCGCGAGCTTCAACGAGTAGATGGACTCCCGGCGCAGGAAGCTCGACACCAGCGTGCTCACCACGCAGGCCGCCATCAGCGGCGGGATGATGTGGATGGTCTGGGTCATCTCGAAGATCATGATGATGGCGGTGATCGGCGCGTGGGTGGTGGCGGCGACCACCGCGCCCATGGCCACCAGGGCGTAGGCGCCGGAGCTCGCGGTCGCGTCCGGGAACCACTGGTGAATGAAGCTCCCCAGGAACCCGCCCGTCATGGCGCCGAGGAAGAGGGAGGGAGCGAAGACACCCCCCGACCCGCCGGACCCGACGGTGATGGACGTGGCCGCGATCTTCGCCAGCAGCAGCGCGCCGAGGACGGCGGGCGCCAGGTTTCCGCGCAGCGCCTCGTTGATGCTGCTGTAGCCGACCCCGAAGACGTTCGGCAGGAAGACCCCGATGCAGCCGACCGCCAGGCCCCCGATGGCGGGCTTGGACCAGGCGGGGATCGGGATGCGATCGAACGCGTCCTCGGAGGCGTAGATCGAGAGCGTGAACGCCAGCCCGACCAGGCCCGCGAGCACGCCCACGATCATGTACGGCATCAGCTCGAAGGGCGCGACCAGCTCGTACTGGGGGACCATGAAGGCGGGGAAGTCGCCCAGGAAGTAGCGGGAGATCACCGTCGCCACCACGGACGAGATCACGATGGGGCTGAACTGCGCCACCGCGAAGTCGCCGACGATCACCTCCACCGCGAAGAGCGCTCCCGCGATGGGCGCGTTGAAGGTGGCGGAGATGCCGGCCGCGGCGCCGCAGCCGACGATCGTGCGCAGCTGCCGCGGCGTGACCCGCAGCAGCTGCCCGATCCCCGAGCCGACCGCGGAGGCGATCTGCACGATCGGACCCTCGCGGCCCACCGAGCCGCCCGATCCGATGGTGATGGCGGAGGCCAGGGTCTTCACGGCCACGACGCGACCGCGGATGACCCCGCCGCGCAGGGCCACGGCCTCCATCACCTCGGGCACCCCGTGTCCCTTGGCCTCGCGCGCGAAGAACCAGACCAGCGGGCCGACGATGAGACCGCCGAGCGCCGGGATCGTCGCCTTCCACCACCAGGGAAGCAGGCGCGCGATCTCGAGGGGGTCTTCCGCCTCCGCCAGCCAGCCCTGCTCGATCACGTCCACCACACCTTCGCCGCCGGCGAAGAAGAGCCCGGTGAACAGGCGGATCAAGCTGCGGAAGACGATGGCTGCCGCGGCTCCCGCCAGCCCGCAGGCTACCGCGACGCCGACCATGAAGAGCTGGCTCTGGGAGCGCAGCCGTCGATAGGTCTGGGGATCGATGGGGGTCGCCACGCCGCGCCCATGCTAGCGCCCGACAGGACGGCGTGCGCCCCGTGCTAGGCTCGCCGCGATGCCGCGCACGCCGAAGCGCTGGACGGCGGTCCGCGACGAGCCCCTGCAGGACTGCCGCGTGTTTCGGGTGAGCCGCAGCTTCGCCCGTTCGCCCCACACCGGCGAGGTGCATCCCTTCTACACCATCGACGCCGAGGCCTGGGTGAACGTCGTGCCCCTCACCCACGAGGGCGACGTCGTGCTGGTGCGGCAGTACCGCCACGGGACGCGCGACCTGACCCTCGAGATCCCCGGCGGCCTGGTGGATCCGGGCGAGTCGCCCGCCGAGGCCGCCGGCCGCGAGCTGCTGGAGGAGACGGGCTACCGCGCCGAGGAGCTGGTGCCCATGGGCGACCTGAATCCCAACCCCGCCCTGTTCGGGAACCGCGTCCACACCTTCGTGGCCCGCGGCTGCCGCCGCATCGCCGAGGTGGCCAACGAGGGCCTGGAGGAGACGGCGGTCGAGCTTCTGCGCCGCGACGACCTGCGCGCGGCAGTGCGCCGGGGCGACATCGACCACGCGCTGGTGGTGGCGGCCTTCTACTGGCTCGAGCTGGTGGAGGATGGGGGCGGCGCGGTCCGGCGATGAACGAGGTCCTCACCGCCTGGGCGCAGTTCGCCGCAGCCCTCGTGCTGATCGGCTACGCGGGCACGGTCCTCTCGCGCTACGGCGACGTGATCGCCCAGAAGACCGGCCTCGGAGGCACCTGGATCGGTGTGGCGCTGGTGGCGGTGGTGACCTCGTTCCCGGAGCTCGTCACCGGCATCAGCGCCGTGTCCCTGGCCGACGACGCCGACATCGCGGTCGGCACGGTGCTCGGAAGCTGCGTCTTCAACATGGGAATCCTGGTGGTGCTCGACTTCCTGTCGCGGGGCCGCTCGGTCTTCCAGCTCGCCGGTCAGGAGCACATCCTGTCCGCCGGGCTCGGCGTGCTCCTGATCGGCGTGGTCGGGTTCAACGTGCTGCTCTCGACCCGGGACGGCTCGTCCGCTCCGGCACTGGGGATGATCGGCGTCTATACGCCCATCATCCTGCTGCTCTACGTCGTGTCGGTGCGGGTGGTCTTCCGTTACGAGCGTGGGAACCCGCCCGACGAGCCTACGAACGCGTTTGCGCGGGAGACGCGCCTGTCGAGCGCCGTGGCGGCGTTCTCCGCTTCGGCCGTGGTGGTGATCGCGGTCTCCGTCTCGCTGCCCTTCGTGGCCCAGAACCTGGCCGCGGCCATGGACTGGCACCGCACCTTCGTGGGCACGCTCTTCGTGGCGGCCGTGACCTCGCTGCCCGAGGTGGTGGTGACGGTCGCCGCCCTGCGCATCGGCGCCGTGGATCTGGCGGTGGGCAATCTCTTTGGAAGCAACATGTTCAACATCGTCGTGATTGCCATCGATGACTTCTTCTATTTGGACGGTCCGATCCTCTCCGCCGTGGATCCGGTGCACGTGCTGTCGGCGTTCTCGGCCATCATGATGACAGGCGTGGCCATCGTGGGTCTGCTCTACCGGCCGCGCGGCCGCATCTTCGGCGGCATCGGCTGGGCCAGCCTGATCCTGGTGACGATCTACCTGCTCAACTCGTACGTCCTGTACCTCTTCGGCGGATGAGTCGCCGGCGTCGTGGCGGTCGGGTGCGCAGGGCGATCCGCTGGACCCTGCTCGCGCTGCTGATCTCGGCGACGGGCTTCGTGGGCGCCACGGCGCTGGCGGTCCGCTACCTCCGGGACAGGCCGCCTCCGACCTCGGCGTTCATGCTGCGGGCGCGCCGGGCGGACCCGGCGACCGGCCTCGCGTGTCCCGGGCTGGAGTGGCAGTGGGTGGATCGCGCGCAGATCGCCGACTCGCTGCCCCGTGCCGTGGTGCTGGCCGAGGACCAGCGCTTCCTGCTGCACCGGGGCTTCGACATGCGACAGATTCGCAAGGCGGTCGAGGACGCCGGCAGCGGCGAGCGCCTGCGTGGCGCCAGCACCATCACCCAGCAGCTGGCCAAGAATCTCTTCCTCTGGCCGGGGGGAGGGTTCCTGCGCAAGGGCCTGGAGGCGTGGCTCGTGCTCTGGATCGAGCGCAGCTGGTCCAAGGGCCGCATCCTCGAGGTCTATCTGAACGTGGCCCAGTTCGGCCCCTGCGTGTTCGGCGCCGAGGCCGCGTCCCGACGCTACTTCGAGCGCCCCGCCGCCGAGCTCGAGCCCGACCAGGCGGCCTTGCTCGCGACGGTGCTGCCCAACCCGGCCCGGCTGCGCGCCTGGAACCCCGGCCCCTATGCGCAGGAGCGCCGCGCGGAGATCCTCGAGCTGATGGAGACCCATCGGCACTCGCGCCACGTGCGCGGACTGTGAGCGCAGCCTCCCCTACCCGCCGCGCAACCGCGGGAACGGCGCAACCGTGGTTGCGTCTCGGCTAGGAGTCGGCGCGCTCGAGCACCAGGCGGGCGAGCGTCGGATCGGGGCCGAGGGGCGAGGCGATGCGCACCGAGACGCCGGAGTGCTCCGCCGCGGCGTCGCGCGCCATTTGCGGGATGTCCCGGGTGCTGTGACTTCCGGGCGCGAGGAAGTAGGGGACGACGACGATCTCGCGGGCGCCCTCCGCCACGCAGGCGGCGATCGCGTCGGCCAGGCTCGGCGGGGCCAGCTCCATGTGGGCCACGTGCACGGGCCTCTCCGGCGAGCCCTCGCGCACCCAGGCGGCGACGCGCTCCAGGCTCTGGTTGGCCTCGTCGCGGCGGCTGCCGTGGTCGACGAGGACGATCGCCGGCTTCATCGACCGGCGCGGTCCAGGGCCTGGCCCAGGTCGGCGCACAGGTCGTCGGCGTCCTCGATCCCGACCGACAGGCGCACGCTGCCCTCGCTGATGCCCTTGCGGAGCTTCTCCTCGGGCGGGAATGCCGCGTGGCTCATGGTCCACGGGTAGCCGATCAGCGATTCCACGCCGCCCAGGCTCTCGCCCAAGCTGAAGAGCCGCGTGCTCTCGCACAGGGCGCGCGCGGCGGGCTCGCCTCCGACCAGGTCCACGGTCAGCATGCCGCCGAAGCCTCGCATCTGGCGCGCGGCCAGCTCGTGGCCCGGGTGATCCGGGAGCCCGGGGTAGTGCACCGCGGCCACCTCGCTGCGGGTGCCCAGGAACTCGGCCACCCGCTGGGCGTTCTCCTGGTGCTGGCGCATGCGCAGGCTCAGGGTCTTCAGACCGCGCAAGGTGAGCCAGGCGTCCCACGGCCCGGGGATGCCGCCGGTGGCGTTGCGCGTGAAGCGGAGCGTCTCCGCACTGTCCTCGTCGTCCACGACGACGGCCCCGCCGATCACGTCCGAGTGGCCGCCGATGTACTTGGTGGTGGAGTGCACGGCCACGTGCGCGCCGAGGGCCAGCGGATTCTGGAGGTACGGGGTGGCGAAGGTGTTGTCGACCACGCAGAGTGCGCCGGCCTTGCGCGCGATCTCCGCGCAGGCGGCCACGTCCACCAGTCGCAGCATGGGATTGGTGGGCGTCTCGATCCACACCATCTTCGTCGCGGGCTCCACGGCCTTGGCCACCTCCTCGGGCCGCGTGGCGTCCACGTAGCTGAAGCGAACGCCGTAGTGGGGGAGCACCCGGGTGAAGAGCCGGTAGCTCCCGCCGTAGAGATCGTCCGCCACCACCACGTGGTCGCCGGCGTGCACGAGCTGCATGGTGCCGGCGATGGCGGCCATGCCCGAGCCGTAGGCGACGCCGAAGCGGCCGCCCTCCAGCGAGGCCAACGCCTCCTCCAGGGCGCGGCGGGTCGGGTTGTCGGTCCGCGAGTACTCGAAGCCGCGGTTCTCGCCCAGCGCGTCCTGGGTGTAGGTCACGGTCTGGTAGACCGGCGTGATGGTGGCTCCGGTCGCGGGGTCGGCGGCCTGGCCCTCGTGGATCGCGCGGGTGGCGAAGCCGTCCTGCTGCTTGCGCTCGGCCACGGCCGCTACCTCCTCGCCAGCTCGGCCAGCAGCTGGTGCAGCCGGGCCAGGTTGGCCTTCGGCTCGGTTCCCACCGGAAAGGGCTGGGGCACGAGGTCCGTGACCCCCGCTTCGGCCAGCTCGCCGAGCGCCGACTCGATGGCGGTCTCGTCTCCGATCACGGCCACGTCGCTCGGCCGCGACGCGCCGCCCAGGTCGAGCACGGCCTTGTAGGAGGGCAGCTGCGGGTAGATGGCGAGGGCCTCGTCGATGACGGAGCGCGCCGCGTCCCGGTCCGCGGTCAGTGCCACGGGGATCGATGCCACGATACGCGGTGCGGGCCGGCCCGCCCCCACGGCCGCCGCGTTGATGTCGGGAATCAGGGTGTCCCGCAGGGCGGCGGTGCCGGCCATCCAGGTGATGGTGCCGTCGGCGATGGTGCCGGCGATCTTGCGCATGCGCGCGCCGAGTGCGCCGATCAGGATGGGGAAGGGCTTCGCGCCCTTCACCGCCACCTGGCCCTGCACCCGGTACAGCTCGCCCTGGTACGAGACCTTCCCTTCCTCGGCCAGGGCCCGCACGATCTCCACGTACTCCTGCACGTGCCGCGCCGGGCGCGCGTAGGAGAGCCCGAGCATGTTCTCGATCACCAGCTTGTGGCTCGGTCCCAGGCCGAGCAGCAGCCGGCCGTCGCAAGCGGCCTGGGTGGTGAGCGCCTGCTGCGCCATGTAGAGGGGGTGGCGTGAATGCGTCGGTACCACCGCGGTGCCGAGCTCGATCCGCCCGGTCGAACTGCCGGCCAGGGCCAGCAGGGTGAGCGCGTCATTCGAGAAGATCTGTGCGAGCCAGGCGGAGGAGAAGCCCGCCTCCTCCGCCCGCACCACCGCCGCGACCACGTCCGACGGCCCCGCGTTGGCGTTGACCCCGATCCCGATGCGCATGCCCTTGAGCATCGTTCCGCCCTACCAGTAGGAGGCCGTGACCTCGAGGTCCCGGCGTGCGGCCACACGGCACGCGAGCCGCAGCCCCGAGGCGACCCGGTTGCGTCGCCGGACGTCGGACTCCGCTTGCGATTCCGCGAGCCCGTCGCCCCCGTCGAGGATCCGCACGCCGCAGCGGCCACAGGTTCCGTCGGCGCCGCACGCACTGGCCACGGGCAGCCCCGCCTGGCGGATGGCTGCGAGAAGGTTGGTGCCCTCGGGAACGCGCACGCGGCGTCCGGACGGGCTGAAGCGGATCTCCACGTCCACGCGCGGGAGCATACCATTCGCCCCCTATCGTGCCCTCCGGTACCCTCTCGCGATGCCCAGCGCCGGCATCATCGTGATCGGAAACGAGATCCTCTCCGGCAAAGTGCAGGACACGAACTCCCCGTACCTGTGTCGCGAGCTTCGGATTCTCGGCGTCGACGTGGAGCGGATCGAGGTGATCCCCGACGACGTGGAGACGATCGCCCGGGACGTGCGGCGTATGAGCCAGGCCTACGACTTCGTGTTCACGTCCGGCGGCATCGGTCCCACCCACGACGACCTCACCATGGACGGGGTGGCACGGGCCTTCTCGACGCCCATCGAGCGCAGCGAGAGCATCGTGGGTCGCCTGCAGCGGGCCGTGGCCGGGGATCTCAATGACAGCCAGCTCAAGATGGCGGACGTGCCGAAGGGGGCATCGCTCGTCGACGTGGGCGATCTGTGGTTTCCCGTGGTGATCTTCGAGAACGTCCACATCTTTCCGGGTATTCCCGAGCTGCTGCGCAAGAAGTTCGAGTCCATCCGAACGCGCTTCCGCGGCGTGCCCATCCTGTTGAAGCGCGTCTTCGTGAAGCGTCGCGAGAGCGACATCGCGGAGTCGCTGAACGAGCTGCTCGCCGAGTTCCCCGAGCTGATGTTGGGCTCGTATCCCCGGGTGGGCGAGGAGGCCTTCCACGTGATCCTCACCCTGGAATCTCGCGACGCGGGCTACCTCCAGGGCGCGCTCGACTCGCTGATCCGGCGTCTGCCGCCGGAGTCGGTGCACAAGGTCGAGTAGCTGGATCCCGCCACCCGCGAGCCCCTCGTCCGCTGGCTGGCCTACGCGCACCCCGCGCTGATGGGGACGGCCCTGCTGCTGGCGGTGCTCGCGCTGCGCGCGGGGCTGGCGCTGCGGCGGGCGCGGGTGCTCGGGGGACAGCGCCCGCTGGACCTGCGGCCGCGCCACCTGCGTCTCGCCAAGCCGGCGCTGGCGCTGGTGGTCGTGGGCTTCGTGGGGGGGCCGCTCAGCATGGCGCTGCTCCGGGGCCAGGAGCCCTTCGGCACGCTCCACGCGTGGCTCGGCCTCGCGACCGCTGCGCTCTTCGTCGCGGCGGCCGCGCTGGGACGTCGCATCGAGACCGGTGTCAGCCGAAGCCTCGATCTCCACGCGTCGCTGGGCCTGTTGGCCGTGCTGCTGGGCGCCGTGGCGGCCGTCGCCGGCTTCGTGATCCTGCCGTGATCCGGCCCGGCTGACGCGCTAGCGCGGCAGGACGTCGGTGCTCTGCTGGCGCAGCCAGTGGTCGGCGAGCACCAGGCAGACCATGGCCTCGACCATGGGCACCGCGCGGGGCAGGACGCAGGGATCGTGGCGGCCCTGGGCCTCCAGGGTCACCGCCTGGCCCTCGCGATCGACGGTCTGCTGGGCCTGGGAGATGGTGGCGGTGGGCTTGAAGCCGACGCGCACCACCACCGGCTCGCCGTTGCTGATCCCGCCCTGGACGCCGCCGGAGCGATTCGACGCGGTGCGCGGCCGCCCGTCCTCGCCGGGCACGAACGGGTCGTTGTGCTCGATCCCGGTCATGCGGGTTCCCGCGAAGCCGCTGCCGATCTCGAAGCCCTTGGAGGCGGGCAGCGACATCAGCGCCCGGGCCAGGTCCGCCTCGAGCTTGTCGAAGACCGGCTCGCCGAGCCCGGCCGGCACGCCGCGGGCCACGCACTCCACCACCCCGCCCAGCGAATCGCCCCGCCCGCGCGCCTCGTCGATGGCCGCGACCATGCGCTCGGCCGCCGCCGGGTCCGGGCAGCGCACGTCGTTCGCCTCGACGGCCGCGAGGGTCACGTCGGCCGGGTCGACCTTGGCCTCGATCTCGTGTACGCGGGAGACCCACGCCACGACCTCGACCCCCGCCGCCTCGCGCAGCAGCTTGCGCGCGATCGCGCCCGCCGCCACGCGGCCGACGGTCTCTCGTGCGCTGGCGCGCCCGCCGCCTTGCCAGTTGCGCACGCCGTACTTGGCTTCGGTGGTGAAGTCGGCGTGGGAAGGCCGGTAGACGTCCTTCATGTGCTCGTAGGCGCTGGGCCGCGCGTCCTTGTTGCGCACGAGGATCGCGATCGGAGTGCCCAGGCTCAGGCCTTCGAAGACGCCCGAGAGGATCTCCGCCTGGTCCGGCTCCTGGCGCGGCGTGGTGAGCCGGCTCTGCCCCGGCCGGCGTCGATCGAGGTCGCGCTGGATCTCCTCGACCGCGATCGGCAGGCGCGGCGGACAGCCGTCCACCACCACGCCGACTCCACCGCCGTGGGACTCGCCGAAGCTGGCGATCCGGAAGAGCTGTCCCGTGCTGCTGCCCACGCGGGGAGGATAGCGCTAGCTGACGGAGCCCGATGGGCTCCGTTTGCGACGCAAGCCGACCCAAAGGGTCGGCCCGCTAGCCGAGCAGCGCGAGGGCCTTGCGGGTCAGGACGGACTGGGGGAGCGCGGCCAGGCCGTCGGGGGCGAGCCAACGGTGGGCGTCCGGTCCCCGGCGCCGCACCCGGCCGGGCGGCGCCTGGCAGCGGTACACGTGGAGGCGTAGCCGTCGGTGGGAGAGGACGTGCTCCACCTCGCCGGCCCGTCGCAGGCCCTCCAGCTCGAGCCCCAGGCGCTCGCGCAGCGCACGGCGAACGCCCCGGGCCGGCGCTTCGCCGCCGGTCAGGTCTCCGCCGGGAAGCTCCCACAGCCCCGCCCACAGGCCCTGCGGCGGGCGCCGCACCGCCAGGGCGCGGCCGTCGCGAAGCACCAGGGCCGCCGTGGCCTGCACCCGGGGCACGGGTCCGCGGGGTCGCTTCACGGGCAGGGCCTCCGGGTCGCCGGCGCGCCGGGCCGCGCAGCGACGCCGCCACGGGCACACCGCGCAGCCGGGGGCCCGGGGCGTGCAGATCGTGGCCCCGAGCTCCATCAGGGCCTGGTTGAGGTCGCCCGGGCGCGGGCCGTCGGCCAGGCGCGCCGACTCGTTCCAGAGCCGCTCGGCCACCTGCCTGCGCCCCACGTCCTCGCGCACGTCGAGGAGCCGGGCGAGGACGCGCTTCACGTTGCCGTCCAGCACCGGCTCCGGCTGGTCGAACGCGATCGAGGCCAGGGCGCCGGCGGTGTAGCGTCCGACGCCGGGCAGCGCGCGCAGGGCGTCGGGCTCGTCGGGGATCCGGCCGGCGTGCCGATCCACCACCTGGCGGGCGGCCGCCCGCAGGTTCTTCGCCCGCGAGTAGTAGCCGAGCCCCGACCAGACCGAGAGCACGTCGTCCAGGTCGGCGCTGGCCAGCGCCTGCACGTCGGGGAACCGCTCGAGGAAGCGCGCGTAGTAGGGGATCACCGTCTCGACGCGCGTCTGCTGCAGCATCGCCTCGGAGATCCAGATGGCGTAGGGGTCACGGGTGCGTCGCCAGGGCAGGTCGCGGCGGTGCCGGTCGTACCAGCGCAGGAGGGCGGTTCGCGCCCCGGCGGTGTCCCTCATAGCGTGACCGGAAGCGGGCCGTCCAGGACGATGGCGCGCGGCCCCACGCGCGCGCGCAGGGCGTGCACCTCGACGCCGCTGCGATGGGCGGCGCGCAACGCCTCGGCGTAGGCCGGGTCGACGTCGACCGCCGGCTCGACCCGCTCGCAGTCCGCGCGTTGCACCACGAAGAGCACCGCAGCGCGCGCCCCGCCCGCGCGCAGGCGCGCCAGGGTTTCCATGTGGCGGCGTCCCCGGATCGTGACCGCGTCGGGGAAGCGCGCCACGCGGCCCTCGGCCAGGGTGACGCTCTTCACCTCGACCCAGGCCGGCTCGCGCCGGCCGCCGGCCAGCCGGAAGTCGAGGCGCGAGCCGGGCTCGGCGGTGACCTCGCGCCGGAGCTCCGGGTAGCCGGCGAGTCCCGCGACGACGCCCTCCGCGAGGGCGCGCTCGGCCAGGGCGTTGGCGCGTCCGGTGTGGAGCCCCACCCAGGTGCGACCGACCCGGATCATCTCCAGGGTGTGGCGCAGCTTGCGCCGCGGGTCGTCGCTGCTGGAGCAGCGCACCGGGGCGCCCGTCCGGTCGCAGCCCGTCATGGCGCCCGGGTTGGGGCAGTGCACGGTGACGACGCGGCCGTCCTCGAGCTCCACGTCCGCCAGGAAGCGCTTGTAGCGCCGCACCAGCCGGCCGCGCAGGTCGGCGGCCAGCGGGAGCGTCACCGGCCCATGCCGGCGTCGACGCGTTCGCGCACCCATTTCGGATCCCACCACTCCTTCGGGTCGACGTAGGTGCCGCCCACCAGCACGGCGAAGTGCAGGTGGTCGCCGCCCGCCAGCCCGGTGGCGCCGCTGCGTCCGAGCACGGCGCCCTGCTCCACCGAATCGCCCTCGCCCACGTCGAGGCTCGAGAGATGCCCGTAAAGCGACACGAGCCCCATGCCGTGATCCAGCAGCACCGTGTCGCCGTAGATCCCGAGCGGTCCCGCGTGCAGCACGCGGCCGGCGCCCGACGCGGTGATGGGCGCCCGCGCGGTCGAGGCCAGGTCGTAGCCGTAATGGGTGGCCCGCGAGACCACCCGGCCTTCGACCAGGTACTCGCGTCGCTCGGCAAACAGACTGGTCACCTGGGAGTTGGCCAGCTGCTGGAATACGCCCCGCCACAGCGGCTGCTCCTGGGACCCGGCCACCAGCTCCTGGATGCGCGCCTCGTCGCGGGCCCGCACGCGGGTGTTGATCTCGTGGAAGGCGGCCACCGGATCGCTGGCGTCGATCTGCCAGGCGTCCGCCAGCAGGCGCACCTTGCCATCGAGGAAGCGGTTCGAGAGCCGGATGGGCTCGCGCGGGATCTCGCGGGGCTGGATCCGCAGCGCCCAGTCCGCTGCGGCGCGGTTGCCCGCGCGGTCCTCCGCCACCACGCGCACCTCGAGGTCCTCGGGAGCGTCGAAGGGAATGGCGAAGAGCGCCACCCGGCAGCCCGAGCCCTGAGCCCCGAGGTCGGCGCAGCCCGCACCGGCGCGCGGCCAGGGGATCCCGGGATACAGGCGCTCGCCGACGCGAACGCCGTCCTGGCCCGAAGCCTCGGACAGCCGATACGCCACCAGTCCCGCGCCGCCGCGCCGCACGTAGGTCAGGCCCGAGTCCACCGCGACCTGCGGCGGGCGCGTGTCCACCTCCAGCGGAATCTCCACGCGCGTGAGGTTGCCCGTCAGCGGGCCGCGCCAGGACCAGTCGCGCGCCTCGATCCGCAGCTGCGCGCTGCCGTCGCGCAGGCCGAGCGCCTGGGCGTCGAGGGAGAGCTCGATCTCCGCGCTCTCGGGGCCGCCTCCGGCGACGAGGCTGCCGGCCAGGGTCCGCTCCACGACGGGGGCCTCGCCGTCGGCGTGGACCACGAACACCCGCAGGCTTCGCAGGCCCGAGCCGGCGTCTGTGGCCCGCAGCAGGAGTGCGCGGGGCTCGCGGCCCACGAAGAGCTCGTCGGGCGCCTCCAGGAAGGGCGCGTCGCCCTCGGCGCGCCACAACACGATTCCGCCCGCGGCGACGGCCAGCGCCAGGAACGCCGCCAGGAGCCAGGCACTTCGAGTCACGCGGATTCCCCCCGCGGCGAGTCTATCAGAGCCGGATCGGCGTTGACGGGAGGCCAGCCGTCACCGATCCTCGTCGCGCCATGAGCCTCCTGCGTCGCATCGTCCTCGTGCGCCACGGCGAGACCGAAGGCCAGTCGAGCGTCCGCTTCCACGGCGCGACCGACGTCGCCCTCGACGCCGTCGGGCGCGAGCAGATCCGCGCCACGGCGCGTCGGCTCGACCCCGAGCGCTTCGACGTCGTCGCGTCGAGCCCGCTCCGCCGCGCCTGGCAGTCGGCGCGGATCCTGGCGGACGGAGCGCCCATCGCCCTGGAGAGCGACTTCCGCGAGGTGGACTTCGGGCGCTGGGAGGGGCTCACGGCCCGCGAGATCGAGCAGTCGGACCCGGTGCTGTACGCCGACTGGCAGGCGGGCGGCGAGAGCTTCGAGTACCCGGGCGGCGAGAGCCGCGCGGACTTCAAGGGCCGGGTGGAGCGGGGCCTCGGCCGGCTGCTGGCCTCCGGCGCGCACTCGGCGCTGGTGGTGGCGCACAAGGGCGTCGTGCGCGCGATCAGCCTGGCGCTGGCCGGCGACCCGTTGGATCGCGAGCGACCTCCGCTCGGCGGTGTGGTCGAGCTGACGCGAGACGGCGACTCCTGGCTCGTCGGCCGCCGCAGCAGCAATCCGCCCGCTCTCGAGTCCTAGCCTTCGCGGGGCTTGGGCCCCGGGGCGTGGGTGCGTTCGGCCGGCTCGGGTGGCTCTTCAATTGTCGTGACTTCGCTCGCCTCCGGGAAGAGAAGGAATCGGAAGTCGGCTAGAGCCGACTTCCCAGCTTGCTTGGCGCTGTCGCTGAGACCGCTGCGCGCGCCGCCCCGAGCGGCGGCGCTTGCGGGCACTCACCTCTGGCGGCCCGCGCGAGGCGCGGGAGGCTCTTCCTTTCCCTGCGTCGCCCTCAGCTCGCGGCGGCCAGGCCGAGGCCGCGCGCGACCGAGGTGAACTCGCTGCCGGTGGCGATGCGGGCGTCCCCGAAACGCTCCTCGAACAGGCGCCGGACCGCGGGCACGAGCGAGCTTCCGCCGGTGAGGAAGACCCGGTCCACGTCGGCCGGCGCGACGCCGGTGCGCGCCAGCAGGCCGTCCACGCAGCGCGCGACCGCCTCGAGCTCGTCTCCGATCCAGGCCTCGAAGTCGCGGCGCGCCACCGGCACGTCGATCACCAGGGGACCGTCGCGGAAGTGGAAGCGGGCTTCGTCGCTGGTGGAGAGGGCCTCCTTGGTGACCTGCACCGCGCGGTACAGCTCGAAGCCCAGGTCGTTCTCCACCAGGTGGAGGAACGCGGCCAGCGGACCCGGATCGACCGCGTCGCGCTGGAGGTCGTAGAGGATGCCCAGGGTGTCGCGGGAGCGCAGGAAGGAGACGTGGTTCCAGCGTTCCAGGTGTCCGTAGAGCCAGGTGGGGACGGGCAGCACCTTGCCGAAGGGCGAGCGGAAGGTGTCGCCGCGGCCGAGGCGCGGGGCCACCAGGTGGCGCACGAGCTTGCCGTCGAAGGCGTCGCCCGCGAGCGCCACGCCGTCGCTCCCCAGGATGCTCTCGCTGCGCCGGCGCCGCGCGCGTTCGCCGGGACCCACGCGCGCCAGGCTGAAGTCGCTGGTGCCGCCGCCGAAGTCCCCGATCAAGACCAGCGCGTCCGCGTCGAGGGCGTGCTCGAAGTGCCAGGCCGCGGCCACCGGCTCGTACTCGAAGCGCACCTCCCGGAAGCCGGCCTCGGAGAAGGCGCGGGTCAGCCGGCGCAGCGCCAGGTCCTCGTCGGCGCGCGCCGCGGCTCCGGCGAAGCTCACGGGTCGGCCCACCACGGCGCGGTCGGGGATCGCGCCGAAGCGGGCCTCGGCCCGCACCCGCAGGGCGCGCAGGATGTAGCCGACGAACGTCTCCAGCGAGAACGTGGTGCCGAAGACGTTGGTGGAGAGGAAGAGCTTGCTGGCCAGGAAGCTCTTGGCCGACTGGATCAGGCGGCCGTCGGCCCGGATGTCGAGCCAGGCCTCCACCGCGTCCGGGCCGACGGCGGGGATCAGGCGCCCGCTCGGCTCCCGACGCTCCGGATCGAACTGGACGATCGAGCGCAGCGGTCCCTCGAGCTGCGGCTCGCCCTGCGCGTCGACGATCGCCAGCGCGCTGTTGGTGGTTCCGAAGTCGATCCCGACGGACAGCTCGTCGGACACGTCCCGCTTCCTCCTCGCGAACAGCGCGCACGAATGCACGACGCCCCGCCCCCGCCAGCTGGGGGTGGGGTGTCTTGTTCGGGACCGCAGCCGGTCCCCGCAAGCCCCCGGCCTCGGCCGGGACGCTTCCGGGCACCGCCCGGGCTGTGGCTCAGGCCTCCTCCGACTCCCGCAGCTTCGCGAGCACGCTGTAGTCTTCGAGGGTCGAGGTGTCGCCCACCGTCTCCTTGCCCGAGGCGATGTCGCGCAGGAGGCGGCGCATGATCTTGCCGGAGCGCGTCTTCGGCAGCGCGTCGGTGAAGCGGATGTCCGCCGGCCGCGCGATGGCGCCGATCTCCCGGGTCACGTGGCGGCGCAGCTCGTCGGCGAAGGCCCCTCCGGCGGCCGTCCCGGCCCGGGGCGTCACGAACGCGGCCAGCGCGGTGCCGGTGATGTCGTCGGGGCGCCCGACGACCGCCGCCTCGGCGACCTGCTCGTGCGAGACCAGGGCGCTCTCCACCTCCATGGTGCCGATGCGGTGGCCCGAGACGTTCATCACGTCGTCGATCCGGCCCATGATCCAGAAGTAGCCGCGCTTGTCGCGGTGCGCGCCGTCGCCCGCGAAGTAGATGTTCGGATACTGGCTCCAGTACTGCTCGCGGAATCGCGCCGGGTCGCCCCAGATCCCGCGCAGCATGCCGGGCCAGGGCTTGCGCAGCACCAGGAAGCCGCCGTCGGGCGGCTTCGCCGGCTTCCCTTCTTGGGTGAAGACCTCGGCGTCGACGCCCGGGAAGGGCCGCGTGGCCGAGCCCGGCACGGTCTCGGTCTCGCCCGGGAGGGGCGTGATCATCACGCCGCCGGTCTCGGTCTGCCACCAGGTGTCCACGATCGGGCAGCGTTTGCCCCCGATCAGCCGGTGATACCAGATCCACGCCTCCGGATTGATGGGCTCGCCCACCGTCCCCAGGAGCCGCAGCGAGGAAAGGTCGTGCTTCTTCGGGTGCTCGTCGCCCAGGCGGACGAAGGTGCGGATCGCGGTCGGCGCCGTGTAGAAGATCGTGATCCGGTGGCGCTCGATGATGTCCCAGAAGCGGTCGGGTCCCGGCGTGGTCGGCGCGCCCTCGTACATGAACGTGGTCGCCCCGTTGGCGAGGATGCCGTAGACGACGTAGGAGTGGCCCGTCACCCAGCCGATGTCTGCCGTGCACCAGTAGGTGTCGTCGTCCTTCAGGTCGAAGATCGCCTTCGCGGTGGTCGTGGCATGGGTCAGGTAGCCGCCGGTCGTGTGCAGGATGCCCTTGGGCTTCCCCGTGGTGCCGCTGGTGTAGAGGATGAAGAGCGGGTGCTCCGAGTCGAGCTTCGCCGCCTGGTGGTTCGGGCTCGCGGCGTCCATCAGCTCGTGCCACCAGTGGTCGCGACCCTCCTGCATCGTGACGGGATTCTCGCAGCGGCGCGCCACCACTACGTGCTTCACGGAGTCGGCGCCCTTCAGCGCCTCGTCTACGGCGAGCTTGAGGGGCAGGGGCTTCCCACGGCGGAAGCCGCCGTCGGCGGTGACGACCGCCACGGCGCCGGCGTCGTTGATGCGATCCCGCAGCGCCTCGGCCGAGAAGCCGCCGAAGACGATGCTGTGGGGGGCGCCGATGCGCGCACAGGCGAGCATGGCGATCGCGAGCTCCGGGATCATCGGCATGTAGAGGGCGACCCGGTCGCCCTTCTTGACCCCGAGGCCCTTCAGCACATTGGCGAACTTGCAGACCTCCCGGTGGAGCTGGCCGTAGGTGAGCACGCGCTGGTCGCCGGGCTCGCCCTCCCAGATGATGGCCGCCTTGTTGCGGCGCCAGGCGTGCTCGCCCTCCAGGTGCCGGTCCAGGCAGTTGTAGGCGACGTTGAGCTTGCCGCCGACGAACCACCTGGCGAAGGGCGGCTCCCAGTCGAGCACCTTCTTCCAGCGCGTGAACCAGCTGACGTTCTCACGCGCCATCTTGGCCCAGAATTGCTGGGGACTCCTGGCGGCGAGCTTGCGGTACTCCGCCACCGTGCGCGAGTTCCAGTTGGCCTGCTTCGCGAACTCCGCGCTCGGCTTGAAGCGCCGCTTTTCCTTCAGCAGGGACTCGATGTCGGCCATGTCCTCTCCGTCGCGCTAGGCGTCGCGCACCCAGGCTTCCAGGTCGTCGGGATGCTTGGGGATCGACTCCGTCAGCACTTCGCAGCCCTCGTTCGTCAGGACGACGTCGTCCTCGATCCGGATCCCGATGCCCCGGAAGTGCGCCTCGACACCCTCGCGATCGGGGGCGACGTAGAGCCCGGGCTCGACCGTGAACGCCATGCCCGGCTCGAGCGGACGGGGCTCGCCGGCGACCGCATAGTTGCCCACGTCGTGGACGTCGAGGCCCAGCCAGTGGCTGGTCTGGTGCATGTAGAAGTCGCGGTAGAGCTCCTTCTCCACGGCTTCGTCGGGGGTGGCGTCGACGATGCCCAGCTCCACCAGGTTCGCGGTCAGCCGCTGCACGGCCGTCTGGTGCAGCGCCACCAGGGTGGCGCCCGGGCGGGCCTCGGCCAGCGCCGCCTGCTGGGCGTCGAGCACGGCGTCGTAGAGGGCGCGGGCCGGACCCTCGAAGCGGCCGCCCACCGGGTAGGTGCGGGTCACGTCCGAGGCATAGCCCTCGAGCTCGCAGCCCGCGTCGATCAGCACCAGCTGCCCGTTCTCGAGCTTCTGGTCGTTGGCGACGTAGTGCAGGATGCAGGCGTTGGCGCCGCCGCCGACGATCGAATGGTAGGCCGGCCCCGTCGCCCCGCGGCGCCGGAACGTGTAGTCGAGCACCGCCTCCAGCTCGTACTCGTAGTGCCCGCCGTGGGCCAGGCGCGCGGCCTCGCGGTGCCCCTCGGCACTGATCGCCGCGGCGCGGCGCATGATCTCGATCTCGCCGCGCTCCTTTCGCAGGCGCATCTCGTGCACGATGCCGCGGGGATCCACGATCTCTGCCGGCGGCACCTTGCCCTGGCGCGAGCGCAGGCGCATCTCCTCGAGCGCGGCGACGAGCCGGCGGTCGAGGTCCGCATCGCGCCCGATCACCGTGTAGACGCGATGCCGGTTCTCCACCAGGCCGGCCAGGTCGTCGAGCAGCTGCCCGGTCGGGTGGGCGGCGTCGGCGCCGTACTCGCGGACGGCGCCCTCCGTGCCGGGGCGGTAGCCGTTCCAGATCTCGGCTTCGCGCTCGCGCGGCTCCACGTAGAGGGTGAAGGCCGGCTCGCCGTCGGTTCGCAGCACCGCCGCCGCGTTCGGGTGGTCGAAGCCCGTCAGATAGTGGAAGTCGCTGTCCTGGCGGAACGGAAAATGGGTGTCGGCAGACCGGGGCGCCAGCCGGGCGCCCAGGAGGATCGCCACCGAGTCGGGTTCCATCGCCTCGAGCAGGCGTCGCCGGCGCTCTGCGAACACGGCGCCGGAGTCTACCGCATCGGGCGCTGGGGCAGCGCCCCGTCGCTGCAGACCACGTCGACGTCGGCGCAGCGGGTCGCGCACAGGCGCGCTCCGCGCAGCACGCCGGTATAGTAGAGGCCGTCGGCGGGGCGGGGCAGCGCGAGCGTGTCGGGCACGGGGCGCCTCGGATCCAGCACGTGGAGCCGCCCGCTCCAACGGGTGACGACGGCCCGGCCGTCGGGCGCGAACTGGATGTCCTGGGCGAAGTCGTGATCGCCCTGGAAGTCGCGCTCCACCAGCACCCGCTCGCCGCGGAACGGCAGCTGGCCCTCGTCCTCTGGACGCAGCACGCGCAGCCAGAGCCCGGCCACGTCCGCTTCCGCCGCCACCCCGTACCCGTCGGGGCGGAACGCCATGAACTGGATCTCGGGCTCCTCCAGCCGCAGCCGCTGGCGCCCGTGGCGATCGAGGACCCGCAGGTCGTTGCGGACCCCGCTGCCGTCGTGGGCGAGGAGGTCGGTGTTGACCCAGATCTCCTCGCGAACCGGGTCCCATGCCAGGCTCTTCGCGACCACCTGGTAGCCAGGCACGGAATCCAGGCGATGCTCGCGCAGCAGGCTGCCGTCGGGGGCCAGCACCACCACGCTCCCGTCGCCGTCGCCTCCGTCGGGCGATCCGTAGCGGGTCACGAGCAGCGTGGCGTCGGGACCGAGGACGATCTCGTTCAGGCCCGGCCCGGCGTGGGCGTAGTGGGCCACGTGCCCCGTGTCCGGATCCAGCGAGCCCGCGGCGTCGAAGAAGGTCGTGTAGTAGATGCGCCCGTTCGGATGGGCCACGACGTCCCAGACTCCGGAGGTGGCGCCCGGCTCGGACACGTCGAGCGGAGGCAGCATGCGGCTGGCTTCCAGGTCGAAGCGACCGACGAGCTGGGGCCCGGGGATGCGCCGGTCCGCCTCGGGGTCGCCCCCAGTCTTCCGGAAGCCCGACCAGAAGGCGGCCTGGCCGAAGTAGAGCATCCGGTCGCGGGCGTGGCCGAACCAGGCGCAGTAGCGCTCGTCCACGCTCGGGGAATCCTGACTGTGGACCCGGGGCCGCGAGGCGCCGCCGAGCCAGTGGGCGCAGGCGCCGCTCAGGAGGAGGGCAATCGCGAGCGGCACCGCAATCTTCGGATGCATCTGGTGAAGCCCATGGAAAGAAAAGGGATTCATCCCGGGCGAGACGATCGGCGGGAGTCTGTCCAGCGTCCGATGCCTCCGAAAGAGGCATCCAGGCCTCGGGTCTCGATCTCCGAAAACTCTTTTTTTCCAGAGGGTTGAACCGCGAAGCAGCCGCCTTGGGGATTCGGCACGTTTCCTGCTGTTACTCTGGGAAACAAGGCGATCTGGACGGGATCTGCCGATCGAACGTGGGCGCGCACGATCGAAGGATCCCAAGCCTCGGAGGCCTCGGGAGCTTTCAACAGCAAGGCGCTTTCCCCCAAATGGCACCCCGCCTGAGACTCCCAGCCTTCGAGGCGCCAGACCAAACCAGATCCCCCGGCCGAACAACCCCGGCCGGGGGGTCGTGCTTTGGGGCGCGGGTTCCCAGCGCTCGCTAGCCGCGGCTCGGAGGGTCTTCGGGCGGTGTCGCCATCACGGCCTGCACGACCTCGGGCCCGAACTCGCGCGCGAACCAGCCCTTGAGCTCCGTCACCTCGAGCAGGTCTTCGAGCGCGCTCGGGTTGCGCCAGGCGATGGCCTCGAGGGCCGAGTTGGGACACAGCACGCCCGGGTCCATCTCGAGCTCGCCAGCGAGCTTCGTGCGCCAGCGCTTCAGCTGACCGACCCGCCGCTCGGTGCGCCGGTCCATGCGGCGTCGGCCGTTGCCGGCGGTGCTCTTGGGGAGGGGGCCGTGGGCCTTGCGCGCACCGCGCTCGACCGCGCCCATCAGCTCGCGGCCCATGCGGCGCAGGATGAGATCGGTCACGCCCTTGATGCGACGCAGCGCCTCCGGCGAGTCGGGCACGTTTCCCGCGATCTCGAAGAGCGTGCGGTTCCCGAGCACCTTGAAGGGCGGCCGGTCGATCTCGCGGGCGCGCTTGTCGCGCAGCAGATAGAGCTCGCGCAGCACCGACAGCTGGGTCGGATCGAGCTTGCGGGCGCCCTTGATCTTCATGTAGCCGAGCTTGTCGAACTCGCGGTCCGGCCAGGCGCGCCGCGTCAGGGCGGCGAACTCCTCGTGGGCCCAGTCGAGGCGCTTCTTGCGCTTGAGCTCCCGCTCCAGACGCTCCGCCATGCGGATCAGGAACTTCACGTCGGCGGCAGCGTAGTCGAGCTGGGTCTCGGAGAGGGGCCGCGTGGACCAGTCCGAGCGCTGCTCGTCCTTCGGCAGGGTCTTCTGGAAGTGCCGCTCGACCAGCGCCGACAGGCCGATGGCGGGGTAGCCGAGAAGCTGCGCGCTGATCATGGTGTCGAACAGGTTCGCGAACTCGAAGCCGCAGTCCCGCTTCAGGACGTAGATATCGTACTCGGCCGCGTGGAAGACCTTCCTCACGTCCGGCGACGCCATCACGGGCCCCAGGGGGGCGAGCTCCGCGGGCCCGCCCATGGCCAGCGGGTCGATCAGGTAGCTCTGCTTGCGCGTCGCCACCTGCACCAGGCAGGTCTTGTCGAAGTAGTGGTAGAAGCTGTCCGCCTCCGTATCGAAGGCCAGAACCGGCTCCTGCAACAAAGCCCGGGCCAGCTCTTCCAGCTCCTGGCGCTGCTCGATGCGAACGTAGTCCGCCAAGAATTCCTCGGTTCGACGCGCCCAGAGCGCGCGCCACATGAAAACCTGGGGAGGTGAAGGTCAGCCGCCGCCGGGGGGCGGGGTGCAGGTGGAGCCAGCGCTGGAAGCGTAGCCGACCCGAGCTGGCGCTGCGCCCCCCGCGGCGGCTTGAAGGTTCCATTTAATGGGATACTGTCCCGAGATATGGACCATGCGGCGGGCACCGTGGAGAAGGCCGTGGACGTGCTGTTCCACCTGCACGGGGAGCCGGAGCCCCAGGGCGCGACCGCCGTCGGGCGGGCCCTGGGCCTGCCCAAGTCGAGCGCCCATCGCCTGCTGCGGGCGCTGGGCCGGCGGGGCCTGGTGGAGCGGGACGCCCAGGGTCGTTACCGGCCGGGGATCGGGCTGGTGGCGCTGGGGGTCGGAATCCTGGAGGGCGAGCCCGTGGTCGAGGCCGCACGTCCGGTCCTCGAGCGGGAGTCCGCGGCCCAGGGCGAGACGTTCTTTCTCGCCGCCGCCCGCGCCGGCCGCATCCACGTGCTGGCCAAGGCCGAGGGTCCGGCCTTCCTGCGCGCCGCTCCCCAGGTGGGGTCCACCGTCCCGGCCCACGCCACGGCGGTCGGCAAGCTCTACCTGGCTCACGCCCCCGACGAGGTGGAGAGCGCGGACACGCTGCCGGAGCGCTTCACCCCCCGGACCCTGCGCGGGCGCGCGCTGGCGCGGGCGGTGCTGGAGGCGCGCGAGCGCGGCTGGGCCGAGAACCGCGACGAGTGGACCCCGGGGCTGGTGGCGCTGGCGGCGCCCGTCTTCCTGGGCGCGCGCCTCGTGGCCGCGGTCGCGTTGGCGGCGCCGTCGGCGCGGCTCGATCCAGGCCGGATCGCAGCCGTCGCCGCCCGCGTGGTGGCGGCGGCCGACGAGGTCGCGGGGCGACTCGCCGGGCGCACGCCGTGAAGGTCTGGCTCGACGGAGCCATCGTGGAGGGCGCCGAGGCGCGGGTCCCGGTGCTCGACCACGGCTTCCTCTACGGCGACGGCGTCTTCGAGGGGATCCGGGTACGCGGGCGGCGCATCTACCGCCTCGACGCGCACCTGGCGCGTCTCGCCACGTCGGCCAAGGCCGTCGGTCTCGAGATCCCCGGTGGCCTCGAGGGCGTGCGCGAGGTGATCTTCGCCACCCTGCGCGCCTTCGACCGGGACGAGGCCTACGTGCGGCTGCTGGTGACGCGCGGCGAGGGTGCGCTGGGGGTGGATCCCACGACCTGTCCCGCGCCTCGCGTCGTGTGCATCGTGGACGAGATCCGGCTGTATCCGCCGGAGGTCCTGGCGCGCGGGCTGGATCTCGTGACGGTGAGCCAGCGCCGGGCGCCGCCGGACGTGCTCGACCCGGGCGTGAAGAGCATGAACTACCTGACGAGCGCCCTGGCCAAGCTCGAGGCGAGGCGCCGGGGTGCCGACGAGGCGCTGCTGCTCAACCGCGCCGGGCTGGTGGCGGAGGCCAGCGTGGCCAACGTCTTCGCGCTGCGCGCTGAGGAGCTCGCCACTCCGCCGCCGAGCGACGGGGCGCTGGCCGGCATCACCCGCGCCGGCGTTCTCGAGCTGGCGGGGGAGCTGGGGCTCGTCGCGCGGGAGCGCAGCCTCGGCCGGGTGGATCTCTTCGCTGCCGACGAGGTCTTCCTCACCGGCAGCGGCGCCGGGCTGGTGCCGGTGCGCAGCCTCGACGGCGCCGACATCGGTCCGGGTCGGCCCGGACCGGTGTTCGCGCGCCTGGCGGAGGCCTTCCCCGAGCACGCGCGCCGCTGCGGAACGCCCTTCTAGCGGTTAGTCTCGCGCCAGGAGGGAGAGCGCCTTGCGCTGGTCCACCGCCTTCATCCCGACGCTCCGCGACGACCCGGCCGACGCCGAGGCCGCCAGCCACAAGCTGCTGGTGCGCGGCGGCTTCATCCGCCAGCTGATGGCGGGCTCCTACTCGCTGCTGCCCCTGGGCCGCCGCGTCTGCCACAAGGTGGAGCGGATCGTACGCGAGGAGATGGAGCGGATCGGGGCCCAGGAGTTCGAGCTGCCGACCCTCCACCCCGGCGAGGTCTGGAGGCGCACCGGTCGCTGGGACGTGATCGGCGAGGAGATGTTCCGGCTGCGCGACCGGCGGGACGCCGACCTGTGCCTGGGCGTGACCCACGAGGAGATCTTCGCGCTGCTGGCCGCGGAGCTGCGGAGCTACCGCGCGCTGCCCCAGATCTGGTTCCAGATCCAGAGCAAGTTCCGGGACGAGCCGCGCCCGAAGTCGGGTCTCTTGCGGGTGCGCGAGTTCACCATGAAGGACTCGTACTCCTTCGACCTGGACGAGGAAGGCCTCGACCGCGCCTTCCAGCGCCACTTCGAGGCCTACCGCAAGATCTTCACGCGCATGGGGCTCGATACGATGGCAGTGGAGGCCTCGTCCGGCGCCATGGGGGGCAACGAGTCCGTCGAGTTCATGGTGCCGAGCGACGCCGGCGAGGACTGGATCGCCTCCTGCCCGCAGTGCGGCTACGCGGCCAACGTGGAGAAGGCCACGTCCAAGCTGCCGGCGGTCGAGGACCCGGCCTGCGGCGAGGCGCCGGAGGAGTTTCCGACGCCCGGCGTGCGCACCATCGAGGACCTGGTGAGCTTCGAGGGCGGTGCGCCCGCGGAGCGCCAGATCAAGACCCTGGTCTACGTGGTCGACGGGCAGACGCTGCTGGTGCTGCTGCGCGGCGACCACGACCTGGCGGAGCAGAAGCTGCTGGACGCGATCGCCGCGAACGAGGTGCGTCCCGCCAGCGAGGCGGAGATCCGCGCGGCTCTCGGCGCCGGTGCGGGCAGCCTCGGTGCGGTGGGCGTCTCCGGCCCGAAGATCCTGGCCGACGAGGCGCTGCGGGGTCGCAGCGCCATGACGACAGGCGCCAATCGCGACGACCACCACCTGCGCCACGTGGACGTGGCGCGCGACATCGCCGTCGACCACTGGCTCGACCTGCGCGAGGTCGGCGCGGGCGAGCCGTGTCCCCTGTGCGAGGCGCCCCTCGGCGTGCGCAAGTCCATCGAAGTCGGCCACATCTTCAAGCTCGGCACGAAGTACGCCGACGCGCTCGACGCCGCAGTGCTGGACGACGAGGGCGTGTCGCATCCGATCGTGATGGGCTCCTACGGGATCGGGATCGGCCGCGCCATGGCGGCGGTAGCCGAGGTGCACCACGACGAGAACGGCCTCATCTGGCCGGTCTCGGTGGCGCCCTACGAAGTGGTCGTGACCGTCGTGAACCCGAAGGACGTGGAGACCGGCGAGGCCGCCGCGCGCATCTACGAGGCGCTCCGGGAGGCGGGCGTCGAGGCGCTGCTCGACGATCGCGACGAGCGTCCCGGCGTGAAGTTCAAGGACGCGGACCTGGTGGGCATTCCGTACCGCATCACCGTGGGGCCCAAGGGGCTGAAGGACGGCAAGGTGGACTTCCAGCGCCGGCGCGACGGCGAGCGCCGCGACCTGGACGTCCACAAGGCCGCCGGCTGGGCCACCGAAACCATCCTCGAGGAACGCCGCTGAACCCTCGCGGCTGCCCATGTCGACGGTTCACCTGATCGATGGGCACGTCTGGATCTTCCGGGCCTACTTCTCGCTGCCGGCGATGCAGGCGCCGGACGGGACGCCGACCTTCGCGGCCTACGGGTTCACCAACACCCTGCTGAAGTACCTGGCCGATGCGGCTCCCGGGCACCTCGGGGTCTGCTTCGACTACGCGCTCACCAGCTTTCGGAACGACCTCGACCCCGGCTACAAGGCGGATCGCAGCGACGCCCCGCCGGACCTGGAGCCGCAGTTCGACCTCTGCGTCGAGGCGGCCCAGGCCCTGGGCATCGCCACCTTCGAGGTGGAGGGGTACGAGGCGGACGACGTGATCGCGACCCTGACCCACCAGCTCGCGCCGCGGCGTGCCCGGGTGGTGGTGGTGAGCTCGGACAAGGATCTCTCCCAGCTCGTGCGCGAGGACGGGAGCGTCGTGCTCCACGACAACGCCCGGGGCACCACCCTCGACGCCGACGGTGTACGCGGGAAGTTCGGCGTGGATCCGGCCCAGATCCCGGACTACCTGGGCCTCGTCGGCGACGCCGTCGACTGCCTGCCCGGGGTGCCGGGCGTGGGACCCAAGGGCGCCGCCGCCGTGCTCGGACGCTTCGGGCGCATCGACGCCGTGCCCGCCGACCCCGACGCCTGGGACGGCGTCGAGGTGCGGGGCGCGGGGCGGCTGGCGGCGCGCATCGCCGAGCATCGGGAGCGGGCGCTCTTCACGCGGCAGCTGGCGACCGTGGTCCGCAGCGTGCCGGGCGTGAAGGCCCGGCTGCGCGACCTGCGTACGGGCCCCCCGGATCCGGAGCGCGTGCACGCCCTCTGCTCGCGGCTGGGCTGGCAGGGAATCGAGGAGCGGATGCTGGGCTCGGGCTGAGTCGGAAATCCCCCGCACGAAGCCACAAAAGACGGCGCTCCGGGTGCGGACGGCGATAGAATGTGGCCCGCGTCGAGCTCGGCCATGCAGCCCCGCCCGAGGCACCCGAGGAGGACGAGATGGACATCATCACCACCGCAGAGGGCTACGCCTTCCTGTTCCGCTGGCTCCACTTCCTGGCGGGCATCACCTGGATCGGCGTCCTCTACTACTTCAACTTCATCCAGACGCCCTTCTTCGGGAGCGAGCTCGGAGGCCAGGCCAAGGGCGTGATGACCCGCGGCCTGGTGCCGAACGCGCTGTGGTGGTTCCGCTGGGGCGCCATGTTCACCCTCCTCTCGGGCCTGGGCATCATCGCGGTGCGGCTGCACCAGGGCATCGGCCTCGGCGATCCCTACATGACGAAGATCCTGACCGGCGCCCTGATGGGCACACTCATGTGGTTCAACGTCTGGTTCATCATCTGGCCGGCCCAGAAGATCGTGATCGCCAACGCCGAGACGGTGGCGGGCGGCGGCGAGGCGAACCCCGCGGCGGCGGGCGCCGGCGGACGTGCGGGCATGGCGTCGCGCACCAACACGCTCTTCTCCATCCCCATGCTGTTCTTCATGGCCGCGGCCAGCCATCTCACCGGGTACGCGGACGGCAGCGATCCCCTCTACTGGGTCGTGGTTCTCGGTCTGGTCGGGCTGGTGGAGGTGAACGGGCTGATCGGTCCCGGCGCCAGCACCCAGAAGATGCTGACCACCGTGTCCGGCACGATCCACGCCGGCCTCGGCCTGACCGTCGTGCTCTACATCTGGGGCCAGATCGTCTTCTAGCGCGCCACTTCTGCGAGGTACGCGTGCAGCGCGTCGAGGTCTCCCGCCAGGTGCGGGAGCGCGACCATCTGCCCCGACGTGCGCTTGGGCGTGTACCCGGGCGGGTACTCGGCGTGTAGCACCCGCGCCTCGAGCAGCTCCAGCGACGAGCCCGCCACCGCCGGTCCGAGGGCGCCGTCCAGGTTGGGATCCGCGGCGTGACAGGCTGCGCAGTTGGCGATGTAGACCGCCCTGCCCCGCTGCGCGGACTCCGAGAGCTCGGGGCCTCCCCCGCCGCACGCCAGCGCCAGCATCGCCGTCGAGAGCCACCGCTTCATCGCCTGCGAGCCTAGCTGGTATGGTGGAGGGCGCGATGAGTGAGGCCCGCGCCAGCCGCTTGACCGCCGCCAACGCCGTGACCTCGATCCGGCTGCTGGTGGCTCCGGCCCTGGGCGCCGCCGTCCTGTGCGGCGCCTCCGCCGTCGGCGGCGCGCTCTTCGCCCTGGCCGTGGCCAGCGACTTCGCCGACGGCGCGGTCGCCCGGCGTCGCGGCGAGTCGACGGCTTTCGGCGGCTTCCTCGACCACGCCAGCGACGCCCTCTTCTGCACCTGCGGCCTGGCCGCGTTGGCGGCCAGCGGCGTGCTGACGCCGCTTCTGCCCGTGCTCGTGGCGCTGGCCTTCGCGCAGTACGCCCTCGACTCGAATGTCGTCGACGGCCGCGTATTGCGGGCCAGCGCGCTCGGGCGCTGGAACGGGATCGCCTACTACGTGATGCTCGGCGTGCCCGTCGTGCGCGACGCACTCCGCCTGGGCTGGCCCGGCCCCGGACTGGTGCGGCTGCTGGCTGCTGCGCTCGCGATCTCGACGGCGATCTCCATGGCCGACCGCGCCTGGGCCTGGTGGCGAAAGCGAGGCTAGGAGGGCGACTCGCTCAGCGAGCCGAAGAGCTCGCGGTTGGCGCGGCGCAGGAAGAGCAGGCCGATGGCCGCGTTGAAGAAGATGAAGAAGTTGTGCTGCACCAGCCCGAAGGCCGCCAGCTCGCCGGCCTTGTCGGGAAAGAGGGTCACCCACAAGGTGATGGCCACCGTGCGCATCGGGCCCGGGACCGCCGCTCCGAAGAAGATCACGGGCAGGTAGCCCAGCATCTCCAGGAAGCCGACCTCGACTCCGAACAGGCCCAGCGCCGTGGAGTACACCACCACCGCGGCCAGCAGGGCCGGTGAACGGATCAGGATCACGCCGAGGTAGTGGCCCAGGTTCGCCCGCCGGAAGGCGTGCAGGATGTCGCGGTCGCGCACCGTCGAGCCCGGCAGGATGACGCCGCGGAAGTAGAGCAGGTGCAGGGTGAAGGCCACGGCTACCCCGGCCGCCAGCCAGGGGATGGCGTGGAAGGCCTCGGGCAGGCGGTTCCAGCCGAGCGTCACGCCCACCGTCGCCCACAGGGTCAGGTAGAGCAGCTCGCAGACCATGATGAAGAGCATGCTCGAGCCGACCTGCCAGCCCGGCACGCCGTCGCGCCGGTTCAGGTAGACGGCCATCGCGCCCTTGCCCATCTGCTCGTTCAGGATCGAGAGGATGTAGGTGCTGGCGCGCACGGGCAGGATGTCGGTGTAGGCGACGCGGGTGTTGAACCAGTTCACCACCCGCCAGACCACGGCCGAGTCGATCAGCATGAAGAAGAGCGAGTACGGGATCATCAGCGCCAGCCAGCGCGACCAGGAGACCCGCTCGAACACGCCTGCCAGGTAGGGGACGAAGGAGCTGCCCTGGGCAACCGCGGCGGCGTCGATACGGAAGTAGAGGTAGGCGAAGCAGGCGGCGGCGATCACCCAGGGCAGGATGCGTCCCAGCGCAGACGTCCTGCGCGGCGGGGCGGCCTCGCTCACGAGCCCTCTTCCTTCGCGCCGAGGCAGTTGCGCAGGGTCTCCTCCAGCGGCGTGAGCTGGATTCCGAGCCGCGAAGCCGCCGGCTGCGGGTCGATGTCGTCGTCGTGTTCCAGGACGCCGAGCATGGCCGCGGTGACGGGCGGGTTCGCGAGCAGTCGGCCCAGGATGCGCGCGAGCGTGCGCACCACGCCGTAGGGCACGGACACGATTCGCGGCGACCCGCCCACGAGCGCCGCGGCGCGCTGCACGAGCGCGCGGTGCGAGAGCGATTCGGGCCCCGCGAGGTCCAGGCGCTTGCCGGCGAGCTCCGGCCTGGCGAGGGAGGAAACGATCGCCTCGACGACGTCGTCGGCGAAGATCGGTTGCTCCTTCGTCGCACCTCCACGAACCAGCGGCAGTGTGCCCGCCCGGGCCTGGCGGCGCAGCGCCTCGCTGGCGATGTCGCCCGGACCGAGCACCATGGGGACGCGCAGCACCGTGGCCGGCACGGCGCCTTTCAGCAGGATGTCCTCGGCCCGGCCCTTCGAGCGCAGGCAGGCGTTGCGGCTCTCGGGGTCGGTGCCGAGGATGCTCAGGTAGACGATTCGCTCCAGGCCGGCGCTGGCCGCGGCGCGGCCCAGCGCGCTGGTGGTGGTCTCGTGGGCCTGGGTGTAGCGGGTGGCGGCGGTCTCCTTCAGGATGCCTACCAGGTGCACCAGGGATCGGCAGCCCTCGCAAGCGCGCGCCAGCGCGCGCGCGTCCGCGTAGTCGGCCACTACGATCTCGGGTCGCACCGCTTCGGGCAGCGCACGGAGCGTCTCGGCCGCGCCCTCGCGTCGCACCAGCGCGCGCACGGAGGTGGCGGGCGAGCCGCTCGCGAGCCGGGCGATGAGTCGCCGCCCGAGATGCCCGTTGGCGCCTGATATCAGAACCCGACCAAGATCGCCCAACCGCCTACCGCCCTCGGAACGCCCGACTCGGAATCGACCATAGCACCCACTGCCGCTTGACACGGAGGGGCGGGCTGTCTTTGATGGGGGCGTGACGAGCCTGCGTCGCGCCGTGCTGGTCGTCGCCCTGGTCGTCCACCTGGTGGCTGTGGCACGCCTCGCTCGGCTGGAGGCCGGCGGCCCCCCCCACGTGGACCTGGAACTGGAGGGCGGCGTGCCGGCCAGCCTCTTCCTGCCCGGGACCGAGGGGGCGCGGATCACCCGCCTGGCGCCTCCGGCGCCCGGCGAGCGGCCGCCCGGTGTGGTGCTGATGCACGGCATCTGCTCCGACCGGGCCATGATCAGCACCCAGGCCCGGCGTCTCGCCGCGAGCGGCTACGCGGTGCTGACCCTCGACTTCCGCGGTCATGGGGCCAACCGCAACCCGTTCGCGAGCGGCCGCACCGATCACCTGGCCGGCGACGTGGAGGCCGCGGTCGAGTACCTGCGCGGGTCGCCGTTCGTGGACGGAACGCGGATCGCGTTGATGGGCCACTCCATGGGTGCGGGCGCGGCCCACGACTACGCCAGCCGCGACTCCGGCCTGGACGCCGTCGTGCTGGTGTCTGGAGGGCGAGTACCCCTCGGTCCCTACCCGCCGCCGAACGTGCTCTTCCTCGTCGGCGAGGACGATCCCGAGCGCATCCACACGTTCACGCGCGAGCGCGCCGCCGCCGCCGCCGGCGTGGACGCCGTGGATCCCGGCACGACCTACGGCGACGCAACGCGCGGGGACGCGGTGCGCTGGGTGGAGATCGCGGGTGCGGACCACACCCGGGTGATCTGGTCCGACGAGACCACCCGCGAAGCCGTGGCCTGGCTCGACGCCGCCTTCGAGCGCACGCGCAGCGGACCCGTAGACCTGTCGGCGACGCGCCTGCGCGTGGCCGGGGTGGCCTTCCTGGCCTTCGTGGTGCTGCTGGCGGGCGTGGGCGACCTGGCCGGGCGGCTCGCCACGCCGCGCGCTGCGGGCAGCCCGTCCGGCGCCTGGCTCGGCCTGGCGCTGGTGGTGGCGGTGTCGTTCGCCGCCATGCCGCTCACCGTCGTGGGGGCGCCCGGCCGCTTCCTGCCCATGAGCGTGACCCCGCCCCTGGTCTGGCTGCTCACGGTCTCCGGTCTCGCCCTGTGCGTCTTGCTGGCGACTCGTGGCCAGCTCGGGAGGGCCACATTCGACGGTGCGCGTCGCAGCTTCGTCGCGGCGGGTGCGGCCCTGCTCGCGACCTACGCGCTGCTGGCTCCGCTCGGGAGCGTGGTGCACGAGCTCTCGCCGACTCCGCAACGCCTGGCGCTGGCGGTCGCGGTGACCGTGCTGGTCTTTCCATTCTTCCTGGCCGTCGAGCTGCTGCTGCGTCGGGGGGAGACGCTGCCCGCGTCGCTCGCCGCCGGCGTGGGACGCACGCTGCTGGTGGCGACCTTCCTCGTCGGGGCGTTGCTCGGGATCCTGTCGCGCCTGCTGCTGCTGGTCGTGCCGGGGCTCTTCGTCCTCTTCGCCCTCGCCGAGGTGAGCAACGTGTCGCTCTACCGGCGCTCCCGCGACCGTGTGGCGATCGCGGCGCTCTCGGCCGCCTGGTTCGGCTGGATCACCGCCATGCTCTCGCCAGTCTTCTAGGGGCGTCGGGGGCCGCGGGGCGGGGAGGCTCTCCGGCACGCTCCGCGTCGGGCGTTCCTAGCCGGCGCCCGGCGGCGCGACCTCGTCCAGGAAGTCGCGGATGCGCGCGAAGTAGGGGGGGCCGCCGACCTCGACGGTGTCGTTGTGGCCGGCGCCCGTCAGGGTCTCGAAGGTCTTGGGCTCCGGGGCGCGCTCGTAGAGGCGGCGGCCCAGGGGGTAGGGGACGATCTCGTCGCGGTCGCCGTGGAAGAAGAGCAGAGGGGCGCGCACGCGCGGGATCTTCGACGCGGAGTCGAAGCGGCGTCCCGCCAGCAGCGCCAGCGGGCCGAGGACGCCGCGCGCCACGTCGGCCGCCGAGGTGAAGGTGCTCTCGAGGATCACGCCCGCGAGCTCGCGGTCGGCCGCCAGGTCCACCGCCACGGCACCGCCGAGCGAGCGTCCGAAGAGCACGATGCGGCGCTCGGGGATGCCGCGCTCCTCCACCACGTGACGCAGGGCGCTGCGCGCGTCGGCGTACACGCCGCGCTCGCTGGGCCGGCCCGAGGAGAGCCCGTAGCCGCGGTAGTCCGTGAGCAGGACGTTCGTGCCGAGGCCGACCAGCATTGCCGCGTTGGGAAGCCGGTGGGACGCGTTGCCCGCGTTGCCGTGCAGGAACAGGATCGCGCGGTCGGCCCCCGCAGCGGGCAGCCAGAAGGCGTGCACCCGCACGCCCGGCTCGGGCTCGAGCTGCACGTCCTCGCCCTCGAGGCCCACGTCGGCAGGGCGCAGCGCGGCGCCCGGCTCCGGGACGAAGATCGCGCGTTCGACGAGGGACATGGGCAGGAGGGCGAGGCCGGCGGCCGCGAGGGCTGCCAGGAGCAGGCCCCGCCTCACATGTTGAGCTCGAGGCGCGCTGCCTCGGACATCATCTCGGGGTTCCAGGGCGGGTCCCAGGTGACTTCGACCTTGGCGTCGCTCACCTCGGGCAGGGCGCGCACCTTGGCCTCCACCTCGGGCGGCAGGGACTCCGCCACCGGGCACATGGGCGACGTCAGGGTCATGGTTACGTCGACCCGGGCGCCCTCGCCGACGGCGACTTCGTAGATCAGCCCGAGTTCGTAGATGTCCACGGGGATCTCGGGGTCGTAGCAGGTCTTGAGGGTCTCGATGACCTTGTCGCGCAGGCTCTCGTCGTCCATCGTTCCGCCCTCCCGGTTGTCTACTCGGTGGTGACGGTGTCGCCGCCGGCCAGCGCCGAGCGCAGGGTGTGCCAGGCCAGGGTGGCGCACTTCACGCGCATCGGGAACTCGCGCACGCCCTCGAAGACCGCCAGCTTGCCGAGCTCCGAGGCGTGGGTCTCGACGCCGTGGGGCGCCGTCACCAGCTCGTGGTAGCGGTCGAAGAGCTTGACGAACTCCTCCACGCTCATGCCCTTCACCCGCTCGGTCATCAGCGAGGCGGCGGCCGTCGAGATGGCGCAGCCCGAGCCCTCGAACCCCACGTCGCGGATGGTGCCGTCTTCGACCGTGGCGTACAGCGTCACCTGGTCGCCGCAGAGCGGGTTGTCGCCGCGAGCCTCGCAGGTCGAATCTACCGGACGTCGGGCGTTCCGCGGGTTGCGGTTGTGGTCCAGGATGGTGGTCTGGTAGAGCTCGCGCAGGTCGCTCATGCGCCGAAGATCTCCCGGGCCGCGTGCAGGCCGGCCACCAGCGCGTCCACGTCCTCGCGGGTGTTGTAGAGGGCGAAGGAGGCCCGGACGGTGGCCGGGACCCCGTAGCGCTCCATCAGCGGCTGGGCGCAGTGGTGGCCGGCGCGCACCGCCACCCCCTCGCGGTCGAGGATGGTGCCGAGGTCGTGGGCGTGGATTCCGTCCATCACGAAGGAGAGCACGCTGGCGCGGTCCGCCGGCTCGCCGATCAGGCGCAGGCCCGGGATGGCGCGCAGCGCCGGCTCCGCGTACTCGACCAGCGCGCGCTCGTGGCGCTCCACGGCGCCGGGTCCCGCCGCCTCCAGATACTCGAGGGCTGCGGCCAGGCCGACGGCGCCGCCGGTGTTGGGCGAGCCGGCCTCGAAGCGCTCGGGCACCCCGGCCCAGGTGGTCTTCTCGAAGCTCACGCTGGCGATCATCCCGCCGCCGCCCTGCCAGGGGCCCAGCTCCTCCAGGATCTCGCGCCGCGCCCACAGCGCGCCGATGCCCGTGGGCGCGAAGACCTTGTGGCCGGAGAAGGCGTAGAAGTCGCAGCCCAGCTCGCGCACGTCCACCGGCATGTGCGGGACGCCCTGGGCGCCGTCCACCAGCACCAGCGCTCCCGCCGCGTGAGCGCGCTCGACGATCTCGCGCACCGGGTTCAGCGTTCCCAGCACGTTGGACACGTGCGTCACCGCCACGAGCCGGGTGCCCGCGCCGAGGATCGCATCCAGCTCCTCCAGCAGCAGCTCGCCGCGGTCGTTCACGGGAACGACCCGCAGGCGCGCGCCGACGGCGTCGCAGAGCAGCTGCCAGGGTACGATGTTCGAGTGGTGCTCCATCTCGGTGATCACCAGCTCGTCGCCGCTGGCGACGCGGCTCCGGCCCCAGGCGGCCGCCACCAGGTTGATGGCCTCCGTGGTGCCGCGCACGAAGACCACCTCGCGGGGATCCGTCGCTCCCAGGGAGCGCGCCACGGTGGCCCGGGCGCCCTCGTAGGCCTCGGTCGAGCGCGCGCCGAGCGCGTGCACGGCCCGGTGCACCGCCCCGTTGTCGCGCTCGTAGAAGCGCGCCAGCGCGTCGATCACCTGGCGCGGCTTCTGGGCGGTGGCGGCGTTGTCCAGGTACGCCAGCGGCTTTCCGTGCACCTCCTGGTGCAGGATCGGGAAGTCCTCGCGGATCTGGGCGACGTCGAAGCTCATTCCGACTCCAGGATCTCGAGCAGCTGGTCCTGCACCCGCTGGCGCAGGACGTCCGAGCGGATGGCATCGGTCACCTCCGACGCGAAGGCGCGGGTCAGGAGCGCGCGGGCCTGCTCCTCTTCGATGCCGCGGGAGCGCAGGTAGAAGAGCGCGTCCTCGTCGAGCTGTCCGATGGTCGACCCGTGGCTGCACTTCACGTCGTCGGCGTGGATCTCGAGCTGGGGCTTGGTGTCGATCTCGGCGCCGGAGGAGAGCAGCAGGTTCTTGCTCGACTGGCGGGCGTCCGTCTTCTGGGCGTCGGGGCGCACGATCACGCGCCCGTGGAAGATGCCCCGGGAGCGGCCGCCCAGGATCCCCTTGTAGAGCTCCTGACTCGTGGTGTGGGGGACGGCGTGGTCGAGGGTGGTGTGGTTGTCCACCAGCCGGCGACCCGTGCCGAGGAAGAGCCCGTAGAGGTCGGCGTGGGCACCCTCGCCGACGAGGGTGGCCTCCACGTCGTTGCGGGCCAGGGTCGCGCCGAGGGAGATCGAGTGGGCCGCCAGCCGGCTGTCGCGCTCCTGTCGCACGTGCAGCGACGAAACGTGGTAGCCGCGGGCCGATTCCCGTTGGAAGCGCACGTGCTCCAGGTCCGCGTTCGGCTCCAGGAAGATCTCCGTCACCGCGTTGGTGAAGAACTCCCCCTCTCCGAAGGTCACGTAGTCCTCGATGAGGGTGGCGCGGCTCCCGCTCTCCGCCACCACCAGCACGCGCGGGTGGGAATCCGTCGGGGCGGCGCCGGGCTTCGACAGGAAGACCAGGTGGATCGGCTGCTCGATCTCGACGCCCGCCGGGATGCGCACGACGGCGCCGTCCTCGAAGCAGGCGAGGTTCTGGGCCGCGAAGGCGCGACGCTTGCTGTCGGCCAGGCCGCCCAGGCGCCCGCGCAGCCCTTCCGGGTCGTCGCGCAGCGCGTCGCTCAGGGTCGTCACCTCCACGCCGCCGGCGAGCGCCCGCGGCGAGGAGAGGTCACCGGCGAAGTGGCCGTTCACGAACACGAAGAGCGAGCAGGCGAAGACCGGGAAGGTGAGGTGCTCCAGATCCGCGGGGGTCACGTCGTCGTGACGCCCTTCGCCGGATACCCAGTCCGTCTTCGCGAGCGCCCCGACGTTGGTGTAGCGCCAGTCCTCCAGGCGCGTGGTCGGGTAGCCCAGCTCCTCGAAGCGGGCGGCCGCCTCCCGGCGCAGCTCCTGCAGCCAGGCAGCGCTCACGCCGCGTCCTCCGTCAGCCAGCCGTACCCCTTCTCCTCCAGCTCCTGCGCCAGCTCCTTGCCGCCCGAGCGCACGATTCGCCCGCCGGCCAGCACGTGCACCACGTCCGGCACGATGTAGTCGAGCAGCCGCTGGTAGTGGGTGATGACGAGCATGGCGCGGTCGGGGGCGCGCAGGGCATTCACGCCGCGGGCCACCACGCGCAGCGCGTCGATGTCGAGGCCCGAGTCGGTCTCGTCCAGGATCGCGAGCTTCGGCTCCAGCACCGTCATCTGGAGCACCTCGTTGCGCTTCTTCTCGCCGCCGGAAAAGCCCTCGTTCACCGCGCGATTCAGCAGCGCCTCGTCCATCTCGACCAGCTTGGCCTTCTCTTTCGCCAGGGTCAGGAAGTCCATGGCGTCGAGCTCTTCCTGGCCCAGGTGCTTGCGGCGCGAATTCAGCGCGGCCTTGAGGAAGTAGAGGTTCGACACGCCGGGGATCTCCACCGGGTACTGGAAGGCCAGGAAGATGCCCTCACGGGCACGCTCCTCCGGCTCCAGCTCCGTCAGGTCGCGCCCCTCGAAGAGGACCTTGCCCGCGGTCACCTCCACCGACGGGCGTCCCGCCAGCACGTTGGCCAGGGTGCTCTTGCCGGAGCCGTTCGGCCCCATCACGGCGTGCACCTCGCCGGGGCGGACCTCCAGGTCGAGCCCCTTCAGGATCTCCGCGTCGCCCGCGCGGGCGTGCAGCTTCTCGATCTTCAACATCGATCGTCCCTTTCGGAATTCCTAGCCGACGGCGCCTTCGAGGCTCACACCCAGGAGCTTCTGGGCCTCGACGGCGAACTCCATGGGCAGCTCGCGCAGGACCTCCTTGCAGAAGCCGTTCACGATCATGGAGACGGCGTCCTCTTCGGAGATGCCGCGCTGGCGGCAGTAGAAGAGCTGGTCCTCACCGATCTTCGAGGTGGTGGCCTCGTGCTCGACGGTGGCCGAGGAATTCTTCACCTCGAGGTACGGGAACGTGTGGGCGCCGCAGCGGTCGCCGAGCAGCAGAGAGTCGCACTGCGAATAGTTGCGCGCGCCCTCCGCCTTGGGCTGCACCCGCACCAGGCCGCGATAGGTGTTCTGTCCGAACCCCGCGGAGATGCCCTTGGAGAGGATGGTGCTCTTCGTGTTCTTGCCCAGGTGGATCATCTTGGTGCCGGTGTCCGCCTGCTGGTGGTTGGCGGTGAGCGCCACCGAGTAGAACTCGCCCACCGAGTCGTCGCCCTGGAGGATGCAGCTCGGGTACTTCCAGGTGATGGCCGAGCCGGTCTCCACCTGGGTCCAGGAGATCTTGGAGCGCTTGCCCCGGCAGGCGCCGCGCTTGGTCACGAAGTTGTAGATCCCGCCCTTGCCGTCCTTGTCGCCGGGGTACCAGTTCTGGACGGTGGAGTACTTGATCTCGGCGTCGTCGAGGGCCACCAGCTCGACCACCGCGGCGTGGAGCTGGTTCTCGTCACGCATGGGAGCCGTGCAGCCCTCCAGGTAGGACACGTAGGCGCCCTCGTCCGCCACCAGCAGGGTGCGCTCGAACTGGCCCGTGTTGGCCGCGTTGATGCGGAAGTAGGTGGAGAGCTCCATGGGGCAGCGCACGCCCTTCGGGATGTAGGCGAAGGACCCGTCGCTGAAGACCGCGGAGTTCAGGCAGGCGAAGAAGTTGTCGCTGTAGGGAACCACCGAGCCCAGGTACTGGCGGATCAGGTCGGGCCAGCGCTGAACCGCATCCGAGAAGGAGCAGAAGAGGATGCCCTGCTTCTCCAGCTCCGCCTTGAAGGTGGTGCCCACGGAGACGCTGTCGAAGACCGCGTCCACCGCCACGCCGGCCAGCCGCTTCTGCTCCTCCAGGGGGATCCCGAGCTTCTCGTAGGTGCTCAGCAGCTCGGGGTCCACGTCGTCGAGGCTCTCGACCAGCTGCTGCTTGGGCGCCGCCCAGTAGGAGATCGCCTGGTAGTCGATCTTCGGGTAGTGGACCATGGCCCAGGTCGGCTCGGTCTCCCTCTCCTCCAGCTCCAGGAAGCGGCGCAGGGCCTTGAGGCGCCACTCGAGCAGCCACTCGGGCTCGTCCTTCTGGGCGGAGATGAAGCGTACCGTGCTCTCGTCGAGTCCCGGCGGAAGCGTCTCCTGCTCGACGTCGGTGGTGAAGCCGTACTCGTACTCGCGCTCGGCCAGGCTCTCGGGGCTGTGGGACTCTGCCATGGGTCGCGTCCTATCGGATCCCGAGATCCTCGAAGGGGATCCGGTCGGAGGGGTTGGCCAGGTCGGCCAGGGTCACGCGATCGAGCGTCTGCGCGATCGCGCGGTTGATCTTCTCCCAGGGCGAGCGCACGTCGCAGCTGGGCTCGTGTTCGCAGCGGCCCGGGGCCAGCCCGCACTCGGTGAGGGCCACGGGTCCCTCGAGCGCCGCGATGATCTTGGCCACCGAGATCTCCTGGGGAGGCCGGGCCAGGGCGTAGCCGCCGCGGGCGCCGCGGTGGGAGTCCAGCAGGCCCTCCCGGGCCAGGGTCTTCAAGACCTTGCCCACCACCGGGAACGGCAGCCCGGTGTCGGCGGAGAGCTCCCGGGCGTTGTGGGTGGCGCCGGCGGGGTCCCGCGCCAGCCGGGCCATCAGCACGATGCCGTAGTCGGTAATCTTGGAGAGGCGCAGCATGCAGGACCTCGCAGGGCCCCAAGGATAGGAGACCGAACTGGTCCTGTAAATACCGGACGGAAAAGGTCCGGATTATAGAAAGATCTTTCTTTCCACTAGCTTGCGATTCTAGCGGAGCCGTCTGCCGACATCTTCTCGATGGCCACGTCGAGGTTGCGGGCCAGGGTGTCCATGTACTCGGAGAGCGCCTTGTGGGTCACCGCGAAGGAGCAGGCCTCCTTGAAGGCCCGGGGTCGGCGGGCCAGGGTCTCGAGCATCAGGCGCAGGGTGAAGCGTGCCCGGGCGGGCGACGCCCGGAACACGGTCTGCACCAGCACCCGCCACAAGAGGCGCAGGTCGCTGGCGGTGATGTCGCGGCCGCCGTTGGCCTGGTCGCCGCGATGGAGCAGGAACTCCATGGTGCGCCGGCGGTAGTTCCCGAAGTCGTACAGATCGCCGATCAGGTCCCGGTAGCCGCGGTAGAGATCGATGCGGCTCATGCTCTTCGGCACGATGTTCGAGAACACGAACTGGTCGCCGGTGCTCTCGGCCACGAGTCGCCCCTCGTTCTTGACGCGGTCGTAGAGCGGCGTCTTCGGCATGGCCTGGAGCATGCCCGTCATCGACACGGGAATGCGCGCCTCCTGGATGAAGCGCAGCTGCTCCTCGAAGATGCTGGGATCGTCGGCGTCGAAGCCCACGATCATGCCGGCCTGCACCTGCATCCCGTGGTCGTGGATCTTGCGGATGTCCGCGATCATGTCGCCGCGCGTGTTCTGGTGCTTCTGCGTCTCTTGGAGCGACTCCAGGCGCGGGCTCTCGATGCCGATGAAGATCGTCGTGAAGTTGGCGTCCTGCATCAGCTTCAGGAGTTCGTCGTCCTGCGCCACGTTCAGCGAGACTTCGGTCTGGAAGCTGATGGGGTGGCCGTGCTCGCGCCCCCAGACGCCGAGCTCGCGCAGGAGATCCTTGGCGACGTTCTTGTTGCCGATGAAGTTGTCATCCACCAGGAAGACCTGACGCGCGCCGAGGGCGTGGAGCGCCTTTACCTCCTCCATCACCTGGTCGACGCTCTTCACGCGCGGCCGACGGCCGTAGATCACGATGATGTCGCAGAACTCGCAGCGGAAGGGGCAGCCGCGCGCGAACTGGATCGTCATGGCGTGGTAGTCTTCCACCTTCATGAGGTCGAAGCGCGGCTTCGGCGAGAGCGTCATGTCCGGCTTCTCCGCCGGCCGGTACTCCGCCTTCCACTCGCCCTTTTCGAAGTCGCGCAGGAACTCGGGCCAGGTCTCCTCGGCCTCGTCCACGAAGAGCACGTCGCAGTGTCCGCGAAGCTCTTCCGGGCAGAGCGACGCGTAGGGCCCACCGACGATCACGAAGCGCCCGCGCCGGCGGAACTCGGCGATCATCTCGAGCATGCGCTCCTTGTGGATGATGTAGCCCGTGATGCCGACGATGTCGGCCTCCACGTCGTAGTCCACCTCTTCGACGTTCTCGTCGCAGAGGGTCACGTCGTGCCAGGGGGGCGTCAGGCCCGCAACGGTGGGCATCGAGAGGTTGGGGAAGACGCACTTCTTCTGGATCAGGGGCAGGATGCGATCGTAGGTCCAGAAGCTCTCGGGATTGCGCGGCGTGACGAGGTGGATACGCATGCGACCGATTGTCGCATCACGCATCCCCAGATCTGTGAAAATTGCGTAAAGAGCCCTTCGGCGCGCTGCGTCATGCGCCCGGCAGGAGGCGGCGGAGGACGGGCAGCCCGTCCCGGTGCCAGGCCAGGGGAGGCGCCTGGAGCGATCCCGGCGCGCAGGTGCGCGTGGCGCCGGCCCCCCGGAGCGCCGCCTCCAGCCGCAGCGTGTCAGCGGCGAAGCCCGCGAGGGCGACGCCTGCCAGCTTCGCGCCCAGGGGCCGGATCCCCTCGATCAGGGCCGCCGCGTCGGTCACGGGGTGGATGCGCAGGAAGCGGTGGAGCGGCGCCGGACGCGGCTGGGCGTCCGGCTCGACCACGACGCTCCAGCGCGCCCCGGGATCCGCGAGCAGCTCGGCGCCTCGCATCTCGGCCAGCGCGCGTTCGTGGGCCGCCGCCGCCTCGGCTTCGGGAGAGGCGGTGCCGCGCGGCCAACGCGCTTCGGCGTCGGCCAGGGCGTCGGCCAGCGCATGGGCGGCACGCCCGGCGGCCGCCGTCGGTCCCGCGACGTAGACCGCGACCGGCGAGCAGCATCCGAGCTGGTCCCAGAGCGCCGTGTCGAGGGCCAGGCCGCGGGCCGCCTCCGCCAGCGACGCCTCCTCCAGCGCGGCGGGCCCGAGGGCGGCCAGCGAGATGCGGTGCCCGTGCGCCACCAGCCTCCGCGGCGGCAGCACCCGCGCCGCGAGCGAGGAGACCGCTGTGTCGGAGCCGGTGACCACCACGCAGTCGGCCTGGCAGAGGGCGTCCATACACGCCTCGTCGTCGTGGCGGAAGTCCGCCAGCGCGACGCACTGCCCGAGCGCGGGATCGAGCTCGGCGAGCGCGCCGGCGACGGCGGGCGCGGTGACGGGATCGTGGGCCGAGGGCTTCGCCAGCACGGGCGAGCGCACGCACAGCGCCGCCACGACCTCGAGCAGTGCGGGCATGGGGATGGCGCCGGCCAGGATCGCCGCGGTCGTCGGGGCGCCGTGGAAGGCCTCGGCGTCGCCGAGCTCCACGTCGACCAGCGCGCGCAGCGCGGCTCCGGTCCAGCTGGCGAGCCCGCGCGCGAGGCCCTCGCGCACGATCTCGGGGGAGAAGCCGGCCGCGGCCGGCAGCTCTGTCTCGATCCGCCGCCGCGCCGGATCCGTCGGGTCGCGCAGGCGCTCGAGCAGCGCGCCCAGCACATCCAGCACTTCGCGCGCCGGCCGCTTGCGGAGCGCGTCGCCAGCCGCGTGCAGGCGCCGGAGCGACGCGCGCACGGCGTCCGGCGACGCCGTGCTCACGCCGCGTCGCCCGCCAGCATCTCGTCGGCGGCCAGCGAGCAGCCGCGGGCCTCGGCGCCGGACTCGCGCCCGAGCACCTCGAAGCCGTCGGCCAGGCGCCGTCCCAGATCCGCGGTCTGCACGGCCAGCACGCTTCCCGTGTTGGCGAGGTCCAGGATCTGGAGGATGCCCAGCTCGCCGTCGGGCACGTCGGCCCCGCCGTCGCGCGCGACGCAGCGCACCCGGGCCCAGGGGGGCGAGAGCTTCCGCCGCGGCTCGTCCGGGTGCAGCAGCACCGAGTCGTAGAATTGGCTTGCGAGCTCGGTCATCCCGTACTGGTTCACCACGCGCTCCGGCGGCACGCCCAGGCGTTCGGCGATCCCGGCGTAGAGTGCGTCGCGGGTCACCTCGCGGCTGCGTCCCTTGAAGCCGCCGGTCTCCATCACGCGGCTCCCCGCCGGCAGCGCCAGCCGGGTGCCCCGCGTGGCCAGCTGATCCAGCAGGTGCACGAAGGCGAAGGCCGTCCCGCACAGGCACAGGGGCTCGCCGGCGTCGGCCAGTCCCCGTGCCGCAGCCTCGGGATCCGGCTCGAAGGCGCTGCCCGCCGCACCCCGCGCGTGCACCACCCGATCGAACATGTGGGCGAGGGACGAGTCCGGTGCCTGCTGCGCGTTCGGGCCGAGGACCAGGAAGGTCATGCGCGCGTCCGGCGCCAGATCCGGCAGCAGGTGGCGCTCGAAGCTCGGGAGCAGCGACGCCTCGTAGACGGCGAGCGTGTCCAGGTGCAGCTCGCCGCGGGCGCCTGCCGCCGTACCGCTGGTGCGGAATGTGTGGTGGGTGCGCTCGCAGGGAAACGAACGCAGCGCCATCTCCTTGAAGGCCCCTGTCGGCACCGCCGGAATCTCGCGCCACGAGCCCAGGCTCGCGGGCGCGACGCCGCGCCGCTGGCAGAGCCGGCGGTAGGGCACGCAGCGGGCGTACTGGAACGCGAAGAGGTCGCGGGCCAGCGCATCGAAGCGCACGTCGTCCGCGGCGCCGTCGCCGGCGCGTGCTTCCTGCGCCCACGCGATCAGACGCCGGTCGAGGGCGCGTCGCTCCCGGTCTCCCGTCACGCTGCGCACTCCGCCACGACGTCGATGGCGGCCCGCAATGCGTCTTCGTCGATGACCAGGGGCGGCGTCAACGAGAGCACCTCGCCGTCGTCGCCGGAGGGGATCGTGATCACGCCTCGGCGCAGCGCTGCGGCGCAGGTCTCGCCGCAGGCGTCCGGATCGGAGAACTCCACCGCCAGCAGCAGGCCGAGGCCGCGCACGTCCACGACGCCCTCCCGCGCCTCGAAACGCCCGCGCAGGTGCGCCAGTGCGCGGTCGCCGACTTCCGCGGAGCGCTCCACCAGCTTCCCGTCCTCCAGCACCGCCAGCGACGCCAGCGCCGCGGCACAGCCGGGCGGGTGGCCCAGGAAGGTCTGGGTGTGCAGCGCCTCGCCGGCCGACGGGGGCCAGCGGTCCATGATCTCGGCACGACCGAGGCAGGCGGAGATCGGCATGCCCGAGGAGAGGCCCTTGCCGACGCACAGCAGGTCGGGCACCACCTGGTCGTGCTCGCAGGCGAACCAGCGCCCGGTGCGGCCGAATCCCGTGTAGACCTCGTCGGCCACCAGCAGCCAGCCCTCTTCGTCGCACAGCTCGCGCAGGGCGCCGAGGAAGCCGCGGGGAGCAATGCGCTCCCCGCCGCGGCCCTGGACGGGCTCCACCAGCAGCGCGCCCACCGGCTCGGGGCAGCTGTGCGCCGAGCGCATCACGTCCTCCAGGTCGCCGAAGCGCGCGAAGACCGTGGCGCCGGGGAGCCGCGCCAGGAAGGGCTCGCGGAAGGTCGGGCGCCAGCTGACCTCGAGGGCGCCGAAGGTGAGCCCGTGGTAGGCCCCGGCGAAGGCTACGACGCCCGCGTGACCCGTCGCGAGCTGCGCGGTCTTGAGGGCGATCTCCACGGCGTCGGAGCCCGACGACCCGAGCACCGCCTTGGCGGGGCCGCCGCCGGGGAAGCGCGCCGCCAGGTGCTCCAGCAGCTCCACCTTGACCGCGGCCGGGTGGACGTCGCCCATGGCGTGCAGCAGCTCCCCCGACTGCTCCCGCACCGCATCCACCACACGCGGGTGCGCGTGCCCGGCGTTGGCCACGCCGAAGCCGGCGGAAAGATCCACGAAGCGGTTGCCGTCCACGTCCCAGACGTTCGCGCCCGCGGCGCGCTGCCAGAAGATCGGAGGCGCAGGCTGGCTGCAGGTGACGTTGCGGCTCTCGACCCGCGCCAGGCGCTCGGCCAGGGCCGTCGAGCGCGGGCCCGGCACCGCGGTGACGAGCTCGGGGGGCAGCGTCCGGGGAGCCGACACACGCTCAGTCTAGTCGACCTCGCGCGAGGGGACACGATGCCAGGGGACCGTTCCCGCTACTCGCCGAGGAGGCGTCCGCGTCGAACCGTGACGGCCGAGCCCTCCGCGAGGAACGCCGAGCTCGGGGGGCCGGAGAAGTACGGCGCGAACTCCGCTCCGTACAGGGCGGCGATGTCGCAGTCGAGCTCCGCCTGTCGGGCGCGCCAGACCCTCCAGCGAGGATGCTCCACCCGGTACTCGAGCGTGGTTCCATTGCGCTGACGGGCGTAGCCCCAGTAGTGCTCGCTGATGAAGGACTCCTCGCTCGTCTCATCCGGAAGGTAGGGAGAGCCGCCGACCCGGACTGCGAGATGATGGGACCGGCCTGCGTGACTCCAGCGGTACGCGACGCGCGGCTCGGCAGCGTGGCCGACCTCGTCCTCGTGGTCCATGGGCAAGGCGACGTAGTTCTCGTTGTAGATGCGACGTGCGACCCAGGCGATGGCAGCGCGAGGAACGATCTCCTTGACGAAGACGACGCCTCGCCGGATTCCATCGGAAGCGCTGTGGCGGACGTAGAAACGAAGGTTCACCTCGTCGAAGTTCCGATGGAACGGGATGGGCAACCCGAGCACGCGCGTGTCCAGGAACTGGAAGCCCACCATGCTGACGAACGTGCCCCCTGCGAAGCTGTCCAGGTCGGTTCCCGGCGGGACCCGCTCCTCCAGGAGCGAAGGATCGACCTCGTAGTTGAGCATCGCGAGGTGGACCCAGCGCGCGGTCAGAAACGGACGCGGCTCGGCCATCGTTCCACCCATCTCTAGGAGCCGTCCGAATGCAGGCGGAGCAGGGAGACCTCCGGCGGCACCAGGAAACGAATGGGAACGATGCTGGTGCCGACGCCGGAGCTCACGAAGAGGTGCCGCCCGTCTTCGACGATGTGACCGATGGCGAACCGCTCGCCGAACTGCGACGGCACCACGGGCCGGCCCACCCCGGGAAGGTAGACCTGGCCCCCGTGCGTGTGTCCGGCGATGGTCAATGAGACCCGGCGAGGGATCTGCGGGAAGACGTCGGGGTTGTGCGTGAAGAGGATGGCGGGCTCGCCGGCAGGAACTCCCGACAGCGCACGCTCGATATCGTGGGGCCCCTCCCAGAAATCGCTCAGCCCCGCGAGCCAGAAGCGACACGCTCCCAGCGCGATCGGGCGGGAGGCATCTTCCAGCACCGAAATCCCCACGCCCTCGAGGGCTTCGCGGACGCGTCCGGCGTCCAGCCACCAATCGTGGTTGCCGAGCACCGCGAAGACGCCCGCGGGAGCCTCCAGCCGTGCCAGCTGCCGCGCCGACTCCTCCGGCGAGACGAAGCTTCCACCGGGGACGCCGTGGATGACGTAGTCACCGGCCAGCAGCACGAGGTCCGGATTGGCGCGCTGGGCGAGCTCGACCACCCGGACGAGGTTCGCGATGCCATTGTGGGGCGAGCCGACGTGCAGGTCCGCCAGGATCGCCACGCTCAGGCCATCGCATTCGCGGGGCCAGGCAGGAAGCGTGACCTCGTGGTCTTCGTTGCGGAGGCTGGCGGGCTCGAACCAGAAGCCCCAGACGCCGAACGCCAACGGCGCCAGCGACAGCATCACGGCGAGATTCAGTGCGCGTTTCAGCGGACGTTCCGCCTGTTCGTGGCTACGCCAGGCCGTTCACGACGATCAGCGAGCCGGGCATCGACTCGAGCCGAAGCGGGAGGATCTCCTGGTAGCCGGCCGAGTCGTACCAGGCGCGGAAGGCGTCGTGGGATTCGAACTCGAGGATCACGGTCCGCGGGTACGGGACCTCCCCCTCGACCACCTCGGGCGACTCGTCGAAACCCAGCACCCGGCCCCCGGCGGACCGGATCGTCGGAAGGGCCTTCGCGATGTACTGGTTCAGCATTTCGCGATCTTCGATTCGCCCCTGTGCGACGACGTAGACGGGCATCTCTCTCCTCCCGGTAGCGGCGAGATGCCGCCCAGAATACCATCGACCGCGCCACGGAGCCGCGGAGCCCGGAGGAGAGCGTCGGCAGCTACAGCCAGCGTCGCACCCGGCGCTTGTAGTCCAGGTAGGCATCGCCGAACTTGCGCTCGAGGTAGGCTTCCTCGGGCACGATCGCGAACGTCTGGAGCACCCACGTGCCGAGCGGCGTGAGCGCCAGGGTCCAGACGTCCCAACGCATGACCGCGACTCCGATGCACACGAGCAACATCTGGAGGTACATCGGGTTCCGGGTCGCCCGGAACGGTCCCCGCTCCACGATCCGGGGAGTCGGCTTCCACGGGTTCTCGTTCTGGCCGCTACGGCGGAACAGCAGGACGGGCCAGAGTCCCAGGCCGAGGATGGCGAGCGCCACGATCCCGCCGCCGATCCAATGGCGTCCGGGCGCCGCGAGCTCGAACCCCGGGTCGATCGGCCACAGATGGCTGAGGCCGATTCCGGCCAGAATGACCGCGAGGGGGACACCCGGTGGGAACACCCGCACCGCCGCGCGGTCCTGCTGCCGATCGTCGCTGGTCACGACCGGCACTCTGACGGAGGTGAGGTCGGACGGCAAGGTGTCGGGGACGCGCATGCTTGACCGCTGGTTTTCCCAAGGCGTAGGATCGTCGGCATGAAGGTCATCGTCACCGGGGCTACGGGATTCATCGGGTCGCACTCCGTCGCGGCGCTGCACCGCGCGGGTCACGAGGTCCGCGCTCTGGTCCGGTCGCGGAGCAGGCTCGAGCACGCGCTCGAGATGCAGGGCCTGGCGGCCGGCGACGTCGAGGGGGTCGAAGGCGACATCACCGATCCCGGCGCCGTGAAGCACGCCCTCGACGGCTGCGACGCGGTCCTGCACGTGGCCGCGGTCTTCAGCCTGGACCCGAATCGCGAAGCGGAGATGGCGAGGGTCAACCCGGAGAGCACGGATCTCATCCTTCGCAGCGGGCGCGGGCTGGGGCTCGATCCGCTGGTCTACGTATCGACCGCGGGGGTCTTCGTGCCACCCCCGACCGTGACGGTCGCGGGGGACGGTCCGGTCTCCACCGGCTGCGGACCGTACACCCGCAGCAAGGTGGCGGCGGAGCACGTGGCGCGGCGCCATGCCGAAGAAGGCGCGCCGGTCGTCACGATCTACCCGGGCGCCGTGGTGGGCCCGCGCGATCCCAACGAGGCGCTCAGCGACTCCATGGTGATGACGCGGGACATCATCCAGGGACGCGTCCCCGCGCTCCCGCGGCCGTGTCCGCTTCCGATCGTGGATGTGCGCGACGTGGCCGCGCTGGCGGCGGGCGTGATGACCCCGGGGCTCGGCGAGCGCCACTATCTCCTGACCGGCCACCTCGTGGACGTGCGCGACGTGGTTGCCGAGGTGAACCGACTGACGGGACGCAATCTCCCCACCTGGCCTGCGCCCCGCGCGCTGCTGCGAGCGAGCGGAAAGCTGTTCGACTGGCTCGCCCTGCGCACCGGAAAGCCCATGCCCCTGGCCAGCGAGTCGGTCAACATGATGCTCGAGGCGGCGGACCGGCCGGAGGTGTCCTTCGACCAGGGCCCGGCCGACACGGACTTCGGCCTGCCCGCGACGCCGCTCAAAGTCAGCCTTCGCGACACGCTCGAGTGGTTCCACGAGGTGGGCCAGATCTCGTCGGCCCAGGCGGGGAAGCTCGCTTGAGCCGAGGGGTCTGGCCGTTCAGGCGTCGCCGCCCGACTTCCGGATGACCGCGTTGCGCAGGAAGTGCATGCGGTCCTGGCCCCAATAGAGCTTTCCGGCGCAGACGAAGCTCGGAACCCCGAAGATCCCGTCGCGCTCGCGGCCTCGCTTCCAACCTTCGGACGCCTCGGCGCGAAGCTCGTCGGAGTGGGCCGCAGCCAGGATGGTCTCGGGGTCGAGGCCGGCCTGGCGGGCGGTGTCGGCGATGACGTCGTCCTTGCCGAGGTCGAGGCCCTCGCCGAACCGCTTGCGGAAAGCCTCCAGCATGAAGCGGTGGCCGGCGCCCTGCCGCTGTGCGCCCAGGAAGGCCGCGTGCGAGAGCGACCAGTCGGGATCCAGCCCGGAAGGGAAGCGGACCGTCAGCCCCCGCTCCCGCGCCAGACGCCGGACGTCCTGCACCAGGTAGGCGACCTTCTCCGGCATCGCGGCGGGATCGTTCGGAAAGAGCTCGGGAGTCGGGTAGATCGGGATCCGCTCGATCGGCACCCCGAGGTCCCCCAGCTCCGCCTCGAGGCGCTCGGCGGCGAACCAGGCGTAGGGGCTGCGGAAGCTGAAGTAGAACCGGATCGAGGCGTCGCCCATCACCCGACGGTACCGCGCTCGCGGAGGAATGCAGCGACCCGCTCCCGCGGTCCTAACACGACTGGAGGGCTCGGAGGAGGACAAGCAGCGCGGCCACGACGCCCGCTGCAACGTACGACGACGCGTGTCCCGGAAGGTCGCGGGCGGTGCTAGCTCGCGTTTTCGAGATGAGGCCGTCGCCCGGCGGGTGCGAGTCGTTTGGCGGATCCGCGCCCAACGCCAGGGATTCGAGCTCTTCTTCCGACGGAACGCTTGCTGCGATGGCGCGGAGACACTCGGTTGCCTGCCCGGTTGGGCAGAGGATGCGGGCGCCGCCCACGCCACCAAGGATTCCGGGAGCGCCGGATCCGGAAGAGGACTCGACAACGACCCGGAATCCGTCCGTCCTGAGGGTAGCCGCCACGCTCTCGGCGAGTTCGACACTGGGGTAGGTCGCGACCTCTACCATCTCGCGCTGTTGCGATTCTGTCATGGCTGCCTGCTCATGGTGGCTTGCGCGCCGCAGGCGTCAACCGCTGTGGTGGCCTCCAGCGGACTCCCAGCCCCGAAGTGTACCAACGCCGGGTTCGAGTCCGGATCCGGCGGCTTGACGGCAGCTTCGCCCGTGCGGCGCGGAGTGACGCAATGCTGCCGAGCTTTCGGAGGAAGAGTGGGCAGCAGTCCAGTAGACTGCCGCCATGCCCGCCGACGTCGCCGTCCGCATCCGCGCTGGATGGCTGGCCCTCGTGCTCGGGGCGGCGATCTGCGCCGGGAAGTTCGGGGCCTACGGGCTCACCGGCTCGAGCGCCGTCTTCTCGGACGCGATGGAGTCGGTGGTGAACGTGCTGGCCGGCGTGCTGCTGGTCTACAGCCTGCTGGTGGCGGCGCGTCCCGCGGACCGGGACCACCCCTACGGCCACGGCAAGGTGGAGTACTTCTCGGCGGGGGTGGAGGGCACGCTGATCGCGGTGGCCGCGCTGCTGATCTTCGTCCAGGCGGGGCGCGAGCTGGTGCGGGGACCCGAGCTGCGCAACCTGGACCGCGGCATGGCGGCGGTGGGCGCGCTGGCGGCGGTGAACGGGTTCCTGGGGCTGCATCTCATTCGGACGGGACGCCGCACGCGATCGCTGGCGCTCGAAGCGGACGGCCGGCACCTGTTGACCGACGTCGCCACCAGCGCGGGCGTCGTGGTGGGACTGGTGGCGGTGCGCCTCACGGGCTGGCTGGTGCTCGATCCGCTGGTGGCCATCGCGGTGGCGGCGAACATCCTGCGCGAGGGCTGGCGGCTCGTGCGCCGCGCGGTGGGCGGGCTGATGGACGAGGCGGATCGGGCCATGCTGGCGCAGGCGGTGGCGGCGCTGGAGCACGATCGCCCCGCCTGGTGCATCGACGTGCACGGGCTGCGCGCGTGGCGCTCCGGCGCCACGGAGCACGCGGACCTGCACATGTCGATCCCCCGCTTCTACGACGCGGACCGCCTGCACGAGATGGATTCGGAGATCCGCGCTCGCATCCTGGCAGGGCTCGGTGCGAGCGGCGACGTGCTGGTGCACTTCGATCCGTGTCGCCCGCGCCAGTGCGCGGGCTGTGCGCTCGAAGCCTGCGCCGTGCGCGCCGCCGCCTTCACGCAGCGCGCGCCCCTGAACCTGGCCTTGGCCACCCGCGGCGAGGAGGAGCTCGAGACGGGCCAGCCCGTGCGGGAGTTCGCGTCGTGAGCGCGGCCCCGGCGCTGCGAGCCGACGCCTACGCGCTGGAGTACGCCGATCCGCGCGGCTTCCGGCAGGCGTACACGCGCGAGGGCGCCGGCGGTGTACCGCTGCTGCTGCTCCACGGCTGGCCCGAGACCCGGCGCATCTGGTGGCGCAACGTCGGCCCGCTGGCGGAGGCCGGCTTCGACGTGATCGCGCCGGACCTGCGCGGCTTCGGCGACTCGCAGCTCGGCCCCGATGGGATCCACGACACCGTGGCCAGCAGCCTGGACCTGCACGCCCTGGTCCGCGACCGCCTGGGCCACGATTCCGTGGTGGTGGCGGCGGGCGATTTCGGCGGCACGATCGCCCAGGATCTCTCCCTGCGCTTTCCCGGTTTCGTCGAGCGCATGCTCCTCTTCAACTGCCCCCTGCGCTACCTCAAGGGGAAGATGGACGGGCTCCGCACGCGTCCGCCGCTGGAGACGGCGGACTACTTCCTGCGCCAGGGCCAGGACGCCGACGGCCTGGCCGCGGAGCTCGACACTGCGGACCGCCGCCGCCGCTACATCGCCACCTTCTACACTTCGCGCCTCTGGGCCCACCCGGGCGGCTTCACGGCCGAGGACGTGGCGTTCCACAGCGAGCCCTTCGCGGACGGCGCGAAGCTGCGCGCGGGCTTCGGCGCCTACGAGTCCGCCTTCTCGGAGAAGGCGCGCGCGGGCCCGGCGCTCCTGGGGGAGAACCCGACCCACACCCTGATCCTGTTCGGGACCTCGGACCACGTGATCCATCCGGACTTCGATCGCATGGCGGCGGTCAGCTTCCACGATCACGTGGGCCCGTTCCTGGTCCGGGACGCGGGCCACTTCCTGCAGTGGGAGGCGGCGGAGCTGCTGAACGGAGCGCTGCGCGCCTTCTGCCGGGATCGGCTGGCCGGATGAGCGACACGCGCTCGATGCAGCGCCTGATCCACGTCTACTTCGTCTTGAACCTGCTCCAGGGCTACCTGTGGGCCATCAACGGTACGGCGTCGCCGTACCTGGCCGAGGAGTTCGGCCTCTCCGAGACGCGGCTGGCGTCGTACTTCGGGATCTTCGCCATCGGGGCGCTGGGGACGCTGTCGCTCTCGCGCCTGGCCGATCGCATCGGACGGCGCCGGCTCATGCTGTTGGCCTGCGGCTCGACGCCGGTGCTGGCCCTGGGGAGCTTCTTCGCCCCCAACGCCTCCAGCTACGCCGCGATCCAGATCGGCATGACCGCGCTCCTGGGCACCCTGTTCGCCGTGGGCGTGGTGGTGATCACCGAGGAGCTGCCCCTCGAGTGGCGCGCCAAGGGGCAGGGGACCGTCGGCCTCGGCAGCGGGCTCGGCGCCGGCCTGGCGCTGGTCCTGATCGGCGTGGCGACCGGCGTGTTCGGCTCCTGGCGCTGGCTGTGGGTGCCGGTGGTTCCGGGGATCCTGCTCTTGCCGCTGCTGCGTCGCCTGCTGCCCGAGACCGACCGCTTCCGACTGGCCGAGGATCTGGGCGAGACCCACGACTCCCAGATGCGCGAGCTCATGCGCTCGCGCTTCCGCCCGCGCGCCCTGGCGGTGCTGTCCGCCGCCTTCCTGGGCAACGCGGCCAACGTGGCCGCCATGACCTGGGGCATGTACCACCTGATCCACGACCTGGAGCTGGGTCAGGCGACGGCCAGCGGCATCCTGATCATCGGTGGCGGGATCGCCATCGCGGGCTTCCCGATCGGCGCGCGCCTGTGCGACGCCCTGGGGCGGCGGCGGGTGGGGGCCTGGGGCAGCCTCATCTCCACCATCCTGGCGCTGGTCTTCTTCCTGGCGCCGCGCGAGACGCCCTACCTGATTCCGCTGCTCGCCCTGACTTTCGGCGTCGGCGGGATGGCGCGTACGGCCAAGATGGTGGCCTGGCGCGCGTCGGCGACGGAGCTCTTCCCCACCCGCCTGCGCGCGGCCGTGCAGGGCTGGGCGGCCGTGATGGGCGCGGCGTCGGGGATCTTCGCCCAGTTCAGCACGGCGGCGATGGTCCCGATCACCGGGAGCCTGGTGGAGGCGGCGTCGGTGGTGGTGCTACTCGGGCTGCCCGCGGCGCTGGTCTTCTTGATGGTGCCGGAGACCGCGGGGATCGAGCTGGAGAGCGCGTCGCTCGAAGAAGAGGCGGCGGTGACCTACGTGGCGCTGGGCTCCAACGTGGGCGACCGCGCCGCCCAGCTGGACTGGGCCCTGAACGCGCTGTCCGCGACGCCGGGAATCGCCGTCATGAAGACGAGCCCCCTCTACGAGACGGAGCCCATCGGCGGGCCGCCCCAGGGGTCCTATCTCAACTCCGTGGTGAAGCTGCGCACCACGCTCGCGCCTCGCGCGCTGCTGGAGTCCCTGCTGCGGATCGAGCGCGAGGCGGGGCGCACGCGGTCCGACGTGCGCAACGCTCCGCGCAGCCTCGACCTGGACCTCCTGCTCTACGCCGATTGCTGCCTGGACGAGGAGGGGCTGGTCCTCCCCCACCCGCGCCTCCACGAGCGTCTCTTCGTGCTGGCCCCGCTGCGCGACGTGGCTCCCGGGCTGGTGCATCCGAAGCTCGGCGAGAGCGTCGAGGTGCTGGCGGGCCGCCTCGCCGGAATCGGCGGCGTGCGGCCCTTCGCCGGCTAGCGAGAGGAGGAGCTGCCATGGCGATCGTCGCCGTCAGCATCGCTCCGATCGGTGAGGGGGCGAGCGTGGGCCGCTATGTGGCGGCGGCGCTCGAGGTCGTGCGCGCCCAGGACCGCGTGCGCCACCGGCTCGACCCCATGTTCACCACCCTGGAGGGCGAGCTGCCGGAGATCCTGGAGCTGGTGCAGCGGATGCAGGAGGCGGTCTTCGCCGCCGGCGCCGAGCGCGTCTCCACCGTGCTCAAGATCGACGAGCGCCGCGACAAGACGGTCCGCATGGAGGACAAGGTCCGCGCTGTCGAGGACGAGCTCGATCGCTAGTGCAGCGGGGACGTTCCTCGGGATTTGCGTCTGGGGACACTCCTGCTCCAGGCCCCCGGAGGTCTGGCACGCGACGGAACTTCCAAGGAACGTCCGCGGGGTTGCGCGCTAGGCCTCGGCGACGGGAATCAGGATGCGCACGCCGAGGCCGCCGTCGAGTCGGCGCGCGGCCAGGGCAGCGTCGCAGCGCGTCGCCACTCGCCGTACCGCCTCGAGGGCGAGCGCCTGGCCGGCGTTCAGCGCGGAAGCCGGGTCGAGCAAGGCGTCGGCCGCACCCGCGTCGACGTCGGTCGCGATCAGCTCGATCCCGACGGCGGCGGTGGCGGGCTTCAACCCCGGCTCGAGCGACAGCCGCAGGCGGCCGCCGCGCTGGCTCTGGTCCACGGCGCAGAGCAGCACGCACAGCAGCAGGAGCTCGATCCGCGCGGGATCGTGCTCCAGCGGAAAGAACTCGTCGACCAGCTCCACCTCCAGCTCGAAGCTCCGCGACAGGTTCGTGCGCAGGAGCGCCACGATCCCGCGCATCAGGCCCGAGAGCTCGCCCTCGTCCCGCTGCCCCAGCCGGATCGGGTGGTGGTCGGTCAGGCTCCGCGTGATCCGAATACAGCGATCGAGTTGACTGCGGAGGTCGCCTTCGCTCTCCGGAAAGGCTGCCAGGCCCGACGCCACGGTGAGTGCGTTGTTCAGGGCGTGGGTGGCGCCACGCGCGAGCCGCCACGAGCACCACAGGTGCGCCAGCTCCAGCAGCGCCTCTTCGTCCAGCTCCGGCATCCGCGCAGCGTCCCGCATGATTTCCGGGCTCATCGGCTGGACGCGCGGGGTGCCTGAGCGCACGGCGGGCAGGCGTTTCGCCGACGGAGTAGCATCGCCGCCTTCGGTCGTGGAGAGCCCGATGGCGTCCGAATCCCTGCGTTCCTCCTATGCCGGCGACTTCGACCCGGAGCTGCGCCTCGCCGACTTCTCGCGCCAGGCCCTCTGCCATCTGGGCCGCGAGTACCTGCTGATCGGGCATCTCCAGGACCGGGTCGGCCTGCCGCTCGCCGGCCAGAAGCTCGGCGCGGACGCGATGCTCCAGCTCTCCATCGAAGAGTGGATGGGCGCGAGCCCCATCTACTCCCTGCGCATGCAACGGCTGCTCGGGTTCGAAGGCGACGACGTCGCGACGGTCTTCAAGAACCTGCAGCTCGACATCGGGGCCCCGCCGCAGTTCATGGACTTCCAGTTCCGCCTCGACCACCCCGGGTACGGGGAGTTCTGGCTGCCGCACTGTGGCGCCCTGCTCGACGTCGAGCCCTTCGGCGAGAAGCGCGTCAAGCAGATGTGCCACGACATCGAGGATCCCACCTTCGATGCGACCGCGGCCGCGACGAACCCCCGCATGAAGATGCGGCCGATCCACCGCCCGCCGCGGAATCCCGCCGATCGCACCCCGCACTGTCGTTGGCGCGTCTTCATCGACGAGGAGAGTGCTCCCTACCCGCAGCACCCGAACCTCCCGATCCTGCGGGCGACGGAGCTCGCGAAGCGTGCGATCGAGCTGCCGGAAGCAGACCGCGAGCCGGGTGGCTGGCCCGACTACTCGGGCCCCTTCGATCCCGGCTTCCAGCTCGAGGACCTCTCCCACCGGGCGCTCGTCGCGGTCGGCCAGGAGGTGGCCGTCCAGACCCATCTGTTGGCACGGTCCTTCATGCACTGCATCGCACAGCGCGAGGGCGACGAGGTGGCGGCGGAGCTGGGCCGGCGCCAATGGACCGGAATCGCCGCCCTCGCCGCACACCGGCTCACCCGGGCGCTGGCGATCGAGGGGGACGGAATCGACGCGATCGCGAAGGTCTTCCAGGTCCACCCGCACTTCCAGCCCCGCAGCTACGTCGACCTGCGGGTCGAGGTGACCGGCTCCGACTCTGCCCGGATCTCGCTCGGCGACTGCCCGGCGCTGGCGGAGGGCGACGGCTACTCCTGGCTCGCGGGCCTCGGCGTCGCGCCCCACCCGGCCCTCGACGCGATCGCGGGAGCGGTGAACTCCCGCGCGCGCTGCCACCCCGTCGACGCCCGCGGGCCGGCTCGGCTCGCCTGGGACGTGATCCTCGACCGCGCCTCCGCTCCCCAGGACGAACCCCCGGAGCTCGCGCTGGCGCGCATCAGCCGTGGCGCCGCGTTCGAGCTCGAGCAGCGCCGCCCGCTGCGGTCCTAGACCCGGCTCGCCGGCCGGTAGAGGGCCGCCGGGCCCAGCCCGCGGACCGCGTGGGGCTGGTAGGGCGCCTCGAGACGCTCGATCTCCTCGCCGGAGAGCTCGACCTCCACCGCTGCGATCGCGTCGTCGAGATGGCCGAGCTTCGTGGCGCCGACGATCGGGGCAGCGACGCCCGGCTTCGACAGCAGCCAGGCGAGTGCGATCTGCGCCGGCGGGAGACCTCGCTCCTTGGCGACGGCCTGGACCACCTCCACCACGTCCCAGTCGGAGTCCGAGTCGTACAGGAAGTCGGTGAGCCCGTCGGTCTCCTGGCGCGTCGAGCCTTCCTTCTTCCGGAGCGCCGGGCGCGAGCCGGCGAGGACGCCGCGTGCGAGCGGGGACCACGGGATCACGGCCATCTCCTCGGTCTCGCAGAGCGGCATCATTTCGCGCTCTTCTTCGCGGTAGACGAGGTTGTAGTGGTTTTGCATGCTCGCGAAGCGTTCCAGGCCGAGCCGATCGGAGATGCCGAGGGCCGTTGCCAGCTCCCAGGCGTAGGCGGAGCTCATGCCGATGTGCCGGACCTTGCCCTGCCGCACGAGGTCGTCCAGGGCGCGCAGGGTCTCCTCCATCGGGGTCTTGGGGTCGAGCCGATGCAGCTGGTACAGGTCGATGGTCTCGACGCCGAGCCGGCGCAGGCTCGCCTCGCAGGCCTGCTGGACGTGCTTGCGCGAGAGGCCGCCCATGTTGGGTCGGTCGTTGGCGGGAAAGAACACCTTGGTGGCGATCACGCACTCGTCGAGGTCGCCGATCTCGCGCACGAGCTTTCCGGTCACCTCCTCGGAGACGCCGAGGGAGTACATGTCGGAGGTGTCGAAGAAGTTGATGCCGGCCTCGATGGCGCGCTCGAAGAAGGGCCGCGACTGCGCCTCGTCGAGGACCCAGGGGCGCCACTCGGGGGTCCCGTAGCTCATGCACCCGAGGCAGATCCGCGAAACCCGCATGCCCGTGCGGCCCAGGATCGTCGTCTTCATGCCGGCATCTCCTGTCGATTCAGTTCCGAAGCTAGCCCAGGGTCACAGCCCGCAGATGAGACGCGACCCCGAGCACCGTGCTCGGGGTCGCGAAGGGGGCGATACCGGTGGCGGGTCGGTTCGTCGTCTCGCCCCCTAGACCGGGTCCTCCGCGTCGTCGTCGCGGTGGGCGATGCGCTGCTGGAGACGCGCGCGCAGCTCTTCCAGCAGCTCGATCCGCAGCTCCAGCTGGGCCACGCCCGACTCGCGCATGAAGCGCACGACGAACGTGGAGAAGGCCCTGGGGTTGGCGAGGTCCGCGCGCAGCTGGTCGAGCGAGGCGCGGCACTGCTCCAGCTCCTTGTCCACCCAGCCGGTGGCTTCGGGGAAGTCCTCGTCGGTGGCGAAGAGCAGCTTCAGGTAGAGCGGGTTCTTGACGCTGAAGCCGCCGTCGGGCGGCACGCGCCGCCAGTGCGCCAGCTCCTCCCGGCCGGGGTCGGTGATGGCGTAGACCTTGCGATCGGGCCGGCCCTCGCCGGTGGCTTCGCGCCGGTGCGCCACCAGGCCTTCCTCTTCCAGCTTGCGCAGGCTCGGATAGATGGCGGCCAGCTTGACCGGCCAGAAGCTGGAGATGCCCTCCTCGAGCACGCGCTTGAGCTGGTAGCCGTGCATCTCGCTGTGGTTCAGGATTCCGAGGATGGCGTGGCGCAGGGACATTCGAAGCTCGACTATGAGCGTTTATAATATGAGCGTTCCCACCAGGTCAACCCGGCGCTGCGCTACGCTTCGGGGCTGCCAGGAGCCCGCGTCGTGAGCGCACCCCCGCAACGATCGGAAAATCCCATCGATTCCGATACCTTGGAAAGAATCTCGGGTGCGGGCTTCGAGGCCTTCGAGGCCGAGGCCATCCTGAAGTGGGCCCTCGACACCTTCCATCCCCGGATCGCGCTGTCGGCGTCCTTCGGCGGGCCCGAAGGCATGGTGATCCTGGACCTGATGCACCGGATCCGCCCCGACGCGCGGGTCTTCGTGCTGGACACCGGCCGGCTGCCCCAGGCGACCTACGACCTGATCGACCGGGTGCGCGACCGCTACGGCAAGGCGGTGGAGGTGGTGTTCCCGGAGCCCGCCGCCGTGCAGGAGATGGTGCGCAGGGACGGCATGAACCTCTTCTACGAGTCCGTGGCCAAGCGCCAGCTGTGCTGCCGGCTTCGCAAGGTCGAGCCCATGAACCGCGCGTTGGCGGAGCTCGACGCCTGGGTGTCCGGCCTGCGCCGCGAGCAGGGCGTGACCCGCGCGGGGACGCCGAAGGTGGAGGTCGACCGCGCCCACGGCGGGATCGTGAAGGTGAACCCCCTGGCCGACTGGGACACCGATGAGGTGTGGCAGTACGTGCGCGACCACGACGTGCCGACGAACCGGCTGCACCGGGTGGGCTACCCGTCGGTGGGCTGCGACCCGTGCTCCCGCGCCGTGAAGGCGGGAGAGGACGAGCGCGCCGGTCGCTGGTGGTGGGAGCAGCCCGACACCCGGGAGTGCGGCATCCACGTGGACGAAGAAGAGGACGGATCGGGGATCTGATGCTGGCACGACGCACGTTTCTGGCGGGAGCCGCTGGGCTCGCGCTGCTTCCCTGGCTGCCCGGACGGGCGCGCGCGGCGCTGTCCGAGGACACCCGCAAGGCCCTCGCCTCGAGCGGCTTCGTCTACGTGTCGCCGCTCCGCTCCGACGGCAGCGAGAGCACCTGCCACGGCGAGGTCTGGTTCTCGTGGCAGGACGACAAGGTTTTGCTGATCACGGCGTCCGACCGCTGGAAGGCCCGCTCCATGGAGCGCGGTCTCGATCGCGCGCGCATCTGGGTGGGTGACCACGGCCGCTGGAAGCGTGTGGGCCTGAAGAACGAGGATTTTCGCAAGGCGCCCTCCTTCGAGGCCCGCGCCGTCCGCATCCGGGACGAGGCGGTGCTGGATCGCATGCTGGCCGACTACGAGAAGAAGTACCCGAAGGAGATCGGGAGCTGGCGCGACAAGTTCCGCGCGGGATTCGCCTCGGGTGAGCGTGTCCTGATCGGCTACGAGCCCGTCTAGGAGCGCCGCCTACGCGCGCGCTCGCCTTCGTCCTCGCGCTCATCCTCCTGCTTCCCGTGGGCCTCGTCGCAGGCCTGCTGGCCTACGGGGTGGGTCGCCAACTACACGAGCCCCCTGGACGGCCCGGACTGGCCCTGGATCGGCGGCCAGCTCGTTGGAACCGTGATCTACGGGGTCGAGCTCGAGCTCAGGTGACGAGCTTGTGGATCGCCTTGAACTCCGGATGGCGGGCGTCGCGCAGCCACTCGAACAGGACGGACTCGCTCGAGGCCGGCACCGCGCCGGAGCCGACGAGCTTGCTCCAACCGGCTGCGTCCTCCAGCGGGAAGCGCGCGCCGATGGCGTCGCGCACGGCGTGCACCGCGAACCCCTCCGCCAGCAGGCCGTGGATCGTCTGGCCTACGCAGACGTGGGTCTCGATCCCCGCCACCACCACGTGCGTACGTCCCAGGGAGCCCAGGTGATCCAGCAGGCCTTCGGCGCCCAGGGCCGAGAACGACGTCTTCTCGAAGCGCGCGGCTGCCGCTGGGATGCGGCAGGCGACTTCCTCGCGGGTGGCGCCGAGGCCCTTCGGGTACTGCTCGCTGACCAGCACCGGCACGCCCAGGATGCCGGCCGCCTCGAGCAGCCGACCGGTCGCCTGGACCAGGCGCTCCTCCCCGTGCAGCTTGCCCCGGTAGCCCTCCTGCACGTCGATCACCAGCAGCGCCGACCGCTCCAGGTCCAGGCTGCGCGCGTGCGCGCTCATGCGTCTCGCCTCCCGGCCCGCGGCCCCACCACCGGGTTGCGCAGGCATCCGATCCGGTCGATCTCCACCTCGATCACGTCGCCGTCCCGCAGGTAGCGCGGCGGGTCCTTGGCCGCGCCCACGCCCGCGGGCGTTCCGGTCAGCACCACATCGCCGGGCTCCAGGGTCATCAAGCGCGAGGCGAAAGCCAGGATCTCGGCCACGCCGAAGAGCATCTCCTTGGTGCGCGCGCCCTGCACCACCTCGCCGCAGAGGCGGGTGCGGAGCTCCAGGTCCTGGGGGTCGGAGACGCCGTCCGCGGTGAGGAGCAGTGGGCCGAGCGGGCAGAAGGTGTCGCAGGACTTTCCCAGGAAGTGCTGTCCGCGCGCGTGCTGGAAGTCCCGGGCGGTGACGTCGTTGGCGACGGTGTAGCCCGCCACGCAAGCCAGGGCGTCGGCCTCGCTGGCCTCTCGCAGGGGACGCCCGATCACCACGGCGAGCTCGCCTTCGTAATCCACCTGTTCGCTCGCAGCGGGGAGCACGACGTCTTCGCCCGGCCCGATGACCGACGACGACGCCTTCACGAAGAGCACGGGCTCGACGGGCCGCTCGCGCGCGCCGCGCTCGGCCGCGTGCTCGGCGTAGTTGCGCGCCACGGCGAGCAGCTTGCCCGGCCGCGGCACCGGTGCGCACAGGCGCACGCGGCGGCGCTCCTCCAGGATGCCGGCGCGCTCCAGGTCCGGGGCGTCGTAGCGCGAGAGCGAGTCGAGCACGAAGGCCAGCGCCTCCTCCGCCGGACCGCGGCCGCGGGCGAAGCCGCGCAGGAAGGCCAGCGGGTCGGCGGGCACCAGCGAGTCCGCCTCGGCCTCCGGCGCCCCCACGTCCTCCAGCGCCAGCATGGCGGCCAGGGCGCGGTTCAGATCCACCACGTCGCCCGCGCGGGGGCCCTCGCGCACCAGGGCGCCCAGGCGCTTCGCGCCGGGCCGGCCGACCTCGGCGGCGTCGAAGGCGCCCGGCTGGTCGCCGCTCCGCTCCAGGTGGTCGCCGGTCCCGGGTAGGGGCGGCCTCGGGCGGCGTTCGAAGCAGACGAGGTGGAGGGCGGTCACGGCGTGGCTCCCGGCGCCCAAGAATACCCGCGTCGGCGGGCGGGTGGCAGCCCGGCCTCGCGAGCCGGCAGGCGAGGCGCAGCCGGGCGGCAGAAGGCCCTGCGCGGGCTGGTTTCCGGCATCAAGTGGCCGCGGCGCCCGGCCGATGAGTCCGTGGGGTGGCTGAGCGCACGGAGGCACCCATGGCACGATCCCTCACCGGCATCAGCGGCACCCTCATCTTCGCTGCGGCACTCGTCCTGTCGCTCCCCGGCGTGCGGGCGGTGCGCGCGGACACTGCGGGATCCGAGAGCGGGGCTTTGGTGCAGGGGCCCATGTGCAGCGCCGATCAGCAGCGCCAGGGGTCGATCACGGGAGTCGCCTTCGAAGAGCTGGCCGCCCGCCTGCGCGCCCACGCCGAGGCCAAGGCCAAGGACGGGAAGGTCCAGGTCCAGAACCTGAACACCCAGGGCTACAACTACCGCAACTCCGATGTGCGCGACGTCGACCCGACGCGCGTCGCGCGCGAGTACCAGCTCCAACGCGAGCACGGCGCCCGCTGACCTCCGACCCGCGCGCCACCCCCAACTCCTGAACTTCGGCGGCCTGCTATATTCCCCGCGGGTGCGGGGAGTATCTGCACTTGAACCCCGAAGCGACACAGCGCATGCGGAACGCGACGGCCGCGCTCGCCGTGGCCTGGGCCGTGCTCGCCCTGGTGCTGTCGCTGGCGGCCAAGCTCGAGATCGGGCGCAGTCCGGTTCCGCCGCTCTCGCCCCTCGGCATGGGCGGGGGGTTCTGGCTGGTCGAGTGGGCGTCGCCCGAGGCGCGCGCGGCGGGAGTGCAATCGGGCGATCGCATCGTCGCCATGGACGGCGAGCCCATCGACGCCTACCTGCGACAGCGTCTCCAGAAGCTGGAGTCGGGGGTCCCGAACCACTACGTCCTGGAGAAGCCCGACGGCCGCCGCATCGATGCGAGCCTGGTGCCCCAGCCTGCCGGAAGCCGCCGGCCCTGGGTGGCGCTCGCCATCGGCGTGGGGATGCCGATCGTCGGCCTGATGTACCTCGGAATCGGGCTCTGCGTCTGGCTCTTGCGGCCACAGCAGGCGGCCTCCTGGGCCTTCCTGCTCTTCTGCTCGACCATGTCCGCCGCGCTCTTCGGAAGCGGCTGGACGCTCGGACCGGTCTACGACTACCAGTGGATCAACCTGCCGCTGATCGGGGCGGCCACGTTCCACCTCTTCACCACCTACCCGCTGGAGCCCGACTGGGTGGTGCGCCGGCCGGGGCTGCGGGTCGGGCTCTACCCGCTGGCGCTGGTGCTCGGCCTGCTGGCCTTCGCCGAGGGCGTGACGCCGATTCCGCCCGGGGGCTGGCCCCAGGCCGCCTTCGCGTTCCCGGTGGTGACCGGCTTGTTCTGCCTGGGCATGCTGGCCTTCGAGCGGCGCCGCGCCGCGGACAGCGACCTGACGGATCGCGCCGACGTGATGTTCCTGGGCGCGCTGGTGAGCTTCCTGCCCATCCTGCTGATCGCCTCGATGCACTTCTTCTTCCAGACCACGGCCCCCTGGTTCCTGGCCTTCCTGTGGTTCTTCGTGTTTCCGATCGCGGTGGGCTACGGGATCGTGCGCAAGCGGCTCTTCGACATCCGCAGCGCCGCGCGCTCGTCCGCCGCCTACACCTTCGCCACCCTGGCCATCACCGGGCTCTTCGCCTTCCTGATCGTGTCGGCGGACGCGGCCTTCGCGCGGGTCAACGTGAACGCGCGCTCGCCGTGGTTCTCGGTGATCTTCCTGTTCTTCGCGATCCTGGCCTTCAACCCCCTGCGCGACCGGCTCCAGGCCTTCGTGGACGGCTGGTTCGACCGCGATCGCCGCTCCTACCGGCGGGCGGTGCGGGAGATCTCCGAGGCCATGGTGTCGATGCTCTCCATCAAGGAGATCGTGGACCGCATCCTGATCGCCGCCACCGACACCATGGGGCTCGAGCGCGCCCTGGTGGCGATCGTGGACGACGAGGGCCGCGCGCTGCGGGCGGCGGCGTCGCGGGGAGACTGGGACGAGGATGCGCTCGGGCGACCGCTGGCGACCGACCACCCGGCGGCCAAGCAGCTCTGGATGCGCCGCCAGATCCTCCAGCGCAGCTCTTTCGACGACGAGCCCGACCCCGAGGTGCGGGAGGCCTGCCGCGACGTCTTCGACACCCTGGAGGTGGAGCTGCTGGTGCCGATCCTCTTCGGCGTGGACCTGCTGGGCGTGATCGCGGTGGGGCGCAAGTTCTCCGGCGATCGCCTCGATCCGCGCGACCGCAGCCTGCTGCGCACCCTGGCCAACCAGAGCGCCATCGCGATCGAGAACGCCAAGGCCTACGACGAGATCGCGCAGCTCAACGAGACCCTGGAGGCGCGGGTGGACGAGCGCACCCGGGAGCTGCGCGACACCCAGCAGCAGCTGATGCAGGCCGAGAAGCTGAAGTCGTTGGGCCAGCTCGTGGCGGGCGTGGCGCACGAGCTGAACAACCCGATCGGCTTCGTGCACGCGAACATCCAGCTGATCGAGGAGTCGGTCGCCAAGATCCTGGCGCCCGGCGCCACGCCCGAGGACGTGGCGCGCGCCCGGGGCGCCCTGGCCAAGCTGATCGCGCGCAGCAAGGAGGGCACGGAGCGGGTGAAGCAGATCGTGCAGGACCTGCGCACCTTCTCGCGCATGGACCAGGCCGACCTCCAGGATGTGGACCTGCACGAGGAGCTCGACCGCACGATTGCCCTGATGGAGCCGCGCTGCAAGGACTGCATCGCGATCGAGCGCGACTACGGGGCGTTGCCGCGGGTGCGTTGCTTCCCGGGCCAGCTGAACCAGGTCTTCATGAACCTGCTGATCAACGCCTGCGACTCCATCGACGGACGAGGGTCGATCCGGGTCACCACGCGTCCGATCGCGGGCGGCGTGCGCCTCGAGTTCTCGGACAGCGGCTGCGGGATTCCGCTGGAGGTCCAGCACCGGATCTTCGACCCGTTCTTCACCACCAAGCCGGTGGGCAAGGGCACCGGACTCGGCCTCTCGCTCTCCCACGGCATCGTCGAGCGCCACGCCGGATCGATGACGGTGGCGTCGCAGGTGGGGCAGGGAACCACCTTCACGATCGAGCTGCCCCTGGATCCGACCCTGCCCGAGAGCGACTGACGGCCGTCGCGCCCCCGCTTCTCGACGGCACGCGGGGTTCCGCGTACCCTTCCCGCGCCGTCCCTGCGAATCTGGAGCGAAAGGAGCCCCCATGTCCGACCTGCGCCTCGGCTTCACCGTCGGTTACTCCGGCGCGAAGGTCACCCTGCCCCTGGAGCTGATCCAGGAGGCCGAGCGCCTCGGTTTCGACTCGGTCTGGACCGCCGAGGCCTACGGCTCCGACGCCGCCACGCCCCTGGCCTACATCGCCGCGCTGACCGAGCGCATCCGGCTCGGCACCGCGATCTTCCAGATGCCGGCCCGCACGCCCGCGATGACCGCCATGACGGCCATGACCTTGGACTCGCTCTCGGGCGGCCGCTTCATCCTGGGCCTCGGACCGTCGGGTCCCCAGGTGGTCGAGGGCTGGCACGGCGTGCCCTACGGACGCCCCCTGACCCGCACGCGCGAATACATCCGGATCGTGCGCCAGATCCTGGCGCGCGAGGCGCCCCTGGAGCACGAGGGCTTCCACTACCAGATCCCCTACCGCGGCGAAGGCGCCACGGGTCTGGGCAAGCCGTTGAAGAGCATCGTGCACGGGCGTCCGGACATGAAGATCTACACGGCGGCGATCAGCCCCAAGGGGCTCGAGTGCGCCGGCGAGGTGGCCGACGGCGTCTTCCCGGTCTGGATGAGCCCGGAGCGCTTCGACCTCTTCGAGCCCGCCCTGCGCGCCGGGTTCACGAAGGCCGGCGGCGGCAAGAGCCTGGAGTCCTTCGACGTTGCGCCCATGGTGTCGGTCTTCGTCGGCGACGACCTCGACCGCTGCCGCATGCCGGTCAAGGGGATGCTGGCGCTCTACATTGGTGGCATGGGGGCCCGCGGCAAGAACTTCTACCACGATTACGCCACGCGCCTCGGCTACGAGGAGGCGGCGCGCACGATCCAGGACCTCTACCTGGACGGCAAGAAGGCCGAGGCCATGGCGGCGGTGCCCGACGAGCTGGTGGACGAGATCGCGCTGCTCGGACCGCCCGACCGCATCCGTGACCGCGTACAGGTCTGGAAGGATGCGGCCACCAAGGGCCAGGTGGGATCGCTGTTGCTCGGCGCCGGTCAGCCGGAGGCACTCCGGCTCATGGCCGAGCTCGTCCTCTAGCCCATGGCGGTGGACCGCGGTCGCATCGTCGCCCTCGACAAGCAGAGGGTCTGGCATCCCTACACCGCCATGGACCAGTACCGGTCCAAGGTGGACCCGCTGGTGATCGTGGAGGCCCGCGGCTCGACCCTGGTGGACGCGGACGGGCGCGAGTACCTGGACGCCAACGCCTCCTGGTGGACCTCGACCCTGGGCCACAACCACCCCCGGCTGGTGGGCGCCCTGCGCGAGCAGTCCGAGGCCCTGTGTCACACCGCCCTGGCGGGGATCGCGCATCCGAAGGCCGCAGAGCTGGCGGAGGCGCTGTGCGGCGTGGCGCCGGCTGGCCTCGAGCACGTCTTCTTCAGCGACAACGGCTCCACCGCGGTCGAGGTGGGGATGAAGCTGGCGCTCCAGTACTGGGCACAGAACGGCCGCCCCGAGCGCACCCGCTTCGCCGCCCTGGAGGGCGCCTTCCACGGAGAGACACTCGGGGTGACGGCCCTGGGTGGAGTCGAGGTGTTTCGCGCGCCCTTCGCGTCGGTGCTGCTCGACTGCGCCCGGGTGGCTTCGCCGGGGGACCCGTCGCTGTCGCTCGAGCGGGCCGTCGCCGAGCTGGAGCAGGCGTTGCGTGAAGGCGCCGACACCCTCGCGGCCGTGGTGCTGGAGCCCATGGTTCAGGGTGCCGCCGGCATGCGCACCTACGACGCCGCCTACCTGCGCCGCGCGCGCGAGCTGTGTGACGAGCACGACGTCTTCCTGATCTGCGACGAGGTCTTCGCCGGCTACGGGCGCAGCGGGCGCATGTGGGCGAGCGAGCACGCCGGAATTGCGCCGGACGTGCTGTGCACCGCCAAGGGCTTCTCCGGCGGAATGCTGCCCATGGCCGCGACCGTGACCACGCCGCGGATCTTCGACGGATTCCTCGGCGGCGCGGATCGCGCCTTCTACTACGGGCACACCTTCTGCGGCAATCCCCTGGGCGCCGCCGTCGCTCTCGAAGTGCTGCGGGTCTTCGAGGAGGAGGACGTGCTCCAGCGCGTCCAACCGAAGGCCCAACGCATCGCCGCCGCCTTCGCCTCGCTGGCGGAGCTGCCGCAGGTGGAGCGCAGCCGCTCCCTCGGCATGGTTGGTGCGCTCGACCTGGCGGGGGATGCGGGATACCTGGCGGATGCGGGCTGGCGCGTGTACGAGGACGCCCGCCGGCGCGGGGCCTACCTGCGTCCGCTCGGGAACGTGGTGTACGTGACCCCGGCCCTCACCATCCCCGACGCCGACCTGGACCGCCTGCTGGCCATCGTCGGCGAGAGCGTGGCGTCCCTCGGGCCCGCTCGGTGAGGCTCGCCGCGCTGCTGGTGGCGGCGCTGGCGCTGGTGGCCGCTCCGGCGGTCGCCGACGACGTCGCCGAGGAGGTCGCCGAGGAGGCGGCGGAGAGTGGCGACGAGGGAGGCGGTCCCAACGGCTTCTCCCTGGCTGCTGCCACGGTCCCCGCGGACAAGATCCTGGAAGGCGGTCCCGCGCGCGACACCATCGAGAGCGTGGACGCGCCGCGCTTCGTGCCGGCAGCCGAAGCCTCCTGGGTGGGTCCGCAGAATCCGGTAGTGGGGCTCGTCGTGGGCGACGAGGCGCGCGCCTACCCGGTGCACCTGCTCGAGTTCCACCAGGTGGTGAACGATCGCGTGGGGGACGTCCCCGTCGTCGTCACCTACGACCCGCTGACGGGCACGCCGCTCGCGTACCGGCGCAAGCTCGGTACGCACACCCTGAGCTTCGGCGTCTCGGGCCTGATCTACAACTGCAACTTCCTGCTCTACGACCGGGAGACCGAGAGCCTGTGGTCCCAGATGCGCGGCGATGCGATCTCGGGCAAACACGCGGGCACCCGGCTCGAGCGCATCCGGGTGCGGCAGGAGACCTTCGCGCGCTGGCTGAAGCGGCATCCGGGGACGCGCGTGCTCGAGCGGCCGGACCCGCGCAAGATCGACTACCGCTACAGCCCCTACACGGCCTACTGGGTGCAGGACGAGATCCCGTTTCCCGTCGAGGCACGGGACAAGCGCTTCCACACCAAGGAGCTGGTGCTCGGGGTACAGCTGGGAGCGGCGCAGCGCGCCTATGTGGGATCCCTCGTCACGCGTGCCGGAGGCACGCTGGAAGATCGCTTCCAGGGGAAGCCGATCCGGCTCCGCTACACGTCCGAGACCGGCACCTTCGAGTACGACGTGCCCGACGACGTCGAGGTGACCGAGGGCTTCTGGTTCGCCTGGAAGGCGTTCCATCCGGACACCGAGATCTGGCGTGGGAAGGCGCAGCCCTAGGTGGGGGCGTGGGCGCGCTTCCGGAGCGGATCTTCCACATCGCAACGGCGTCGGCCTGGCAGGCGGCCGCTGACGCCTACCGCGGCGACAGCCTGGCGAGCGAGGGCTTCATCCACTGCTCGTTCGCCGATCAGGTGCTGCGGGTGGCCGATGCGCGCTTCGCGGGTCGCTCGGACCTGTTGCTGCTCGCCATCGATCCGGAGCGCGTTGCCGCGGAGATCCGCTGCGAGAACCTGGAGGGGGGCGACGAGCCCTTCCCGCACGTCTACGGCCCGCTGGAGCGCGGCGCGGTGACCGACGTCGAGCCGCTGTTCTGCGACGACTCCGGGGCCTTCGTCGCGCCTGCCTGCCTCGTGCGCGCGCGGGGCGACGCGAGCCGGGCGCTGGCGGCGCAGCCCGCGGACGGGTTCTTCCAGCGTCTGAACCGGAGCCTCGGACCCGTGGTCGGGGGCCTCGTGCTCGACATGGTGGACCTGGCGACCTTCGGTCCCGTGGGTCTCTACGGCGGCTTCCTGCTCGGAGGTGCCGTGGGCTGGTGGCTGGCGACGCTCTACGGCTTTCGCGGCGCCGGGCGCGGGTTCATCAGCGGGCTGGCCGCGCTCTACGCCGGGTTCCCCGGCACCGCGTTCGTGCCGCTCGCCACCATCGTGGGCGGCCTCCTGCGTCTGCGAGACTTCCGCTCCCCTCCGGGCGAGGGGCGCTGAGCTACTCCTGCTTCTCCCGCTGGTGGGCGGCCAGCTCGAGGACCACGAGCGAGGCCCGCAGGTCGCCGCCGCGCGCCCGTTCCTCCACCTTCGCGTAGATCTCGCGCACGAGGTCGTCGCTCACCTCCGGGGTCGCGGGATGCTCCGCTAGCGACTCGGCCAGCTGGTCCGCGACCTCGTCCAGCATGAACCGGTTTCCGCCGTTGCCGATACCGACCACCTCGCCGCCGCACCCGACTCCGGTCCCCGCGGAACCCAGCAGTGCGGCCAGTGCCGCGGCGACCCCGCTTCGATGCATCACGACTCTCCTTCCGGGCGCGGCAGCAGCATGGCCTCGCCGCCACGCGCGCGTCAATGCAGCGGGATTCCTGCACAGGCGACGTGGTAGCGTGCTCGGCGTGTCGGATTCCCGCGGCCGGCTCGCTTCACGGCAGCAGCTCCGCGGCGGACAGGCGTTCGGGCCCCTCGCCGCAGGCGGCTGCCGCACGCAGGGCCTCCAGGACACGCGCGTTCACCGGAGCAGGGATCGCGTGGCGTTCCGCGGCCGCCAGGATCCGCCGGTGGTAGCGGTCCGCTTCCAGCCGGCGGCCGCTCGCGAGCGACTGCCAGACCTGGTTGTAGACCGGGAGACGCCGGGCGGACCGGCCCGCCGCCAGTGAGCCGCGCTGCCAGGCGATCTCCGCCGCGAGCCCGCGATCGCGGCCGTCGCACGAGCGCGCGACGACGCCCTCGGCTGCCAGCACGTCCCGCGCCTCCTCGAGCAGCCGGGCCTTGGTCTCGACGAAGGCGAAGCTCTCGTGCTCGTCGCGCCGCACCAGGGCGTTCACGCTGCTGGTCAGGTTCACGCACAGCTTGAGCCACTTGTCCTCCACGATCCGCGCCGAGACGCCCACGTCGTAGCCTGCCGCGCGCAGCAGGTCCGCCAGCTCCCCCACGGCGGGGTCGTCCCCCTCGGGCCAGCGCCCCAGGGCCAGGCGGCCGGCGCCGAGGGCCGTCACGGCCGCTAGATCGGTGCGGGTGCAGGTCTGCCGGTAGGCGACGCCCAGCACCCGCTGGAAGCGACGGACCAGCACCTCCTCGTTGTCCACGTCGTTCTGGACGCTGGCGACCGTCGCTTCGGGCGCGGCGCGCGCCAGCTCCTCGGCCACCGCCTCGGTCTCCGTGGAGCGAACGCACAGCAGTACGACGTCGCGGCCGATGCCGGCCGCCGCGATGCCCGGCGCCGTCTCCACCCGAGCCGCGAAGCGGGCGTCCTGCGCCGGGTCCCAGACCTGCACCCCTTCGCGCTCGATGGCGTCCGCCACCTCGGCGCGCCGGACCACGAGCCGCACCGGAGCGCCCGAGCGCGCCAGCCGCGCCGCCAGCGAGAGCCCGACGGCGCCAGCGCCGACGACGTGCAGGGTCACCGCCAGGCACCGGGAGCGGGGGTGCTCACGCTCGCCCAGGTGAGGGCCGGGAGCCGCAGTTGCATCGGTCGCGGAGGGTACCGCACCGTCTCCCCCGTGAAGGCCGAGATCCTCATCGTCGGGGGTGGCATCGTCGGGACGAGCCTGGCCTGGGCCCTTGCGCGCCGCGGGGTCGCCGGCGTGCACGTGGTCGATCTCGACCTGGCGGGCATCTACGCCTCGTCGGAGCTCAACGCGGGCGGCGCCCGAGCGACGTGGTGGCAGCCGGTGAACGTCGAGGCCTGCCGGCTGACCCTCGCCTTCTTCCAGGAGCACGCCGAGCGCTTCGCCTTCCAGCCGCGCGGCTACCTGTGGCTCTACGACGACCGCTCGCTCTTCGCGACCGCCCTCGAGAAGCGCGCGCTCCAGAACGCCGCCGGTCTCGGGGTGGAGGTCCTCGAGGTGGAGGAGGTGGCCCGACGCTTTCCGCTCCTGGACCGCAACCTGGACGAGCTGGTGGGCGCCACCTTCTCACCGCGCGACGGACTCGTGAACCCCAACTCGGTGCGCGCCTGGTACCGCGTCGAGGCCGAGCGCCTGGGAGTGCGCTTCTGGAACCGGCACTACGTGAACGGCGTGCGGACGGAGCGCGTGGCCGGCGCCGCCGGTGTGGTGCGGCGGGTGGCGGAGGTCGACGTGCTGGAGGTGCAGCGCGGAGATCCGACCGACGAAGACGGTCGCGTGCGCCAGATCCTGACCACCCATCACGTGCCCGCCCTCCTGCGCATCTCCGAGCAGCGGATTCGCTGCGACACCCTCGTCAACTGCCTGGGCGCCTGGTCCCCGGTCTTCTCCGCCAAGATCGGCGTGCACGACGTCACGGAGCCGGTGCGCCGCCAGATCAGCCTGGTCGACGTCCACGCCGAAGACCGGGCGCCCGGGGTCGCGTTCGACGGGCTGGGAATGATCGTGGACGCGAGCGGCCTCTACTTCCATCCGGAGGGCGCCCACGTGCTGGCGGGCTACTCGACGCCCGGCGAGCCGCCCGGCTTCGACTTCGGCTACGACGGCCGCGACTTCTTCGAGGCCGAGATCTGGCCCCGGCTCGCCCACCGCGCCAGCAGCTTCGAGCGCTGCGGTCACGTGCGTGGCTGGGCCGGCCTCTACGCGGTGACGCCGGACTGCAGCGGCATCGCTGGCCAGGTCGGGGGATTCTCCAACCTGTACGAGGCCCACTCCTTCACCGGGCGCGGCGTGATGCAGTCCTGGGCCGTCGGCGAGAGCATGGCCTCGTTGCTGACGACCGGGGCGTGGGCCGAGGTGGACCTCTCGCCGCTCACACGGGACCGCTTCGGCGATCCCGCGCGCTGGGTCCGCGAGGACCTGCACATCTAGGCCGGTGGGGGCGGCGCCGCGTCTTCCTCGCACCAGGAACGCAGCGAGCGCAGCGTCTCGTCGACCATCTCCTGCGCCAGCTCGCGCACGCCGAAGCGGTCGAGGGTGCTCCCGAGCATGGGGATCGCGTTCGGCGCCACCAGCTTGAGCGAGACCCGGGTGGTCTCCGGATGCTCGGCGTCGCTCGTGACAGCGAAGGTCTGGTCGAAGCGGACCAGGGAGAAGCGCAGCTCCGAGCGGATGCGCTCCGCCGGGTCCACCTCGAGCGGCTTCTCCAGCAGCGGCATCGTCACACCGTGGAGCCGCGCCCGCCAGCGCGCCGTCTGGCCGGGCTTCGGGTAGTCCGCGGGCACCGAGAGCGCTGCGACCCGACCGGGATTCCAGGCGACCATCTCGTCCGGTCGGACCAGGGCCCGCCACACGCGCTGGCGGTCCGCTCCGATCCCGACCGACATGGTCACGGTGATCACCCCGTCGGCACCCCTAGCATTCCGGCCACTCCTGCCAGGGCCGTGCCTGCTCGAAGGCCCAGGCGGCCTGGAGCACGCGGTCGTCGCGATGCCGCGGCGCCACGATCTGGAGACCCACGGGCAGGCCCGCGCGGGAAAAGCCCGCGCGCACCGTCCCGGCCGGATGCCACGACAGGTTGAAGGGGATGGTGAAGGCGCCGACACCCGCGTCCGGCAGCTTGCGGCCGTCGATCTCCGCGGGGAAGGGTCCCTTCGCCGGCGGCGGATCGAAGGGCAGGGTCGGAGTCAGCAGCAGGTCGAAGCGCTCGAAGATCTCCGCGCACCAGCGGTTCAGTTCTTCGCGCCGCCGCTGTGCGACGGCCCAGCGCTCGGGAGTCATGCGCCAACCCTGCTTCACCCCCCAGATGAAGGTGCGCCCGAAGTCGCCCTCGCGTTCCGGAAGATACTCCGCGAGCATCCCCGCCGCCTCGAAGGAATTCACCAGGCCCCAGTCTCGGCCGAGGACCGGCGGTCCGCCCTTCACGATCTCCACCTCGTGACCCAGGCTCTCGAACACACCGACCGCGTCTCCCACCACGTCGGCCACGTCCGACTGCACCGGCGTGTAGTCCAGGTCAGGGGAAAACCCGATTCGCAGGCTTGCGGGGCAATCGCGCAGGATCTCGCGATAGCAGACGCCGGGCGCCGGCAGGGAATTGGGATCGAGCGGGTGCGGTCCGGCCACCAGGTCGAGGTGCAGCGCGGCGTCCTCCACCGTGCGCGTCAACGGCCCGTGCACCGCGGTGTCGATGGTGGCCCAGCGGACGTCGGGTCCGTGCGGAATCCGCCCCCAACTTCCCTTGAGGCCGAAGCAACCCGTCATGGCGGCGGGCAGGCGAACCGAGCCGCCGCCGTCGCTGGCGGTGCCGAGCGTGATCACGCCGCCCGCGATGGCGGCGGAGGTGCCGCCGCTCGATCCGCCCGGCGAGCGCTCCAGGTCCCACGGGTTGCGCGTCGCCCCGAAGAGCAGGTTCTTGGTGATCGCGGTGTAGCCGAACTCCGGCGCGTTGGTCTTGCCGACCACGATGGCGCCGGCGGCGCGCAAGCGCTCCACCTGGATCGAGTCGCGCTCGGCCAGGTTGTCGCGAAAGGGGACCGAGCCCTTGGACGTCACCAGGCCGGCGGCGTCCTCCAGATCCTTCACGCCCAGGGGCACGCCCTCCAGCGGGCGCGCCTCGCCGCGGCGGATGCGCTCCTCCGCCTGGCGGGCGTCGGCCAGCACCGCGTCGGATTCGCGCATGGCGGTGAAGGCGTTCAGGCTGGGCTGGGTGGCCTCGATGCGCGCGAGGGTGGCCTGCATCAGCTCGACGGGGGACAGCTCACCCGCGGAGAGCAGGCGGACGATCTCGGTGAGAGGGCGGCGCAGCAGGTCGGTCACGGGGGACCCTCCGAGCGGTTCAATGCCCAGTCTACCCGAAGCCACTTGTCGTGACTTCGCTCGCTTTCGGCGCGCTGCGCGCCCGGCGACTGGGGCCGGGACATGCGCGTACCCCGGGGCGCCGGGCTTGCAGGGCGTCAGGCTTCGTCGGCCCAGCGGGACGCGGAGGCGCTGGAGCCGCCGACACCACGGAGCCTCCGCGCCTTGCACGCCCCAGAGCCAGCGGCCCCGCAAGCCCGGCGCCCCGGAGCCCGAGTATGCCTCCGACCGGGTCGCCGGGCGCGCAGCGCGCCGAAAGCGAGTGGAGTCACGAACCGTGCAACCCGAGTCAAGGCAACTGCTGAAGAAAGGCCCGCAGCGCTTCGATCACCGCGTCCGGCTTCTCCACGTGCAGGTGGTGCCCGGCCCCTGCCAGCTCCTCCAGGCGGGCGCCCGGAACCTCGTCGAGGAACGCCCGGGCGGCCTCCGCCGGCAGGAACGGGCTCTCGCTGCCGCGCACCAGCAGGGTCGGACAGCTCACCTGCGCCAGCGGCGGGAGCGTGCGGTAGGGCAGGCCGAACCAGCGAGGGTCGAACTTGAAGCCCCAACGACCGTCCGGCTCGCGGCGCACGGACTGCTCGGCGATGGCGAGGCGCAGCGACTCGGCCACCTGGGCGCTCCCGGGCAGAAAGCGGAATCGCGCCAGCGCGGCGTCGCGATCGGGGTAGCTGAAGCGCATCGTCAGTGCCCGCCGCGCGGCGCGGTGTGTGCCCCTCACGCTTCCCCATGCCAGATCCAGGAGCACCAGGGCCCGGGCGCCGGGGATGCGCGCCGCCCGATCCAGCGCGATGTGCGCGCCCATGGAGTGACCGACCAGCACCGCGTCCGGCGCCTCCATGTGGTCGAGCAGGGCGTCCAGGTCGTCCGAGAAGGCGCCGACGTAGACGTCCTCGGGGTAGTCGGAGTCGCCGTGTCCGCGGAAGTCCAGCGCCACCACGTGGAACGCGCCCGCGAGGGCGGGCGCCACGTGGTCCCACCAGTGGGCGTTGGCTCCGCCCCCGTGGAGCAGGACGAGCGTCGGCCGGCCCGGCTCGCCCCAGTGCAGGGCGCGGAGCGAAACCTCTCCCCCCGGCACGCGAATCCGCTCGCAGCGTCCGGACATGGGGGCGGAACGTAGATAGCGGCACGGCGGGCGACAAGCGCCAAGCGGGGAAAGGCCCGGAATCGGCCTCCGGAACCCCGATTCCGGCCCTTTTCGGTTTGACTCCGACGGAGAAATGCCCAATGATTCGCCCTCGCCGGACGGTCACGGCCGTTTCGCTGGGCTGCGATGAACGCGGCCAGGAGGGAATCAGCAGACATGGCAGCACGCAAGGCCCGCCGGGGCGCTCCCAAGGAGCTCATCATCTCGAAGGCCCGCACCAAGAACGCCGTCAAGAAGTGCAACGTCGGGGGCGAGTTCTACGAAGCCCTGGACGCGCACGTGCGCGACGTCATCGTCTCCGCGGAGAAGCGGGCGCTCGGCAACAAGCGCAAGACCCTGAAGGCGGTCGACCTCTAGGACGGTCTTCCAGACGACTCACGAGCCCGCCGGCCTCGCGCCGGCGGGCTTCGTCGTTCTAGGGCCCGGCGTCGTCTTCGAGGAGAGAGAGGGTCAGGCAGGAGGGGTGCTGCGCGTCGTGGAGGACGGTCTGCTGGGCCGTGACGCCGCCCTGCGCCCGAGCCGGGTCCTCGCGCGTGTTCGGGTTGCGGTCGAAGCGCGGGAAGTTCGACGAGGACACCTCGAGGCGCAGGCGGTCGCCGCGGCGGAGCCGGACACAGGTCGCCCACAGGTCCACCTCCAGCGCGAGCGGGGTGTCGGGCTCGAGCCAGAGCGGCTCGAGCCCGCCGCCCCGCCAGCGGCAGCGCGCGATGCCCTCGCACAGGTTGCTGGGCTCGCCCCGTGCGGGGATGCGCACGAGCCGCGCCGTGAAGTCCGTGTCGGGTGCGCTGGAAGCCACGTACAGCCGCGCGCGAACCGGGCCGGCCAGCAGGGCGCCGGCCTCCAGGGGCTCGCCCGTATAGCAGAGCACGTCGTCCCGGGCCTCCACGCTACGCGGGTCGACGGCGCCGCCGGGGCCGAGCAGCGGGCCGCCCCGGGTGGGAACCGGATCGTCCGGGTCGTAGCTGAAGCGGTCCGGCGGCTCGTCGCCCGGGGACTGCGGGGAGAGACGCCCGTCGCCCGAGAGCGTGTTGGCGCGGCCGCCGCTGCGCAGGTGCAGCCGCTGCTCCGCCCCCGCAGTCGGCCAGGCCGGAAGCGCGCGCCACGCGTCGCCCGCCAGCGGATGCACGCGCACCGGGGAGTCGGGCTCGCTGCCGCCCTCGCCCAGCTGGCGATCGAGGAAGGACAGGATCTCGCGGACCACCACGTGACCGAACCAACGCCGGCGCGGGCTCGCCTCGCGGCGCAGGTAGCGGCCGTGCGTCCACGGGCCCACCACGAGGCGCGCGTCGGCGCCGCCCGCCACCAGCGCGGCGTGATCCTCCAGCTGCGGCCCGAGAAACAGGTCGTACCAGCCGGCCAGCAGCAAGCTCGCGGGCGCCCCGGCCAGCGAGGGTCGGAACGACGACCAGTAGTCGTCCAGGCGCGGGTGATCGAGCCACTCGCGGTACCACGGCCGCTCGCGCACGGCCACGCGGTCGGCCTCGCGCACGGGGCGGAAGGGAAAGGCCCGCGTGAGGTCGACCTGGCGTTCCGTCAGCCCTTCGCGTTCGCCGACGACGGCGCTCCAGCGGAGCGCGGTCTCCAGCGAGAAGGCGCCGCCGGGAAAGAAGACGGGGTGCAGGTTCGACGCGCCGAGTCCCGAGATGACCGCCCGCACCGGCTCCGGGGCCGCCGCGCGCGCCGCCCAGGCGCTGAAGGCGACGTAGGAGAAGCCGGCCAGCGCCACGCGGCCGTCGCACCAGGGCTGCTCCGCCAGCCAGTGGACCGCGCGCTCTCCGTCCGCGGCCTCGTGCACGAAGGGATGGAAGCGCCCCTCCGACGCGAAGCGGCCGCGCACGTCCTGCACCACCGAGGCGTAGCCGGCCTCGGCACAGAGCTTGGCCAGCAGGAAGAGGGGCGTGCGCCAGTGGCGTGTGCCGTATGGGGTGCGCAGCAGCAGGGCCGGGCCGCGCTCGCGGCTGCGCGGCCGGAAGACGCGCGTCGCCAGCCGCGTGCCGTCGGGCATCTCCACCCAGAGCGTCTCGTCGCTGGTGGTGGTGCGGCGCGGGGGCAGGTCGAGCAGCGGCCGGACGAGCGAGAGCAGGTTCAAGCGGCGGCCACTTCGGAGCGGATGCGGTAGATCCTCACGCCGGCGAGCAGGTGGGTGCCCACGGCCAGGTAGGCCAGCACGATCTCGACGTAGCCGGTCACGCCGGCGACGAGGGCCAGGAAGAGCCGCCCGTCGCGACCGAGCAGCAGCCAGCGCACCCGGCCTTCGCGCTCGTCGGCGTAGCGGTGACCGAACTGCGCCGCGTACTTCTCCTTCACCAGCATGGACAGGCTGCTGCCGGCGACGGCGCCGAAGCCCACCGCGATGGCCGACGCCCCGGCGCCCATGAGCCAGGCGTAGAGGGTCATGCCGCCGAAGAGCACGGCGTCGCCCACGCGGTCGAGGAAGGCGTCGTACACCCCGCTGAAGGGCGAATCCTGGTAGCGGATCCGGGCCAGCTCGCCGTCCACGCCGTCGAGCACCGAGGCAGTCTGGGCCAGCATGCCCCCGGTCACCGCGTGACCCATGGCGAAGGAGAGGCCTGCGGCCAGGGTGCCCAGGAACGACGCCACCGTCAGCTGCCACGGCTTCACGTTGCGCAAGAGCAGCCGCTCGGTGATGCGGCGGGAGATGGGACGGTTCACGTAGCGGGCCACCACGCCGTCGGAGACGCCGACGGCGCCCGCCAGCACCTTGCGCCGCGCCATCGCGGTGTCGGCTTCGGCGCGCAGCTGATGCCACAGCTCCGCCACGGGCCACGGCGCCACCGGCTCGCGTCCGGCCAGGGTCGAGAGCGCCCGCGGCAGGGCGCGGCCGTCCATCTTCTCCTCGTCGAAGATGCGTCCGAAGGCGGGGGTGACCAGGGCCAGCCCGGCCAGCACCGCGTCGGCGCCCACCAGGGCGTCGGCGCACATGCGCAGGGGCGCGTCGTCGCCGCCGCCCACCCACAGCGCTACCCGCGGCGCGCCCTCGTGGGAGGCCAGCGCGTCCGGACGGAAGTCCACGGCGGCCCGGGCGCTGGCCGCGCCGCGGGTGTCCTCGACGAAGCGCACGATCAGGCGCCGGTCGTAGTGACAGTCGGCGCGCACCACGAAGAAGGCGTCGTCGTCCTTGATGGCCACGGCCAGGCTGTCGCTGGTGCGCACCTTGGCGCGCCGGCAGGGGCCGGACGCGAGCGCCTCGCGGATCTTCTGGGCTTCGTCGGGATCCCCCGCCACCACGAACTCGCGGACGCCGGCGCGCAGGAACGCCAGGACCGTGCGCTCGTACGGGCGCAGGGTGAATATCGGGGTGTGCGGGACGGGAGTCCGACCCTCAGCGATCAGGACGCAGCGACGTCGGCTAGCGGGCTCCGCCATTGGCGAGGAACTCTTCGATCCTCCGCGCGGCCTCGACGTCGGGCATCTGCACGGGCGGGTGCTTCATCGTGTACGCGGAGATGGGGAGCATGGGACCCGCCAGTCCTCGGTCGCGCGCGACCTGCACGTAGCGGATCACGTCGATCACGATCCCGGCTGAATTGGGTGAATCCTGGACGGACAGGCGCGCCTCCAGCTCGATCGGCGCGCCGCCGAAGCCCTTGCCCTCGATGCGGAGGAAGCAGAGCTTGTTGTCCTTCTGCCAGGGCACGTAGTCGCTGGGGCCGATGTGGATGTTGTCGGCGCCGATGTCGTAGGGGATCTGCGACGTCACGGCCTCGGTCTTGCTGATCTTCTTGGACGCCAGCCGCTCGCGGGCCAGCATGTTCAGGAAGTCCGTGTTGCCGCCGGTGTTGAGCTGGTAGCTCCGGTCGAGCTTGACGCCGCGGTCCACGAAGAGCCGGGAGATGATCCGATGCAGGATCGTCGCGCCCACCTGGCTCTTGATGTCGTCGCCCGCGCACGGGATGCCCGCGGCGCGGAAGCGCTCGCCCCACTGGGGGTCGGACACGATGAAGACCGGTACGCAGTTGATGAAGGACACGCCGGTGGCGAGGCACGCCTCGGCGTACGCCTGCACGGCCTTCGAGGAGCCGACCGGCAGGTAGGAAACCAGCACGTCGGCCTGCGTCTCCTCGAGCACCCGGGCCACGTCCACCGGCTTGTCGTCGGCGACGCGGAACGACTTGTCGGCGGGGTAGTCGGCCATGTGCTCGGCCACACCGTCGTGCACCGGGCCCATCTGCACCACCACCTCGCTCTTGGAGATGGAGTCGGAGATGGCCTTGGTGCAGTTCGGCTCCGCGAAGGCGGCCTCGTGCAGCGGGTGCCCCACCTTGCGGCAGTCGATGTCGAAGGCGGCGACCACCTCGACGTCTGCCGGGCGGTAGCCGCCCATCTCCAGGTGCATCAGCCCCCACGCCTCCTGGGCCTCCGCCGGCACGTGCCGGTAGTGGTCGATCCCCTGGAGCAGGGAGCTCGCACAGTTGCCCAACCCGGCGATTGCCACGCGCACGCGGCGCTCACCCCCGGCCTGATCGGTGCTGTCACGGGTCATGGGTCGGGAAGCTAACGGTCGGGTGGCGATCCGGTCAAGCCAGCTCGGGAGGCTTCTCGCCGCGGAGATTCACCCCCACTCGGAACAGGCGCGGAAGCGGCGTACGCCGCAGCACCGCCACCTCCGGCAGGCCGTGCTCGCGGGTCAGGAAGTCCAGGCCCGCGCTGGCGATTTCCGCCGCGCGCTGGAGCGCGCCGGGAGTGGACGCCGCGTCTCCCAGGGGCATGCGGTCGGCCACCGCCACCGCGTTGGCCAGGCCCAGGAATCCGTACAGGAAGGCCGCTCGCTCGTCCGCGCCGAGCTCGGCGGCGGCCCGGAAGACGCTCAGTCTCGCGTCCGGCGCGACCGGCAGCGAGGGCTGCCAGACGGGCAGCCGCCAGGCCTCGACGTCCAGCGCGCCGGCCTCCGCGGGCAACGCCGCCAGCCGTTCCGGCGCCTCCCAGGCGTAGATCGCGATCGCCTCCTGGCGCGGCGGAAAGCCCAGGTCCTGGAGCCGGCCGGTCCGCCAGCGCTCGGCCCAGACCGCGTTCTCCGCCTGCGACTCCCAGGTCACGGCCTGGAGCAGGCGGAAGTAGAGCCAGTAGTCGTCCCGGAAGAGGGCGTCCAGCAGCTGGGACACGTCGGCCAGGTCGTCGTCCTCGCGGTGGGCGCGGTAGTAGAACTGGCCCTCCAGGGTCTGGGCTCCGGACGGGGCGCTCCAGTCCTCGGCGTCGTCGCCCGCGGGCTTCAGCCACACCTCGATCCGCGCGCGCAGCTCGAGGGCCAGGAGCTCCGGGTCGAGGGCGCGGGCCGCCCGCAGGAGCGTCGGCTGCCCGGCCTCCGCCAGGGCGCCGAGCCACAGATCGAGCGCGTCCCGCGCCGGCTCGTCGCCGTGCCAGGCGTCGAGGTCGAAACAGGCGACCAGCTGGTCCGCGGTCGCGTGCTCGAGGATCCAGGCGGCGTCCTCCACGCCGAGCCCCGTGACGCTGAAGCAGAGCTCCGCCTCCGGCAGGCGCGGCACCAGCGCCTCGGGGGCGGGCGCCAGCCCGATCAGCTCGCCGCGCCGGCTCGCGGGCGAGGTGCACACGAGGGCGACCTGATCCTCCAGCGACAGCTCGGCCAGCGCGGCGCGCGCCGCCTTGCGATCGGCGCCGGCCAGGTCGAGGATGCGCCGGGCCTGGGGAGGGAGGCTGGGGACCGCCATCGGCGGGCGGAAGGTAGCCGATCGTCCGGCGGGTCCGGGCGCGGTGGTATCCTCGGCGCCCGCCTGCCTGCGTGACGGAGGATGGACGTGCTGCCTCGCCTGTGGTGCTTCGCCGCCGGGCTGCCCCTCGGCGCTCTGCTCGCGCTTGCGGCGGGAGTCCCCAGCCCGGCGCACGCGGCGGCCGGGGCCGCCGCGGGGGGGCTGGCGCTGGCACTGGCCGGGGCGGTCGTCGCCGCGCGCGCCGGCGCGGATGCCGCCGCCGCGGCCGCGGGCCTCGGCTGGATGGCGGCGCCCGCCCTGGGCGCGGCGCTCCTCGGGCTGGCCCCGGGGCCGACGGGCCTGGCCGTCGCCTGCAGCGTCGTCAGCGCCGTGGCGCTTTTCTCCGCCCTGCGTCGGCCGCCGCCGTTGGGGGAGACGCCGCTCGCGGGCGCCGTGTTGGGGCTCGTGGCCGGAGCCGTGGGTCTGACGGCCGCGTCGGGAACCGTGGCGGCGATCGGGGCGACCCAGCCGGCGCTGGGCGAGGGCACCGCCGCGGCCATCTACGATCTCGACGCGCAGGTGAAGACGCGACCGCTCGCCCGCTGCGCCCCGGAGCCGGCCGGGATCGAGGTGCTTCTCGATCAAGGCGCCCACCCCGCCCTCTCGCCGGCGGACCCGCGCATCTGGTTCGACGCGGCCGACGAGAACGGCCGCCGCCAGATCCACAGCCTCGATCCCGAAACGGGGGAGGTCGTGTGCTGGACCTGCGGCGAGCCCGGCAACAACCGGCGGCCCTCGCCGGGCCATGGCGGCTACCGGCTCGTCTTCGACAGCGATCGCTTCGCGAGCTGGCGCGCGCCCGCGGAGACCGAGCTCTCGCTGCTCGCGATCACGCGCGGCCGGGTGCGGCGCCCGTCCCGGCGGCTGACCTTCGAGCCCGGCCCGGACGATCACGCGATCTTCGGGCCACGCGACGCGTCGCTGGTGTGGTCGCGGGGCCGCGGCGGCCGCTTCGATGTGGTCTCCGCCGGCTTTCGCAGCGGTCACGGCGCGCTGATGCTCGCCCGGCCGAGCGTGGTGGCGGCGGGCGGCGCCGCCTGGGTCGCGCCGCTCGGATGGTCGGCCGATGCCCGCGCCCTGGCGCTCGGGCGCGGCGGGCTGGAGGGCGCGACCCGAGGCGAGCTGCTGGACCCCGCCACCGGGCGTCTCACCTCGCTGGCGGCCACCCGCGGCGTGGCGTTCTCGGCCGACGGGGGCCGCACCGCGGCGGTCGCGCCCGCCTCGGGCGCCGGCGTGCCGGGCTGGCTCGGCTTCGCGGCCGTGCCCCTGACGCGCGCGCTCGGTCTTGCGGGTCCGAGCGGCCGCGGCAGCGTCCTCGTGACGGGCGACACGGGCGCCGAGCTCGTCCCGGTGGTCCTTGGCGCCGCGGGGGACTGGGGTGCGCCCACGGGCGTGGCGCTCGCCCCCGACGGCGCAAGCGTCGTGATCGGCCAGCGGCGGCGGAGCGACGGACGCGTCGAGGAGCGGCTCGTTCGCGTGACCCTGGCCTGCGAGTTCGGGGTACGCTGACCCGCGAGGTGCTCGTGCGATCGCGTTCCTGGATCCTGCTCCTGCTCGCCGGCGCCGTGCTCGCACCCGCCGCGCGGGCGGCCGACGGCCTGGTGGCCGAGCTGGCCTTTCTCGCGCCCGAGAGCACGGATGGGCTGAACCGGGTCTTCCTCGACCTGGCTCCGGAGGGCAATCGCCGCGCCTTCCGGGTGCTGCTCGATACCGGCGCGGGGGCGTCGGTCTTCTCGCCGCTGGCGGCCCGCGAGAACGGCGTGCGCGTGCGCCGCGTGAAGTCGACGCCCTACCGGCGCAAGACGATCCTGGGCCGAGATCTCCATTTCTGGGTCGACACGAGCTCGAGTGACAGTGGGACGCGCATGGGCTGGGCGTACGGACTTCTCGGCGGCAACATGCTCGAGGAGTTCGTGTTCGAGATCGACTTTCCCGGGCGGCGCGTCCGCTTCTTCGATCCCCGCACGGTCGAGGTACCCGAGGCGGCCAGCGCCGAAGACGAGGTGGTGCTGCCGTTGCGGGTGGACGGCAAGCGCCCGAGCACCGTCGTGCGGGTCAACGGCGTGGAGACGCCGGTCCTGCTGGACACCGGTGCGCCACACGGGATCATCCTGTCGGGCGAGACGGCCAAGCAGGCCGGCGTCGAGTCGAGGGATGTCGACTGGGCGGGAGGCTCGATGATCCTCGGGCCCGTGGACTTGCGCGGGGGCGAGGCCGACGTGGGATTCGGAGCCCTCGTGCTCGACGGCGCGCCCGCCTTCGTGGCGCCGAAGGGTCTCTACAACTGGGCGGGCTCGAGCAACTCGCTGGTCGGCTACGGCCTCATGTCCGAGTTCGTGGTGCGCTTCGACTACCGGCGCGGGCGCATGTGGCTGAAGCGCGTGCCCGGCTCCCGGCGCACGCTCTACGGGGGCGACTGGGCGCTCTTCCAGCAGCACGGGGTGCTGCTGGCGCCGCGGCCCGGAGCGCCCGGCGAGTGGGTGGTGGTGCACGCGCGCGCGGACACCGTGGCGGCCCGGCGCGGCGCGGCGCGGGGGGACATCGTTCCGGGTGGGACGACGGCCGAGGCAGCGATCGAGGCGTTGAGCTCTGCGACGGAGTTGATCCTGCGCCGTCCGCGCGCGGATGGCTGGGAGGACGTGACCTTGCCGGCGCCCGAGCCCGGCAGCGAATCCTGAGCGACCCGCCCGCTATCTTCGGGGCGTGCCGGATCTCGACCGCATCCGCCGCGCCTTGGACGAGCACGATCCCGAGCTGAAGCATGCGCCTCGCCGGGCCGGCGTGGCCGTGGTGCTGCGGCCCACGGACGCGGGTCCCGACGTGCTGTTGATCGAGCGGGCAGAGCACCCGCAGGATCCCTGGTCGGGTCACATGGCCTTCCCGGGCGGCCGCGTCGACCCCGGCGATCCCGGGCCGCGCGCGGCGGCCGAGCGCGAGACCTCGGAGGAGGTGGGCGTGGACCTCGCGCCTGCGGAGCTCCTGGGCCAGCTCGACGACCTGGAAGGGCGCCACGCCGGGCGACCGGCCGGGCTCGTGATCTCGGCGTTCGTCTACCGCCTGGACGAGCCGCCGCCGCTCACGCCCAACCACGAGGTGCGCGAGGCCCTGTGGGTACCGCTGCGCGATCTCCGCGATCCCGAGCGCCAGATCGACTACCGCTCGCCCCGCTACGGCGAGGGCATGCCGGCGTTTCCCGGCATCGTGGTGGGGCACCCGGAGCGCCACGTGGTCTGGGGCCTCACCTACCGTTTCCTGGAGGGGCTGCTCGAGCTGGTGGGTGCGCCCCTGCCGGACCGCTGGGGACGGCTGCGCGAGCTGCGCGAGTAGGGCGCGCGCTCAGGCGGACGTGAAGGCCACGTCGATCACGAGGCGGTCCGCCTCCGCCTCGAGGGCGGCCTGCAGGTCGGCCACGTTGCAGCGCGCCGGCACCTCGACGGTGATGTCCATCTCGTAGTGCGGCGAGCCGCCCGGTCCCGGCCGGCTGCGCGTGGTGAGCTCCACGATATTGACGCCGCGCTCCGCCAGCACCCGGCACACACCGGCCACGATGCCCGCCTTGTCCTCGCCCGCCGCCGTGACGCGGCAGAGGGCGGCGTCGCCGGACGGGGTGGCGCTGCGCGGGCCGGCTTCGAGGCTCCGGATCACGATGGTGAGCCCGTGCTCGCGCTCCAGGCGCTTGGCGCCGACTGCCACCCGGTCGGCCACGTCGGAGTTCTGCGAGGAGCCGAGCAGGATCACGGCGAAGTCGGTCCCGAGGATCGTCATGCGCGAGTCCTCGAGATTGGCGTCGCAGTCGAAGATCAGCTGGGAGAGCTCGGCCACCAGCCCCGGGCGGTCCCGGCCGATGGCCGAAAGCACGAACCAGCGCTTCATGGCGTCTCCTCCGGCGCCAGCCTAGCAGCTCAGTGCCCGTCCTCCGATCGGACGGGGGCGCCCTTCTGGTACCCCGGGCAGGTCTCCACCGGTAGCGGCGGGTAGCGGCGGTAGGTCTCCTCCCGCTGGGCCCGGGTGCAGCGCCAGAAGCGCTGGCCCTTGGCGGTGCTCTGGGAGAGCGCGTGCCGGCAGGCCGAGCACAGGCCCACCCGCGGATCGGGGACCGTCGTCACGGCGGGCAGTCTACAATCGGATGCCGTGGGACGCTGGACCGATCTCGTGGCGCGGCTCGACCGCGTGCTGGCCCTGGCGGAGCGGGTGCTCGCCCGCTCGGCCGGGGGGCCCGCCGACCCGGAGCTCTTCGCCCGCCACCAGGCCTTCCGCTGGGAGAGCGTCCCGGGCGGCGGGCGGCTGGTCCCGATCCGCGAGCCCGCCAGCTTCGACCTCGCCGACCTGGTGGGGGTGGAGCGCGGCGTGGAGCGCCTGCTGCGCAACACGGAGCAGTTCGTGCGGGGCTTCCCGTCGAACCACGTGCTGCTCTTCGGCGAGCGGGGGACCGGGAAGTCCTCGGCGGTGCGGGGGCTGCTGCCGCGCTTCGCGGGCGACGGGCTGCGGGTGGTGGAGGTGCACAAGGGCGACCTGCTGCACCTGCCGCGGGTGCTCGAGGCGCTGGGCGACGCGCCCTACCGCTTCCTGCTCTTCAGCGACGACCTCTCCTTCGACGCCGGCGAGCCGGGGCACCGGGAGCTCAAGGCCGCGCTCGAGGGAAGCTTCGAAGCGCCGAGCGCCAACGTGCGCATCGTCGCCACCAGCAACCGCCGGCACCTGCTGCCCGAGACCCTGGGCGACGCCGCCGGCGCGCACCTGGACGACGCCGGTGACCTCCACATGGGAGAGGTGGTGGAGGAGAAGCTGGCCCTGTCCGAGCGCTTCGGCCTGGTGATCGGCTTCTACGGCTTCGACCAGGCCACCTACCTGCGCATCGTGGACCGCTGGGCCGACAAGGCCGGTCTCGACCTGCCGCGCGAGGAGCTGCACGCCCGCGCGCTCACCTGGGCCACCCGCCGCGCGAGCCGCACCGGTCGCACGGCGCGGCAGTTCGTGGACGACCTGGCGGGCCGCCGGGCCCTCGCTGGAACCCGCTGACTGGCGCCCTAGCGGGGGCGATGCACCAGCAGCAGCGCGGCGCCCGCGACGCTGAATGGAGCCCAGGTGCTCGCCCCGAAGCCGAGGAAGCCCAGCACCACGGCGTAGACGGCGATGCTCTCGTCGAGCACCCAGGCCACGATCCGGTGCTGGAAGGCGGCAGCCGGCTCGGGCGGCGGAAGGTGGACCGCTCTCCCGGCCCCCGTGGCGCGACGCCAGAAGACGTGGGCAATCACGCCGGTCCCGACAGCCACCACGCCGAGCGCCATCGGAAGCCGCGAGCTCTCGGGCGGCGCGCCTCGGACCTGAGCGGCCAGGAACAGGATGATCGCGACGTAGATCCCCTGCGACAGGAGCAGGGCGATCCAGACGACGCGGCTGGTCAGCTTGGCCTGGTCCGGATCGACCTCGAACATGCGCTAGCCGCAGACGTCCGTCAGGACGCGCAGGGCGTTCTCGCCCAGCACCTTGCGCACCACGGCCTCGGAGTGGCCGCGCTCGAGCAGGGCGGCGGTCAGGGACGGCAGCATGCGCACGTCCTCGAGCCCGCTGACCGGGACGATGGCCCCGTCCCAGTCGCTCCCGATCGCCACGGCGTCGCTGCCGCCCACGTTCAGCGCGTGCTCCACGTGGGCCACGAAGTCCGCCAGGTCGCTGCCGGCGAAGTTCCGGCCGAGGCACATGCCGATCACGCCGCCGGCGTCGGCGATGCGTCCGATCAGGGGGTCGGGCAGGTTCCGCGGGCTGTCGGTCAGCGCGCGGCAGGCGCTGTGGCTCACCACGAAGGGCTGGCTCAGGCGGCCGATGGCCTCGTCCACGCCCGCGTAGGTGACGTGGGCCAGGTCGACCACCATTCCCAGGAGCTGCATCTCGTCCACCAGGTCTCGGCCGAAGTCGGTGAGCCCCATCCCGTCGAAGGCCGCCACCGTCATGGGGTAGGCGGCGGAGCTGGCCTGGAAGTGGGTGAGGCCGATCATGCGCAGGCCGCGGTCGTAGGCGGCCTGCACGTTGGCCATGTCGCTCTCGATCCCGTGGGAGCCCTCGAGCCCGGCGAGGCCGGCGAAGCGCCCCGTCGCGATGGCCGCGCTCATCTCGCTCCCCGTGCGGCAGAAGGCCAGGCGCGTCGGGTGCGCGTCCGCCGCCTCCGCGAAGAGGTCCAGGGTGGCGAGGGTCTGCTCGATGCCTGCGCCGTCCTCCACCCAGGCCAGGAGCTTCAGGGGCAGGATCAGCTCGTCGCGCACCTCGCGCGGGTTGATCACGAGACCCATCACGCCGCCGTCGAGACCGCCCTCGGCCGCGCGGGGCAGGTCCATGTGCCAGGCGAAGGGTGCGCCCGGCAGCCGGTTCACGTGGCGGCGCGCCACGTCGTAGCCTAGGGAGCGCATCCACAGCAGGGTGTCCACGTGCAGGTCGAGCACGACGGCGTCGCGGTGGAGGGCGAGGACGTCGTCGGGCACGGGAGCCGGGCTCGGGCCGCAGCCCGGCAGGCCGAGCGTCACGGCGGCGCCGAGACCCTGCTTGAGGAAGGCCCGGCGGGTCAGCGCGCTCATGGCCGGGGATTCTACACCCGGCCCGCGCGCGACTGGTATCTTCCCGGCCCCGTGACCGGCGCCGTGGCCGCAGGACATCCCCAGACCGTCGAGGCCGCGGCCCACGCGCTGCGCGAGGGCGGCAACGCCTTCGATGCCATCGTGGCGGCGGGCTTCGCCGCCAGCCTGGCGGAGCCGGGCTTCACGAGCCTGGGCGGCGGCGGCTTCCTGCTGGCGCACCCGGTCGACGACGCGCCGCTGCTGCTCGACTTCTTCGTCGACACCCCCGGCCTCGGAGCCCCCGGCAGCGACCTCGAGCCCCACTTCTTTCCGGTGACGGTGCGCTTCCCCGCCTCGGAGCAGGTCTTCAACGCCGGCCTCGGCTCGGTGGCGGTGCCCGGGGTGCTGGCCGGCTTGCTGCACGCCCACGAGCGGCTGGGCCGGCTGCCGCTCGCCGAGGTGGTGGCGCCTGCGGTCGCGCTGGCCCGCAAGGGCGTCGTGGTGAGCGAGCTCCAGAGCTACGTGCTGGGGCTGCTGTTCCCGATCCTCTCGCTCAGCGACGACGGGCGTCGGCTCTACGCGCCCGGAGGGCGGGCCCCGGCAGCCGGGGATCGCCTGCACAACCCGGAGCTCGCCGACCTGCTCGAGCGCCTGCCCGACGATCGGGGTCGCGGCTTCTACGAGGGCGCCGTCGCGGCGCGCGTGGAGGCAGACATGACCGCCGGCCGCGGCCTGCTCACCGCCGAGGATCTCGCCGGCTACCGCGTGCTGGAGCGCGAGCCCCTGGCCTTCGACTACCGCGGGCATCGGCTGCTGACGAATCCCGCGCCCTCCCTGGGTGGCTCCCTGGTGGCGTTCGGCCTGGGGATGCTGGCGGACGCCGAGCTACCCCGCCTGGATCGCGACGGGCCGGAGCACCGGGTGGCGCTGGCGGAGGTGCTCGTGGCCATGGAGGCGCGCAAGCTCGCCGGCGGGCCGTCCTTCGCGCGCGGCACCACCCACGCCAGCGTCGCCGACGCCGAGGGCAACGTGGCCAGCATGACCACCTCCAATGGCGAGGGCTCGGGCTACGTCGCCCCCGGCACCGGGATCATGCTGAACAACATGCTGGGCGAGGACGACCTGCATCCCGACGGCTTCCACGCGACCCCGCCCGGCGAGCGCGTGGCCTCGATGATGTCGCCTTGCGTCGTGCGCGGCGAGCGGGGCGCGCGGCTCGTCCTCGGCAGCGGAGGCAGCAAGCGCATCCGCACCGCCGTGCTCCAGGTGGCGAGCGACGTGGTGGACTTCGACACCGGGGTCGCCGAGGCGGTGGCGGCGCCGCGCATGCACTTCGACGGGGAGCTGCTCCAGCTGGAGCCGGGTCTCGACGAGGCCGCGATCGCGGCGCTCGCGCAGCGCTGGCCGCTCAACCGCTGGCCCGAACGAAATCTCTACTTCGGCGGGGTGCACGCCGTCGCGCCCGGGACCGAGGCCGCGGCCGCGGGCGACCCGAGACGGGGGGGCGCCGCCGCGAGCGGGGCATCGACGCGAGCCCGGTGAGGAGCATCAGCGCGGCCGCCACCAGCAGCCCGCGCTCCGGCTCCGGGAGCATGACCACCTGCCAGCCGATGTCCGTCAGTCCGGCGTAGTCCAGATCCGTCAGGTACTTCCGCATGCCGCCCGAGATGGAGGGGTCCATGGCCGCCTCCTGGGGCGAGCCCAGGTAGCTGCTGAGGGTGCCCTCGGCCCAGTGTCCGGGGTCGGGGTCCGCCTCGAGGGGAACCGCACCGCCCCACTCGAGCACCGAGGCCGATCCCGTGAACTCGGCCGGATCCGGTCCGAAGTCGATCAGGTTGTCGAACGAGTCGGCCGTGCCGAAGCCGAAGACGTGGGCCAGCTCGTGGATCGCCACGGACAGGAAGTCCACCTGGGCCAAGCTCGGGCCGCCGGCGATGTCGAAGTTCCAGCTTGCGCCGGTGTCGAAGGCGACCGACCCGCCCCACATCCCGAAGTCGGTCCGCGACGCGGGCGGAGTGCCGAAGGCGAACTCGCCCCGGCTCTGGATGGCCGTGGCGAAGGGCAGGGTCGCCGAGGAGAAGCTGAAGCCGCCCGGGCCGCCGATTCCGAGCGTGCTGCCCGGGATGCTGCGGCTGCCGGCGAAGATGTAGACCTCGTCCTGGAGCACGCCGAGGTCCACGACCGACGCCGCGGACCCGGTCCCCGGGTTCGTGAAGGAGGCGGTCCAGCTGTTGCCGCCCCCGGGCGTGATCGCGTCGAGGTCGTCGAGGAAGGCCTCGAAGTAGGCGGCGGCCTGGTCGAGCGCCGCCACCGCCTGGGGGTTCGAGAAGAGCCCGCCCGCATCGAGGCTGTAGTCGAAGGTGATGTCGATCGCGGCCGCGGGCCGCACCGGGGCCAGCGCCAGCACGACCGCGACGGCCACCCTGCCTGCTCCCCGCATCCGCCGCCTCCCCGGGATCCAGAAACGCGTCCCGGTCGAGCCACTTATCGGGCTCCAGCGCGGGATCCTGAGGCGGCAGGCGGCCGGCAGCAGGCGCGCAGGCCGCACGTAGTGTCGGAAATGGGTCTAAAAAGACCCAATTTTAGGGTGGGCTGGGGTCTGGGGAAGGCTACACTCTGGCGTCCAACACCCGACAAGGGTGCAGGGGGAAGGGGTCCACTGTGCGGGTGTTGCTTCAGGTCCGCGACGTGCGCGCGGCTGCGCTGGCGAGCGCGCTGCTGGCTGCGATCCTGCTGGCCGCTCCGGCCTGGGGCCTCTCAGCGCGCGACCTGCGGGAGATCCCGGCCCTCGCGGCGCTGGAAGATCCCGCTGCCGATCCCTACGCGGAGCACGCCGACCTCTACGCCGACGAGGACTTCGGACTCTTCGACGAGGCGCTGCTGCTCCCCGAGCCGGATCCGCTCGAGGGTGTGAACCGGGCGGTCTTCGGCTTCAACGAGACCGTGGACCGCTTCGTGATGGAGCCGGTCGCCAAGGCCTACGGCTGGGTGGTCCCGGACCCCGCGAAGAACGCCGTGCACCGGCTCTTCGCCAACCTGAACTCACCGTCGATCTTCGTGAACGACGTGCTGCAGCTCGAGCCGATTCGGGCGGGAACCACCCTGACCCGGTTCGTGCTGAACTCCACCGTCGGCGTCGCCGGGCTGTTCGACGTGGCGGGGACGATCGGGCTCGACGGTCACCACACGGACTTCGGCCAGACCCTGGCGCGCGTCGGCCTCGGCAGCGGGCCCTACGTGGTGATGCCGGTCCTCGGGCCCAGCACGGCCCGCGACGCCGTGGGCGGCGTGGTCGACATGTTCCTGCGCCCGCAGACCTATCTGCTGGGAACCGGCCCCCTGATGCTCCTGGGTGGCTCCCACGGGATCGTGACCCGCGAGTCCTACCTGGACGAGCTGGCCGAGCTGCGCGCCTCCTCGGTGGACTACTACGCCACCGTGCGCAACGTCTACTTCCAGCGTCGCGCGGAGCAGCTGCGGGAGATCGGGGTCGAGGTCGTACCGCAGCGCGACGAGGTCGCGGCGGCGGGCGAGCTCTAGCGGGTCGAGCCAAGACGAAGTCTTGAGTCGGCTTGCGCCGCAAACGGAGCCCCTCGGGCTCCGTCAGCTAGCTCTCGCCCCGCTCCAGCCGCTTGATCTTCGCGTCGATCGCGCGCATCAGGGCCTCGAAGCCCTCGCGCTCCAAGAGGGCCGAGTACTCGGACCGGCGCAGCGCCAGCTCGCTGATGGTCCCGTTCACATAGACGTCGATGATGCGCCAGCCCGCGTCCGTCCGGTGGAGCCGGTAGTCGAGCTGGACGTCCTCGTCCTCGGGCTGGAGCAGCCGCGTCTTCACGAGCCGCGTGTCCCGCACGCCGGGCTCTGCGCCCAGCATCTCGAAGACCTCGCCGGACCAGCCGTCGAACCGCCCCGCGTAGTTGGCGACCGTGACCTTCCCGAAGGCCGCCAGGAACTGCTCCTGCTGTGCCTCCTCCAGGGACTTCCAGTGGCGACCCAGTGACTTGCGCGCCATGAAGGCCACGTCGTAGCAGTTCCCGACGACCGGCGTGATGCGCGCCTCGCGACCGGCGTAGCCGAGGGCCTCCGCCTCCTTCATCAGGCCGAGCAGCGCCGCGTGCAGGTCTTCGACCACGCGCGCCGCGTCCCGGTCCTGGCTCCAGGCGGCGCGCGGCACGGCCAGGACCGCGACCGCGGCGAGCACGATCAGCCCCCCTCGCAGGCAACCCATGTCAGCAAAGGTAGCGAAGCAGATGGGTTCGGTGACATCATCTGCGGGCCTCGGCGGGGTGGACGTGTCCGATTCATTCAGTGAGGGCGGGGTCGGCGGGCGCATCGCGCGGCTCCTGGCAGACTGCATGGCCGGCGCCGACCGGGCGCCGGGCGTGATTGCGGCCGTGTGTCTCGGGCTGGCCGCCGCGGGCTTCGTGCTGGCGGCGCTCCGGCTGAGTGTGGACTCGGACATCCACGGGGTGGTGTCCGAGGACGTGCCCTTCATGCAGCTGCGCAAGCAGTTCGAGCGCTCGTTCCCGCACGTGGACGACATCCAGCTGCTGGTGGTGGACGCCGACTCGCCCCGCCGCGCCAGCGACGTGGCCGACGCGTTGGCGCTGCACCTCGCGGCGCAGCCCGACGCCTTCCGCTCGGCCTTCGTTCCGGACGGGGGGGAGTTCTTCGCGCGCAACGGCCTGCTCTACCTCGAGCTGGACGACCTCGAGTCCCTGGCGGACGACCTGGCCGAGGCGCAGCCCTTCCTGGCCGAGGTCGGGAAGGACCCGACCCTGCGCGGCCTGACGGGCCTGGTGTCGCGAGCCGTGGAGGCGGCTCGCGAGGGACATACGGGCCGCCTCGACGCAGACCAGCTGTTCGACCGCGTCGCCGTGGGCCTGGCGGCGGTGCGGGCGGGGAGGCCGGAACGCGAGGCATGGCCGGAGCTGGTGGCCGATCCGTGGGAGGGGCAGTCGTCGGCGCGGCGCGTCGTGCTGCTCAGCCCGGTGCTGGACTTCGAGCGCGCCTTCCCCGCCGAGCTGGCCATCGAGCGGGTGCAGGCCGCGGTGGCCGAGCTGGCGTCCGGCCCCGACGTGCGGGCCCGCCTGACCGGAGACTTCGTGCTGTCGTACGAGGACCAGCAGGCCCTGGTGTGGCAGGTGGGCGTGGCCGGCAGCGCCTCCTTCCTGCTGGTGACGCTGCTGCTGATGCTGGGCCTGCGCTCCAAGTGGCTGCTCGGGGTCACCGTGGTGACCCTGGTCGCCGGTCTCGGCATCTCGCTCGGGTTCGCGACGCTGGCGATCGGGACGCTGAACACCGTGTCGGTGGCCTTCCCGGTGCTCTTCATCGGGCTGTCGGTGGACTTCTCCATCCACCTCTGCCTGCGCTACCGCGAGCTGCGCGCCGAGGGGCAGGGGCATCGCCAGGCCCTCGGCGGCACCGGGGGCAGCGTCGGCAGCTCCGTGGCGCTGTGCACCCTCACCACGGCCACGGGATTCTTCGCCTTCGCGCCCACCGAGGTGGACGCCGTGGCCGAGCTCGGGGTGATCGCCGGCACGTCCATGTTCGTGGCCTTCTTCCTGAGCATCACGTTGCTGCCGGCGCTGCTGAGCCTGGCGCCGGAATACGTGCAGGCGCGCTGGGCGGCACCCCTCGGATCGGTGACCCGAGACGAGCCCGCCTTCGCGCATCCGGCCTGGATCCGGTTGCTGGCGATCGTGGTGGGTCTCGGCGCCCTCGCCCTCGTGCCGCGTGCGCGCTTCGACCCCAACCACTTCAACGTGCGCGATCCGAACAGCGTCGGCGTGCAGGCCGCCCAGGACCTGTTGGCGGACCCCGACCGCTCGCCGTGGACGTTGAGCACGCTCGCGCCGGACTACGACGCGGCGGGCGCCATCGCCGCGCGGATCGAGGCCTTGGACGTGGTGCACCGCGCCGTGACTCCGCTCGACCTGGTCCCCCCGGACCAGGAGGAGAAGCTCGAGGTGGTGGATGACATCGCGAGCTTCCTCGGGCCCCCGCCGAACCCGGCGGTCCCCCGGCCGTCGGATCCCGCGGCGCTGGTGGCGGCGCTGCGCGCCCTCGAGGCGGAGCTCGACGCGTTCGGCAGCGAGGGCGCCGCCCGTCTGCGCAGGGAGCTGGCCGCGCTGCGGGAGCAGATCGAGTCCGACGAGGCGCCGCAGGAGCTGCTGGTGGCACTGGAGCGCGCGCTCCTCGACCCGATCCACTGGCGCCTGGAGCGGCTGCACGGCGCCCTGGAAGCGGAGCCCATCACGCTGGACGACTTCCCCGCCGCCTGGCTCGAGTACCTGATCGGCGTGGACGGCAAGCTCCGGATCGAGATCCTGCCGAACGAGGACCTCGGCGAGCCCGAAGCGCTGGCCCGCTTCGTGGACAGCGTGCGCACCGTCACGCCGGACGTGGCCGGCCACGCGATCAACGTGCTCGAGGTCGGCCGCTCGATCGTGCGCGCGTTCGAGCAGGCGCTGGTGATCGCGTCGCTGGCGATCGGTCTGCTGTTGCTCGTGCTGTGGCGCCGGGTCGGGGACACCCTCCTCGTGCTCGGGATCCTGGCCCTGGCCCTGGTGCTCACCGCCGCGGTCGCGGTCCTGATCGGGCTGCCCTTCAACCACGCCGACGTGATCGCCCTGCCGCTCCTGCTGGGCATGGGCGTGGACTCGAGCATCCACCTGGTGCGGCGCCACCGCGCGGAGGCCGACCCCCAGGGCGGCAGCCTGAGCCTGACGCCGCACCTGGGCATCGCCACCCTGGGTCGCATGCTCAGCCTGGGCGTGCTGCTGATGCTGCTCTGCACCCTGGTGGTGCTGCCCGCGTTCCTCAGTCCTCCCCCAGCACGAAGCGACTGACCGCGTCCCGGAAGCCCTCCGGGTTCTCCAGCATCACCGCGTGGGCCGACTGGGGCACCACCTCCAGGCTGCCGTCGGCCAGGACCTCGTCCACCATGCGGTCGGCCGTCTCGGGCGCGAGCACGTCCGAGGCGGCGCCGCGCACGAGCAGCGTCGGGCAGGGAATCTTCGCCAGCGCTTCCCAGAGCACTTCGGACTCGTCCCGGCTCTCCTCCAGCATCCGCTCCGGCGTGGCCTCCTCGCGCATCCCGCGCCGGAAGAGCGGGTCGAGCTTGTGCTCGAAGCGCCCGTCTTCGCGCCGGCGCAGCGAGTGCCTCGCCATGCGCGCGATCACCTCGGCGCGGGCCATGGGAAGCGCCGAGGCCACCAGGCTCTCGTACTCGCGAGGCGAGGCGAAGGAGTCCGGCTGGCGGACGGCGTCGTCGCGGATCTTGAGCACGCCGCGCCAGTCGAGGTCCGGGCCGGCGTCCACGACGACGAGCCCGGCCATGCGCTCCGGGTGGGCGGCGGCGAAGCGGATGGCCGTGCGGCCGCCCATGGAGTGGCCCACCAGCACCAGGCGCTCGATCCCGAGCGCGGCCGTCACCGCCTCCAGGTCGCGCACCAGGGCGTCGTAGCCGTAGCGGCCCTCCGGGTCGCGGTCCGAATCGCCGTGGCCTCGGTGGTCGAGGGCCAGCACCCGGTAGTGGGGGGCGACGGCGGGCGCGAAGCCATCCCAGACGTGGGCGTCGTTGCCGAAGCCGTGGAGCAGGACCAGCGGCACGCCCTCACGGCTCCACTCCAGCAGGTGCAGGCTGAGGCCGTCCGTGGCCGGGATGCGTCGGGACGTGGGCTCCATGGGCAGCCATTGTATCCTGCGAGGCCATGGAGGGTCGGACGCGCGCCCTGGCGGCGCTGGAGCGGGACTTCGGGCGGGCCGTGGAGGAGCTGGTCGCGCTGGCGCGGATTCCCGGTGTGTCGGCGCCGGGGTTCGATCCCGGCGAGGTCGCCCGCTCGGCCGAGGCCGTCGCCGAGCTGTGCCGGGAGTCCGGGCTGCAGCAGGTGGAGGTGGTGCGGATCGGCGACGCCCATCCCTACGTCCTGGCCGAATGGCTGGGGGCCGGTCCGGACGCGCCCACGGCCCTGGTCTACGCGCACCACGACGTGCAGCCGCCGGGCCGGCCGGGCCGCTGGCAGACGCCCGCCTTCGAGCCGAGCGTGCGGTCCGACGGCCGTCTCTACGGCCGCGGCGTCGTCGACGACAAGGCGGGTCTGTTGCTCCACCTGGCCGCGCTGCGCGCCTGGCTCGACACCACCGGCTCGTTGCCCCTGAACGTGAAGCTGCTGGTGGAGGGCGAGGAGGAGATCGGCTCGGGACACCTGGCCGACTTCCTGCGCGCCTGTCGTGCGCGGCTCGACGCCGACGTGCTGGTGCTCTCGGACACCGCCAACCTGGAGACCGGCCTGCCCTCGTTGACCCGCAGCCTGCGCGGCATGGTGGCCGTGGACGTCGGCGTGCGCGCCCTCGACCACCCGATCCACAGCGGCATGTGGGGCGGTCCGGTGCCCGACGCCGCCACCGCGCTGGGCGTGATCCTGGGACGCCTCGTCGACGAGCGCGGTGCCATCGCGGTGCCGGGGGTCTACGACGACGTGCCGGAGCTGTCGCGCGACGAGCGCGCGGCGCTGGAGAAGCTGCCCTTCGACGAGGCCGCGTTCCAACGCGACGCGGGCATGACGCCGGGCTCCAGCTTCGCGGGCGAGCCCGGGCGGGGCGTCTACGAGCGCCTCTGGCACCGCCCGTCGCTGGCGGTGACCGCGCTCGAGGCGATGCCGCTGGCGGGCGCCGCCAACCAGCTGATCGCCGAGGCGCGCGCGCGCGTGGGCGTGCGGCTGGCGCCGGGCCAGGACGCCGAGCGGGTGCGCGACGCGCTGGTGGCCTTCCTGGAGAAGGATCCGCCCTGGGGAGTGCAGGTGGAGACGGAGTGCGGCTGTGCCGTTCCGGGCTGGCGCAGCGAGACCGTCGGCCCCGCCTTCGACGCGGCGCGCCGCGCCCTGGCGGCGGGCTTCGGACGCGACGCCGTCGAGATCGGCTGCGGCGGCTCGATCCCCTTCGTCGGTCCGTTCGTGGAGGTGCTCTCCGGCGCCCCCGCCCTGCTGCTGGGCCTCGAAGACCCGCCCTGCAACGCCCACGGCGAGAACGAAAGCCTCGACCTCGACGACTTCCGCAAGGCCGCCCGCGCCTCCGTCCACCTCTGGGCCGAGCTCGCCGAGGCGCTGCGGTGAGCGGCGCGGGACTCCGGGGCGGGGGCGGAGCGGGGGCTCGCTGCGCTCCTCCGGGGTTCCGCGCGCAGCGGGGCCACGAGCCGAGCGCGGAGTCCGTCAGCGCGCTCCACTCAGTCGTCGCTCCGCGAGCCCCCGCTCCGCCCTCGCGACGCGGCATCACACCGCACGGCGAGGATGCAACAACACAATGACGCTTCAGGACCTCGGAAGTATTGGGGAGTTCGTCGGCGCCGTCGCGGTCGTCGTGTCGCTGATCTATCTCGCCGTCCAGATCCGCCAGAACACGCACCAGCTCGAGCACAACGCCGAGGTGCTGCGGGCCAACGCGGAGCTCGACAGCGCGCGGCTCTCCACGGACTGGAACGCTCAGCTGGCTGGCGATGCGGAGCTGACGCGCATCTGGGGGGTCGGACTGAACGATCCGAGCAGGCTGGACGCGATGACGGGCGCTCGCATGGGCATGATGCTGGGGAGCCTCTTCTACCGACTCGAAGGTCTCTATCGGCTGCACCGGCGCGGCTTCCTGCCAGAGGAGTCGTGGCTGCCCTGGGAGCAGCTCATGCGCAACGTGCTGTCGACGCCCTTCGCGCGCGCCTGGTGGGAATCGGGAGGACATCCCTTCTCCCAGTCGTTCCACCAGCGCGTGGACGAGCTGGTGGCGATGGGAGCGGACCCGAGCTCGCGCGCCGGCGGCGTGGAACGTTGACTGCAATCAACCCTGCGCCACCGCTCCGGTGCACTGCGCTACCCTCGCGCCACCGCCAAGGAGATCCCGAATGCCTCCCATCGAGACCACGCCCGAGCTGGTCCGCGCCACCTACGCGCGCACGGCGCGCAACCTGGAGGTCGTGCGCGGCCGCCTGAAGCGCCCGCTCTCCTACGCTGAGAAGGTGCTCTTCGGGCACCTGGCGGATCCCGCGAACCAGGAGCTGGAGCCGGGCGCCGCCTACCTGGAGCTGCGTCCCGACCGCGTGGCGATGCAGGACGCCACCGCCCAGATGGCGCTGCTCCAGTTCATCTCCTCCGGCAAGCTGGAGACCGCCGTGCCCACCACGGTGCACTGCGATCACCTGATCCAGGCCTACCGCGGCGCCTCGCAGGACATGGACGAGGCCCGCATCGGCAACCGCGAGGTGTACGACTTCCTGCGCAGCGCCTCAGCGCGCTATGGGATCGGCTTCTGGGGGCCCGGCGCGGGGATCATCCACCAGGTGGTGCTGGAGAAGTACGCCTTCCCCGGCGGCATGATGATCGGCACCGACTCCCACACGCCCAACGCCGGCGGTCTCGGGATGTTCGCGTGCGGCGTCGGCGGCGCCGACGCGGTGGACGTGATGGCGGGCTTCCCCTGGGAGGTGCTGCACCCGAACCGGGTGGGCGTGCGCCTGGTCGGCTCGCTCTCGGGCTGGGCCTCGCCGAAGGACGTGATCCTGTGGGTCTGCTCCGAGCTCACGGTGAAGGGCGGGACCAACCGCGTGGTCGAGTACTTCGGCCCGGGCGCGGCCTCCATCAGCGCCACGGGCAAGGGCACCATCACCAACATGGGTGCGGAGCTCGGCGCCACCACCTCGATCTTCCCCTACGACGAGCGCATGGCCACCTACCTGAAGGCCACCGGCCGCGAGGCGTTGGCGGACCTGGCCGGGGAGCACGCCGACCTGCTGCGCGCCGACCCCGAGGTGGAGCGCGACCCCGAGGCGCACTTCGACGTGGTGCTGGAGCTCGACCTCTCGCAGCTCGAGCCCCACATCGTGGGGCCGCACACGCCCGACCTGGCCCGCCCGGCGTCCCGGATGGCGGCGGACGTGGCCAGCCAGGGCTATCCGGAGGCGCTCTCCTCGGCGCTGATCGGAAGCTGCACCAACTCGTCCTACGAGGACCTCTCGCGGGCGGCGGACGTGGCGCGCCAGGCCGCGCGCCACGGCGCCCGCTCCAAGGTGACGCTCTGGTGCACGCCGGGCTCGGAACAGATCCACAAGACGATCCAGCGCGACGGGCAGCTGGCGGACCTGGAGGCGATCGGCGCCGTGGTGCTGGCCAACGCCTGCGGGCCGTGCATCGGCCAGTGGAAGCGCGACGACGTGCAGAGCGGCGAGCCCAACGCCATCATCAACTCCTTCAACCGCAACTTCCCGCGCCGCAACGACGGCAACCCGGCGACCCTGTCCTTCATCGGAAGCCCCGAGATCGTGGTGGCCTATGCGCTGGCCGGCCGTCTGGCCTTCGACCCGGCGACGGGCGAGATCGAAGGGGAGAACGGCCGCTTCCGGCTCGAGCCGCCGGCGCCGGCTCCGGAGATTCCCGACGCGGGCTTCGTCTTCAGCGACGAGGGCTACGTGCCGCCGCCGGCCGAGCGCGGCGGCGTGAGCTTGGAGGTGGCGCCCGACAGCGAGCGGCTCGAGCTGCTGGAGCCCTTCGCGGCCTGGGGAGATGTCGGGGCGCTCGAGGACCTGCTGCTGCTCTTCAAGGCCAAGGGGAAGTGCACGACGGATCACATCTCCCCGGCCGGCCCCTGGCTCCGCTACCGCGGCCACCTGGACCGGATCAGCGACAACCTGCTGGTCGGCGGGGTCAACGCCTTCAGCGGCAAGACCGGCGAGACCCTCGACCTGCTCTCCGGCGAGCGCGGGCCGGTGGCCCAGGTGGCGCGCCACTACAAGGCCGAGGGCAGGCCCTGGGTGATCGTGGGGGACGAGAACTACGGCGAGGGCTCGAGCCGCGAGCACGCCGCGATGTCGCCGCGCTTTCTCGGCGCGGGGGCGGTGATCGTGCGGAGCTTCGCCCGGATCCACGAGACCAACCTGAAGAAGCAGGGCGTGCTGCCCCTGGTCTTCGAGGACCCGTCGCTCTACGAGAAGGTCCGCGAAACGGATCGGGTCTCGATCCTGGGCCTCGACGGCCTGGCCCCGGACGAGCCCCTCGAGGTGGTCTTCCACCACGACGACGGCAGCCAGGATCGCGGCCGAGCGAGGCACAGCCTGAACGAGGACCAGATCGCCTGGTTCCGGGCCGGGTCGGCGCTCAACGTCCTGCGCGCGGGCTAGCAAGCCGACCCAAGACGAAGTCTCGGGTCGGCTTGCGCCGCAAACGGAGCCCTTCGGGCTCCGTCAGCTAGCCCGGTCCCTCCCGCCCATCCCTACCTGATGACGGGTGATTTCGGCCCCATACAAACGGGTTCCCCGGGGGTCGAAGGGGTGCTTTTCGGCCCACACCGTCCCGCTTTCGTGTGCTAAGGTCGGACCTTGAACCTCCGACCAGGGAGAATCGTGATGGCTGTGGCGCTGGAGCCGCTTTCCACCACCCGCGTCGCCGACGAGGTGTTCGAGCGCCTGCGCTCGCGGATCCTGTCCGGTGCCCATCACCCCGGCGAGAAGCTCCCCACGGAGCGCGACCTGGCCGAGGCCCTGGGTGTGAACCGCGCCTCGGTGCGGGAGGCCCTGAAGCGCCTGGAGTTCCTGGAGCTGGTGGAGGTGGTCCACGGCCAGGGGACCTTCGTGCGCGAGCTCGGCGCCTCCTCGGCCCTCCAGCTGGTGGAGGCCCTGCTGCGCGATCGCCACACCATTACGGCGGACCTGATGGCCCAGCTGCTCGAGTTCCGGCGCCGGGTGACCCTGGACGTGGTGGAGCTCGCCGCCCGCAACGGCACGGCGGAGCACGTGGAGCGCGCCCGCGAGCTGATCGAGCGCGAGGCCCAGCAGGGCACGGACCCGCAGAGCGCTCTCGAGCTGGACATCCAGATGAACGCGCTCCTCGGCGAGGCCAGCGGCAACCTGCTCTACCAGTTCGTCACCAACCTCTTCACCAAGCTGGTGCGCCGGCTGGGCCCGCTCTACTACAACCGCGAGCGCGACCACCGGCGATCCCTCGAGACCCACCGCCAGCTGCTCGCCGCCATCGAGCAGCGGGATCCCGCTCAGGCGCGGCGGATCATCGAAGTGATGCTGTCCTACAGCGAGTCCAAGATCCTGAGCGAGATCCGACGCCTCGAGGCCGAGGGCGCGATCGGCCCGGGCGCCGAGGGGGAAGCGCCGTGAGCAGCCCCTGGTCCCTCGCCAATCGGGGTGACGCCCTGCGCCGCGCCGCGCGCGAGGGGGTCGACCTGCTGGTGGTGGGCGGAGGTATCACGGGTGCGGGCGTGCTGCGGGACGCTGCGTCGCGCGGGCTGCGCGCGCTGCTGGTGGAGCGCAGCGACTTTGCGGCGGGCACCTCGAGCCGCTCGTCGAAGCTCGTGCACGGCGGCCTGCGCTACCTGGCCCACGGTCAGCTGGGCGTCGTGCGCCAGTCCTGCCGCGAGCGCGACCTCCTGATGCGCCGGAACCCGCACCTGGTGCGGCCGGTTCCGTTCCTCTTTCCCGCCTACCGCGAGAGCAAGGTGCCCCTCTGGCAGGTGCGCGCCGCGCTCTGGGCCTACTCCGCGCTGGACGGCTTCCAGCGCAGCGCGCGCTTCCGCATGGTGGGCGCCGACGACGTGGCGGCCTACTGCCCCGACCTGCGCCGGCACGACCTGCAGGGCGCGGGGCTCTACTGGGACGCCCAGGTGGACGACGCGCGGCTCGTGCTCGAGACCTTGAAGAGCGCCCGGGGCTTCGGCGCCGAAGCCGTCAACCACGCGGAGGCGGTCGGCTTCGCGCGCGGCCCCGACGGCAGGATCGCCGCCGCCGAGGTGCGCGATCAACTCGGGGGAGGTGTGCACCGCGTTCCCGCCCTGGCCGTGGTGAACGCGGCGGGACCCGCCGTGGAGCGGGTGCGCGGGTTGGACCGGCCGGTGGCGCGACCCAGCTTGCGCCCGGCCAAGGGCGTCCATCTCGTGATCCCGCGGGAGCGCGTGCCGGCCAGCGGCGCCGTCACCTTCGAGGCGGCCGACGGGCGCCACCTCTTCCTGCTGCCGTGGGACGACGTCGCCCTGCTCGGCACCACCGACGCCTTTAGCGACGAGCTGGACGAGCCCGTGGCCACCATCGAAGAGGTGCACTACGTGCTCGAGGCGGCCAACCGCGCCTTCCCGCGGGCCGCCCTCACCACCAACGACCTGCGCAGCGTGTTCGCCGGCGTGCGCCCGCTGGCCGCCGAGCCGGACGCAGAGCGCCCGCCGAGTTCGGTCTCGCGGGAGCACCGCATCTGGGAGGACGCCTCGGGGCTGGTCTCCGCGGCCGGAGGCAAGCTCACCACCTACCGGGCCACGGGTGAGCAGGTCGTGGATCGCGCGCTGGCACAGCTCCCGTCCGCGCGCCGCCGGGCCGCGGGGCGCAGTCGCACCGCCGAGCATCCGCTGCGCGTGGACGACTTCGACCGCGCCGAGCTGGAATCGCGGCTGGGGTCGCGCTTCGGGGTCGCTCCCGAGCGGGCGGAATACCTGGTGCGTACCTGGGGCGCCGACGCCGAGACCCTGCTGGCCGAGGCGCCGCCCGCCCTGCGGCGCCCCATCGGGCGCTCGCGCTTCACCTTCGCCGAGATCCCCTGGTCGCTGCGCACCGAGCTGGCGGCCGACCTGTGCGACCTGCTCGAGCGGCGCCTGCGGCTCGCCATCTTCTCGGTGGGACAGGGGATCGGCGAGCTCGACGAGATCGCTGCCGTGGCGGGCGAAGCCGCCGGCTGGGACGCCGAGCGCCGGCGCGCCGAGGCGGCCCGCTACCTGGCGGGCGTGCAGCGCCGCTACCAGATCCGGGTGCCCGGCCGCCGCGAGCGCACCACCGCCGCCGCCTGACCCGCGCTCCCGCCCTGCAGTACCCTGCCGGCGTGCCCGCCCGGAATCTCGCCGTCGTGAATCCCGCTTCCCGACACGGCGCCACGGCGCGCCACTGGGACGCCGTGGAGGCGCGCCTGCGCGACGCGCTGGGTGGCGATCTCGAGGTGGAGCGCACCCGCGGTCCGCGGGACGCCGCGCGCATCGCGCGCGAGGGGGTGCGGGCCGGTGCCGAGCGCGTGCTCGTGGTCGGTGGCGACGGCACCACCAGCGAGGTGGTGAGCGGCCTGCTGGCGGCGGACCTCGGGCGGCACGCGGAGATCGGCCTGCTGCCCTTCGGCACGGGCGGTGACCTGGCGCGGACGCTCGGCATCCCCCGGGATCCGGACGCCGCCATCGCCGCATTCGTCGCGGGCAAGAGCCGCCGGATCGACGCCGGGCGCGTGCACTACCGGAATCGCGCCGGCGACGAGGTGACCTCCTATTTTCTGAACGTCGCGAGCATCGGCGCGTCCGCCGCGGTGACCGAGCGGGTGAACCGCTCCTCGGGCCGGCTCGGGGGGACCGCCGCGTTCCTGATGGGCTCGTTGGCGACGATCGTACACTGGCGCAGCCCCGACGTGACCCTGCGGCTGGACGGCGTGCTCGTCCACGAGGGTCCCCTCGCCCTCGCCACCGCCGCCAACGGCCGCTTCTTCGGCGGCGGCATGCAGGTGTCGCCGGAGGCGCTCCCGGACGACGGGCTGCTGGACGTGGTGGTGATTCCGGATGTGGGGAAGGCGCGGATGGTCGCGCTGCTGGCGCGCTCGTACCGCGGCACGCACCTGGCGCATCCCGCGGTGTCGCTGCATCGCGGACGCACCCTGGAGGCCGACGCGGAGCCCGGGCGGGTGTGGCTCGAGATCGACGGCGAGCCGCTCGGCACCCTGCCCGCCCGCTTCGAGCTGCTGCCCGGGGCCGTGGGTGTGATCGGCGCCGGCTGATGGGCGCCTGCGAGGACGTGCGCCGCGCCTGTGCCGAGGTGGCGGCGGGCGCGAGCCACGTGGGGATCGACGCCGACGCGCTGGCCGACCTGGCGCGCAGCTTGACCGATTCGCCGCCCGTTCCCGCGGTCCTCGACCCCGCCCACCACTACCTCGGGGATCCCGCCGAGACGCTGGCGTTCGTGCTGACCCTGGACAGCGTGAACTTCGGCTCGGGCTGGTTCCCGGAGCTCCGCAAGCGGCCGGGCCTCTCCGGCTACTTCACCGTCGCCACCTCGCTGCGCGAGCGCTTCGAGGCCCGCGGGCCCTGGAGTGCGGAGGAGCTGGTGGGCCTGGACGCGAAGACCTGCGCCGACGTCTTCTGCCAGGCGGGCGTCGCCGGCGTGGCCGAGCTGATGGAGCTCTTCGCCCGGGCGTTGTGCGAGCTCGGCGGCTTCCTGCGCGACGGCTACGGCGGCCGCTTCGAGGGACCGCTGGAGGAAGCCGGGGGCTCGGCCGAGGCGCTGGTCGGAGTGCTGGCGCGCATGCCCTTCTTTCGCGACGTGGCGAGCTGGCGCGGACGGCCGGTGCCTCTCTACAAGCGAGCCCAGCTCGCGGCGGCGGACCTGGCCCTGGCGCTCGACGGCCGGGGTCTCGGCGCCTTCCGCGACCTCGATCGGCTCACGCTCTTCGCCGACAACCTGGTGCCCCACGTGCTGCGCTGCGCTGGCGTGCTCGTGTACCGTCGCGAGCTGGCGGCGCGCATCGACGCCGAGCTGCCGCTGGCGGCGGCCAGCGAGGAGGAGGTGGAGATCCGGGCGGTGGCGGTGCACGCGGTGGAGCTCCTGTCCGCGGAGACGAAGCGTGCCGGTCACGCCATGACGCCGCGCGAGCTCGACTACGCGCTCTGGAACCGCGGGCAGCGGCCGGAGATCAAGGCGCGCCCGCGACACCGCGCGCGGTCGGTCTTCTATTGACGGCGCCCACGGGAAGGAGGCGGAGTCCGTTGAACGGGTCGCTCGTGACGATGCTCGTGGTGGTGATCGCCCTGGCCGCAGTCGCCTACGCGCGCGGCGGCGAGGACCTGGTGCGCGCCGGCGTCGGTCGCGGCGCCGGTCTGCTGCTCGAGTTCGCCCTGCTGCTGGTCGTGTCGTTCGTCGCGGCCGGACTCGCTACGGTGCTGGTACCCCAGGCCTGGATCGAGAGCGCTCTCGGCAGCGAGTCGGGAGTGCGGGGGATCCTGCTGGGGGCGGGCGTCGGCGTCGTGACGCCGGCGGGCCCCTTCGTCGCCATGCCCATCGCCGCCGCCATGCTGAAGAGCGGCGCGGCGGTGGCCCCGGTGGTGGCCTTCTTGACCGCCTGGTCGCTGCTCGCCGTTCACCGCCTGATCGCTTGGGAAATCCCGATCGTCGGCCTCGGCGTCGCGCTCCTCCGCTACTCGATCTGCCTGGTCGTGCCCGTGCTCGTGGGCCTCGTGGCCCGCGCGCTCGTCGATCGTTGACAGAGCCTCCGGAGCAGCGCCCACCTCCCGACGCCGCGGCCCCGCAAGCCCGGCGCCCCGCACCCCGTGCTTGCCACGAACCCTCATCGCCGGGCGCGCAGCGAGCCGAAGGGCGAGCGGAGTTCATCAGGACGAACACGAGCCTCCTCCGACTCCGACCGCGGCGTCTGCCAACGCCCGCAGCTCCTCGGCACCCAGGTCCACGGACCGGATTGCCTCTGCGGCGAGCCGACGCACGTCGTCACATTCGAGCGCAACGGGCAGCACCATCAGGAGCCGCGCCGCGCGCTCGCCGATGCGCAGGAGCGCCGGACGCAGCTCGTCCTCCAGGTCGGGAGGGGCCGCCTCGCCGGCGGGCTCCGACGCCAGCGTCCGGCGCTGCACGGCCTTGGCGGCCTCGATCTGGGCGCGGAAGAAGGCGCGCAGGGCGGGCTCCGGGGGCACGGGCCGTCCGGCGGCGCGCGCCGCTTCGCGAGTGGCCGATACGCCCGCAGCGATCACGACTTCTTCCCGTGCGGGCGCCTCCACCGCCAGCCCGCGCGCGCGCTTGGCTTCGGCCACGGCAGGCATGAGTGCCAGGCGCTCGTCCAGCGCCGCGAGCAGGGCCGACAGCGGCGTCGCGCTCGGCGGCGCATCGGCCAGGCGCGGGAAGCGCGCGCGCCACGCGGCGAGCCGACCGTCGGCTTCTCGCGCCAGCAGCCACGCATCGAGATCCGCTGCCAGCGCCGGACGGTCGCTGCGCACCAGGTAGGCCTTGCGGTCGCGCGTGAAGGGGCCGAGAACCCGCAGCGGCGGCGCGCCGCGCCGCCACCAGCCGGCCTCCAGCGTGTCGCTGATCGCCGCGTCCGCCTCGCCCCCGAGCAGGGCGTCTCGCACCGCCAGGTTGGGTGTCAGGGCGCGGAGGCGCGCGTGGGGGAAGCGCGCGCGCGCCACCCGCTCGAGATGTCCGCCCCGGTTCACCGCCACCCGGACGCCCGGCGCGTCCAGGTCCGCCGGTTCGTCGAACGCGGACTCGGCGGGGACGAGGGCCACGGCGCCGCTCTCCGCCACGGGCAGCGTGAACCGGCCTGCCAGCGAGCGCTCCGGCCGCACCGTAACTCCGCTCATGGCCAGGTCGAAGCGGCCCGCGACGAGGTCGGCCACGAGCTCCGGCCAGCGGAAGGGGACGAGCTCCAGGGCGAGCCCGCGGTCGGCCGCGTAGGCCCGGGCCACCAGGACGTCGAAGCCGCCGCCGGGCAGGGAGGGCTGACTGAATGGCGCGTAATCGCCGCTCGTCCCAACCCGTAGCGACTCGGCTCCGGCGGCCGCTGCCAGGAGTCCCAGGACCAGCAGGACGGCCAGGTCGAATCCCCGGGGGGTCCGTGAGATTTGACCGAACCGCCCGATTTCATTAGTATCTTTCGCTCTCCGGCCCCCCTGCGGGGCCGGTTTTCTTTCCCGCAGCGAGGTGCCGCGCCATGCTCTCACTCGACGAGCTCGAAAACGGTCTGGCCGTCACCCACAAGAACACGGGGCTCCGCTACACGGTCGGCGACGTGGCGGAGGGCGAGGTGCTCCTCACCCCGGACGACAGCGCGCTCCAGGACCTGCTGGTCCCGATCGACCTGTTCCGGGCCGAGTTCGTCTCCAGCGACCGCTACAGCGCCCGGCGGGGGGGGCGGGGGGGGCGACGCCGCAGCCCCCAGGCCACCCCGACCGGTCCCAAGGTGCGCGGACGCATCAAGAAGATGGTGCGCGACCGGGGCTTCGGCTTCATCCGGGGCGACGACGGCAAGGAGGTCTTCTTCCACCGTTCGGGCCTCGGCGCCGCCGACTACGACAACCTCTCCGAGGGCGACGTGGTCGAGTACCACGTGTCCGAGAGCCCCCGCGGCCCGCGCGCCGAGAACGTGCGCCAGGCGGCCGCCGAAGGCGCCGCAGGCTAGCAGCCGCAGCGGTTCGTCCTCACCCCGGTCCGCCGCGGTAGCGGTGCACGATCGGCAGCCGGCGGCCGCTGCCGAAGGCCTTCGTCGACATGCGCAGCACGAGCGGGGCCTGACGCCGCTTGTACTCGTTGCGGTCGAGCCGCGTCACGACCTCGCGCACCTGCTCGGGGCTCGAGCCCGGCGGGGGCTCGATGTGGGCGGCGTCGCGCTGGCCCTCGATGGCCTGCTCCAGGATCGCGTCGAGGATCTCGTAGGGCGGCAGGTCGTCGGTGTCGAGCTGGTCCGGGGCGAGCTCCGCCGACGGCGGCTTGTCGATCACGCCCCGCGGGATGCGCTCGCCGGCCCGGTTGGCGTGGTGCGCCAGGGCGTAGACCTCGCGCTTGTAGACGTCGCCGAGGACCGCGACGCCGCCGACCGTGTCGCCGTAGAGCGTGCAGTAGCCCAGCGAGAGCTCGCTCTTGTTGCCCGTGGCCAGCACCAGCCGCCCCTCGGCGTTGGAGACCGCCATCAGCACCGCACCGCGGATGCGCGACTGGATGTTCTGCTGGGCGATGCCGTAGTCGTCCCGCTCGCCGAAGAGCCCGGCGAAGGCGTCCAGGTAGCGCTCGTAGATGGGTCGGATGTCCACCGTGCGCGCCTCGATCCCCAGGTTGCGCGCCAGCGCCTCGGCGTCCCGCACGCTGTGGCCCGACGAGAACGGGCCCGGCATCAGCACGCCGAGCACGCGGTCCGGGCCCAGGGCCTCCGCGGCCAGGTGCGCGGTCACGGCCGAGTCGATTCCCCCGGAGAGTCCGATGACGGCGCCCGGCGGCAGGCCCTGCTTGCGGAAGTAGTCGCGGATGCCGACCACCAGGCCGCTCTCGAGCTGCGACACGAGATCCGGGTCGGTCACCTCGGCCGGAGCCCGGCCCGGCCCCGGTGCGGCCAGGTCCACCACCTCGAGGGCGGGCTCGAAGAGCGGCAGCGCCGCCTGCACCCGCCCGCGCGCGTCCACCACGAACGAGCCGCCGTCGAAGACCAGCTCGTCGTTGCCGCCCACCTGGTTGGCGAACACGATCGACACGCCGTGGCGCCGCGCGAGCTCCGCCATCATCCCGCGGCGTTCCTCGGCCTTGCCCACGTGGAAAGGCGACGCCGAGAGGTTCAGGATCGTGCGCGCCCCCGCCGCAGCCAGCTCTCCGACCGGGTCGATGCCGTAGGGGATCTCGTCGCACCAGGTGTCCTCGCACACGGTCAGACCGAGAGGCGGCTCGCCGGACCCGCCCGGCACGGGCTCCCGCCGCGCGGCGGTGGCGAAGTAGCGGTTCTCATCGAAGACGTCGTAGGTGGGGAGGAGCGACTTCGCGCGCGCGGCCGCCCGTTCGCCGTCCCGCAGCAGGACGGCCGCGTTGATCCAGCGCTGGGGCCCGGGCTCCGGGCTCGGCAGCACCGCCCCCAGCGCGATGGCGATGCGGTGCGAGGCGCCCTCCAGCGCCCCCAGCTCCCGCAGCTGGTCGCGCACGAAGCCTTCCCGCTCGAGCAGGTCCATGGGCGGGTAGCCGGTCAGCACCAGCTCGGGCAGCACCACCAGCTCGGCGCCGGCAGCGGCGGCCTTGCTGGCGGACTCCTCCACCAGCTGCCGGTTGCCGGCCAGGTCGCCGACCGTGGGATTCACCTGGGCGATGGCGACTCGCACCGGCTAGCGCTCCAGGTAGATGAGGATGCAGTCGCCGGTCAGGGCGGGCCGCCTCGAGCCCTCGATCTCGATCACGATGCCGATCGTCACGCGCACGCCCGCGCCTCCCGGCATGTCGCGCACCTTCTTGATCTCGGCCCGCAGCCGCACCTGGGAGCCGGCGGGCACCGGGGCCGAGAGCTTCATCCGCTCGATCCCCGCGTTCACCACCGTGGGCTCGCCGTCGACGCGCATCACCTGGTCCAGCAGCACGGGCGCCAGGGAGAGGGTCAGGTAGCCGTGGGCGATGGTGGTGCCGAAGGGCGACTCGCGCCGGGCGCGCTCGGGGTCGACGTGGATCCACTGGTGGTCGCCGGTCGCCTCGGCGAAGCGATCGATCCGCTCCTGTGTCACCTCGACCCAGTCGGACAGGCCGAGGGGCTTGCCGAGAAAGTCCCGGATGGCGCCGACGCCGGGGATGACCGTGGGGGTGAGCATTCGCTGGGAAGGGTATCTCGGCGCTAGGCGCGTTCCACCCCGAGGATCTCGTACCAGCGCTCCACGTCCGTGCGCCTGCGCACGACGTGCTTGCGCGCCACCCGCACCGGGAAGCGGCCGTCCCGGCGCATCACCACGAAGTGGTCGTCGCTCTCGAGGACGTCCGCCACGTGGTCCACGGTCTCGACGCCGTCCTCGGTCCAGGCGCTGAAGCGCAGCTGGCTGCGCGGGCGCACCTCGAGCGCCAGCCGGACGCCGAGGGCGCGCTCGAGCAGGGCGCGGGCGGGCTCCGCGTCGCCCAGCAGGTCGAACGGGTCGCCCGGCACCGCGATCCGCGCTGCGCGCAGGATGCGCAGCACCTTTCCGAGGCCGGCGACGGCGGAGATCGTCCGCTCCGGCCCGAGATCGGCGAAGTCCTCCAGGCTCCCGTCGAAGCGGGAGCTCGTGGGTCGGAATCCGAGCTCGAGCCCGACGGACCCGGTCTCGCGCTGGGGCACCACCCGATCGAACGTGGCCGTGACGCGGCGCAGGGCCGGGGGCATCGCGGCAGTATAACCCCGCGGGCCGGCGGCAGACCCGCGGTGTATCGTCGGAGGCCGACAAGGAGGTCTGCATGCGGACCCGGAACCTCGTTCTCGTCTGCCTCGTGCTGGCGTTCGCCCTGGGAATCGCATGGAGCGGCCCCATGCTCTACCGGAGCATCGTGGGGATCGACGCCAGCGGCTACCCGCTCGGCACCTCGATCCAGGCCGCGGCCGACGCCGTGGCGGGCCCCTTCTCGGTGAGCGTGGCCGGAATCGTGCTGTCGATCGGCGCGCTCGTGCTCTTCGCCCTCACGACCTTCTTTCTGACCCGCTCGGCCGCGCGGGGGGGGTCCGTGCGGCCGGGCCGTCGGGGATTCCTGGCGGGCGCCGGCGCTGGTCTCGGCGCCCTCGTGGTGGGCGGGGCAGCGACGGTGGCGCGGATGGGCTTCGGCCTCGGTGCCGGAGGCCGCGGCTGGGCCAACGTGACGGGACCGGCCATCGGCGTCGACACCGCCGACGTCTGGACCCACCCGGAGTGGCGCGACGCCTGGAAGGGCGCGCGGATCACCCGCTACCGCCCGCTCGGAGACACCGGCGCCGAGGTGTCCGACATCTCCCTCGGCTCCTCGGGACTGCCGCGGGACCCCTCACAGGCGGAGGCCATCGTGCGCGGCGCCGTCGAGCGCGGCGTCAGCTACCTGGACACGGCGCCGGACTACGCGGAGTTCGGCAGCGAGGAGGCCATCGGGCGTGCGACTGCGGGCGTGGCGCGGGACCGGCTCTTCCTGGCCACGAAGTTCTGCACGAGGATCGGGCACCTTCCGGTGGGAACCCCGGTCGCGCGGTACAAGGAGGTGGTCGAGGGAAGCCTGCAGCGCCTCCGCAGCGACTACGTCGACCTGGTGCACATCCACAGCTGCGATAGCGTCGAGCGCCTGCTCGACCCGGGCGCGCACGAGGCCTTCGACCGGCTGCGGCAGGAGGGAAAGGTCCGCTTCCTCGGCTTCTCGAGCCACACGCCCAACCTGGAAACGGTCGCCGAGGCCGCCATCGAGTCGGGCCGGTTCCAGGTGATGATGCCCGCCTACCACTTCGGCGCCTGGCGGGATCTGGGGCCGATCATGCGCCGCGCGCGCGAGTCCGGAATGGGCGTCGTGGCCATGAAGACCTTGAAGGGCGCCAAGCACCACGGCCTGTCGGGGTTCCGCGAGCAGGCCGACGCCTTCAGCCAGGCCGCCTTCAGCTGGGTGCTCTCGAACGACGACGTGTCGTGCCTGGTCGTCTCCTTCCGCACCCTCCAGCACGTGGACGAGTACGTCTACGCCTCCGGCCGGCCGCTCGCGTCGGACGACCTGGCCCTGCTCGAGGAGTACGATCGCCAGATCGCGGGCACCCATTGCGCGCCCCACTGCGGCGAGTGCCTCGACTCCTGCCCCGAGCGGCTGCCGATCGCTGACGTCCTCCGCTACCGCATGTACGCCGAGGACTACGGACAGGAGCGGGAGGGCATGCGCCTGTACGGCAGGCTGGAGCGAAGCGCCTCGCTGTGCGCCACCTGCAGCGCTCCCTGCCTCGGCTCGTGTCCGCTCGGGATTCCGATCCAGGGGCGCATGAGCGAGGCCCACGAGCTGCTCAGCCTTTCCTAGACGGATCCGCGCTCGTCATCCGCCGGCGCTGAGGCTCAGGCGGTGGCGATGGCCTTCGCGAAGGCCTTCCGGAGCGCGGCGCCGATGGTCTTGCGGTCCGCGCGGCCGTAGGCCTGGCGGAAGGCCTTGAGGGGGATGATGCCCTTGGCCATGGAGCGGTGGCCGCCGCCCACGCCGAGGCCCTCGACCACGGCGCGGGTCACCTCGCCGGCGGCGCGCACGTAGCCCACGTTGCGCACGGAGAAGACCAGGTCCGAGTTCACGATCCCCGCCGCCACCGACCACTCGGCGCCTTCGGCCTGGAGCCCCAGGTCCGCCACCTGGGGGATCACGTCCTCGCGCACCCGCCCGAGCACCAGCAGATGGATTCCCTTGTGGACCTCGGTGGCCGCCAGCGCGCGCCCCATGGCCTGGAGCCCCGCCAGCGGCAGCGCCGGGCGCTCGATCCGGCGCAGGAGCGCGGGGCTGTGCCACTGGTGCAGGTAGGCGAAGGCGTTGATGTCGTGTCGGCTCGTCTCGCGTCCCAGCAGCTGGGTGTCGCTCTTGATGCCGTAGATCAAGGCGGTGGCGAGCTTGGGCCGCACCTCCATCCCGGCGGCGCGCACGTAGCCGGTCAGGATGGTCGCGGTGGCGCCGTAGGCCGGGCGGACGTCCCGGATCTCGGTGTCGTAACCGGGTCGCTCGGGATGGTGATCGATCACCACGTCCACGGAGCGCACGCGCGCGGGCATGTCTTCGCCGAAGACCGACGGCTGCACGTCCAGCAGCGCGAGCCCGTCGAACTCGTCCAGGCCCGCGCTGTCGACGGTGCGGACTTCGAGGCCCAGGGCCTGGACCATGGCCAGGTTCTCCGGGCGCTTGACCTCGCCGAACGAGATCAGGGGGCAGGTCGAGCTCTTGCGGCCGAGGAGCGCGCGCAGCGCCATGCCCGAGGCGATTCCGTCGGGATCCGGATCGGGCTGGAGCAGGATCCCGAGCTTGCTGCGGGAGCTCACGAGCTCCCGGATGTCCTCGACCATGCGCAGGTTCCAAAGCAGGTCGAACTCGGCGTCGACGTCGTCCCGGATCAGGGAGCGCAGGCCGGCCCGGCGCAGACAGGGATGGTCGGGCAGGGCCTCCGGCTCGAGGCGGTCCGAGAGCACCAGGATCGGGGAGCCCGGCGCCGCCTCGGAGACGGCCGCCACGGCCGCCCGCACGAAGGGGCCGTCCTCGCTCACCAGGGCGAAGCCGTCTCCTTCCTTCGGGTCGAGCTTGGCCACGGCCTCGGCCGCCAACCCGCCCTGGAGCGCCCGGAAGCCCGGCGGCCGCGCCCGGGACTCGTCCTCGCGCGGAATCCAGGTGAGCTCTTCGTCCTCGCCGGCGCCGATGCGGCTCCACAGGCGCGCGAGCTCGGCGCCGTCACAGAGGATGATTCGCCTGGCCACCAGACCCCCGTAGAAGCCAAGACGCGGGCCCGAAGACCGCCCAGCGGGCGGGCCGGGACCCGCGAAGGCCGAAGTCTAGCGGATCGACCCTCCGTCGAGATCCCCTGGGGGAGTTCGCGAGCAGCGGTATCCTGCGCCCGCGATGCGCCAGCCCATCTTCATCGGGGACGTCCAGGGCTGCGCGGACGAGCTGGAGGAGCTGGTCCGGCGCGCCCGAGCCGCCTACGGCCAGGATGGCTACGAGCTGTGGCTGGTGGGCGACCTGGTGAACCGGGGGCCCGCCAGCCTGCGGGTGCTGCGGCGGGTCCGAAGCCAGGTGGAGGCAGGCCGTGCGCGGGTGGTGCTCGGCAATCACGAGCTGGGGCTGCTCCAGATGGCCCTGGGGCTCCGGGAGCCGTCCCGCCTGGACACCTCGGCCGGGATCCTGGGGCTTCCCGACGCCGCGGGCTGGATCGACTGGATCCGCCGGCTGCCCCTGGTCGCCACGGGGACCCTCGGCCGGCGCCCCTTCGCCATGGTGCACGCTGCCGTCCACCCCGACTGGGACCTGGACGAGCTGGTCGCTCGGGCGCGGGCCTGCGAGCGCCGGCTCGGCGGCTCCGACCTGGCGGAGACGCGGCGGCTGCTGGCGGCCCGCCGCAAGGCCGACCCCGACCGGGATGCGCTCGGCCTGCTCACGCAGTGCCGCGGGATCGACGGCCGGGGGCGCTGGAGCGCCGACGACCCGGCGCGGGCGAACGACTTCTGGCACCGGCGCTGGGCCGCGCGCGGTCACGACTACGCGCTGGTCTACGGCCACTGGGCGATGCAGGGTCTGCAGTGCACGAACGCGCTGCGCGGCCTCGATACAGGCTGCGTGCATCACGGACGCGGCGGAGACGGCTTCCTGACGGCGTGGCTGCCCGACCTCGACGCTCGCGATCCTTTCGCGCTTCCCGAGTCGGGGAAGCTCTGGCAGGTGCGCGCGCGGCGCGCCTATTACCTCGAGCTGGAGGAATCGACGGGCGGCGTCGATTCCGCTTGATTCGCCGGCCCGACCGTCTAGAGTGGATTCGTATCCCAGAGTCCCGGCGCGAGGAGCCCGAGGTCTCGCTTCCGTCGGTGGCAAACAGGCGCCGGGGACAAGGGATGCAGCAACGTCGATGGGAGCGGGCGCAGGCCGCTCCGGAGGGGCCTCGATGACGGAGGCTCTGCACGGAGCGGAAGCTGGAGCGGGAAGCCTTCCTGGACCCGGGAGCTTCCTACCGGTCGCGAAGCAGCGGGAAGGGCACTTCCCGGTGGCACTCGACGGGGGCTCAGAGCCTTCATCCTTTCCGGACCGTCGAGCAAAAGTCCCGGAGCTCTTCTCTCGTGGTGCGGCAACGCCGTGACACTCCTTCGCGCGAAACGACGAGCGCCGTCGGAGGACCGGGAAGGCCCCGCCGCCTCGGCAACGCGAGCCGCCTCTCAGCGCCGCTCGCGTCGCGCCGGCTTGGCGTGAGCGAGCGCTCCGGCGATCGCGCCGCGCACCTCGGGATCCGTCTCCTCGGCGGCGAGCTGCTCGAGCGCGGCCCGGACCTCGGGCTCCTCGGCCAGCCGCGTTGCCGTCGGTATCGACGCGATCCGGATCTCCCGGTTCGGGTGCCCGAGAGCGGTGGCCACGGCGGGGGCCGCGTCGGGATGGCGCGTCAAGACACCCGCGGCCAGCGCCACGCGCGCCACGTCCACGTCGAGGTCGGGACGCCCGGTGCTGGCGAGCAGCCGGGCGAGCGCCTCCGGCTCCGCCGCCGCGATCCCCGCCGAGGCCAGCTGCACCTCGCTCGGGAGCGTCGGGTCCAGGGCTGCATCCGCGCGTCGCAGGGGCTCCCCCGCGGGCATCTGCACGCGCCCGCCCTCGCGGTCTCCCAGGCCGCGGACCCCGAGGTCGCGCAGCCCGGCGTCGGGCCCGTCGATCCACGCCAGGTAGGTCTGGCCGAGGGCTTCGGGGTCGCCCTGGGCGCTGGCCAGGCGTGCCAGCGCGGTGCCCCAGGCGTCGAGGTCCGCCTGGTCGGGGAGCACCGTCACCTCGCGCGGCTCGTCGACGAACACGAAGGGCGAGCGCGCGCCGCCCAGCACGAGCAGCACCCGGGAGCCGGGGACCAGGTCCGGTGCCTGCGAGGGCGCGCGCTTGATCTCGAAGCGGCGGCCGGGGGAGCCGCGCCAGGCCTCGGCGCCGGCGATCGAGAAGCGTCCGGTGGCGACGCGCTCGACCGTGCCCAGGGCCAGTACGTCGGCCTCGGCGAGGCGCGCGTGAAGCGGGCGTGGGGGGCTGGGCAGCCCGTGCCCCCCCAGCTGGGCCTGTGCGGGAGCGCTGGCCAGGGCCCACATCCCCACCAGTGCGGTGCCGAAGCTGCGGACGTGCGAAGCCGTCACGGTCGGCGATCATAACGCGCCGTGCCCACCCGAAGCGTCGTCGCCCCGATCGCCCTGCTGCTGCTGGCGCTGGCGTGCGCCCGGAACCCGGTGAGCGGACGGCCCCAGCTCGTCTTCACGGGCACGGCGAAGGAGGTGCAGATCGGCGCCGATGCCGCCCTGGAGGTGGAGCGCGAGCTCGGCCTGGTGGAGGACCTGGAGCTGGTGGCATACGTGGAGGCCGTCGGCGCGCGGCTGGCAGCGGTCTCGCCCCGGCAGGACCTGGAGTATCGCTTCCAGGTGGTGGACATGCCGCAGCCCAACGCCTTCGCCCTGCCCGGCGGCTTCATCTACGTCTCGCGGGGACTGCTGGCCCTGGCCGGATCCGAGGACGAGCTGGCCGGCGTGTTGGCCCACGAGGTGGTTCACGTGGCCGCCCGTCACTACGCGGAGGGGGAGACGCAGTCGCTCCCGATCGGCGTGCTGGCGGCCGCCGGCCAGATGGTGGGGAGTGTGCTCGGCGGCGGCCGCGTTGCGCGGGCGCTCGGCGCCTTGCCGGAGACCGCGGGCGCCCTGCTGCTGGCGGAGTACAGCCGTGGTCAGGAACGCGAGGCGGATCAGGTGGGACAGGAGCTGGCGGCCCTGGCGGGCTGGGACCCCGACGCCCTGGCCGACTTCTTCCAGCGGCTCGAGGGCTTCGAGGCCATGCAGGCGGAGGCGGGGGGCGCTGCCGCCCAGGGCCCGAGCTTCTTCGACTCGCACCCCACGACCGACGAGCGGATCCGCAAGCTGCGTCTGAACGGGGCGGATCTCGAGCGGGGAGTCGAGCCGCCGCTCTCGCCGACGGTCGAGGACTTCCTGCGGCGCCTCGACGGCATGCGCGTGGGGCGGAACCCGGCGGAGGGCGTGTTCCAGGACGGGCTCTTCCTGCATCCGGACCTCGGCTTCGCGCTGCGCCTTCCCGCCGGCTGGGGGACCCGCAACACGCGCGACGCGGTGGCCGCGCTCTCGCCCGAGCACGATGCGCTCCTGATCCTGGCGCTCGAGGGTCGCGGCTCCGATCCCGAGGCGGCGTTGGTGGCGTTCGCGCGCCGGGCTGCCCTGACCCTGACCGACCTGGAGCACTTCGAGATCAACGGGCTCCCCGCCGTGCGCGGTCTGGCGGCGGTGGAGACCCGCGAGGCCACCCTGGTGGCCGACTTCACCTTCATCGCGTACGACGGGATCGTCTTCCGCTTGACCGGCGCCGCGCCGGTGGCGAGCTACGACGGTCGCGCGCCCGAGATGCTGGAGGCGGTGGGGAGCTTCCGACCGCTGACCGACGAGGAGCGGGATCTGTTCGAGGTCCAGCTCCTGCGCCTCGAGCGCGCCGATCCGAGCGAGAGCCTGGAGGCGTTTGCCGAGCGCACCGGGAGCGCCTGGAGCGCCGAGCAGCTGGCGGTGATGAACGGCCTCGAGCCGGGCGCCCCACTCTCGGCGGGGCGGCTCCTCAAGCTGGGGCACTCCGAGCCGTACCAGCCCCCCGCCGCTCCTGAGCAGGCTCGCTACAATCGCTGCGTGCCGAAGGTTTCCGTTCACGCCGCGCTGCGCGGGCCGACCCGGGGCGAGGCGATGGTCGAGGTGGCGGGCGCCAGCGTCCTGGCCTGCCTCGACGCGGTGGACGCCGAGTTTCCCGGGTTCAAGGAGCAGGTGGTGGCCCCGGACGGCTCGGTCCACCGCTTCGTGAAGGTCTTCCTGAACGGGGATCCGGTCGACTCCCTGGACGCGCCCGTGGCCGGAGGCGACGAGGTCGAGGTGCTGGCAGCGGTGGGAGGCGGCTAGCCGCCTCCCCGACTCCGGCCGAAATCCGGACCCGGTCTGATATCCTACGCGGTCCTGCAAAAGGAGGTGCTGCATGGCTGGCCCGAGCGGCGATCGTCTCATTCGCGTCGACATGACCCACCAGACTGCCACGGTCGAGGACTTCCCCGAGGACTGGAAGCTCCTGGGCGGACGCGCGCTCTCGGCCAGGATCCTCGTGAACGAGTGCGATCCCGCCTGCGATCCCCTGGGCCCGGACAACGTGCTCGTGATGGCGCCGGGCGTGCTGTCGGGAACCATGGCGCCCACCTCCGGTCGCATCTCGATCGGCGGCAAGAGCCCGCTCACCGGCGGCATCAAGGAGGCCAACGCCGGCGGCAACCCGGGCCAGGACCTGATGAAGCTCGGCTACCGCGCGCTGGTGGTGACCGGCCAGCCGTCGGATCCGGACGCGCGCTACGCCGTCGAGGTGACGAAGGACGGCGTCGCGGTCGTCCCCGCCGACGACTGCAAGGGCATGTGGAACTACGCGCTGATCGAGCATCTCGGCGGCAAGTACGCCGCCAGCGCTTCGTTCATCAGCATCGGCCCGGCGGGCGAGATGCGGCTGGCCGGCGCGTCGGTGGCCTGCACCGACGCCGACCAGGACCGGCGGCCCGCGCGTCACGCGGCCCGCGGCGGCCTCGGCGCCGTGATGGGCGCCAAGGGCCTGAAGTACGTGGCAGTGGATGCGGAGAAGCTTGCCGGGCGGCGTCCGGCCGACATGAAGTCCTTCTCCACGCTGTGCAAGGGCTACTCGAAGGACTTCCGCGACAGCCCGAAGGCCAAGGTGTTCGAGTTCGGCACCAGCTCGGTGGTGCCGGTCGCCAACATGCTCAACACCTTCCCGTACAAGAACCGGACCGAGGGCCAGTCGCCGGACGTCGAGACCCTCGACGGCAAGCGCATCGTCGAGAGCTTCGAGACACGGGGCGGAGGCATGCACAACTGCATGACTGGCTGCATCGTGCAGTGCTCCAACATCGTTCACGACAAGGACGGCAACTACAAGACCAGCGCGCTCGAGTTCGAGACGCTCACCCTGCTGGGCGCGAACTGCGCCATCGCCAGCTGGGAGGACGTGGCGGACCTCGATCGCCTCTGCGACGAGATCGGCGTCGACACCATCGAGACCGGCGCCGCCATCGCGGTCTACATGGATTCCGGCGGCATGGAGTTCGGCGACGCCGAGGGTGCCAAGCGGATCCTGAAGGAGATCGCCGAGGGCACCGAGCTCGGCCTGGCCATCGGCAACGGCGCGCTCTCGATCGGGAAGAAGCAGAAGCACCACCGCATCCCGGTGGCCAAGGGTCAGGCGTTGCCGGCCTGGGACCCGCGTCCGCTCAAGGCCACGGGCGTCACGTACTGCACGAGCCCCATGGGCGGGGATCACACCGCGGGCCTGATCGTGAACCCGGGCCTGCCGCCGGAGCAGTTCGCCCAGGCCTCGCAGGAGTCGCAGGTCATCAACGCCGCCTGCGACTCGTCGGGCTTCTGCCAGTTCCTCCAGCCGACCTTGCCGGAGATCGCCGAGTTCTACTCGGGGCTCTACGGGGAAGAGATCGGCAAGGAGCGGGTGGCGGACATCGGCTGGGAGTGCCTCCAGGACGAGTGGAAGTTCAACTCCGGGGCCGGCTTCACCGCGGCGGACGACGACCTGCCCGCGTGCATCCGCGAGGAGGGCGTGGGCCCCGGCGGCGCGCTCAAGTTCGACGTGGCGGCCGACGTGATCGCCCAGGCCAAGAACCAGCGCTTCGGCCCGAGCGACACCTTCTGGACCACCAAGGCCACCGGCTGACCAACGGGGACGCGAATGTCCCCATGCGTGACATGCGCGACGTTCGGATGAAGGGGTTCGCCGGGCGGGCGGACGTCGAGGAGGTGGAGCGCTTCCTGGCGGAGCGGGTGAGCGCGCTTCCCGCCGAGGACGTGGCGCTCGACGCGTGTGCGGATCGCGTGCTCGCGGGCGACGTGCGGTCGGACGTGGACGTGCCTGCCTTCGCGCGCTCGGCCATGGACGGCTACGCCGTGCGGGGCGAGGACAGCTTCGGCGCGTCCGAGTACGCCCCGATCGAGCTCGAGCTGCTGGGCGAGTCGCTCCCCGGCCGGCGTTTCCCGGGTCGGATGGGCCGAGGCCAGGCCGTGCGGATCATGACCGGCGCCCCGCTGCCCGACGGTGCGGACGCGGTCGCGATGGCGGAGATCGCCGAGGAGCACGGCGACCGCGTGGCGCTGCGCGACGCCGTCGCGCCCCGCAAGAACGTGGGCGCGATCGGAGAGGACATCGCGGCGGGCACCGTCGTGCTCCACGCCGGCCGGCGCCTGCGCCCCCAGGACGTGGGGCTGCTGGCCTCGATCGGCGTCGCGCCCGTGCGCTGCGTGCGCCAACCGCGGGTGCGGCTGGTCGTGACCGGCGACGAGCTGCTTCCGCCCGGCAGCCGGCCCGGGGGAGACCGCATCGTGGACAGCAACTCTCCCATGCTGCGCGCCCTGGTGGCGCGGGACGGAGGGGCCTGCCTGCCCCACGAGATCCTGCCGGACCGCGCCGAGCGTATCCGGGCCGAGCTCGCCCGCGACGACGCCGACGTGGTGCTGGTCTCCGGCGGCAGCTCGGTGGGGCAGGAGGATCACGCGCCGCGGCTCGTCGCCGAGCTCGGGAGCCTCGACTTCCACGGCGTGGCGATGCGTCCCTCCTCGCCCGCCGGCATCGGCCGCCTGGGAGCCGCGGAGTCCCCGCGCTGGGTGTTCCTGCTGCCGGGCAACCCCGTTTCGTGCCTGTGCGCCTACGACTTCTTCGCGGGCCCGACGATCCGCGCCCTGGGCGGGCGCGACCGCGGCTGGCCGCACCGGCGCGTGCGGCTGCCCCTGGCGCGCAAGATCAGCTCGCTGGTCGGGCGCGTCGACTACGTGCGGGTCGCGCTCGAGCGGGGTCGCGTGGTTCCCATCGCCACCTCGGGTGCGTCGATCCTGTCGTCCACCGTGCGGGCTGCCGGCTTCGTGGTGGTTCCGCGGGATCGCGAGGGCATGCCCGAGGGCGCCGACGTCGAGGTGCTGCTCTACGACCCGGCCGCGGAGGTGGCGCCGTGAAGCAGCAGCAGTTCCTCGATGTGATCGACCGCGACGAGGCGGAGGCGCGCTGGCACACGGTGCTGGAGCTGGTCACGCTGCCCCCCGAGGTGGTGCACCTGGGCGAGTCCCTGGGGCGGATCCTGGCCGAGGACGTCCGGGCCGACGTCGACGTGCCGTCCTTCGACCGCTCCAACATGGACGGCTTCGCCGTGCAGGCGGCGGACACCTTCGGCGCCATGGAGGAGGCTCCGGTCCGCCTGCGACTGAACCGCGAGACCATCCCCACCGGCGTCGCGCCGCAGGAGGAGATCAAGCCCGGCACGGCGACGACGATCGCCACCGGCGGAATGCTGCCCCGTGGCGCCGACGCCGTGGTGCCCGTCGAGCACACGGACGTGGAGGAGTTCGACGAACGCCTGGTGGTGCGGCGGGCCGTGGTGCCCGGCGCGGCTGTGTCCTTCGCGGGCACCGACATCGGCCGCGGCGAGACGGTGCTGTTCGCCGGAACGCGGCTCACCTCGCGGGAGACCGGGATGCTCGCGGCCGTGGGGCGCGAGCACGTGCGCGTGGTGCGCCGCCCGCGAGTGGCGGTGCTCTCCACCGGCGACGAGATCATCGAGCCCGGTGCGCCCATGCGGGCCGGCCTCGTCTTCGACAGCAACGCGCGCATCTTGTGCGACGCGGTGCGCGAGCTGGGCGGCGACCCCTGGTTCGCGGGCACCGTCCTCGACGACGTGACGGCGGTACGCTCCGGCCTGGAGCGCGGCCTGCGGGACGCGGACCTGGTGATCCTGTCCGGCGGGACCTCGAAGGGAGAGGGCGACCTGAACAGCCTCGTGGTGTCGGAGCTCGACCCGGGCATCGTGGTGCACGGCGTGGCGCTGAAGCCGGGCAAGCCCATCTGCCTGGCGGCCCACGCCGGGCGGCCGGTCGTGATCCTGCCCGGCTTTCCCACCTCGGCGGTCTTCACCTTCCACGAGTTCGTGGCGCCGGTGATCCGAAGGATGCTGGGGCTGCAGCCGGACCGGCGCGAGAGCGTGCCCGCGCGCCTGGCCGTGCAGGTGGCTTCCGAGCGCGGCCGCCTCGAGTACCTGCTGGTGGGGCTCGTCGAGAGCCCGGACCTCGGGCTGGTCGCCTACCCCATGGGCAAGGGCAGTGGCAGCGTCACCGCCTTCAGCCGCGCCGACGGGTTCGTGCGCATCGGTCGCAACGTCGAGATCGTCGAGGCCCAGGCCGACGTCGACGTCACCCTGGTGGCACCCGAGCTCGAGCCCGCGGACCTGGTGGTGATCGGGAGCCACTGCATCGGACTGGATGCGCTGGCCGGCGCGCTCCAGGCGGAGGGCTTTCGGGTCAAGATCCTCTCCGTGGGCAGCCAGGGCGGTGTCGCCGCCGCGCGCCGCGGCGAGTGCGACGTGGCGCCCATCCACCTGCTCGATCCCGAGACGCAGACCTACAACCAGCCCTTCCTCGGCGAGGGGCTGCGGCTGCTGCGTGGCTACACGCGCATGCAGGGCGTCGTGACCCGCGCGCGTGAGGCCCGCGACGTCTCCGAGCTGCTGGACGATCCCTCCCTGCGCATGGTGAACCGCAACCGCGGCGCGGGAACCCGCATCCTGATCGACGCACTGCTCGGCGAGCGCCGTCCGCCCGGGTACGCCTACGAGCCGCGCTCCCACCACGCGGTGGCGGCCGCCGTCGCCCAGGGGCGCGCCGACTGGGGGGTCACGATCGAGCCGGTCGCGCGCGAGGCGCGCCTGCACTTCCGCCCGTTGCGCGCCGAGCACTACGACTTCGCGGTGCCCGAGTCGCGCTGGGAGCGGCCCGCGGTGCAGACGCTGCGGCGCCTGCTCGAGCCCGGCAGTCGGCTGCGCGCGCGGCTGGGGGAGCTGGGATTCGGAGAGGAAGACGCGTGAGGGACGCCACCCGCGTCGCCGTCCTGGCGCTCCTGGTGGCGGGCTGCGGAGCGGGCGAGGAGCCGGCCGCCGCCGCGATCGACGTGGCGACCACGACGAGCACGCGGGACTCGGGCCTCTTCGACGAGCTCCTCCCGGCCTTCCGCGGGGCGACCGGCATCGAGGTCCGTCTGGTCGTCGTGGGAAGCGGCGCTGCGCTCCGCATGGGCGCCGACGGTGACGTGGACGTGCTGGTGACCCATGCGCCCGAGGGCGAGCTCGAGCTGGTGCGCGCCGGCAAGCTCGTCGACCGGCGCCCCTTCATGGAGAACCACTTCGTGCTGGTGGGGCCGGGAGACGATCCCGCCGGAATCCGGGACCTGCCCGCCAGCGCGGCCTTCGCCCGCCTGGCCGAGCGCAACGTTCACTACGCGAGCCGCGCCGACGACTCCGGGACCCATCGGCGCGAGCAGGCGCTCCTGCGCGAGGTCGGCCTCGACCCCGAGGCCGGCTGGCCCGCCGTGCTGCGCACGGGCGCGGGCATGGGCCAGACTCTGCAGGTGGCGGGCGAGCGGCGCGCCTACGCGTTGACGGACATCGGAACCTTCGAACGCTTCCGTACGCGCGTGGACCTGGAAGCGCTCTCGCCTCCCGACGCCTCGCTGCGCAACCTCTACTCGGTGCTGCGTCCGAACCCCGATCGCTACCCACCGGATCATCTCGACGTGGAAGGCGCGCTCGCCCTGGCCGACTTCCTGCTCTCGCCGGCCACCCAGGCGCGCATCGCCGCCTTCGGGAAGAATCCGTCGGGGCGCCCTCTCTTCGCGCCGCTGTTCGCGCCCGGCTCCGAGCCGTGAGCCCGCTGGTCTGGGTGGGTGTGGCCGAGGTCGCGCTGCGCACGCTGGCGGTCTCGGCCAGCGCGCTCCTGCTGGCGCTGGCGCTCGGCCTGCCCCTCGGCTTCCTGCTCGGCCGCCATCGCTTCCCGGGGCGGGGGCTGCTCGCCGCCGTCGCCAACGCGGGCATGGGCTTGCCGCCGGTGGTCGTGGGACTGGTCGTGTACCTGGTCCTCCGGCGCGGCGGTCCCCTGGGCAGTCTCGAGCTCCTGCTCACGCCGCCGGGCATGGTGATCGCCCAGGTCCTGATCGCGCTTCCGCTGGTCGTGGGAATCACCCTGGCGGCGGTGGGGGCGCTGCCGCCGGATTGGCACCTCCAGGCTCGCGCCCTCGGGCTGCGCGGTCCGCGCGCGCTGTGGGTGCTGGCGCGGGAGATCCGGCTCGGACTGCTGGCGGCGGTGATCGTGGCGCTGGGCGGCATCATCTCCGAGGTGGGCGCCGTGCAGATGGTGGGCGGCAACCTCGAGGGCCAGACTCGCATGCTCACCACCGGCATCCTCATGTACACGCAGATGGGTCGCTTCGAGGACGCGCTGGCGCTGGCGGCGGTCCTGATGGGAATGACCTTCGTGCTGGCCGGCACCCTGACGGCCATCCAGCAGGCGAGGCGCGCGTGAGCGACGGGGCGCCGCTGCTCGCGGCGCGCGATCTGGAAGTGGCGTTCGGGCGTGGGCCGGATGGCTTCCGCCTCCGCGTCGATGAGCTCGAGCTGCGTGCCGGGCAGGCGCTGGCCGTGCTCGGCCCCAACGGCGCCGGCAAGAGCACCCTGCTCCGCACCCTGGCCGGCCTGCTGCCGCCCGGGCCGCGCGGCGCGGTGCGGAGCCCCGGCCGCGACGTGGCGCTGGTCTTCCAGCGTCCCGTGCTGTTGGCGGGCAACGTGGCCTACAACGCGGAGCTCCCGCTCTGGGCGCGGGGCGTGCCGCGGGCCGAGCGCCGTCGCCGCGCGCGTGTGGCGCTGGAGGAGTTCGGCATCGGGGCCCTGGCGCGGCGCTCGGCCCAGACGCTCTCGGGCGGAGAGGGGCGTCGCCTGGCCCTGGCACGCGCGTTCGTCACCGAGCCGGACGTGCTGCTGCTCGACGAGCCCTTCGACGACCTGGACGATCCCGGCCGGGAGGCGCTGTCCCTGGACCTGCGCCGCGCCATCGACGAGCGCGGGATCGCGGTGGCCATGGTGACCCACGACCTGCGCCAGGCGCTGCTCCTGGCCGATCGCATCGCGGTCCTGCGCGCCGGGCGGCTGGTGCAGGTGGGCGCGCGCGACGAGGTGCTACGGAGCCCTGCGGATCCCGGCGTGGCGCGGCTCGTGGGCATGACGAACCTGCTGGCCGCGGAGGTGACCCAGGCCGACGGTGGCCGCCTGCGGCTCCGCCTCGCCAACGGGCGGGTTCTCTCCGCTGCCGGGCGCGCCGCCCCGGGCGCGCCCGTGTGGGTGGGGGTGCGACCGGAGAACGTGCGGCTCGAGCCGGCCCGCGGCGATCTCGCGTCGTCCGACGAACGCGCCGAGGTCGTGCGACTGGTCTCCGATGGCGTCGTGGCCACGGCCTGGCTCGCGTGGGACGGCGTCGAGCTGCGCACCCATCTCGTCGCCGGGCGCGGCCTGGGGCAGGCGCTGAAGCCGGGCGCGCCGGTCGCCATCTCGATCCGCGCCGAAGACGTGCACGTGATGCCGCGCGGGCAGAACGCGTCCGAGAAGTGAGGGCCGTCCGCAGCGCGAGCCTCGTCGGATTCTCGCCGACTCGCTGAAGCCGCTGCTCCGGCGGACCGATGCACGGACTCATGCGGGTCCGCATCGATCCCGGCCGCGCTGGGCAGGGGAAGTGGGGCGCCTGGCTCGGCGCCGGCTTCCTGGCGGCGTTCGGCATGGCGTTCGGCGGATTCGGTCTCTTCGCGGCCTGGCAGGTCCACCGCCAGGAGCCCGAGGAGTGGCTCCCGCTGGGGATCGGGCTCGTCTTCGGCGCTGTCGGAGCCGGCCTGGTGGCGCTGGCCGTCTTCGGGCTCCGCAGCCTCGACCGGCAGAAGGCCGAGCGCGCGCTGCGGCCGGATGAGCCCTGGCTCTGGCGCACGGAGTGGGCCTCGGGTCGGATCCCGGGCGCCGGTCGCGGGGGGCTGGTGGCGCTGTGGCTCTTCGCCGCGGTCTGGAGCGGGATCTCCGCACCCGCGGTCTTCGGGGTCCCGGGGCAGGTGGCGCGGGGCGAGGCCGAGCCGCTCGCCTACCTGGCGTTCCTGTTTCCGCTGGTCGGACTCGGCCTCGCGCTCTTCGCGGCCCACCGCACGCTGCACTGGCGGAAGTTCGGGCGCTCCGAGCTGGAGCTGAAGACGCTCCCCGGCGTGGTCGGCGGCTCCTTTCGCGCCGTGCTGCACGCCGGTCCCGACCTGGCCGGCGCGGACACGCTCCGGGTCGTGCTCGAGTGCGCGCGGCGGGTCACCAGCGGGAGCGGCAACAGCCGCTCGACCCACGAGACGATCCTGTGGCAGCGCGAGCGGCGCGTGCCGCGCACGGCGCCGTCGGTCGCCCAGCGCGTGGCGGTTCCGATCGAGTTCACGCTGCCGTGGGGATCGCCGCAGAGCGATCCCGATCCATCGGACGACTGCGTCGTGTGGCGGCTGCGCGCGCGCGCCGAGGTAGCGGGCGTCGACTACGCGGACGACTTCGAGGTGCCGGTCTTCGTCACCCCGGAGAGCCGGCAAGAGGTGACGGGAGACGAGGAGGCCCTGCCCGAACTCCTGGTGGCGGCCCAGGGTGGCAGGCCGCTCCCGGAGTCGAAGGTGCGCGTCCGGCCCTGGGGCGCCGGGGGTCGCGAGTTCACGTTCGGGATGCTGCGCCACCCGGGGATGGCGGCCACGGTGGTCTTCTTCACGCTCTGCTTCGGCGGCATGACCGCACTGGTCCAGGCCAAGGACGCCCCGCTGCTGTTTCCGATCGTCTTCGGCGCCGTCACCCTCCTGCTGGCGTGGTTCTCGATCGTGGTCAGTGTGGGCCGCAGCGTCGTGCGGGTACAGCCGGGGCAGATCGAGGTGAGGCGGGGACCGCTCGGCATCGGTCGCACCCGGGTGCTGGCGGCGTCGGAGGTGGCAGAGATCGTGGTCGAGCGCGGCATGCAACACGGCCGCACGCTGTACCACGACATCAAGATCCAGCGCCGGACGGGCCGCGCGATCCTGGCCGGGCGATCGGTCCGGGATCGCCGCGAGGCGGAGGCCCTCGCGCGCGCCATCGCAGAGCGACTCGCTCGCGCCTAGCCCGGGCGGCACCCGGGGGGCGGCGGTACCCTCCTCGCCATGGACAACCGCAGCACGATCCAGGACTTCTGGAAGGCCCTCTACGACCACGACTGGGATGCGGTCGCCGGCTTCTTCGCGCCCGACGGCCACTACGAAGACGTCCCGACGCCGGACCCCGGCGCCACCGGGCCCGAGAACGTGATCAAGCGCCTCAAGATCGGCCTCGAGCCCATCGAGCGCCACGAGCACCAGGTTCACCGGATGCTGGTCGACGGCGACACGGTCGTGACCGAGCACACGGAGGACTGGTACTGGAACACCGGCGAGAAGGTGTCGCTGCCCTTCGTCTCGCTCCACGTGCTGGAGAACGGCAAGATCACGCTCTGGCGCGACTACTGGGACCTGCAGACCCTGCTCGGGGGCGCGCCCCAGTGGTGGCTCGAGCGCCTGGCCGGCTTCAGCGCCGACGACTTCAGCTAGCAGGCCGACCCAAGACGAGGTCTTGGGTCGGCTTGCGCCGCAAACGGAGCCCTTCGGGCTCCGTCAGCTAGACCAGCGGGCGGCGGCCTCGGGCTGACAGCGCCCCTTCTCGCAGTAGACCTGCTTCAGCACCTCTGCCGCGATCTGGGAGGCATTGCGCCACCACAGGTCGCCCTGCACCAGCACCACCGCGATCGCGACGTTCGGCGCCTCGGCGGGGGCGGTGCCCATGAACCACTCGTAACGGCCGTCGGGGTTCTTGCCGGAGAGGCTGCCGGTCTTGCCCGCCACCCGGATCTCGCCCAGCAGCGGGCGGCCGCGGCGGTCGCGGAAGGCGCTGCGCGCGGTCCCCCGGGCGGTGGTGTCCACCATCATGTCGCGCAGCCGCGCCGCCAGCTCCGGCGTGAGCACGCGGCGCGGCGGGCGCTGCTCCGGCAGCGCCAGGGGTACGCCGTCGGAGTCGTAGGCGCGTTCGATCCAGTGCGGCTCGCGCAGCATCCCGTCGGACAGGGTTCCCGCGAGCTGGGCGGCGTGCAGGGGCGTGATGCGGCAGCCGGACAGGCCGCAGCCGAGCTTGCCCAGCGCGTACGAGTCGGCGCCGGCGTCGACGCTGCCCGCCGCGTAGCCGGGCGCGGGCGGCTCGAGCCAGCCGAAGCGCGACAAGGCGTCGAGCAGCGCGCCTGCGCCGAGAGTGTGGACGGCGATCTGCGCGAAGCACTGGTTGTTGGACATGGCGAGCGCCTTGCGCAGGGAGATCTCGTGGCCGCGCCGCGGCGGATCCACCCGCGAGCGCGTGAGGCGGTAGGGGTTGCCCGCGTAGCGGCAGGGGCGCTCGGCAACCGCAGGATCATGGTGCAGCGCCGCTGCGGCCGTCACCACCTTGACGAGCGACGCCGCGGGATAGGTGCGGGTCGCGGGGAAGCGATCCGGATCGGTGGAGGCCCAGGCCAGCACCCGGCCGCTGCTCGGCTCGAGCACGATCACGTGACCGAGGGCCACGCGTCCGCGCTCGAGCACGCGGTGCACGCGCTCGGTGAGCTCCGGATTCAGGGTCGTCTCGAGGCGGGGCCCCGCCACGGGCTGGCCGGGTCGGGTGGGAAGCGCGACCTCGTCCGACCCGGGCGTTTCCGCCGCGGGCGGCCTTGCCGCCACGTCCGGCGGCGGCGCCAGCGCCGCCGAGATGGCGCCCGCCACCAGTGCCAGCAGGCCCAAGGCCACGACGAGCGTGAGCCGCCCGCGGAAGGTCAGTCCACGACTGCGACGCTGGGCTTCCCGCCAGCTCGGCACGCGATCGGTTCTCCGGTGGGGGGCCGGTTGTCGGGTGGCGGCTAGAGCGCCACCACCTCGGTGATCTCCGGGATCTCCTCGCGCAGCCGCGCTTCGATCCCGAACTTCAGGGTCGCCGTCGAGCTCGGACACCCGGCACACGAGCCCTGGAGGTACAGCTCCACCCGGCCCTCGCGATACGCCGCGAACACGATGTCGCCGCCGTCCATGGCCACCGCGGGCCGGATCTCGGCGTCGATGATCGCGCGGATCCGCTCCTCGACCTCGCCGGCGCTGCCCGAGGTCTCCTGCGCGTAGCCGGGGCCGGTCGCGGGATCGCCCGAGTCGATGTGGGCCTTGATGGCGTCCACCAGCTCCTGGGCGATGTCCTGCCACTCGACCGCGTCGTCCTTCGAGACCGTGACGAAGTTGGCCGCGAAGAAGACGCCCCGAATGCCACGCACCCCGAACAAGCGCGCCGCCAGGGGAGAAACCGAGGCGTCCACGGGCTCGGTGAAGTTGGCGCTGACGCCCGGCTCCGTCAGCGGCGCCCCCAGCACCCACTTGATGCTGTTGGGGTTGGGTGTGCGCTCGGCATGCATCCGGAAGCCCAGCTCGACCATGACGGGAGTGTAGCAAGCTCGTACCCTTGTGGCATGGAGATCAACGGCATCGCCCACGTCATGTTGACCGCCGGAGACTACCCGCGGGCCCGCGAGTTCTACCGCAAGCTGCTGCCCTCCCTGGGCCTTCACGCCCTCTACGACACCGACGAGCGCTACTACGCCGTAGGCGGCCGAACGGCCTTCGGCGTGCAGGCCTGTGATCCAGCGCACCAGGGAGAGCGCTTCGCGCAGGGACGCGTGGGCCTGCACCACGTGTGCTTCCGTGCCCGCAGCCGCGAGGACGTGGACGCCGTGCACGCGCTGGCCGTCGAGCTGGGTGCCACGCTGGTCCACGCCCCCGAGGACGCCGCCTTCGCGCCCGGCTACTACTCGACGCTCTTCGAGGACCCCGACGGGGTCCGCCTGGAGGTGAACTTCGTCCCCGGGCGCGGGCACCTGGACGCGCTGAAGGGCCGGGACGCCTAGCGATGCCGCGGGCCGTCGCGTCGCTCGCCCTGGCGCTCGGGACGCTCCTGCCCGGGGCGGCGCAGGCCGGCCCCGCGGACGTCACCGGCGTTCGGGTCGAGCGCCAGCCCGACGGCCGCTACCGCTTCGTGGTGAGCGTTCGTCACGCCGATACGGGCTGGGAGCACTACGCCGACCGCTGGGAGGTGGTGGGCCCCGACGGCACGCTGCTGGCCACCCGGGTCCTGCGGCATCCGCACGTGGGCGAGCAGCCGTTCACGCGCGGCCTGCCGGGCGTGCAGATTCCGGAAGGCGTCGAGCGGGTGACGGTGCGCGCCCACGACTCCGAGCACGGCCTCGGCGGGGCCGAGCAGGAAGTGGCGATCCCGCGCCCGTGAAGGCGTTGCTCCTCGTTGCGAGCCTGGTTCCCGCGGCGCTGCCCGGCGCGGAGCGCTTCCCCGAAGCGCTGCACGCCCAGCTGGAGGCGGCCGTGGCGACCGGGGGCGGGGAGTCCCCGCCTGCCTACACGAACCGCCTGGTTCTCGAGGCGAGTCCCTACCTGCGACAGCACGCCCACAACCCGGTGGATTGGCGGCCCTGGGGTCCCGCGGCCTTCGCGGACGCGCGCCGCCTGGGCCGGCCCGTGCTGGTGTCGATCGGCTACTCGACCTGCCACTGGTGCCACGTGATGGAGGAGGAGTCGTTCGCCGACCCGGACGTGGCGCGGGTGCTGAACCAGCACTTCGTCGCCATCAAGGTGGACCGGGAGACCCGTCCCGACGTCGACTCGGTCTACATGACCGCCCTCCAGGGCCTCACGGGGCGGGGCGGCTGGCCCGCCAACCTGTGGCTGACGCCCGACGCAGAGCCGTTCTACGGGGGCACCTACTTTCCGCGTGAGCACTTCCTGCAGGTGCTGCGGCAGATCCACGACCAGTGGACGCGAGATCCCGACGGCGTCGCGCGCACTTCCCAGCAATTGCGCGAGCGCGTCGCGCTCCAGCTCACCGCGGCCCGGGCCCAGACGAGCTGGTCGCCCGATCCCGCGCCCCTGGAGCGGGCGGCGCGGATCTACCGGCGGAGCTTCGACGCGCGCTGGGGCGGCCTCGCGGGAGCGCCGAAGTTCCCGTCGGGTCTCCCGGTGCGCTGGCTGCTTCGCTGGCAGCGCCGGACCGGGGACCGCGAGGTGCGCAGGATGGCGTCGCTCACTCTGGAGCGGATGGCCGCCGGCGGCATCCGCGACCAGCTGGGCGGTGGCTTCCATCGCTACTCGACGGATGCGCAGTGGCGCGTGCCCCACTTCGAGAAGATGCTCTACGACAACGCGCTCCTGACCATCGACTACGTGGAGGCCTGGCAGGCGACGGGCCGCGACGACTTCGCCGCCGTGGCCCGGGAGATCCTCGACTACCTGGCCCGGGAGATGAGCGCGCCGGAGGGCGGGTTCTACTCGGCCACCGATGCGGACAGCGCCGGACCCGACGGCGAGCCCGAAGAGGGCCGCTACTTCACCTGGACTCCCGCCGAGATCGTTGCCGCGCTCGGGCCGGAGGCCGGCGCGGCCGTAAGCCGCTACTACGGGGTCGTCGAGGCCGGACCGCTCGAGGGCCGCAGCGTCCTCTACGAGCCGCGTCCCGATTCCGCCAGCCGGTTCGCGCTCGCCGCGGAGCGCGAGGCGCTGCGGGCCGTCCGTTCCCGCAGGCCCGCGCCGCTGCGCGACGAGAAGGTGCTGGCGGCGTGGAACGGCCTGGCCGTCTCGGCCTTCGCCCGGGCCGGCTTCGCGTTCGGGGAGCCCGCTTACGTGGCGCGCTCGCGGCAGGCGGCAGCCCTGGTGCTCTCGGAGATGCGCAGCGACGGGCGGCTGCGGCGCGTGTGGCAGGCCGGGAGCAGCTCGGGCCCGGCCTTTCTGGAGGACTACGCCTTCGTGATCGCCGGGCTCCTCGATCTGCACGAGGCCGACTCCGATCCGCGCTGGCTGCGCGAGGCGATCGCGTTGCAGCGCGTGCTGGACCGGCACTACGCGGATCCGGAGGGCGGCGGCTACTTCAAGACCGCCGACGACCACGAGGCGCCCCTCGTGCGGGAGAAGCCGTCCCGGGACGGGGCCGTGCCCTCGGGCAACTCGGTGGCGGCCCTCAACCTGTTGCGCCTCCACGCCCTGACCGGGGACCAGGCCTACCGGGCGCGGGCCGGTCTGGTGCTCTCGGCCTTTCGCGAAACCCTGGAGAACGATCCGGCCCGGGTCTCCGAGCTGCTGCTGGCGCTCGACTTTGCGCTCGAGCCGACCCAGGAGATCGTCGTCGTGGAGGGCGCGGGGCTCGACGCGCTCCTGGCACCCCTGCGCGAGACGTACGCTCCCAGCCGTTTCGTCCTGGTCGTGGCGCCCGGTGACCCGACGCCTGCGGAGCTGGTACCCGCGGCTCGGGGCAAGCTCGCGCGCGACGGGCGCGCCACGGCGTACGTGTGCCGGGACCGCGTGTGCGACGCACCCACCAGCGACCCGGCGGTCTTGCGCGAGCAGGTGAGCCGGGTGACGCCCTTCGCGACGCGCTAGCTCTCGTACTCAGCCCAGGAACGAGGCGCCGACGAAGAGCGTCCCGAAGACCGCTGCCGGAATCACGCCCAGCAGGCAGATCCCGATGGCGCGGGCGGTGCCCACGTCGAGCGCCTGGCGCGCGGCGATCACGAAGGCGGCCGTCACCAGCACCAGCACCACGGTCCAGAGCAGACCGGTCAGCGGGCCCAGCGGCACGAGGCAGAGCACCAGCAGCAGCTGGGGCGCCCAGGCGAAGCCCAGGGTGCGCAGCAGCTCGGCGAAGTCGGAAGTGTGCTCGAAGACCTTCACGCCGATGGCCCAGACGATGGCCGACGCCACCACCCACATGAAGAAGCTGGCGAAGAGTCCGGAGAAGATGGCGCCCACGCCGGCGGCGGGGACCGCGCCCAGGCCGTTCGCCAGGCCGCCCAGCGCCACGACGCCCGCGGCCTGGCCGAGCGCGTCGACGTCGTGCTCCACTTCCTCGAAGACGCTGGCGTCGAGACGGATCGCGCCGAGCAGACGGTCGCCGAAGGAACGGGTTTCGCTCATGCGAAGAGGGTAGCCTCGGCGGCGTCCAGGCTGCACACCGGGAATCCCAGCTCCTGGGCGCGCCGGTGCTCGCGCGGGCCGTTGTAGCCCCAGGCCGCCAGTACGCAGCGCACGCCGAGGCCGGCCACCGGCTCCAGGTGATTCAGCTTGTCGTCCACGAAGGTCATCTCGGGATAGGCCAGGCCGAGGTCCCGATGCAGCCGGGTCAGGTGCGCCCGCTTGCTGGCGCCGGCCTCCTTGTCGAGCACGCGCCCTTCCGGAAACAGATCCGCCACCCCGTAGGCCTCCAACAGACGCCGCACCGAGGCCCGGTCCTTGGAGGTGGCGATGGCCAGCTCCACGTCGCCCGCGCGCCGGCGCAGGAGCTCGAGGAAGGGCGCGTAGGGGCGCATCAGGGCCCGCCAGCCGTCGGGATCGCGGCCGGCCCAGTCCGTGCGGATCTGGTAGAAGCGCTTGTGGAAGGCGCGCAGCCCGACGGGATCCCGCTCCGCCTTGAAGGCGTCGTAGGCTTCCTGGTCCGGCAGGCGCAGGCCGGTCTCGAGGGCCGCCAGCTCCACGGCGTAGTCCTCGGCGCGATTGCCCAGGGGCATCATCTCGAGGAAGCCGTCGTAGAGCACATCCGGCTTCTCGGCTCCCAGCCGCGTCTGCGGGTTGAGGTCGCGCCAGGTCTCGAACGCCACCTGGAACGCCTCGGGCGCGCTGTCCGACAGCACGCCGTCGAAATCGAGCACCAGGGCCTTCACGCCGCCTCGCCCTCCAGCAGGGCGCGCAGCGCCGGCAGCTGTTCCGCCGAGACCAGGATCAGCAGCGAGTCGCCCGGTCGGATGTGGAAGTCCGGGTCCGGGTTCGTGGTCAGGCCGTCGTCGCGGCGCACGGCCAGGATGCTGGCGCCGGTGCGCGCCCGCACGCCGAGCTCGCCGATCGAGCGGTCGGGCGGCGCCGCCCCCGGCACCTCGATCCACTCGGCGTCCACCTCCTGGAGGGTCTCGGCCAGCCAGGGGTCGATGCCGAGGGACAAGGGACCGCGCAGCAGCTCGTAGCCCTCGTCCCGCAGCTCTTCGGCGAAGTGGGAGATGGCGGCCTGGGCCACGCCGCAGCTGCGCAGCACCTTGCTCATCAGGTCGATGGTGGACTCGAACTCCTCGGCCACCACCTGGGACGCGCCGTGCCGGAAGAGCTCGTCCAGGTCGTCCATGAACGGCGCCCGCGCCACGATCTCCACATCCGGGGCCAGACTGCGCGTGAGCTCGATGGTGGCGCGGGTCGCCTCCGGATCGTTGATCGCGATGCTCACGAGCCGAGCCCGCTTCACGCCCAGGTGCTCGAGGATCGCGGGGCGCGAGCTGTCGCCGAAGATGATCGGCTCGCCGTGGCCGCGCCAGCGCTCGACGGTGCGCGGATTGCCGTCCACCGCTCGGTACGGGATGTCGAGGGATTTCAGCACCGAGGAGAGCGAGCGCCCCGCGAGCCCGAAGCCCACGACCACCACGTGGTTGCTGAGCTCGTCGGCGACCGTCTCTGGCGCCGCCGGCGCGCCGCTCGAGACCAGGGCGGCCAGCTTCGACGAGCCGCGGATCACGAACGGCGTGGCCAGCAGGGTGAGCACGGATCCCGCCACGAAGATCTGCCCCAGATCCGGCGGCAGCAGCGCCGCGTCCGTCGCGATCGCGGCCACCACGAACGAGAACTCACCCGTCTGGGCCAGGGCCAGGCCCGTCTGCACCCCGGTCCGGAGTCCCTCGCGCAGGATCCCGGCCACGATGCCGACGATCACGAGCGACTTGAAGATCAGCACGCCGCCGACGTAGAAGGCGACCCCGGTCAGCTGCTCCCAGGCCTCCCGCGGCGCCAGCAGCATGCCGATGCTGGTGAAGAAGACCCCGAGCAGCACGCCGCGCAGTGGCGCGACCTCGGCGAAGAGCTGCTGCGAGTAGGGCGACGCGCTCAGCACGAGCCCCGCGATGAAGGCTCCCACCGCGAGGCCCAGCCCCAGGTGCTCGGCGGCGACCGCCATGCCGATGGCGACCAGGAAGGCGAAGACGCTGAAGATGTCGGGGGAGCGCAGGTGCGCCACCCGCGCCAGCACCCACGGAAGCGCGAAGCGCGCAGCCGCGTAGAGGCCCACCAGGGCGACGAGCTTGGTTCCCACGGCCAGCGCCATGGGCCCGGGATCCCGCGGCACCTCGCCCGACAGGATCGGGATCGCCAGCAGGAAGGGCACGATGCACAGGTCCTGGAAGAGCAGGATCCCGAGGGAGAGCCTGCCGTGGGGCGAGTCCACCTGCCCGAGCTGCCCCAGGATGCGCATCACCAGGGCGGTGCTCGAGAGCGCCACGAGCATGCCCACCACGATCGCCACCTCGAGGCTCAGCCCGAGGGCCACCCCGAGCACGCCCATGGCCGCGATGGTGACGCTCACCTGGAGCAGCCCGGCGAGCAGGGTGCGTCGCCAGCTCCGCCGCAGCTCGTCGAGGGGCAGCTCGAGCCCGATCTCGAACAGCAGGAACGCCACCCCGAACTCGGCCAGGGTGCGCACCCGTTCGGAGTCCGGGATCAGGCCCAGCCCGCCGGGGCCTGCCACGGTGCCGGCGACCAGGAAGCCCACGATGGCCGGCACGCGCAGGCGCTCGAACAGCGCCGCGCCGAGGGCTGCCGCCGCGAGCACGACCAGCAGCTCGAGAATCGGATCCCCCGCCCCGTGCATCGTGGGCTCCACGCTACCATGCCGCGCATGTCGTGGAAGCCCGAGCTGGAGGAGCTGGCCCGCCGCCGGAAGCTGGCCGAGCGCATGGGGGGCGAGGAGCGGATCGCCCGTGCCCGCGCCGCCGGCCGGCTCACGGTGCGCGAGCGCATCGACCGGCTCCTCGACGAGGGGAGCTTCCGCGAGACCGGCAGCCTGGCCGGAGCCGGGGAGTACGACGACGCCGGCCGGCTGGTCGGCTTCCGTCCCTCCAACTTCGTGTGCGGCCGCGGTCGCATCGCGGGCCGCGAGATCGTCGTGGGCGGCGACGACTTCACGGTGCGCGGCGGCGCGGCGGACGGAGCCGTGGGCAACAAGATGGGTTGGGCCGAGAAGGCCGCGCGCGACCTGCGCCTGCCCCTGGTGCGGCTGGTGGACGGCACGGGCGGCGGCGGCAGCGTGAAGCAGCAGAAGACCCTGCGCCGGTCCTACGTGCCCTTCGTGCCGGACTGGGACGTGTCGGTGGCACTGCTGTCGCAGGTACCCGTGGTGGCGGCGGCGCTCGGACCCGTGGCGGGCCTGGGCGCCGCGCGGGTGGCGGCGTCGCACTTCTCCGTCATGGTGCGGGAGACGAGCCAGGTCTTCGTGGCCGGCCCTCCGGTGGTGCGCCGCGCCCTCGGACGCCACGTCGACAAAGAGGAGCTCGGCGGCTCGCACATCCACGCCCACGGCAGCGGCGTCGTCGACAACGAGGCCGCGAGCGAGGACGAAGCCCTGGCCCAGGTGCGGCGCTTCCTCTCCTACCTGCCGGACTCCGTGTGGCAGGTCCCGCTCCAGGTGCCCTGCGAAGAAGACCCGCAGCGTCGCGAAGAGGAGCTGCTGTCCATCGTGCCCCGCGAGCGGCGCCGGATCTACGACATGCGCCGGCTGCTCGGCCTGGTGCTCGACCACGGCTCGCTCTTCGAGCTCGCGCCGGGATTCGGTCGTCCGCTGATCACGGGGTTGGCCCGGCTGGGGGGAGTCGCGGTGGGCGTGCTGGCCAACGACCCCAAGCACCGCGCCGGTGCGCTCGACGCCGCCGCCTCGGAGAAGTGGACCCGCTTCGTCGACCTGTGCGACACGTTCCACCTGCCGGTCGTGAACTTCGTCGACAATCCGGGCTTCATGGTGGGCGAGGAGGCCGAGCGCCGGGGCACGGTGCGTGCCGGCGTGCGCGCGCTTTGCGCCGTCTACCAGGCGTCGGTGCCGTGGGCGGCGATCCTGGTGCGCAAGGTGTTCGGGGTCGCCGGGGCGGGCAACACCGCACACGACCGCATGAACGTCCGCTACGCCTGGCCGTCGGGTGAGTGGGGATCGCTCCCCATCGAGGGCGGTGTCGAGGCGGCGTATCGGCGCCAGCTGGAGGCTTCCGACGACCCGGACGCACTGCGCGAGCGGCTCGAGGCCGAGTTCGCCTCCATGCGCTCGCCCTTCCTGACTGCCGAGTCCTTCGGGGTGGAGGAGATCATCGATCCGCGCGACACTCGGCCGCTTCTCGTGGAGTGGGCGGTGCGCGCCCGGGAAATCACATGCTCGCAGCTGGGACCGCGAGCGAGGGGGATGAGACCGTGAAGACGACGACGTGGCTGCTGGGATTGCTGCTCTGCGCGAGCCCGGCCTTTGGGGAGCATCACGAAGGCGAGGCGAAGGCCGAGAAGGCCGAGCCGACCGAGATGGCCGAGGAGAAGAAGGTTGAGACGTTTCCGTCCGGCCTGGTCATCGAGCACGAGAAGATCGGCAGCGGCGCGAGCCCGAAGTCCACGGACAAGGTGACCGTCCACTACCACGGCACCTTCGAGCTGAACGGCAAGGTCTTCGACAGCTCCGTCGACCGCGGACGCCCGGCGACCTTTCCGCTGAACCGCGTGATCCCGTGCTGGACCGAGGGGCTGCAGAAGATGAAGGTCGGCGGCAAGGCGAAGCTCACCTGCCCACCGAAGATCGCCTATGGGCCCGCGGGCGCGCCGCCGCGGATCCCGCCCAACTCCACCCTGATCTTCGAGGTGGAGCTCTTCTCCATCGACAAGTAGCAAGCAGGGCGGCTCGCAGAGTCGCCCTGCGCGCAGCGAGCCGCAGGCAAGCGGAGCTCAGCCGCTACTTGCGACCGCCGCCGAGATCGCGCGGATCGACGGAGCCCACGCCGGTCAGGTGGTCCGTCACGTTGAAGCGCCCCAGCCGCGGCTGCGGGTCGAGGATCAGCTCCGAGAGGGCGCAGTTGTCCATCACCCGGCGCCAGGAGTTGAGGCTGTCGTCCAGCAGCAGGCCGAGGCCGATGCTCATGGCGCCGCCGTGGGACACCACCACCGTGCGCTCGCCCGGGTGCGCCCCGGCGATGCGACGCAGGGCGCTCGCGACGCGCTCGGCCACCTGGCGCACGGACTCGCCGCCCTCGGGCGCGAAGTCCGGGTCGTCGCGGATCCGCGTCCAGAAGTCTTCCTGCTCCAGCAGCTCGCGGAAGGGCCGGCCTTCCCAGCTGCCGAGATGGTATTCGCCCAGCTCCGGGTCCACGCGCGGGTCGAGGCCCAGGCTCTCGCCGATGGCGGCCGCCGTGTGGGCCGCGCGCTGGAGGTGGGAGGAGTAGAGAGCGGCGGCGCCGCCGCCACCGTCGGCCAGGTGTGTCGCCACCCGCCGCGCCTGCTCGTGGCCGCGCTCGGAGAGCGGCGTGTCGGTGGACCCGTGCCACACGCGTTCGGTGTTGGCGGGAGTCTCGCCGTGTCGGATCAGCAGGATCGTCGTGGTGCCCACGCGCCGGATGGTACCATCCGGGGATGGAGATCACCGGAGCCCGGGTCCTCGTCACCGGAGCCTCGCGCGGCATCGGCCGCGCCCTGGCGGCCGGCTTCGCGCGCGGCGGCGCCCGCCTGGCCCTGGTGGCGCGCAGCGCCGGCCCGCTGGAAGAGCTGGCGCAGGAGCTCGGCGGGGATGCCTACGCGGCCGACCTGACCGATCCCGACGCGGTGGCGGGTCTCGTGGCGCGCGTCGAGGAGGACGGTCCCGTCGACGTGCTGGTGAACAACGCCGGCGTCTCCAACATAGGCTACGTCCTCGACCAGAAGCCCGAGGAGATCGAGGTGCTCTTCCGCACCAACCTGCTGACGCCGATCCACCTCTGCCAGCAGGCGATCCCGCGCATGCTGGAGCGCGGGCGGGGCCACATCGTGAACATGGGGTCGGTGGCGGCGGTGGTGACGCCGCCGGGCCTCGCGCACTACGGGGCCAGCAAGGCCGGGCTGGCCCACTACACGGCGAGCCTGCGGCTCGAGCTGAAGGGCCTGCCCATCGGCCTGACCCTGGTGCAGATCGGCAGCACCGACACCGAGATGGATGACGCCACCCAGGCCTATCCCCCCTACGAGTTCCTGCGCCGCGGCCGATCCGTGGACCAGGTGCGCTTCCCCATCGAGCAGGTGGTGGACGGGGTGATCGAGGCGGTGCGGGAGGGCAGGCCCCACGTGGTGCTGCCGCGCTCCCTGCGCGCGCTGACGTCGCTGGTGGAGATCCCGCGCGGCTTCATGCGCCTGGCCTTCCGCAAGGCCAGTCCGCGTCCCTGACTAGAGCCCCTCGCCCAGACGGGCCAGCCCCTCGACCGCGCGCCGGAAAGCCGCCTCGTCGGCCCGGCCCGCACCGTGTACGACGCGCGTCACGCCCACCGCCGCCAGCGCCGCGATCTGGTCCCGGGCGCGCGTGGGTTCGTCCAGCGCGAGGGCGGCGAACGTCACCACCTGGGCGTCCGGCTTCTCGGCCCGTAGCGCGCGGATCGGCTCGGCCAGCTTCTCCGGGTCGCCGCCCAGGGGCATCCAGCCGTCGCCGTAGCGCGCCGCGCGCGCGAGCGCGTGGGGCGGCGCGCCGCCCACGAAGATCGGCGGCCGGGCGGGGCGCGGGCGGAAGAGGAAGCGCTGGCCGTGGGCCTCCACCTCGTCGTGCTCGAAGCAGCGGCGCAGGAAGTCCAGGGTGGCGTCGGTGATGGCGCCGCGGCGGCGGCGGTCGATTCCGAGGGCGCGGAACTCCGCGTCCATCCAGCCCGCTCCGACGCCGAGCAGCAGCCGCCCGCCCGAGAGCTCCTGGATCGTGGCGATCCACTTCGCCGTCGGCAGCGCGGGCCGATAGGGGATCACGAGCACGCCGGTGCCGAGTCCGATCCGGCGCGTGCGTCCCGCCAGGAAGGCCAGCGACGCCAGCGGGTCCAGGTAGCGCCCCTCGGAGCCCTCGGCGTCGTCGGGCGGGATGGCGATGTGGTCGGTTACCCAGAGCGACTCGAGGCCCGCTTCCTCGGCGGCCACGGCGCAGCCGGCGAAGACGTCCGGCGCGGACTGGGGACCCATGTTGCGGAGCGCGATGCCGAGCTGCATGCCGGTATCATAGGCCCATGCCGAGACGGATCGCCTTCGTCACCGGAGCCAGTCGCGGGATCGGGAAGGCCAGCGCCCTGGCCCTGGCCGAGGCCGGCTTCGACGTGGTGGCCACCGCGCGCACCGTTCGCGAGGGCGAGAGCGACGCTCCCGGGAGCCTGGAGACCACCGCGGCCGCGGTGCGCGAGCGCGGGCGGGAGTGCCTGGCGCTGCCTCTCGACCTGCTCGACCGCCCGAGCATCGATGCCGCGGTGGAGCGGGCGCAGTCGGAGTGGGGCCCGGTCGACCTGCTGCTGAACAACGGCATCTACGTCGGCCCGGAGACGCTGCAGCACTTCCTGGACCTCTCCCCCGACGCGGTGGAGATGATCCTGCGCGCCAACGTGGTGGCGCCGGTGCACCTGACCCAGCAGCTGCTG
>CAMYLJ010000005.1:0-71470 GCA_947259215.1 uncultured delta proteobacterium
CCCGATCGACTACGGCATCGACCGCGGCGTCTTCCGGGATCACGCCCGGGCGGCCTTGCCGGTCGAGCGCCTGGTGCGCCCCGCGCCCGGCGCCGGACCCGGGCGTCCGAACCTGGTCGTGATCCTCGCCGACGACCTGGGCTACGGGGACCTCGGGATCCAGGGCAGCCGCGCGATCGAGACGCCGCACATCGACCGGCTGGCCGCGGAGGGCATGCGCTTCACGCAGTTCTACGCCAGCGCGCCGGTCTGCTCGCCCTCGCGCGCGGGGTTGCTGACCGGCCGCTACCCGTTGCGCAGCGGCATCACCACCGCCCTCCAGGCCGCGGACGACAGCTTCCTGCGCCGGCTCAGCTACCGGGCGGGCAGCGTGTTCGCGAAGCTTGGCTCCGTCGATCTGGCGGGGGGCGGGAGCGCGGTGGCGGGGCTCCCTCCCTCGGAGATCACGCTGGCCGAGGCGCTGCGCGTGGCCGGCTACCGCAGCATGGCGGTCGGCAAGTGGCACCTGGGCGACTTCACCGAGCGCCGCGAGTTCCACCCCCTGAACCACGGCTTTGACCGCTTCGTCGGCTTCAACATGTCGAACGACGACTGGCCGGTCGCCTTCTGGCGCGACCAGACGGAGGTGGTGGCCGACATCGGCCTGGACCAGGCGCGCTATACCGCGCTCTTCAGCGAGGAGGCGGTGCGCTTCATCGAGGAGGCGTCGGAGCGGCCGTTCTTCCTCTACCTGGCCCACAAGGATCCCCACCAGCCGTTCTTTCCGGGCGAGGCCTTCGCCGGGCGCTCCGCCGCGGGCCCCTACGGCGACGCCGTGGCGGAGCTCGACTGGAGCGTCGGCCAGGTGGTGGCCGCGCTGCAGCGGGCGGGCGTCGCCGGGAACACGCTGGTCGTCGTGACCAGCGACAACGGGCCCTGGTACGAGGGGGACCCGGGCGGGCTCCGGGGCCGCAAGGGGCAGAGCTACGAAGGCGGCTTCCGCGTCCCCTTCGTCGCCTGGTGGCCCGGCCGGGTGCCGGCGGGCGCCGTCGCCGACGTCCCCGCCATGAACATCGACCTCTTCCCCACCTTCCTCGCCCTCGCGGGCCTGGCGCTGCCGGACGACCGGGTCGTCGACGGCGCGAACCTGTGGCCGGTGCTCTCGGGTGCGCGCACCGCCCTGGGCGAACGTGCCCTCTACTTCTTCCACGACTACGACGTGGAGGCGGTGCGGCTCGGGCCGTGGAAGCTCGTCGAACGGGGCAGCCACTACGTCTGGCCGGCGCCCCTCGACAAGCAGGACACGCCCGGGGGTCGGATCCTGACCGGGCGGGACTACCGGCCTCCCGGCGCCAGCGAGGCGGTTCCGACCCTCGGCACCTGGCCGCTCCTCTACCAGCTGGAGCGCGACCCGGCCGAGGCCTACAACCTGGCCGCGACCCATCCCGAGAAGACCGCCGAGCTGGCCCGGGGACTGGCGGCCTGGCGCGAGGCGTTCCGCGCGAATCCGAGGGGCTGGCGCTAGCCGCGAAACGCCGCAGCGCGCTCGCTCAGGTGAAGATGCCGCTGCGCTCTTCGCGCCCGCGGGTCAGCAGCGCGTCCATCGCCGCCTTCACCACGTCCACCTTCTCCTGGATGACCGCGTCCTCGTCGTCGTGACGCCCCTCGAAGTGCAGCGGCTCGCCGAACCAGATCCGGTACTTGACCGGCGCCGCCATGGCGACGCCCCAGGGAAAGATCCACGGCGAGGTCACGGTGATCGGGAAGGAGGGGAGCCCGAGCGCGTGGCCCACGCCCTCGAGGTTGGCGATCCCGGGTTGCTGCTCCTCGGAGCCGACGATCCCGATGGGGACGATCGGGGTGTCGGTCTCGAGCGCCAGGCGCATGAAGCCCTGCCCGAAGCGCTGGAGCTGATAGCGCTTGCGGAAGGGCTTGTTGGCGCCGCGCGCGCCCTCCGGAAACACCATCACGCACTCGCCGGCGTGGAGCATCTCGACGCAGTTGTCGTGCGTCCCGACCAGAGTGCCCGTGCGCGAGGCCGTGATCCCCGCCCAGGGCACCTTCCAGAAGAGGTACTCGCCCATGCCCCGGACGAGCCGCGGCGGCTCCGCCTCGAGCAGCATCGCCATCGAGAGCATGGCGCCGTCGTAGGCGAACTGGCCCGCGTGGTTGGCGATCAGCAGCACGCGGCCCTCGGGCACGCGGTCGATGTGGTGGTTCTCCACCCGGAAGTAATAGCGGTAGAGGAGGGCGGTCCAGAGGAACACGGGCTTCGCGCCGTCCGGATGGAAGCCGTAGGGGTCGTAGCCGTACTCGTTGAGGCGCAGGGGCGCCTTGGCCAGGCGGTCCATGATCTCGCGCTCGAGCCGGCGCACGACGGGGGGCAGGGGGAGCTGCACCCCCCCAGGATACCCCGTCCACGCGCGTCCCGGAGGGTCTCGAGCCTGCGCTAGCGTTCGGCGCCGGGAGGGCTGGTATGACCAGGCTTGCGTGCGCGTTGCTCCCGATCCTGCTGCTCGCGGGCAGCGCCCCGGCACAACCGCCCGCGCCGCCGCCGCCCCTGCAGCCCCGGGGTCTCATCGCGAAGACGCCGCGTGTGGCGCCGGGCTACGTGCTCTTCACGCCCATCCTGTCCGACACCATCTACCTTCTGAATAACGACGGGCGGGTCGTACACCGCTGGAAGACGGCCTACTCGAGCATCAGCCTCTACCTGCTCCCGAACGGGAACCTCCTGCGCGGCGCCCGCGACCCGGAGGCGCTCGGCTTCCGCGCCGGCGGCGCCGGGGGGATCGTCCAGGAGCTCGACTGGGACGGGAAGGTCGTCTGGGAGTGGAGGCTCTCCGAGGCCACGCGGATCCTGCACCACGACATCGAGCCGCTTCCGAACGGGAACCTGCTGGCCATCGGCTGGGAGACGAAGTCGCGCGAGGAGGCGCTCCGCGCGGGGCGCCGCCCCGACGCGCTCCCCGAGCAGGGGCTTCACCCGGAGTTCGTGCTGGAGGTCGAGCCCGTGCGGCCGGAGGGCGGGAAGATCGTCTGGGAGTGGCACGTCTGGGACCACCTGGTGCAGGACCACGACCCGAAGGCGGCGAACCACGGCGATCCCGCCGCCCACCCCGAGCGCCTCGACCTCAACGCCGACGCCGGGGCGCCGGCCCTCAGCCCCGAGGAGATCGAGCAGCTGAAGGCGCTGGGCTACGTGCCGGAGGACGCGGAGGCCGCCGACATCGAGGCCGACTTCCTGCACATGAACGCCGTCGACTACCACCCGGAGCTCGACCAGCTGGCGCTCTCGGTGCCGACCCTCGGCGAAATCTGGATCGTCGACCACTCGACGACCCGCGCGGAGGCCGCAGGCTCCAAGGGCGGACGCGCCGGGAAGGGCGGGGATCTGCTCTACCGCTGGGGGAACCCGTCCAGCTACGGCCGCGGGGCGGGCTCACCGCTGCGGCTCTTCTACCAGCACGACGTACGCTGGATCCCGCCGGGCCAGGCGGGCGCGGGGAACCTCACGATCTTCAACAACGGCCGCAACCGACCCGAGGGGCCGTGGTCGTCGGTGGATCAGATCGTGCCGCCGCTCCGCCCGGACGGGACCTACGCGCTCGCAGACGGGAAGCCCTTCGGGCCAGCCGATCTGGCCTGGACCTACCGGGTTCCGGAGGACCGCTTCGCGCCCTTCATCTCCGGATCCGAACGGCTCGCGAACGGCAACACGATCCTGTGCGCCGGCACCGGCGGCGTGCTGCTCGAGGTGACGCCCCCGGGCGAGATCGTGTGGGAGTACCGCAACCCGTTCGGCGGCGACGTGCGCCTCGCCGACGGCTCGCTGCCGCAGCCCGGCCTCGACGCCTCGCCCTTCGCCGTCTTCCGCGCGAGCCGCATTCCGCCGGACCACCCGGGCCTGGCGGGCCGCACGCTCGCGCCGCTCGATCCTCAGCCCGCGTGGGCCGAGCAGGCGACGACCCGCCGGCGCTAGCCCGGTTTCCCCGCGCTAGACGCCGAGCCTCTCGGCCGCCAGCTCGTAGTGCTCGGGTCTCACCCAGATCAGGTACCCGAAGTGGCCCCGGCCGTCGGTCACGCCGTTGGCCGCGTAGACGTTCACGCCCGCCTCGTAGAGCTGCTCGTGGATCCGGGAGAGCGCGCCGAGCTCGTCGTCTCCCTGCACCAGCAGCGCGGGATGGGGCCCGTCCAGCTCGAGGCCGGACTTCTCCGCCGCCGTCTTCAGGAGGGTGTCGTCCTCGGGGAAGAGCGTGAGCTGGGTCTGCGAGGGGCCGATCGGGACCGCCGTGAAGGCCAGCAGGTTGACCTGGAGGCCGGCCAGGGCCTCCAGCAGGCGGTACGCCTCGCCGGGCTGGTCCTGCACCGTGGTGTGGAAGTAGTCGACGCGACGGACCTCGGTGGACATGGCTGGCTCCTGCAAAGGGTGGCGCCCAACCATATCCCGTCGTCGGCGTATCCGGAAGCGCGCGCCTAGCCGGCGAAGAACGCCTGCGCGCCGCGGATTCCGAGCAGGCCGAGGCTCACGACGCAGCCGGTCGCAGGCACCCAGAGGGGAACGCGCAGGGTGCCGGAGACCGTCTCCTCGCCGCGCCGCTTCACCAGCACCAGCGACAGGTTCGCCAGTGCGAAGACCACCAGGGTGACGCCCGAGGTGGCCTCCGCCAGGGTCTCGAGTGGAAACGAGACGGCGAGCAGGGCGCACACCCCCGTCACCAGCGCCGTCGGCAGGAGTGGCGTGCGCGTGCGCGGGTGGACGCGCGCGAGAGGAGCCGGCAGGAGGCCCTGGGCGGCCAGCCCGTAGAGGACCCGCGCCGACTTCACGATCTGGATCAGCGCGCCGTTCAGGAGCGCCGCCAGGGCGACCAGGCCGAACACGCGCGCCGAGCCGCCGCAGCGCTCGAAGACGAGCGCCAGCGGCGCCTCGGAGGCGGCGAGCTCGTCGGGGGGCACCGCCAGCACGCACACCGCGGCGATCAGCGCGTAGAGCGTGACCGTGACCACGAGCGTCACGAGGATGGCCTGGGGGACCGTGCGCCGCGGGTTCCGCGTCTCCTCCGCCACGTTCACGATGTCCTCGAAGCCGATGAAGGCGTAGAAGGCGATGACGGACGCGGCGGTCACGCCGAGCCAGGCGTCCGCGGAGAGCGGCACCAGATCCGCGACCCGGGCGGGGAGCGCGGCCAGGTGCGCATGCCCCCAGGCGAGGATCGCCAGGAGGCCGCCCACCTCCACGAGCGTCACCAGGCCCGCCAGGAAGATCGACTCGCGGATCCCCCACGCTGCCACCGCGCCGAGCGCCAGCACCACCAGCGCGGCTGCCAGCAGCCGGGGCACCGGCAGCAGGCTGGCCAGATAGCCGGTGAAGGCGACGCTGATGGTCGCCGCCGAGATCACGCCCGCCGCCACCGCCAGCACGCCCACCGTCACCGCTGCGTCGCGCCGGCGCAGCCCGCGGAAGACGTAGATCGCCTCGCCCCCGGCCTGCGGATAGCGCGCGGCGAGCTCGCCGAAGGAGAGGGCGGAGAAGATCGCCAGCACGGAGGCCACCACGAATGCCGCCGGCGCCTGCATGCCGGCCCGCTCGGCGACCACGCCCGTCAGCGCGTAGATGCCGGCGCCGATGGTGGTGCCGAGCCCGTAGAGCACGAGCCCGGTGAGCGACACGCTCCGCCGCAGCGCGACGCGCTCGGAATCTGAATCGGACGCGACGTCGGGCGGGGCGATGCGGAGGGGGTAGCAGCTTCCGACGGGCCGGGCGACGGAGCAGACGTCTTTCGGCCCTGCCGCGCCGCGCAATCAATCGTTGGTTGGCGCGCGGCCATGAGCCATCCTTTCCGTCGGGTGTGCGAACCGGCGGAGGTGGTCCCGATGCAGCGCGTGCTACCGATCCTGCTCGTCGCGACGATGCTGGCGGGCTGCAGCTCGACGGGCAACCTCGGTCTGATGACGCGACCCGGAGCGAATCCGGGCCGGCACCTGACGGGGGAGCAGCGCTACCAGGAGGTGGGCCCCGTTGAGGGCCGCTCCTGCCGCTACTTCCTGGCGGCGATCATTCCCTGGGGCGATTCGAGTCCGTCGGCGGCGATGGAGAAGGCGCTCGCCGGGAGTGACGCGGACGCGATCCTGAACGCCTCCGTCACCGCCAGCCTCTACGGCTTCGTACCGGTCTACAATGTATTCGCCTTCGCCTGCACGACGGTGAAGGGAACGGCGATCCGGTTCGTGGACGGAGAGATGGGGCTGGGTGACTGAGAGGGGGCTCTCACGCCGCCGCGGGGGCGGCGCCGGCGGGAGCCTCGGCGCGCGGCGCGCGCTTTGCCAGGCTCCGGTGCAGCCAGCGGTGGCTGAGCAGATCGCCGCCGCACTTGAGCGTGACCAGCGCGAAGGCGAAGCCGGTGCTCGGGGAGACGAGCGGCTGGAGCGCAGCCGCCACCAGGGCGACGACGAGGATCGCGAACAGGTAGAGCATCCGCAGGTAGGGCGAGAAGAGCAGGTGGATCACGCTCATGCTCTCGTACTCGCGCCGGCCGATGAAGTTGCGCAGGAACGAGATGCCGTGGCTCACGAAGAGCACCGCGGTGCAGAGGGCGATGACGGGGAGCGACGCGCGGAGAGCCTGCATCACGACCGCGCCGTCGTCGGCTCCCTCTTCCGCCAGGAACCCGGGGAGCAGGAAGACCATGAAGCCCACGCCCAGCACGAACCCGCCGAACTTCACCAGGAAGAATCCCACTGCCAGGCTGACGAACAGGAAGGCGCTGAATTTGTCCTCGAAGCCGATCCAGCGGCCGAACGGGCTGCCGAACATGGCGGCCACGTACATCCGGCCGACGTTGTAGAAGCCGGCGATCCCAACCTCGAGCCAGAAGACGACCATGGCCTGGTAGTAGCCCCAGCCGGAGAAGAGGATCGCCGCGGCCAGGAAGGCGTTGGCGAAGAGCAGGGCGGTGGTGGCGGCGCGGTCCATGGGCTCGAGTCCTCCGCATCGGCCTGCCGACGGCGCGGTTCGAGCCCGATCTGCCGGGCGATCGTTTCGGGACGAGGGTTGCCCCCCCCTCTATGCCTTTGTTTCCATTGAAGATTTCACCGGTCGAAATTGTAATTGACTGACTCAGTCGGTTGTCGGCCAGGAAGGGAGGTCGGGCGTGACCGCATCCGTCACAGGGGCCCTGCACCTTGGGATCGGACACCCCAAGCGGTCCCGAGAAGGCCCCCCTCTCATGGCCGCCCCCCTCGGCGCCGGGCCCGCCAGCATCCCACTCCGGGCCCGGCGCCGCACTTGGGGCGCAGGGGCCGGGCGCGTTCAGCGCGCGCTGGCTCCGTGGGCGCCGTTGGGTTCCGGTGCCGCCGCGTCGATCGCGGTCGCTTCGCTCGCGGGGCGAGCCTGCTCGTCAGCGTCGGTGACCTCCGGTCGCCACCTGCGGAGATTCTGGCGCTCCGGGACCCGGTGCTGCCCCAGCTCCACGCGCACGTTGTTCAGGAGCCGGATCGTCTTCCGGTCCGAGCGCGCGCGGAAGGACTCGGCGGTCTCGAGCTGCATCGCGGCGCGCTCCAGGGTCAGGAACTCCTCGCCGTAGCGCGCGATCCGCGCATCGATGCTGGTGGTCTCGCCGTCGGCCTTGATGCGCGCCGCCAGCCCGCGCAGCTGGCGGCGGATCGCCCTGCGGTCGCCCGCCACCACGTCGAAGACGCCGACAGGGCTGCGGGAGGGGTGGTGGGGGTCGAAATCGTGCTCGGCCACGTAGGTCCAGCGGCCGAACTCGTTGGGCTGGAAGTCCACCTCCCAGCGGTAGTCGCCGGTGTAGGCCGACTCGAGGCGGTGCACCCTCCCGCTCGGCGACACGAAGGTCCAGCGGGCGTGCTGGTTCTCGGGCTCGCCGATGGCGAACCGGGTGTCGCCCAGGGTCTCGCGGAAGCGGGAGCCGCGCGTCAGCGGATCGTGCAGCGCACGCGCCCGGATCGCGATGCGCTCGGCCGGCGCGGCGAAGGGGCGGCTGGCGTTGCGCCAGGCCTCGTTCGACCCGTCCGGGCGGGCCTCGAGCAGCGCCGGCTCGTAGCGGGGGGCCGGCAGGAAGGTCATGGCGACCTGTCCGCCGGCCGGGATCTCGAGCGGCGTGAAGTCGAGGCTGCGGTCGTACTCCAGGTGGATCGGCCGCTCCCAGCCGCTCACCTCGGCAGGGCTCTCCCAGTCGAGCACCAGGCGCGGGCGCCGCACGGGGTTGCGGTCCCCGTCGGCGTTGCCGGAGATCAGGGTCAGGACCGTGCGCAGGCGATCCTCGTAGGGGTTGGCCAGCTTGATCAGCAGGCGCACCGGGCGCTGCGCCCGGACCTGCCGCTCCACGTAGCTGGCGAGCGCCAGCGATTCGAAGACGACCTGCTCCTGTTCGGGCTGCCAGCGGGCCTCGGCCAGCGGCATGGATCCGATGTCCGCGTCCGGGTCGTCGTCGGAGGCGTAGCTCGCCCCCGGGAGCCCCCAGCTCTCGACGCCGCGGGCGGCCTCGTTCCACCAGACCTCGCCGCTCGCAGGGATCGAGTGGTCGTTGCCGTCGACCCCGCCGGATCCCGGCCGCCACTCCCGCTTCACCTCGTAGAGCAGCAGCTCCAGGGGCTTGCGCGGCCCGCCGGCCGCGGTGAGCTCGAGGCGCGCGCGATGCACCCGGGCAGCGGGCGGGAGCCGGATGTCGTCCCACAGCTGAAGCACCCGGAAGAGCTCGTACTCGCCGAAGCGCGAGCGGCTGTGACGGCGCCCGACGCGCACGATGGCCTGGTGCACCTGGTTCCAGCCGAACTTGAAGTGACCGTCCAGGAAGCCGCGCAGGTCGTTGTCCTCCATGCCCGCGTAGGTCCGGTCCCGGACGTAGACGGTCTGGTGGATCTGCGGCTGCCGGCTGCCGGCGGAGGGCGCGGGCCCGTAGACGCTCACCCGGAGCAGGCCCTTGGCGCTGCGCGGCTCCTCGGGCTCGGGCGCCGGCGCGGCCGCGAGCTCCTCTTCGGGCGTCTCGCCGCACGCCACCCATGCGACGCCGGCGCCGAAGAGGGCGGCGGCGAGCAGACCAACGGCGCCGCGCGTGCTGCGCGCGACACCGGCGTCGGTCCGGAGAGGGGTTCCGCGACCTCGAGCTCTCATCCCGTCCAGATTCTCGGTACGTCCTACGCGTCTCTAGAGCCCAACGTGTTCGAGCGGACGGGAATATATCCAGATTGGGATCGGTCGCACGCCCCCGAAATGGGCCGGTGAGGGGGAGGGCCCGCGGGTCGGCCGCCGGCCGACCCGCGGGGATGCCTAGAACGTGTAGCGGATGCGGGCGAAGATCTCGTCGCGGTCGCGCACCGCCGAGAGGCCCCGCTCGGTGAAGGTGTTCTCGCGGTTCCCGCCCGCGGCGTAGGGCGGGCTGCCGACCCCCGCGATCGGTCGCACCACGTTCTGGAACCGGCCGTAGAAGACCGCCACCCCGAGCTGGGCCGAGAAGTTCTGGGTGAAGCGCCAGGTGATGTTGGGCAGGATCGCGCCGGAGTTGGACTGGAAGTCGTAGACGAAGGTCACCGCCTGGAGCAGCCGGTCCTGGAAGTAGCCCGTGTTGATGGTGAAGGTCATCAGCACGTTCCAGGGCCCGCTCGACGGGAAGCTGCCCTTGTGACCCTCCACGTACTGGAAGAACCACTGGGTGTTGAAGAAGAGGGTGCGGTTGGCGTTCAGGAAGTTCACGAACGTGGGGCGATCGATCGAGACCGTCAGGTTGTAGGTGTCCACGTCGGTCAGGCCGTTGAACTCGTCGTTGTTCGCCTGCGGGAAGTCGTTGATCCAGGTGGCCTCGAGGCTCCAGCTGGTCTTGGTGCGGTCCTCCGCGAAGTCCATGGAGAAGCCCAGCACGTTGCGCTTGGCGTAGCGGATGACGCCCTGGCCGCCCACGTGCCAGTCCGAGTCCACGCGGCCGTAACGGCCGGTGCCGCCGGCGCGGAGCGTCTTGCGGGTGGTGTGGGCGATCGAGTAGATGGCCTGCGGGTTGGAGCAGAACTGGGGCTGGCGCAGCGAGCAGGCGCCCAGGCGGTACGCGTCGTTGGTCTTGAACTCGTTGATGAACTTGTCGTCGTCGGCCTTGCCCAGGCCCGAGAGGGCCACCAGGGTGACCAGGTAGTTCCAGGAGAGGGCCGCCATCTCGGTGCGGAACTGCTGGCCCGTGAAGGGGTGCACGAGTCCGGTGATGGTTCCGTCGACGCCCGGGTCGTAGTTCTCGTCACCCGGCCCGCGGCAGCCGGGCAGGATGAAGATGTGCCCGCCTTCGTAGCGGGTACAGACGGCCCCTCCCTCGAAGCCCACCGTGCCAGGCTGGGGCGTGTGGGCGTCGAAGGTGTCCCAGTCGCCGAAGGTCCCGGGGAATCCCGGCCACGACTGCATCAGCGTCCCCAGTTCCGCATTCAGCAGGTCGATGCCCTGGGCGTCGCAGTTGGTGCCGAAGAGGGGCCCGCAGCCGAGCAGCGCCTCCTGCTCGTCGGTCAGGCGCTCCGAGAGGCACTGCGGGAACGAAGTGCCTGTCAGCAGCCGCACCAGCGGGGTGGTGCAGAAGATGGACTGGCTCGGGATGCCCCCGTCGTTGACGTCGGCGTTCAAGGGCACGATCACGGAGCCGCCGAACGGGTTGGCGATGGTCGCTCCGGTCGGCATGAGCCCGACCAGGCCCCCGAGGACCGCGTCGCCCAGCGCGTGGCCGGCCAAGATCAGACCGAAGGCGTCGGTGGGCGCGATCGGGAAGCCGGCGAAGTCGGCCACCTGGTTGCTGCTGTTGAAGATGCTCTGGGCGCAGACGGAGCGGTCCAGGTCGCTGAAGCCGACGCTCGACGAGCAGATGACGGCGAAGCGCTGCTGGTTGGCAGCGGTGTTGAAGAGGGCGTCGTCGCCGGGCTTCAGGCAGCCGCGGGTGTCGCCGTCGAAGAGGCCCTCCGGGTCGCAGCCGAGGCGCGAGTTCAGGCGCCGGATGCGGCCGGTGCGCGGGTCCACGTTGCGCTCGTAGGTGAAGATCTTCTCGATGTAGGGGAGGTCGCTGTAGCCCCAGAAGTCGGTGATCGCGACGCTCACGGGCCCGGCGCGAAACTCGACCCGGGCGCCGATCTCGGTACCCGAGGCGTCATCCCACGGCAGCGGCGGCCGCCGCTCGCCACCGAGGCCGATTCCCACGACACCGCTGGCGAAGCCGCCGATGGTCTTGTTGCAGACCGGGTTCGGCGAGTACGGCTCGCCGCAGCGGCCGAGGTCGTTGGGCGTGAAGTCGTCCACGTTGACCGCGACCTCGAAGCGCAGGTCCTCCACGGGACCCAAGGTGCCGAAGGACCACACGCCCCGGACCGCCCACAGGGGGACGCGGGCCTCTTCCAGGCTGGGCAGCGAGGCCAGGGCCAGATCCACGGGGTTGAACTGGTCGGTCGTGCGGAAGAGCTCCGTCTTGCCCCAGACGATGCTCTGGCGGCCCGCGCGCACCCAGAGCTGCGACTCGAAGAACTCGAGATCGAAGTAGGCCTCCTTGAGCTCGCGGGTCTGCTCCTGGCTGGCGCCGTGGTTCCAGGCCAGCTGGTTCTGGCTGAAGTTCTGGTCGAAGTCGTCGAAGTCGTTGTCGCGCAGGATGCGGGCAAACGAGTGGTTCGGTATGAAGAGCCCGCGCGGCTCCGCCGGGTTGCCGTTGGGCGAGACGGCGGCGGCCGCGATGTTCGGCGGCGGGCGGTAGGGCAGGGCGGTGGAGCCGACGCTCATCGAGCTCGGGTTGAAGTCCAGGGGGTTGAAGGGGTTCGCGCGGTCGGCGAGCGCGCCTGCGTTGATGATCCAGTTCTCGGGCTTCCAGGGCCCGAGGAGCTGCTTTTCCGTGCCGCCCTCGGAGCCCAGCACCTCGCGTGACGCCCAGCGGTACTGCGCCTGGCCCACCGGGTTGATGAAGCGCGCGAAGGTGTAGGCGGCCGGGTCGTCGGGGGTCCCGAGTACGCCGTCCAGGCCCTCGACGCCGAAGAGGGTGTCGACCCCGGGCACGTGCCAGATGAAGGCCAACGAGCTGGTCTGCGGTACCGGCGCGTCCCTGAACTCGAAGCCCAGCTCCTCGATCGGGATGGTGTGGAGCCGGCGGGTGTCGCCGGTGGGGAGCGTGCCTGTCAAGCCCGAGCGCCGCGCGCTCGAGAGGCGACCCGGCAGCCGGCGGGCACGGTCGCCGAAGGTGTTGGCGCTCGGCATGGTCCCGCAGCCCCGGGTCCAGACGCAGTCGTAGCGGGCCTCGAGGCGCACGAAGGCCGCCGCGTAGTCGATCGGGCCCCAGCCGTCGGGCAGCAGCTCGGCTTCGATCTCGATATTCAGGATGTTGTACCACTGGGTCAGGTCGAGGCCGTCGTCCAGACTGAAGTCGGCGGCCATGCCCCGGATCTGACTCTCGTAGAAGCCGTGGACCTGGAGACGGCCGTCGAAGAACTCGAAGGCCTCGGCGCGCGGGGCCACCAGCCCCAGCACGACGACGAAACCCAGCCCGACCCACGCACGCGCGACCCCGGAGCACCCCATCAGGATCCCTCCTCGCTTTCCCCGCCGAACGAGCGAGCAAGGTGCGTGCCGGCCGCCGCAGGCCCGGAGCGGGCCGTACGGCCGCGCGACGTCGCCGTTCTGCCACACCCCGCGCGATCGCATTGTGACAGAACGCGGCAGCTCTCCCAGCAAGAAATTGATGGGGCATGCCTCATTTCCGAGTCGGGGTGAAACCGCAACGCTGCGAGGGAGTTCTATACTCCCGGCCGTGACGGACACGCGCAGCCGACTCGTGATGGTCTTCGCCCTCGCCGCCGGTCTCGGCCTGGCCGCGGCCGCGCCGGTGCGCGCCGACGAGCCGCCGGCGCCCGAGACCGTCGAGGAGAGCGCCGCCCTGGCCGAGGCCGACGCCCGCGCCGCCCTGGCGCGGGGCGACCTCGAGCGCGCCGCCGAGCTCGCGCGCGCGGCCGAGCGCCTGGCGCCGAGCGAGGAGCGCCGCGCCTTCCGCGACGAGACCGTGTCGCTGGCGGTCCACGAGTTCCGCTTCCGCGGCGACGGTGCCTTCGCGGCCGGGCGCTGGGCGGACGCGCTGGCGTTCTACGAGGAGGCCGCGGACTTCGCGCCGGGCGAGCCCAAGCTGAAGGAGCGGGTGACTGCGGCGCGCCAACGCCTCGCGCTGGAGAACTCCCTGGCGGCCCAGGCCCGCGGCGACATCGCCGCGGCCTCCGATCACGCCCAGCGTGCCGAGGAGCTGGAGCGCGAGCTGGCCGAGCACCGGCGCCTCTCGCGGCTCTCGCCCGACGCTCCGGCTCCGGCGGACGCGCCCGCCTGGAGCGGCGCCCGCATCTACGAGAGTCGGCGCGACTCCATCGTGCTGGTGGAGTCGACCGCCGGCGATGCGCTCGGGGTCGTGATCGAGCCCGGCGTGGTGCTGACCCAGCGCAGCGCCCTCTCCGGACCGTCCGGGAAGCTCCGGCTGGTCGGCGGCGGCTCGCTGCCCTTCTTCCGCACGGCGCCCCACACCCAGGTGGACCTGGCGCTGGTCTTCGTCGGGGAGCTCGACCGCGAGTCGGTGCCCATGGCGTCGGGCCTGCGCATCGAGCGCGGCTCACGGGTCAGCCTGATCGGCGCCCAGGGGATGGACCTCGGTTACGAGGACGGCGCGGTGGTGCGGGTGGGACGCGCGCTGGCGGGGCCGGCGCAGCTGATCCAGTTCACGGGACCGGTCTTCACCGGCACCGGCGGCCTGCTGTTCGACGAGAAGGGGCAGCTGGTGGGATACGGGCTTCCGGCCGTGATGGGCGGCCCCGGCTTCCACTACGCGATTCCCGTGGAGTACGCCCTCGAGCTCCTCGAAGGCGCGAGGACCACCGCCACCAGCGATTAAGAAACGGGGACGGTCCTAAGAAACTGCTGCAGTTTCTTAGGACCGTCCCCGTTTCTTAATCTGCCCGCTCAGTCGGCGAAGCGGTTGGCGGTGAGGCGGGTGGGGCTGTCGCCGGGGCGGGGCTCCATCTCCTCGTAGGTGCGCTGGTAGCCGGTGGAACGGAAGCGCCACTGGCCGTTCTGCTTGGCGTACTCGTCGCGGTAGAAGGCGGCGCCGCGGATCGTGAGCTGGTGCTCGAGGTCGATGACGGTGTCCCACAGCGCCCAGACGCCGGTCGCCGTCGACTCGCTGGTGAGCTCGATCTCGGGCTGGTGGACGTGGTGCGCGGTCAGGATGCTCGGTCGGCCGAGGGCGTCGCGCAGGAAGGTCATGATCGCTTCGCGGCCCTCGAAGGCGTACTTGCCGTCGCCGTAGGCCGAGCTGGCGTCCTCCAGGAAGAGCTCCGCCAGCGCGTCCCACGCCTTGGTGTCGAGGAAGCGCAGGTAGCGGTACTTGAGCTGCTTGATCTCCTCGATCGCCAGGATGCGCTGCAGGTCGTCCACGTCTTTCCTCCGGGCTGTCGGGAGAGTGTCCGGGGACGGTTCCCGAAGCGCAAGCACGCCCTCAGGCAGCGGGCGGTACGACGGCCGTCAGGACCGTCAGGGGGCCGGCCGCGCGGACGCGCTCGAGGCCCGCGCGATCGCGGACCAGGAGGGCGCCGGCGAAACCCAGGGCGTTCACCGGCACGTCCCGCCAGCACTCGCGGCTGCGCGGGACGAGGAGCATCCACGCCCGGGTGAGGAGCAGGTTGTAGGCGCCTGGCGAGGCTGCGGGCGCCTCCCGAGCGTCCGCGAGTCCGACCTCGCCGAGCAGCCGCCCGTAGCAGGCGAGCAGGGCGTCGGGGTCGGCGCCGGGCGGGAGCGGCGCGTACGCGTGGGCGAAGGGGAGCGTTCCGCTGCGGATGAGGGGCTCGCTGGGGACGCGCTCGGGGCCTTCGCCGAGGGGCGTCGGTACGAGCTGGAGATGCTTTCTCCGCTGGCTCGCGCCGGCGTCGGGCCCGGCGTTGAAGAACACGAGCCCGTCCATCCGCGCGAGCGCCCAGCCGGCCGCGGCCAGGTCCGCGCGGGAGAGCGGGGACTCCTGCTCCTCGAACTTGCGGGTCACCAGCAGCGCGTGCTCCCCCAGCGACGGGAACTTGTTCAGGAGACACACGTGGCTGTCTCCCGCGTCGCAGACGCTCAGCAGCGGATCGGGCCGGGCGAAGGGGTCGGGGCGCGCGGCGTCTCCGGGCCGGTTCGTCGCCACCGCCTGCCTGCGGTTCATGCTGGCCAGCACGCGCACGACGAAGCGGACGCCCGCCTCCTCCACCACCTCGGAGACGGTGGGAATGGGCGCCAGCGCCCCGCGTGCCAGCGCGTCGGCTGCGCGGGCGCGGATCGCCCCGCGCAGGTCGTCGGTCACTGCCAGTCCAGGTCGGCCCAGACCGGGGCGTGATCCGAAGCGGTGAGACCGTCCTGTTTCTTGCGGTAGTCCCGGTCGATCTCGACAGCGCGCACCCGCTCGGCCACCGGGGCGGTCGCCAGCAGGAAGTCGATGCGCAGGCCCCGGCCCTGGTGGAAGGCGCCGCCGCGGTAGTCCCACCACGAGAAGGCCTGGAGGTCCGGGTGCGCCTCGCGGTAGAGGTCGCGAAAGCCGCAGGCCAGGAGCTTCTCGAAGCGGCCCCGCTCGTCGTCGGTGTGGAAGATGCCGCCGGCCAGCTCCGCCTCGTTCCAGCTGTCCGCCGCCGCCGGCACGATGTTGAGGTCGCCGCACAGGACGTGGGGCTCGCCGGCAGCGCCGGCGGCCAGGTGCTCGCCCAGGGCGTCGAGCCAGGCGAGCTTGCGCGGAAAGTCCGCGTGTCCCAGGTGCTTGCCGTTGGGCACGTAGATCGTGGTGAAGGTCAGGCCCGTGACCCGCACCGAGAGCAGCCGGGCCCCGAAGTCCTCCTGGCCCGGCAGGCCGGTCTGCGCCACATCCAGGTCGAGGCCGTCGCGCACCAGCACGCCCACTCCGTTCCAGCCCTTCTGGCCGTGGACGGCGGCGCGGTAGCCGACTTCCGCGAAGGCCTCGTGCGGGAACTGCTCGTCGGTGGTCTTCAGCTCCTGGAGCCCGACCACGTCGGGCGCGCGGGCGCCGAGCCAGTGGCGCACGAAGTCCAGGCGCGCACGCAGGCCGTTGACGTTCCAGGTGGCGATCCGGAGCGGGGGCATGCGTCAGCTCGCGAGGGCCTCGTAGCGCTCGCCGGTGAGCTGTTCGGAGAGCGCCCACAGGCGCCCGGCGTCGCCTTCGTCACGGGACGGACGCGACGACTGCACCTGCGTCGGGTGTCCCCACATCTGCTGGAAGCCGTCGGGGCCGATGTAGTCGCCGCCTGCGACGTAGGGTCCGAAGGCCGCGTAGAGGGTCGGGAGCGCTCCCATCTCCGCGCTCTGGGAGAAGACCCGGTTCACGCCGAGCATCAGGTACTCCTGCAGCGAGGAGCCCTGCATGCGCGGGCCGGCGGTCTGGAGGTTGGTGGCCGCGTAGCCCGGATGGCACGCCACCGAGCGCACGTTCGCATCGACGGCGGCGAAGCGCCGCTCGAGCTCGTAGCTGAAGAGCAGGTTCGCGAGCTTGCTCTGGCCATAGGCGCGCCACTTGGAGTACCTGCGGCGCTCCCAGTTGGGATCGTCGAAGTCCATGCGTCCCCACTGGTGGGCGGCGGAGCTCACGTTCACCACCCGGGCGTCGGGCGCGGCCAGCAGCTGCGGGAGCAGCAGGCCGGTCAGGGCGAAGTGCCCCAGGTGGTTCGTCCCGAACTGCATCTCGAAGCCGTCGGCGGTGCGGCGCAGGGGGAGCGCCATCACGCCGGCGTTGTTGGCGAGCACGTCGATCCGCGGATGGCGGTCGGCCAGGGCCTTGGCGAAGTCGCGCACCGAGGCCAGGCTCGCCAGGTCGAGGGGCAGCACCTCGACCTGGACGTCGGCGCCCGCCTCGGAGCGGATCGACTCGGCGGCCGCGATGCCCCGGCTGGCGTCGCGGCAGGCCAGCACCACCTCGGCGCCCTTGGCGGCCAGGGCCCGGGTCGCCTCCAGGCCGATCCCGCTGTTGGCGCCGGTGACGACGACCGTGTGGGCGGAGAGGTCGGGCAGATCGCGGGCGGTCCAGGACATGGGGGGTCTCCTCAGCGCGAGTATAGGCGGCGCCGGGGGGTCGGAGTGACCTCTGCCTCCCATGAGGCATCTTCCAGACAACCACCCCAGCCTGGAGGACGTCGTGCTGCGACTCGGGAAGAAGCTCGAGATCCCCTCGCCGGAGGCGGCCCTGCCGGGCCGCTCCGAGGCGCTGTCCGTCGCCCCGCGCCATCAGGTGCTCGGGACTCTCATGGCACCCCCCTGGCCCGACGACGTAGCGCCCCACCTGGAGGAGGCGCTCTTCGGACTGGGCTGCTTCTGGGGCGCGGAGCGCAAGTTCTGGGAGGCTCCGGGCGTCTACACCACGGCCGTGGGCTACGCGGCCGGTTCCACCCCGAACCCGACCTACGAGGAGATCTGCAGCGGGCGGACCGGCCACGTCGAGGTGGTGCGGGTGGTCTTCGACCGGCGCGAGACCGACTTCGCCGCCCTGCTGCGGATCTTCTGGGAGGTCCACGACCCGACCCAGGGCATGCGCCAGGGCAACGATGTGGGCACCCAGTACCGGTCCGGGATCTACGTCTTCTCCGACGAGCAACGGGCCCTGGCCGAGGCCTCCCGGGACGCCTACGGCGAGCGCCTGGCGCAGGCCGGCCACGGGCCGATCACCAGCGAGATCCTGGCCGCGCCGCCCTTCTACTTCGCCGAGGACTACCACCAGCAGTACCTGGCAAAGAACCCCGGGGGCTACTGCGGCCTGGGTGGCACCGGCGTCGACTGCCCCGTCTAGCGGGCCGACCCAGGACCAGGTCCTGGGTCGGCTTGCGCCGCAACCGGAGCCCTTCGGGCTCCGTCAGCTAGCTCAATCCCGCCCGCCGATCCGCCGAAAGGAGAGGTGCACCCGGGTATTTCCCGGGGGCCGGGCCTCTCGGCGGAGGGCGGATGCCCCACTGCAAGTCCTGCAACACGACTCTCGCTCCGGCGGAGCGGCACTGCCCGAACTGCGGTCGGACGGCCAGCCCGGGCTCGTCGTTGTCGGGCTTCTCGCCCGTGGTGCCGCCGGCCCTGACGGGCCCCTCACCCCTGTCCGAAACCCAGCCGCCCGAGCTGCCTCCCGAGGAGGAGCCCGAGGCGGAGGCCGAATCCGCCGCCGAGGCGGCTCCGTCCCAGGAAGCCGCAGCGCCCGAGAGCCCGGAGCTGCCGGAGGAGTCCCCCGTCGAGCCGCCCACGACCGAGGAGATCCTCGAGGAGCTCGAGCTCAGCGAGCCTCCGCGTCCGCCCGTCCGCGAGATCATCGAAGACCCGGACGACGATACCCAGACCCAGGAGCGTCCCCGGCCCGTCCGGGAAGACGCCGGAGCCGAAGCCATGCCCGAGAAGACCGCCAAGGCCGCCGCCCGCCCTGCCGTCAAGGCCACCCCGGCCACCGGCCCGGCCTCCCTCTTCAGCCTCCAGCCCGACGAGCTGCGGGCTCGGGTGGCGGAGAAGCCCGATATGCTCGAAAAGGGCCTCTCGGTCTTCAAATCGGGGGGAAAGACCGTCGGTGCGGGCTACGAGACGGAGGTGGGGGAGATCGACCTCCTGGCCGTGGACGCCTCCGGGGGCCTGGTGGTGGTGATGGTGGCGCCTCGCGGCACCAATCCCGTGGGGCCCGTCCTCGAGCGGCTCGGCTGGGTGTCCAAGCACGTGGCCGAGGAGGGCCAGGATGTGCGGGCCATGGTGCTCCTGGAGCCCCCGGCGCCCGAGCTCCCCTATGCCGCCAAGGCCGTGGCCGACACCGTGTCCTTCAAGACCTATCGGGTCACCGTCGCCCTCGACGACGTGGTTCCGTAAGCCTCCAGCGCGCCCCCCGGGTATACTGTCACCCTCCAACAACGGAGGGTGCGTTGGAAGCCAAGACCCTGATCGAGCTCGCCCAGGACCGCGAGGTGCGCAAGGCCGCCGGATTCCGCGTCGTGGCCGAGCGCCTGGACGCCGCGGTGCTGGCGGGACTCTACGCCGGGCAGCGCGACACCGCGCCGCGCCGCGGCGACGCCGGCAAGAAGTACCTCGGCGGGCGCGACGGCACGCTGCCGAAGCGCGGCGCTCGCCGCGACGAAGACCAGCTCGCCATCGCGCTCGTGAACCACGCGCGCGAGAACTCGCAGACCCTGAAAATTCCGCCGCGCTTGCACGGCGAGGAGTGGGGTGAGCTGCTGCCGCTCGACTACCACGTGCCGCTCAAGCTGTCGGCGTCGGAGCCGGCGGGCGTGAACCGCGTCGACGTGCTCGGGATCGGGCCGGACGATCGCATGGCCGTGATCCTGCTGAAGTACGTGGCGCCTTCGGCCACCCGCGGCTCCACCGGCGACACTCCGCTGCGCGCACTGCTCGAGGCGCTGGCCTACGCGGCGATTCTCGACGCCAACGCGGAGACCCTGCGCGCGGAGGCGCAGGAGACCTTCGGACGCACCTTCGCGGAGGCGCCGCCCCTGGTCTACGTGATCGGAAGCCCGCGCTACTGGGAGCTCTGCCGGCGGCGCGAGGCGCAGAAGGGCGCGGCCTGGATCAACCAGCTCGAGCGCCTGGTCACGGTGCTGCACGAAGGCGACCCGCGCGTGATCGACGAGGACGAGGAACCGGGACCGGCGCCGAACGCCCTCGGGCTCGGCGTGCGCTTCCTCGGGCTCCAGCTCGACGGCGACCCGCCCTGGGAGCTGCGGGACGACAAGCCCACCTTCGAGGCGGCGCCTCGGCTGGTCCCGGCGTGGGAGTCCACGGCCGGGCGCATCAAGCCCAAGTCGAGGCCGCGCTCCAAGCCGAAGTCCGATGAGCCGGAGATCGTCGAGGCGGACCTCTCGCGCCCGATGCGCGGCTACGCCGTCACCGAGGCGTACACCGCGGGCGACCGCATCCAGCACCCCACCCTGGGTGTCGGGGTCGTGCAGGGGGTGGCAGGGCCCACCAAGATCGAGGTGCTCTTCGATGGGGTGAAGCGGGTGCTGGTGCACGGCCGCGGTAGCCCCTCGTCACCCGCCGCCGTCTGAGTCATCCCAGCCGCGTGGGACGGATCTCGCGTTGGTGCGCCGCGGGAGCGGTGGCGCTGGTCGCCGGCTGCGGGGCGGGCGAGGGCGAGGAGCCGCCTGCGGACTCGCCCATGGCAGCGCGCGCGCCGGACGCCGCCGCCGAAGGCCTCGACCGCGCGGCGGTGCTGGGTTCCTTCCTCGACGCCCACTGGCAGCTCCCGGTTCCGGCTCAGGGCCCGCCGCCCGAGGGTTGGAGCGAGGCCGAGGCGTCGCTCGATCCCCAGGTCTGCGGCGCCTGTCACCCGAAGCAGCACGCCGAGTGGGAGACGAGCCTGCATGCCGGGGCCTGGTCCCCGGGCTTCGCGGGCCAGCTGGTGGAGGGGGGCCTCGCCGACCCGGACGCGCGCGCCAGCTGCATGACCTGCCATGCGCCGTTGACGGAGCAGCTCGCGGACGCGGAGCTGCGGGCCCAGGGCATCGTGTGCGCCGGCTGCCACGTGCGCACCCACGAGCACCGGGGACCGCCTCGGCGCTCCGAGCTTCCCCCCGCCGCGGACCCGCTGCCTCACGGCGGCTTCACGCCGCGCGAGGAGTTCCAGCAGGCCCGCTTCTGCGCGACCTGCCACCAGTTCTTCCACGACGCGGGCGTGAACGGGAAGGCCGTCGAGAATACCTTCGCCGAGTGGCAGGCGAGTCCGTTCGCCGAGCCGGGGCCGGACCAGCGCGACTGCCAGGACTGCCACATGCCGGACCGCGCCCACCTGTGGCGCGGCATCCACGACCCGGAGATGGTGCGCTCGGGCGTCGAGGCATCCCTCGAGCCGGCCGGCGCGGGCCTCTCGGGCGAGCGGCTCGAGGCCAGGCTCGTGCTGCGCAGCACGGCCGTCGGCCACGCCTTCCCCAGCTACGTGACACCCCGCGTCTTCCTCGAGCTGTGGCAGGCGGACGCCGCCGGTGCCGAGATCGCGGAGACCCGCGAGGCCTTCACGGTGGCCCGCATCCTCGACTTCGGCAGCCACCCCTGGGAAGAGATCCAGGACACGCGCATTCTCCCGGGCGGCGCCGCGACTCTCGACTACGCCCGTCCGCGCGCGCCGGGCGCCGCCGCCCTGAAGGGCCGCGTGCGCGTCGACCCCGACTTCCACTACCGCAGCGTGTTCGCCGCGCTGAAGGACTCCTACACCACCGAAGAAGCCCGAGGCCTGATGCGCGACGCCCACCGCCGCACCCTCCAGTCCCCCTACGCCCTCTACGAACTGAACCTCCCCCTGCAATAGAGGGGACGAATGGAGGGGACGTTCCTCAGCTCTTGCGCCAGGTGCCACTCCTCGACTCGAGGAGTGGCACCTGGCGCAAATCTCGAGGAACGTCCCCGTTCTTGCGCTGCTGGGCCTACCTGCGCGGCTTGCAGGGGTTGCACGGGTTGGCCGCGCAGGGATTCGCCCCGCACGGATTCGGCTTCCAGCTCTTCTGGACCTGCTCCACGTACGCGGCCAGGGCGGCCAGCTTGCGGGCGTCCTGCTTGTCGTTCCAGTCGAAGGCCTCGGCCTGCATGGGCTGGAGCATGCAGAACTGCACCATCTCGGCCGCGCTCACCTCGCTGGCGCCCGACTGCTGCTTCACCATGGCGACCGGGTGCGGGTAGGCCTTGGCGAAGGTCGGCTGGAACTGGGCGCCGCCGGTGTGGCAGGTGGCGCAGGCGGCGCCGTTCGTGCTGAGCGACGTGTCGTTCCAGAGCTGCCTGCCGAGCGCCACGTCGCCGCCGCCGAGGGTGTAGCCGGCGGGCTGCTTGAACTTCTTCGGGTCCACGGAGGCGCTGCCGCCGCACGGGTTCGCGCCTGCACAGGGATTCTTGCCCGCACACGGGTTCTTGCCGGCGCAGGGATTCTTTGGGGCGCAGGGGTTCTTCTTGGCGCACGGATTGGCGCAGGGGTTCGCGCACGGGTTCTCGTGGTGGTCCGCCTGGGCGGCCGGCGGCGCCACGCCCGCCAGCGAGAGGGCGAAGGCGAGGCCGAGCAGGCCGCGCGCGAGCGCCAGCCCGACCCGGGGTGCACGCGTCTGAAATACCGAGATCATCGATTGGGTCCTCCTTCGGATCCTGGGTCCACTACGTCGCTCCGGTCTGGAGAGTTACGGGGGCCGGTGGGTCCGGAGCTCCTCACCGATCCCTTCCCTTGGGGGGGCTCTCCCCCGCCGGTATGCTTCGGCCGCCATGTCCGCCGAATCGCTGCAGCCGACGAGCGTCCGCATCCACGCTCGCGCCGGGCTGCTCGGCAACCCGTCGGATGTCTACGGCGGCAAGGCGCTTGCCGTCTCCCTGGCCGACTGGTCGGCCGTGGTGCGCCTCGAGCCCTCGGACGAACTGCGCTTCGATGCGGCACCCGACGGTCGGAAACTGCTGGAGGCCGCCCTGGGCCGCCTGCCCGAGCTGCCCCACCGCCGCCTCGCCCTCTCGTTCGAGAGCGACATCCCCCGCCAGGTCGGACTGGCGGGCTCGAGCGCCATCGTGGTGGGGGCGCTGCGCGCGCTGTGCCGGGGCTTCGGGCTCGAGCTCCACCCGGCGGAGCTGGCCGAGCGCGCGCTGGCCGCCGAGGCCGAGGACCTGGGGATCGTCGCGGGGCCGATGGACCGGGTGATCCAGGCCTACGGGGGTCTGGTGGCGATGGACTTTCGCGGGCCGCGCGGTCCCGACGCGTATCGGCGTCTCGACCCGCAGCTCCTGCCCCCCCTCTTCGTGGCCTGGGATCCCGAGCCTGGCGAGGTCTCCGGGGTGCCCCACGCGGCCGTGCGCGAGCGCTGGCGGCGCGGCGACCCGGCGGTGCGCGAGGCCATGGCGATCTTCCCGAAGCTCGTGGACGAGGGTGTGACCTGTCTCGAACGGGGCGACCTCGACGGTTTCCGCCACTGCGTCGACCGCAGCTTCGACACCCGCGCCGCCATCTGGCCCCTGCGAGAGCGCGACGTCGAGTTGGTGCGAATCGGCCGCGCGCAGGGCGCGGCGGTGAAGTTCTGCGGCTCCGGCGGCGCCGTGGTCGGCGTGTTGCGCAGCCCGGACGCCTACCCGCCCCTGGCGCGCGCCTACGCCGACGCTGGCTTCCGCAGCCTCGTCCCGACGGTGGCTCCGTGAAGGCCTACCTGCTGGCCGCCGGCTACGCGACCCGTCTCTACCCGCTCACGAAGGACCGGGCCAAGCCGCTGCTCGAGGTGGGAGGAAAGGCGCTTCTCACGCACATCCTGGAGCGCATCACGCCCTTGGCGGGGCTCTCCGAGGTGGCGGTGGTCGGCAACACGAAGTTCGCCGGCCAGCTCGAGGCCTGGGCCGCGAACGTCGACTGCCCGGTCCCGGTGCGCGTCCTCGACGACGGCTCGACGCAGGAGGGCGATCGGCTCGGCGCGGTCGGCGACATCGCCTTCGCGCTGGAGCACGTCCCGCCGGCGGGGGAGGACATCGTCGTCGTGGCCGGCGACAACCTGCTCGGCTTCGACCTGGCGCCGGCGCAGGCCGCGTTTCTGGCGGCGCGCCGGCCCACGATCCTGGTGCGCCGGCTGGAGCGCGACGGCCCGTCCGCGTACAACGAGGTGACGCTCGGCGAGAACGACGGGGTCACGGGCTTCCGCGAGAAGCCGCCGGACCCGGGCACGCCCTGGGCCGCCATCTGCCTCTACTTCTGGCCGCCGGAAGTGGAGGCGCTGCTGCGCGAGTACCTGGCCGGCGGCGGAAATCCGGACGCGCCGGGCCACTTCATCGAGTGGCTCGTCCGCCGCACCGAGGTCGTCGCCCAACGCACCGACGGCGCCTGGTTCGACATCGGCAGCCACGAGGCCCTGGTGGAAGCTCGCGCGCGCTTCGGCGGCTAGCCAGGCAACCCGGAGCAAGAGCCTCCACGCTGCGTCCAGCGCGCCGGAGTCCCGACGCCCGCAAGCCCGGCGCCCCGAGTCGCGCGCGCCCTGGTGGCCCGGACGCCGGGCGCGCAGCGAGCCGAAGGCGAGCGGAGTTCATCAGGCCTGAACCGTCATCTTCTTCAGCGCTTCGATCCGCTCGTCGAGCGGGGGGTGACTGAGGAAGAGGCGCTTCAGGCCGTGTGCGCCGCCGCCGGCGATGCCGAAGGCCGCCATCTGCTCGGGCAGCGGCTCGTTGGCGCCGCCCTTCAGCCGCTCCAGCGCCGCGATCATCTTCTCCCGCCCCGCCAGCCGTGCCGAGCCCGCGTCGGCCCGGAACTCGCGGCGGCGCGAGAACGACATCACGATCATGGTGGCCAGGATCGAGAGCAGGATCTGCGACACGATCACGCCCACGAAGTAGCCGATCCCGGGGCCGCGCTCGTTGCGGAAGACCACCCGGTCGATGGTGTGGCCGATCACGCGCGAGAAGAAGATCACGAAGGTGTTCACCACGCCGGAGATCAGGGTCAGGGTGACCATGTCGCCGTTGGCGACGTGGCTGATCTCGTGGCCCAGGACCGCGTCCACCTCGTCGCGGGTCATGCCCTGCATGAGGCCCGTCGAGACGGCCACCAGCGCTTTGTCCTTGCGGGCGCCTGTCGCGAAGGCGTTCGGCGGGCCTTCGTAGACCGCGACCTCGGGCATGCCGATCCCGGCGGCGTCGGCGTGGCGCTTCACCGTCTGCACCAGCCAAAGCTCGGCGTCGCTGCGCGGGTCGGTCAGCACCTGGCAGCCAGTCATGCGCTTGGCGCTCCACTTGGAGATGGCCAGTGAGATGAACGCGCCGCCGAAGCCGAAGACCGCGGCGAAGGCCAGCAGGGGCCCGAGCTGCAGGTTGTAGTTCTCGTCCAGCGTCGTGCCGATCCCGAAGAAGTGCGACAGCACCATCCAGGCGATCGACAGCACGATCAGGATCGCGAAGTTCGTGACCAGGAACAGGAATACCCGCTTCATACGCTTGCTCTCACCTCCGAGGCCTAGAGGATGGGACGGCGGCGGCCCGCGTCAAGTTCCGATGTCCCCCGGGGACAAGGTCGCCCGGCCCCTGCGGGTACCCTATCGGCGTGACGGAGGCCCTCGGCAAGCAGGCTCGGCGGGCCGTCTTCGACTGAGCCCTACCCTCACGGCTCGAGGAGGTTCCCATGAGCGACCCGGCGATCCCGACCCCCGCGCCCGAGGCGACCCCTTCCGGCCGGCGCCGCGCCCTGGTGACCGGCGCGTCGTCGGGCATCGGGGCGGCCTACGCGCGGCGGCTGGCGGCGGACGACTGGGACCTGGTGCTGGTGGCGCGGCGGGTGCCCGAGCTCGAGGCCCTGGCGGGTGAGCTGGAGGAGCGCCGCGGGGTGGGGGCCGAGGTGTTGGCCGCGGACCTGACCGATCCGGACGGCCTCGGTCGCGTGGAGCAGCGCGTGCGCGACGACCCGGCGCTGGAGCTGCTGGTCAACAACGCCGGCTTCGGCACCACGGGGCCCTTCCACGAGAGCGACCTGGCGCGCCAGACCCAGATGCTGCGCCTCAACGTGGAGGCGCTGGTGCGGCTCACCCATGCGGCGCTCGGGCGCATGGTCGGGAACGCGCGCGGCGAGATCGTGAACGTGGCGTCCGGCATCGGCCTGATGCCCGCGCCCTTCTTCGCCACCTACGGCGCCACGAAGGCCTTCGTGGTGAGCTTCAGCGAGGCCCTGGCCGAGGAGGTGGCGGGGACCGGCGTGTCGGTGCAGGTGCTCTGCCCGGGACTGACGCGCACCGAGTTCCAGCGAGTGGCCGATACCGACATCTCGAGCCTGCCGGACTTCGTGTGGCAGGACGCGGAGGAGGTGGTCGAGGCGTCGCTCGAGGGGCTGCGCCGGGGCACCTTGGTCGTCGTGCCGGGGCTGAAGAACCGGCTGCCGCTGGCTTTCCGCGGGGTCGTGGGCCGGACGCTCGTGCGCAAAGCCACGGGCTTCGCCGGCCGGCGCGGCTGGCTGCGCTCGCTCTAGGCGCGCCCGAGCAGGATGCCGCTGGTGGGGACGCCGGTGCCGGCGGTGACCAGCACGTTCTCCACGTCCGGCACCTGGTTGACGCCGGTACCGCGCACCTGACGCACGCCCTCGGCGATGCCGTTCATGCCGTGGATGTAGGCCTCGCCGAGCTGACCGCCGTGGGTGTTGATGGGGAGACCCCCGCCGAGCTCGAGGTTCGCGTTCTTCACGAAGTCCTTGGCCTCGCCCCGGCCGCAGAAGCCGAACTCCTCCAGCTGCACCAGCACGAAGGGGGTGAAGTGGTCGTAGACGACGGCGGTCTGCACGTCGGCGGGGGTGAGGCCGGAGGTCTCCCAGAGCTGGCGGGCCACCAGGCCCATCTCCGGGAGTCCCGTGATGTCGTCGCGGTAGTAGCTGGTCATCATATGCTGGTCTTCGGCCATGGCCTGGGCGGCGGCGCGCACCAGGACCGGCGGGCGGCGCAGGTCGCGGGCGCGCTCGGCGGAGGTCACCACCACCGCCACGCCGCCGTCGCTCTCCTGGCAGCAGTCGAGGAGCCGCAGCGGGTCGACGATCCAGCGTGAGGCGCGGTGGTCCTCGAGGGTGATCGGCTGCCCGTAGAACCAGGCCGCAGGGTTGGTCGCCGCGTGCTTGCGGTCGGCCACCGAGATGCGGCCGAAGTCGTCGCTGCTGACGCCGAACTCGTGCATGTAGCGGCGCGCGAACATGGCCACCCAGGCGGCTGGCGTGAGCAGGCCGAAGGGCGCGTACCAGCCGAAGTGGGCGCTCTCGGCGGTGGGCTGGGGCGACAGGCGCTGCACCCCGGTGCCGAAGCGCTGCTGGGAGCGCTCGTTCATGGCGCGGTAGCAGACCACCACGTCCGCCACCCCGGCGACGACCGCCATGGCGGCCTGGAGCACCGTGGCGCAGGCCGCGCCGCCGCCGTAGTGCGTGCGCCCGAAGAAGCGCAGGCCGGGGATTCCGAGGTTGCGCGTGATCTCGGCGTCCGGGTTGTTCTCGATCGTGTAGGCGGCCATGCCGTCCACGTCCTCGGGCGCGAGCCCGGCGTCGTCCAGCGCCGCCGCGATGCACTCCACCGCCAGGCTCATCTCGCTGCGGCCCGAGTCCTTGGAGAACTCCGTGGCGCCGATCCCGACGATGGCCGTGCGGTTCGCGAGCTCGCTCCGGAACCTCACGCGCCGCTCCGGGGCAGGGCCAGCTCGACGGTGCCGGTCACGTGATCGCCCAGGCCGTTGGCGCCGCGCACCTCGACGGCCACGCGGCCCTCGCCGTTCTCCTCGCGCACGTCGGCGACCCGGCCGGTCATCACCATGGTGTCGTAGGGGTAGTTGGGGGCGCCGAGCCGGATGCTCACCTTGCGGATCGACGCCGCCGGACCGGCCCAGTCCGTCACGAAGCGGCCGACGAAGCCGTTGGTGCTGAGGATGTTCATGAAGATGTCCTTGGAGCCGCGTTGCTGCGCCAGGTCGCGGTCGTGATGCACGTCCTGGTAGTCGCGCGAGGCGATGGCGGTGGAGACGATCAGGGTGGGGGTGAGGGGGACCTCCAGGCGCGGGAGCTCCTGGCCGACGGAGACGTCCTCGAAGCGGAGCGAGTCCCTGCCGCTCACGGCGTCAGCGGCCGAAACTGGGGCAGGATCAGCTCGTCGTCCACCGCGTTGAACTCCACCTGCACGCGCATGCCGACGTGCACCTCTTCGGGCTCGACGCCGACGAGGTCCGCCACCAGGCGCGTGCCCTCGTCGAGCGCCACGAGGGCGACGGGGTGGCCCGGCTCGAAGGGCGGGATCTGCGGGTGGTAGTGGAGGACGTAGCTGTACACCTCGCCGCGGCCCGCCGACTCGAGGGTGTCCCACTCGAGGCTGCGGCAGCCGGGGCACATGGGGCCGGGCGGGTGGCGCAGGCGTCCGCAGGCGGCGCAGCGCTGGATCAGGAGCTTCCCGGCGCGCACGCCGTCCCAGAAGAAGCGGTTGTCGTGGGTGATGCCCGGGCGCGGCCGGGGACGCGCGGGCTTCGGCGCCGGGGTGGCCGCGGATGCCTCCGGTGGCCGGAACTTGAGCATGCGGAAGCGCATCGTGGCCACGACCTCGTCGGACTGGTCGCGAAAGCTGTAGTGCTGGGTCACGAAGTGTCCCGTGCCGAGGGCGGTCTGCTTCTCGTCGGAGACGTGCTCGATCGTGACGCTCGTGCGCAGCACGTCGCCGGGTACGAGCTCGCGCTGATACTCCTGCTCGCAGTTCGTGGCCACCACCGAGGTGAAGCCCGCCTCGTCCAGCACCCGCAGGATCGACCCGACCGCGCTGCCCGCGCCCGGGCGGTCCCGCCAGCGGCGCAGCCCCGGCATCACCCAGGCCTGGAGCATGGTGGGCGGCGCAATCATCTGGCCGCGCGGGCTGGCCGCGGCCCACTCGGCGTCCAGGTAGGCCGGGTTGCGGTCGCCCATGGCGTCGCACCAGTGCTCGATCATCGGCACGTTCACCGGGAAGCGGGCGGTCTGGGGCTCGCTGCTCGCCTTGCCCTCGAAGGCGCGCAGGCGCGCCATCAGCTCTGCCTTGGGGTCGCTCATGGGCGGCCCAAAATAGGCGATACTCCCGGGCTCCGGAAGCAGGCGGAGCATCGGGAGGCACGCATGGACGAGGCGCAGGGCTGGCCGCTGGAGGGGCTGCGGGTGGTGGATCTCTCGACGGAGATCGCCGGCCCGTACGCCAGCAAGCTGCTCCTGGACGCGGGGGCGGAGGTGGTGAAGGTGGAGCCGCCCGGGGGCGACCCCCTGCGCCGCTGGAGCGCGTCGGGGGCGCGGCCCGAGGGCGAGGACGGCGCGCTCTTCCGCTTCCTCAACGCCTCGAAGCGCAGCATCTGCCTCGACCCCGCGAGCGAGGCCGATCGCGAGACGCTGCTCGCGCTGGCGACACGCGCCGACGTGGTGCTGCAGAGCGGGGCGCCGGGCGACGGCGCGCCGCCGCCGCTCGGGTTCGAGGCGCTCCAGGCGCGCGATCCGGCGGTCTCGTTGCTGACGCTCACGCCCTGGGGCACGAGCGGCCCGTGGGCGGAACGCCCGGCCAGCGAGTTCACGCTCCAGGCCGCCACCGGATCCACGGGCTACCGCGGCCTGCCGGACCGCAAGCCCGTTGCGGCCGGCGGCCGGATCGGCGAGTGGGCTGCCGGCAGCTTTGCGGCCGTGGGCGCGCTGGCCGCCTGGCTCTCGGCGCGGCGCACCGGCGCCGGCCAGCACGTGGACGTCTCGGTCTTCGAGGCCATGGTGCTCTGCCTGACGATCTACCCCGACCTGATGAGCCAGTGGGTGGACGGGCCGCTGCCGCGCTCCATCGAGCTGCCGTCGGTCGAGCCGGCGAAGGACGGCTGGGTGGGCTTCTGCACCATCACCGGGCAGCAGTGGCTGGACTTCTGCGCGCTGCTCGGCCGCCCGGACGTGGGCGAGGACGAGCGCTTCCTGGACGGACGCCGGCGCATGGAGCACCTGGACTTCATGCAGGAGCTCATCCACGGCTGGACCCGAGAGCGCAGCGTGGAGGAGATCGTCGAGCTGGCCAACCTGATGCGGATTCCCGCGGCGCCCGTGGGCGACGGCCGCAGCCTGCCGCAGATGGACCACCTGGTGGAGCGACGCGTCTTCGCGCCGGGCCCACACGGCTTCTTGCAGCCGCGGATTCCCTACCGCCTCGAGCAGACGCCCCTGCGCCCGTTCGGCGCTGCGCCCGCGGCGGGCCAGCACGACGCGGAGGTGCGCGCGGAGCTGGCGACGCCGGCGCCCGCGCGCCCGGCGCCCGAAGGCGGCGGCGCGCTGCCGCTGGCGGGCGTGCGGGTGGTGGACTTCACCGCCTTCTGGGCCGGTCCCTTCACGACCGCCTGCCTCGCGGACCTGGGCGCCGACGTGGTGAAGATCGAGTCGATCCAGCGGCCCGACGGCATGCGCTTCGCCGGCGCGGCGCGAACCGAGCGCATGTGGGAGTGGTCGCCGGTCTTCCACGGCGCCAACGTGGGCAAGCGCGCCGTCACCCTGGACCTCGACAGCGACGACGGCCGCGCGCTCCTGCGCCGGATGGTCGAGGGCGCCGACGTCGTGATCGAGAACTACTCGGTGCGCGTGCTCGAGCACTTCGGCCTCGGCTGGGACGCGATCCACGCCTGGAACCCGCGCGCCATCATGCTGCGCATGCCGGCCTTCGGCCTCGACGGTCCCTGGCGCGACCGGCCGGGCTTCGCCATGACGGTGGAGCAGGTGAGCGGCATGGCCTGGGTGACGGGCTACCCGGACCTGCCGCTGGTGGTGCGTGGCGCCTGCGATCCGATCGGCGGCATGCACGCGCTGGTGGCGCTCGTGGGCGCCCTCGAGCACCGGCGGCGCAGCGGCGAGGGTCAGCTCGTGGAGGTGCCGCTGCTCGAGGTGGCGGTGAACCTGGCCGCCGAGCAGGTGATCGAGTACTCGGCCTACGGGGAGCTCCTCACCCGCGACGAGAACCGGGGACCCGTGGCTGCACCCCAGGGCGTCTATCGCTGCGCGGGCGACGACACACTGGTGGCGGTGGCCGTGGCGAGCGACGCCCACTGGCAGGGGCTCCGGCGCGCCCTCGGCGATCCCGACTGGGCGCGCGACGAGGCATTCGCTACCGCCGCCGGGCGCCGCGCGCAGCACGACGCGCTGGACGAGCGCATCGAGGCATGGACGTCGCAGCGTTCGCTCGCGGAGGCAGAGGAGACGCTCGTCTCCGCCGGCGTACCCGCCCACGCGGTGGTGAACGCCCACTTCGTGATGCCGAACCCGCAGCTCGAGCAACGGGAGTTCTTCCAGGTGCTGAAGCACCCGGTCACCGGCGAGACCCGCTACCCGGGCCTCCCGATGCGCTTCTCGGCCCTCGGCCCGCACCTCCACCGCGCGCCGCCCCCGACCCTGGGCCAGCACAACGACGAGATCCTGCGCGGCGAGCTGGGCCTCTCCGACGAAGAGCTCGCCCGCCTGCGCGAAGCCAGGTGCATCGGCGACCGCCCCACCTTCATGTAGCCCGCCAGAGGCGGAGCGGCGGGGACGTTGGTTCAGTTGTTCAGTTGTTCAGAAACAGCTGCTGTTTCTGAACAACTGAACAACTGAACCAACGTCCCCGTTCACCGTTCACGTTCATGGACCGTCAGTGGGGGTCGGGGAGGAGGGCCGGCGCCACGAAGCGTTCGACGAGGGCTCGCTCCTCGGCGGCGTTGGCGCCGGGCATGGCGAGGAGCGAGACGATCACCCGCACCATCCAACGCGCGCGCAGGCGGCTGTTGCGATCGTTCCTTCCCAGTCCGTGCAGATCCGACACGAACGACGTGGTGAAGAGATCGACGAGCTCCGACGAGCGCGACATCCGGGCCGCCAGCTCCGAGACCCCGGGCTCGAACCACGCCGCCGTGGCCGGGTTCCGCCGCACCTCGCGCACCGAGCGCAGGATGGACTCCACCAGCCGCTCCCGGGGATCCGCGATCCCGGCCGTGCCCTTGCGGACCCGCTCCGCGATCCGCACCGCCTCCCGATTGATGTAGGCCACGTGGAGGGCGTGGCGGCTCTCGAAGTAGCGGTAGAGCGTGCCGCGGGAGCAGCCGGCGAAAGTCGCGATCTGCGCCATCCCGGCTGCCGACACCCCGAGCTCGACGAACGCCTTCTCGGCGGCGTCGAGGAGCTTCTGCGCGGCGACGTCCGGCTGGTCGCTCCGGAGCCAGGCGGACGTCACGCGGCGGCGCCCTTGACCTGGAAGGGCAGCGACTCGAAGCGGCGCACGAAGGGTCCCGGGGCGTAGCGTCCCGCCTCGGCATCGACGACGAAGTCCGGGCAGCGCGCGAGCAGCTCCTCGATGGCGATGCGCCCCTGGAGCCGGGCCGCCGCCGCCCCGATGCAGTGATGCGGGCCGTAGCTGAAGCTCATGTGGCGCCGGATCTTGCGGGTGATGTCGCACTCCTCCGCATCCGGGCCGAACTCACGCTCGTCGCGGTTCGCCGAGGCGTAAAGCAGCATGACCTTGCGGCCCTTCGGGATCGTCGTGCCCTCGATCTCGACGTCCCGCGTCAGCGTGCGCGCCAGGCCCTGAACCGGGGAGGTGAGCCGCAGGAACTCCTCGACGGCGTTCGGCAGGCGCTCGGCGTCGTCGAGCAGCATGGCGCGCTGCTCGGGATGCCGGGTCAGGAGCTCGAGGGTGCCGCCCAGCATCCCGGTGGTCGTGTCGTTGCCGCCCGTGACCAGGGTGAACCCCATGCCCAGGATCTTCGCGAGCGAGACGTCCTGCTCGCCCTTCAGCTTGCCGTGCACCAGGGCCGAGATCATGTCCTCGCCCGGGTCGCTGCGGCGCTTCTCGATCAGGCCGTTGAAGTAGCCGAACATCTCGCCTACGGCGTCCATGGCGGTGAGCATGTCGCCCTCGGCGTTGGCGGCGACGATGGCATTGGTCCAGCGGTCGAAGAGCGCCCGGTCCTCGGGCGGCACGCCGAGGTAGTGCGCCACCACGAGGCTCGGGAGGGGCTTCAGGAGCTCCTCCACCACGTCGCCCTCGCCCATCTCGCGCAGGCGCTCGACCCGCGCCACCACGAACTCGCGGATCATGAACTCGAGCGCCTTCACCTGCTGCGGCGTGAAGCGCTTGATGGCGAGCTTGCGCAGGGCGGTGTGGTCGGGCGGGTCCATCATCACGATGGGCGCCTCGATGCCGAGCTTCTCCATCTCGCCGTAGGTGAAGGTGAGGCCCTCGGCGGAGGAGAAGCTGGCCGCGTCCACGGCCGCGTCGAGCACGTGCCGGAAGCGCGACAGCACCCAGTAGTCCTCGCCGTCCCCGTTGTCCGGGACGCGATGCACCGGATCGTGGTCGCGCAGGGCCCGGTACATGGAGAAGGGGTCGCGCCAGCTCTCGGCGCCCCGGGGCTCGAACACGGCCTGGGCTGCGGCGGTCATCGCTCACCTCGCTGCGGGGTTCCGCCTGTTTAACAAAAACTGGATTCTGTGCAACGGAAGCACGGAGGCTTCCCCGAGGAGTTCCTGCCCGAGCCAGCCGCCGCGCTGAGCTAGCGCAGCGTAATCGCGGCGTTCGTGATGATGGGCTCGCCCCGCTCCTTGCTCTTCGCCTCGAGCAGGATGGTGTCGCCCTCCCTCCACCAGGAGACCACGTAGGTCTCGCCGGGGAAGGCGACGCCGCGGAAGCGCGCCGCGTAGTTCTTCACCTGCGTGACGTCGCCGCCAAGGGCGTCGTCCACGATGGCCTTGCAGGCGATCCCGTAGGAGCAGAGGCCGTGGATGATCGGCGTGTCGAAGCCGCCCATCTTGGCGAACTCGGGATCGGCGTGGAGCGGGTTCTTGTCGCCGTTCAGGCGGTAGAGCAGCGCCTGCTGGGGCAGCGTGACCTGCTCCACCACGCCGTCGGGCTCGCGCTCGGGCGCGGCGTTGCCGGCCTTGGGCCCCGACGGACCGCCGAAGCCGCCCTCGCCGCGGATGAAAGCGGACATGCGCGAGGCGAAGAGCGGGCCGTCGTCGTCCTCGGCGCTGTTCTCGATGATCACCAGGGCCGCCTTGCCCTTGTCGAAGATGTCCGCGATCACGGACTTCGTCTTGAACGAAGCCGCCGTCGGCAGCGGCCGCTGGATCTCGATCTCCTGCTCGCCGTGTAGCAGCATGGCGGGGTTGAACTCGAGGCCCTCGACCTTGAACATCCCCGGCCCGCTGGCGCCCTGGCTGCGGGCGCGGCTGGAGAAGCTGCTGGTCGCCACGACAGAGAAGCTCGGCAGCACCTTCAGATTCTTCTCGAAGGTGTACTCGAGCTCCCGGGGGTCGGTGGCGGCGAAGCCGGCTCCGATTCCCAGGTGGTAGAGGATGACGTCGTCGGGCCCGTACGAGCCCTCTCCCTCGCCCAGGACGGCCCCGAGCGCCTTGTCTCGATCGATCGGCATGGTTTCCTCCGGCTTTGGCTAGGCCATGGGCAGCGCGAACGAGTCCTCGATGGGCTTCTTGCCCTCGAAGAAGGGACCCAGCACCTTCTGCAGCTCGTCCACGCTCCACTCCACCTCGTTCTCGTGATCGAGGGCCGCCTGCGGCCGCTCGAAGACGCGCACGTGCTTGCCCCACACCTGGAGCAGGTTGCCCGACACGTGCGCCGCGTGGGGCGAGGCCAGCCACGCCACCACCGGCCCGACGTGCTCGGGCGCGAACTGGTCGAAGCCTTCCTCGGGCTTCTGGAAGATGGCGGCCCAGGGCCCCGAGTCGGTCATGCGCGTGCGTGCGCGCGGCAGCACCACGTTGGCGGTGGCGCCGAAGCGCTGGCACTCGCGGGCGGCCGAGAGCGTGAGGAACGTGATCCCGCCCTTGGCGGCCGCGTAGTTCGGCTGGCCCAGGTTGCCCATCAGGAAGGCGTCGGAGGCGGTGCTGATGAGCCGTCCGTAGAGCGGCGCGCCGCCCTCGGCCTTCGACTTCTCGCGCCAGAAGTCCATGGTGTGCTTGATCATGCAGAAGTGGCCCTTCACGTGGACCCGCAGCACCGAGTCGAACTGGTCCTCGCTCATCTTCACGATCATGCCGTCGCGGGAGAAGCCCGCGTTGTTCACCAGGATGTGGAGGTCGCCGAAGGTGTCGACGGCGGTGCGCACGATGCGGCGCGCCGCGTCCCAGTCCGCCACGTCGCCGAAGGCCGTGGCGGCCTTGCCGCCGGCGGCCTCGATCTCATTCACCACCGCGCGGGCGGGCTCCTCCGAGGAGCCGCTGCCGTCGGCCGCTACACCGAGGTCGTTCACCACCACGCTGGCGCCGTTGCGCGCCAGCTCCAGGGCCTCCACGCGCCCCAGGCCCTGACCGGCCCCGGTGACGACGGCGACCTTTCCGTCCAGGATTCCCATGTCTCTCGCTCCCTCTAGATCCGCTCGATGACGGTGGCGGTGCCGACGGCCGAGCCGCAGCACATGGTGACGAGCGCAGTGCTCTTGTCGCTGCGCTCGAGCTCGTGCAGCGCGCTCACCAGCAGCCGTGAGCCCGTGGCGCCGACCGGGTGGCCGAGGGCGATCGCGCCCCCGTTCACGTTGACCCGGTCGAGGTCGATCTCCGGGAACTCCCGGAGCCAGGCCAGCACCACCGCGGCGAACGCTTCGTTGCACTCGAAGAGGTCGATGTCCGCGATGCTCATGCCGCTGCGCGCCAGCAGCTTGTGGGTGGCGTCGATCGGGCCTTCCAGCAGGAACTCCGGATCGGCGCCGACCACCACGTCGTGGAGGATCCGGGCCCGCGGCTGCAGCCCGAGCTCCCGCGCCTTCTCGGCCGTGGTGTAGAGCAGGCCCGCGGCCCCGTCGGACACCTGGGACGAGTTACCGGCCGTGTGGATGCCGCCCTCCTGCACGGGCTTCAGTCCCGCCAGGCCCTCGAGGGTGGTCTCGCGGATGCCTTGATCCAGCTCGACGAGCCGCGTCTCGCCCGTGGGCTGCATGTCGTCGCCCAGCGCCGGCGCCTCGACGGGCAGGATCTCGCGCTTGAAGCGGCCCTCGTCCCGGGCCTGCCTGGCCAGGGTCTGGGAGCGCAGGGCGAAGCCGTCGACGTCCTCGCGGCCGATGCCCCGCTTGGCCGCGATCTTCTCCACCGCTTCGAACTGGGAGTTGGGCTGGTTCCACGGGTAGTCGGGCGGGATGAAGAAGCCCGGGCCGTTGATCACGTTGGCGCCGAGGCCGACGTGGCTCATGAGCTCGATGCCGCAGGCGATCCCGACGTCGACGCTGCCGCCCTTCACCAGGGCGTTCACGATGTTGTTGGCCTGTTGCCCGGAGCCGCACTGCACGTCCACCGTGGTGCCGGCGGTGGAGTAGCTCTGGTCGTTCACGCCCAGCCACGCGTGGCGGGTGATGTTGTTGGACTGCTCGCCGGCCTGGGTCACGCAGCCGCCGAAGATCTGGTCCACCTGGCCGGGCTCGATCCCCGCCTTCTCCACCAGGGCCTTCTGGAGCCGGCCCAGCAGCTGCGCGGCGTGGAAGCCCGACAGGTCGCCCCGTCCGAGCTTGCCCCGCGCGATGGGCGTCCGCAGCGCCTCGACGATGACTGCTTCTCGCATGGGTCCTTCTCCTCGAAAGCTCAGTCGAGCTGGCCGAGCACCATGCCGGCGGTGGGAACGCCCACCCCGGCGGTGACCAGCACGTGGTCGTTCTTCGCGGGCTGGCTGGTGGAGGTGCCGCGGATGAGCCGCGTCCCCTCCGCGATGCCGTTCACTCCGTGGAGGTAGGCCTCGGAGAGCTGCCCGCCGTGGGTGTTGGTGGGGAGGCGGCCGTCCCGGCCGAGCGCCCCGTCCTTCACGAAGTCCTTGGCCTCGCCGAAGCCGCAGAAGCCGAAGGCCTCGAGCTGGAAGAGCACGATGGAGGTGAAGGCGTCGTAGATGATGGCGGCGTCCATGTCCTGGGGCGTCAGGTCCGCCGTCTGCCACATGTTCTTCGCCACGAGCTCCATCTCGGGCAGGCGCGCGATGTCGCGGTTGTAGAAGCTCGTCATCTGCTCCTGCTCGGCACCGAAGGCCTGGGCGACGCCGCGCACCAGCGCGGGCTTCTGCTTGCAGTCGCGCGCGCGCTCCGGCGTAGTCACCACGACCGCCACGCCGCCGTCGGTCTCCTGGCAGCAGTCGTAGAGGCGCAGGGGCTCGGCGATCCAGCGCGCGCTCATGTAGTCGTCCATGCTGAGCGGGCGCTCGTAGAAGAACGCCGCCGGGTTCTTCACCGCGTGGGCGCGGGTGGCGAGCGCCACCTCGGCCAGGTCCTCGGCCTTGCAGCCGGTCTCGTGCATGTAGCGCTGGGTGAACATGGCCACCCAGCTCGCGGGGGTCATGAGCCCCCACGGCATGTACCAGCTCCAGTGGATCAGGTCGCTGGTCACGATGTCGCCGGAGACGCCCTCGCTGTAGCGCTGGCCCGAGCGGCCGTTCAGAGCCCGGTACACCACCACGTATTTCGCCTGGCCCGTGGCCAGCGCCATCACGGCCTGGTGCATCACGCCGATGGCGGCGCCGCCGCCGTAGCCGATGCGGCTGTAGAAGGTGGCGTCACCGGTGCCGACGGCGCGGGCGATGTCCACCTCGTCGTTGGTGTCGAGGGTGAAGCTGCAGTAGCCGTCCACCTGGGACGGCTCGATCCCGGCGTCATCGATGGCCTTGGAGACGGCCTCCACCGCCAGCGCCAGCTCGGACACGCCGGAGTTCTTGCTGTAGCGGGTCTGCCCGATCCCGACGATCGCGGCCTCGTCCTTCAGGGTGGTCGGCATGCTCAGGCTCCCTCGGGCAGGGCGAGCTTCACCGTGCCTTCCACGTGGTTGCCCCAGGCGTTCTTTCCGATCACCGCCACCTCGACGTCGCCGCCCTCGGCGGCGGTGACGGTGCCGGTCATCTTCATGGTGTCGCCCGGCATGTTGGGCGCACCGAGCTTGACCTGGAGCTCCTTCACGATGGCGTCGGGTCCCGCCCAGTCCGTGACGTAGCGCCCGACGTAGCCGTTGGTGGTGAGGATGTTCATGATCACGTCCGAGAGGCCCTGGGCCTGGGCGGCGCCGCGGTCGTGGTGCACGGGGGTGTAGTCGCGGGAGGCGAGGGCGCCGCCCACGATCAGCGCCGCCGTGAGCGGCACGTCGAGGGGCGGGAGCTCCTGCCCCACCTGCACGTCGTCGAAGTTCATGCGTGCTCCTGGGCGTGGGGTCCGGTCCGGGCCAGGTCGCGTCCCAGGCGGGCGAGCTGTCGGCTCGCGCCCCCGAGGCTGAGCTCCAGGGCCTTGGACCACAGGAAGTAGCGGGCGATCGGGTAGTCGACGTCGGAGCCGAGCCCGCCGTGGAGATGGATCGTGGCATTGGCGATGCGCGAGCCCGCCTCGGCGGCCCAGAACTTGGCGACCCGCGCTTCGCGGGCGGACGGCAGCCCTTCGGCCAGGCGCCAGGCGGCGCGCAAGCTGGTCCAGCGCAGCGCCTGGAGGTCGATGAAGGCGTCGGCCGCGCGGTGCTGCACAGCCTGGAACGTGCCGATGGGTACCCCGAACTGCTCCCGCTCGCGCGTGTAGTCCGACGTGATCTCGATGGCGCGCGCCGAGACGCCGGTCTGGAGCGCGGCCAGCGCCACGAGCGCGCGCTCCTCCAGCCAGGGGCCGAGCTTCGCGCCGTCGGAGGGGGCGAGACGTGCCTCGTCGGCGACGCGCACCCCGGCCAGGGTGAGGTCGTAGAGCGGCTGTCCGCTGGAGGTGACGTGGGCGGCGAGCTCCACGCCGGACGCGCGCGGGTCCACCAGGAAGCCGGCCACGCCTTCGGGCGTGGCTGCCAGCACCAGCACCGCGTCGGCGCGGGCCGCCCAGGGCACGACCCGCTTCGCACCGTCGAGCACCCAGGCGTCGCCGTCGCGGCGGGCGCGCGTGGCCGGCGCGGCCGCGTCGGAGGACTCCGCGTCGACCAACGCGGCGGTCAGGACCGCGTCGCCCGCCGCCACCCGAGGCAGCCAGCGCGCGCGCTGGGCCTCGCTCCCGAAGCCGGCCAGCGGCAGCGCGCCGAGCACCAGGGTCTCGAGGGCGGGAACTGGCGCCACCTGACGGCCCAGCTCCTCCAGCAGCACGCAGAGCTCCACGAAGCCGAACCCCATGCCGCCGTGGGCCTCGTCGATGGCGACGCCCAGCAGGTTGGCCTCGGCCAGGGTCTTCCAGAGCGCCTGGTCGAGCCAGTGCTCCGTGGCCTCGGCGGCCTTCACACGTTCGATGCTGGCCTCGCGCTCCAGGATCTCCCGGGCCAGGTCGCGGATCGCGAGCTGCTCTTCGCCGAAGCGGAAGTCCATCTAGGCCGCCGGCCGGAAGAGGGGCAGCTTGAAGCCGTCCTCGTCCTCGTGGATGAAGCCCTCGAGCGCCATGCCGATGTGCACGTCTTCGGGCGGGCACTCCACCACGTTGGAGACGATGCGCGTGCCCTCTTCCAGGTCCACCAGGGCCGCGACGATCGGGAAGTCGTAGCCCGGGAACTGGGGATGGCGGATCACCGTGAAGCTGTGGAGCGTGCCGCGGCCGGAGGCCTCGACCCAGCCCAGGTCCTGGGAGCGGCACGCGCTGCACATGGGCCGGGGCGGGTGGTGCAGCGTCCCGCACGCGTTGCACTTCTGGATCGGGAACGTGCCCTCGTCCACCCGGTCCCACCACCAGGCGTTGTCGTGGCCCTTGGGCGCGCGGATGCGGCCGGGCACGGCGGGCTGGCCCGCCGGCGCGTCGGCGGCGGCCTGAGGCTGCTGGGCCGGGATGTACTTCAACACCCGGAAGGTCATCCAGCCCACTTCCTCGCCGTCCTGGTCGCGGAAGCTGGTGCGGGTGACGATGAAGTAGCCGATGCCGAGGGCCGTGGCCTTCTCCTCGGAGATCGACTCGATCACGATCTCCGCGCTGACGCTGTCGCCGGGGCGCAGGTAGCGCGTGTAGCCCTGGGCCGTGTTGGTGCCGACCACGCCGGTGTAGCCGTGCTCGCTCAGGATCTTGTGGAGGCGCTGCTCCTCATTGGTGGGCTCGTCGTAGCCCTTCGCCATCTCGAAGCCGTGCATGGTCCAGGCCTGGAGCATGGTGGGCGGCGCCACGATGCCGCCGTGCACGCTCTCCTTGGCGGCGGCCGGGTCGAGGTAGGCGGGATTCGTGTCGCCCATGGCGTCGCACCACTGGCGGATCATGGGCTCGTTCACGGCGTCGCGGCCCTGGTAGGGCGGTCCGATGGGCTTCCCGACGAACTCACGCAGGGTCGCCTCGAGTTGCTGCTTCTTCTCGGGGGAGAGGGGCATGGGGGTCTCCAGCTCGCTCAGCGGCGGGCGCGCGGCATGCGCAGGCCGGCGGCCGCGATGATGTCGCGCATCACCTCGTTCACGCCGCCGCCGAAGGTGTTCACCATGGCGCCGCGGTAGGCGTGCTCCAGCAGCCCGCCGAAGAGCGTGCCCGGCTGGAACTTGCGCACCGTGCCGGCCGCCTCGGTGATCTCGAGCAGCAGGCGGTAGCACTCGATCAGCATCTCGGTGCCGAGCACCTTCACCGCCGAGGCGTCGGCCATGTCGGGCTGGCCCTGGTCCAGGGACCAGGCCGAGCGCCAGTTCAGCACCCGCAGCGCGTCGAGCTTGGAGTAGACGCGCGCCAGGTTCTGCTGCACCCACGGCACGTCGAGCATGCGGCCTCCCTCGGGAGACGGCGTCTTCTCGGCCCAGCCCCAGACCTCGTCCAGCAGGCGATCGGCTGGACCGGGCATGGCCAGCGTGATGCGCTCCAGGTTGAGCTGGCCCGTGATCAGGCCCCAGCCGCCGTGGAGCGGGCCGATCAGGTTCTCCGCCGGCACGCGCACGTTCTCGTAGTAGGTGGCATTGGTGCGCTCGCCGCCGATGGTGCGGATCGGCGTACAGGAGAAGCCGGGTGTGTCCGTCGGCACCAGGATGATGGAGATGCCCTTGTGCTTGGGCGCGTCCGGGTCGGTGCGCGCCGCCAGCCAGATGTACTCCGCGTCCTGGGCGTGGGTGGTGTAGATCTTCTGGCCGTTGATGACCCACTCGTCGCCGTCGCGCTCGGCGCGGGTCTGGAGCGAGGCCAGGTCGGTGCCGGCGCTGGGCTCCGTGTAGCCGATCCCGACCAGCAGCTCGCCGTCCCTGATCCTGGGCAGGAGCTCCGCCTTCTGGGCTTCGCTCCCGTGCCGCATCAGCATCGGGCCGACGGTGTTGACGGTGATCACCGGCAGCGGCGCGCGGGCCCGGTAGGTCTCGTCCCAGAAGATGAACTGCTCGAGGTGGCTGCGGCCCTGGCCGCCCCACTCGGTGGGCCAGCCGATCACCAGCCAGCCGTCCTTTCCCATCCGGCCCATGGCCTCGCGGAAGGCCGGGCCCCCCAGCTCGTCCCACTGTTCGTCCAGCCGCTGGCGCAGGTCGGGCGTGAACAGGCCCCGGTAGTACTCCCGGATCTCCTGGCGCAGGGCCTGCTGCTGGGGCGTGAACTCGATCCGCATGGGGGCCGGAAGTGAAACACGTTCTACTTCGGCTCGCAAGCCCGGCAAGCCCGATCCCCTGGGGGAATAGTCAGCGGCGGCGGGCTCGTGCGAGCAAGGGCAGCAGCAGGGCGAGCTCGAAGCCCAGGCCGCAGGCCGGCTCCTCGCTGGCTCCGGTGGGATCGGCGCAGTCGGGGTCCGTCGGGTAGTCGGCGAGCTCGTCGCCGTCGTTGTCCTCGCCGTCGTTGCAGGCGAAGCACGCCTCGGGTCGCTCCGCGGGGGCGAAGCAGTCCTCGCCGCCGCTCATCTCTGCGAGCGAGAGGCGCGCGAAGCTCACGTGCTCCACGTCCACGCTTCCGCCCTCGCGGCGCGAGCGCTCGAAGAGCACGCCGAGCGAGTGATCGTCGAGGACCGCGAGCGAGCTGTAGGCGAACTTCCCCGGGTGCACGAGGGCTCCGGGCAGCGTCCAGTGCTCGCCCTCGTCGAGGCTGGTGTGGACCCGGCCGGCGGCGCGGTAGTTGCTGCTGTCTGGCGTCGAGTGCAGGATCCGGCTGCGGGCGAAGCCGTCCAGAGGATCCGTGAAGCGCAGCAGGCTCGTCATCACGCCGTCCAGCGGCTGCTTCAGCTGCGGGTGCAGCTGCGACGGCGTCCAGGTCGCGCCCCCGTCGAAGCTGTAGGAGAAGCTTCGGAGGCCGGGCGTGCGGATGCTCGCCAGCAGCGCGCCGTCAACGAGCTCCACCATCTGGTTCTCGTTGCCGGGCTGGGTGATCCCGCCCGTGCTCCAGCGGTCGCCGCCGTCGTCGCTCCAGGCAGCGTAGCTCCCGCCGCTGCCGCGCATGGGCATGACGATGCGGCCCTCGTACGGGGACCGGCGCAGCTGGATTCCGGTTCCCGGGGCGGGGCCTCCGCCGACGGCGGCGCTCACCTGAGACGTGATCTCCACGGGGCTGCTCCAGCTCTGACCGTCGTCGTCGCTGGTCATCAGCAGTACCTGGCGCGGCCCGGGCGCGCGCGGGATGACGTTGAACATCAGCAGGATGCGGCCGTCGCGGGCGCCGCCCGAGACCTGCACCGCGAGCGGATCGTTCAGCGAGTCGTCGCCCTCGTCGTGGAGCAGCACGATCGGTCCCCAGCTGGCGCCGCGATCCGTGCTCCGGCGCATCACGATGTCGTTCCGCGCCTGGTCGACGAATACGCTGCCCCGATCCTCGACGAACGCGAGCAGCGTCCCCGCGCGCGTCGCCAGCAGCGAGGGGATCCGATAGGACTGCGCGAGCGGGTCCGTGCGACTGAAGACGTCCACGAAGGGCAGGTAGACGGGCGCCGGCGCCGGCGGGTACTTGCGCAGCAGGTACTCCTCCAGCTGGTTGCGCTCCTGGGTGGGCAGGGGCTCCGCGTAGACCAGCAGCTCCGCCACCTCGCCGTTCAGGCGCAGGGCGCGACCGCGGGTCGCCCCCAGCACCAGGCCCGAGACGGGGTCGCTGGCGGCCGGACCCGCGCTCAGCGGGAGCCCGTTGCGGAAGTGGGCGGTGCTGTCGTCGGCCACGACCACGCTGTGGACCTCGAACACGTCGAGGTCGGGCGGGGGGCCCACGACCGTCAGCCGGTCCGGATGCAGCAGCCAGGCGATGGTGCCGCTGATCGGGGGAATGAAGACGCCGGTGGCGATCCCGCTCCAGACGCCGGTCTGGGCGTCGAGCAGGAAGCCGCCGTCCGCCGCGCGCAGGCGGGTCACGAAGAAGAGGGTGCGTTGGCCGATCGCCGCGGTGTCGGCCGCCGTCTCGAGGAGGTCGCCTCCGTCGAAGGACAACGCCGGCCTTCCGCCCGCGGCCTCGGCTCGGAAGCGGGGCAGCTCGTCTTCGTTCGCCGCGCTCGAGAGGTGGTGGTCGCGTCCACTGCGGTCCTGCCAGAACAAGATCGGGCTGCCGTCCTCCAGCGGCTCCGGACCCTCGACTCCCGTTCCCGCGTCGTACCAGGCGTGAAGGGAGGGCCAAGCCGGGTCGGGTTGGCCCTCCGAGTCGAGCACGCCCCCGGCATGGGCGGCGGAAGCGCCGAGCGTGAGGCCGAGCAGCAGGAGCCACAGCAGAACGGAACGTCGGGAGCGGGTCGGCACGGGGGGCTTCCTCTCGGCGCGCCCTAGCTCGGCAGGCCGCGGCCCATCAGGTCCACGAAGTTGTCGAAGTAGAAGCGCTGCTTCTGCGTCTCGGTCAGCCCCTGCATGCTGGTCTCGAAGCGCCGGATCGGGTTGCGCCCGCCCTCGACGTGCGGGTAGTCCGACGAGAAGAGGCAGATCTCGTCGCCGCTCTGCTGGATGATCCAGCCCACGTCCTCGGCGGGGTAGGGCGTCACGCGCACCTGGCGCCGCACGAACTCGCTCGGCCGCAGCGACAGCTTCTGGAGCCGCTCCTCGTTCTTGCGGAAGGCCTCGAAGGCGGAGTCCAGCAGACGCATCCAGCTCGGCACCCAGGAGGCGCCCTGCTCGATCACCCCGATCCGCAGCTCCGGGAAGCGGTCGAGCACGCCGTCCAGGATCAGGGTGGCCAGGGTCTGCATGGGCGAGGTGGGGATCGCCATGTAGTCGACCGAGCGGAAGTTCTCCTCGCCGCCGTGGAAGTCCGGGATGGGCGGCCCGCCGTTCTCGAAGTAGTCCGGGTCGAGCAGCTGGTTGTCGGCGGCGCGGATGCCGCCGCCCACGTGGAACACGATGGGGACGCCCGCCTCGACGGCCAGTGCCCACAGCGGATCGAGGCCCAGGTGGCTCGGCGCGTGTCCGCGCGGGCAGCCCGACGGCACCAGCAGCGCCTTGCAGCCGAGCGCCAGGTTCTCCTCCGCCATGGCGCGCGCGCGGGCGAAGTCGCGCAGGGGCACGTAGCCCGTGGCCAGGAGCCGCGGGTCCACGGAGCAGAAGGCGGCCAGGGCGCGATTGTGGGCGCGCGCGAAGCCGTAGGCGTAGTCCACGTCGTCGCCGCGCTCGGCCACCAGCAGCTTCTGGTTCAGGAACGTGTTGAAGACGAGCTGGCTCCGGAAGCCCAGCAGATCGAGCGCCTGAGGCCGGTCCTCCGCCAGGAAGGAGCCCGTCGCGGCCCAGTTCTTGCGCTGCATCAGCTGGGCCTCGTCCTCGGCGCGGTAGGCCGGGTCGGCATGACGCCGCCGGAAGGTGTCGAGCAGCTTCTCCTCGCCGGGCTTCACGCTGGCCAGGAAGAGGGGCGGCAGCCGGTCGCGGATCGCCGGGTCGGCGTGCTCGTGCAGCCAGTCCGGCGTCTCCATCACGTGGGCGTCGGCGTCGTGGATCGCACGGTGGGCGTAGGGCAATGGGGGGACCTCCCTCGGCAGTCTACTACCCTTCTCGCCGTGCGGTCCCTGGTCCTCCTGCTCGTGTTCTGCCTGGCGGCCTGCGGGGCTCCCGGCGGGGCGGAGCCGGAGATCCCGAGCCGGCCCCGGGCCGTGCGCGCGACTTCCTTCGAGCAGCGGGACGTCGAGGTGGACGGGCTCCGGCTCCGCTACATCGACGTCGGGCCCGAACGCCGGGATCGCGGGACCCTGGTCCTGATCCCGGGCCATACGTCGCGGATCGAGGAGTACGACGGCCTCGTCCCGGCCCTGTCGCGCTCGCATCGGGTGCTGGTGCTGGACTTTCCCGGGAGCGGCTACTCGGACAAGCCCCGGCGCGAGTACGGCCTGCGCCTCTACGAGGACACGCTGGTCGGCTTCCTCGACGCGCTCGGTGTGGAGCGCGCGCACCTGGCCGGCGGGAGTCTCGGAGGGAACCTGGTGCTGCGCCTCGGCCATCGCTACCCGGAGCGCTTCGAGCGCCTGGCGCCCTGGGCGCCGGGCAGCGCCTGGGAGGCGCGGCCGCTTCTGGCGCGGGCGATGCGCGCCGTCACCAGTCGCGCGGGCTTCGAGGCCATCGTACGCGTGCAGTCGCGCTTCTGGTACCGGGACGACTTCCCGGGCCGCGACGCCGCGCTGGATGAGACCTTCCGCTACTACGGCGAGGTGATGGAGCCCGGCTTCGTGGACATGTACTTCGGGATGGCCGCGGATCAGCTGGAGCGGAGCCTGTTTCCGCTGGCGCCGGAGATCCGCCAGCCGGTCTGGCTCGGCTGGGGCGACCGCGACCACGGCGCCGACATGGGCGTCGGCGTCGCCGAGCTGCACGGCCTCCTCCCCCGCTCGGAGCTGCGCATCTTCCCCAACGCCGGCCACGCCCTCGCGACCGAGATCCCGGATCTCCTGGCCGAAGCCCTGGTGGACTTCCTCACCCGCCCCGCAAGTCAGCTCCCCTAGCCGGCAACCCGGGGACGCAAGCCCGGGCACGTTCCTCGAAATGGGCCTCGAGGGACAGTCCTTGGGCTGGCCCCCGCGCAACCTCCGGCCCGCGGCCGGGTTGGACCCTGCAAGGCCCGGGGGAGCGAACGGGCCGCAGGGGAACCGGGAGGTCGCGATGCGCAGCACGTTTCGACTGGGGGTGATCGCCGGGCTCGGAGCCCTTCTGACGGGGTCCGCCGCCTGGGCCGATGCCGCCGACGGCGAGCACGGGGTGGTGACGACGCGCGAGCGGGGCGTGTCGCACAACGAAGACGGGACGGTCACGATCGACCGCAGCTTCGGGCGGCTCCACGAGCGCTCGGGACGCACGGCGACCGGCGATAGCACCACCACGCGGACACGGACGGAGGCCGGCGTGGAGTGGGACGGCAGCGGGAGTCGCACGACCCTGCGCGGCCGCAGCTACGAGGGCGAGGCCAGCGGGTCACGGGTCCGAAACGAGGACGGCTCCGTCGACTTCGAGCGCAGCCGCAGCGTCACGAACCCGGAGACCGGCGCTTCGCGTAGCAAGGACGTGAGCGGGACGCGGAGCCGGGACGGCGAGGGCGGCGTCTCGGCCGAGGGCACGCGCGCCTGGACGCGGACCGACGCCGAGGGCGAGACCCGGACCCGGACCGTGGACTACGAACGGGACCGCAGCGTCACGAAGAACGACGACGGCTCCGTCACCATCGACCGCAGCTACGAGAAGACGCACCAGGAGTCTGGAAAGACGGCCAGTGGCTTGAGCAGCACCCTCGTCACCCGAGGCGAGGACGGCGCCTCCTGGGAGACCACGGGGAGCCGCAGCACCTTCGACGGCAGGACCCTCGAGGGCGCGGGCTCGGGCTCACGCACGCGGAGTGGCGACGGCTCCGTCGACTTCCAGCAAGATCGCAGCGTGACCAACAGCGACACCGGCGCGTCGCGCACGCAGAGCGTCTCGGGCAACCGCACGCGAAACGGCGACGGCACGGGCAGCTTCCGCCGCGATGCCGACGGCGAGCGCCGCCGCGCGGACGGCACCACCCGCAGCCGCCGCAGCGAGACCTCGGGGGAGTGGAGCGGCAACGACCGCGGCGGTCGCGACGGGAGCAGCCGAACGGTCCACACCAACGACCGCGGCGGCAGCCGGCAGGTGGACCGACAGAGCTCGACCTGGCGCGACGGCGACTCCCGTGGCAGCACCCGCCGCGTCGAGCGAAGCGGCGACACCCGCCGCTCGAAGAGCCGCACGCAGCGCCGCTCCGGCTCCCGCCGCGGGCGCTAGCCGCGCGCAGCGGGGACGCTCCTCGAAAGCTGCACTCGCTGCCTGCCTGCTACTCCTCGAAGAGGATGGTGGGCTGCCACCAGGGGAGGAGGGCGAACTCCAGCTCGGGGTTGGCTTCGGCCCGGGCGATGAGCTCGTCGAAGGTGAGGGTAACGTCGTCCACGAGGGCGGGTCCCGGCACGAGCGGTCCATCCCACGGCGCGGTCAGGTCGTCGAAGTGGATCGGGATCACCCGGTGCGCGCCGACGCCGTCGAGGAGCGCCTGGTAGTACGCCTCGCGATACGTCGGATCCCGACGTCCGAGCGCCCCCGTGCCGAGCAGCACGGTGTGGGCCTGGACGCCTTGCAGCGCGCCCTCCAGGAAGTTGGCGCTGCCCTGCACCAGGGTCGTTCCCAGCGGATGAGCGATTTCGATCGTAAAGGCGCCGCCCATGGGGTAGTCCGACACGCCCACCGGCGGCACCAGCGGGGCGTCAAGCTCCTCGTCCAGGCGACCGAGCCCGAAGGGCAGCGGCACGTGGCGCGACTCGTGGAAGGTGACCGTGAAGTCGCCCAGCCGGATCGGGACGCCGGGCTCGACGACCCGGATCTGCTCCTCCGGCAGGCCGTCGCCGCGTCCGATCCAGGCGGTGGTGCGCGAGCCCAGTAGCAGCGCGCCCGTGCGCCGCGCTACCTCCGGCGCGTCCATGGCGTGGTCGTAGTGGGAGTGCACTGCCATCACCGCGGCCAGCCGCGTCACGCCCGCCCGCGCCAGCGCCCGGGCCACGGCGTCCCGGTCCGGAGCCACGGCCCGGTTGCGGAGACCGTCGAGGTACGAGACGCGTGTGAAGAAGCCGTCGGTCATCAGGTGCGTGTGCCCGTCGGAGAAGAGCAGCGTGGCCACGCCCAGGAAGGCGACGCTGACCCGGCGCCCGGGGCCCGCCGGGCCAGCCTGCGGCAGCAGGTAGGCGTCGTAGACCGAGAGGTCCGGGCGGTCGCCGAGCTTCCACGCAACCCAGCCCGCCCCGGCCAGGCCCAGCAGCAGGAGCGCCGCGGCGCCGCGCAGCAGCCGGCTCACGAGACGCCGAGCTCCGCCAGGCTGACGGGTCGGCCCAGCTCCACCGAGCGCTCGCCCGCCTGGCCCATGGCCACCGCCAGCAGCCCGTCGCGCACGCTCACCTCCACCGGTCCGCCTTCCGCGATGGCGCGCCGGAAGGCCACGTGCTCGTAGTAGGTGGCTCCGTGGTGGAAGCCGGCCTTCAGCACGCGCTCGTCCACGGGTACGTGGACCGTCTCTACCTCGCGCGGGATGCGCCGCCCGATCACGACGTTCGACTCCGGCACGAAGCACTCGATCTTGCCGGCGTCGCCGGTGGCGGCGATCTCCTGCTCGTTGCGCGTGCCCTCGGCGAACATGCAGAGGTCGAGCAGCGCGCGCGACCCGTCGTTGAAATCGACCACGGCGTAGGCGTTGTCCAGGATGTCCGGGCGCTCGCCGTCGTAGTCCTCGGCGAGGTGGTTCACGTCCATGGCGCCGGAGGCGAAGACGCGCACCGGCTCGGCGTCGAGGATCAGGCGCATCAGGTCGAAGAAGTGGCAGCACTTCTCCACCAGGGTGCCGCCGGTGTTGCGCGAGAAGCGGTTCCAGTTGCCCACCTTGGGCAGGAACGGGAAGCGGTGCTCGCGGATGGCGCACATGCGCATGCGTCCGGCCCGGCCCGAGCGCACCTCGTGCACCAGCCGCGCGACGGGCGGCATGTAGCGGTACTCCATCGCCACCCAGACGACGCCCGGGTGCCCGGCGGCCTTCTGCTCCACCCGCAAGCAGTCTTCCACCGTGGTGCACAGGGGCTTCTCCACCAGGACGTGCTTGTCGGTCTGGAAGACGTCGTCGAGCACGTCCACGTGGGTGTGGTTGGGGGTGCAGATCACCACGGCGTCGACGTCGTCTCGGGCCAGGAGGTCGCGGTAGTCCTCGTGGACGTCGGCGTCGGGACCCGCGGTGTTCTTGCCGTTCACCCGGGAGGGCTCGTGGGGATCGGCGATGGCCGTCACCACCGCGTCCGGGATGAGCCGTAGGTTCAGCAGGTGCTCGAGGCCCATCATGCCGGTCCCGATGATTCCGTAGCGGATGGAATCGCCCACGCCTGCTCCTCCCGCGGATGCCCTAGCCGGCCCGCCGCCGTGTCACCGCCGCCCCACGGCCTCGCTCCCCCACGGAAACAGCTTCAGTCGCCGCGTCAACGGTGATAGGCTGAACAACTGGGAGGGCGCCCCGTGGGCAAGAGACTCTACATCGGAAACCTGCCGTTCTCGACGACCGACGACGACCTTCGCTCGCTGTTCGAAGCGCACGGCGAGCTCGAGTCCGCCTCGGTGATCGAGGACCGCGAGACCGGCCGCTCCCGCGGCTTCGGATTCGTGGAGTACGCGCAGGGAGAGGCGGCGGACAAGGCGATCCAGGCCCTGGACGGCCAGGACTTCGGAGGCCGCAGCCTGCGCGTCAGCGAGGCGCGCGAGCGCGGCAGCGGCGGCGGCCGCCGCGACGGTCCGCGCCAGTCGCGCCCGCGCTACTGAGCCGCGCTCGTCACGGGCGCACCACGTAGAACGCGTTGATCGGGTGCCCCAGGTCCAGGGGCTCGAAGTGGGCGAAGCCCGCCTGGCGCGCCATCTCACGCGCCAGCCCCTCGTGCAGGCCCAGGGTGCCGAGGCCCGCGCCGCCCGGCTCGGACAGGGCGGACGACATGCACGTGAGCAGCGACACCCCGTACATCATGGCGGCCATGGGGTTGTGCTCGACGTTCTCCTCGTAGCTGGGGTGGGCCTTGATGTCCGCGATCAGCCAGGTGCCGTCGTCGCGGAGCGCTCCGCGGATGCGTGCCATCATCCCGGCCGGGTTGGTCATGTCGTGCAGGCAGTCGAAGCTGGTGATGAAGGCGTAGCGCCCGTCGTCGGGGATCGGCTCCTCCCGCGCATCGTGGAAGAACGCGTTCGTCACCCCTGCGCCGTCCCGGTTCTGCTCCGCCCGCTCCAGCGCGAAGCGCGAGATGTCGTAGCCGTGGAACTCCGAGGCCGGCCACGCCTTGGCCATCTCCAGCATGGCGACACCGGCGCCGCAGCCGACGTCGGCCGCCGCCGCGCCGCCCGCGAGCGTCTTCACCACCCCGGGCACGCGGGGCAGCGCAAAGGGCACCAGCAGCGCGCGGAACCACGGGGCCAGCCCCCGCTCCACGCCCACCGCGCCCTCGGGGCCGAAGGCGTCGTAGGGGAGGCCGATCCCGCTGCGGAAGGCCTCGGGCAGGCGCTCGGCCACGCCCAGGGTCTGGGGCAGGTGCCCGAAGAAGCCGGCGCCGAAGGCCGGATGGTTCTCGTCGGCCAGGACGGCGCCGCCCTCCTCGCAGAGTGCGAAGCGCCCCTCGCCGCGGTGCTCGAGCACGCCGGCGGCGCCCTGCTGGTAGAGCCACTCGCGCAGCCAGCGCTCGTCGAGTCCGGTCTCTTCCGCCAGCTCGCCGCTCGTGCGCGGGGTGCCGTCGGCGAGCGCGCGGTAGAGGCCCATGCGATCGCCCAGGTGGATCATGGTGGCCGTCATGGCGCCGCCCAGGGCGCCGAACACGGTGGCGAGAAACTCCTTCAGGCGCTCGGGATCCACGCTCAGCCCTTTCGCGCGAAGAAGGCGCGCAGCGCCTCCAGGTTCTCCGGCGTGCCCACGCGCTCCGCCATGGACTTCATCTCGCGATCCAGGGTGACGCGCACCAATTCGGTGCGCGGCGCCAGCAGCAGCTGCTTGATGGCGCGCAGGGCCCCCACCGGGTGCACCGCGATCTCGGCGGCGCGGGCGAGGGTGGCCTCCAGCACCTCGGCGTCGGGCAGGACGCGCGCCGCCAGCCCGAGCTCGAGGGCGCGCGGCGCGTGCACCCACTCCGCGCCGAGCAGCACTTCGGCGGCAGGCTGGGGTCCGATCACCAGCGGCAGCAGCAGGCTGCTGGCCGCCTCGGGCACGAGTCCGAGGGCCGCGAAGGGGAAGCGCAGCCGCGCCGACTCGCCGAGATAGACGACGTCGCAGTGCAGGGGCAGGGTGGCGCCGATTCCCACCCCCACCCCGCGCACCGCTGCCAGCAGCGGCTTGTCGAACGCCACCAGCACGTCCATGAAGTGGGGGAAGGCGCGCCCGGCCTCCTCGTTGCCCGCGCCCATGTCCGACAGATCCTGGCCCGCCGAGAAGTCGCCACCGGCGCCGGTCACCACCACGCAACCGACGCCGTCGTCGCTGCGGGCATCGTCCAGCGCGTCGGCCAGCGCGTGCCACTGCGCCACGTTGAACGCGTTCTTCTTCTCGGGTCGGTTCAGGGTCAGGAGCAGCACCTTCTCGCGCTGCTCCCGGACGACGGCTTGGCTGCTCACGCGGATCCTCCAGGCGTTCCAGTCTACCGGCCCGCCGGGCGTGCGCCCGCCCGGCGCACTATCCTCCCGCCGTGCGCCCGCCGCCGCGCTTCGCCCTCGCCGCGCTGGTCCTCGGGGTCGCGCTCGTCGCGCCCGCGGATGTCCTGGCCGCCTCCGAGGTCTACCGCCCGAAGCATCGGCTCGCCGAAGAGCTCGCACCCCTGGCGGAGGTGGCCATGGCGGGCCGCGGCTCGGTGGCCGTCGACCGCATGAGCAACTCCATCGTGCTGGTGGGCGACGCGCAGGCGGTGGCCGAGGCGCGGGCGCTCCTCGCACAACAGGACCTGGCGCTTCCGAGCATCGTCCTGCACTACGCGGAGCGGCGCAGTGCGGATCTCGAAGCGGAGGGGTTCCAGGTGCGCTGGAGCCTCGGGTCGGGGGGCCTGCGCGTGGGAAACGTGGTGCGGCCCGACGGTGAGGAGGGCGTGGCCGTGCGCCCGATCGGGCGCGACGAGGTGGTGGCCGGCGAGCGGCGGGGCACCCTGCGACTCCTGCCGGGCAAGACGGGCCAGATCGGCGGAGGCGTCCAGGTGCCCGTGACGCTCGGACGACCGGGCTACGAGAGTACCACCTACGTCGACGCACAGAGTGGGTTCCGCGTTACCCCGCGGATCCTGGGGGACGGCCGCGTGCGACTCGAGCTCGAGCCCTTCGGCGGCCGACTGCGCCCCGACGGCAGCATCGAGACCCTGTCCGCCTCCACGGTGGTGGACGTGGCGCCCGGCGAGACCGTGGTGGTGGGGGGCCTGGCGCGCGAGACGGACAGCGGGCGTCGGGACGTCGGGGGAGGCGCGGTTCGCAGCCGGGGACGCGACGAGCGCGTGCTCCTCGTGCGCATCGAGGTGGATTGAGGAGCCTCGCGGCCGTGCTCGTGCGCGCGACCATGTTGTTCCCGTTGTGGGCGATCGGGGTCTCGCTCGCGGCGGCCCTGTGGCCCGGCTTCTTTGCGCCGCTGCGCCCGGCCATCGTGCCCCTGCTCGGTGTCGTGATGTTCGGGATGGGCATCACCCTCACGCCCGCCGACTTCAGGCGCGTCGCGCGACGGCCCGGCCTGCTGGCCTTCGGGGCAGTCCTCCAGTTCGGCCTCATGCCGCTCGCCGGCTTCGGGGTGGCGCGCGGGCTCGGGCTCGAGCCCCAGCTCGTGGCGGGTCTCGTGCTGGTGGGAAGCTGCCCCGGCGGCACGGCATCGAACGTGATCTGCTATCTGGCGCGCGCCGACGTGGCGCTCTCCATCAGCCTGACCGCGGTCTCGACGGGGCTCGCCGTCCTGGCGACACCGTTGCTGGTGGACCTCTACGTGGGCCGCGCCGTCGAGGTGGACGTCGCCGGCATGATCGCATCCATCTTCCGGATCGTGATCGTGCCCGTGGCCCTCGGCGTGGCGCTGAACGCCTGGCTCGGCCCGCGCCTCGGCGGGCTGAAGCGCGTCTTCCCGCTGGCCTCGGTAGCGGCGATCTGCCTGATCATCGGCATCGTGCTGGCCCTGTCCCACGACCGCCTGCGGGCCGTCAGCGGCGGCGTGGCCCTGGCCGTGGCGCTCCACAACGGGCTCGGCCTGGCGGCAGGCTACCTGCTGCCGCGCCTGGCGCGGGTCCCGGAAGCCCAGGCGCGCACCCTGGCCATCGAGGTCGGGATGCAGAACTCGGGCCTCGGCGTGGCGCTGGCCCTCCAGTACTTCTCGCCACTCGCCGCCCTGCCCGGGGCGCTATTCTCGATCTGGCACAACCTGTCGGGCTCGCTCCTCGCGAGCCTCTGGGCGCGCAGGCAAAGGGAGCCTTGATGAACCTGAAGCAGACCGGCCTCGGCCGGCGCATGCAGATCGAAGGGCGGCGCATCTCCGCCCAGCACCGCCAGCTCGACCAGCTCTTCGGGCTGCTCGCGGCTGCGCTCGAAAGCGACGACGCCGAGGCCGCCCGCGCCGCCTTCCAGCGCTTCCGCGACGCCCTGGAAGCGCACTTCTCCATGGAGGACGACGTGCACTTCCCCGCCCTGCACGGCCTGCGGCCCGCGCTCGAGGCCGAGCTCACCGCGCTGGTGGAGGAGCACCGGCGCTTCCGCACGGAGCTCGAGGCGCTGGCGGCACAGCTCACGAGCGGCACGCTGGCCGAGGCCGCGGACGCCGTCGACCGCTTCGTGACCGGCCTCGCCACCCACGAGGGCCGGGAGGAGAAGCTCCTGGCCGCGCTCCTCGCCGAGCGCAACGGCTAGTCGGTGCGCTTCGGGCTCTACGGGATCAACGTCGGGCCCTGCGCCGATCCGAAGGTGGCCGCGCGCGTGGCGCGCGCCGCGGAGCAGGCGGGCTTCGACTCCGTCTGGACCGGGGAGCACGTGGTGCTTCCGGACCCCCAGGTGCCGCCCTCGCCCGCGCCGCCGGAGCTGGCCATGCTCGATCCCGTGGCGGCCCTGGCCTTCGTGGCGGCGCACACGGAGGACGTCCGGCTCGCCACCGGCATCATCATCCTGCCCCAGCGCAATCCCCTGGTGCTGGCGAAGTCGCTCGCCAGCCTGGACGTCCTCTCGGGCGGGCGTCTGATCTTCGGTCTCGGGGCCGGCTACCTGCACCAGGAGTTCGCCGCCTTGGGCGTTCCCTTCGACGATCGCGGGCCGCGCACCGACGACTACCTGGACGCCATCCTCGCCATCTGGACCCAGAAGAGGCCCCGCCACGCCGGCGCCTTCAGCGCCTTCGAGGGCGTGCAGGCCAACCCGCGTCCGACGTCCCGGCCGCACCCGCCGATCGTCGTCGGCGGCCAGAGCCCGCCCGCCTATCGCCGGGCGCTGGCGCGCGGGAACGGCTGGTACGGGTTTGCGCTCGACCCGGACGCGGTGCGTCGCTGCCTCGACGGCCTGGCGGAGGCGGCGCGTCGGGTGGAGCGGCCGGCCGAGCTGGGCGAGCTCGAGATCAGCATCACGCCGCCCCCCGGGCCGCTCGACCGCGACAGCGTGGCCCGCTACGCGGACCTCGGCGTGCACCGCCTGATCCCGTTCCCCCTGCACCGGAGCGGAGTGGCGGTGGAGGGTGAGGTTCGCGCGATCGGCGACAAGCTGGTCCGCTGAGAGTCGCCGGTCAGCGCACGCGCTCGACCCGCCACCCCCGCCGGCGCAGGAACTCCTGGAGGCTGTCCTCCCCCAGCAGGTGACCGGCGCCCACGGCGACGAGGCGCGTGCGGCCGTCGCCGGCGCGTCCCACCAGCCGCTCCACCATGCGCGCGTTGCGCTCGAAGTAGACGGCGTCGAAGATCGGGCGCAGGCTCGGGTCGGCCCGCAGGTCCGCGAAGAGCAGCTTCTCGAGCTTCTTGCCGTCGCCAGCGTGCCAGGCCGTTGCCATGCGGTCCAGGATGTCGCTGCTCTTCGGATCGAGGGCGTCCAGCAGGAACCGTTCCTGGAGATCCGGCGGCATGCGGTCGAAGATCTGCATCTGCTCCAGCACGGTCTCCAGCTCCTCGATCGGGATGTCGGCGGCGCGGGCCTGGGCCGTGAGGGCCTGTTCGAGGCCGTGCTCCGGATCGATACCCCGCCCTTGCAGGCTCAGGAGCTCCACGGTCAGCGCCGCGAACCACGGCTTCATGCGATCGAAGGAGGCGATGGGCACGCCCTGGGCGTCGCACCAGGTGTAGAGGGCCTCGTAGGTCTCGCGCGCGACCTGCGTCCACAGGCGTTTGCCCGCGGGCAGGGTGGCCATCTCCAGCACGAGCTGCGCCTGGGCCAGGGCGTCCAGGTTCTCCGGGTCCACCTCCACCACCAGCGCGTCGGACCCGAAGAACTCCTGCGCCAGGTCGGGGCCCAGCTCGAGGGGCGCGCGGTTCACGTGGATGGTGCCGAGCAGCCGCAGCTCCCCGAGCTCGCCAGAAGGATGGGTGGCGCGCCAGTAGAGCGCGTTGTCGAAGTCGAGCCGGTCCGTCGGCGCCGGAGTGGCGCAGGCCAGTGCGAACGCGACGGCCGCCAGCGCGGCGCCGAAGAGCCGCTTCACGTGCACATGGCGTCGTCGACGCGCAGGAACTCGCCGTTCACGTGGCGGGCGTCGTCCGAGGCGAGGAAGGCGATGGCGGCGGCGCAGTCTTCGGGCTTGCCGAACTTGCTGAGCGGCATGAGGCGCCGCAAGAGCTTGGGGTTGGCTCCGTCCGGGATGTGGAAGGACTCGTGGATCGGCGTCTCGATGGCTCCCGGGCAGAGGCAGTTCACGCGCACGCCCTGCTTCCCGTACTCGACGGCCAGCGCCAGGGTGAGCGCCTGCACGCCGCCTTTGGAGGCGGCGTACGCCACGGCCCACGGCGTCCCCTTGATGGCGGCGCTCGACGACATGTTCACGATCACACCGCCGCTCTCGACGAGGTGGGGGAGCGTTGCGCGGCACACCAGGAAGGTGCCGGTCAGGTTCACGGCCAGGATGCGGTTCCACTCCTCCACCTCCTCCTCGTGGGAATGGGAGAAGCGCAGGATGCCCGCGCTGTTGACCACCAGGTCCAGGCGCCCCAGGTGGGACCGCGCCTCGTGGACGGCGCGTTCCACGTCCGCGGCGTTCGCGACGTCGCAGGAACAGGCCCGAGCATCGGCTCCGGCCTCCCGCAGCGACTTGGCCAGCTGGTCCGCGGCCTCCTGGTTCAGGTCCAGGCAGGCCAGGGAGGCGCCCTCGGCCGCCAGGCGTTCGCACGCCGCCCGGCCGATGCCGGACGCGGCGCCCGTCACGAGCACCGCGCGCCCCTCGAAGCGTCTACCCAGCGTGGGCTCAGCCATCGTCGTCTCCTGTCAGCTCCGTCACGGGGATGCCCAGCACGGTGGCCAGCAGGCGTGACGCCGTGTTGTCCACCTCGAAGCGCGAGTCCGCCGGCAGCAGCCCGTAGTGGTCGAACTGCTGTGCCAGCCGCACCATGATGACGGCAAAGCGCACGGCCCCGAAGACCTCGTAGTAGTCGAGGTGGCGGACCCGGTGGCCGGTCAGCTCTTCGTAGCGCGCCACCGTGGCTTCGCGGTCCGGAAGTCCCTCGAGTCGCGGCGCTCCCGCGCCCTCGCTGTGGTGGCGGTCGATGTAGATCCACCAGGCCAGGTCGAGCTCCGGGCTCGCGATGCCGGCCATCTCCCAGTCCAGCACCGCGGCGCAGCGTGTGCCGTCGAAGATCATGTTGCCGATGCGCGCGTCGCCCCAGGAGATGACCTCCGGCTCCTCGTTCCGGGGCTGGTGGGCGCGCAGCCAGGCGAATGCCCGCTCCAGGACCGGCTTCGGGCGCCCGCCGGCCCAGCGCAGCATGCGTTCGTAGCTGTCGAGCTGGAAGTCCAGGGGGGTCGGCGCGTCCGGTCGCAGGAAGTCGAGCCCGCGGGCGCGCCAGTCCACCCGGTGAATGGCGGCCAGGGCCTCGAGCCCGCTCCACCACAGGTCTGCCCGCTCCTGCGGTGCGAGTTCCTGCTTCAGCCAGCCGTCCTGATGGTAGGTCGGGCTGTCCGGGGGGATGCGCCCGTCCACGCGGCCCATCAGGTAGAAGGGCGCGCCCAGGAAGCGCTCGTCCTCCTCCAGCCAGAACATGCGGGCCGTGGGCACGTCCGTGTCGGCCAGGGCTCGCTGGATGTGGAACTGCTTGGCGATGTCGTAGGCGGGGAAGACGGGGAAGCCGCTCGGGCGCAGGCGGACCACGAGGCCCTCACGCCGCTCGCGCTCGCCCTCGCGCCAGCTGGCGTCGAATAGGAAGGTGTCGCTCGAGAAGCCGGTGAGTCCGGGACCCGAGAGCGGGCCCAGCTCCAGGTCCGTCGCCTCGGGCAGCTTCGCGCCCAGCCAGACGGCCAGGTCCTTGCGGGTCTGCTCGAAGTCGCGTCCGCGCGGCGCCGGCACTAGCCGCCCTCGCGCAGGCGGTTGAACTCGATCCAACCCAGGCTCGGCTGCGAGCCGTCGTCGGGGTGCACGCGGACGAGGGCGCGGCGGTAGAGCGAGCGTTGGGGCGGCACGAAGGCGTGGCTGATGTCGATCTCCGCCGCAGTCAGGGCTTCGATCTCGCCCGAGAAGCCGTCGCCGTCTTCGGTCTTCACGCTGACGCGACCGGAGACCGGCTGCTCCACGTTCGCCTCCTCGAGGGAGACGTCGAAGTCCACCTCCGTGATGGTGCGCGTCTCGTCCCGCAGCAGGTAGCCGCCCGGGAAGCGGCCGGCGCCCGGGATCTCCGCCACTGCGCACTGCATGCGCAGCACGTCGTCGTTCAGCACCAGCAGGGTCCACTCCATGTTCCAGTGTCGCGGGCCCCAGGAGTGGTCGCGCTCGCCGCGGCCCTGGAACGCGACGCGCTCGTCGCCGTAGCGCAGCACCCCGTCCAGAGCGATCGGCTGCTCGAAGCGGCTGGCGGGGTACGTCTCGGAGCTCTGGCCGGCGGCCCGGGCGCGGCCCAGGGAGTGGGGCGGGCCGAGGGCCGAGACCGTCAGATCGGCGCCCAGCGCCTGGACCATGCCCGCGCGCGGCCCGGACACGACGCGCCCGAAGCCGTCGAAGCGGAAGGCCCCGCCGCGCAGGGGCTGGACGTTCCGCCAGCCGAAGCGCAGGCCCCAGCTGTCGTAGGCGAGATTCGCGCGGTCGAATGCGGCCAGCGGCAGGCGCGGCTCCTCGACGACGATCCACTCCCCGTCGCGGTACGCGAAGAACCACACCCAGACCCGGTTCTGGTTGGGGTGGATCCCGATCCGGCAGTGGCCCGCCACGCTCCCCTCGGCGTCGTACCAGTCCCAGAACCAGGACTCGTTCCACCACTCCACGCCAGGGTCGAAGTCGTGCACGTGCTCGTCGTCGAACTCGACGCCGAAGCGCCGCAGCGCGTCGTCCGTGAACAGGGGAGCCGACATGCGGGGGCCTCCGATGGAACGCGTTCCATGGTAGACGGGATCCGCAAACGCTGCCGCAGCTAGCGACTGGCCGGCACGTCGAGATCGTAGAGGTCCACCGCGTTCTCGTGGAGCATCTGGCGCACCAGGTGGGCGGGGACGCCGCGGAAGACGCGCTCGATCACCACCCGCGAGTTGGGCCAGTCGCTGCCGCTGTGGGGGTAGTCGGTGGACCACATCAGGTGATCCACGTTCATGCGGTGCAGCAGGTCCATGCCCACGGTGTCGAGCATGAAGGTCGCCCAGAAATTCCGGTGGAAGATCTCGCTCGGGGTGCTCTTCATCTCCTCATGCGCGCCGGTGTACCAGCGGTAGCGCATGAACATGTCGTCGCTCTGCTCGAGCAGGGTCGGGATCCAGCCGATGTTGGCCTCCACCAGCAGGATGCGCAGGTCGGGAAAGCGCTCGAAGATGCCGCTGAACAGGATCTCGCACACGGCGGGAAGCGTCTGGCCGCCCGCCTTGGTGAGGGCCGCCGCACCGACGAAGGCCAGGCCGGTCCAGTTGCGCGTGCGCCCGCCGCCCATCACGGGTCCGCGCAGGAAGCTGCCGATGTGGACCGCCACCGGCCAGGCCGCTTCCTGGGCTGCGGCCCAGAAGGCGTCGTCCTCGGGCGCCGGGTCGAGGCTGCCGTTCGGGAACGACGAGATCACGGCGCCCCGGTGGCCGTGCTCCATCGCCCACTCCAGCTCGGCCACGGCGTCGTCCACTCCGGTGGTGGGGATGATGGCCTGGGGGATCAGGCGCCCGCCGGAGCCCTCGCAGAATTCCAGCAGCCACTCGTTGTAGGCTCGCACGCAGGCGATCTGCAGCTCCCGCTCGCCGGAGTAGATCTTGGCACCCTTCAGGGTCACGCTCGGGTAGAGGACCTGGGCGTAGATGCCGTCGGCGTCCATGTCGGCCAAGCGCGCCTTGGTGTCGAAGCTGCCGGGGCGGATGGTCTCGTAGGTGAGGCCGAAGGCCTTGTAGTCGAAGAAGGACATGCCGGCGACGGCGGTCAGGCCCACCGGCCACTTCTCCTTGCCGCCGTCGAAGATCCAGATGTCGCCCTTGTCGGTCTTCTGCACCTGGGGCGCGCGCTCGCGCCACTTGCGGGGCACGCGCTCCAGCCACAGGTCCGGCGGCTCGTTCACGTGGGCGTCGGCGTCCACGATCGGGTAGTCGATGCTGGCGACGTCGTGGAAGAGCTCGCTCATGGGGCGTCAGATGCTACCGCGTCGGCGCGAAGAACGGCACTACCAGCGCGCGGTCGCTGTCGGCGAAGGCGAGCGGCCGGAAGACAGCGTGTACCGCCATGTCGGCGTGCAGCTCCTCGGGAGCGCAGTCCGCCAGCAGGCTGACGAGGCGTACCCTCGGATCCTCCTCCAGCGCGACCAGCCCCGTCGTGTAGGGGACCTTCTCGGCGAAGGGCTTCCAGAGCGGGCGCCGTACGGTGGCCCAGGAGAAGAGCGCTCCGCGTCCCGACACCGGAGCCCACGGCAGCGCGCGCCCGCCGCAATCGGGGCAGGCCGGCTTCGGGTACCAGACCAGTCGCTGGCAGGCGGCGCAGCGCGGGATCGCCAGCTCGCTGCGCGCCGCCGCCTCGAAGAAGCCGCGACCGGGTGCCCACTCCGTGTCCGGGAGCGGGAAGTCGGGCATGCGGCGCGGGAGGTCCACTCAGTCCCTCGCCAACACCAGGGTGCTGGCCAGATGGCCGGTGTAGCCGCCGTAGACGCCCACTCGCGCGCCCGGCACCTGGGCCGCAGCCTCGCCGCGGAGCTGGCGCACCACCTCCACCACGTGGGCGATCCCGAGCACGTAGGCGTGGGAGAGGAGCCCGCCGTGGGTGTTGTAGGGCAGGGCGCCGCCGTCGAAGTGCAGACGGCTGCCCTCGACGAAGGCGCCGCCATCGCCCTTGGGGCAGAAGCCCATGTCCTCGATCTGCATCAGCGCCACGATGGTGAAGGGGTCGTAGAGCGTGAGCACGTCCACCTCGGCGGGCGCGATCCCCGCCATCTCGAAGGCGGCGGGCGCCGAGAAGACCTGGGGCGTGGCGGTGAAGTCGCCCTGCTGGCTCCAGTAGAGGCCGGCGCCCGACCGGCCCTCCCCGACCCCGAGCACCCAGGCGGGAGGCTTCGCCGCGTCGCGCGCGCGCTCGGGCCCGGTCATCACGTACGCCGCCCCCCCGTCGGAGATCAGGCAGCAGTCCTCCACGCGCAGCGGGTCCACGAGCATCGGCCGCGCCAGGTAGCCCTCCAGGTCGAGGGGCTTGTCGTGCATCAGCGCGCCCGGTGTGAGGTTCGCGTGGCGTCGGCACGCCACCGCGATGGCGCCGAGCTGCTCCAAGGTGGTGCCGTACTCGTGCATGTGGCGGCGCGCGATGGTGGCGAAGTAGACGGGTTGCGGGAACCAGCCGAAGGGCAGCTCGAAGACCGCCTTCATGGGCTCGGCGGCGTGGAAGGCGCCGGGTCCACCCTCCATCTGTTCGCGCTCGCTGGCCCAGGCCACCGAGAAGACGTTCACGACGTTCCGGGCCTCGCCCGCCGCGATCGCGCGGGCTGCGGCGTGGGGCGCCGTGGCGGCCCAGGTCATGCCCCCGCCCGGACCCGTCCAGAGATCGTGGTTTGTCCCGAAGTGGCTGTGGAACTCGGCGGGCGCGAGCTGCGCACCCATCCCGGCGCTCGTCATCAGGCCGTCCACCTCGGCGGGCGCGAGCCCCGCGTCGGCGATCGCGCGCTCCACGGCCTGGAGCGCGATCTCGGACGCGCTGCGGCCGGACGCCCTGCTGTGGTCGGCTTCGCCCACGCCGGTGATCGCCACCTGGCGAGACACGTCGTCCAGGGGCGTGGCGGATCCCCAGTCCGGGAGCGGCTGCGGCACGGCCGGAGTCTAGACGCCTTCCGCCCGTCCACCTAGAGTCTGCGAGGCGCTCGCGTCGGGAACGGAGGTGCGCATGCTCGATCGGCTGATCCGCGGCGGAACCGTGCTCGACGGCAGCGGCGGGCCGGGGCGGCGCGCGGACGTCGGCCTTCGCGACGGGCGCATCGTGGCGATCGGCCAGCTGGACGAGCCGGCGCGCGAGACCACGGACGCCAGCGACCTCTTCGTGGCGCCGGGCTTCGTGGACATCCACACCCACTACGACGCCCAGGCGTTCTGGGACCCGACCCTCTCGCCCTCGCCGCTCCACGGTGTCACCACGGTGGTGGGGGGCAACTGCGGCTTCAGCATCGCGCCGCTCACGGAAGGCGCTGGCGACTACCTGATGCGCATGCTCGCGCGGGTCGAGGGCATCCCGCTGGAGGCGCTCCAGGCCGGCGTCGACTGGAAGTGGCGCAGCTTCGGCGACTACCTGGACCGCCTGGAGGGAAACCTGCTCGTGAACGCGGGCTTCCTGGTCGGACACTCCGCCCTGCGCCGCGTGGTGATGGGTGAGGACGCGGTGGGTGGCGAGGCGAACGCCGAGCAGGTGGCGGAGATGGCGCGCCTCCTGGGGACGTCGCTCGCCGAAGGCGGCCTCGGCTTCTCGTCGTCCTGGGCGCCGACGCACCACGACGGCGCCGGCGAGCCGGTGCCCTCGCGCGCGGCGGGCCGCGACGAGATCCTGGCCCTGTGCCGCGCCGTGCGGGAGCACCCGGGGACGACCCTCGAGTTCATCCCGACCGTCGGCCCCTTCTCCGACGAGCACGTCGACCTGATGAGCGAGATGTCGCTGGCCGCCGACCGGCCGCTCAACTGGAACGTGCTGTTCGTGAACCCCGGGAGCCCGGAGCTGCACGAGAGCCAGCTCGCGGCCTCGGACCGCGCCGCAGCCCGCGGCGCGCGCGTGCTGGCGCTGACGCCGCCCCAGGTGATGACCGTGCGCCTGAACTTCGTGTCGGGCATGGTGCTGGACGCGCTGCCGGGCTGGGCGCCGCTCTTCGGCAAGCCGCTGCCCGAGCGCATGCAGGCGCTGCGCGGTGACGAGTGGCGCCGCCGGCTGCACGAGGGCGCCGCCCAGGCTCAGGCAGGTCCGCTGAAGGCGATCGCGCGTTGGGAGCGGATGATCGTGGCCGAGACCTTCCGGCCGGAGAACGCGGATGCCACGGGCAGGAGCCTGGGCGAGCTAGCGGAGAAGGCGGGCAAGGATCCCCTCGACGTGATGCTCGACCTGGCGCTCTCCGAGGACCTGCGGACCTCGTTCTCGCCGGGCGCGCCGCCGGAGACGCGCTCGGTGTGGGAGGGCCGCGCCGCGGTCTGGACCGACCCGCGCGCGCTGGTCGGCGCCTCGGACGCCGGCGCCCATCTCGACATGCTGGACACCTTCACCTGCGCGACGACGCTCCTCGGCCGCGGTGCGCGCGAGCACGGGGTGATCTCCTTCGAGGAGGCGGTGCGCCAGCTCACGACGGTGCCGGCGGACCTCTACGGCATGCCGGAGCGCGGGCGCATCGCCGAGGGCGCCCACGCGGACCTCGTGCTCTTCGACCCGACGCGTGTGGGCCCCGGGCCCGTGCACACCCGCAACGACCTGCCGGCCGGCGCCTCGCGCCTCTACGCCGAGGCCGAGGGCATCGAGCGCGTCTTCGTGGCGGGCGAAGAGGTGGTGGCGAACGGCGTGTTCCAGGACGCGCGCCCGGGCACGGTGCTGCGCTCGGGCCGGGACACGCGTACCGTGCGCGCGAATGGAGGCTCTGCATGACCCGGGTGATCGACGCCGACGCGCACGTGCTGGAGGGAGCGTCCTTCTTCGGACAGGCGTTGAAGCGCTGGCCGGACCGGATCCGCGTCGGCGGCGGCCCCGTCCCCGGCATCCAGGTGGACGGCAACCGCTACCCCGAGACCGAGGGACCCGGCGCCGGCTGCCCGCCCGCCCACGCCGTGGTGGAGGGCGCCGGCGACAACCCGGCGACTCCGGAAGGCGTGCTGTCGGACGCTGGCCGCGAGGGTATCGACCGGATGGTGCTCTTCCCGAGCTTCGGCCTGGGCGTGCCCACCTTCCGCGACCTCGGCTTCGGCGCCGAGATCGCGGGCTTCTACAACGAGTGGCTCCTCGACTGGATGGGCGACCAGCGCGATCGCCTGTTCGGGGTGGCGGTGGTGCCGATCGAGGACGCGAAGGCCTCCATCCAGCTCATGACCCGCGCCAGGGAGCTCGGCCACGTCTGCACCGCGATCCCGCCGGCCCTGCGGGAACGCAACCTCGACCACCCGGACCTGGACGACTTCTACGCCGCCGCGGCCGACCTGGACATGCCCCTGGGCGTCCATGGTGCGCCGGGTGTGCACCTGCCGAAGATCGGCGTGGACCGCTTCACCAACTACATCCAGGTGCATTGCATCAGCTTCCCCTTCGACCAGATGACCGCCATGACGGCGCTCGTGAGCGGGGGTGTCTTCGAGCGCCACCCGAAGCTGCGGGTGGCCTTCCTCGAGTCCGGCGTGGGCTGGATCGCGTACTTCCTCGACCGCATGCACGAGCACTACGAGAAGCGCGGCGACTGGCTGGAGAACGGCTGGAAGCGCGAGCCCGTGGAGTACCTCCAGCGCGGCCAGATCTACGCCACCTGCGAGGCGGCGGAGCCGATGCTGGGCGCCACCGTGGACCAGCTCGGCGCCGACTTCATCATGTACGCCAGCGATTACCCCCACTGGGACTCGGAGTTCCCCGAGAGCTCCAAGCCCCTGCGCGAGCGCGACGACATCGACGACGCGGCCCGCGCCGCCATCCTCGGCGGGACGGCGGCTCGGCTCTTCGGGATCGCCTAGCAGGCCGACCCAAGACGAAGTCTTGGGTCGGCTTGCGCCGTAAACGGAGCCCTTCGGGCTCCGTCAGCTAGGCGAGCTCCGGCAGCAGGTTCACGTGCAGCCGGCCCGGCGGCAGGACCTTCAGCGCCTCGCCGTGGCTGAAGGGCTCGTCCGCTGCCCAACGCTGCTCCATGCCTGCGAGTCCCTGCTGGAGGAAGCGGATCTCGTCGTCGGAGAGCTGGGTCCGGTAGGCCTCGAGGGCGCGGTACTTGCGCTCCCGCGTCGCGCTGGTGTCGAAGCAGAGGTTCGGCGCGGTGGTGAAGTAGAAGCCGACGGCGTGGATCTCGTGGGGCTCCCAGGCGGCCTCCAGCGCGGGATCGAGCCGCAGGCGCCGGTGCTTGTGCAGCATGCACGCCTCGGCGACGGCGCGGCCCACGCGCAGGTGGTCGCTGTGGGCCTCGTAGGGGAGCCAGGGGTCGCAGGTGAAGACCAGCTCCGGGCGCAGCCTGCGGATGTGGCGCACGACGCCGTTGCGGAGCGCGTAGTAGTCGTAGGGCCCCGCGTCGGGCAGGCCCAGCCAGTGCTGCTCGGTCACGCCGATCTCCGCGCCCGCCTGTGCCTGCTCGGCGCGCAGCCGCGCGCCGGCCTCCTCGTCGGACAGCGAAGGATCGAGCACGCCCACCAGGTCGTCGGTCGCGGTCAAATAGTGGACCTCGACGCCAGCGTCGGCCAGCGCGGCGAAGGTGCCGCCCGCCGCCAGGTCGTTGTCGTCGTAGTGGGGCTGTACGCAGAGCGCGCGGCGCGCGGAGAGCAGGTCGCGCGCGTTCATCCCGCGCGCCGCCTCACCGGAAGAGCGCCCGCGCCAGCTCGCTGCGGAAGCGCTGGGTCAGCTCGTGCTCGCCGCCGAGCACCTCGAACAGGTCGAGCATCGCGCGCCGGGCGGCGCCGTCCTCGTAGTCCGGATCGCGGCGCACGGCCTCCACCAACGCCTCTAGGGCTTCGGCGTGGCGGCCCGACGCGGCGAGCGCGCGGCCCAGGGAGAGCCGCGCTGCGGGATCTTCCGGCGCGGCCTCCACCTGGGCGCGCAGGGCCTCGGGATCCGCGTCGCCCTCGCGTGCGACCCGCAGCTCCGCGGCGAGCCGCTCGGCTTCGTCGGCCACCGTTTCGTGGGGAAGCACGTGCGCCAGCAGGTCGAGTCCTTCGTCGACGTCGCCGGCGGCCGCGCGCAACCGCGCCAGGCCGATGAGCGCGCGCCCGTGGCGCGCTTCCTTGGCCAGCGCCGCGCGGAAGCGCTCCTCGGCCGCCGCGGCGTCTCCGGCGGCGGCCAGCTGGGCGGCCTCCACCGCCAGCCCATCGGCTTCGGTCGGCAGCAGCGACTCGATGAACTGGCGCAGGGCCGGCTCGGGCTGGGCGCCGACGAACTCGGCCCGGATCGTGCGATCGCGGATCCCGAGCACGGTGGGGATGCTGCGCACGCCGTGGGCGGCGGCGGTCTGGGGCGCCGCGTCCACGTCGACCTTCGCCAGCACGAAGGCCCCGGCGTACTGCTGGGCCAGGCTCTCCAGGGCCGGCGACAGGGCGCGGCAGGGACCGCACCACTCGGCCCAGAAGTCCACCACCACCGGGACGGACTCCGAGCGCACGAGCACCTGTGCTTCGAAGTCCGCGTCGCCCACGTCGAGGATGTAGGGGCCTTCGGTCTTCATGCCTACGCCGGCTCGAAGACGTTGCGCCCGTCGACGTGGCGCACCCGGCCCGGACGTCCCACGCCCTCGCGCGCCACCAGGTCCTCCAGCACGCCGCGCTCGGGCGGCGTGTTGGCGAGAAAGCGCGCGCCGCCCGCGTCGAGCCGGCCCAGCACGATGCCGCGCTCGGGCGCGCCGTCGCGGGCGTAGATCACCGTGTAGGTCTCGATCGTGGCGGGGCCGTCCGCGCGATCGAGGGGCGGGGTGGGGCCCGGGCTGTCGGGCAGCGTCACGTCGGCGGGCAGCGCCTCGGGCGGCGCCGAGGCCAGCACGCTGGCCGAGTGCTTGGTGAAGTACCAGCCGTTCCCGGTCACGAGGCCCTTCGCGCCGGGCGCCTCGCGCAGACGCTCGGCCATCGACGCCAGCGCGTGCAAGGTGTAGCTCGAGCCGGGCCCGCCCGCGTAGGGGAGGCCGCCCGTCACGGTGAAGCCGCGCGGGTCTTCCTCGGACAGGCCCAGCATCTCGCAGGCCATCTCGACGGCGACGGGAAAGCAGCTGTAGAAGTCGAAGCGGTCGATGGCGTCGAGGCTGACCCCGGCGCGGGCCAGCGCGGTCCGGTGCGTGGCGCGCATGGCGGGACTCTCGTCGAGCGCGCGGCGCTCGCTCAGGTACCAGGCGGCTTCGTCGGCCTCCGCGCCGCCCCACCACCACACCTGGCGCTCCTCGGGGACGCCGAGGGCGCGAGCCTTCTCCGCGGAGGTCGCGATCACGGCCGAAGCCTGGTCGGTGTTCATCACCGCGTTCAGGTACTTCGGATAGGGGAAGGCGATCATGCGGTTCGTCTCCGTGACGGTGACGAGCTCCTCGGGGCTGCGGTAGGTGGGGAACCAGGCGTAGGGGTTCTTCGCCGCCACCTCGCTGAAGCCGCTCATGAGGCGGCCCATGCGCGCGAAGTGCTCCTCGAGCGAGAGCCCGCGGCGGGCGCGCAGCGCGTTGGCGAAGAGCGGATAGACGTCGGTGGGCATCAGCAGGCCGACCTCCCGCTCCCGATCCGAGACGCCCCAGCGACGCTCACCCACGAGCTCGGGCTCGCCGGTGCCAGCACCGGGCCGCCAGTCGAGCTGGATTCCCCGGGCGTGGGCTGTCATCAGCGTGCGCATGTTGTTGACGCCGGCCACCAGCGCCACCCGCGCCTCGCCGGCCGCGATCTCGCGGCAGACCCGGTTCAGCAGAGTGAGCCCGGTCTCGCCGCCGGTGTGCGCCACGCTGTCGCGCCGGGTGCGGGCGCCGAGCCGCTCGCCCAGCACCTGGGGCGCGTTCTGCGCCTTCCAGGCGATCACCTGGGTGAGGGCGCAGGTGTCGATCTGGCGCAGCAGCGCGTCGCCCGCGCGGGCATCCGCCGCCGCGCTGCGGGCGGCGGCCTCGAGCAGGGCCAGCGGCTCCGAGGCCTCGCGGGGGTCGTCGGTGCGCTCCAGGAGCTGGCCGACGCCCACCAGGACGGGCGTGCGCGCGGGGTCCATGGCGGGGGAGAGTAACCGCCGGCGGCGGGCTACGGGAGGCCGGCTCCGGGCACGGCCACCCGCAGCGTCTCGATGCGGCTCCCGCGCAGCCGCCGCGTCTCGTCGGGCGCGACGGTCGGCGCCGTCAAGGCGAAGAGCGTGCGCCCGTCCTCGCCCCCCAGCATGCAGGCGATGGCCATCTGGTCGACAGACACCCGGTCCGTCACCTCGCCGCCCTCCCGCACCCGCAGGAACTGGTTCGACACCGGCGAGGCCAGCCACACGCAGCCCTCGGCGTCCAGGCAGATGCCGTCGGGCACCGCTCCTTCGAGCTTCGCCCAGACCCGCTGGTTGGAGAGCGAGCCGTCGGCGGCCCGGTCGAAGGCCGTGAGCCGCGCGGCGTAGGACTCGCCCACGATGAGCGTGCCCCCGTCGGGGGTGATCACCATGCCGTTGGGAAAGGCCAGGTCACCTGCGGCCACCCCCGTCGTTCCGTCTGGCTCGACCACCAGCAGCTCGGTCTTCGTGAACTCCTGCTCCTGGTGGATGTCGAACCCGAACTGGCCGATGTAGGCACGCCCGTCGGCGTCCACCACCATGTCGTTGATGGGCGGTTCCATCGCCACGGACGAGAGATCCGCCACCTCCTCCAGCGCGCCGCCGTCCCAGCGCAGGAGCCGGTGGTCGTCCATGGAGACGACGAGCATGCGTCCCTTCGGGTCCCAGCCGAGGCCCGAGCAGGCGCCGGGCGTCTCGACCAGCGTCTCGGCGCGCCCTTGCGGGTCGACGGCGATCACGCGGTGGGCGTGCATGTCGGAGAACACGAGCCGGCCGTCGCGCCAGCGCGGGCCCTCCGGGAAGACCAGGTCCGACAGCAGGGGGGTGGTGGTGTCCATGCGCCCCAGCGTACGGCGTTCGCCCAGGCGCGGCCGCCCGCTTGCCAGCTCGCCCCGGCTGAGTCAGACTAGAAAGCGAATCAGATTCGGATTCCCTTTCTGGAGGTTGCCAACTCCCCGATGTCCCAGGACTTTCTCGAGTCCGTCGCTCGCCCCAAGCAGGCCCGCAGCGAGCAGACCCTGCAGCGCATCCTGGACGCCGCCGAGGCGCTGATCCAGGAGCGGGGCCTGGGCGACGCCTCGGTGCCGGAGATCGTGCGCCGCGCCGGCTCCTCGGTGGGCGGCTTCTACGCCCGCTTCCGCGACAAGGACGAGCTGCTGCGCGCGCTCGAGGAGCGCTTCTTCAATCAGCTCTCGGCGCGGGTGGAGCGCCTGCTGGATCCCGAGCGCTGGCGCGGTGCGCCGGCCGCGGCGATCGTGCGCGCCGGCATGCAGGAGCTGGTGGACGTGGCGCACGAGAGCGCGCGTCTGATCGCCGCCTTCCTGGTCCGCGCCTCGCACGACGCCGAGCAGAGCGCCGACGGCCTGCGCTTCCGCCAGCAGGTGTCGGCCCGCGTGGGAGCCCTGGCGGTCGCTCGCCGCCACGAGATCGGGCATCCCGATCCGGCGCTGGCCGCCGACCTGGCCGTGCAGCTCGCCTTCGGCCTGGTGGACCAGCTGGTCGTCTCCGGGGGAGTCCGCGCCGCCGGGCGTGCGCTCTCCCGCGACGAGCTCGTGGACGAGCTCGTCGGCAACGTCAGTGCCTATCTGTCCATCGCGCGCCCCGAGGAGCAGCCGTCATGAAGTACGAACAGCACAATCCCCTGCCGATCCCGAAGTCCGGTCCCTACCAGTCGATCCAGTCCACCATGGACAGCGTCTTCGACTGGCAGTACGAGCTGCGCCGGCAGAACCTGATGGCTCTCTACGAGAAGGGCAAGGCCCTGTCGTGGAACGCCAGCGACCTGGACTGGTCCATCGACGTGGACATCGAGCGCATGACCCGGGAGCGCCGCGAGGCCGGCGTGGGCGGCATGCTGAACCAGGTGCTGAATCCTCCCCGGCAGCTCGACGACGACGAGCTGCTCCAGATGAACCTGCACATGAACGCCTGGATGCTCTCCCAGTTCCTGCACGGCGAGCAGGGCGCCTTGCTCGCCAGCGCCAAGGTCGTGCAGCAGGTGCCCTGGGAGGAGGCCAAGTTCTACGCCGCCAACCAGGTGGCCGACGAGGCGCGCCACGTGGAGGTCTACCACCGCTACCTGACCGAGAAGCTGGGCCTGTCGTACGAGGTGAACCCGCACCTGGGCACCCTGCTGGACGACATCCTCAGCGACTCGCGCTGGGACCTCACCTACCTGGGCATGCAGATCATGGTGGAGGGGCTCGCGCTGGCCGCCTTCGGGATGCAGAAGCTGCTGATGCCCGAGGAGCCCCTGATCCAGGACATCACCACGCGCATCATGGCCGACGAGTCGCGCCACGTGGCGTTCGGCGTGCTGTCGCTCGAGGGGCTCTACACGACGGAGCTCACCAGCAGCGAGCTGGCGGAGCGCGAGGAGTTCATCATCGAGGCTACGCACCTGATGCGCGACCGCCTGCTCATGCACCAGGTCTACGAGCGCCTCGGCTGGCCGGTGGACGAGTGGGTGGCCTGGGCCACGAACACGCCGTTCATGCGGGGATTCCGCCAGATGCTCTTCAGCAAGATCGTCCCGAACCTGAAGCGCCTGGGGCTCCTCACCCCGCGCGTGCGCGCCGAGTACGAGAAGCTCGACCTGCTGCGCTACGAGCACCTGCGGGACTCGGTCGAGGACCCGGAGGTCGCGCCGCCGGAGGAGCTGGTGCAGCTCCTGATGGGGGCCCTGGCACCGCAGGCGGAGCAGGCGGAGCAGGCGGCGAGCGGCTAGCCGGCCGACGCCGGCGCTGGGAAGGCTACCTTCCCGGCCATGCAGTCCCTCCCGATGCCGTCGCGTCTGGCCCTCGCGGGCGAGGGGCTGGGCCTCATGGAGCTGCCGCGCCTGCTGTGGAAGGCCCCGGACCTGGCCCGTCAGCCGCGCGGTAACGGGCGCGTCGTACTGGTGCTGCCCGGCTACGGCGCCGGCGACGGCTCGACCGCGCTCCTGCGCGGCTACCTGAGCCTGCTGGGGCACGACCCCCGCGGCTGGGGCCTGGGCCGCAACGACGGAGACGTCCGGAATCTCGCGCCCCGGGTGGCGGACCTCGTCGCCGAAGCGGCGGAGGCGAGCGGTCGACCCGTGGCGCTGGTGGGCTGGAGCCTCGGCGGCGTGCTGGCCCGGGAGGCCGCGCGCGAGCGGCCCGATGCGGTGACGCGGGTGGTGACCTTCGGGAGCCCCGTGGTCGGCGGCCCCAAGTACACGGCGGCGGCGCCTTCCTACTGCCGGCGCGGCTACGACCTGGACGAGATCGAGCGGCAGGTGGCGGAGCGCAACCGCGTCCCGATCCGGCGCCCCGTGACCGCCATCTACTCGCGCTGGGACGGGGTCGTCGCCTGGCGCGCCTGCGTGGACGAGCACAGCCCGGACGTGGAGCACGTGGAGGTGCGCACCACGCACCTCGGTCTCGGATTCTCGGCCGAGGTGTACGGGATCGTGGCCCGTCGCCTGGCGCAGGCCGACGGGGAGGCGTAGCGGCGCATGCCGGAACCCCGCACCCTCTCCGTCAGCGAGGCCGCGGCCCTGGTCCGCCCGGTGGACGTGCTGGCGCTGCCCCTCGGCCCCGGCCAGCCCGCCGGCCTGCTGAACGCCCTCGGCGATCGCGACGACTACCAGGACCTGAAGGTCTCCACCGCGCTCCTGACCGGCTTCTACGGGCTCTTCACCCGCCCCGGCGTCGAGCTGCGGAGCGGCTTCTTCGGACCCGTCGAGCGCGCGCTCCACGACGCGGGTCACCGGGTGCACTTCGTGCCGGCGGACTTCCGGCGCTTCGGGCGCATCGCCGAGGCCACGCGCCCGCGCGTGATGGCCACGGGCGTGGCGCCGCCGGACGCCGACGGGAACCTCTCGCTCTCGCTTCACGCCGGGGCGACCGTGGACGAGCTGCGGCGCTGCGGGCGCGACCCGGAACGGCTGCTGATCGCCGAGGTCAACCGCAAGCTGCCCTACACCCTGGGCCTGCCGCCGGAGCACCTGCACGCGATCCCGCTGGCAGAGGTGGACGTGCTGGTCGAGCACGACCACGACCCGATCGCGTTGCCGGATCCCGAGCCCACGGACGTGGACCGCGCCATCGCGGAGCACGCGCGCGCCTTCATCCACGACGGTTGCACCCTGCAGACGGGGATCGGCGCCGTGCCGAGCCTGATGGCCCAGCTCCTGGCCGACGGGCCCGGCGGCGACTACGGGGTTCACTCGGAGATGTTCACCACGGGCCTGATGCACCTGCACAAGGCCGACAAGATCACGAATCGCAAGGGCCTCTTCGACGGCGTCTCGATCTGCACCTTCGCGATGGGAACGAAGGAGCTCTACGAGTGGCTCGACGGGCAAGAGCTGGTGCGCTTCCTGCCGGTGGACGTCGTCAATTCGCCGGCGCTGATCGCGCAGAACCGCGCGCTCGTCTCGCTGAACGGCGCCCTGACGGTGGACCTGACCGGCCAGGTGGCGGCCGACACCGTGGGTGGCAGCCAGTACTCGGGCATCGGCGGCCACGAGGACTTCGTCGCGGGCGCGGGCGAGCGGCTCGAGGACCGCTCGCTGGTGTGCCTCCCCTCGACGGCCAGCGCCGGCGGAAAGCGCATCTCGCGCATCGCGGCGAACTTCGAGCCTGGCACCACGGTGACCACGCCGCGGCACCAGGTGGACGTGGTGATCACCGAGTACGGGTCGGCGGAGCTCCTGGGCCTGACGGTCGAGGAGCGCTGCGCGGCGCTGACGGCGATCGCGCACCCGGACTTCCGCAGCGAGCTGGCCGCCGCGGTCCGCTAGGGGACGTTGGTTCAGAAGTTCAGAAACTGCCCGCTGCG
>CAMYLJ010000005.1:71481-219034 GCA_947259215.1 uncultured delta proteobacterium
AGTTCAGAAACTGCCCGCTGCGGGCAGTTTCTGAACTTCTGAACCAACGTCCCCTAAGCCCTTCAGGCGCGCGAGCACGGCGTCACGTCCCGTCACGTCCGAGTCGGGCGTTCCGTCCGGCCGGTAGACGGCGTCTTCGGTGAAGTACTGCTCGAGCCGGGTCCAGTCGTCGTCCGCCAGCGAGAGCTCGAAGGCTTCGGCGTAGGCGCGGTAGCGATCGGCGGTGCTCATGGGGGGTCTCCTTCGCCCCGAAGCGTACGCCAGCGCGCGGTCCGCTCCCAGCCCGGCGCCGCGTGGTAGGCTCGCGCGGGAGCCCGGACCCGTGACGCGACTCCTTCTCGCCGTCCTGCTCGTCGGACGCTGTTGCATCCCCATCGCCCCGGGCGACGGCACCGCCTTCGTGCGGGGCCGGATCGACCCGCCGGCCAGCGAGTCCGCGTGCAGCGTGCGCATCCTCCAGCGCCAGACGCGCGAGGAGATCGGCGACTTTTCCGTGGAGGGAGCGTTCCAGCTGGAGGTGCCGGTGTCGAAGTGCCCGGATGCATACGTGGCCGAGGTCTTCTGCGGCGGCACCCTCGTGCGGGTGGTGGCCTTCGACTACCCGCGCGAGGCCTCGGCGGTGCGACCGCTGAACCTGGGTCCCGTGCATTAGGTGAGCTCCGCTCGCCTGCGGCTCGCTGCGCGCCCGGCGGCGGTGCTCGGGAGACCGCCAGGCTGTGGGGCGCCGGGCTTGCGCGATGTGCCGCTTCGGGCCTCCCGATGGCGCGTGGTAGGCTGGGCTGCGGACGGGAGGTGGCATGACCACGGTCGCGGTCGTCTACCACACGGGCAGCGGCCACACGAAGCTCATGGCGGAGGCGGTGCAGCGCGGCGCGGCCTCCGTCGACGGCGTGGAGGCGCAGATCCACGCCATCCAGGGCGGCGACATCAACCTGGGCCGCTGGTCCAACGACGCGATCCTGGAAGCGCTCGATGCCGCCGACGCCATCCTCTTCGGCTGCCCCACCTACATGGGGGGCGTGTCGGCCCAGATGAAGGCGTTCCTCGACGCCACCCTGCCGCGCTGGGCCCCGCGCACCTGGGTGGACAAGCTGGCGGCGGGCTTCACCGTGTCTTCGACGCCGAGCGGCGACAAGCTGAACGCCTTGCAGGACCTGGTGGTCGCGGCCCTGCAGATGGGCATGATCTGGGTGGGGCAGGAGCAGATCCCGCTGAACGACCGCGGTCTGAACCGCCTGAGCTTCTACCTGGGCGCGGCGGGCCAGGCGCAGTACGGTGGCCCCGAGGTGGCGGTCCACGCCGAAGACCTGGCCACCGGCGAGGTCCTCGGCGAGCGCGTCGCGCGCATCGCGGCGCAGTGGGTGGCGGGTCGCGGCGCCTGATCTCCGACCGCGGGGTATCCTCCCGGCGTGGTGCCGGCGACTCCCGCTCCCGATCGCCCCGTCTGGATGACCGCCCTCGCGGTCTTCTGCCTGCTGGCGCTGGGCGTGAACGTCGCGCGCGACCTCTTCCTTCCCGAGACCCGCGACATGGAGGTCTGGCTCGGCTTCGAGGTCACCGGGCGCGCGGCGCACCTGAGCGCGCCGCTGCACTGGGCGATCTTCGCGATCGGGGCCTGGGGCGCGTGGAAGGCGCGCGCGTGGCTGGTTCCCGCGGCGGCCGGCTACGTCTTCTACGTGGCGATCTCGCACCTGGTGTGGAGCGAGGTCAGCCCGCACGGGCGCGGCTGGCCGATCGGGCTGGCCCAGGCCGCCGCGATCTCGCTGGCCGGCGTGCTGCTGCTGCGCGCCCGGCCTCAGCGGGGCGGGGAGAGCTTGTAGGTCACGAGCGCCACCGCGACCTCGCGTCCGTCCGGGTCGCGCACGCTCACCTCCGCCGTCGACACCTCGCGTCCCCGTCGCCGGACCCGGGCGTGGGCGACGAGGTCGAGGCCGCGCCCCGCGGAGAGGAAGTTCACGTTGAAGCCAATGGTGCTGCCGCGGGATCCGGCGGGGATGTGGGGGCTGGCCCAGAAGCAGGCGGTCGCGGCCACGTCCACCAGCGCGGCGATGGCTCCTCCGTGGACGGTGTCGCCGAGGGTGGTGAGTTCCTCGCGGAAGGGCAGCTGCACGCGGACCTCGTCCTCCCGCACCTCGAGCAGCTCGACGCCGAGGAGCCGCCCGTAGGGCGAGCGCACGATCAGCTTCTCCACCGTCGCGCTCACCGCCTGCATGCGCTCGCCCGTGTCAGGCGTCGCCATGGAGGGCCTCGAACTCCGTGGGGAACTCCTCGCTGCGGGCGGCCATGAAGATCCTCGGGCTCGGCTGCTGGAGGAATCCTAGCCGCCCCGATCCCCGGTTTCCTACGGCCGTCCTCGCGACTCGCCGCGCGCCACCGCGGCGGCGATCAGGTGCGCCAGCCGCAAGGGCTCTGGCAGGTCCGACTTGCCGCGGCACGCCTGCACCAGCCGGGCGGCTTCCTCGGGCGTGGTACCCGCAGCGCCGGCGTAGAGGCCGCCCTTCAGGAGGCGAGGCTCCGGTGCGCGCGTCACCAGCTCCCGGCGCCCGTGCAGGCCCGCGCTGCGCAGCGCCTCGAGCAGCGGTTCGTCCCGGGGCTTGCGCCGGTTCACCACGATCACGGGCAGGCCGAGCCGCTCCGCCAGCAGGGGCACGTCCACCACGCCGAGGCCCGCGGCCGTGATGCCGCCGAGGAGCACGCCCTGGAGCGCGGGACGGAAGCGCAGCTCGCCGACCCAGCCGGCCAGGTACGCGGTCAGCCCGTCGCCGTCCACGGGGAAGCGGGTGATCGCGACCGCCTCCACCAGGTCCGGCCCCTCCATCATGACGCCGACGATCGGAACGTCGGCGCTCACGCCCTTCTCGAAGGGACCGTCGTCGATGCCCAGCAGATGGGGCCGCGGCGGGACCGGCATGGCGCGAGTCTATCGGCTCCAAAGGACGGCGCAGCGCTGGCGCCGCTGCCGGCACGCCGGTATTCCCTCTGCCGTGTCGTTGGTGCTGGAAACGGTGATCCCGGTCTTCGCGATCGTGGCGCTCGGCTACTGGCTGGCCGGCCGGCGGCCGCTCGACGTGAGGACGCTGGCCGACGTGGCGCTGATGGTGACGTCTCCGGCGCTCGTCTTCTCCGTGCTGTCCCGCACCACGTTCGATCCGGGGCAGTGGGCGCTGCTGGCCGCAGGCGCCGCTTGGATCTGCGCCGTCACCGGCCTGCTGGCCTGGCTCTACGTGCGCCGGGCCGGTCCCGGGCTGCGAGGCCTGATGCTGCCGAGCGTCTTCTGGAACGCGGGCAACATGGGGCTCCCGTGCGCGCGCCTGGCCTTCGGGGAGCCGGGACTGGAGGCGGCCATCCTGGTCATGGTCGTCGTCGCCATTCTCAACTTCAGCGTCGGGATCTGGATCGCGGCGGGGCGCGGGGGCGGAGGCGAGGTGGTGCGGCAGCCGCTGGTGTGGGCGGCGCTGGCCGGGCTGGTCGTCGCGGGGACGGGCCTCGTCCTGCCGCGCGTGGCGCGCGAGCCGGTGGACATGCTGGGCGCCATGGCGATCCCGCTGATGCTCCTCAACCTGGGGCTCCAGCTGCGCCGGCTCCAGCTCGAGGACGCGCGCCACGCCGTGGTCTGCGTCTGCATCCGGATCGGGGGCGGCGTGACGGCGGCGGTGGCCTTCGTGGCGGTCCTCGGCGTCGGCGGGGTCGAGCGGCAGGTGCTGCTGCTGGCCGGGGCCCTGCCGGCGGCGGTCATGAACGTGGTGCTGGCCCAACGCTACGACGTCAGCCCCACTCCGGTGGCCTCGGCCATCGTGCTCTCCACCTTGGCGAGCCTGGTCTCGATACCAGCTATCCTGCTGTGGGTGACCTGACGTCGCCAAGGAGCCCTCGATGGAACGCATCCTCGGTCCCTACCGCGGAACCCTCTACGCCATCCTGCGCGGCGCCGCGGGCCTGCTGTTCGCGTGCCACGGGGCGGCGAAGCTCTTCGGCTGGTTCGGGGGCAGCCCGATGGAGCCGCCGCTGCTCTACGTGGCCGGCGGGATCGAGCTGGTCGGCGGGTTGCTGGTGGCCGCCGGCCTCTTCACCAGCTACGCGGCCTTCCTGTGCAGCGGCATGATGGCCGTGGCCTACTTCATGGCCCACCAGGGCCAGGGCCTGCTGCCGATCGTGAACCGCGGCGAGCTGGCCGCGATCTACGCCTGGCTCTTCCTCTTCATCGCCGCCACCGGCTCCGGCCCCATCAGCATCGACGCCGCACGCGGCGGGTCGGGAGAGGTGCCCCGCTAGTGGGGATGCTCGTCGGCGGCACGTGGCAGGACGTCGGGTACGACACGAAGTCGTCCGGGGGCCGCTTCGTGCGCAACGAGAGCGCGTTCCGCGACCGCATCGCCGCCGACGGATCGACGGCGTTCCCGCCGGCGCTCGACCGCTACCACCTGTACGTGTCGCTCGCCTGTCCCTGGGCGCACCGCACGCTGATCTTCCGGGCCCTGAAGCGACTCGAGAAGGCGCTCCCGGTCTCGGTGGTGCACCCGCTGATGCTGGAGAACGGCTGGGAGTTCGGGGCGTACCCGGGGGCCACGGGCGATCCGCTCTTCGGCTCCGATTACCTGCATCAGGTCTACACGCGCGCGAATCCCAACTACACCGGGCGCGTCACGGTGCCGGTGCTGTGGGACACGCGGGCCGGGACCATCGTCTGCAACGAGTCCGCCGAGATCATCCGCATGTTCAACACCGAGTTCGACGGCCTCGACGGGGTCGGGAACCCGGACCTCGACCTCTACCCCGAAGATCTGCGGGACGAGATCGACGCCCTGAACGCCCGGGTGTACGAAGCCGTGAACAACGGCGTCTACAAGTGCGGCTTCGCGACCGCCCAGGAGGCCTACGACGAGGCCTTCGAAGCCCTATTCGCCGAGCTCGACGCCCTGGAGGCCCGGCTCGAGGGGCGCCGCTGGCTCTTCGGCGAGCGTCAGACCGAGGCGGACTGGCGGCTCTTCACCACCCTGGTGCGCTTCGACCCGGTGTACGTCGGCCACTTCAAGTGCAACCTGCGGCGGATCGCGGACTACCCGAACCTGTCGCGGTACCTGAAGGACCTCTACGCAGTCCCGGGCGTGGCGGCGACGGTGGACTTCGACCACATCAAGCGCCACTACTACGCCAGTCACCGCAGCATCAACCCGACCGGCATCGTGCCCCGGGGGCCGGAGCTGGACCTCTCGGCGTCCGTCGCGGAGGGCGCGTCCCGTGGCTGAAGCGGCCGTCGGCAGCGCCGCCCCGGACCCGATCCTGCGCGAGGGCGCGGACGAGCGCGAGGCGCGGCTTTCGGAGCACTGGCGGGAGGCGCCGGTGGTGGCGGTCTTCCTGCGCCACTTCGGCTGACCCTACTGTCGTCGGCACCTCGTGCAGGTGCAGCGCGACCTGGAGGAGTTCGAGCAGCGCGATGCGAAGGTGGTGGCGATCGGCATGGGCACCGGCGCCGAGGCCGCGGCGATGGCCGAGCGGCTGGAGCTCGGCTTCCCGCTGCTCGGGGACCCCGGACACGAGGCCTACGACGCTTTCGGGCTCGGCCGGGACGGCTGGTACGGCCTGCTGGTGCGCCCCTTCCTGGCGCACCCGCTGCGCGCCACCCGCGACATCGCCGACGCCGACCTCAAGGCCTCGGCCAGCCCGCGCAGCGACGTCCAGCGCCTGGGCGGCGTCGCGATCGTGGACCGCGACGGCGCGCTCCGCTACCTGCGCCGCGCCGAGCGCAGTGACGACCAGCCTCCGAACGCCGAGCTCCTGGCCGCGCTGGACCGCCTCTAGCCCGACGCGGCTCGCCTGGGCGTCGCGTAACGACTGCATCGATTCCCGTGCGGAGAGCAACGCGGCGCCGGTGGAAGCCGGCCCGCTCCGTCTCCGCCGTTTCGACCGAAGGAGAAGCGATGGCTGAGATCCGGCTGACGGACCTCGTTCCCGCCGGCGGTTGAGCCCGCAAGCTGGGCGCGGAGGACCTGGTCCAGGTCCTGAAGGAAGTCGAGCCGTTTGCGCACTCCTGGGTGGACCCCGACGTGGGGCCGCTCGAGGACGCGGCACTCCTGCGTCCGGAATCCGGCCCGCCCCTCGTCTTCACGGTGGATTTCATCACCCCGATCGTGGACGAGCCCGAGGCCTTCGGCGCCATCGCGGCGGCCAACGCGCTCTCCGACGTCTACGCCATGGGCGGCCAGCCCCAGGTCGCTCTCGCTGTCTGTGGTGTGCCCGAGGGAAAGCTCCCGACCGAGGTCGTGGCCCGCATCTTCCGCGGCGGCCGCGACAAGGCGGCGGAGGCGGGCTGCGCCATCGTGGGCGGCCACACGGTGCTCGACCCGGAGCTGAAGTACGGCCTGTGCGTGATCGGCAGCCTGGCCCCGGGCGCGCGGCTCACCCAGACCGGCGCGCGTCCCGGGGATCGGCTGGTGCTGACGAAGCCCATCGGTACCGGGCTCGCGGCCCAGGCGATCAAGAAGCAGCGCTTGGCGGAGGCCGACGTGGCACGCGTCGTCGAGCTGATGGCCACCCTCAATCGCGACGCCCGGGACGCCGCGCTGGCGGCCGGCGCCCGCGCGGCCACCGACATCACCGGCTTCGGCCTGCTCGGCCACCTGCATCACCTGCTCCTGGGCTGTGGGCACGCGGCGCGGATCGAGGCCGGCGCGGTGCCCCTGCTGCCGTTCGCGCGCGCGCTGGCGGAAGCGGGGCTCGTGCCCGGGGGCAGCCGGCGGAACCTGGACTACGTGACCCCCCATGCGGAGTTCGCCTCCGGGCTGGGCGAGGTGGGGCGCCTGCTGCTGGCCGACGCCCAGACGTCTGGAGGGCTCCTGCTGGCGGTTCCGCCGCAGAACGAGGCCCGGCTCGTGGAAGAGCTCGCCTCCCGCGGGGCACCGGCGCGGGCCGTGATCGGCGAGATCCTCGAAGGCGAAGCAGGTAGACTCTTCGTCCGGGAGTGAGGGAGAGGAAGACCATGGCCACGTCCAATGTCGAAGAGTCCCTGCCGTTCCACCTGCGCGGCAACTTCGCGCCGGTGTCCGAGGAGGTCACGGCCAGCGACCTGGAGGTGCGCGGCGCGATCCCGCCGGAGCTGGCCGGCTGCTACTGCCGCAACGGTCCCAACCCGCGCTCGGGCGACTCGCCGCACTGGTTCTTCGGCGACGGCATGATCCACGGCCTGGCCTTCGAGGGCGGCGAGGCGCGCTGGTACCGCAACCGCTGGGTGCGCACGCGGCCGTTCGTCGAGGGCGACGAGAACGCCATCATGGTGAGCGACGAGGGCATCCGCGACCTCACCGTCGCCAAGGCGAACACCCACGTGATCGGACACGCCGGCAAGCTGCTGGCGCTGGTGGAGAGCTCGCTTCCGACGGAGCTCACGCGGGAGCTCGAGACCGTGGGCATCTACGACTTCGGCGGCCGCCTGGCGACCGCGATGACCGCGCATCCGAAGATCTGCCCGACGACCGGCGAGCTGCACTTCTTCGGCTACTCCTTCATCCCGCCCTACCTGACGTACCACGTGGCGGACGCCTCCGGCGCCCTGGTGAAGAGCGAAGAGATCCCGGGACCCGGACCGACGATGATGCACGACTTCGCCATCACCGGGAGCCAGGTGGTGTTCCTGGACCTGCCCATCGTCTTCAGCCCCGAGCAGCTGGCCCTGGGCACCATGCCCTACGCCTGGAACGACGACTACGGCGCGCGCCTCGGGGTCATGCCCCGGGGCGGCACGGGCGCGGACGTGCGCTGGTTCGAGATCGACCCTTGCTACATCTTCCATCCCCTGAACGCCTTCGACGAGGGCGATCAGGTGGTGCTGGATGTGGCGCGCTACCCGGAGCTCTGGCGCGAAGGCCCGGCGGACTTCCGGACCTCGTCGCTGCACCGCTTCCGCATCGACCGGGGCTCGGGCCGGGTGTCCGAAGCGGCGCTCGACGACCGCGGCGTGGAGTTTCCGCGCGTGGATCCGCGCCGGGAGGGGCGTCCGCATCGCTTCGGCTACGTGGTCCAGTACGAGAACGGCCCGGACGCGCCCGCCTTCAACGCCCTGATCCAGTACGACCTGGAGCGCGGCAGCTCGCGCCGGCACGACTTCGGGCCCGGACGCGTGCCGGGGGAGGCGGTCTTCGTGCCGGCTTCCGCCGACTCCGCGGAGGACGAGGGCTGGGCACTGACCCTGGTCTACGACGAGGCTCGCAACGGCAGCGAGCTGGTGATCCTCGACGCCACGAGCTTCGACAAGCCGCCCGTGGCGAGCATCGCGCTGCCCCAACGGGTGCCCTTCGGCTTCCACGGGAGCTGGGTGCCGGCCTGAGCCGGGAGCGTGGATCCGCGCTCGACCGTCGGGCCACCTCGGGCTAGCTCGTCGCCTTCTCCCGCATGGTGACGAACTCTTCTGCGGCGGTCGGATGGATGCCGACGGTGGCATCGAACTGCGCCTTGGTGGCGCCTGCCTTCAGCGCCACGGCGAAGCCCTGGATGATCTCGCCCGCGTCGGCGCCCACCATGTGCACGCCCACGACCCGGTTGCTCTCCGGCTCGACGACGAGCTTCATCAGGCTCTCCTCGTCGCGGCCGGTGAGCGTGTGCTTCAGGGGCCGGAAGCGGGAGCGGTAGACGTCCACCGCGCCGTAGCGTTCCCGGGCCTCGGCCTCGGTCAGGCCCACGCTGGCGAGGGGCGGCTGGCAGAAGATGCAGGACGCGACGTCGGCGTGGTCCGGGCGGGTGGGCTCGCCGCCGAAGACCGTCCGCACGAAGGCCATGGCCTCGTGGATCGCCACCGGCGTCAGCTGGAGCCGGTTCGTGACGTCGCCGATGGCCCAGATGTTCGGGACCCGCGTGCGCGAGTACGCGTCCACCACCACGGCGCCGTTCGCGTCGAGCTCGACTCCCGCCTCTTCCAGGCCGAGATCCGCGCTCAGCGGGTGGCGCCCGATGGCGAACAGCACCTCGTCCGCCTCCAGCCGGCTGCCGTCGCTGACATCGACCCGGATGGCGTCCCCGGCGCGCTCCAGGGCGACCGCGTTGGAGTCGAAGCGCAGCTCGATCCCGCGCTTGCGCATCTCCTGGGCCACCTGGGCGCGGGCGTCGTCGTCGAAGCCGCGCAGGAAGAGCGGGCCGCGGTAGAGCTGGGTGACCTCGGCGCCCATGCCGTGGAAGATGCCCGCGAACTCGACGGCGATGTAGCCACCGCCCACGACCACCACGCGCCGCGGTAGGCGCTTCAGGTGGAAGGCTTCGTTGGAGGTGATGCCGAGCTCGCCGCCCGGGATCTCGGGGAGCGAGGGCCAGCCCCCGGTGGCCACCAGGATGTGCTCGGCGCGGTAGCGCTCCTCGCCCACCGCCACGGTGTGGGGGTCCACCAGGCGCGCGCGCCCCGCGATCCGACGCACGCCCGCCTGGTCCAGCAGCTGGGCGTAGATGCCGTTCAGGCGCGCGATCTCGCGGTTCTTGTTGGCGAGGAGCGTCTCCCAGTCGAAGGCGCCGCGGGGCATGCTCCAGCCGAGTCCCGCGGCGTCGTGGGCGTCCTCGGCCACGTGGGAGGCGTACACGAAGAGCTTCTTCGGGATGCAGCCGACGTTGACGCAGGTGCCGCCGAGGTCGCGCTCCTCCGCCACAGCGACCCGCGCGCCGTCTGCCGCGGCCATGCGCGCCGCGCGCACGCCTCCGGAGCCGGCGCCCAGTACGAAGAGGTCGAGGTCCTGGCTCACGTGAGGAACTTCTTCACCAGGCGGGTCTTCAGCGCGCCGTAGGGCGGGTACATCAGCTTCAGGTCGGGGCGCCAGCTCTTGGTCAGCACGGACTTGCGGTGGCTGAAGGTCTCGAAGCTGGCGCGCCCGTGGTAGTCGCCCATGCCGCTCGGCCCGACGCCGCCGAACGGAAGCTCCGCGCTCGCCAGATGCCAGATGGTGGCGTTCACGCAGACGCCTCCGGAGCTCGTCTCCTCTACCACGCGCTCTTCGTGGGCCGGGTCCCGGGTGAAGACGTAGAGCGCGAGCGGCTTCTCGCGGGCGTTCACGAAGGCGATCGCCTGCCCGAGATCCGACACGGGCAGCACCGGCAGGATGGGCCCGAAGATCTCGTCGCGCATGAGGGGCGAGTCCGGCGAGACGTCGCGCACGATCGTGGGTGCGAGGTAGCGGTCGTGAGAGTCCTGGACCCCGCCGATCACGATGTGCTCGTCCTCCAGCAGACGTGCGAGCCGCGCGTGGTGGCGCTCGTTGACGATGCGCCCGTAGCTCTGGCTCTGGCGCGGGTCGTCGCCGTAGAACGTCTTGACCGCTGCGGCCAGCGCTTCGAGCAGCGGCTCCTCCTGGGATTCGTGCACCAGTACGTAGTCTGGCGCCACGCAGGTCTGCCCGGCGTTCAGGAACTTTCCCCACGCGATCCGGCGGGCGACCCGCTCCAGATCGATGTCGGCGTCCACGATGCACGGGCTCTTCCCGCCGAGCTCGAGGGTCACCGGCGTCAGGTGCTGCGCCGCCGCTTGCATCACCACGCGCGCCACGTGGCCGTTTCCGGTGTAGAAGATGTGGTCGAAGCGCTCGGCCAGGAGCGCCGTCGTCTCGTCCACGCCGCCTTCCACCAGCGTTACTGCCTCCGGGTCGAGGTACTGCGGCACCAGGCTCGCCAGGGCGGCCGAGGTGTGCGGTGTCAGCTCGGAGGGCTTCAGCACCGCGGCGTTGCCCGCTGCCAGGGCACCCACCAGCGGCGAAAGCAGGAGCTGCACCGGATAGTTCCAGGGCGAGATGACGAGCACCACGCCCAGGGGCTCGCGCACGATGCGCCCGCGCCCCGGACGCACGTTCATCGCCAGCCGCACCTTCTCGGGTCGCATCCAGCGGTCGAGCTGCTTCAGCGCCAGGTCCGCCTCGGCCTTCACGGCTCCCACGTCGGCGGTCCAGGCTTCGAAGGCCGGCCTGCCCAGGTCGGCGTGCAGGGCCTGCACCAGGGTCTCACCGCCTTCGGCCAGCAACCGCTTCAGGGCCCGGAGCTGCTCGCGGCGCCACTCGGCGGAACGGGTGCGTCCCGCGTCGAAGGCGGCGCGGACGCGCTTCACCCGCTCCGGGATCAGGGCGAGGGCGGTTTCGGGTCGGGGCAAGACGGCGGCGACGCTCATGGGGGAGGCCTCCTTGGCTGCGCGAGGGATTCTATCGCAGGCCCGGGTCGTGCCGGCGCCCCTGCTACGCTCGCACGCGATGGCGGCCGTGCTCTCGAGCCCCTTGGCTGCGGTGCTCGTCGCCCTCGGCCTGGCGGCCGGATGGGGCGGGGCGGCCCCCGCGCCGCGCCCGCCCTCGCCGCGCCCGCCGGGCTCCGCGCCGCTGGCCGCCGCCCGTCTGCTGGTCGCGATGCCCCAGGTGGGAGGGCCCTTCTTCGGCCGCTCGGTGGTGCTGTTGCTAGAGTACGACGAGACCGGGGCCGTGGGCCTGGTCGTGAACCGACCGCTCGACATCCCCCTGGAGAAGGCGTTGCCGGAGGTGGAGGAGCTTCGGGGGCGGGATCACCGCCTCTACCTGGGCGGGCCCGTGGAGCGGGCGCGGATCATGCTGCTCGTGCGGGCGGAGGAGGCGCCGCCCGGCGCGACCCGGGTGTTCGGCGACGTCTACAGCAGTGGCACGCTCGAGACCCTGCGGCACGCGGTGGCTGCGGGCCTGCCGAACGAGCGGCTGCACGTGCACGCGGGGTACGCGGGCTGGGCCCCGGGCCAGCTGGACGCCGAGGTGGCGAGCGGCGGCTGGCTGGTGGTTCCGGCCAACGCCAGCGCCATCTTCGAGACGCCGCCCGACGCCATCTGGCAGGACCTGATGCGCGGGGGCGCCGGGCGCTGGGTGCGTCGCTAGGGGGCCGGCGCCGCGGCGTTGAGGCGCTCCCAGGTGGCGGCGTCGAGCTCGCCCGTCTCGGCCAGTCCCTGGCTGCGCTGGAAGGCGCGCACGCAGGCGCGGGTCTGCGGGTTCAGCACGCCGTCCGGCTCGCCGCAGTCGAAGCCGCGGCCGTTGAGGCGGTGCTGGCCCGTCCGGATCAGGGGATCGTCCAGGGATGCGGGCGGGGGCAGCGGTTCGCTCGGATCCAGCGTGGGAGGCGTCGCGAGCGGCGGGGGAGGCGGCGCGCCTTGCGCGGGACACAGCGCGCCATTGACGGCGCGCACACCGGTCACGCTCACGCTGGCCCGCACCACCTGGTCCGTGCCGGCGAGGCGGCTGGTCCACTCGCTTCGGCCCTTGCGCCCGGGGTCGATCCGCGCCGCGGCGGTGCCCTGCTCGCGCGAGACCTCGCGGCCGGCGAGGTCGTAGCCGCGCACGTCGAGGCGCACCTCCTCCAGGGAGAGCGGGCTCGCGTTCTGGAGTTGGAGCTGCACCAGCAGGTAGAAGGACGAGCCGTAGCGGAACTCGCCGGCGCCGGCGCGCACCACGTCCACGTCGCACTCAGGCAGGCCCCGGGCGAAAGCCGGGAACTGACGCTGGAGCACCACCAGGTTGCCGAGGGAGCCCTGGGAGTCCTTGATGACGCCGCGGGGCAGGTAGACGCAGGCGAGGCCGAGCGCCGCCAGGGCCGCGCACGCCGGCGCCGCCCGCCTCAGCGGATCCCCGCCACGTAGGCGATCCAGGCCGGATCGTCCGGCGCGTGCTCGCGCCGCGTGAAGACGCCGTTGCCCTCGTTGGTCTTCGTGTCGGTGTTCTCCCAGTAGACGGCCACGTCGCGGAATCCGGCCTCGCGCAGCAGCTCCTGGAGCTCCGGCAGGCTCCACAGGCGCCACTCGTAGCTGAAGGCCCGGCGCATGCGGCTTCCGTCGGGGAAGTCGAAGTGGATGTGGTTGGTGACGTCGTGGGTGATGGGGTCGAAGAGGTCCTGGTCCCACTCGTAGTCGAAGCCTTCCAGCTCGCGGGTCTCGGTCTGGCGGCGCTGGGCGTCGGCGCCACCGTAGACGTCGATGGCGAAGAGGCCGCCTCGGCGCAGGCTGGTGCGCGCCTTCTTGAAGTAGGCCAGCAGCTCCGGCCGGGTCTTGAAGAGGAAGTAGGAGAAGTTGAACGCCACCGTGATGTCGACCGGCGGCGTGCGGGCGGAGCGCACGTCGGCCCGCAGGAGGTGGACGCGCTGCTGCTTCGCGGGGGGGAGAGCGCCGAGGTTCCGCTCGCGGCCCCACTCAAGAGGCTCGGGATCGAGATCGATGCCCCAGGCGCGTCCGTTCGGGATCCGGCGCACCCACTCGCAGGCCAGGAGCGCGGTGCCGCAGAAGTCCTCGCGCAGGTCGCGCGGCGGGCGTCCCGCGCGGGCGCGATAGAGCCGGCGCAGCAGGCTGACGTCCGCCTCGGGCTGCTGGACGCTGCGCTGGTAGAGGTCGTACTTGTCGGCGCGGCGGGCGTTCAGCCCGCGCGGGCGGCGGCGCGCGCGTGCGGTGGGCATCGGGTCCCAGGGAGTAGCGCGCTTCGCCGCAGCCAGCTAGCTGCGATGGGCCTCGATCAGGTCAGGATCCGGTAGACCACGGTCCCCCGCGCAACGAGCTTGCGCGAGTCCGCACGGGCCACGTTCACCGCGGCGAAGAAGATCTCGCCGTCTCGCTGCAAGCAGCGCCCGTACCCGACCAGGTCGCCGGGCGGCGGGAGGGCCGGGATCTGGGCCTGGAGGGTCGGGGTCGAGGCCTTGTAGGGACCGGGGCCGCACTCGGCCCAGGCGGCCATCGCGCCGGTGGTGTCGAGCAGCGCCAGCACCGCGCCCTCGTGACTGCCTCCGGCCAGGTCGCCGTTGGCGTCGGAGCCGGGCATGACCAGGCGCGACGTCCCGCCGGTCATGTGCTCGACCGCGATGCCGCGCGCAGCCATGAAGGGGATCCGCCCGAGGTGCGGTCCCATGCTGCCGGGGTCGGCGCGGCCGTGGTCCGGCGGGACCTCTGCCCGCTCCGGCGGCTCCGCCCCGCTGCGGCCGCGCACCAGGGCGGTGGCGTGGGCGATCGGCTTGCCGGCGTCCGTCGCCACGTCCACCTCGACGAAGCAGAGCTCCTTGCCCCGCCGCAGCAGGCGCGCCTCGGCGCCGACGGCTTCGCCCTTGGCGGCCGAGAGGTAGCCCACCTGGATGGCCGCCAGGTGCCACGGGCCGAGCTCGGGGCCCAGCGCGGCGCGCGCGACGGCCTGGCTCCCGATGGCGCAGAGCGAGGCCGCCACCCCGCCGTGCAGCGCCTTGCCGGGGTTCGAGTTGGCGTCGGCGTAGGGCAGGGCGAGACGCGCCTTCTCCTGCGAGAGCTCCACCAGCTGCACGCCCAGGGCGGCCGCGTAGGGCGACTCCTCGACCCAGCGTCGAACGTCGTCCACGGCTAGTCGTGCCCCGGCAGCAGGCACGAGTGGATCGAGCGCGGGCCCTGCGCCTCGCCGGCCAGGGTGTGGATGGCCTCCTCGGCGTCGCGCAGGCCGAAGGCGTGGGTGTGCATCGCCTCCACGGGAACCCGACGCGACTCGATCAGGCGGATCGCGCTGCGGTAGCCGCTCGAGGTGACGCCGATCGCTCCCTGCACGCGGATCTCCTTCAGCACGATCTTGTCGGACACGAACTCGGGGATCGGCTTGAATCCCTTCACACCGGCCAGCACGACGGTGCCGCCCATGGCGGCGTAGTCGAGGGCGCCCGCCACGGGCTCGGTGGCGTAGGCGGAGACGTCCACCACCACGTCGGCCCCGCGCCCGTCGCTGAGCTCGCGGATGCGCCGCTTCGGGTCCTCGTTCTCCACGTCGATCGTGTGGTCCGCGCCGAACTTGCGCGCCAGTTCGAGCTTCGGCGCGTCGGCGGTGAGGCCGGTCACGATGATGGTGCCGGCGCCGACCTCGCGACAGGCGATCACGCTGGCCAGCCCGCGCTGGCCGGGGCCGAGGATCACGACCGTGTCGCCCGGCTGCGTCTGCGGGATCTCCACCGCCCAGCGGAAGCCGGCGCCGAGCGGGTTGAACATCACCGCCAGCTCGGGCGGCAGGCGCGGGTCGATCTTGTGCACGATCGAGGCCGGATCCAGGAACAGGTACTCCGCGTAGGCGCCCCACAGGCCCGGTGCCGTGTCGAGCGGGATGTAGGAGTAGATCCGGCGCGTCTCGCAGAGGTGGTAGCGGCCTGCCAGGCACGCGGGACAGAAGCGGCAGGAGAGCATGGTCTCCACCGCGACCCGATCGCCCACGTCGACGCCCCAGCGCCGGGCCGCGCCGTCGCCGATGGCCTCGATCGTGCCGAGCGGCTCGTGTCCGGGCACCACCGGCATGGGGGTTCGCAGCACGCCCTCGTACTGCTCCACGTCGCTCCCGCAGATGCCGCAGGCCTCGACGCGCAGGAGGGCGCTGTCGTGGCCGATCTCCGGGACCGGCAGGTCCCGGGGCTCCAGGCTCCGGGGAGCGGTCTGGACCATGGCAAGGCAGGTTCGAGCCACCGGCTCCCATCCGATCGACCGGGGTGACTTCCGATCGTATGATGTGCGGCTGAGGGTGACAAGCGCCGGCCGCGCGAGGGAGCTCCGATGAAGTTCGCCGTGTTCAGCCTGATGCAGTGGCCCGAGGACCGGAGCCAGGGCGACGTCTACCACAACGAGCTGGCGCAGCTCGAGGCGGCGGAGTCCCAGGGCTACGACGCCGTCTGGCTGGCCGAGCACCACTTCTCCCGCTACGGGATCGGGCCCTCGATCCACCTGACCGCGGCGCACCTGGCCGCGCGCACGCAGCGGGTCCGGATCGGGACCGCGGTCACGATCGCGCCCTTCTTCCATCCCCTGCGGATCGCGGAAGAGATCGCCATGCTCGATCGCCTCTCCGACGGCCGCATCGACTGGGGCGTGGGGCGCGGCTACCAGGGCCACGAGTTCGCGGGCTTCGGTGTCGACATCCGCAAGAGCCACCTGCTCTTCCGCGAGCAGCTCGACGTGGTGACGCGCGCCTGGAGCGGCGAGCCCTTCGCCTGGCAGGGCGAGCACTACGCCTTCCCGGAGCTCCAGGTCCTGCCCACGCCGGTGCAGGAGCCCCATCCGCCGATCTGGGTGGCGGCCATCTCGCCGGAGACCCTGGGGTGGGCCGCGGACCAGGGGCACGCGGTCCTGACCGACCAGTTCGCACCCTTCCACAAGATCGCCGAGAGCCGCGAGTTCTACTGCGAGCGCCTGGCGCGGGCGGGGTTCGACCCGGCCGCACGCCCGATCCCGACCTTGCGCCACGTCTACGTGGGAGAGAGCCTGGCGCGCGCGCGCGAGGAGGCCGGGCCGGCGCTGCTCTGGTATTACCGCGCGCTCGCGCGGGTGGGCTCGCCCGCCAGCCACACCGGGACGCTGCCGGAGAACTACTCCTTCTACCGCGTGCTGGGCGAGGAGGGCCTCGATCCGGACCGGGACCGGGACGGCTTCCTCGCCTACCTGTTCGAGAACTGCGCCATCGTCGGCGACGAGGCGTACGTGCGCGACAAGCTGGAAGAGCTGCAGGAGCGCATCCGCCTCGACTACCTGATCGCCTGGCAGAACTTCGGCGGACTCCCCCACGAGGCGAGCCTGGCCTCCCAGCGTCGGCTGATCGAAAAGATCGCCCCCGCGTTCGCCTGAGCGTCCCCGCAATGGAGATGAGCTGATGAATCCGTTGCCGCGCCTGCCCTACTCCGGCGCCGTCGATGCCGACGGCCACGTGCTCGAGGCGCCGGACCTGTGGGAGCGCTACCTGGAGCCGAAGTACCGCGACCGCGCCCTCCGCATCTGCAGCGACGAGCGCGGCCTGGAGTATCTGGAGATCGACGGGCGGAAGTCGAAGCTCCTGCGCAACGGGTTTCCCACCGGCCTGGGTTTCATGGACCGCCTGGCTGGCATCGTGTACGAGCGCGAGCCCCGCACCGGCATCCCCTACGTGGACATGGCGCCCCTGGGCGCCATGGACCCGAAGGAGCGCATCCAACGTCTCGACCTGGAGAACATCGCGCGCACCATCCTGTACCCGACGCTCTCCATCTTGTGGATTGCGGAGTGCCCCGACGAGGCGCTGACCCAGGCCTACGTGCGCGCCTACAACCGCTGGATCGTCGACTTCTGCGCCGATTCGGAGGGGCGCCTGGTGCCGGTGGCCCAGCTCTCCCTGGGCGATCCCGAGGCCGCGGAGGCCGAGCTGCGCCGCGCGGCCGCGGACGGCGTGGCGGGTGTGTGGGCGCCCACCTTCTCGTGGACCCGCAAACCCGTGGCGCACCCCGAGCACCACCGGGTCTTCGCCGCGGCGGAGGAGCTGGGCCTGCCCTTCGGCATCCATCCCTGCTTCGAGCCCAAGTGGTGCGCTCCCGGCCGCTACGGCGAGTACACGAACTCGGCCCACGCCTTCTTCCTCAACGTCACGGCGCCGGACGCCGTGCGTCACGCCTTCACGTCGTTCTTCGAGTACGGCGTCTTCGACCGCTTTCCGGCGCTCAAGCTGGTCGTGCTCGAGGCCGGCGCGGGCTGGATCGGCTACTGGCTCGACCGCATGGACGCGGTCTGGGAATCCATCCAGGGGCGCAACGTGCGCGAGCGCCTCGAGGAGAAGCCGAGCGTCTACTTCCGGCGCCAGTGCTGGATCTCCGGCGACCCCGACGAGAGCAGCCTGGCCCCCGTCATCTCCGCCGTGGGCGCCGATCGCTTCTTCTGGGCCTCCGACTTCCCGCACCCGGACCACCCGCCGGAGTACGTCCCCAACCTGGAGAAGTTGATCGAGGCCCTACCGGAGCCCGAACGCGCGGGCGTCCTCGGCGCCAACGCCCTCGCGGTCTACGGGTTGAGCTAGGCGGGAGCCTCCGCCTCCAACGACCGTGTAGACTCCCGCGATGCCGACCGTCCACACCGTCCAAGGCCCCATCGACACCGCCGACCTCGGCTTCACCCTGATGCACGAGCACATCCTGCTGGCCAACTGGTCCATGCGGGCGGCCTTCGACGACTGGGTGAAGATCGACGAGCACATCGACTACGCGGCCGGCGAGCTGCGCTCCGCCCGGGAGCGCGGCGTTCGGACCATCGTGGACCTGACCGCCGTGAACCTGGGGCGCGACGTGCACGTGATCCAGGAGGTGGCCGCCCGGGCCGAGGTCCAGGTGGTGGCGTGCACCGGCTTCTACTGGCACGAGGAGCCGTGGATGATCGGCTGGGAGACGGACCGGCTGGTGGAGTGGCTGATCCGGGACATCAGCGACGGGATCCAGGGCACGTCCATGCGCGCCGGCATCATCAAGTGCGCGACGGACCACCTGGGAGCGACGCCCGGCAACCAGAAGCTGCTGGAGGTGGCCGCCCGTCTGCACCGCCAGACGGGGGTCCCGATCTCGACGCACACCTCGTGCGAGCACCGCACCGGTGTGGCGCAGATCCGGCTCTTCCAGGAGGAGGGGGTGGACCTCTCGCGGGTGGTGATCGGGCACTGCGGCGACACCGAGGACCTGGACTACCTGGAGGAGATCCTCGGGTCGGGCGCCTTCATCGGGATGGACCGTTTCGGGCTGAACCCGATGCTCCCGATGGAGCGGCGGGTCAGCGTGGTCGCGCGCCTGTGCGAGCGCGGGTACGCCGACCGGATGGTGCTCTCCCACGATGCCTGCTGTCACATCGACTGGCTCCCGGGCGGGCGCCCCGGGCTGCCGCAGTGGAACTTCCGGCACATCCCGGACGACGTGCTGCCGGCGTTGCAGAAGGAGGGGGTGACGGAGGCTGCGATCCGGCAGATGACCGTGGAGAACCCGCGGCGGATCTTCGAGCGGCAGGGCAGCTACTAGCGGCTGGCACGACGAAGGTGGGGCGAAATTCCGTTGCGAATCTCCGATGCGAATCGCGCCCCGAAGACCCGAAAAACAAAACCCGCCAGGAGGCGGGTTTCTTTTGCGACGAACAATCTCAATTCTAGCACAGCTTGCACCGGGCGCAATGGCCTGACGAAAAATCGTCCGATCTGGCCTGCCAGCGCTCCCAAACGAGCAGTTTGGGCATCGAAAACGCCGATTTCGGCGCCAAATTCGTCAGGGTGAGGAAGGCCCGGTGACGAGATGCGCGGGGCCCCGCACGCGCAGGCGGGCGACGAGCAGCGCCGCCACCACGGCCAGCCCGAGCGCGAGCCCCCACCAGATCCCTGCCAGTCCCCAGCCGCCGCGCAGTGCCAGCCAGCCGCCGATGGGAAGGCCCAGCAGCCAGTAGCCGACCAGGTTGTAGACGGCGGCCGGCCGCGTGTCCCCCATGCCGCGCAGCACCCCGCAGCCCACCACCTGGGTGCCGTCGAAGATCGCGAAGGCGGCGGCGATGGGCAGGATGGCCGCCGAGGTGGACAGGATCTCCGGGTCGCGGGCGAAGATCGCCGGCAGCTGCTGGCGCAGCAGCACGAACAGGGCCGCGAAGCCGGCCATCACGCTGGCCCCCATCCCCACGGCGACCCAGGCCGCGCGCTGGGCGGCCGCGTGCTGGCTCGCACCCAGCAGGTTGCCCACGCGGGTGGCCGCGCCCTGGGAGATGCCGAGGGGGAACATGAACGCCAGCGCCGCCAGGTTGAGGGTGACGGTGTGGGCCGCCACCGCCACCGGGTCGATCCAGCCCGACAGCAAGGTGGACGCTCCGAAGGCCCAGATCTCGAACCCTACGGTGGCGGCGATGGGGACCCCGTAGGCGAGGACCTTGCGCAGCCCCTGCCAGCTGGCCGCGGCCCGGCTCCACGGCTGCCAGGCTCCGGCGTGCAGGTCGAAGCCCCGGATCATGGCCAGCAGCAGGCCGAACAGGATCACCCGCGTCAGCGCGGTCGCGAGGCCCGCTCCCACCACGCCCAGGGCCGGGAAGCCCAGGTGGCCGAAGATCAGGGCCCAGTTCGCGAGGGCGTTGAAGAGGTTGGCTGCCAGCACCACCCACATGGCCGGACGCATGATCTCGCGGCCCTGCAGGTACTGGCGCATCGCCACGAAGAGCAGGATGAAGGGGACGCTCGGGATCTGCACGAGCACGTAGCGGTGGGCCGCGTCGACGAGCGCCGGCTCCTGCTCGGCCAGGGTCAGGAACGGGCCGGCCAGCAGCCACAGCCCGCCCAGCAGGAGCGAGAGCCAGCCGGCGAGCACCAGGCCGCGCTGGAGTGCGAGCCCGCAGCGGCGTCCGTCGCCGGCGCCGTGGGCCTGAGCGACGATCGGGTCCAGTCCGAAGAGCACGCCCTGGATGAAGAGGAAGGTTCCGTGGACCCAGACGTTGCCGATCGACACGGCGGCCAGGGCGTCGACGCCCACGCGCCCCACCATGGCCGTGTCGATCGCTCCCATCAGCATGGTGCCGAGGTTGGCCACCACGACGGGGAAGGCCAGGCGGGCGAGCGTGCGGCTCTCGGCGCGCAGGGGGGACATGCGGGTGGCTCCGGAGTCCGCGAAGGGTAGCCGCGTTGCCCCGGATCGCCCCGGCGCGGCGCACCGACCGCGCGCAGGCCGTGGGGTAGACTGCGCCCATGAGCGGGACCCGGTTCGCCGACGTGAAGCAGTACATGCTCGGGCTGCAGGACCGCATCTGCGCCGCGCTCGAGGAGGTGGACGGGGGCGCGTGCTTTCGGGAAGAACGCTTCGAGGGCCCGGGCGGCACCCTGGCGCGACCGCGTGTGCTGGAGGAGGGCGACGCCATCGAGAAATCGGCGGTGCACTTCACGCACTCGGCCGGCGAGCGACTGCCGCCCGCCGCGACCGACCGCCGTCCCGAGCTGGCCGGCGCCCCATTCGAGGCGGTTGCCGTCTCCCTGATCGTCCACCCGCGCAATCCCTACGCGCCGACGTCCCACATGAACGTGCGCTTCTTCGAGGGGCGGCCCGCGGATGCCGAGTCCATCTGGTGGATCGGGGGAGGCTTCGACCTGACCCCGTTCTACGGCTTCGCCGAGGACTGCGTGCACTGGCATCGCAGCGCGCGGGACGCCTGCGCGCCCCTCGGTCCCGACGCCTACCCGCGCTTCAAGAAGTGGTGCGACGAGTACTTCACGCTCGGCCACCGCGGGGAGGCGCGCGGGATCGGCGGGATCTTCTTCGACGACCTGGACGGCCCGGACTTCGCGACCTGCTTCGACTTCCTGAAGAGCGTCGGCGACGCCTACCTGGAGGCGTACCTGCCCATCCTGCGCCGACGCAAGGACACGCCCTACGGTGCCCGGGAGCGCGACTTCCAGCTCTGGCGCCGTGGCCGCTACGCCGAGTTCAACCTGGCGATCGACCGGGGCACGAAGTACGGCCTCCAGTCCGGCCGCCGCGTCGAGAGCGTGCTGGCCTCGCTGCCGCCGCTGGTGCGCTGGCGCTACGACTGGCAGCCCGAGCCCGACAGCCCCGAAGCCCGCCTGGTCGACGACTTCCTCGCCCCCCGCGACTGGCTGGCGTCGGGCGACTAGGAGGCGGGGCCGCTGGGGACGTCGCGGAAGGCGACGTCCTTGTCGAGGCGGGTCTCCGGGGGCAGGCGCAGCACGCGCTCGGCGATGATGTTGCGCAGGATCTCGTCGGTGCCGCCGGCGATGCGCAGGCCGGGCGCCGCCAGCAGGGCCTCCTGCCACGAGCCCTGCTGCAGCGCCGCCTCGACGCCGATGGCGCCGGCCTGGGCCTGGATGTCCATGCCGAACGAGCCCATGTCCTGCAGCAGCTTGGCGCCCACGAGCTTGGCCATGCTGGCCTCGGGTCCGGGCATCCCGCCGCGGGAGAGCGCCGTCAGACTGCGCAGCCCGGTGTACTCCACTCCCTTGCGCCGCACGTAGAAGTCGGCGATCTGCTGGCGCACCGCCGAGTCCTCGATCGCCGGCCGGCCGTCGATCTCGAGCTCGTGGCTCAGCTGCATCAGGTCTGCGAAGAGGTTGCCCTGGCCCCCGCCGCCGCCGATGGACGCGCGCTCGTTCATCAAGGTGGTGATGGCCACCGCCCAGCCGTTGCCCACGGCGTCGAGCCGGTTGGCGTCGGGGACGCGCAGGTCGTTGAAGAACACCTCGTTGAAGCCCGTGGCCCGGTTGATCTGCACGATCGGCCGCACCTCGATCCCGGGCGCGTGCATGTCGATCACGAAGTAGGAGAGCCCGGCGTGCTTCGGCACGTTGGGGTCGGTGCGCAGGACCAGAACGCCCCAGTCGGCGATGTGGGCGAACGTGGTCCAGATCTTCTGGCCGTTCACCACCCAGTCGTCCCCGTCGCGCACCGCGGTGGTGCGCAGCCCCGCCAGGTCCGAGCCCGCCGCCGGCTCGCTGAAGAGCTGGCACCAGATCTCCTCGCCCGAGACGAGCTTCGGGATCCACTGGGTCTTCTGCTGCTCCGTGCCGTGGGCCAGGACCGTGGGCCCCGCCATGCCGAGACCGATCGAGAAGATCGGCGCTGGCGTCTTGATCCGCGCCTCCTCCTGGCCCCAGATCACCGACTGCATGGCGTTGCCGCCGCGGCCGCCGTACTCCTCGGGCCAGGTGATGCAGGCCCAGCGCGCATCGGCCTTCTTCTTCTGCCAGGCCTTGGCCTGTTCGATGTAGTTCTCGCCGTAGCGCTCGGACAGCACGCCCATGGCGTTCTCGTCCGGGTCGCGCAGCTCGCCGTTGGCCTCGAGCCAGGTGCGGGCCTCATTGCGGAAGGCAGCCTCTTCGGGGGTGTCGTTGAAGTCCATCGTCGGGTTCCTTCCGCTACTTCGACTGGGCGTCCAGGCGACGCACCAGCTTGTCGCGCCACTCGCGGGCGCTGCCGAGCGCCAGGCCGAGGGCCTTGGCGCGGCGATAGAAGAGATGGCAGTCGTACTCCCAGGTGAAGCCGACGCCGCCGTGAAGCTGCACCATCTCGACCGCCGCCAGCTCCAGCGCATCCGTGGCGCTGATGCGCGCGCCGGCGGCCGCCACCGGCAGCTCCGGCTCGTCGCCGGAGAGCGCCCAGGCGCCGTAGTAGGCGTTCGAGCGCGCCAGCTCGATGGCAACCCAGATGTCGGCCAGCCGGTGCTTGATCGCCTGGAAGGAGGCCACCGGCCGACCGAAGGCGTAGCGGCCCAGGGTGAACTCCTTGGTGATCTCGAACGCGCGCTCGGCCGCGCCCAGCTGCTCGAAGGCCATCAGCACCGCCGCCCGGTCGAGCAGCGCCTCGGCCAGCGCCCAGCCCTGGCCGGCCCCGCCGAGGAGCTCGGCGGGCGCATTCTCGAAGCTCAGCGTCGCCTGGGGCCGCGCGCCGTCGAACGAGTCGACCGGCTCGCGCTTCACGCCGTCGGCGGACAGGTCGGCCAGCACCAGCGACACGCCCTCCGGCGTGCGCGCCGCCACCACCGCCAGGCCTGCGGCCATGCCGTCGGGCACCGGAACCTTCGTGCCCGTGAGGGCGCCGTTCTCGAAGCGCGCCTGCACCGACGCCTCCGACACGATGCCCGGCTTCTCCGCCAGGGCCAGGGTGCCGATCCGCTCGCCCGAGGCCAGCTTGGGGAGCAGCGCCTGCTGCTGCGTCTCGCTGCCGGCGCGCAGCACCGCCTCGCTGGCCAGGTAGACCGAGGAGGAGAAGGGGATGGGCGCCAGGGCCCGGCCCACCTCCTCCGCGATCAGGCAGAGTTCCAGGTGGCCGAAGCCGGCCCCGCCGTGCTCTTCGGGGATGACCGCCCCGAGCCAGCCCAGCTCGGCGGCGCCCTTCCACAGGTCCGGCGCGTAGGGCTTGTCCGACTCCAGGACGTCGCGGCAGACCGCGAGGGGCGAGTGCTCCTCCAGGTAGTCGCGCACGGTCTTCTGGAGAAGCTTCTGATCCTCGGAGAAATCGAAGTTCATCCGGAGGGTTCTCCCGTTGGTTGACTCGCGAGTCAAGGATTCTAGCCGCCAGGTCATGACTCCGCTCGCCTTCGGCTCGCTGCGCGCGCCGCAGAGCGGCGCTTGCGGCCTCGGCTTCCCGTGGTTCGTCGGCGCGGGTGCGGCGAGTGGTGTCGCTACGCTGCTCCTGCGATGACCATCTACCTGATCCGGCATGGGGAGACCGAGCTGAACGCCCGGCGGGTGGTGCAGGTGCCGGAAACCCCGCTCTCGGCGCGGGGGATCGAGCAGGCGGGGCGGCTGGCGGCGCGGATCGCCGAGGCCGGGATCCGCGCGATCCTGGCCAGCGACTACATCCGGGCGGCGATGACCGCGGAGCGGATCGCCCAGGTCACCGGCCTGCCCATCGCCCACGAGCCGTTGCTCCGGGAGCGCCACTTCGGCGATCTGCGGGGAGTTGCGTACGACGAGCTCGAGGCCCGGGGGATCGAGCCGTTCCACGAGGACTACGCGCCGCCGGCGGGCGAGACCTGGGACGCCTTCCACGCGCGGGTGGATCGGGCCTGGGAGGCGGTCGGGCGTGCGGCCGCGGCCGGCGAGGGTGACCTGGCGGTGGTGACCCACGGGCTCGTGTGCCACTCGATCGTGCGCCGGCATCTCGGCGAGCGCCCGGACCCGAACGCGGCGCTCGCGTTCCCCAACACCTCCGTGACCGAGATCGCGGGTCCCCCGTGGCGCGCCCGCGTGGTCGGCTGCGACGCGCACCTGGACGAGCCGCGAGGCGAGGGCGGCGGCGCGGTCTAGCCGATCCGCGCGCTCTGCCCCCCGTCGACGGGGAGTGCGACGCCGGTGATGAAGCCCGCCTCGTCCGAGGCCAGGAAGAGGGCCGCGTGGGCGACGTCCCAGGCGCTGCCCATGCGGGCCCGCAGCGGCACCTGGGCGTCGCGGCGCCGGATGAGCTCCTCCTTGGGCATGCCGAGCGCGCGCGAGATGCCCTCGATCGCCATGGGCGTGTTCATCAGCCCCGGCATGATGACGTTGGCGCGGATCCCGTACTTCGCGTTGTCGATCGCGAGCGCCTGGGTGTAGGCGTTCAAGCCGGCCTTGGAGGTCTTGTACGCCACGATCGGCGCCGAGCACACCGCCGCCACCGACGAGATGTTGACGATCGAGCCGCCCTCCTGGGCGCGCATCACGGGCAGCACGTGCTTGCAGGGCAGGACGGCGCTCTTCAGGTTCACCGCCAGGATGCGATCCCAGGCCGCCTCGTCCAGATGGGCGGGCCCGGTATCGCCGGTGCCGATGCCCACGTTGTTGTGGAGGACGTCGATGCGTCCATGGCGGCCGGCGGTGTGGTCGATGAGGCGGCGGCAGTCGTCTTCGTTCGTGGCGTCGGCCTCCAAGGCCTCGGCATGGCCTCCCTCGCCCCGGATCAGCGCAACCGTCTCCTCCGCGGAGGCGCCATCGCGGTCCACCGCGACGACCCGGGCTCCTTCCCGCGCGAACAGGATCGCCGTGGCGCGGCCGTTGCCGATCGTGTCCCCGGGCGTCTGGCCGGCGCCGACCACGACGGCGACCTTGCCGGCGAGGCGGCCGCTCACCGCGGCAGGCTCGCCAGCCCCTGCTCGGGCTGGACGCCGAGGGTGTTCAGCGCCATGCAGACCAGGGTGTACTGGCCGACGGTGAACACGAGGTCCATGCGCTGCTGCACATCGAGCCCGGCCAGGCGCTCCCAGGTGGCGTCCGATACGAAGGCGTCGGCGTGCAGCTCGTCGCTGGCGTCGAGCAGCGCCCGGTCGAGCTCGCTCCAGCCCTCCGCCTTCGACCCCGCCGGAATGCGGTCGATCTCCGCCTGGCTGAGGCCGGCGGCGAGGCCGATCTGCACGTGCTGTCCCCACTCGTAGCCCGCGCGGCACAGCCAGCCGATCCGCAGGATCACGAGCTCGCGTTCACGCGGCGGCAGGCTCGATTTGGCGAGCACGTGGTTGCCGAACACGAGCCAGCGCTTCATCAGCTTGGGGTGGTGGGCCAGGGTGCGAAAGATGTTCAGGATCGGGCCGCCCCCGAAGGTCTCTCTCACCTCCGGCGGCAGCTCGGCGTCGCTCAGGGGGGCGAGCCGCGGTTCGTTCAGGCGCATGGAGATCCTCCTTCGGGCACGATACACGAGCGGGATTTCCGAGGTCCGGTCGAGGCGCCCGGGAGAAAGTCTCTAGAAACCCCGGGGGCAGGGTCGGGAAGGGGATTGAACGGGCTCGCGGACGTGTGCGATAAAGCAAAGACCTGACGCGCGGCGCGGTGCCGGGGCGAGGGTGCGTTCGGCGGCACAGGACAGGCGACGACCTCATCGGACCTGGATCTGGACGGGCTCGCGGGTTACTGCGAGACCCTCGCCGGCACCGGCCCCGCACATCCCGACACGGACCACGACGGCGTGCTCGACGGCAGCGACGCCGAGCCGCTCGATCTCTTCACGCCATTTCCGGAGAGCTGGAAGCTGGCGCGGGATCCCGACTTCGCGGGCGCGGCCGGGAGCTACAGCACCGCCCAGACGCTGCACATCCTGGTCTGAAGCGGTCCGGTCGGGGCCGGTGCCACGGTCGCCAGCTACACACTCGGCCTGGACAACTGGGCCATCAGTGGTCCCCTCAGCGACCTGTGCGACGGTAGCTACACCGCCGCGGTGCCCCTGGCGGGCTTCCAGCACACGGGGTCCACCCCGCTGGCCCTGCAGCTGGATGGAAACGGCAGCCAGTACGTCCCGAGCGCGACGATCTACGTCGTCGCCACGGGCGGAGGCCGCTGCGGGCTCGGGGCCAAGCTCGCCCTGCTGCTGCCCGCGCTTGGGTGGCTGCGCCGCCGCTGTGCGAGCCGGCTGCGAGGCGCCGACTAGCACGACCCTCGCTGCGGATCCGTGTATCCTGTCGGAGGCGGAAGGAGCGCGATGGAGATCGAGACCGGGGAGGTCGCTCTCTTCGTGTCCACGAAGAAGGGGTTCTGGTGCCTGCGCGGCGATGCCGATCGCCGAAGCTGGAGCGTCGAGGGGCCGGACTTCCTCGGCCACATCGTGAACCACACGCTGCTCGACCCGCGGGACCGGCACACCCTGCTCGTCGCGGCGCGCACGGGCCACCTGGGCCCGACGATCTTCCGCTCGAGCGACCGGGGCAAGAGCTGGCAGGAGGCGTCGCAGCCCCCGGCCTTCCCCAAGCAGGAAGGCGGTCGCGCGGTGCACCACGTCTTCTGTCTCCAGCCTGGCCACGCGAGCCAGCCCGGCGTCTGGTACGCGGGCACCTCGCCCGAGGGCCTCTTCCGCAGCGAAGACGGCGGCGACACCTGGGCGCCCGTCTCGGGCCTCCACGACCACCCGCGCTACCCCGACTGGACCGTGCTCGAGGAGGGGGACGGAACCCCCGACGGCCCCATCCGGGGACTGCCCTCGGACCAGGCCTGGTACACGGTGCTGCGGCAGGCCATGAGCACCGACGCCCACGACCCGCTCGGGGTCTACCTGGGTGTCACCTGCGGCGAGGTGTGGGCGAGCATCGACGAGGGCGAAGCCTGGAGCTGCGTCGCAAGCCACCTGCCCTTCGTGCTCGCCGTCGAGGCCGCGGAGCTCGGGTGAGGCGGTGACGGTCTGGATCCCCCAGCCGCTCTTCTCCTACACGAAGCGCCAGCAGAAGGTCGAGGCGGAAGGCAGCACCCTGGCCGAGCTGATCGAGGATCTCGACCGCCAGTACCGGGGCATCCGCTTCCGCATCGTCGACGAGCAGGACCGGCTCCGCCCCCACGTCAAGTGCTTCGTGAACCGCGAGCAGGCGAAGTGCCTCGACCTGCCGCTCGCAGCGACCGACGAGGTTCACATCTGCCAGGCGCTGAGCGGCGGCTAGCGTGACTCCCGACCCCGCCGTGTCCCAGATCGCCCTCGGCCCGCTCGCGATGGGCCTGGTCGGCGGGCTCGCGCTCTTCCTCTTCGGCATGGAGCAGATGACCGGGGGGCTCAAGGCAGCAGCCGGTGGCGGCATGCGCTCGCTGCTGGCCGGGCTCACTCGGAATCGCTTCCTCGCGCTCTTCACCGGGGCGTTCGTCACCGCGGTGATCCAGTCCTCGTCGGTGACGACCGTCCTCGTGGTCGGATTCATCTCGGCGGGGCTGATGAGCCTCTCCCAGTCGGTCGGCGTCATCCTCGGCGCGAACATCGGCACCACCATCACCGCGCAGGTGATCGCCTTCAAGGTCACCCACTACGCACTGCTCCTCATCGCGCTTGGCTTCGGCGCGAACTTCCTGGGGCGAAGCGAGCGGGTTCGCCAGATCGGCGCCATGGTGATGGGCCTCGGGCTCGTGTTCTTCGGCATGGGTCTGATGAGCGACGCGACGTCCCCGCTCCGGACCTACGCGCCCTTCGTCGACGCGATGCGCAGCATGGACCGCGCGGTCTTCGGAATCGTCGCGGGGGCAGCGTTCACCGCGCTGGTGCAGAGCTCGTCGGCGACGACCGGCATCGTGATCGTGCTCGCCAGCCAGGGCTTCATCAGCCTCGACGCCGGCATCGCCCTCGCCCTCGGCGCCAACATCGGAACCTGCGTGACGGCGCTGCTCGCGGCGCTCGGGAAGCCCCGGCCCGCGGTCCAGGCGGCGGGGGTGCACGTCTTCTTCAACGTCGTGGGCGTTCTGGTGTGGGTCCCCTTCATCCCGGAGCTGGCCGAGTTCGTGCGCTGGATCTCCCCCTCCGCGCCGTTGCTGTCGGGATCCGAGCGGCTCGCGGCGGAGGTGCCGCGCCAGGTGGCCAACGCCCACACGACCTTCAACCTGGCCAACTCGCTGCTCATGATCGGCTTCACGCGTCCGATCGCGTCTCTCGTGCGGTGGGTGGTGCCGGATCGGCCGGCCGTGGCCGAGCGCGGCAGGCCGCTCTATCTCGAGGACGTGTACCTGGGCACGCCCGCCCTGGCGATCGATCGCCTGCGCATGGAGATCGGCCACCTCGGCGAGCTGGTCCGGGGGCTGCTGCGGACCACCCGGGAAGCGCGGGCAGGTCACCTGCGAGGGCTGGGGCTGACCCAGGGTGCGGCGGACGTTCACGCCCTCTACGCGGCGATTGCCGACTACGCCCGGCGCCTGCTGGAGGGGCGCGCCGGCGAAGAGGATACGCGCGACATCGAAGGGATCCTCGAGGTGGCGAACCACCTGCACAACATCGGGGACACGATCAGCGTCAACGCCCGCGCCATCTCCACGCAGATGGAGGAGCGGGCCCTGCACGCGAGCGCGCAGACCCGCGACGCGTTCGGGGAGCTCACCGGCCGGCTCGAGGAGGCCGTGGCCTGGGCGGTCCTGGCCTTCGTCCGGCGGGATCCGGCGCTCGCCGAACGCGTGATCGCCCTCAAGCCCGAGGTGTACCGCGCCGCGCGCGACATGGAGCGCCAGCTCGCGGCGCACCTGCTCGGCGGAGATGCGCGTCAGCTGCTCAAGTACCGGCTCGAGAGCGAGCTGCTCGAGCTGCTGAAGCGCATCTACTACTTCGCCAAGCGCATCGCCAAGACCGTGGCCGAGGATGCGCCCGAGCCGGTGGTCGAATCCGAGCTGGCGGCGTAGCGAGCTGGCGGCGTAGCGAGCTGGCAGCGTAGCGAGCTGGCAGCGTAGCGAGCTGGCAGCGTGAGCGAGCTGGCGGCCCGAGACGAGCCCGGGTCAGGTCCCGTCGCTCTCGGCCAGGAAAGCGTCCAGGGCGTCCTTCACCTGGGTCGCCTTGTCGCCCTGCCAGCCGCGCACCGCGGTCAGCACGGTGTAGGCCTGTACCGGCAGGGCGTCGGCGCCGTCGCGCTTCACCGTCTCGAGCGCACGCTCGGCCACCTGGCGCACGGCGCCATTCGGGCACGCGTTCACCACGGTCGTGAAGGCTTCGATCACGCCCAGGCGGCGGGGCGGGGCGTCCGACACGCCTACTCCAACGGGAAGCCGAGCAGGTCGGCCAGCTCGCTCAGGGCCGTTTCCGGGTCGTCCACCTTGATGGTGTGCATGCCCAGCTCCCGGGCCGGCTTCAGGTTGCGTCCGATGTCGTCCAGGAAGACGGCGCGGGGCGGCTCGAGCTCGAGCTCGCGCAGGACGTGCTCGTAGATGCGCGGGTCGGGCTTGCGCAGCCCGAGGACGCTCGACTCCACGAAGAGGTCGAAGAGCGGCTCGAGCACGCGGGTGCCGTCACCTTCGCCGCGCCAGTTGTTGGTGAGGGCGGCGGCGCGCAGGCCGCGACTACGGATCGCGGCCACGGCCGCGAGCATGGCCGGGCGGGGTTGCGCCGCTCCACCCACGCGCTCCATCAGGATCCGCGCGGAGAGCGGGAGCTCCGCCTCCGCGAACTCCGCGTCGAGCAGGGCGAAGAAGGGCTCGAGCTCCAGCTCGCCGCGTTCCAGGCGCGCCCAGGCGCCGCCCGGCCCGTTGGCGACGATCAGCCGGTTGACGGAGCCGGCGGCGACTTCGTGCTCCCGCTCGTAGTCGGCGATGGCGTGCAGGGGCGAGCCCAGCACCACGCCGCCCAGGTCGAAGATGACGGCGCGGTGGCTCACCGCCGGTCGTCGGCGGAGCCGCGCACGCTCTGGGCGGTCTGGCCGAAGAGCACCCGCTTGGCCTCCTCGTCCATGCCCCCGCTCTGGCTCTGGGACATCTGCTTGCGGATCTCGAGGCCGAGCGAGAAGCCGCGCTGGACGCCGGGCCGCTCCTTCATGGCGTCGTACCAGCGGCGGACGTGCTTGTGGTCGTCGAGGCTGATGCCCTGGCGCTCGTGGGGCACCACCCAGCCCCAGCAGGCCATGTCGGCGATGGAGTACTCGCCGCAGATCCACTCGCGGTCCGCGAGCTGCCCGTCGAGGACGCCGTAGAGACGGCTCGCCTCGTGAGTGTAGCGGTCGATGCCGTACTGGATCTTCTCGGGCGCGTAGATGCGGAAGTGGTGGTTCTGGCCGAGCATCGGACCCAGCCCGCCCATCTGCCACATCAGCCACTCGAGCACTTCCTTGCGGCCGCGCGGGTCGTCCAGGCCCGGCAGGAAGCGGCCCGTCTTCTCGGCCAGGTAGATCAGGATGGCGCCGGACTCGAAGACTGCGATCGGCTCCCCTCCGCCCGGCGGCTCGTGATCGACGATCGCCGGCATGCGGTTGTTGGGGCTGATGGCGAGGAACTCGGGCTCGAACTGCTCGCCGCGCCCGATGTTCACGAACTTCGTCTCGTAGGGAAGCGCCATCTCCTCGAGGGCGATGGAGATCTTCCAGCCGTTGGGAGTGGGCCAGTAGTAGAGGTCGATCACGGGGGGCCTCCTAGGCCTCCGGATCGTAGCCCAGGTTGGGCGCCAGCCAGCGCTCCACCTCGGCCAGCGGCCTCCCGCTGCGGCGCGCGTAGTCGCGCACCTGGTCGGCGCCGAGGCGGCCCACGGCGAAGTAACGCGAGTCCGGGTGCGCCAGGTAGATCCCGCTCACGCTGGCGGCGGGCGTCATGGCGCAGCTCTCGGTCAGGTCGATTCCGACCTCCGGAGCCGCGAGCAGCTCGAACAGGCTGCGCTTGAGCGTGTGATCGGGGCAGGCCGGGTAGCCGAAGGCCGGGCGGATGCCGCGGTAGCGCTCGGCGATCCGGGCCTCGTTGTCCAGGTGCTCGTCGTGCGCGTACCACGATCGGCGTACCTGCTCATGCAGGTACTCGGCGAATGCTTCGGCCAGGCGATCGGCCAGCGCCTTCACCATGATCGCGTGGTAGTCGTCGTGCTCGGCCTCGTAGCGGGCGGCCAGCTCCTGGGCGCCGATGCCGGCAGTGACGGCGAACGCCCCCACGTGGTCGGGCACCCCGCTTTCGAGCGGTGCCACGAAGTCCGCCAGGCAGCGCGTCCCCGTGCCGCCGGTGTCGGTCTGCTGGCGCAGCATGGGGAAGCGCACCAGCTCCCGTCCCCGGGCCTCGTCGTCGAAGAGCACGATGTCGTCGCCGTCGGAGGCGGCGGGCCAGAAGCCGTAGACACCGCGGGCGCGCAGGGCGACGTCGTGCACGATCTCGTCGAGCAGCGCGCGGCCGTGGTCGAAGAGCTCGCGGGCGGCCTCGCCGAGCTTGGGGTCGTCGAGGATCGCCGGATGGCGGCCCCGCAGCTCCCAGGCGGAGAAGAAGAACGTCCAGTCGATGTAGGGTACGAGCCGCTCGAGCGGGAGCTCCGACAGCACGCGCCGTCCCAGGAACGGCGGCGCGGGCACCTCCTCGGGTCGGAACGTCACTGGCGTGCGCTGCTCCCACGCCTCCGCGTACGGGATCAGGGGCCGCTCGAGCTTCGCCTCGTGCAGCTTGCGCAGGCGCTCCTGATTGCCCGCATTCTCGCTCTGGAAGACCTCGCGGCGCTTCGGGTCCAGCAGGTTCGACATCACACCCACGACGCGCGACGCGTCGAGCACGTGCACGGTCGGCTGGTCGTACTGCGGCGCGATCTTCACGGCCGTGTGCTGGCGGCTGGTGGTGGCGCCGCCGATCAGGAGCGGCAGCTCGATCCCGCGCCGCTCCATCTCGCGGGCCACGTGTACCATCTCGTCCAGCGACGGCGTGATCAGGCCCGAAAGGCCGATGGCGCTGCAGCCGCGCTCCAGTGCGGTGTCCAGGATCTGGTCGCAAGGGACCATCACGCCGAGGTCGATGACGTCGTAGTTGTTGCAGGCCAGCACCACGCCCACGATGTTCTTGCCGATGTCGTGGACGTCGCCCTTCACCGTGGCCATGACGATCCGCCCCTGCCCGGCCCCTGCGGCCTTGTCGTCCTCCATGTAGGGCTCGAGCCAGGCCACCGCCTTCTTCATGGCGCGGGCGCTCTTCACCACCTGGGGCAGGAACATCTTGCCCGCGCCGAAGAGGTCGCCCACCACCTTCATGCCGTCCATCAGCGGCCCCTCGATCACGTCGAGCGGACGCTCGTAGGCCTGGCGCGCCTCCTCGGTGTCCTCTTCGATGAAGTCCACGACCCCGTGGACCAGGGCGTGGCCCAGCCGCTCCTCCACGGAGGCCTCGCGCCAGGAGAGGTCCACTTCCCGGGTGCGCCCGCCTCCCTTCACCGTGTCGGCGAACTCCACCAGGCGCTCGGTGGCGTCGGAGCGGCGGTTGAAGAGCACGTCCTCCACGCACTCGAGCAGGTCCTTGGGGATGTCCTCGTACAGCCCCAGCTGCCCGGCGTTCACGATCCCCATGTCGAGGCCCGCGCGGGTCGCGTGGTAGAGGAAGGCCGCGTGCATCGCCTCGCGCACCGCGTCGTTGCCGCGGAACGAGAACGACAGGTTCGAGACGCCGCCGCTGATCTTGGCGCCGGGACAGTGCTCCTTGATTCGAGGGATGGCATCGATGAAGTTCATCGCGAAGTCGTTGTGCTCCTCGATCCCCGTGGCCACCGCCAGGATGTTGGGATCGAAGACGATGTCCGAGGGATCGAAGCCCGCTTCGTCCAGCAGCAGCCAGTAGGCGCGCTCGCAGATCTCGACCTTGCGTTCCACGGTCTCCGCCTGGCCGCGTTCGTCGAACGCCATCACCACCACGCCGGCGCCGAAGGCGTGTACCCGACGCGCCTTCTCGAGAAAATCCGCTTCGCCCTCCTTCAGGCTGATCGAGTTGACCACGGGCTTGCCCTGGACGCACTTCAGGCCGGCCTCGATGACCGACCACTTGGAGCTGTCCACCAGCACCGGCACCCGGGCGATCTCCGGCTCGGTGGCGATCAGGTTCAGGAAGGTGGTGATGGCCTGCTCGGAGTCGAGCATGGCCTCGTCCATGTTCACGTCGATCAGGTTGGCGCCGCTGCGCACCTGCTCCAGCGCCACCTCCACCGCCGTGGCGTAGTCGCCCTGCTTGATCAGGCGCGCGAAGCGGCGCGAGCCGGTGACGTTGGTGCGCTCCCCGATCATGCTGAAGTTGCTTTCGGGGCGGATCGTGTAGGTCTCCCAGCCGGCGAACTGCGTCAGCCGAGTGCCGGGCTCCGGGAGCGGGCGCGGGGCCACGCCCTCGACGCTGGCTGCGATGGCGCGGATGTGATCCGGCGTGGTGCCGCAGCAGCCGCCCACCAGGTTGGCGAGGCCGCTCTCGGCGAACTCGCGCAGCAGCCCCGACGTGACCTCGGGCCCCTCGTCGAACTCGCCGAAGGCGTTCGGCAGGCCGGCGTTCGGGTAGCAGTGGATCCGCGCCCGGGCGACGGCCTCGAGCTCCGAGAGATAGGGCCGGATCTCGCGCGCGCCGAGGGAGCAGTTGATGCCCACGCTGAAGGGTCGTGCGTGGGCCACGGTCGCCCAGAAGGCGTCGATCGTCATTCCGAAGAGCGTGCGCGCGTTCCCGAGCTGGGTGAACGTGACCGAGATCATCAGCGGCAGCTCGGTCCCGGTTTCCTGGAAGACGTCGAGCGCCGCCAGGATCGCGGCCTTGGCGTTCAGGACGTCGAAGATGGTCTCGATCAGCAGCAGGTCGGCGCCGCCGGCCACCAGACCGCGGGTCGCTTCGGCGTAGGCCTCGTACAGCTCGTCGAAGCCGATCTCCCGCTTGGACGGGTCGTTCACGTCGTTGGAGCTGGAGAGCGACTTGTTGGTGGGCCCGATGGCGCCCGCCACGAAGCGCGGACGCTCCGGCGTCTTCGCGGTCCAGACGTCGCAGGCCTCGCGGGCCAGGCGCGCCGCCTCCCGGTTCAGCTCGAGGCACACGTCCTCGAGCCCGTAGTCGGCCTGGGACACGCGGTTGGCGCTGAAGGTGTTGGTGCTCAGCACGTCGGCGCCGGCATCGAGGTACTCGTGGTGGATCTCGGCGATCACCCCGGGCTGGGACAGGCACAGGATCTCGTTGTCGCCCTTGAGCTCCCGGCCGTGGTCGCGGAAGCGCTGGCCGCGGAAGTCGGCCTCCTCCAGGCCTCGCCGCTGGATCAGGGTCCCCATGGCGCCGTCCAGGACCAGGATGCGCTGGCTGGAGAGCTCTTCGATCTGGGCGCGGGAAGGGTGGGCGGGCATGGCTTCTCCTGCCGGAGCCGATCGGCCGGCCGGAGCGGCAGGGTAAGTCAAATATCAAGGTATCTCAATACCCGGATGAATAGCGATCTGGATGAGACAGATATTGCTATTATGTCTCAGTCCGCCTAGACTCGCCGTCTCATCTGGAGCCCCCTGATGTCGAGCCCCGACGAGACCCACGCCCGCATCCTGGACGGCGCCATGCGCGCCGTGGCCCGCCACGGTCTGGGCGGGCTGGCCATGCGCGACGTGGCCGAGCACGCCGGGGTGGCCCGCGGCACGGTCTACCGCCACTTCCCGGATCGCGAGGCGCTGCTGGCCGAGATGGCCCAGCGCGAGGCCCGCCGCTTCATGGGCGAGTGGCGGGACACCCTGGAGAAGGCGCCCACGGCGGACCGCATCCGCGTGGCCTTCGAGTACCCGGCGCGCTTCGCCCGCGAGCACCCGCTGCTGGAGCGGCTGGTGGAGAGCGATCCCGACTACGTGCTGCGGGCGATCCGCGAGAACTACGACGCCATCAAGATCGTCGTGGCCCAGCTGCTCGGCCCCGTGATCCAGGAGACCGAGTTCGCGCGGCGCGGGATCGTGTCGCTCGAGCAGCTCGTGGACTGGACCTGCCGGGTGATGATCTCGGTCTTCCTGATTCCGGACACCGCCCAGGCGCCCATGGCCGACGGGCTGGCGAAGATCCACGAGACGCTCACCGGCGGGGCGGCCTCTTCGAGATGAAGCCCCTCGACGGCCGCGTGGCCGTCGTGACCGGCGCGTCGCGGGGCATCGGGCGCGCCACTGCAGAGGCGCTGGCCGGCGCCGGCGCCCGCGTCGCGCTCGTCGCCCGCGGTGCGCCCGAGCTGAAGGAGGCCGCGGACGCCATCGGGCCCGACGCGCTGGCGGTGGCGGCCGACGTGTCCGACCCGGACTCCGTGCGCGCCGCCTTCCGCCGGGTGGACGAGACCTGGGGACGCCTCGACGCCCTGGTCTGCAACGCGGCGGTGGCGGTGCCGGCGCGCGTGGAGGATGCGGACGACGCCGCCCTGGCGCAGCAGGTGGCGACCAACCTGCTGGGCGCCGTCTACTGCACGCGCCAGGCGATCCCGTCGCTGCGCGCGGCGGGAGGCGGCGATCTCGTCTACGTCTCGTCGGATGCGGGCGTGGCGCCCTTCCCGCTGCTGGCGGTGTACTCCGCCACGAAGGGCGGGCTCGAGGTCTTCGCCCGGGCCGTGCGCGCGGAGCTCGCGCCCGACGGGATCCGGGTCTGCCTGCTGCGCCCCGGGCCCACCCTGACCGGCTTCGCGCGGGACTGGGACCCGGGCGCGGCGGCGGCGGCCCTGGAGGTCTGGCAGGCGGAGGGACACCTGCGTGCGGGAGAGCTTCTCGACTCCGGGACGGTGGCCGAGAGCGTCGTCCACGTCCTGACCCGGCCTCCCGGGGCGGAGCTGCGCGAGCTCGACGTGCGGCCCACCACGCCGCGCGAGTAGCATGGACGCGTGAGCGAGACTCCCCCCGGCATCGATCCCGGTCCCGTCGGCCGCTTCTTCGCGGGGCACGTCCCGGGCGGCGACGTGCCGCTCTCCTTCGAGCTGATCAGCGGCGGACGCTCGAACCTGACCTACCTCGTGCGGGGCGGCGGGCGGGAGTGGGTGTTGCGGCGTCCGCCCCTGGGCCACGTGCTCCCCACCGCCCACGACATGAGCCGCGAGCACCGGGTGCTGGCGGCCCTGGCCGACACGGACGTGCCGGCGCCGCGTCCGTTCGCGCTGTGCGAGGACACGGAGGTGAACGGGGCGCCCTTCTACGTGATGAGCCACTGTCCCGGTGTGGTGCTGCACGAGGCACTGCCCGAGGGCTTCGCCGAGGACTCCGCGTCGCGCCGGCGGATCAGCCTCGTCCTGGTCGACACCCTCGTGCGGCTGCACGCCGTGGACTGGCGTGCCGTCGGGCTCGAGGGCTTCGGTCGTCCCGAGGGCTACCTGGAGCGCCAGGTGCGGCGCTGGTCGCAGCAGTGGGAGCGTTCCAAGACCCGCGAGCTGGCGGAGGTCGACGAGCTGATCCGGCGCCTGGGCCAGGCGCTGCCCGAGAGCGGCGCCGCCACGATCGTGCACGGCGACTATCGCCTGGGCAACATCGCGCTCGCGCCGGACGACACCGGCCGGGTGCGGGCGATCTTCGACTGGGAGATGTCGACCCTCGGCGATCCGCTGGCCGACCTCGGCTACAGCCTGATCTACTGGGCCCAGGAGTCCGACCCGCCCGAGATGCGTACCGGCTTCATGAACGTGACGGCGCAGCGCGGCTTCCTGTCGCGCGCGGAGCTGGTGGAGACGTACGCCAAGCGAAGCGGCCGGGACGTGGCGGCCGTGGACTTCTACACGGTGCTCGCCCTCTACAAGCTGGCCGTGATCTCCGAGGGCATCTACGCCCGCTACCTGAAGGGCAAGACCGTCGGCGAGGGATTCGAGAACTACACGGACCAGGCCCCGCACCTCGCCCGCCGCGCCCTCGCCATCGCCGACGCCTCCCTCGATCCCGCGCTGCGCTCCTAAGAAACGGGGACGGTCCCAAGAAACTGCCGCAGTTTCTTGGGACCGTCCCCGTTTCTTAGGAGCCGTACTTCTTGCGGAAGCCTTCCTTGGCGCGGCGGCCCTGACGCTCGAGCACGGGCACCATCAGCCGGCGCGCGGTCGGGAAGTTGGCGGCCAGCTGGGCCAGCACGCTCGTCACCACCGGAATGCTGCGCTCGCGGCGGCCGTCTTCGGCGCAGTCCAGCACGCCGGCGGCGATGTCCTCGGGGCTCGACATGGGCTGGGAGAAGACCATGTCGGGCACGCTGTCCAGGTCGTCGTCGAAGATGAAGCCGGTCTCGACCGGGCCCGGCGACACCACGGAGACGCGGATCGGGCTGCCGTGCAGCTCCTCGCGCAGGGCGAAGCTGAAGGCGCGCAGGCCGTGCTTGGAGGCCGAGTAGACCGCCTCGCCGTCCAGTGGGATCTGCCCGGCGATGGAGGCTACCTGCACGATCGACCCGCCCCCGGCGCGCCGCAGGTAGGGCAGGGCCATGCGGGTCAGCAGGATCGGGCCGATCAGGTTGACCTCGATGATGTTGGCGAGGGCCGCCGGGTCGGCCTCTTCTACCGGACCGCGCGCGTTGAAGCCGGCGTTGTTCACCAGGATGTCCACGGCGCCGAAGGCCTCGACCGCGCCCGCCAGCAGCGCTTCGCAGGCCGCGGGGTCGCGCACGTCGGTGGGAAACACGCGAGCGCTGCCTCCGGCCTCGCTGATCTCCTTGGCGACGGCCGCCAGGCCGTCGGCGCTGCGCGCCGCCAACGCCACCTGAGCGCCCTCGACCGCGAAGGCGCGTGCCGCCGCTGCGCCGATGCCGCCCGGTTGGGATGCGCCCGTCACGACGACGGAGCGACCGACGAAACGCTTGGACATGGGGGGATCCTTTCGGTCAGGAAGGGGTCGCCGTCTCCATCCGGTCGATGGCGTGCACGGGAGGCGCGTCGCCGGACATGAGCGGGGTGATCGCCGCGTAGACCAGCTGTTGGCGTTGCACCAGACTCTTGTCCGCGAAGACCGCCGACACCACGCGCACGACGAAGTGCCCGGCGCTCTGGGGCAGGACCTGGACCTCGGCGCCCTCGACGGCCGCCTCGATCCGCTCGCGCAGCTGGCGCGCCACGTCGTCGGCGTCGGGCTGGCCGATGATCTTCAGCGCCACCGTTCAGTACCGCGGAACGCTCGGGTCGATCTCCTGACTCCAGGCGTCGATCCCACCCACCACGTTGTGGACGTCGCGGAAGCCGAGCGCCGCGAAGTGCTCGGCGGCGGCCTGGCTGCGGCCGCCGTGGTGGCAGTGGATCACCAGGGTGGTGTCCTTCGGCAGCCCCTCGATCTCGTGCGCCGTCGCCGGATCCAGCAGCCGCGCGCCCTCGATCTTCGCCTGCTCGCGCTCCTCGAGGGTGCGCGCGTCCAGGAGCACGAAGGAATCGCCCGCGTCGAGCTTCGCCTTCAGCTCGTTCACCGTGAGCTGGTTGACGGGCGCCGGGGCATTCGGGTTGTCGATGTGGAAGCCCGGGCCTTCGTCGGTGTCCACGCAGTCGATCTTCAGGCCGTCGGCGCGGGAGGCGGTCCCCGGATCCATGTGGATCGTGATGCCTGCGGCCTCGACCGAGACGCCCGGCCCCGGCGGGCCCATGTACAGGCTGTGGCCGAAGCGCGCGTCGATCGAGAGGTGCAGCGCCTGGCCGGGCCGTTGCTCCGCGATCTGGCGCAGGGCCGCGGCGGCGGCGTCGCTGAGCGTCACGTCGGGTGTGATCGTGGCGGGCGCCTCGACGCCCAGCTTGCCGGCCAGCTCACCCGAGCCGTAGAGCTCGCTCACGATGTCGCAGCCGCCGATGAACTCGCCCTTGACGTAGAGCTGGGGGATGGTCGGCCAGCTGGAGAAGGCCTTGATGCCGTTGCGGATGTCCGGGTCCGCCAGCACGTCGCAGGTGGCGTAGTCCGGGATCAGGCTGTCGAGGATCTGGATCACCTGGGCCGAGAACCCGCACTGGGGCGCCGTGCGGTCGCCCTTCATGAAGAGCAAGACCGAGTTGGCTTCGATCAGCGAGGCGATCCGCTGGCGGGTCGCGTCGTCGAGGTCCATGCCGCGTCTCCTGGATTCGCGTGGGGAAAGCAGGAGGATAGCCCTGGCCGGGGCGACCGTCACGGTGGCGACCTTGCGTGAAGGCCGCCCTCAGCGCTGGAGCATCTCCTGGGCGTTCTTCACGAAGGCCTCGCTGCCCTCGGCGTCGTCGGTCAGCGCCGGCACCTTGAACGGCACCTCGGCGCCCTTGCGGCAGGCGGGCCGCCCGTTCATCTGGCCGAGCCAACGCTGCAGGTGCTCGAGCCCTTCCACGGGCACGCCGGACCACTTGTAGGTGCGCACCCAGCACCAGTTGGCGATGTCCGCCAGCGAGAAGTCTCCGGCCAGCCACTCGGCGTCGGCGAGCCCGGCGTCCAGCACCTCGAACAGGCGCCGCGACTCGTTCTGGTAGCGCTCGATGGCGGCCGGGATCTTCTCGGGGAAGTAGCGGTAGAAGACGTTGGCCTGGCCCATCATCGGCCCGACGCCGCCCATCTGGAACATCAGCCACGAGAGCACGCGCGCGCGGCCGGCGCGATCGCTCGGCAGCAGGCGGCCGGTCTTCTCCGCCAGGTGGACCATGATCGCGCCGGACTCGAAGATCGGCAGGTCCCCCTCGTCGCCGTCGACGATCGCGGGGATGCGTCCGTTCGGGTTGATCGCGAGGAACCAGGGCTCCTTCTGCTCGTTCGCGCCCAGGTCGACGGCATGCACCTCGTAGGGGAGTTGGAGCTCCTCGAGGGTGCAGGAGGCCTTCCAACCGTTGGGCGTGGGGGCGGTGTAGAGGGTGATCATGGGCTCTCCGGCTGCAGCGAGCGGGCGGCGCGCGTGGCGGTGCCTGGGGTAGGCTGCCATCCTACCGCCGGAGGTCCTCCCATGCCCGACCCCTATCGCATTTTCGGCGCCGAGGTCTCGCCGTACTCGGTCAAGGTCCGCTCCTACTTCCGCTACAAGGGCGTGCCCCACGAGTGGATCGTGCGCGACGTCTCGACCCAGGCCGAGTACCAGAAGTACGCCAAGCTGCCCCTGATTCCGGCGGTGGCCACCCCCGAGGACGAGGGCCTCCAGGACTCGACGCCGATCATCGAGACCGTCGAGGCTCGCTTCCCCGAGCCCTCGATCCATCCGGGGGATCCGGCCCTCGCGTTCCTCTCCGCCCTGCTCGAGGAGTTCGGGGATGAGTGGGGTAACAAGTGGATGTTCCACTACCGCTGGGCGCGCGAGGTGGACCAGGACGCGACCGCTTCCCGCATCGCGGAGCTGATGGCGCCGCCCGACGCCGACGACGGGCAGCGGGCCGGCATCGCGGGGATGGTCAAGAACCGGATGGTGAATCGCACCGGGTTCGTCGGCTCGAGCGAGCAGACCGCGCCCCAGATCGAACAGTCGTTCCGCGACGGGGTGGCGCAGCTCGAGGCGCACCTGGCCGGGCGCGTCTACCTCTTCGGTGCGCGGCCCGCCTTCGCCGACTTCGGGCTCTGGGGCCAGCTCTACAACGCCTGGACCGATCCCACCCCGGGAAGGATCCTGCGCGACCGCACGCCCGCCGTGTGCGCCTGGATCGACCGCATGCTGGAGCCCAAGGCCGAGGGCGATTTCGAGCGCTGGGAGACCCTGGAGCCGACGCTCGCGCCCTTCCTCGCCGACCAGGTCGGGGCGCTCTTCCTGCCCTGGTCCGACGCCAACGCCCGGGCCATCGCGGCCGGCGAGGATGAGTTCACGGTCGAGCTGGCGTCGGGCAGCTGGACCCAGAAGCCGCAGAAGTACCACGCCAAGTCGCTCGCGGCCCTGCGCGAGCGCTACGCCGCCGTGTCCGACCGCTCGGCCCTGGACCCGATCCTCGAGCGGGCCGGCTGCCTGCGCTGGCTGCGAGCGAGCTGAGGTCCGCCGTGGCGCTCCCGCGCGAGGGCTTCGTCGCGGTGGTAAAGCGCGACTGCCCGACCTGCGTGGTGGTGGCGCCGGTCCTCGCGGAGCTGGCGGGCAAGGGCCTGCCGCTCGTGGTCTACAGCCAGGACGATCCGGACTTCCCCGAGGAGGTCGCGCAGCGCGTCCACGACGCCGACCTCGAGGCGTCGTACCGATTCGGGATCGAGACGGTGCCGAGCTTGCTGCGCCTGGAGGGCGGCCGTGAGACCGGCCGCGCCATCGGCTGGGTGCGCGGCGACTGGGAGGCCCTCACCGGGCTCGAGGGTCTGGGCGCGGGCCTGCCCGACTGGCGTCCGGGCTGCGGCTCGAAGAGCGTCGAGCCGGAGGTCGCCGACGCGCTGGCGGCGCGTTTCGAAGGCCATCGTCTGCGCGCGCGCAGGATCGAGCTGGGCGCTCTCGAAGAGGACTGGGAGGCCGCCCACGACCGCGGCTGGAGCGACGGGCTGCCGGTGGTGCCGCCGACCCCCGAGCGCGTCCTGCGCATGCTTCGCGGAACGACGCGCGACCCCGCGGAGGAACTCGGCGCGATGCCGCCGGATCTGGCGCCGTGCAGCGTCGAGAAGGTCGCGATCAACGCGGTCCTCGCGGGCTGCCGACCCGAGTACCTGCCCGTGGTGCTGGCCGCGACGGAGGCGGCGCTGGAGGAGCCCTTCTGCCTGCACGGGCTGCTGGCGACCACCTGGTTCTCGGGCCCGATGGTCGTGGTGAACGGTCCCATCGCGCGCGAGATCGGGATGAACTCCGGCGTGAACGCACTCGGCCAGGGCAACCGGGCCAACGCCAGCATCGGCCGCGCGCTCCAGCTCGTGGTGCGCAACGTGGGAGGCGGACGCCCGGGCGGTGTGGACCGCGCGACCCTCGGTCAGCCCGGGAAGTACAGCTTCTGCTTCGCGGAGGACGAGGCCGGCTCGCCCTGGGAGCCCCTGTCCGAGGAGCGCGGAGTCGCCGCCGGACGTTCCGCGGTGACGCTGTTCGCCGCCGGCGGCGTCCAGGGCGTGCTCGACCAGCAGTCACGCACCCCGGAGTCCCTGGCTGCGAGCCTGGCCGCCTGCCTGCGCGCGGTCTGTCACCCGAAGCTTCCGATCCTCACCGATGCCTTCCTGGTGGTGAGCCCCGAGCACGCGCGGGTCTTCCAGGAGGCCGGCTGGTCGAAGGCGCGCCTGCGCCAGGAGCTGGCCAGCCATCTGGTGGTGCCGGGACGCGAGGCGGTCCGGGGCGCCGGTGGGATCGCCGAGGGCATGCCCGCGGGCTTCGCCGAGGCCGATCTGCCCAAGTTCCGCGAGGGCGGGCTCCAGGTCGTGCACGCCGGAGGGCGCGCCGGCATGTTCTCCGCCATCATCGGGGGGTGGCCGGCCAGCGGTGCCGTCGGGAGCGAGCCGGTGACCCGAGAGGTGACGACGTGAGCGAGCCGCGCATCCTGCTGGATCCGACCGGCGAGCTGGCTCCCGCGCGCCGGGAGGCGCAACCCCGGTTGCCGGGGCTCCAGGGTCGGACCATCGGCCTGCTCGACATCTCGAAGCCGCGCGGCGACGTCTTCCTCGACCGGCTGGCGCAGCGGCTCGAGGCGTCGGGCGCCGCGGTGGAGCGCTATCGCAAGCCCACCTTCACCCGCGTGGCGCCCGACGACCTGCGCCGCGAGATCGCGACCCGTTGCGACGCGGTGATCGAGGCGCTGGCGGATTGAGGCTCCTGCACGTCGTGCAGTGTGCACGACACGACGGACCTGGAGCGCCGCGGCGTGCCCGCGATGTTCGTGGCGTCGAGCGAGTTCGTGGACGCCGCCGAGGCCCAGTGCGAGGCGCTCGGCTTCGCGCCGGAGCGGGTCTTCGTGCCGCACCCGATCCAGGACCGCACGGACGACGAGCTCGGCGCCCTGGCGGACGCGGCCTTCGATGCCGTCGTCCGGAGCCTGTGCCAGCAGGGCTAGGCTCTGCTGCGCGGATCAGCGCCGCTTCTGCCGCTTTGCGCAGAGCCCCAGCTCCGCCAGCTCGCGCCGCACGCTTCCGGCCCAGTCGCGGTTCGCCAGCGGGCTGGCCGGGCTCGGGTGCAGCACGCGCGACACCCGGGGCCCCGTTTCCCCCAGGACTTCGCGCGCCCGCGTCTCCGCGAAGGCGCCGATCCCGACCACGTGCTCGGGTTGCAGGATCTCCACCAGACGCAGCAGGTGACGGTCGCAGGCAGCGAACAGGCGCGCGCGCTCGCCGGCAGGCAGCTTGTCGGGCGTGCGGTTGCGGCCGCTGGCTTCGAGGAAGACCAGGGGGCAGTAGTTCGCCACGAGGTGCTGGCGGAAGAAGCGCGCCGGGGTTCGCCAGTGCTCGGCGACCGCGCCCCACAGCCGCTGGCCGCTGACCTCAGCGCGCGGGCAGTCGAAGCCCAGCACGGGCCGCTTCGGGTGTTCGCGCTCGGGCCGCCCGATCGGCACCTCGATCCCCAGCCAGTCGCGCACCATCCCCACGTCGCCGAACGGGACGCCGGTCTGCACCATGCCGAAGGGGCCCGGGTTCATGCCCAGGAAGACGACGCGCTTCGGCCCCTCGGCGAAGGCGTCGAGGTAGGCGGCGTAGCCGCGCGGAGCGTAGGCCAGGGGGTTGTAGACGTGGGTTACGGGCCGGGCGAAGCGCAGCCCCGCCACGTCGCGGCACAGCCGGCGCGTGGCCGCCCGCAGCTTCGGAGCGTGGGAGGCCACGCTACGGCGCGCGCGGGCGGCCGCAGCCGCGACGGGAATGGGGCACGGTTCCTCCGGGGTTCCGGCGAGTGTACACTCCGCCCGGGCGTCGGGGAGCGGAGGAGACGTGTACGAGCAGATCCTGTACGAGGTCAAGGACCCGGTGGCCACCATCACCCTGAACCGCCCGGACCGGCTGAACGCCTGGACCGACCGCATGGGCGACGAGGTGAAGCACGCCATGGCCCGGGCCGAGGCCGATCCGTCGGTGGTCGGGATCCTCGTGACGGGCGCGGGACGAGGCTTCTGCGCCGGTGCGGACCTGGGCAACCTGTCCGACATCAGTGAGGGCAGCCGGGAGCGCACGGATCGCGATCCCGCCCTCGAGGCCGACCCCGGCGACCCGGAGGCACCGGCCTCGCTGCGCGGCACGTACTCCTACCTGCTCTCGATCCCGAAGCCCGTCGTCGCCGCCATCAACGGCCCCTGCGCCGGCATGGCGGTGCCCATCGCCTGCTACGCCGACGTACGGCTGGCCTCGGATCGCGCGGTCTTCACGACGGCGTTCTCGCGTCGCGGTCTGATCGCCGAGTGGGGGATCGGCTGGATCCTGCCGCGCCTGGTCGGTCACGCCCACGCGCTCGACCTGATCGTGTCGGGCCGCAAGATCGATGCCGCCGAAGCGGAGCGGATGGGCCTCGTGAACCGGGTGGTGCCTCACGACGAGCTGCTGGACACGGCGCGCGGCTACCTGGAGGACCTGGCCGAGAACTGCTCGCCCGCGTCCATGGCCGTGATGAAGCGACAGGTCTACACGGACCTGATGGAGACCCTCGCCCACGGCGAGCGCGAGTCCATCCGGCTGATGCTCGAGAGCTTCGAGCGACCGGACTTCAAGGAGGGCGTGCGCTCCTTCCTGGAGAAGCGCCCGCCGCGCTTCCGCCGCCTCGGGGAGGACGGCTGATGGCGTTCTCGGGGCGCGTGGCTCTGGTGACGGGCGCGGCCAGCGGCATGGGTCGGCTCTCGGCCGAGCGCCTGGCCGCCGCCGGCGCGTCGGTGGCGGCGGTCGACGTGAACGAGGACGGGCTGCGCGAGCTGGCCGAGGGCCGCGACGGGGTGCGCGCCTTTCCCTGCGACGTCTCGGACGACGCTGCGGTCCGCCAGCTGGTGAAGAGCGTGGAGTCGGAGCTCGGTCCCGTGGATCGGGTCATGAACGCGGCCGCCATCGCCCCGTCGGGCCTCCTGGCCGAGCAGGATGTGGCGACCGTCCAGCGTCTCATGCGCATCAACTACGGCGGCGTCGTGAACGTCACCTACGCCGTCCTGCCCGGCATGCTCGAGCGCGGGAACGGCGACCTGGTGCAGTTCGGCTCGCTGGCGGGCTGGCTGCCCTCGCCGTACATGGGTGCCTACTCCGCCACCAAGTTCGCCGTCAACTCGTTCAGCGAGGTGCTCTACCACGAGAATCGCGGGCGCGGCGTGCGCATCGTGTGCGTCTGCCCGCCGGTGGTGGAGACGCCGATGCTCGAGCAGATGGCGCAAGAGGGCGCCCGCGAGATGATCCACTCGACCGATGCGATCCAGCCCGGCGTGGTGCTGGACTCGATCGAGGAGGCCCTCGATTCCGGAGCTCTCTGGGCGTTTCCCGGGCGCGGCACCGCGGCGGCCTGGCGCATCCGGCGCTTCGCGCCCGGGCTCCTCTGGCGGCGGCTCCACTCCGTGACCGGCATCTGAGCATGGCGCGCCGCGGCCCCCTCGTCTTCGCGCTCGTGCTGGCCGCGGCCTTCCTGGTGGGATCGTTCGTGCGCGGCCAGCTCGACCTCGAGCTGTCGGTCGACTCCATCCGCAGCTTCGTGTCCGACCTCGGCTGGTGGGCGCCGGTGATCTTCATCGCGCTCGTCACCTTCCGGCAGTTCCTGCTGCTGCCGTCGGCCCTGCTGCTGACGGCCGGCGGCGTCGCGTTCGGGGCCGGCACGGGCACCGTCCTCGGCGCAGCCGGAGTGATCCTGTCGGCCTTGATGAAGTTCGGACTCGCGCGGGTCTTCGGGCGCGACTGGCTCGAGGCCCGCTACGGCGACCGCTTCCGCCAGTTCGACCGCCGCTTGGGGAAGGCGGGGCCCCTGGCGGTGGGCGTGTCCACCGCCCACCCGACAGGCCCCCTCTCACCGTTCCACTGGGGCGCAGGCTTCTCGTCCATGAGTGTGGGGGTGTTCGCGGCCGTCGTCATCGCGGCCGCGCCGATCCGGGCAGCCGCGCTCTCGTTCTTCGGCGCCCACGTCTTCGAGCCCGGCACACCGCGTTTCTGGGTGGCGTCGGGCATCCTCGTCGCGACCGTGCTCGTGCCCCTGCTGCACCCGGGTCTGCGCCGACGGATCCTCGGCTGGCTGCAGGACCTGGAAGGCGATCAGCCGGAGGCGCCGGGCAGCGGCGCGTGAGCTTCGGCCCACAGGGGCGTTTACCAGCCGGCGATGCGTCGGTCAGGATGGAACTCTCTACCTGGGAGCAACGGCCGTGAGCGACGTTTCGCCTTCGAGGTTCAGTTTCGATTCCACGACGTCCGACGTCCTCGAGGGCGTCGATCTCTCCGGGAGGCGGGCGCTGGTCACCGGCGCGTCCGGAGGCCTCGGCGAAGAGACGGCCCGCGCGCTCGCGGCATGCGGCGCCCACGTCGTGATGACGGCGCGCGACGTAACCAAGGGCGAGAGGGCCGCGGAGGGCATCCGCGCCTCGACGGGGAATCCCTCCGTCGAGGTCGATGAGCTCGAGCTCGACTCGCTCGCGAGCGTCCGCTCCTTCGTGAAACGCTTCCTCTCGAAGTACGACGCCCTGCACCTGCTCATCAACAACGCGGGCGTCATGATGTGTCCGTTCTCGCGCACCCGTGACGGATTCGAGATGCAGTTCGGGACCAACCACCTCGGCCACTTCCTGCTGACCTGCCTGCTCGCGCCGGCACTCGTGAGGGGCGCCCCCGCGCGAGTCGTGAACGTGAGCTCGGGCGGTCACCGCCGTGCCCCGCTGAACTTCGACGATCCGAACTTCGAAACGACCGTGTACGACAAGATGGTCGCCTACGGACAGTCGAAGACGGCAAATGTGCTCTTCTCGGTCGGGCTCGACCGGCGCCTGCGCGATCGTGGGGTTCGGGCCTTCGCGATCCATCCCGGTGCGATCATGACGGAGCTCGGGCGGCATCTCGTTCCGGAAGACATCGAGCGGATGCGCGCGCGTTTCCCCGGCGGCAAGATGGTCTTCAAGGAGGTCCCGCAGGGAGCCGCCACCCAGTGTTACGCGGCGACCTCCCCGGACCTCGACGGCCACGGCGGCCTCTACCTCGAAGACTGCGGCGTCGCAGAGCGGAACGACGACGACGAGAAGCCGCACGGCGTCAAGTCGTACGCCCTCGACGCCGAGGCTGCGGAGCGTCTCTGGCAGCTCTCCGAGGAGCTCGTGGGCGAACGCCTGGAGCTTTGAGCCGCCCCGTCAGCGGCGTCACGCCCCGGGGAGGAGCGCGCGCACCTCGGCCACGTCCTCCGGATGCGCGGCGCGCCAGCGATCGCGCGCGGCGCGCGTGGCTGCCAGCTGCGCCTCCAGGTTCTCCGGAGTGAGCAGTGCGCCGAACCCGTCTGGGTCGGTCGCGATGCCGAAGACGCGGTCGAGCATCCGGTCGCCGATCTCCGCGCGGAAGTGGGCCGGGTCCCAGAAGCTCTCCAGGCGCACGCCGTGTTCGCCGGCAGGCGGAACCGGCTCGGTCTGCACGGGACCGAAGCCTGTGAAGTCCCACAGCGGGAAGGGCTCGGCGTCCGCTGCGCGCGCCGCCTCCTGCACCTGCTCCACGAGCTCGCGCTGCCAGCCCTCGAACTCGTCCCACAGGCCAGCTGCCGTCAGAGCCTCCATCAGGCGTGCATGCACCGGGGAGATCACGAGCCGGAGGTCGATCCCGTCGCGGTGCGCCAGGTCGAGGATCGCGCGCAGGTCGCGCAGGGTGGACTCGCCCGTGCGCGGATCCACGTAGCGCGGCCCCGGCCCCGGATGGGGGGCGTAGTTGCGGGTCAGGTAGTAGCGCTCGATCAGCCGGAACATCGCCCGCTGGCCCTTGCTCCGGGCGTCGTCGCGGTATTCGTTCTCCGAGAATCTGCCGTCGGGCAGGAAGCTCGGCTTGCGGGCCGCCTTGTCCTGGTCGCGCAGGGTGCGGCGGCTCGCGTTCAGGCCGTCCAGGCTCAGCAAGGTGGCGGGGAGGTCGGGGCCGTAGAGGCAGGGTCCGCCGGCCAGGCTCGCCATCCGCTGCCGGTCCTCCGGGTCGACGCGATGTTCGTCTGCCTCGTAGCTGTAGAAGGGCAGGGTGAGCACCACCACCTTCTGGGGCTCGAGACCATGGGCGTACTCGAAGAAGGCGCGGTGCTCGGCGACGTTTCCCCCGCGCAGCGCCAGGTTGTAGATGCGGCGCGGGCCGTCCGGCCAGCCCGGGTGCTCCGGGGACAGCGCCAGCGCACGCGAGCTTCCGATCACCACGGCGTCCGGGCGCTCGCGGCAGGTCCGGTACGCCTTGTACATGCGCTCGCGCTTCACCGCCTCGGCCTTGTAGCCGTTCCAGCCGGGCCGCGAGATCCAGGCGTAGATGCCGTAGGGATCCACCGCCGCGTTGAAGGCCGCCAAGCTGCCCAGCAGGGCGATCGCCAGCACGAGGTAGATGCGCAGGTAGCGGTGTGCGTCCATTCGCTCGCCGATCCTAGAACTGGAAGTAGAAGAACTCCTGGATGCGGGTCAGGTGCAGCACACCCAGCAGGGTGAGCCCTGCGGTGATCACGGCCCAGGCCGGCGTCGGGCGCCAGGCGAGCCAGCTCCAACGCTGCGGCAACGGGTCGTTCGGGTGCTGCGGCAGTCGCGGCAGGTACTTCCCGAAGAGCTGGTGCGTGTTGGGCAGGATCCAGACCCAGGCGGTTACGAAGGCGACGAACAGCACCGCGTCGGCGGGATCCTCGGCGAAGCGCGTGCTCCAGCCGGAGCCGCCGAAGGTCGCCATCGAGCGCACCACGCTCCAGGAGTCGCCCAGGTCCGCGGCCTGGAAGACCGGCCAGGCGAAGGTCACGGCCAGCATGGTCACCGCGCGGGCCAGCACCCGACTCCCCGTGGTGCCCGCTCCCGGCAGCCCCCAGCGGCGGCGCAGCAATTGCCAGGCGTGGTTGCCGGCCAGGTACACCCCGTGCACCGCGCCGAAGGCCACGTAGGTCCAGCCCGCCCCGTGCCACAGGCCGAGGAGCACCATGGTGATCCACAGGTTCAGGTAGCGCCGGGCCTGGCCCTTCCGGTTTCCGCCCAACGGGATGTAGACGTACTCGCGCAGGAAGCGGCCCAGGGTCATGTGCCAGCGGCGCCAGAACTCCACGATGCTGGTGGCCCGCAGCGGCGAGTGGAAGTTGATGGGCAGGGTGATGCCGAACATCAGGGCCAGGCCGATGGCCATGTCGGAGTAGCCGGAGAAGTCGAAGTAGACCTGGACGCCGAAGCACCAGGACGCCATCCAGGCCTCCAGGGTGTTGAGCACCTGTCCACGCGCGACGGCGTCGAATGCCGGCTGCACGAACTCCGCCACGCGGTCGGCGAAGACGACCTTCTTGCACAGCCCCATCGCGAAGAACGTGATGCCCGCCGCGATCCGGATGGCGTGGGGGTGGAACGTCTCGGGGCGCAGGAACTGGGGCAGCACCTCGCGGTGGTGGACGATGGGCCCTGCGATGAGCTGCGGGAAGAAGGTCACGAAGAGCGCGTAGTCGAAGGGCTGGTGCTCCTCGGTCTCGTGCCGCCAGGTGTCCACCAGGTAGGCGATCTGCTGGAACGTGAAGAACGAGATCGCCAGCGGCAGCGCGATCGGGGCCAGGAAGACGGAGGACGACGTGACCTCGTTCCAGCCCTCCACGAACCAGTTGGCGTACTTGAACCAGCCGAGGACGCCCAGGTTGACCGCCACGCCGAGCGTCAGCACCGCGCGGCTTCGCCGCCGCGACGTGAGCAGCTGGCCGCAGCCGAAGTTGAACGCCATGGAAAGGGCGATCAACGCCAGGTAGCGCGGGTTCCACCAGCCGTAGAAGAAGAGCGAGGCGAGCACCAGCCAGCCGAGCGCGGCCCTCGGCCGCGCGTAGTGGGCGAGCGCCAGGAAGACCAGGAAGGTCAGCGGCAGGAAGCAGAAGATGAAGATGTAGGAGTTGAAGAGCATCGCGCTCGCATCACCCCCCGCGCGACGAGCGGCTCGCAGTATAGGGCTTGGCGGCGGCACGCAGCCGAGCGGCGCCGGGGACGTGCAACTGTCCGGAAATACGGGCCCACTCACGTTCGGTAGCGACGCGGTGCGGGGTCTGCACGCTGCCGCTTTGCGTCCGAGGTGACGGGAATCCGCCACTCCCCGCGCCTCGCCGCCGACGGGCAGCGTGGGCGCCGCAGGCCGGGAAAGCCCTGGCTGGCCCGGAGCTTCCGCGGTCCGCCTGCCCGCACGCGCGCTCGCGTCCCGCGTCTGGCACGCAGCTTGCTCTCTGTCCGCTTCGAAAACGTCTTCCGCCGGGGAAGGGCCTCGGGTGGACGGAGGGACGGGATGCGGGACCGCAACGCGAGACGGTTTCAGCGCCGCCAGGCTTGGCCGCCGCCGCGCGCGCTGGTGCTGGCTCTCGCGGTCCTGGTCGGCGCCGGCACTGCCGGCGCCGGCTCCATCCCCGTCCTGGACGATTCAGATGAGCCCCGCCTGGTGGAGGGCTCGGGTGTGTTGCTCGTCGACTGGCTCTACGCCGTCGACGTCGCCCGCGTGGGCGTGATCGACGACCGCGCGCTGGAGCGGGAGCCCGCTCCCCGGCTGCCGGCAGCGCAGGAGCCCGCCGAGAGCCGCTCCCCGACGCCCGCTGGGCGCCCGGCCTTGGCGAGCATGATCGGAACCGGGCGGGTCGGCGCCGAGGAGCTGTCGCTGCTCGGCGTGCTGGTGGCCTCGTTCGGTCTGGCCCGCTTCTCCGAGCGCTTCAGTCGAGTCCCAGCTGACGAGCGATGATCAGCTTCATGATCTCGTTCGTGCCCGCGTAGATCGACTGCACCGCGGCGTCGGCGTAGTCCTCGGCGATCGGGTACTCGCGCATGAAGCCGTAGCCGCCGTGGAGCTGGACGCATTCCCCGGTCAGTCGCTTCTGCAGGTCCGTCGTCCACCACTTGGCCATGCTGGCGCCCGTTACCACGTCTTCGCCCCGCACGTGGGCCGCGAGCAGCTTGTCCACGAAGGCCGTGCCCACCTCCACCTCGCTGGCGAGCTCCGCCAGCTTGAACTGGGTGTTCTGGAAGTGGCCGATGGCCTGCCCGAAGGCCTTGCGCTCCTTCACGTAGGCGACGGTGTCCTCGAGCGCCCTGCGGCACGACGCCATCGACGAGACGGCGATCGAGAGCCGCTCCTGCTGGAGCTGCTCCATCAGCATGTAGAAGCCCCGTCCCTCGTCGCCCAGCAGGTTCTCGACGGGAACCCGGCAGTCCTCGAAGAAGAGCTCGCTCGTGTCCTGTCCGCGCAGCCCGAGCTTGTCGAGTCTGCGGCCGCGCTTGAAGCCGGGCGCGTCGGCCTCCACCAGCAGCAGGCTCATGCCCCGGCGTCCGGGCTGCGCCGCGGGATCGGTCTTCACGGCCACGATGAAGAGGTCTCCGATCTGCCCGTTGGAGATGAAGGTCTTGGCGCCGTCCACCAGGTAGTGGTCGCCGTCCCGGATGGCGCGGGTCTGGATGCCCTGGAGGTCCGAGCCGGCGCCTGGCTCCGTCATGGCGATCCCGAGCAGCAGGCTGCCGTCCACGGCCCCGGGCAGCCAGCGCTGCTTCTGCGCCGCGCTGCCGTAGTGCAGCAGGTAGGGCAGGCAGACGTCCGAGTGCAGGGACATCATCAGCGCGTGGGCGCGCACCCGCGCGAGCTCCTCGATGATGATGGCGTCGTGCAGGAAGCTCCCGCCAGCGCCGCCGTACTCCTCGGGCACCGCGGCGCCGAGGAGACCCGCGGCGCCGACCTTGCGCCAGGTCTCGCGATCGCTCATGCCGGCCGCGTTCCACGCGGCCACCTTGGGGGCGACCTCGGCCTCCACGAAGCGCCGCACCTGCTCGCGGAAGACGTCGTGCTCGTCGTCGAAGATGTCGCGCCGCATCCCCGGAGCGTAGCCCGGCGGCCCTGGCGTCGCTGGGGCCACCGGCAGCCGCCCGCGCAGGTCCGCGTTCCGCGGCGGGGTTTCCGCGCGGCGCCTCGGTCTAAAGCCCGACGGGGGCGGGTACGAAGAGTCGTGAACGGGAGACTGCGCACGTGAGCCGCCGGAAGAGCCAGACCCAGATCCTGCAGCTGCCGGAGCGCTACCGCTCCCGGGGCGGCAGCCGCCGCCCGGTGCTGGTAGTGGTGCAGGGGGACGAGCTGGGTCGGCGCTACCCGCTTCCGGACGGGCGCCTGATCCTGGGTCGGGACCCGGACGGGGTCGACCTGGCGATCCCCGATCCCAGCGTCTCGGCGCGCCACGCCATGCTCCACGTGGACGCCGAGCGCGAGCGCTTCGGCATCGTCGATCTCGGCAGCCGCAACGGCACCTACCTGAACGGCGCGCCCCTCTCGAACGGATCGCTGCGCGAAGGGGACAAGGTCTTCGTCGGGACCACGGTCCTGAAGTTCACCTTCCACGATTCGATCGAGGAGCACTTCCACGGCGAGCTGGACCGGCTGATGCACCTGGACTCGCTGACCGGGCTCTACGTGCGGCGCTGGTTCGACCAGGAGTACCCGAAGGCGTTCGCGCGCGCCCTGGCGCGCGAGCAGCCGATCAGCCTGGCGATGATGGATCTGGACGGGCTCAAGCAGATCAATGACGAGCACGGCCACCAGCTCGGGTCGCACTGCATCGCCGAGGCCGGCAGGATCATCAAGGCGTGCCTGCCCGACGGCGCCGCCGGGGCACGCTTCGGTGGCGACGAGTTCGTGGTCTGGTTCGCGGACTGCGGGCTGGAGGCGGCCGTCCAGGTGGCGGAGACCATCCGTGTCCGCATCGAGAGCTTCGAGTTTCGGCTGGAGAGCGTGGTGGTCGCGCCGACGATCAGCATCGGCCTGGCGGCGCTCGCGGCCGACGCCCGCCAGCCCGACGAGCTCATGCGGGAAGCCGACGCCGCGCTCTACCGCGCCAAGCAGGCGGGCCGCAACGCGGTCAGCCGCTGATCCGGCGGCCGCTGCCGGGAACCGGTAGGCTCGGGTCGTGATCGAGCTCGAGGAGCTCACCAAGCGCTACGCCGACAGCGTGGCGGTGGATCGGCTGAGCCTGCGCGTCGCGGCGGGCGAGGTGCTGGTGCTGCTCGGCGGATCCGGCTGCGGCAAGACCACCACCCTCAAGATGATCAACCGCCTGATCGAGCCGACGAGCGGGCGGGTGCGTCTCGACGGTCGCGACACCGCCGAGATCGAGCCCCACAGCCTGCGCCGGGGAATCGGTTACGCGTTCCAGGCGGTCGGGCTCTTCCCGCACATGAGCGTGGCCGGGAACATCGGCGTGACGCCGCAGCTCCTGGGTTGGCCGGACGCGCGCGTGCGCGAGCGCGTGGACGCGCTCCTCGAGCTGGTGGAGCTCGAGCCGGCCGGCTTCCGGGAGCGTCTTCCCCATCAGCTCTCCGGTGGGCAGCAGCAGCGGGTGGGGCTGGCCCGGGCGCTGGCCGCGGAGCCCCGGGTCCTGTTGCTGGACGAGCCCTTCGGCGCGCTCGATCCGCTGACCCGCGATCGCCTGCAGCAGTCCTTCCAGGCCATCCGCAGCCGCCTGGGCCTGACGGCCGTCTTCGTGACCCACGACATGGTGGAGGCGCTGCTGCTCGGCGACCGGATCGCGGTGATGCGGGACGGGGCGCTGGTGCAGGTGGGAACTCCGGAACAGCTGCTGCGTGAGCCGGCCGGCGACTACGTGGCGGACCTGATGGCCACGCCGCGGCGCCAGGCCGAGGTGATGGAGCGCTACCTGGAGGGAGGGGGCCGGTGAGCGAGCAGCTGGCGCTGCTGCCGGGCTACGGGATCGCCCACCTCCGGCTCACCCTGGTCGCGCTGGCGGTCGGGGCCGCGCTGTCCGTGCCGGCGGGAATCTGGGTCACCCGCCGCAAGAGCCTCGAGCCGGGCATTCTCGGCGTGGCCAGCGTGATCCAGACGATTCCGAGCCTGGCGCTGCTGGCCATCATGGTGCCGGCCCTGGGCGCGCTCGGGGCGCTCACGGCCAGCTGGTTCGGGGTCTCCCTGCGCAGCATCGGCTACGTGCCCGCCGTGATCGCGCTGACCCTCTACAGCGTGCTTCCCATCCTGCGCAATACGGTGACGGGGATCGAAGGCGTCGATCCCGCGCTGGTGGAGGCGGCCCGGGGCGTCGGCATGACGCCGGGCCAGCGCCTGGCGCGCGTGGAGCTGCCCCTGGCGCTGCCCGTGATCGTGGCCGGCGTGCGCACGGCTGCGGTCTGGGTGGTGGGGACCGCCACGCTCTCGACGCCGGTGGGCGCCACCAGCCTGGGCAACTTCATCTTCAGCGGGCTCCAGACGCGCAACACGACCGCAGTGCTGGTGGGCTGCGTGGCTGCCGCAGCCCTGGCGCTGGCGCTCGACCAGACGATCCGCCTGCTCGAGGTGGGGGCCCGGCGGCGCAGCCGCGGCTTGCTGGCCGCTGCCGGCGCGGTGCTGCTGCTCCTCTACGGGGTCACGGCGGCGAGCGTGGCGTTCGAGCGTCTGGGGGGTGGCGAGCGGTCGCTGCGCATCGGCGCCAAGGCGTTCACCGAGCAGTACATCCTGGCCGAGCTGATGGCGCAGCAGGTGGCCCGCGGGACGGGCCGCCCGACGGAGATCGTGAGCTCCCTCGGCTCGACGGTCGCCTTCGACGCGCTGCGCAGCGGCGATCTCGACGTCTACGTCGACTACTCCGGCACCATCTGGGCCACGATCATGAAGCGCGGTGGCAGCTTCGTGGATCGCGACACGGTGCTGGCCGAGGTCAGCCGCTTCCTCTCGCGCGAGCACGGGATCCGCGTACTCGGCTCGCTCGGCTTCGAGAACACCTACGCCCTCGGCATGCGCGCGGACCGCGCCGAGAGCCTCGGCCTGCGGCGCATCGGCGATCTCCCGCGCGTGGCGGAGCGGCTCGAGATCGGCGGCGACTACGAGTTCTTCCAGCGGGCCGAGTGGAAGGCGCTGGTCGAGGCCTACGGTCTGGCGTTTCGCGCCGAGCGCAGCATGGACCCGGCCTTGATGTACCAGGCCGTCGCCACCGGCGACGTGGACGTGATCAGCGCCTTCTCCACCGACGGGCGCATCGCGGCCTACGACATCGTGCTGCTGCAGGACGAGCGGGGCGTGATCCCGCCCTACGACGCCATCCTGCTGGTGGGCCCGCGCATCGCCGAGGCGGAGCCCGGGGTGGCGGCGGCGCTCGAGTCGCTGGTCGGAGCGCTCGACGCGGGCACGATGCAGCGCCTGAACCTGGCCGTGGACCGCGACGGGCGTGCGCCGGCGGACGTGGCCCGCGGCTTCCTGGACGCCGGCCGCGCTCCCGAGTAGGCTCGCTTGCCAAGGAGCTGCACGACGTCACGGACCGGAGCTTCGAGCTCGAGGTGTGGGGCGAGCACTGTCCCGCCTGCCGCCAGATCTCGCCGATCCTGCGCGAGCTGGCTGGCGAGTACGCAGGACGCGTCAAGGTGGTGAAGGTCCATGCCGCCGAGAACCCGGCGACCACCGCTCAGTACGGCGTGCGGGCCATGCCGACCGTGCTGGCCTTCGCGGGCGGCAGCGTCGTGGGTCAGCTCGTCGGCGCCCGCCCCAAGAGCGACTTCGTCGCGCTCGCGGACCGCGCCCTCGTCTGAGCGACGCGCGTGGGGGCTAGTGGATCGCGCTCGGCTCGCGCAGCGTGAAGGCCGCCACCTCGGCGTCGAACTGGTCGCCGCCTTCGGTCACCATGTCGTAGCTCCCGTGCATGCTGCCGAACGGGGTGGGCAGGGGGCACCCCGACGTGTACTCGAAGGACTCGCCGGGCTGCAGCAGCGGCTGCTCGCCCACGACGCCCGGCCCCTCCACCTCCTCCACCTGGCCGGTGGCGTCGGTGATGATCCAGTGGCGGTTGCGGAGCTGGACCGCCTCGCCGCCCTCGTTCGCGATCGTGATCGTGTACAGGAAGAACCACAGGTTGTGGGGCGGGTCGGAGTGCTCCGGCGAGTAGCGGCTGCGGACGGCGACCCGCACGCCGCGGGTCACGGCTTCGGATGTGGACACGGCTACCTTGGCTCCTCGGAAGACGGAGAGTAGCAGGAGGGCAGGTGACGGAGAGGGTGCTGGTTGCGGGGTGCGGCTACGTGGGCTCGCAGGCGGCGGTGCGGCTGGCGGCCCGGGGCTGCCAGGTCTTCGGGCTGCGGCGTCGGCCGCGGGGCCTGCCGGACGGCGTCGTCCCGCTGGCGGCCGATCTGACGGATCCGGGCTCCCTGGCAGACCTGCCGCCGGCGCTGGATCTCGTCCTGTACGCCGCGTCCGCGGGCGGGGGCGCCGAGGCGGCCTACCAGGAGGCGTACGTGGAGGGGCCCCGCAACCTGCTGGAGGCCCTCGCGCGGAGCGGCCAGGCGCCGCGGCGCGTGCTCTTCACCTCCAGCACCTCGGTCTACGCCCAGACCGGCGGGGCGTGGGTCGACGAGGACTCCCCCACGGAGCCGCCCCACCCGACGGGCCGGCTGCTGCTGGCCGGCGAGCGGGTGTTCCGGGACGGGCCCTTTCCGGCCATCCTGCTGCGGCTCGGGGGCATCTACGGGCCGGGGCGGACGCGGCTGGCGGAGAGCGTGCTCGAAGGCTCCGCCCGCCTGCCGGGCGACGGGCCCCGCTGGACCAACCGCATCCACCGCGACGACGCCGCCGGGGCCGTGGTGCACCTGGCCTGCGACGTGGCCGAGCCCGCGCCCGTCTATCTGGGCGTCGATCGCGAGCCGGCCGAGCTGGCCGTGGTGCTGCGCTGGCTGGCGGCGGAGCTCGGCGTGCCCGAGCCGCCGCCGGGGCCGTCGGCTGCCGGGCGCCGCGCCCGGGGCAACCGCCGCTGCTCGAGCGAGCGGCTCGTCGCGTCGGGCTACGAGCACCGCTTCCCGACGTTCCGTGAGGGCTACGCGTCGCTTCTGGCGGAGCTCCGCGCGCGCCGCACCTGATCCGCGAGAAGCGAGGGACGCCATCGACGGGGACCACGCTCCCTGTCTGGACTGACGATCGGGCTGTGTGCGAACATGGCCGAGCGGTGGACGGGCTCCCGAGGACTGCGGCGACGGGCGAGGCCGAGCAGGTGACGCGGGGCCTGTCCATCCCTGGTCGTCGTAGCATCTTGGCGGCCGCGCTCCTCCTGGCCGCGCTCGTGGTCGCGTACGTGCCGGCCATCCAGGGTGGCTTCGTCTGGGACGATCAGGACTACGTCGTCCAGAACGAGAACCTCCGGTCTTTGGCCGGCCTCGGGCGGCTCTGGACCGATCCGCATTCCCTGCCCCAGTACTACCCGCTCGTGGCCACCTCGTTCTGGCTCGAGTATCGGCTCTGGGAACTCGAGCCCGCGGGCTACCACCTGGTGAACGTCCTGTTGCACGGCATCGCCAGCATCCTGTTCTGGCGCGTTCTGGTGGTTCTCGGGGTGCGTGGGGCGTGGGTTGCGGCAGCGGTGTTCGCGCTGCATCCGGTCAATGTCGAAAGCGTGGCCTGGATCACCGAACGGAAGAATACGCTGTCGGCGGTCTTCTTCCTCGCGACGGCTCTGGTCTACCTCCGCTACGCACTTTCCGAAGGGCCGCGGTCGGTGCGCCGCGAGCGTCTTCTCTACGTGGGCAGTCTCGTCCTGTTCACCGCCGCGCTTCTCAGCAAGACCACGGCGAGCACGTTGCCCCCCGCCATCCTGGTGATCGTGTGGTGGAAACGGGGTCGGATCACGTTGGGCGACGTCGTCCCGCTGCTGCCCTTGTTCCTCGCCGCCGTTGTGCTGGGCCTGAACACGGCGCAGCTCGAACGCACGCACGTCGGCGCCATCGGACCCGAGTGGGACTTTTCCCTCGCGGACCGCTGGTTGATCGCCGGTCGCGCTGTGTGGTTCTACCTGGGGAAGCTGGCGTTCCCCCACCCGCAAATGTTCTTCTACCCGCGCTGGGAGGTCGACGCGGGCGTCTGGTGGCAGCATCTCTTTCCGCTGACCGCCGTCGGTCTGGTCGTGCTTCTGTGGGCGTTGCGGGGGCGCATCGGCCGGGGACCGCTGGCCGCGCTGCTGTTCTTTGGCGGCACCCTGTTCCCGGCCCTCGGCTTCTTCGACACCTACTTCATGCGCTACTCGTTCGTGGCGGACCATTGGCAGTATCTCGCCTGCATGGGGCCGATCGCTCTGGTCGTGTCCGCGGCCGCGCTGGCGCTGGATCGTCTCGGCGGTCGCCGCCTGCAGGTCGCTGCAGCCGGCGCCGTGCTCGGCGGCTTCGGCGTGCTCACGTGGCAGCAAGCCGGAATCTACCGCGACGAGGAAACCCTCTGGAGGGAGGCCATCGCGAGCAACCCGGCCGCCTGGGCCGCCCATGCCAACCTGGGCTTGATCCACATCGCCGCGGGACGCTTCGAGGACGCGCTCGAGAGCCACGCCCAGGCGTTGGAGCACAACCCCGACGATTCGGCCCTCCAGTTCAACTACGGCTGGACCCTGCACCTGATCGGCCGGAGCCGCGACGCGCTCCCGTACCTGAATCGATCGCTGCCGAACGAGCGCCTGCACAACCCGCAGCGGGTGCTCTACGTGCTGAGCCAGGCCTGGTCCGCCGTCGGCGACTTCCCCCGGTCGCTCCGGTACCTCCAGGAGGCCGTCCGCGCCCCGGTGCAGGCGTACATGAAGGGCACCGACGCCGTGGCCATCGCCGCTCCGTACAACGACCTGGCCTGGGTCCGGGCCGCCCACCCGGCGGGCCGGTTCCGGAATGGTCGTGAGGCAGTACGGCTGGCCGAACGCGCCTGCTCACTGACGAAATTCCAGAACCCGCTCATGCTCGATACGCTGGCCGCCGCATACGCGGAGACCGGCGATTTCGAGCGAGCCCTCCGCACCCAGCGCGAGGCGATCGCGCTGGGCGGCGCTCAGGGCCTGGCGGAGGCGCTCCCTGCGTTCGAGCAACGCCTCGCGGGATACGGCTACGGGAGGCCGGTGCGGGACCGGGAGACCTTCGGGAGGCCCCGGACGCCGGCCCGAGAAGGCTCCCGCCTACCGGAGATACCCGAGTGACCGTAGGGCCTCCCGCTGCGCGGGTTGGAGGCGCGGTGGCGGGAGGTTCGGGTCTGCGGCCATCTTTTCCAGTCGAGATCGCGCATCCCTCAGGAGTTGCTGCTCCGCGGCGCCCGGGGAGACCGGGTGGGCTTCCGACGGGTCGCGGGCGAGGTCGTAGGCTTGCTCGCCACCGTCAGATGCGACGATGACCTTGCGGCTCCCGGCGCGAAGAGCCACCAGGCGCCGATCGGAGAGACACACGACGCGGTCCTTCTCAGGGATGAATGCGTCGAGCAGGCCCATGTGGACCAGGGGGCGGTAGTACTCGCTGTAGATCTGACGGTCGGCCGGTGGCGAGCCGGCCGCCAGATTCGCGCCCGGCAGTCCAGGTGGTGTCACGGCTCCGACGACGTCGAGGACGGTGGGCACGATGTCAAGGGAGGACACGGGTTCCGCGATGCGCACGCCGGCATGGGAGGGACGTTCCGTGTCGCGCGGATAGCGGATGATCAGCGGGACTGCGAGCAGTTCTTCATGCAGGCTCAACTGGTGGTCGACCAGCAGCGTCTGGCAGAGCTCGTGCTCGCCGAATCCCTCGCCGTGATCCGACGTCACGACGAGGAGACTCGCATCGAGCAGGCGCCGCTCGCGTAGCAGCCCGAGGAACTGGTCGAGCCAGGAATCCAGATACGCGATTTCCCCATCGTAGAGAGCCACGGCCGTCGCGAGGTCGTCCGGTCGGAGCGAATTCCCGTAGGCTCCCTTCATGAAGTCACGGTTCGCGCGCTTCACGTCGAGGACGCTCAGAGGCCGGTCCGTGAATCGGTCGCGATAGGAGCCAGGGGGGTGATAGTAGGTGTGGGCTTCGATCAGGTTGATGAAGAGGAAGAACGGACGCGCATCATCACGACCGTCCAGCCAGCTGCGGATCGCGGCCAGCGTCGCCGCGGCCCCTGCATCCTCGAAGCCGTGCACATCCGGGTCTACGAAGACGTTGATGTTGAAAGTCCCCTCGGAGACCTGGTCGCGCCAGATCTCGGCGAAGTGATCGAAGCCCTGGCTCATGCCGGTTCTGGCCGTGAGCCAGGGATTGTTGGTGAAGCCCGCCGTCTCGAACCCGGCCGCCCGGAGATGCTCGGCGAGCGTCACGTGCTCCAGCCCCAAGGCCAGGTGCTCGTGGTGCGCTTGATGTTGCGACGGCGGGAGGCCGGTGAAGATCGACGCGTGACTCGGCAGGGTCCAGGGCGCCGCCGAGACGGCGGCCTCGTAGAGCGTGGCTTCGCCTGCCAGAAGGTCGAGGGTGGGGCTGGTTTCGCGCGTGTAGCCATAGGTGCCCAGGTGATCTCTGCGCACGGTATCGAGAATCAGCACGACGACGTTGGGCGGCCGGGGTCGTCGCGAGCACCCCGTCAGTGGCGCCAGGGCCCCCACGGCGGCCAGGGCCAGGAGGCCGAACGCCGGAAGGCGCAGCCGGAGAGACACGGCGAGCACCCTACCGCGCACCCGGTGCGACCGCAACGAACGACCGCGCCGCTCCGGCGTGCGCACGCCGCGCTCTGCGGGCGGCCTCTTGCGCTAGCCGAAGGCCGGCGCCACCTGCTCCGCGAAGAGCCGGGCCGGATCGCGGGTGTCGCGGCCGAAGAACTCGATCACGAAGAGGGTGCAGCCCAGGTCGACGTGGCGCCGGATCCGTTCGATCACCTGCTCCGGCGTGCCCCAGATGCCGTGCTCCTCGATCGCGCCGCCCATGTGGCCGCCGTAGACCTTCTTGGCCTTCTCCAGGTGCTGGCGCGCGCTGGCCTCGTCGCCCGCGAGCACGACCGTGCACTGCTGGGACACCTCGATGGAGTCGAAGTCCCGGCCGAGCTCGTCGCAACGGCGGCGCAGGGCCTCCACCTTGGTTTCGAGCTGGGGCTGGAAGACCGCCAAGTTGTTCCAGATGTCGGCGCGGCGCACGGCGATCCCCATCAGCACCTTCTCGCCGCCGCCCCCGATCAGGATGGGCGGTCGCCGCACCGGCTTGGGCTCGCAGCGCGCGTCCTTGGTCCTGGCGAAGCGGCCGTCGAAGGTGACCTGCTCCTCGGTCCACATGCGCTTCAGGAGCTCCGCGGTCTCGTCGAGGGCCCGCATGCGGTCGCCCAGGGACGGGAAGTCGCAGCCGTAGCCCTCGAACTCGGCTTGGAACCAGCCCGCGCCGAGGCCCGCGATCACGCGCCCGCCGGCGATCTGGTCCACGGTCGCGATCTGCTTGGCCAGCACCGCCGGGTTGCGGAAGTGGGGCGGGGTGACCAGGGTGCCGAGCTCCACGCGCTCGGTGATCGCCGCCACCGCGGCCAGCTGGCTCCACGCCTCGAGGATCGGGAGCTGCGGCATGGGCACCCCGTACAGGTGATCGCACACCCAGACGGAGTGGAACCCGAGCTGGTCGAACTCGAGCGCGGCGTCCCGCGCCTCCTGCCAGCTTCGCTTGATCTGGGGCAGCGTGACGCCGAAGCGGACGGGGCGCGACATGGGGAGCTCCTTGCGACGAAAGCGGGCCGCGAGTGTATCAGCCCTTCCGCGCTCGGCGGCGACGTGTCAAGATCGGGCCTTCCCATGCGTTGCCGCGAGTGCCGGGCGCTCCTCGAGCTGCAAGAGCTGCCGGTGGGCGCCGGCGAGTCCGGAGGAGTGCGGGTGGAGATCGTCGGAGTGCGCGCCGGGCGCTGCGCCAGCCCCGATCACGCGCCGGAGCCGCCGTATCCGGACTTCGCCGCCGACCTGGTGGCGGCGGTCGAGGCGGGCGATGCCTTCCCGGCCAGCGCCTCCCGCGGCTGGCTGCGCCGTCGCTCCTGCTGCGGACGCTGCGGCGAGGACCTGGCCGGCGCCCCGGTCGCTCGGGGCGAGGTGCGTGCCCGCCTGCGCCTGGAGCGCGCCGCCCCGCTCACGGTCTGCGTGGAGGGCCCGGTGCTGGAGTGCCGCGCGTGCCGGCTGCTCCAGCTTCACCGCGAGACGACGCCGGCGGGGGCCCTCGGCGACGCCGTCCTCGGCGCACTCGCCGAGGCGGGCCTCGCCCCGGCCGGTTCGTCCCGGGGAGCGTGAGCGCGTGTCACCCCCCACGCCCGACCCGGAGCTGGCGCGGATCGCCCTCGAGACCTGGGAGGCGGCGGCCCACGGCGACCGCGAGCGGCTGGTCGAGCTGTTGGATCCGGATCTCGTGTGGCACGCGTCCGGGCGCGGCCGCTGGTCGGGGCCGCGCCACGGCGTGGCCTCGGTCCTCGACTACCTGGGCGCCCTGGGCGAAGCGGCCGACGAGTTCTCCTCCGAGCTGCAGGACGTGCTGGTCTCCGAGCGCATGGCGGCGGTCCTCTTCCACGTGAGCGGCAGCCGCGGCGGGCGCTCCCTCGAGACCGACTTCATCCTGCTCTTCGAGATCCGCGACGGCCGCGTCCAGCGTCTCTGGTCGATTCCCCGCGATCAGCTGGCGGTGGACGAGTTCTGGGCGTAGGCGTTCGCGCGCCGCCAGCGGATCGCCGCGACGCCTTGACCCCCCGTCCCAGCCGTCGCACCGTCTGGGGTGGCCGCCGACCCGGCCCTCGGGAGACCCCCATGTCCGGCTCCGCCTACGATCGCCTGACCGCCCTCGACTACTCGTTCCTGGCTCTCGAGCGCGAGAACGCCTACATGCACGTGGCCTCGACCCAGGTGTACGACGCCGGCCCGTTGCGCCTGGAGGACGGAGGCATCGACTTCCAGGCCTTCCGCAAGCTCAGCGCGAGCGCGCTGCACCAGATTCCGCGCTACCGCCAGAAGCTGGCCTACATCCCGATCGAGAATCACCCGGTGTGGGTGGACGATCCCAACTTCAACCTCGACTACCACCTGCGGCACACGTCGCTTCCGCGCCCCGGCTCCGAGGAGCAGCTGAAGCGCCTGTCGGCGCGCATCATGCAGCAGCACCTGGACCGGGGGCGCCCCCTGTGGGAGATGTGGCTGGTGGAGGGGCTCGAGGACGATCGCTTCGCGGTGATCTCCAAGGTGCACCACTGCATGATCGACGGGGTCTCGGGCGTGGACCTGATGAAGATCCTGATGAGCCCGTCGCCGGATCAGCGGATCGCGCCCGAGCCGGAGTACGTGCCGCGACCGGCGCCGTCGGGCTTGCGCCTGCTGGGCGACGAGATCTGGCGACGCGCCAGCCTGCCGCTGCAGCTCTTCCGCAACGTGGCCGGCGTCTGGCAGGCCGCGCGCGAGGACCGACGGGAGATGACGGTGCGAGCCCGGGCGTTCGCCGAGGCCCTGGGCTCCACCTTCCGCCGCGCGTCGGGAACGCCGCTGAACCAACCGATCGGCCCGCACCGGCGTTTCGACTGGCACGTGATGGACCTGGCGGCCGTGAAGGAGGTGCGCCGCGCCCTGGGCGGCTCGCTCAACGACGTCGTGCTGACGACGGTGACCGGCGCCGTGCGCCGCTTCTTCGAGCGGCGGGGCGTGGACGTCCGCGAGATGGACTTCCGGATCATGGCGCCGGTGAGCGTGCGCGACGAGTCGGAGGAAGGCGCGCTGGGCAACCGCGTCTCCGCCTGGATGGTGCCGCTGCCCCTGAAGGAGCGGGACCGCCGGAAGCAGCTGCGCGCCATCTCGCGGGAGACGAAGGAGCTGAAGGAGTCGAAGCAGGCGGTGGGGGCCGAGCTTCTGGCCCAGGCGGCCGAGTTCGGCTCCTCCACCCTGCTGGCCCTCGGCGCGCGCAACGCGACGCGCCTGCTGCCCTTCAACATGGTGGTGACGAACGTCCCCGGCCCCCAGATCCCGCTCTACACCCTGGGCGCGCGCATGCTCGAGGTCTTCCCGCACGTGCCCCTGCTGGACAACCTGGGCCTCGGGATCGCGCTCATGAGCTACGACGGGAAGCTCTGCTGGGGCTTCAACGCCGACTACGACCTGGTGCCGGACCTGGGCGCCTTCGTGGCCTGCGTCTCCGATTCGTTCGAAGAGCTGCGCCGGTTGGCCGCGGAGGCCGACTAGCGTGTCGATCCCGCGCTTCGCGGCCTACGCAGCCGCCTTCGAGGAGGCCTTCCGCAGCGACGACTGGTCCGGCGTGGAGCCCTTCTTCCACGAGGACGTGGTGTACGAGGTGCCCCTGCCTCCGCCGCTCGGCGGACGCTTCGAGGGCCGGGCTGCGGTGCTGGCCTACCTGAAGGACGTGCTCGATCGCTTCGACCGCCGCTTCGCGACGCGGGAGGTGACGTTGCTGGACGGACCCACCCAGACCGGCGACGTGGTCTGGGTCCGCGGGCGCGCCGACTACACCGCGGCGGGCGCGCCGGACCTGACGTTCGAGCTGGAGGAGCTCGCCAGCTTCGACGGCGATCGCATCCGGCAGCTGGAGGACCGCTACGCGCCCGCCGAGGTGGAGCGCGTGCAGGCTTGGCTGAAGCAGCACGGCCCGGCGCTGGGGATCGAGCCGCTCTAGCCCGTCGCCGGCCGGCTGCGACGGACCGGGCTTTTCGATACGCTCCGTTTCGTAACAGAGAATCCCGTCTCATGTCCCCCGTCTCCTACGGCCGCGCGCTGGCCCTGTGGGCCGAGCGCGATCCCGACGCCCCGGCGATCCGCTGTGGTGAGGACGTGCGCAGCCGCGGCCAGCTCGACCGCCGCGCCAACGCCCTGGCCCGGGCCTTCGCGGCGCGTGGGGTGGGGGAGGGCGACCTCGTCACCCTCGCCCTGCCGAATGGCATCGCCTTCCTGGAGGCGTGCCTGGCCGCCTGGCGTCTCGGCGCCACGCCGAACCCGGTCTCGGCGTTGCTGCCCGAGCGCGAGCGGCGCGCGATCGTCGAGCTGGCCGACCCGGCGCTGGTGCTGGGCGTTCCGGCGGGCAGCTTCGGCGAGCGTGCGTGCCTGCCCGCGGGCTTCGAGCCGGGGCCGGAGCACGCCGCCGATCCGCTTCCGGACGTCGTCTCGGAACGGGTGCGCTGCATGACGTCGGGCGGCAGCACCGGACGCCCGAAGCTCATCCTCGAGAAGTCGCCTGCCCGCTGCGACCCGGGGACGCCGGAGAACGGCATGCTGGCCGAGGGCACCACCCTGGTGGCGGGCCCCCTGTACCACGCCGGCCCCTTCATCACCTGCTGGCAGCAGCTCCTGTGCGGTGGCTGCGTCGTGGTGATGGAGCGCTTCGAGCCGTCCCAGGCGCTGGCGCTGGTGGAGCGCCACCGCGTCCACTGGGCGCTCTTCGTGCCCACCATGCTGCACCGCATCTGGCGCCTGCCCGCCGCCGAGCGCGCGGCCCGCGACGTATCGTCGCTGGTGCGGGTCACCTGCACCGGGGCCCCGTGTCCGGCGTGGCTGATGCACGCCTGGATCGACTGGCTCGGACCCGAACGAATCTTCGAGGCCTACGGCGGCAGCGAGCGGATCGCGGGCACCCTGATCTCGGGGACGGAGTGGCTCGCCCATCCGGGCTCCGTCGGGAAGCCCACCGGCGAGCGCCGGATCCGCATTCTGCGCGAGGACGGCAGCGAGTGCGCGCCCGGCGAGCCGGGCGAGCTCTTCATGCTGCCCCCTGGCGGGCGCGGCTCCACCTACGCCTACATCGGCGCCGAGGCCAGGGCCACCGCCGACGGTTGGGAGTCGCTGGGCGACATGGGCTGGCTCGACGAGGACGGCTACTTGTACCTGACCGACCGCAAGACCGACATGATCGTCTGCGGCGGCGCCAACGTGTATCCGGCGGAGATCGAGGCCGCCCTGGAGGCGCACCCGGCGGTGCGCTCGAGCGCCGTCGTCGGGCTGCCAGATCCGGACCTCGGCCAGCGCATCCACGCCATCGTTGACGCCGTGGCGCCCGTCGAGACCGACGCCCTGCGTGCGCACCTGGCGGAGCACCTGGTGCGTACCAAGATCCCCAAGAGCTTCGAGTTCGTGCGCGAGCCCCTGCGCGACGACGCCGGCAAGCTGCGCCGCTCCGCCCTGCGCGCCGCGCGCCTGGACGCTCCGCCGGAACCGTCGGCGTGATCTTCCCCGCCGCCGAACGCGAGCCCGACGCCACGGCCCTCCGCGACGGCGTGCGCCGCCGGAGCTGGGCGGAGCTCGACGACCGCGTGCGGCGCATGGCCGGCTTCCTGCGCGACGAGGCCGGGCTCGAGCCCGGCGATCACCTGGCCCTGCTGCTGCCGAACCGGATCGAGGGGGTCGAGGCCCTGCTGGGCGGGATCTTCGCGGGCCTGTGGGTGACGCCGATCAACTGGCAGCTGGCGCCCGACGAGGTGGCCTACGTGCTGCGCGACTCCGGCGCCCGGCTGGTGGTGACCGACGACGGCTTCGCCGGGCACGCCGACGCGGTGCCGGCGGAAGCCGTCCGCGTCGGCGACGAGCTGGAGATGGTGCTGGCCCGGGCCAGCGACGCGCCCTTCGACCCCGACGGCCCCGTCGGCGGCAACATGATCTACACCAGCGGTACCACCGGCCGGCCCAAGGGCGTGAAGCGCGCGCGACCCGCCAGCCTGGGCGCTGCGCTCGCCGGCTGGCGCGCCTACGGCAAGCGGGTCGGGCTCGACGGCAGCGGGCCCCATCTGGTGACGGGCCCGCTCTACCACGCTGCCCCGCTGATGTTCGCGGTCTACGACCAGGTGAACGGCGCGCCGGTTTCGCTGATGCCGCGCTGGGATGCGGCCGACTGCCTGGTGCGGCTCGCCGAGGAAGCGGTGGCCCACACCCACCTGGTTCCCACCATGTTCGTGCGCTTGCTGCGGCTGCCGGAGGACGTGCGCGCGCGGTTCCAGGCTCCCGCGCTGCGCCTGGTCCTGCACGGCGCGGCGCCGGTCTCTCCGTCGCTCAAGCGACGCATGCTCGACTGGTGGGGTCCCGTGCTGGTGGAGTACTGGGGCGCCACCGAGGGAGGCGTCACCACCCTGGTGGATTCCGAGGAGTGGCTGGCGCACCCGGGCACCGTCGGCCGCCCACTTCCCGGCTTCGAGGTGTGGGCGGCGGACGAGCGGGGGCAGCGCCTGCCTCCGGGCGAGCCGGGGCTGCTCTGGGCCCGCCACGGCAGCCAGGAGCGGGTCTTCGAGTACCACGGCGACCCGGAGAAGACGGCCGGCGCACACCCCGAGCCGGGCGTCTTCAGCATCGGCGATGTGGGCCAGGTGGATCCCGAGGGCCGCGTCTTCCTGTCCGACCGCGCTTCCAACACCATCATCTCGGGCGGCGTGAACATCTACCCCGCGGAGATCGAGCACGTGCTGGCCGAACACCCCGCCGTGGCGGACGTCGGCGTCTTCGGCATCCCCGACGAGGAGTGGGGCGAGAGCGTGAAGGCCGCCGTCGAGCTCGGCCCCGGGCACGGGCCGAGCCCGGAGCTCGCCGCCGAGATCCTGGCCTTCGCCCGCGCGCGCCTGGCGCGCTACAAGGTGCCGCGCTCCATCGACTTCGAGGACGAGCTGCCCCGGGACACCACGGGCAAGCTCTACGTGCGCCGTCTGCGCGACCGCTACTGGCGGGGGCGCGACCGGAACATCTGAACGGTAGACTGCGGGGTCCCGAGGACGCCCCAGCGAGGAGGAGAACCGCCATGGCTCGAGAGATGTCGCTGCGTGAGGTTTCGGATCGGATCGCGATCAACGACCTGCTGACCCGCTACACGGTCGCCATCGACCAGAAGGACTGGAGCCTGCTCGACACCTGCTTCACGCCCGATGCCCAGGTGGACTACACGACCTCCGGCGGCACCAAGGGCGTGTACCCGGAGGTGCGGGCCTGGCTGGAGAAGGCGCTCGCGATCTTCCCGATCACGATGCACTTCATCAGCAACAGCACGGTCGAGCTCGACGGGGACCGCGCTACGGCACGCACCTACGTGATCAATCCCATGGTGTTCGTGAATCCGGACGGCACGCAGCACATCTTCACGGTGGGCGCCTACTACAACGACAAGCTGGTCTGCAGCGACGACGGCTGGCGCATCGCCGAGCGCTTCGAGGAGCAGGCCTACCTGGAGGGCAGCCTGCCGGAGGCGCTCCAGATCCCGAGCTAGTCCATGCGCGTCGGGGAGATCCACCACGAGGAGCGGGCCCGCTGGGGCAAGCCGCTCGACGGCGTGCGCGTGCTGGCGGCCGAGCAGATGCAGGCGCTGCCCTACGCCACCCAGCTGCTGGCGCATCTGGGCGCCGACGTGGTGAAGGTGGAGCATCCCGTGCACGGCGACTCCGGCCGCGGTGCGAACCCGTCCCTGATCGACGCAGACGGTCGCCGCGTCGGCGCCACCTACCTGCGCAACAACCTCTCGAAGCGGAGCGTGGGGATCGACCTGAAACGGTCCGAGGGCAAGGCGTTGTTCCTGCGCCTGGCCCCGCACTTCGACGTGGTGGCCGAGAACTTCAAGGCCGGGACCATGGATCGCCTGGGCCTGGGCTACCAGGCCGTGGCCGCCGTGGCGCCGGCCGCGATCTACGCCTCGATCTCGGGCTTCGGCCAGCTGGACCCGACGCCCTACGCCAGCTGGCCCGCCTACGCGCCGGTCGCCGAGGCGATGGGAGGGCTCTACGAGCCCAACCGGCGAGCCGGCGAGCCGCCGCCGGTGGTGGTGGCGGGCGCGCTGGGCGACAACGCCAGCGCGCTCTTCGCGGTGATCGGGATCCTCTCCGCGCTGCGCCACCGCGAGCGCACCGGCGAGGGCCAGCACGTGGACGTCGCCATGTACGACTCCATGATCGCGATGACCGACATGGTGCCCTTCCTGTGGTCGATGGACGCGCCCGCGTCCATGGCCGCCGCCGGCTCGACCGCGCTGGTGGCGGGCTTCCGGGCTCGCGACGGCTACTTCGTGCTGGCGGTCTTCCGCGAGCGCCACTTCCGGCTGCTGGCCGAGATCGTCGGCCACCCGGAGTGGTGCGACGATCCGCGCTTCGCCGAGCGCACGGGCTGGGCGGCGCACACCGAGACGGTCATCCGCCCGGCGCTCGAGGAGTGGGCGGCCGACAAGACCAAGCTCGAGGCCAGCCGCATCCTGTGCGAGCGGGGCGTGGTGGCGGGCCCGAGCCAGGTGGCCGAGGACATCCACGCCGACCCCCACGTCGCCACCCGTGGCATGTTGATCGAGGTGCCGCGGCCCGACGCCGATCGGCCTCTGCTCGTGGTGGGAAACCCGGTGAAGCTCTCGCGGATGGCCGAGGGCCCGGTCCGCTCCTTCCCGGGGCTCGGAGCGCACACGGACCAGGTGCTGCGGGAGGTGCTGGACGCACCCGACGACGAGCTCGACGCCTTGCGCCGAGACGGCGTGATCGCCTAGGAGACTGTGCATGCCCATCGATCTCGCGGCGCTCGTCGCGCCCGGCCACACGGCCCTCGTCACCCAGGAGCTCCAGCGCGGAGTCTGCGGCGACCTCTCGGCCCTGCCGGAGCTGGCCGCCGCGGCGCAGCCGACCCTGCCCAACGCGGGCGCGCTGGTGCGCGCGGCGCGCGAGGCGGGCGTGCCCGTCATCCACTGCACCGCCCTGCGCCGGGAGGACGGACTCGGCGCCAACAGCAACGCCCGCATCTTCCAGTACATGGCGCGGGCCCCGCGGAAGCTGCACCCGGGCTCGCCGGAGGCCGAGCTGGTGCCGGAGCTGGCTCTGGCCGACTCCGATCTGGTCCTCTGGCGACTGCACGGCCTGTCGCCCTTCCAGGGCAGCGAGCTCGACTTCGTGCTGCGGAACCTCGGGATCCGTACCCTGGTGGGCGTGGGCGTCTCGGTGAACGTCGCCATCCAGAACCTGACTTTCGACGCCGTCAACGCGGGCTACCAGGTGGTCGTGCCGCGCGACGCGGTGGCGGGGGTGCCGGCCGAGTACGTGGAGATGGTGTTCGCCAACACCCTGCGCAACGTCGCGACGCTGGCGACGACCGCGGAGGTGCTGGACGCCTGGCGCGGAGCGGGGGGCTAGCCGTGCCGGCCGAGCCGCATCCGTCGGCCACGGTGATCCCCGTCCGCGACGCCGACGCCGGGCTCGAGGTGCTGTTGCTGGAGCGCGCCCGGCGGGCGGGGAAACCCGGGCCCGGTCCCTGGGTCTTCCCCGGTGGCAAGATCGAGGACGCGGACCGCGGGGCGGACGCGGAGGAGCCGGCTCCCGGAGCACGCTCGGCCGCGGTGCGCGAGGCCCGGGAAGAGGCGGGCCTCGAGCTGGCCCCGGAGCTCCTGGTGACGATCTCCCGCTGGATCACGCCGGAGATGGCGGGCCGCCGCTTCGACACCTGGTTCTTCGTGGCGCCGGTGGCGCCGGCGGTGGCGATCCGCGTGGACGGCGCCGAGATCGCCTCGCACCGCTGGTACTCGCCCCTGGACGCCCTGCGCGCCCATGGCGAGTCGGTGATCCGGCTGGCCCCTCCCACCTTCGTGACGCTCCTGTGGCTGGCCGAGCACCGCGACGCCGACAGCGCCGTCCGCGAGCTGGGCGCGGCGCAGGTCGTGACCTTCCGGCCGCGAATCTGTCGGAGGGAGGATGGCGCCTGCATCCTCTACCCGGGGGATGCGGGCTACGAGGCCGGCGACCCCGAGCGCTCCGGGGAGCGGCACCGCCTGTGGGCCGAGCCGGGCGGGTACCGGTACGAGCGCAGCAGTGGCCCCGGCGCCCGCGCCGGCTCGATCCGTCTCGCACGATAAACTGGGCCTGCCGACAGGCCGAAGATCACCCGGGTGGTGGCTGCGGGCGGCGGAGGAAGCGTGACGAGCGTGGTGGAGCGGGTGCGCAGCGGGCTGGTCGCGCCGGTCTTCGACGATCCGGAGCGCACGCGCATCGCCCGGCTCCTGTATCCGATCGCGCTCTCGATCCTGGCGGTGATGCTCGGATCCGCGCTCGTGGTGGCGCATCCCGCCGTCGTCGCGGAGCCGCGCATCGCGTGGTCCGCCCAGGCCATGGTCGGCGGGCTGATGCTCGTGGTGCTCGGCCTGGTGCGGCTCGGGCGGGTGAGGCTGGCTGCGGGCGCGTTCTCGTCCGCGTTCTGGCTGCTGATCACCGGCATGACCTGGGCCATGGGCGGCATCAACAGCCCCACCATCGCGGCGTACGTGCTGGTCGCGGTGCTCGCGGGGTTCCTGTGGGGCACGCGCGGCGTCACGGCGATGGTCGCACTCACGGCGGCGGCCGGTCTGCTCATGCTGTGGGGCGAATCGGCGGGGCTGCGACCGCCGCCGATCTCCGAGGTCAACACGGCCTACGCCTGGCTCGTCCTCGTGACGTCGCTGGTCGTGACGGCACAGCTGGTCCACCGGGCGTTGCAGGATACGGACCTGGCGCTGGGCCAGGTTCGCACGCGCGCGCGCGAGCAGGCGGCGGTGGCGGAGCTGGGGCAGCGCGCCCTGGCCGGAGTCCCGCCCTCGCTCCTCTTGCCCGAGGCCTGCCGCGTCATCGGCCGCACCCTGTGCGTCGAGTGGGTGTCCATCCTCGAGCGGACCGTCGGCGAGGACGAGTCCCTGCTCCTGCGCGCCGGTGACGGCTGGCCGGAGGAGGCCTACGGCGTGGCGCGCTTCGACATGTCGCTCGCCACCCAGGCCGGCTACACGCTCCTCACGCGTCAGCCCGTGGTGGTGGATGATCAGGAGCAGGAGGATCGTTTCCCCGCCTCGCGCGGCCTCCGTGGCCTCGGCGTCGTGAGCAGCCTGTCCGTGGTGGTGCCCGGCGACGAGGACGGGCTGCCCTACGGGGAGATCGGCGTCCACTCCACCCGCAAGCGGCACTTCAGCGCCGACGACGTCGTCTTCGTCGAGGCGGTGGCGAACCTCGTCGCCCTGGCCCTGCGCCGCGCGCGGGACCAGCAGGCCCTGAAGTCCCGGGAGGAGGAGCTGCGTCAGGCGCAGAAGATGGAGGCGGTGGGCCGCTTCGCCGGGGGGATCGCCCACGACTTCAACAACCTGTTGACGGCCATCACGGGCTACAACGAGTTCCTGCTCCGCTCGCTGGCGCTCGATCACCCAGGCCGGGCCGACGCCCAGGAGATCGCCCGCGTCACGGAGCAGGCCTCGGCGTTGACCCACCAGATCCTCGCCTTCAGCCGCCGCCAGGTGCTCCAGCCCCAGGTGATCGACCTGAACGAGGTGATCCGCGGCACCGACAGCCTGCTGCGCCGCCTGATCGGCGAGGACCTGGCCTTCACGACCCGACTGGCGCCCGACCTGGTGCCGGTGCGCGTGGATCCCGGCCAGGTGGAGCAGGTCCTGGTCAACCTGGCCGTGAACGCGCGCGACGCCATGCCGCGGGGCGGCGAGCTGCGGATCAGCACCTGGAGCGAGGAGCTCCCCCCGGGCTCCGGCTCCCTCGTCGCGGTGGTCGAGGTGTCCGACACCGGGGTGGGGATGGACCCGGAGACCCAGGTACGCGCCTTCGATCCCTTCTTCACCACCAAGGATCGCTTCAAGGGCACGGGCCTCGGCCTCTCCACCGTGTACGGCATCGTGGAGCAGTCCGGCGGTTCCATCTCGGTCGAGAGCCAGCTCGGCCGGGGCGCGCGCTTCCGGGTCCAGCTGCCTCGCGCGCCGGATGTTCCGGCGCAGCAGCGCCTCGCCTCGGGGATCGCCCCCGCCGCCGGCAGCGAGACGCTGCTCTTGACCGAGGACGAGGCCAGCGTGCGCCGCTTCATGCGTCGCGTGCTGGACGAGCAGGGCTACACGGTGCTCGAAGCGGCGAACGGCGCCGAGGCGCTGAAGGTGGCCGCGCGCCACCCGGGGCCGATCGACCTGCTCGTCACCGACGTCATCATGCCCGAGCTCGGCGGAGCCGAGCTGACGCAGCGCCTGAAGCGGACGCATCCGGAGACCCGGGTGCTCTACGTCTCGGGCTACGCGGACGACGCCCTCGGCCAGCACGGGGTGCTGGCCGAGGGCGCCAGCTTCCTGGCCAAGCCCTTCACGTCCGAGAGCCTCGTCCGCAAGGTACGGGAGGTGCTGGACCTCGCCGGGCGCCGCGAGGCCGGGGTGCCGGACCCAGGCGAGCGGTAGGCTACGGCGTCCAGCCGCCGCCGAGCGCCCGATAGATGCCGATCAGGTTCTGGGTGACCCGGCCCCGGCTCTCGGCGAAGGAGTCCTCCTGCTCGGCCAGCAGGCGCTGGGTGTCCAGCACGTTCTGGAAGTCGGTCAGGCCCAGTCGGTAGAGCTCGTCCACCAGCCCCACCGCCTCGCGGGCCGCGGCGACCGAGCGGCCCAGGGCGTCGCGGCGCTCCTGCTCGCGCACGAACGCCACCAGGAAGTTCTCCACGTCCTCGAACCCCTGCAGCACCGCCTGCTCGTAGGCCGCCAGCGCCTGCTGGGTGCGGGCCTCCTCGCTCCGGATGCGCGCCCGCACGCGCCCCCCGGAGAAGAGGTTCCAGCGGAAGGTCGGGCCGACGCCGAAGGCGCGGCTGGCCCAGTTGAACAGGTTGTAGCCGCGGCTCGAGTCGACGGTGAAGGTGCCCGAGAGCGAGAAGCGCGGATACAGGTCGGCCGTGGCGACGCCGATCTGCGCGTTGGCCGACGCCAGCTGGCGCTCCGCCCGGCGGATGTCGGGCCGCTGGCGCACGAGCTCCGTCGGGATGCCGATCACCACCTGATCCGGGGGGCGGGGGATCGGCTGCCGCGCCTCGAGCTCCGCGTAGAGCGCGCTCGGGAGCTGGCCGGTCAGCACCCCCAGCCGGTGGATCGTCTGTGCGAGCCGCTCCTCCAGGGCCGGGATCAGCGCCTCGGTGCGCCCCAGGTTGAGCTCCGCCTGGCGCACGTCCAGGTCGCCCACCAGTCCCGCGTCGCGGCGGTCGCGCGTCAGCCGCACCGCGCCCCGCTGAAGCTCCACGTTCTGGCGCGCGTAGACCAGGCGCTGCTGGAGGGTCCGCACCTCGATGTAGTTGGTGGCTACGTCCGCGTACAGGATCACCAGCACGTCGCGGTAGTCCTCGACGGAGGCCATGAAGTCGGCGTCGGCCGACTCCACGGAGCGGCGCACGCGTCCCCAGACGTCGAGCTCCCAGCTCGAGTCGAGGCCCAGCCGGAAGAAGTAGCTCTCGTCCAGCCCCCCCATCGCCGGGTCGCCGAGGGAATTCTCGCTGAAACGCAGCCTCTGGGCGGCGCCGACGGAGTCGACCTGGGGCACGCGCTGGCCCTTGGCGATGCCGAGGCCGCCGCGCGCGACGCCGACCCGCGCCACGGCCTGGCGCAGGTCCAGGTTCCCCTCCGAGGCGCGGCCCACCAGCGAGGTGAGCTGCGCGTCCTCGAGCACGGTCCACCAGGTCCGGAAGTCCGCCTGGCCCTCGGCCAGGCCGCGGGTCAGCCGCAGATGCCAGGCGTCCGGCGCCTCGGGATCGGGGGGGACGTAGTCCGGGCCCACCGCGCAGCCGCCGGAGAGGAGCAGTACCAGGGACAGGCAGAGAACGGCCGCGCGGGTCATGGGAACGGGCAGTATGCCATTCTCAACCGCGTCAGCCATGCGATCTTCGCAGCTGGAAGGCCTCGAGGAGCTCCGCCTGCTTGGCCCGGGCGTCGGCCAGGTGCGCCTCCTTCACCAGATCGAAGCCGCGCACGTGCTCCGGCACGCTGGCGAGCTCAACCGCCAGGTCCAGGTTTTCGAGGCTCAGTCCGGCCAGGACCCCCTCCACCAGGGCCTCGTACTCGCCGATCAGTCGTCGCTCCAGGCGGCGGTGCTCGGCCCGCCCGAAGGGATCGAGGGGGGTCCCGCGCAGGAACCGGAAGCGGGCGAGGATGGCCAGGAAGGAGAAGACCCAGGGCCCGAGGGTCCACTTCTTCGCGCGTCCCGTGTCCGGATCGCGGCGGTTCACCAGCCGGTCGACCAGCGGCAGGTGGGGCGGGGCGGGAAGCCACTCCACGCGGTAGCTCCCCTCGAACTCGCTCTCGAGCTGGCGCCGGAAGCTCCCGTCGCTGTAGAGCCGCGCCACCTCGTACTCGTCCTTGTAGGCCAGGAGCTTGGCGTAGTAGCGAGCCACGGCCTCGGCCAGCGCGGTCGAGCCCGACACGATCTCGCGCTCGCGGGCGGCCACGCGCTCGACCTGCTCGCGGTATCGCTTCGCGTACGACGCGCTCTGATAGCCGCTGAGAAACTCCACCCGGCGCGCCACCAGGGCGTCCAGGTCCGGATCCTCGACGCTCGCGACCTCGCCGCGCAACCCCGGGCGCGCTGCGCGCTCGACGGCCTTCGGGTCGTGGGCGTAGAGGCGGCCCCAGGCGAAGGCGCGCTTGTTCATCGCGACGGCCCGGCCGTTCAGCTCGAGGGCGCGTTCCAGCGCGGCGAGGCCCACGGGCAGGCGCCCGCGCTGGAAGGCGTAGCCCACCAGGAAGAGGTTGGTCGCGATGGCGTCGCCGAGCAGCGCCGTGGCGAGCTGGGTGGCCGGCAGGAAGTGGCTCGCCTCGCCCGCCGCCCCACGGATGGTCTCCTCCATCCCGCGCGAGGAGAGGTCCAGGTCGGGGTCGCTCGCGAAATCGGCGGTGGGTGCCACGTGGCTGTTCACCACGGCGGTCGTGTGTCCGTGTCCGATCGAGCCCAGGGCCTCGGCCCCGGTGGTGACCACGATGTCGCAGCCCAGCACCAGGTCTGCACGACCGGCGGCGATGCGGGTGGCGTGCAGCGCGTCGGGCCGGTTGGCCACCCGCACGTGGCTCGTAACGGGTCCGTTCTTCTGGGAGAGGCCCGTCACGTCGAGCACCGAGCAGCCCTTGCCCTCCAGGTGGGCGGCCATGCCGACGAGTGCCCCGATCGTGATGACGCCGGTCCCGCCGATCCCCGCCACCAGCATGTCGAAGGGCCGCTCCAGGTCCGGGAGCGTCGGCTGGGGCAGCTCCGCGAAGATTCCGTCATCGCCCGTGTCTGCCGCCGCGGGCTCGGCCTTGCGCAGGCTGCCGCCGATCACCTGCACGAAGCTCGGACAGTAGCCCTTGACGCACGAGTAGTCCTTGTTGCAGGACGACTGGTTGATGCGGCGCTTGCGCCCGAGGTCCGTCTCGACCGGCTCGATGGAGATGCAGTTCGACTGCAGCGAGCAGTCGCCGCAGCCCTCGCACACCGCCTCGTTGATCACGATGCGCCGGTCCGGGTCGGGGAAGGCGCCGCGCTTGCGCAGCCGGCGCGCCTCCGCGGCGCAGGTCTGGTCGTAGACCAGGGCGCTCACGCCCGGGATGTCGCGCAGGCCGCGCTGCACGCGGTCGATCTCGTCGCGGTGGTGCACGCTCACGCCGCGCGGGAATGCGGTCGGGTAGCGCTCGGGGTCGTCGCTCACCACGGCGATACGCTTCACGCCCTCGGCGGCGAGCTGCGCCACGATCTCCGGCACCGTGACCTCGCCTTCCATGGGCTCGCCTTCGATGGGCTGGCCCCCGGTCATGGCCACCGCCCCGTTCGCCAGCACCTTGTAGGTGATGTTCACGCCCGCGGTCACCGCCGCGCGGATGGCGAGCAGGCCCGAGTGGAAGTAGGTGCCGTCGCCGATGTTCTGGAAGATGTGCTCGGTATCGGTGAACGGGGCCGCTCCGATCCAGTTGGCGCCCTCGCCGCCCATCTGGGTCACCGCCAGGGTGTTGCGCCCGGGCACCCACACGGCCATCCCGTGGCAGCCGATCCCGCCCTGGGCCAGGCTGCCCTCGGGCACGACGGTGGACGAGTTGTGCGGGCAGCCGGAGCAGAAGCTCGGAAGCCGCAGCAGGCCGCCGGGCGCCGGCGCCGAGCCCACCTGCACCGGCGCCGCCGCTCCCAGCTCCGGCACGTGCCGGCCGAGCCAGCTTCGCAGCGCCTCGGCCACGGCGCCGGGCGAGAGCTCGCCCACGGCGGGGACGAGCGGCGCGCCGTCAGCGCCGGCCTTGCCCAGGAGCCTCGGGCGCGACGGCTGGTTGTAGAGCAGGTGCGCGAGCTGCTCCTCCACGATGGGCCGCTTCTCTTCCACCACCAGGATCTCGTCCAGCCCCTCGGCGAAGCGGCGCGCGCCTTCGGGCTCGAGCGGCCAGACGAGCGCCAGCTTGTAGATCGCCAGCCCGAGCTCCGCGGCGCGGTCCTCGTCGAGGCCGAGCTCGTCCAGGGCCTGGCGCACGTCCAGGTAGGCCTTGCCGGTGGTGACGATGCCGAAGCGCCGGCGCGGGCCGCCGAGGAGCGTGCGGTCGAGCCCGTTGGCGCGCACCCAGGCGTGCACCGCGGGGAGCCGCTGCTGGTAGAGGCGCTTCTCGACCGGGATCGGGTAGTTCGTCCAGCCGATGTGCAGGCCGTCGGGCCGCGCGAAGTCGTCCGGCTCCACGAGCTGCAGCCGCTCCGGTCCCACCTCGACGGAGGCCGCGCTGTCCACGGCGTCGGTCAGGCACTTGAAGCCGACCCATGAGCCCGAGTAGCGGGAGAGCGCCCAGCCGGCCAGCCCCAGGTCCAGGTAGTCCTGCACGTTCGACGGGTTCAGGATCGGGATGCCGCAGTGGATCAGCGCGGGCTCGCTCTGGTGGGCGATCGACGAGGAACGGGCGGCCGGGTCGTCGCCGGCCAGCACCAGCACGCCGCCGCGCGGCGCAGCGCCCGCGTAGTTGCCGTGCTTCAGCGCGTCGCACGAGCGGTCGACGCCCGGGCCCTTGCCGTACCAGATCGCGAAGACCCCGTCGTGGCGCGCGCCGGGGTAGAGCCCCGCCTGCTGGGAGCCCCAGACCGCCGTGGCCGCCAGGTCCTCGTTCACCCCGGGCTCGAAGCGCACGCGGTTCGCCTCCAGGTACTCGCGCGCCTGCCACAGGGCCATGTCGTAGGTGCCGAGGGGCGAGCCCCGGTAGCCGGAGATGAAGCCCGCCGTGTCGAGGCCGGCGGCCTGGTCGCGCTGGCGCTGCATCAGGGGCAGGCGCACCAGGGCCTGCACGCCCGTCAGGTAGACGCGGCCCGAGCGGCGCCGGTAGCGGTCTTCCAGCTGATAGGAGGCGTCGAAGGGGGTGGGTCGCTCCGCCACTCTCGCTCCGGACCCGCGCGGGCGCGGGTAGAACGTGTTTCAGGACGACGATAGCACGGGGGCGCTCAGGCGCGGGGCGTGGCTGCGGGGCGGGGGCGGCGGGGGCACTCGTGACGCCGCAGAAGACCGTGCCGCCGAGCCCGCGCGCGACACGGACCCGGACGCCCCGCAAGCGCCGCCGCCCGGGGCGGCGCGCGCAGCAAGCCGAAGGCGAGCGAAGTTCATCGAAATAAGAGCCGCCCGAGCCTCGCGAAGCCTCCGGCGCCCCGCGGCCCACCGAGACCGCCCCGCACCCCTCCGCGCCGCGGAGCAAGACCGTCCCTCAGAACAACCGAAGTCGCGACTCCCGCACCAACCCATCCCGAACCTCGAGCCGCGACGTCGAGTCCACCGTGTGGGTGCGCAGGCTCCCAGGCCACCACTCGGGTCCGACGCGCTCCAGCGGGATCTCCCGGTAGCCGTCCGGGTCGAGGCGCTCGATGCGCGACCAGGTGACAGCCTCGCCGTAGGCGCGCGCGCTGTCCTGTCCCGGTCGCAGCAGCGCGCCGCCCTCGCGGCGCAGGCGCCCGGCGGGCCGCGCCCGTCGCACGTCGACCACCACCGGGTTGGCGCGGTGCGCGACGAAGGGACCGAGGGGCGAGTCGGCGTGGAAGACGTGCAGCTCGCTGTTGTCCGACGGGCCGCGCCCGTGCATCCCCACGAAGAGCCACCAACGTCCCGCGTGCTCCAGCAGCGTGGGATCGACGACCGACACGCCCGATAGCAGCTCCGCGTGGCGTTCCCAAGCATGCGGGAATGCGGTGGCGCGGTAGAGGGTGAGAGCGCCGCTGGCTGTGGCCTCGGGCAGGAGCCAGCGCTCGCCGCGCCAGGCGAAGACGAACGGGTAGGACAGGTGGTGCGGCTCGGAGAGAGCCTCGGACACCGGCCCCACGCGTCCGTCGCGCTCCACGCGCACACAGGAGATGACGCCCGCATCCCGTCCGATCGGCGAGTCCTCGAACAGGATCCAGGTGCCGCGCGGGTCGTCCAGCGCGAAGGGATCGGCGAAGAAGCGCCCCGACGGAGCCTCGATGCGGCGCCAGGCTTCCAGCCGATCGTGACAGCGGAAGGCGACGAACCAGCGCTCGCGAAACGCCGCGCGCTCCAGCCGGTCGGCGACGAGACGGCCCGCGACGCGGAGCGCCAGCGTGCGCCCCGACGGACGACTGGCGAGAGGCGCGGTCGGGGCCGGGTCGCGCGCCTCGTCGAGCGCCGGCGTGCCGTCGCGCCAGAGTGCCCGCAGAGCGCGGCCGGGCAGGGCGGCTGCCTGCCACGCCGCGGCGTTGCGGTTTCGGTGCAGGGACGTGGTGCGGGTCGACACCACGGCGCGCGCCAGCGCCTGGTCGCCCCGCACGAGCCGCGCCTGGGAGCAGGGCGTGGCCTGCTCCACCTCCGCCGCACCCCCGAGCTCGAAGGTCCAGGTGCCGTGGCGGGCCCCGACGTCGGGCGCCGCGGCGCCGGGAAAGGCGACCAGCGCGTCCAGCCCGCCGGCCTCCAGCGCCGCCGCCTCGACGACCGGCACGCCGGGGAGCGCGGCGCGCGCGTCCTCGACCGCCAGCCCGTCGTCGGAGACGGGGAAGAGCAGGCGATCCAGGAGCGTGTAGAGGCGGCCCGGCCCGCCGACGGGGCCGGCGCCCGCGACCCGCACGGCCTCGATCCGAACGAAGTCGGCGGCGGCCAGCTCGGCCAGCGACCGCGTCACCCAGCGGGGCGCTCGCCAGTCGGCCAGGGCCACGCCGATCCGGAGCGGCGCGGCGCTCACGCCAGCATCCCGGCGACGCCGCGCCCCTGGCCCGAGGCAGGCAGATGGGATTCCATCCGGCCCGGGAGGATTCCCGTGAAGATCGGACTCACCCTCTTCTGCACGGATCGCAGCATGGATCCCGTCGAGCTGGCCCGCGAGGCCGAAGCCCGGGGGTTCCACTCCCTGTACATCCCCGAGCATACCCACATTCCCACGAGTCGGCGCACGCCGCCGCCCACGGGCGACGCGGAGCTGCCCGAGGAGTACAAGCGCACCCTGGATCCCTTCGTCGCCCTGGCCGCCGCGGCGTCGGTGACCGAGCGCATCCGGCTCGGAACGGGCATCGCGCTGGTGGCGCAGCACGACACCCTGGCCCTGGCCAAGACGATCGCCACCCTGGATCAGCTGTCCGGCGGGCGCGTCGTGCTCGGGATCGGCTACGGCTGGAACGTGGAAGAGATGGAGAGCCACGGCATCGACGTGAAGCGGCGGCGCGCATTGGTGCGGGAGAAGATGCTGGCCATGCAGGCCCTCTGGTCCCAGGAGGTGGCGGAGTTCCGGGGCGAGTTCGTGCGCTTCGAGCCGAGCTGGCAGTGGCCGAAGCCGGTGCAGCAGCCGCGACCGCGGGTGCTGATCGGCGGTGGGGCCGGACCGAAGCTCTTCGCCGCCATCGCCGAGTTCGGCGACGGCTGGCTTCCGATCGGCGGCGCCGGCTTGAAGGCGGCCATCCCCGAGCTGCGGCGCGCCTTCGAAGCGGCCGGCCGCGATCCCGCCGAGCTGCAGGTGGCGCCCATGGGCGTCCTGCCCGATGCCGGCAAGCTCGACCACTACCGCGAGCTGGGCGTCACGGAGTGCGTGCTGCGGCTCCCGTCGGCGCCGCGTGATGGGGTGCTGCCCAAGCTCGACGCCTTCAGCCGCTGGCTCGAAGGGGCCTGACGAGTCCCTCGCCGAGCTCGGCGACCCGCTCCAGGTACTCGGTCCGCGTCGCACTCGGCACGTTCAGCATCAGCCAGGTGACTCCCAGCTTCGCGAATTCGTGAGCCTGCTCGAGTGCGGGCCCGGCCTCGACGCTTCCGTCGGGGCGCAGCGCCGAGGCGAACGGCGCGAAGCCCACGTCGAGCGGCGTGGTCCGGCCCACCGCCTCCGCGTGGGAGCGCATGTAGTCCATGCGCTCGGCCAGGTCCTGCGGCGTGCGGATCGCGGCGGTGCGGATGCGGCTCGCCAGCCCGCGGCCGGCGGGGAAGGGCAGCCAGCCGTCGCAGAGCTCGACGGCGCGGCGGATGGCACGCCGGCTGTTGCCGCCCACCCAGATCGGTGGGCCGGGCTGCTGCACCGGGCGCGGGAGCGCCGTGTTGCCCGGGGCGTGGAAGTGCCGGCCCTCGTGCACGACGCCCGACTCGCTCCAGGCGCGCCGGATCACCCCGATCGCCTCGTCGGTGAGCTCGTTGCGCTCGTCGAAGGGGACGCCCAGGGCGGCGAACTCCCCTTCCAGGTAGCCGGGCGCCACACCCAGGGTGGCCCGCCCGCCGCTGGCTACGTCGAGGGACACGGCCGACTTCGCCACCAGGAAGGGGTTCCGGTAGGGCAGCACCAGCACGTGGGTCTGGAGCCGGAGGCGCTCGGTGGCCGCGGCGGCGAGGGCCAGGGCCACGAAGGGGTCGAGGGTGTGATGGCCGCCGCTGGCCAGCCAGGCGTCCTCCGGAATCGGGTGATCCGTGACGAAGCAGGCGTCGAAGCCGGCCGCTTCGGCGGCCCGGGCCATCTCCGCGATGGCCGCGGCGGTCAGGAATTCGTCCGGAGCCTCGGCTCGCTCGGTGGGGAGCTGTACGCAGAAGCGCATGGCAGCGCAGTCTACGGCTTTTGACGCCGCCGGGCATTTTCGATACGGTCCGACTCGAAATTATGGACCTCCGCTACACCGCGTCCGAAGAGACCTTCCGCCGGGAGCTGCGCGCCTGGCTGGCCGAGGCGGTTCCCGGCCACGGCGCGACCCCGCCGCAGGAAGATTGGGATGCGCGCCGGGAGTACGACACCGGCTGGCAGCGCAAGCTCTACGACGCCGGCTACGCCGGCATCAACTGGCCGAAGGAGTACGGCGGCCGCGAAGCGTCGCTGACCGAGCAGCTCCTCTACTACGAAGAGATCGCCCGGGCGGGTGCGCCCTACGTGGGGGTCAACTTCGTGGGCATGCTGCACGGCGGGCCGACCCTGATCGTCGAGGGCAGCGAGGACCAGAAGAAGGCCCACATCCCGCGCATCTTGAAGGGCGAGGAGGTGTGGTGCCAGGGCTTCTCGGAGCCGGGTGCCGGCTCGGACCTGGCGTCGCTCCAGACGCGCGCCGAGCGCGACGGCGACGACTACGTGCTGAACGGCCACAAGATCTGGACCTCCTTCGCCCAGGTGGCCGACTTCTGTGAGCTGCTGGTGCGCACCGACCCGGAGGCGCCGAAGCACCGGGGCATCAGCTGGCTGATCCTGCCCATGGACGTGGCGGGAATCGAGATCCGTCCGCTCCCGACCCTCGCCGGCGAGACCGACTTCAGCGAGGTCTTCCTGAGCGACGTGCGGGTTCCCGTCGAGAACCGGGTGGGCGCCGAGAACGACGGCTGGCGCATCACCAACGTGACCCTCGCCTTCGAGCGCGGCACGGCCTTCGCGAGCGACATGATCCACCTGCAGCAGTTCCTGCGCGAGCTGGTGGCCGCCGCCAAGCAGGTGACGCGCCACGACGCGCGGGCCTGGGACGATGCTGGACTGCGCCGCGAGGTGGGACACCTGGCCGCGGAGCTCGACGCGCTGTGGGCGATGGTGAAGCTCTCGGTCTCCGAGGCCAGCCAGACCGGCGTGCCCGGTGTCGGGGCCGCGGCCGTAAAGCTCTTCTACACCGAGCTCTACCAGCGCGTGTGCGAGCTCGGCCTGCGCATCCTGGGGCGCGCGGGGCTCGCGCGCGAGGACGTGGGCGAGCTGCCGAGCGGGAAGGTGCTGCACCGCACGCTGCAGTCGCTCTCGCTCACGATCGCGGCGGGCAGCTCCCAGATCCAGCGCAACATCATCTCCGAACGCATCCTGGGCCTGCCCCGGGAGCCGCGACCCCGGTGACCCATGGACTTCCAGCTCTCCGACGACCAGAAAGCCCTGCGCGACGGCATCCGCTCCTTTTGTGAGGGCCGCGTGCCGGTAGATACCCTGCGCGAGCTCGAGGTGAAGCCCGAGCTCGACCGCGGACTCTGGGGCGAGCTGGCCGAGATGGGTGTCTTCGGGCTGCGGCTGCCCGAGTCCGACGGTGGTGTCGGTCTCGGCACGGGCGATGCGGTGCTGGTCTTCGCCGAGCTCGGGCGCCGGCTGGTGCCGGGCCCGCTCGCGTGGACGCACCTGGCCGCGGGTCTGGTGGACGGCGCGGCCTCGGGGGACGTGGTGGTCGGCGGCGTGGACCTGCGGGGTCCGCAGCCGGATCCCATCCTGGTGGAGCATCTCCAGAGCCTGGACACGCTGCTGGTGCTGCGGCCCGACGGAGTCTTCCGCGTGGATCCGCGCGAGGTGCAGGCGCAGGCCGTCGCGACGCCGTTGGATCCGCTGACCCCGGTGCGCCACGTGGGCGAGCTGCCCCGGGGCGACGCCCTCGGCGACGCGGATGCCGCTGCGCGCCTGCGCCTCGAGGGCGCGGCGCTGGCGGCGGGCCAGCTGCTCGGGATCTGCGAGGCGACGGTGGAGCTGGCGGTGGCGTACGCCAAGGAGCGCGAGCAGTTCGGGCGTCCGATCGGATCCTTCCAGGCGATGAAGCACCTGCTGGCCGACATGTTCGTGCGTCAGGAGGCGACGCGCGCGGCCGCCTACGCGGGCGGTGTGACCCTGGACCAGCCGGACGTGGGCGACGTGGAGCGCTGCGTGGCGGGCGCCAAGCTGGTGGCCGGCGAGGCCGCGGTGAAGAACGCGCGCGCCTGCATCCAGGTGCACGGGGGCATGGGATACACCTGGGAGGTCCCGGTCCACTACTACCTGAAGCGGGCCTACGTGCTGGCGAGCCAGTTCGGCGACACCGAGGAGTGGGCGGGGGACGTGGCTCGGCGGCTGGACGACGAGGCGGCCTAGCCGCTCTCTGCCTGCCGTTCTCGGGCGTTTCGCGGCTTTTTGACGCCTCGTCAGGTATACGATACGCTGCGTATCGGAATTCGGAGAGGAGCGGAGCATGGGCATTCTGGACGGCCGCGCCGCGGTGGTGACCGGCGGCGGGCGCGGCATCGGCCGCGGGCACTGCCTGCACCTGGCGGAGCAGGGCGCCTCGGTGGTGGTGAATGACATCGACCTCGACGAGGCCCGGAAGGTCGTGGCGGAGATCGGCGAGAAGGGCGGCAAGGCCTCCGCCAGCGACGCCAACATCGCCACCCGCGAAGGCGCCCGCGCCCTGGTGCAGCAGTGCGTGGACGAGTTCGGCGCCATCCACGCCGCGGTGAACAACGCCGGCAACGTGAAGGACCGCTCCTTCCTGAAGATGACCGACGAGGAGTTCGACTCGGTCCTCCAGGTGCACGTGTACGGCACCTTCCGTGTCAGCCAGGAGGCGGCGCTCCGCATCCGCGACCAGGGCACCGGCGGCTCCATCGTGAACACCGTCTCCGCGGCCCACTACGGCAACTTCGGCCAGACCAACTACGCCGGCTCCAAGGGTGCCATCGCGTCCATGACCTACACCTGGGCGGTGGAGCTGGCGCGCTACGGGATCCGGGTGAATGCGATCAGCCCGAGCGGGACGACGCGCATGTCGGCCAACGCCAAGGTGGGCGGGAAGACGGTGGAACTGCCCTTCATCGACCCCAACCAGAACGGCGCCTTCGTGGCGTTCCTGTGCAGCGACCACGCCGACTGGATCACCGGCCAGATCTTCGGATCCGGCGCCGACCGCGCCCAGATCGTGGAGCAGCCGAAGTACGGCACCGCCATGTACCTGCCCGGCGGGCTCACGGTGGACGGCATCGTCGAGAACTTCAAGAAGGTCTTCGGCACGCGGCTCGAGAACGTGGGCCTGATGAAGAAGCCCTACCCGTTCTACGACGGCGTGAAGCCGCCGGAGAAGGACTAGCCCGGCGTGGCGGGGATCCTCTCCTACGGGGCCTACGTGCCCCCGACGCGGCTGGCCTTCGCCACGGTCGGCGGGCGGCCGGCCAAGGAAGGCGGTCCCGAGAAGGCGGTGGCCTGGAACGACGAGGACGCCGTCAGCATGGCGGTCTCCGCGGCGGTGAACTGCCTGCGCGGGCTCGACCGCGCCACCGTCGACGCGGTGATGTTCGCGTCCACCACGTATCCCTTCGCGGAGAAGCAAGGCGCGGCGTTCCTGGCGCGCGCCCTCGACCTGCCGCGCAGCGTGCGCAGCGTGGACTTCTCCGGCTCCCTGCGCGCCGGCACCAGCGCGCTGCGCGCCGCCGCCGACGCCGTGGCCGCGGGCTCCGCCCGGCGGGTGCTGGTGGTGGCGAGCGATTGCCGCACGGCGGCGCCGGGTACGCCCCTGGAGACGAACGTCGGCGATGCCGCCGTGGCCTTCCTCGTCGGCGACGCGGATCCCATCGCGACCCTGGACGCCTCCCACGCCGTGGCCGACGAGATCGTGGACGTCTGGCGCACGGCGGGCGACCGCTTCATCCACACCTGGGAGGACCGCTTCGTCGTCCAGGAGGGCTACCTGCCCGGCATCGTCGAGGCCGTGGCCGGCCTGCTGGAGAAGACCGGAACCTCGCCCGACGACTACGCGAAGCTCTGCCTCTACGCGCCGGACGCGCGCAGCCACGGGGGAGCGGCGCGCAAGCTGCGCGTCGACGCCGCCCGGCTCCAGGACCCGCTCTTCGGACGGCTCGGGAACGCGGGCTGCGCCTTCGCGCTGCTGCAGCTCGCCCACGCCCTGGAGGACGCCTCGCCCGGCGAGCGGCTGCTGGCGGCGGCCTACGGCGACGGCGCCGAGGTGCTGGCCTTCACCACCAGCGAGCACCTGGAGAAGCTCGAGCCCCGGCGCAGCGTCTCCTGGCACCTGGCCCGCCGCCGCGGCGTGAAGAGCTACGACCGCTACCTGAAGGCCCGGAACCTCCAGCTCGGCGAGTACGAGCCGCCGCGCGACCAGGGTCTCTCGGCGACGATCCATTTCCGCGAGCGCGACGAGGACGTTTCCTTCGTGGCCCAGAAGTGCAACGCCTGCGGCGCGGTGCAGTTCCCCCACCAGCGGGTGTGCGAGACCTGCTTCGCGAAGGACGGCTTCGCGCGCCAGCGCCTCTCGGACCGCACCGGCCGCGTGCTCACCTACACCTTCGATTTCTTCTTCCCGACGCCGGATCCCCCGACGGTGGTGACCATCTGCGAGATCGACGGCGCCCGGGTGCACCTCCAGCTGGTGAACTGCGCGCCCGAGGACGTGGCGCTCGACATGCCGGTGGAGTTCGAGCTGCGTCGCATCCACCAGTCCGGGGGGCGACCCAACTACTACTGGAAGGCCACGCCCGTTCCCGAGGCGGGCTAGCGAGGACGCCATGGGTCTCGACGCCATCCGCGACAAGGCCGCCATCGTCGGCGTGGGCTGCTGCAAGTTCGGAGAGAACTGGGACCAGTCGCCGTCCGACATGATCGTGGACGCGGCCTACCAGGCCTACGCCGACGCCGGCATCGAGAAGCCCCAGGAAGAAATAGACGCCGTCTTCTGCGGCTCTCTCTACTCCCAGAAGGGCCCCCACGAGACCAGCGACGCGCTGAAGCTCTGGAAGCCGGTGACCGAGGTCTCCAACTACTGCGCCACCGGCACCGACGCCTTCCGCTGCGGCGTGATGGCCATCGCCTGCGGCCTCTACGACACGGTGCTGGTGGTCGGCTACGACAAGCCCAAGGACCGCGGCGTCTCCGGGCCGAGCGTGATGATGAACCAGGTGCGGGACTTGCCGCAGACCCCGGCCGGCTGGTTCTCGATCTGCGCCTCGCGCTACTTCGAGAAGTACGGCGCCTCGCGCGAGGACCTGGCCAGGGTGGCGATCAAGAATCACCACAACGGCACCTTGGCGCCCAACTCCTTCCTGAAGCGCGAGATCACTCTCGACGACTACATGAAGGCGCGGATCATTTCCTGGCCCTTCGGCCTCTACGACTGCGCGGCCCAGACCGACGGCGCGGCGGCCGTCGTCCTGACGCGCGCCGAGCTGGCGAAGAGCCGCCGTGACGATCCGGTGGTGGTGAAGGGAGTCACGGTCTTTGCCGGTCCGAACCCGCAGAAGGACCCGTCCATGGACTTCCTGGCCTGGAAGCCCACGGTGGCGGCGGCGCGCGATGCCTTCGAGATGTCGGGGGTCACGGCCGACGACGTGGACGTGGCCCAGGTGCACGACTGCTTCTCCCTGACCGAGCTCCTGACCTACGAGGACCTCGGGTTCTGCGAGAAGGGCTCGGCGAAGGAGCACATCGCCGACGGGGCGTTCGAGCTGGGGGGGCGCCTGCCGGTCAACACCGACGGCGGGCTCAAGAGCTTTGGCCACCCGACCGGCGCCACCGGCGTGCGCATGATCTACGAGAACGTGCTCCAGCTCCAGGGGCGCGCCGAGAAGCGCCAGGTACCGGACCCGGAGATCGCGCTCAGCCACAACATCGGCGGGCATCCGACGGCCTGCGGCATCGCGATCCTGGGCCGCGCCTAGGTCGGGGAGGGGTGATGGACTTCGAGACCCTGCTCTACGACGTCACCGACGGTGTCGCCAGCATCACCCTGAACCGCCCCGAGCGGCACAACGCCTTCAACGTGCAGATGGCGGCCGAGCTGCGCCGGGCCTGGGAGTCGGTGAAATCGGACCCGGCGGTCGTGTGTGCCATCGTGACCGGCGCCGGCGAGAAGGCCTTCTGCACGGGGATGGACGTGGCGGACGTGGCCGCCGGAGAGGCGCAGAAGGACGCGCGCCGGATCCAGGAAGAGGAGGGCAAGCCCTTCTACCAGTTCCTGACCGCCATCCACAACCGCTGCTGGAAGCCGGTCATCACCGCTGTGAACGGCATGGTGGTGGGCGGCGGGCTGCACTTCATTGCCGACAGCGACCTGATCCTGGCGGCCGAGCACGCCACTTTCTTTGACACCCACGTGAAGGTGGGCCTGATCGCCGGGCTCGAGCCCGTGGGGCTGGCGCGCCGCATCCCGCTCGAATCGGTGCTGCGCATGGCGCTGCTCGGCGGGTCGGAGCGCATGACCGCCCAGGAGGCGAAGGAGCTCGGCCTTGTAGGGGAGGTGCTGCCCGCCGACCAGCTGCTGCCCCGCGCCCGTGAGCTGGCCGCGAAGATCGCCCAGCACTCGCCCACGGCCCTGGCGCGCAGCAAGCGCGCGATCTGGCAGAGCCTCGACGTGGGTCTCGAGGAAGGGCTCTACCGCGCCTGGCGCCAGATCGAGGAGCACACCGACCACCCGGACCTGACCGAGGGCTCCAAGGCCTTCGTCGAGAAGCGCAAGCCGCGCTGGGAGCCGTACACCGGGTAGATGTACGAGAACATCCTGTACGACGTGGCCGACGGCGTGGCCACCATCACGCTGAACCGCCCCGACAAGCTCAACGCCTACACGACCGAGATGGGGGACGAGGCGTACGCTGCCTTCGGCAAGGCGCGCGAGGACGATGCCGTGCGTGCGGTGATCCTGACCGGCGCCGGCCGCGGCTTCTGCGCCGGCGTGGACCTGGAGCACCTGAAGGCGCACCGGGCCGGGGGCAACGCGTCGTCAGGACCGAAGCTCGGCGAGGAGGCCTTCCTCAAGAAGCTGCCGCTGGAGCTGGCGGCGTTCCCGAAGCCCGTGATCGTGGCCATCAACGGCGCCGCCATCGGGGTGGGCGTCACCATGGCGCTGCCGTGCGACGTGCGGATCGCGGCGGCGGGCGCGAAGATCGGCGTCACCTTCACGAAGCTCGGAATCCTGCCGGGCCTCGGCAGCACGAACCTGCTGCCGCGGCTCGTCGGGCGCGCGAAGGCGCTGGAGCTGGTGCTCACCGCGCGCGTCATCCGGGCCGAGGAGGCCGCGGAGATCGGCCTCGTCAACAAGGTGGTGTCTCTCGAGGACCTGATGAAGGAGGCCCGGGAGATGGCGGCGATGATGGCCGAGAAGGACCCCGCCGTGCTCGCCGCCGCCAAGGCCGCCATCACCTTCGGCGAGTCCGCCACCCTCGAGGAAGCCATGCGCAACGAGGAGAAGCAGAGCGCTGCGCTTCGGGAGGCCCGGGGCAGGTGAACTTCGAGTTCTCCGACGAAGAACGGGCCTTCGAAGCCGAGCTCGAGGCGTTTCTCGAGGCGAACCGCTCGCCCGAGGCGATGGATCCCAACCCCGAGCAGCTCTCCCAGACCGTCGAGACGCCGCCGAAGCGCGCGCTGATGCGCAAGCTGGCGGAGCAGGGCTGGCTCGGGATGTCCTGGCCGAGGGAGTACGGCGGGCAGGAGCGCTCCGGGATCTACGACTTCCTGCTGACCGAGGCGCTCTCTCGCTTCGGCGCGCCCCAGCCCGGCAAGGGCGTCGGCATCGTCGGCAAGACCATCATCCGCCAAGGCTCCGAGAAGCTGAAGCGGGAGTTCCTGCCGAAGATCATCCGGGGCGAGATCGAGTTCGCGATTGGCTACTCCGAGCCCCAGGCCGGCTCCGACGCCGCCAACATGCAGCTCAAGGCCCGCCGCGACGACGAACGCGGCGGCTGGGTGCTGGACGGCAAGAAGATCTGGACCACCTCGGCCCACTTCGCCGACTGGTACTGGGTGGGGACGCGCACCGATCCGTCCGCGCCCAAGCACAAGGGCATCAGTCTGATGCTGGTGCCCATGGACCACCCGGGCCTCACCATGCACCCGACCTGGACCATCGGTGACGAGCGCACCAACGAGGTCTTCTTCGACGACGTCTTCGTGCCCGACGACTACGTGGTGGGCGAGCTGAACCGCGGCTGGACCTACATCTGCGAGGCGCTCGACCTGGAGCGCTTCGCCATGATGCCGGTGGGGCCGCTGGAGAAGAAGGTGGAGGCGCTCGTCGAGTACGTGCGCGATGCGCACCGGGACGGCCGCCCGCTTCGCGAAGACCCGCAGGTGCGCGGCACGGTGGCGCGGCTCGCCACCGAGCTCGAGGTCTCGCGCATGCTCCAGCGCCGGGTGATCTCCGAGGCGCTGGGAGACGGCATCCCGACTGTCTCGTCCTCGATGTACAAGCTCTACATGAACCGGGTCGGCCAGCAGGTCGCGGACGCGGCGCTCGACCTGCTGGGCCCCGAGGCGCAGCTCAAGCCCGGCGAGGACGGCGCCCCGATCGGGGGGCGCTTCGAGCGCTCCTACCGCTACACGGTGGTGGACACCGTGGGCGGCGGTACCTCCGAGATCCAGAAGAACATCATCGCCCGCCGCGGGCTCGGGCTGCCGCAGAGCTTCTAGAGCGCTCTGCCCGCTACTCCTGCTTCTCGTTGGTCCCGTACTTCTCGTTGATCTCGTCGTACGTGGGCTGGATCACGCTCTTCATGTCGTAGCGGCCACCCGCGATCATGTCCGAGTAGGGAATCCTCTGACTCGGATCCGGCTTCTGCGGCACGTCGGTGGCCGGAGGCGGCCAGACGGCTTCGTCGACCTTCGCCAGGCGCACGCGGATGTCGTCCTTGGTGATGTTCCACACCATGTAGTCCTCGGCGAGGCTCAGCGGGCCGTCGTAGGTGGTGCGGATGCGCTGGTTGATCGCGGGCGTGGTGTCGAAATCGTTGAAGAAGTGATACGCGATGGCCATGCGCGGCTGGATGATCGACATCATCTTGCCGAACGCCTCCGGGGCGGTGTGGATCTGGGTCCCCACCGCCAGGGCGGACTGCGGCGTGAACTTGAACTTCTCGATCATGTCGGGCACGGCGATGAAGCACTCGTGGATCGCCACGTCGGCATCCTTCGCGTGCTCCGCGTACCACTTGTTCGGATAGGTGTCGCCTCCGAACACGAACTTCAGGCCGTTCCACTCGACGACGAAGCTCACCGGACCGTCCAGGGAGTGGATGGCCGGGAAGGACCGGATCGTCACCCCGTTCTCCTGGTAGACGACCTCGTTCACGCCCTTGTAGTCGAACTCGGTGACCTCCATGTGGTAGCCACGCGGATCGGTGAGCCCCATGCGACCGTCCAGGTCCCAGGTGAGCGCCTTGACCAGGTGATCGAGCGCGTACTTCGTGCCCCGCTCCGGGATCTCGCCGCTCGGCCCCCAGACGCGCAGGGGCCGCTGGCGGCCGGCCAGCGCGCCGCTGACGAACAGCGCGTCCAGGTCCCCGAAGTGGTCGGTATGCAGGTGGCTCAGGAAGACCTTGTCGAGGAAGTTGTACGGGATCTGCATGGCTGCGATCCGCTCGTTCGATCCGGTCCCCACGTCGAAGAGGAACTTGGCCCCGTTTCCGAGCTCGAGCAGCCAGCACGACGCCGCCTGCTTCGGACGCGCCGTGGGCATGCCGGTGCCACAGGCGACGAGGCGCATCTCGTCCGGCCGCAGGTCCTCGCTGTTGGGCGCGTAGAAGTCGCGAGCCCGCTCCCGGACCGGCGAGATCTTCTGGGGGGCGTCAGCCGCATGCGCCGGGTTCACCAGCGAGAGCGGACGTCCGTCCCGCTCGTCCGAGCGTCCCAGGAGATAGGCGCCTGCCATGGCGGCGACCACGATGAGCCCGGTTGCTGCGGCTCTTGACTTGCGATTCTGGCTCATTGTCGTCGCCTCTCTGAAATGGGAGCGGGGTTGCGGAAAGACCGGACTCTACCCTGATCGACGAGGGCGGTCGACGAGGGGATTCTTGCCGCGCTCAGATCCAGCGCTGCTCGCGGAAGATCGTCTCCAGGCGCTTCACCAGCTCGCGGGCGGTTCGCCGCGCCTCGGCGCGGCTGGCGCCGTGGCTGCCGTCGAGGCCGGTGGAGCCGCCTTCCACGACGGCGCCGGTCACCTGGCCCACGATCGGGACCTGCTCGCCGCTGCTGCCGAGGAAGTCACCCTCGGCCACCAGGCGCGGGCCGTCCTCCGCCTGCTGCCAGAGACGGGCCTTCACCCGCACGCGGCTCGCGCCCTGGCCGAAGCCGATGAAGGTGCGCTTCGCCCGGTCGCCTTCGTCGATCCCCACGAACTCGCCGTCGAGCAGCAGCGCGTGCATGGGGATGCGCGTGTCTTGGTTGGCCCGGCGCGCGCTCATGCCGAGCTTGCGCACGCCGACCACGATCTCGTCGGCCAGGGCCGTCGCGGCCTCGTGGCCGGCCTGGGCCCGAGCGGCCTCGGGGGCCGCTATGCCGTCCTGGGCTGCGGGCCCGGCGCGGCCCGTCGGCTGAGGGATCACCCGCTCCGGATCGAAGCCGAAGGGATACACCAGCACCACGTCGGGCTGGGGCAGCCGCTGGCCGTAGGCGTAGTTCCGCTGGTCCAGGACGCGGTTGGTCGCGCAGCCGGCGAGCAGGAGGAGGGCGAGTCCGAAGCAGGCTTTTCGGGGCGTCATGCCGCGCAATCTACCGCTACTCTCCGCGCCGTGCAGCGAGCCCTCCTCCTCGTTCTCCTGCTGCTGGCGCCGGCTCCGGCCCGCGGCGACGCCATCGTGTGGACCCAGGCGATGCTGGCCACCACGATCGCCGAGTTCTACATCGAGGAGGGCGCGATCCGGGTGGAGCTCGAGATCGGCATGCAGGACGTGGAAGCGTTCGCCAACCTGCTGCCCGACGACGTCTACGAGAAGCTCGGCGTTCCACCCCGACCGCTGGCGGAGCGCCTGGGGGACTTCTTCGGGCGCGACTTCGCGATCGTGCCGGAAGGTGCGGATCCGCTGCCGGGTCGCATCCTCGAGATGGGACCGCGCCCGCGGGTGAAGCGCGATCCGATCACCGGCGAGCCGTTGCCCCTCCCGGAGGGCGAGGAGCCCGAGGTGGTCGTCTTCGCGCGCCTGGAGTACCCCCTGCCGGCTCGTCCCGAACGCATCGCGTTCTCGTCTCCGCCGGGCGCGAGCGTCGGGTTCGTCGTCTACCACGAGGGCGTCGCGGTGAACGACTTCCGCTACCTGTCGCGCGGCCAGGTGCTCCGCCTGGATTGGGACGATCCCTGGTACAGCGAGTTCCAGGGCCGCGGCCTCCGGCGCCAGTACTACGCGCCCATGAGCGGCTTCCTGTACGTGGAGCCCTACGAGGTGCGCAAGGAGATCATCGCGCGTCCGCTGGACCTCCAGGGTTGGATCGACCTCGGGCTCGAGGGTCGCGAGACGATCCCGGTGGAGATGCAGCCGGATCTGCTGCGCAAGGTGGCGGCCTTCCTACGGGAGCACCATCCGGTGCTGATCGATGGCGAGGTGGTCGTACCCGAGCTGGCGCGGATCAACTTCCTGGAGCGAAGCTTGCGGACCAGCCGCGTGATCGATCCGCCGGAGGAGCTGGACGTCTACTCGGCCCAGCTCGGCGCGATCTTCGTGTATCCGACCGACGGCCTTCCCCAGACGGTCACCATGGACTGGGACCTCTGGAGCGACCGGCTCACGCGGGTGCCTGCCTCGTCGGTGGACCAGGCGGGGCCGCTTCCGACCTACCTGGAGCCCGACTGGCGGGTCCTCGAGTGGAAGAACTTCCTGAAGAACCCGGAGCTTCCCACGCTCCAGATGCTGCGCGCGCCTCCCACGGCTGTGGCGAGGGCGCTCCTGTGGGGCCGCTGGCTGTTGGCTGGCCTGGCGCTCGTCGCGGCGGTGCAGTGGGCGCGGCGGCGCAGCGGCGCGCTGGCGGCCGCGACGGCGGCGGCCGTGCTGCTGTCCGCCGGCGCCTTCTGGGCGAGCCGGGAGGCGAGCCTCTCCGACGAGCGTGCCGGCGCGGTGGTGGCCGGCCTGCTCCACAACGTCTACCGGGCCTTCGACTTCCGCGACGAAGGCCAGATCTACGACGTGCTGGCCCGCAGCGCGAGCGGCGACCTGCTGGAGCAGGTGTACCTCGAGACGCGCCGCGGCCTCGAGCTCCAGAGCCAGGGCGGCGCGCGCGCCAAGGTGAAGGAGGTGGAGCTGGTGGAGCTGGAGGCCGAGTCCGCCGGCGGGGGCGCGTTCACCGCGACGGCGACCTGGAACGTCGCCGGCTCCGTCGGCCACTGGGGTCACATCCACCAGCGTCGCAACCGCTACCGGGCCGAGCTGCAGGTCGCCCCGGTCGACGGTGCCTGGAAGCTCGTCGGCGTCGAGATCCTGGAGGAGCAGCGGATCTAGCTGCCTAAGGACCGTACTCGTTTCTCAGGCTCACTCGGTCGGCTTGTACCAGGGCTTCTGCTTGCGCCAGTCCTGGTCCTGCAGGTTGTAGCGGTCTCGATGCCGGTCGAGCATGTCGTTCTGGGCGTTGAAGGCGGGGCCCCATTCGCCGGACTTGATGAAGTCGCTCATCGGGTCGGGCACGCCCGGCTGCGGCGGGGGCTGCCTCGCGGTGCCCGGCACGGCCCAGGCGTTGCGCGTGACCACGGCCATTCGTTCCCGGATCTCGTCCTTGTTGACGTTCCAGACCATCAGGTCGGTCGCGATGGAGAGCGGACCATCGTAGGTCTTGCGGATGCTGTCGTAGTAGAGGTTGTACTGCTCCGTCCCTTTGTCGAGAAGGGCGTGGTATGCGACGGCATGTCGAGGCGCGATCGTGCTCATGATCTTGCCGAAGGCCGGGCCGGATGTGTGGAACTCGCAGCAGGCGCGCCAGGCGAGCTGCGCCGGCTGGTTGCCGAGTGTCGCGAACACCGACGGGGGGTTGAAGGCCTCGTGGATGACGAGGTCCGCGCCCTTCGCGTGCTCGACGAACCACTTGTTCGGCGACGTGTCGCCGCCGAAGATGACCTTGAGGCCAGCATACTCGACGATGAAGCTCACGGGGCCGTCGCCGGTGTGGATGGCTGGGAGGGAGCGGATGGTCACGCTGTTCTCCTGGTAGATCACCTCGTTGACACCCTTGTAGTCGAACTCGTGGACGGTGATCTGGCCCGGAATCGGCGTGATCTTGAACTCGCGCGTCTTCTTGTCCCAGTTGTTGGCCTTCAGGAAGTGCTCGATGGCATACGCCGTGCCCATGTCCTCCGTCTGGCCGGCCGGTCCCCAGATCTCGAGCGGCACGGGGCGTCCTGCCGTCCAGCCACCCGCCCAGAGCGAATCCAGGTCGCCCCAGTGGTCCGTGTGCAGATGGCTGAGGAAGACCCTGGTCAGGTACTGGTAGGGGATCATGAGCGACGCGATGTTGCGCATGGATCCCGAGCCGATGTCGAAGATGAACTTGTCGCCGTTGCCCAGCTCGAAGAGGAAGCAGGCCGATGCCTGGGCGAGGCGCTGGTCCGGCATGCCGGTTCCGCAGGCCACGATCCGGATCTCGTCCTTCGCCAGCTCTTCCGTGCCCGGGTAGTAGACGTAGCGGTCGGGCGCCGTGCCGGTGGGGGAGGTGACCTTGCCTCCAGCCCCGAGCAGGAGGATCACGGCCAGCGTGGCGGCCGAGCCGGCCACTAGCGTTCCAAGACTGCGAGCCATGGATCTCCTCCTCGTCGGGTTCTTCGGTGCGCTCAGTCGATGGGCTGCGTCGGGGGCGGGACCAGATCCTTCAAGGTGCCCTGCTTCAGCCAGTCGGACATGAGTCCGGTAGCGGGCTCGCCGCGGGGAGCGGTGTCCCACTCCTTGCTCGTGCCCTGGGGCCAGGAGTCGTGGTTGAAGGTGACCTCGCGGACCTCGATGTGGTCCTTGGTCACGTTGATCACCGTCAGGTCGTCCGCCATCGCCAGCGGTCCCGAGTAGGTCTCGCGGACACCGCCGTAGAGCTCGAACTCGAGGTCGCGTTGGTTCCAGTAGTGGTAGGCCACCGCCAGCCGTGGCTGCACCATGGACATCAGCTTCCCGAAGCCCTGGGGCGGTGTGTGGATCTGCGAGGTCACCCAGTAGGCCTGCTTGTAGGGGAAGCCGGCGATCTTCATCCACTGCTCGGGCGTGAAGAAGCACTCGTGCACCACCACGTCGGCGCCCTTGGCCTCCTTGGCGAACCACTTGTTCGGCACGCTGTCGCCGCCGAACACGAAGGAGAGGCCGTTCCAGTCCAGACGGAAGCTGACCGAGCCGTCGCGGATGTGGATGGCGGGAAAGGACGTCACCTTGACGCCGTTCTCGTCGTAGATCACGGCCGTCTTCGAGTGGTCGAACTCGTGGGCCACGATCTCGCCGCCGGCGTCGGGCAGGGTCCCTGCCCGCGAGGTCACGTCCCAGGCCCAGGCGGCGCGGATGTGGTCCACGTGTGCCTTCGTCCCTAGCTCCGGGCTCGAGCCGGAAGGACCGTAGACGTGGAGCGGCGTGTAGCGGCCATTCAGCCAGCCGCCCACCCAAAGCGCAGCCACGTCGCCCACGTGGTCGGTGTGGAGGTGGCTCGCGAAGACGGTGTCGAGCTCCGAGTAGTCGGGCTCCAGGCCGGCGAGGCGGTCGGTGGACCCGGTCCCCACGTCGAACAGGAAGGACTCCCCGTTGCCGAGCTCGACGAGGAACGACGCGGCCACGTTGCTCGGCGACTGGTTCGGCATGCCGGTCCCGAGGGCCACGATGCGCATCTCGTCGGCCGCCAGCTTCTCGGTGTTCGGGTAGAAGGTGCGCGGGTAGCGGTTCTTCTGGACCTTCTGGGGGACGCGTCCGAAGGGGACGTTCATCCCGTCCACCTTGTCGGGCTTGCCGAGGGCCGTACCCCCGAACAGGGCCAGGCACGCGACGGCCGCTGCCGCGACCGCGAGGGGGGTCTTCACGGCGTCCTCCTCCGGATCAGCTCTCGAAGAGCGCCCGCTTGATGGGCTTCGGGATCACCGGAACGATGAAGAACTTGATCATCCAACGCTGCCCGTAGTTGTCCGGGGCGACCACCGAGTAGTTGGCGCCGAGCCCGATGCGGACGGGCATCTTTCCCACGAAGAAGGTGTTGGAGATCGCCAGCTCGAGGGGCAGGGTGAGCCGGTCGCTGCTGTCCGCCTCCCAGTTCACCGTGATCATGGGGAAGCCACCGATCTGCCACTGGCCCCAGGGCAGGCGGTACCAGTAGATGGGCTGGAACTGCGACATCTTGACGTCGTTGTCGCCGCTGCCTGCGAAGGAGAAGAGGTGCTGCTGGAAGAGGCCGAGGCTCGTCTTCTTCCCGAGCCGGAGGGTGATGGCGGACGGCCCCATGGACCACTTGTCGGAGCCGAACTGGTCCTCGGTCGCGGTGGGGAACATGAAGGCCGGCCCGATGCCCCACACGAAGTTGGACTCGTCGGGGAGCTTCATGGGCTCCGCCGGCGAGAGCATGGACCAGAACATGATGTCGCCGAGCTCCGCCTTCCGCTCGTCGGGAGCGCCCAGGGCGCTGAAGACCCGCTGCGGATTGACGCTGTTGCAGTTCCCGGGGCACTGGTTGAAATCGCCGAAGGCCGCGCGGCGCGCGATCAGCGGGGGCTCGAACTTGGGTGCGCTGATGATCGGGATGATCGGGCGGTTCACCAGGTTCCACTTCTTGGTGAGCGCCAGCGGCATCACGGGCTGGATGATCCCCGTGTTCACCCACTTGGAGCCTCGCGCCGGGAACCCGCGGTAGCGGGCCGTGTCGTTCTCCATGAAGATCATCCAGAGATCCGACAGCGGGTTGTCGAGCTTGCGGGAGACCTCCTCCAGGGAAGGCGCTCCGTCGCCCGCCTGGGAGACCGGTGCCGGCGTGTCCGCGGGTGCAGCGGCGGGCGTCGCTTCGAGCCGCGGCGCAGACGGCTCGGGCGCCTCGCGCCGGGCCGGGGCAGCCGGCGCCTCGGGCTCCGAGTCGATCACGTCGGCGGCGCCCGGCGCCGCCAGCAGGCCGAGTGCCAGTGCAAGGACGAGTGCTCGCATCGGAATCCCCCCGAGTTCGTACGATGCCGTCACCCTAGCGAGACTGTACGCTTCGGTCTAGAAGGTCCTGAGGAGAAACAGGGAGTTCCGATGGCCGGGCGGAAACAGCGGGCGAGCCGGGCCGACTGGCTCGAGGCGGCGCTCGAGGCCCTGGCCCGGGACGGCGTGGACGGCGTCCGGGTGGAGCGGCTCGCGCGCAGCCTGAGGATCGCAAAGAGCGGATTCTATTGGCATTTTCGGGACCGGGACGACCTGCTGGCCCAGCTCCTCCGCTTCTGGGCCCACGAGTTCACCGGGGTCGCGACCGAGAATCCCGAGCTCCGGGCGGGCGAGCCGCGGGAGCGACTGCGCCGGCTCGCCGAGATGATCCTCGACGCCGATCTGACCCGTTACGAGCTGGCCTTCCGCGCCTGGGCGAAGCAGGACCCGAAGGTCGCCACCGAGGTGCGCCGCGTGTACCGGGACCGGCTCGACTTCGTCGGCGGCATCCTGGCCAAGCTGGGCTTCGAGGGCGACGACCTCGAGATGCGCACGCGCCTCTTCGTCGCCTATCACTCCTGGGAGCGCGTGATGTTCTCGAAGGAGCCGAAGCGCGCGCTGCGGGCGTTGATCGATCGCCGGATCGCCTTGATCACCCGCCGTTGACGGGGATTCCGCGGCGGCCGCGCGCTGCGGCCTGGCGGCGTTCGGTGAGCGAGGCAGCGTCGGGCCTCGCGCCGGGCGTCACCCCGTACCAGTCGAGGATCTGGTGGCGGATGTCATCGGCGGTCTCGGCGTAGCAGAAGAGGTCCAGGTCCTCGGGCGCGATCACGCCCTCCTCGACCATGAACTCGAAGTCCAGCATCCCCCGCCAGAACGCCTCTCCCACGAGAACCACGGGCACCGGATCCATCTTTTGGGTCTGGATCAGGCACAGGGTATCGAAGAGCTCGTCCAGGGTGCCGTAGCCCCCTGGGAAGGCGACGAGGGCCACCGCCAGGTTCAGGAAGTGCATCTTGCGCAGGGCGAAGTAGCGGAACTGGAAGCAGAGCTCCGGCGTGATGTACGAGTTGGGGAACTGCTCCATCGGCAGTGTGATGTTGAGGCCGATGCTCTTGGCGCCGGCGTCCCAGGCGCCGCGGTTGCCCGCCTCCATCACGCCCGGGCCGCCCCCGGTCACGATCACGTAGTGGCGGTCGCCTTCGGGCTGGCCGGCCTCGCTGACCAGGCGAGCGAAGTCCTGGGCCACGTCGTAGTAGTGGCTCTTGGCGGCGATGCGCTCCGCGATGCGGACGTTCCGCGTGAGCGCGGCGTCGCCCGGCGAGGCGTCTCGGGCCGCCACCGCCTCCTCGAGGCGCCGCTGCGCCACAGCGGGCTCGACGATCCGCGTGCCCCCGAAGAGCACGATGGTGGAGCGGATGTCGTTCTCGGTGAAGGCCATCTGCGGCTTCAGGTACTCGAGCAGCAAACGCACCGAGCGCGTCTCGTCCTGGGCCAGCAGGTCCGTGTCCAGCTCGGCCAGACGGTACGAGGGGCTCTCCATGATGCGCTCAACGCGTGCCAGCGCTTCGGGGTCCTCGGAAAGCTCCTTGGGCAGCTCGCGGGGAAGTCGGTCGCTCACGGTGGTTCTCTCCCTCCAGTGCGAAACGTAGCGTCGGGCCGTCAGGTGACCGAGATGCGGAAGCCGGCCGCGTGCTCCTCGCCCGGTCGGATCCGGCGCACGGGGCGCGTCCCTTCGAAGGGGTTGGTCGGCGCGGTCATGGGCTCGAAGCAGACCACGTTGTCGTCGGCGGGCGCGTACACGACGGCGATGGGATAGGCGGTCCCGTGGCTCACCTCGATCCGCCGGCCTCCGCCGGCCAGGACGAAGACCGGATCGGGGTCGAGCTCGGTGAAGAGGTCGTCGAGCACGCGGTCGCCGAGGGGACCCGGCTCGATGCGTACCGCCTCCTCGTCGCCGGTGGGCAGGCAGCGCGCGTCGAGGATCGCGCGCCGGCGCACGGGGAGCGCGACCTCCCAGTCCCGGCGCGGGACGTCGGGTAGCCGGAAGTACGGGTGGTAGCCCCAGGCGATCGGGACCGCGAGATCGCCGGTGGCGCGGATCCGAGTCGCGATCGACAGTGTCGTACCGCGCAGCTCGACCTCCATCCGGATCTCGTGGCGAAAGGGGAAGAGCGAAAGCAGGTCCGGGTGATGCCCCCAGTCGAGCCGGGCGACGAGCCGGGCGCCCTCGTCGTCGGCCGCGGTCTCGACCTCCCAGTGGGCGCACCCGGCCACCAGCCCGTGGATCGGCAGCCCGTTCGGGTCCGGGTGCACGCGCGGGCTCGTGTTCGGCACCGGGATCTCGACGCCGTCCACCGCGTATCCCTCTCTCGCCAGGCGGTTGGACCACGGGTGGAGGAACGGGATCCCCATCACGATGCCCTCCGCCGCGTAGGCGGCGAGGCCCTGGCACTGGCCGAGTAGCTCCTCTCCCCGGTGGGTCATGGAGCAGCCGACCATCCCCGCGCTCGGCGCATAGGTCACCGACAGGTCGTCGGGGGAGTGCAACGTGAGGGTCGGGAAGTCCTCGCGCTCGCCTTCTTCGATGCGGTAGGCGCTCACCCGGGGCGGATCACGACCGCAGGCGCCGGTAGCGCCGGATCAGCGTGTTGGTGGAGCTGTCGTGACCGAGCTCCGACTCCGGGCCGCTCTCGAGCTCCGGGATGATGCGCTTCGCCAGCACCTTCCCCAGCTCGACGCCCCACTGGTCGAAGGAGTTCACGTTCCACACCGTCCCCTGCACGAAGACCTTGTGCTCGTAGAGCGCCACGAGCGCGCCCAGTACCGCCGGCTCCAGCCGGTCGGCCAGGATCGTGTTGGTGGGGCGGTTGCCCGGGAACGTGCGGTGTCCGACCAGCTCGCCGGCGACCCCCTCGGCTGCCACTTCCTCGGCCGGCTTGCCGAAGGCCAGCGCCTCGGTCTGTGCGAAGAAGTTCGCCATCAGCTGGTCGTGGTGGCTCCCGAGAGGGTTCAGGCTGCGGGCGAAGCCGATGAAGTCGCAGGGCACGATCTTCGTGCCCTGGTGGATGAGTTGGAAGAAGGCGTGCTGCCCGTTGGTGCCGGGCTCCCCCCAGATGATCGGACCGGTCTGGTGCTCCACCGCCTTGCCGTCGAGGTCCACGCGCTTGCCGTTGCTCTCCATGTCGAGCTGCTGGAGATAGGCGGGGAAGCGCCAAAAATACTGGTCGTAAGGCAGGACCGCGTGGCTCTCGGCGCCGAGGAAGTTGTTGTACCAGACGCCCAGCAGTCCCAGCAGCACCGGCATGTTCTCCGCGAAGGGCGCCCGGCGGAAGTGCTCGTCCATGGCGTGGAATCCGGCCAGCATCTGGCGGAAGGCGTCGGGCCCGATGGCCACCATGAGCGAGAGTCCGACCGCCGAGGTGTAGGAGTAGCGGCCACCCACCCAGTCCCAGAATCCGAACATGTTGGCCGGGTCGATGCCGAACTTCGCCACCTCCTCCGCGTTGGTGGAGACCGCGACGAAGTGCTTTGCGACTGCCGCCTCGTCTTTCAGGGCCGCCAGACACCAGTCGCGCGCGCTGCGCGCGTTGGTCAGGGTCTCGAGGGTGGTGAAGGTCTTGGAGCAGATGATGAAGAGGGTCTCCTCCGGAGCGAGGGCGCGCACGGTCTCGGCGAAGTCCGTGGCGTCCACGTTGGAGACGAAGTCGAGGTGCAGGCCCCGGTCGCTGGCGTGGCGCAGGGCCTCGTAGGCCATCATCGGCCCGAGATCCGAGCCGCCGATCCCGATGTTCACGACGTTCCGGATGCGCTTGCCGGTGTGGCCCGTCCAGGCGCCGCCCCGCACCTGCTCGCAGAACCCGGCCATCTGGTCGAGCACGGCGTGTACCTCGGGCACCACGTTCTCGCCGTCCACCTCGATCACGGCGTCCCGCGGTGCGCGCAATGCCACGTGCAGGACGGCGCGGTCTTCGGTCGTGTTGATCTTCTCACCCCGGAACATGGCGTCGATGCGCTCGCGCAGGCCCGCGCTCTCGGCCAGGGCGAGCAGCAGGCGCAGCGTCTCGTCGGTCACCCGGTTCTTCGAGTAGTCCAGGTAGAGGCCCGCGGCCTCGAGGGTCAGGCGCTCGCCGCGCTTCGGATCCTCGGTGAACAGCTCGCGCAGGTGGCGGCCCTCGAGGCTCTGACGGTGGTCTTCCAGCGCCTTCCACTCGGGCCGCCGGGTCAAGGGGGCTCGGCTCATGATCTTCTCTCCTGGGCGCAGAGTGTGCTTCAGGGGCTGCGTCAGCGCTCGCGTAGAAGCGCGGATTCGAGCCGCTCTACGTTGGCTTGCATGACGCTCAGCCAGTCGCCAGTAGCGGGTCGCCGACTTCCGGGATCGAAGACGACGCTGCGCAGGCCGAGCTTCTCCAGCCGGGTGCGGGCCTCCGGCAGCGGCTCGGCCTCCCAGAGCAGGAGCCGCGCCGGATGCTCGGCCAGCACGGCCTCGAGCTCGCGCCAGGCCTTCGTGTCCGGCGTCTCGTCGGGTTCCCAGTGGAGCGAGCGCGCGTTCAGGCCGTAGCGGTGCTGGAGATACTGGTAGACCGGATGCGAGAAGAGCAGCGGCCGGCCCGCCAGCACGAGTGCGGCCTTCGCGAGTCGCGCGTCCAGCTCCAGCAGGTCCGCCTCCAGGGCCGCCAGGTTCGCCGCCAGCTCGCTGGCGCGTTCGGGCTGCTGTGCCGCGATCGCCTCCGCGACGGCGCGCGCCTGCTGCACCGCCAGGGTCGGGTCGAGCCAGGTCGTGAAGGCGGTGCCGGCGTGGCTGTGCTCGCCCGCCGGTCCGTGCTGGTGGGTGACGGCGCCCTCCACCGGGAGGAGCCGGTCCGCGAAGCCCGCGGAGGTGTCCACCAGCGCGTCGGCCGGCAGGGTGGCCCGCGCGATCCAGGCCGCGTAGCCCGCGCCGTTGCGCAGGATGACGTCGGCTTCCTGGTAGGCGGCCACGGTCTCCGGGGGCGGGGACCAGAGCGCGGGGTCCACGTCCGGCGGCGCTGGAAAGCGCACGTCCACTGCGTCGCCCCCGATGCGGCGGGCGAAGTACGCCAGGGGCTCGTTCACGGTGTAGACGAGGAGGCGTCCGTCCCCGGCGTCGGCCGCGGGCGCCGCCGGCTCGTCGGCGGCGCCGCACCCGAACGCCAGGAGCGCCGCTGCGAGGAGGGCGCGCCTCACGAGACCAGGAACGTCCGGATCGCGTCGGCGCCGAAGCGGCTCGCCAGACCGGTGAGCCCCGCGGCCAGCGCCGCACCGAGAAGCAGGACCACGATCACCTCCGCCGCCAGCACACCCGCTACAAAGCTGCGGGCCGCGCCGATCTTCACCATGGTGTCGATCTCGCGCCGGCGCAAGCGCGCCGACAGCAGGAAGACCAGGCCCGCGGTCGCCAGGGTGCCCGCCGCGACCGTGGCGATCGCCGCCACCACGTAGCTCTGCACCGCGAACACCGTGGCGAGCAGCTCGTCGATCACCTGGCGCGGTCGCAGTACCTGCTGGGTCTCGTCGGGCGCCTCGAAGCGGCCCCGCAGGAGCGCCCGGCTCTTCTCGTCCGGCGGGACCGCGACCACCGCACTGATCGGATAGCCCGAGAGGTCGCCGTGGAAGTGGAAGGAGCCGGCGTTCTCCGGCGTGATCTCGTTGTACTGCACCAGCGAGGCGTTGGCGGTGACCCGGTCGCCCTCCCGCGCCAGCACGGCACGGCTGGCCCCGGGCGCCGTCAGGTCCTGGTGCCCGTGACCCAGGCCCTGGAGGATCCAGGCGGTCTTCATGTCCACGAAGACGGCGCGGTCGTCGGGGGTGTGGGCGGGGGCGAGGACCCCGACCACCTGCATCTTCAGGGGGTAGACGCCGGCCAGGTCGAAGACCGTCTCGGGCGAGGAGACCAGCGAGTCGCCCGGCCCGAGCCCGAGGTCGCGCGCGGCGGCGGCGCCGAGCAGACACTCGCCCAGCACCGCCATGCGCCGCCCCGCGGCCACGCGCAGGCCGCGGAAGTCCAGGTACGCCAGGGTCGTGCCGACGATCGGGTGCTCGCGGGCGCGGAATCCCAGGTGCAGCGGGATGGCCCGCGCCAGGCCCGTGGCGCCCAGACGATCCACCTGCGCCCAGGTGGTCGGCTCGGGCGGCTCGCCCTCGAAGTAGAGCGACGCCAGCGCCAGCTCGAGGGCGCTGCCGCGCGCGCCCACCAGCAGCGGCGTGGCGTCGGCACGAGCGGTCAGCGCGTCGGCGCTCTGACCCACCAGCACCCGCAGTCCTGCCGGCAGGAAGACGATCAGCGTGATCGATCCCACCAGGATGGCGGTCTTGCCCCAGTGGTGGCGCAGGTAGCGCGACGCCAGGTAGAGGGGGCCGCTCACGCCGCGTCTCCGATGAGCTTCCCGATGTCGATCACCCGGGCGAAGCGCTCTAGCAGGTCGTGGTCGTGGGTAACGACCAGGAGGGTCGCGTCGTGCTCGCCCGCGACCTCGAAGAGCAGATCCAGCACGAGACCCTTGTTGGCGGGATCGAGGTTGCCGGTGGGCTCGTCGGCCAGCAGCACCTCCGGCTCGGTGACGAGGGCGCGCGCGACCGCGACCCGCTGCCGCTCGCCGTGGGAGAGCCGGGTCACGCGGCGCCCCAGCTTCTGGCCCAGGCCGACGCGTTCCGCCAGCCGCACCGCTCGGGCACGCACCTCGTCGTCGAGGCGCAGCACCGGGTTCAGCCGGTACGGGAGGAGCACGTTGTCCAGGACCCCGAGGTACTCGAGCAGCTCGAACTCCTGGAAGACCAGGCCGACCTGGCGGACGCGGAAGTCCCGCCGGGCCGCGTCGTCGAGGGCGGAGACCTCGATCCCGGACGTGTGGACCCGGCCCTGCTCCGGGAGCGCGATCCCCGCCACCAGGTGGAGCAGCGTGGTCTTGCCCGAGCCGCTCGGCCCGATCACGGCCACCCGCTCGCCGGCCTCGACGCGGAGCTCCGGGATTCGCAGGGCGAAGTCGCCGTCGCGGTAGCGGAAACGGACGTCGCGCAGCTCCAGGTGGGCGCTGGCCATGGGAGGGCAGTCTACTGCTTGAACGCCCGGACACGATGGGCGATAAACGGGCTCTGCTTCGCACCAGAGGGGGAATGCGATGATCCGGAGTCATCTCGCGAGCACGGCCGTGGCCGGAGCGCTCGCCCTGGCCTGTGCCACCGCCAACCTGGAGTCCCAGGACGCCGTCACCGGCCGGCTCCCGCGGCCCCCGATGACGCTCGTCTACGCCTTCGCGGTGGACAAGTCCGAGGTCCAGGTCGATCAGTGGGGACTCAACAGCGCGGGGAGCGGCGCGAGCGATGCGCAGCGCCAGCAGGTGGCCCGCACCATCTCGGCCTCCTTCCGCGACGCCCTGGTCAAGGACCTCGAGAAGCGCGGGATCCGGGCGCAGGCCGCCACCCGGGGCACGCCGCGTCCCCAGAACGCGGTCATGCTCCAGGGCGTCTTCGTCTCCTTGCAGGAGGGCGACGACGCCAAGCGCACGGTGATCGGCTTCGGCCAGGGCGCCTCGTCGCTGGAGGCACGCATCCGCGCCTACCAGGAGTCGCCCGGCGGGCCGCGCTACCTGGGCATGGGGACCGTTACCGCCAAGGGCTCGCGCAAGCCGGGGGTGGCCGTGTCGGGCGTCTCTGCGGCAGCCACGGGCTCGGTGGTCGGGCTGGCCATCAAGGGCGCCGAGAAGGTCGGCTCGCAGACCGGCCTCGACGAGCCGCTCCCGAACGAGCTGAAGGAAGGCGTCCAGGCCGACGTGGTGCGCGCCGCCGGGAAGGTCGGCGACTTGATCGCAGAGAAGTACCGCGAGCGCGGCTGGCTCTGAGCACAGGAGGAACAACATGCGAGCGAATCGAAACCTGGTGACGGGTGTCGCCCTGATTCTCGCGGCCGGGACGGCCGCAGCCGGGGGCGTCTACGTCTACCCCCAGAAGGGGCAGTCGCCCCAGCAGCAGCAGAGGGACGAGGGCGAGTGCATGGGCTGGGCGAAGCAGCAGACCGGCTTCGACCCGATGGCCAGCCCCGAGGTCGCGGGCGCGCCGCCGCCGGAGCAGGGCGGCCTGGTGCGCGGCGCCGCACGAGGTGCGGCGGTGGGCGCCGTGGGTGGTGCCATCGGCGGCGACGCCGGCAAGGGCGCGGCCATCGGCGCGGCCACGGGCGGCATGATCGGCGGCATGCGCCGGCGCGAGTCGCACCGCCAGCAGGACGCCTACTACCAGCAGCAGGCGTCCCAGTACCAGGCGCGCCGCGACGAGTTCAACCGGGCCTACGCGGCGTGCCTCTCGGGCCGCGGATACACGGTCCGATGAGCGCGTTGCTGCGAGTCGCGTGCGGTGGGCTGCTGGCCCTCGCGCTGGGCCTGCCCGGTGCGGCGCGGGCGGAGCTCGACGCCTCTGGCGTGATGCTCTGTGCGCTCCAGGAGGCCATCGACTGCGACGCCACGGGGACCTGCTCGGCGGGCCTCCCCCAGGAGGTGAACCTCCCCTCCGTCGTCAAGCTCGACTTCGGGAAGAAGAAGATGAGCATCCTCGACGAGGGCCGGCGGAAGGAGAGCACCGAGATGCGGAACCTCTCGGTGAAGGGCGGCCGGATCGTGATCCAGGGCTTCCAGGCGCGTGCCTTCAGCCTCCAGATCGCGCAGAAGACGGGTGCATTGACGGTCGCGGTGGCGGACGCAGGCTACGGCTTCCTGGTGTTCGGCTCCTGCACGCGGCCCTGACCGTGAAGATCCAGATGACGACGAGGCTCGCGATCGGTTCGGCGTTCCTCGGGCTACTGGCCGCGACGGCACCGGCGTCCGGCCAGGGCGCCGCCAAGGCCTGGGACCAGGAGGCGATGGTGGGGCTCACCAAGCGCTTCCTCGAGCAGACCAAGCACATCCAGGAGGGCGTGGGACGCCACGTCGAGGAGGCGGCTCCCGACAGCCCCCGGCGCATCGTGCTCGACGACGTCTACGCCATCCACCACCGCGGGGTCGCGCTGGCGACGGCCGTCGGCGCCGGCCAGGGGCGCGACCTGACCGAGCCCATCTTCCGCCGCCTGATGAGCGGTGTGCAGAACGCCCGGCAGGACGCGAAGCGCTTCCCCGAGATCGAGGCCGTGCGGAGCTACATCGACAAGGCGAACGAGCTGCTCGGCGAGATGGCCGCGTACTACGGCAGCGGTTGAGACGGCGCGGAGCGGCTAGGCGTCTCGGCCCCAGGGCACCCGCTTCCAGTTGAACGTGAAGTTGAAGAAGAAGAGCTGGTTGCGGTTGAACTTCCCGCGCAGGGTCGAGTCCGAGATCGGCGCGTTGCCGTACCAGGCGTAGGTGAAGACCCCGCCCAGCTCCACGTTCTCGCTGTAGTCGTAGAAGCCGCCGACGGCGAAGCGCACCTGGCGGTCCAGGGGCATGTCGGCGGTGCGGAACTGGGACGTGGACGGGTTCGTGTCGTAGGAGACGCCCGACGTCAGCAGCCAGCGGTCGTTGAGTCGATAGTGGACTCCGGCCCCGAAGTACCAGGTGTCGTCGAAGCTGCGGTCGACGGACGCCCCGAGCGGGCCGAGGCCGATGAACTGCTCGTCGAAGGCGCTCCACTGCTCCCAGCGCACGGTTGCCATCAGCGCCCAGGTGTCGTTCAGCTCGTGGTAGATGTCCCCGGTCAACACCGTGGGGAACACGATCTCCGTGCTGACGGTGGCGTCGCGCCTCGGCCCCCGGATCGGCCCCGAGAGCTCGGGGCTGGTCTCCGAGAAGTAGCGGAAGCCGAGCCGGGTCCGCTCCGAAGGCTCGACCAGCAGGCCGAACTTTCCACCGATCGCCCAGGCGTCGATCTGGTCGAACTCGAGCTGGCTCGCGCCGAGGGGAGGTGGGAAGCCGACCTTGTAGGTGAGCTGGCTGCGCTGGATCCGCACGCCGCCGCCGACGGAGAGCCAATCCGTGACCTTGAAGGCCACGTCCGGCGACAGCTCCATCACCAGGATCGACACCTTCTGGTTCTGGAGCCGGCCCGTCCAGCCATTGTCCGGGTCCAGGACTGCACCGGAGACGGCGGTGAAGTCGGCGCCGATCTTCAAGCGATCCGTGATGCTGTGTACGTAGTAGAGGCCGCCGAGCGGACCGGGGCCGCCCTGCTGGCCGCCGTCTCCACCCGGGAGCGGGGAGAAGGCGTCCGGGTCGAAGCGGATGTCGCCGAACACGAGGCCGGCGCCCAGCATGAGCTGGTGTCCCTCGAGCCGCGTCATGCCGGCCGGGTTGTGGTAGGTGGTGCTGGCATCCACGGCCATGGCACCGCCGCCGGCGCCCGCCGTGCCGTTGGCCCTGCCTGGGAACTCATTCAGATAAAGTCCGCCGGCCGACGCCGAGGCGGCGATCCACGCGGTCGCAACTAGCGCTGCAACATCCCGAGAACGGAAGAACATGGCACCCCCTTCGGCATCCGGCGCAAGCCTACATCGGGTGGGGGATCCGGCGCACCCGGCCAGAGTGCCCCGCGGGGGCATTTACTATACGCGACGTATCGTATATATTTTGCCGACCGAGGAGGTGATCCGTGGACTTCGAGTTCTCCGCCGAGGAGCAGGCTTTCGCGGCCGACGTCGAGGCCTTCCTGGACGAGCACGCCACCCCCGACGTGGCCGATGTCTGCCGCGAGAACATGGCGCAGATCGTCGACACGCCGGAGCGTCGCGGTTTCATGAAGAAGCTGGCGGAGCGCGGCTGGCTCGGCATGACCTGGCCCAAGGACCTGGGCGGCCAGGAGAAGCCCGGCATCTACGAGTACATCCTGAACGAGGCCCTGGCGCGTCGCGGCGCGCCGCAGATCGGCAAGGGCGTCGGCATCATCGGCAAGACCCTGATCCGCCACGGCAGCCAGAAGCTGAAGGACGAGTTCCTCCCCAAGATCCTGAACGCCGAGGTCGAGTTCGCCGTCGGCTACAGCGAGCCCCAGGCCGGGAGCGACGCGGCCAACATGCAGCTCAAGGCCGAGAAGGTGGACGGCGGCTGGAAGCTGAACGGCCAGAAGATATGGACGACCTCCGCCCACTTCGCCGACTGGTACTGGGTGGGCGCCCGCAGCGACCCGGACAAGTCGAAGCACGACGGGATCAGCCTCTTCCTGGTGCCCATGGACCATCCGGGGCTCGAGGTGCGCGCCACCTGGACCATCGGCGACGAGCGCACCAACGAGGTCTTCTTCGACGACGTCTTCGTGCCCGACGACTACCTGGTGGGCGAACGCGGCCGCGGCTTCCGCTACATCAGCGAGGCTCTCGACCTCGAGCGCTTCACCATGTTCACCTACGCCAACACCGAGCAGAAGCTCGAGGAGCTGGTGGAGTACGCGAGGGACGCCGTGCGGGACGGCCGGCCTCTGCGCGAGGACCCGCACGTGCGCCAGCGCATCGCCCAGCTCACCACCCAGACCGAGGTGGCGCGGGTGCTGGGGCTGCGCTTCCTCGACGCCGCGCGCCAGGTGGACGCCAAGCCCCCGACCGTGCAGGCGTCGGAGTACAAGCTCTTCGCCACCCAGGTCTCCCAGCGCGTCGCCAACGCGATGGTGGACCTGGCGGGCATCGATGGCCAATACCGGGTGCAGACCCAGGAGGCGCCCATGCGCGGCCGGCCCGACATGGCCTACCGCTACTCCGTCATCGACACCATCGGCGGCGGAGCCTCCGAGATCCAGAAGAACATCATCGCCCGCCGCGGCCTCGGCCTCCCGAAGAACTTCTGAGCAGCGATGTCGATCAAGCCCCAGGAGCCGCCGAGTCGCGCGCACCCGCCGGAGGCGGCCGCCCCGCAAGCGCCTGGCGCGCGCAGCGGTCACAGCGACAGCGCCAAGCAAGCTGGGAAGCCGGCCAGCGGCCGGCTTCCGGATCATCCTCTCCCGCGGGCGAGCGAAGTTCATCTGGATGGTGTTCGCGTCCTCGACTTCTCCACGGTAGGCCCCGCAGCCCGCTGCGCGCGCATCCTCGCGGACTACGGAGCGGAGCTGATCAAGGTCGGTGCGCCGCCGAAGAAGGCCGGCGTGCAGATCGAGCCCGCGTTCTGGGCGTATTCCGGGCATCGCGGCATGAAGCGCGTGCGTATCGACCTGAAGTCTCCTGCGGGCAAGGATGCCTTCCTGCGCCTGGCGGAAGGCGCGGACGTCGTGATCGAGAGCTTCCGGCCCGGCGTCGTCGATCGGCTGGGGATCGGCTACGAGGCGGTGCGCGCGGTGAACCCCCGCATCGTCTACTGCTCGACCAGCGGCTTCGGCCAGACGGGCCCGGCGGCCCGCTGGGCCGGACACGACATCAACTACCTCGCCGTGGGCGGCTACCTGGCGTGCACGGAGCCGGGGGAGGGCGGGAAGCCGCCGATTCCCGGCGCCACCATCGCCGACAGCGCGGCCGGCGGGATGCACGCGGTGGTCGCGATCCTGGCGGCGCTGCTGGGCCGGGAGCGCAGCGGAGAGGGTACGTACCTCGACGTGTCCGTCGCCGAGGGTGTGCTCTCCCTGATGTCCCTCTACGTGGACGAGCACCTGGCGACGGGTGCGTTGCCCGGCCCGGGTCACGCTGTCCTCACCGGCCGCTACGCGTTCTACGACACCTACCGGGCCCGCGACGGCAAGTGGCTCGCGGTGGGCGCCATCGAGCCCGCCTTCTACGCCAACCTCTGCCGCGCGCTCGGGCTGGAGCGCTGGCTCGATCACCAGACCGACGACGCCGTCCAGGATCGGATCCGCGCGGACTTCCAGGCGGCCTTCGCGGCGCGCGACCGCGACGACTGGGTGCGCGAGCTGGCGCCGGCCGACACCTGTGTGGCGCCCGTGTACGACGTGGCGGAGCTCGTCGGCGATCCGCAGTTCGCCGCCCGCGGCGTCCTGGGCGAAGCGAGCCACCCGGAGGCCGGGCGCTTCCGGCAGCTCTCGCCGGTGCTGGCCGGCATGCCGCGACCCGACGGGCCGGCGGCGCTGCGCTCCGCCGCCGAGAGCGATACCGCCGCGCTGCTAGCCGAGGCCGGGCTCGCGGTGGCCGAGATCGAGAAGCTGATCGACGAGGGAGTGCTGGCATGAGCGAGCTGTCGGCCGAGGTCCAGGGCTGGATCGGCCAGAGGCGCTACGAGCAGCAGGGCGAGTTCGACGTCGAGCGCGGCTACGTCTTCACGACCTGCGCGTCGGTGGAGAACGGGAACCCGCTCTTCTGGGACGACGAGGCCGCCGCCGAGATCACCGGCGGGCCGATTGCGCCTCCGACCATGATCTCGGTCTGGTTCCGGCCCCACTACTGGGCGCCGGGGCGCAGCGAGCAGGCCCAGCCGCTCCAGGTGCACTTCGACCTGAAGCAGGCGCTGGCGCTGCCCGAGGCGGTGATGACCGACAACACCATCACCTTCGGCGAGCCGGTGCGCCCGGGCGACCGGCTCACCACCTGGCAGGTGCTGCGCTCGGTGTCGGACCCGAAGACGACGAAGCTCGGCAGCGGCCGCTTCTGGGTGATCGACGTGGAGTACCAGAACCAGAAGGGCGAGTGGGTCGGCACGGAGAGCTACACCGGCTTCGGCTACCGGAGGGACGCATGAGCGTGCGCGGTCTGACCCTCGATCAGGTGCAGGTGGGCGACAAGCTTCCCGAGCTGGCTGTGGAGGTGACGCCGACGACCGTGGTGCTCGGCGCCTTGGCCAGCCGCGACTGGCGGCCGATGCACCACGACAAGGACTTCGCCCAGGAGCGCAACGGGACCCGGCACATCTTCGTGAATACGCCCCACAACGCGGCGTACTTCGAGCGCTACATCAGCGACTGGACGGGTCCCTACGGACGCCTGGGCCGGATCCAGTTCCGCATGAAGGACTCGGTCTTTCCCGGGGACACGATGGTGTTCCACGGGCAGGTGGAGAAGGTCGAGACCGATCCCGCCGACTGCGCCTGGGTGGAGCTTTTGCTCTGGCTCAGCGTTGGCGAGAAGGTCACGACCCAGTGCAACGCGCGCGTGGCCATCCCCGCGCACGACGGAGACAACCCCTGGGCCCGCAGGGGCGAGGCCTGGCGCCCCTAAGAAACGGGGACGGTCCTAAGAAACTCCGCAGCGGAGTTTCTTAGGACCGTCCCCGTTTCTTAGGGGCGCGGGTAGGAGATTCGACGATGGATCTGCAGTTCAGCGAAGAGCAGGAGATGCTGCGCGAGATGGTGCGGGGCGTGTGCTCGGAGTACGCGCCGCTGGATGTCGTGCGCGCCATGGAGGACGATCCGACCGGCTACGCGTCCGAGCTCTGGAAGCAGCTCGGCGAGCTCGGTCTGATCGGGATCACCCTGCCGGAGGCGTACGGCGGGGGTGGGCAGGGGCCGCTGGAGGCCGTGATGCTCTACGAGGAGCTGGGTCGCTCCCTGGCGCCGTCCCCGCACTTCCCGAGCGCCGTCATGGCTGGAGGCGTGCTGGTCGACGCCGGCAGCGAGGCCCAGAAGAAGGCCTGGCTGCCGAAGATCGCTTCCGGCGAGGCCATCCTGACGCCCGCCTGGCACGAGCCCGAGCGCGGCTTCGGCGAAGAGGGCGTGCAGCTCACGGCGCGCCGCGACGGCGGCGACTACGTGCTCTCGGGCACGAAGCGCCACGTGCTCTTCGCCAGCAGTGCGGCGCGTCTCGTGGTGCTGGCCCGCAGCGACGACGGCGTCGAGCTGCTGCTGGTGGATCCCCAGGCCGACGGCGTGACCTTGAACCAGCAGCGCAGCCTGGCCAGCGACACCCAGTACCAGGTGGAGCTTCGGAACGTCCGCGTTCCGGAGAGCGAGCGCATCGGCGCGCCGGGCTCGGGCTGGGCGACCTGGGAGCGCGTGATGCACGACGGGATCATCCTGCTGGCGGCCCAGGCCATGGGCGGCTGCGAACGGGCGCTGGAGATCACCGTCGACTACGCCAAGGAGCGCACCCAGTTCGACAAGCCGCTCGGCGCCTTCCAGTCCATCTCCCACTACCTGGCAGACGCCGCCACCGCGGTGGACGGCGGCAAGACCCTGGTCTACGAGGCCGCCTGGGCGCGCTCGGCCGGAAAGCCCGTGGAGCGCCTGGCGCCGATGGCCAAACTCTTTGCCTGCCAGACCTACCGGGACGTGACCGCCATGTGCCAGCAGGTCTGGGGCGGTGTCGGCTTCACGATCGAGTACGACATCCAGCTCTACTTCCGCCGCGCCAAGCAGCTCCAGATCAGCTGGTGGGACACGCGCACCCTCGAGGAGCGGGTGGCCGCCAGCATCCTGGACTGAGCGGGCGTGCGCGGCGTCCGCGTCTGCGATGGAGGGGTGGAGGTCGCCGAGGTTCCGGCACCCTCGGGAGACGGCGTGCGCGTGCGCATCGTCTCCGCCGGCATCTGCGGCTCGGACCTGCACCTGCTCACGGCTGGCTTCCCGATTCCCGGCATCCTGGGCCACGAGATGGCCGGCGTCGCCGAGGACGGGACCCCGGTGGCCATCGAGCCGCTGGCGCCGTGCGGCGGCTGCCCGCAGTGTGCGACCGGCGACTACCACCGCTGCGAGCGCGGCCCCGCCATCATCATGGGCTCGGCGCTCGACGGCGGCATGGCCGACGAGATGCGCGTTCCCGAACGCTGCCTGGTGCCGCTGCCCGCCGGACTCGAGCCGCGGGACGCCTGCCTGGTGGAGCCCCTGGCGGTGGGAGTGCACGGCCTGCGCCGCGCGGGTGTGCGCGGCGACGCGAAGGTCCTGGTGATCGGCGGCGGGAGCATCGGCCTGTGCGTCCTGGCGGCGGCCCGCGGCGTCGGCTGCGAGGTTGCGCTGCAGGCGCGGCACGACGCCCAGCGCGAGGCTGGCGCCCGGCTCGGCGCCGTGGAGCCCGACGCGGGCCCCTACGACGTGGTGATCGACGCGGCGGGCACGGCCGGCGCCCTGGCGACCGCCGTCGAGCGCTGCCTTCCGGGCGGGACGTTGCTCTCCGTCGCCAGCTACTGGGACGGGTTGGAGCTGCCGGGCTTCGATCTGTGCATGAAGGAGGTGAGCGTGGTTCCCGCCAGCATGTACGGGCGCGGGCCCGAGGGCCGCGACATCGACGCGGCGGCGGAGCTGCTGGCGCGGGAATCCGAGATCGCGGGGATCCTCATCACCCACCGCTTTCCGCTCGACGCTGCACCTGAGGCCTTCCGGGTGGCCGGCGATCGGGCGGCCGGCGCCATCAAGGTCGTTCTGGAACCCTAGTTCGCCGGTTCGAGCACGAGACCCGCCAGTCCGCGCACGTTGCTCGAGTGCATGCGCTCGATCCCGTCGGCGGAGACCTCGTAGTCCGGGAAGCGGTGCAGCAGCTCCTCGATCCCGATGCGCGACTCGAGCCGAGCCAGTGACGCGCCGAGGCACAGGTGACGCCCGTAGCCGAGTCCCAGGTGCAGGTCGATCTCCCGGTGCACGTCGTAGCGGTCCGGATCCGGGAATTTGCGCTCGTCGCGGCCGCTGGCGCCGTTGATGAGCAGCACCTTCGCGCCCTCCGGGATCGTCTCGCCGTGAAGCGTGGCGTCCCGCAGGGCGACCCGGCCCTGGTACTGGGACGGCGGGTCGTAGCGCAGGGTCTCCTCCACGGCGCCCGGGATGAGCGACGCGTCGGCCGCCAGCGCGCGCCGCTGGTCCGGATGGCGCCAGAGCTCCAGGTAGGCGGTGGCCAGGAACTTCGTCACGGTCTCGTTGCCGGCGGTGGCGAGCAGCAGCAGGAAGCCGCGGATCTCCTGATCGGTGAGCCGAACCGTGCGCCCTGCTTCGTCGACGGAATCCACCTGCACCAGGCGTGTCATCAGGTCGTCGCGCGGCCGCTTGCGGCGCTCGTCCATCTGCTCCTGGAAGAAGGCGAAGACCCGCTTCTGGGCCTCGAAGGCTTCGGGCCGCGGCAGCGGGCTCCCCGGGTCCCGATGCAGCATGGCGTTCGAGCCCTCCTGCACCCAGCGCCGGTCCGTCGCGGGAATGCCCAGCAGCGCGCTGATCACGTCCATGGGCAGGCGCGCCGTGAACTCCCGCACCACGTCGAAGCGATCGCGCCCGACCAAGGGGTCCAGGTAGCCGCGCGCGATGCGCCGCACCTCGGGCTCCAGGGCTGCGATCTGCCGTGGTGTGAAGACCTTGCTGACCAGCGCCCGGTAGCGGTTGTGCTCCGGCGGGTCCATGAAGATCATCAGCCCCGAGCCGTCCTTGGGCGCGTCCATGAACTCGAGGCTGGTGCCGTAGCGCGAGCTGTAGGTGTCGCTGTCGATGAGCGCCCGGTGGACGTCGTCGAAGCGGGTGAGGGCGTAGAAGTCCAGGCGCGGGTTGTGGTAGACGGGCGCGCGGTCGCGCATCCAGCGGTAGGTAGGGTAGGGATCCTCGTCCAGCTCGTACGAGAAGGGGTCGTACTCCCGCGCCGTCTCGCCCATCAGTCCTCCCGGTCGGCGATGGTCTCGTACCAGTCGAACCCGCTGCGCCGCTCCCAGCCGGGCATGGACGAGCCCTTCTGCATGCGCTCCAGCATCTTCGGGGTGAGCTGCTGGTTCTTCGCCATGGCGCCGAAGACGCTGCCGGCGTTCATGTGGTCGAAGAAGTCGCGTTGCCAGCACCACTGGAAGTCGCCGGCGTAGCGGAACCAGGAGCCGCCAGTCCCGGCGATCTCGTAGGGCCGGCCCTCCGGATCCTTCACGGGCGCGAGCTGGCGCCAGATCCCGAGCACCTCGCCCTTGCGCTCGTCGACGAGGGTGCGCACGTACGGGTAGCCCCATTGCTCCAGGCCCTCCATCTCCGTGCCGAACACCCAGTCGTGGATCTGCTGGCGCCCGCGCGCCACGAACTCCCAGCCGGGCCCGTTGTTCCAGCTGTAGAGCGCGTCTTCGCTGTAGAACGCGGACATCTTGGACCAGTCGCCGCTCCGGCCCGCCTCGTCGTTGGCGGCCAGGAAGCGCTGGATCATCTCCTCGAGCTCGTCGCGGGGGAAGGCGGGCACGTCGGATCTCCTTGGTTTCTAAAGGCGGGGACGGTCCTTAGAAACGGTTCCCTCGGGAACCGTTTCTAAGGACCGTCCCCGCCTGAAGTTACGATCAGCTGGATGGCTCGGGTGGGGCAGTGGTCGACCGCCGCCTGCACGGCTGCGCGGCGGTCGGGCGGGGGGCGCTCGTCGAGGACGCGCACCTTCAGGCTCTCGCGGTCCAATTCGAAGACGTCCGGAGCTTCGTTGACGCACACACCGTGGCCCTGGCACAGGTCGAGGTCCACGCGGATCCGGCAAGGCCGGGCGGATTCACCGGCTGCCGATGCATCCCTCTGCGGAGCTGCCAAAGGCGCCGTCGTCGCGCGGCGCCGATAGCGCACGCGGCAGGGCTGGCGCAGCTGGACCACCATCTTCGAGTGGTCGTTGCGGTAGCTCTCCGCCGGCTGGGCCAGCTCGAAGGAGTAGTGGCGCAGCAGGTGGCTGAAGATGGTCTTCAGCTGGATCATCGCGAAGGCCGCGCCGACGCAGCGGTGTCGACCCGCGCCGAAGGGGATCCAGGCGAAGACCTGACGGTCGTCGCCGCGCTCCTCGGCGTAGCGATCCGGGTCGTAGCGGTCGGGGTCCGGGAAGCACTCGGGCATGAGGTTCGAGACGGCGGGAGAGGCCGCGACGAGCTTTCCGGCGGGCACGGTCCAGCCCTTGTAGTGGAAGTCGAACATCACCTTGCGCATCAGCAGGATGAGCGGCGGGTGGAGGCGCAGCGCCTCCTTGATACCAGCCTCGAGCTGCGGGATCTCCCGCAAGGCCTGGTAGCTGACGTCGCGTCCGTCGGCGTAGAGCGCGTCCAGCTCTTCCACGACACGGCCCAGGTACTGCGGGTGGCGCAGCAGCTCGATCAGGGTCCAGGCCGCGGTGCCCGAGGTGGTGTGATGGCCGGCGAACATCATCGAGATGAACATGCCGGTGATCTCGTCGATGCTGTAGCGCGGCCGGCCCTGCTCGTCGCGCAACGTCAGCAGCACGTCGAAGAGCTCGCGCTCTTCGCCCGCGACGCCCTGGCGGCGCTCGAAGACGCCCTCCAGGAGCTCCACCATGCGCCGTCGCGCGCGGTCGCGGCGCCGGAAGGCCGGGATCGGGAGGTCCGGGTTCACGTAGGCCAGGGCGTCGGTGCCCTTCTCCAGCTCGTAGAAGACGCGGTAGTACTCGGGGGTGAGCTCCTCGCGGAAGCCCTTGCCGATCAGGCACGCGCTCGAGGTATAGATGGTGAGTTCGGCGAAGAAGTCGAGCAGGTCCATCTCGCCCTCGGACCCGAGGGTCCGGAGCATGCGCTCGGTCTCGGCCACGATGGTCTCGGCGTGGCCGCGCATGAACTGGTCCCGCAGGGACTGGTTGCGCATCGCCTGGCGCCGCTGCTCCGGGGTGGCGTCGAACACCACACCCTTGCCGAAGATGGGCGTCATGAAGGGGTAGGCCGCGGCCTGGTCGAGCTGCTCGTCGCTGCCGCGGAAGAAGGCCTCCTGGGCCTCCTCGCCGCTGAAGAGCACGACCCGATTGCCGGCGAAGTCGAGCTCCGCGATCTCGCCGCACTCGCGGCGCGCCCGCCAGAAGAGCTCGATGGGCGCGCGGCGCAGCTGGAGCAGGTGGCCCAGCAAGGGCAGCCGCCCCGACAGGAGCGGGGGCGGCGCGCCGCCCGGGTGCGTCAGCGCGTCCGCGCCGACGGCCTCGCTCGCGCTGGTCACCTCGAAGCCTCCCTCACGAGCCGGCCGGGACGGCGATCACCTTGGTCTCCAGGTACTCCTCGAAGCCCTGGAGCCCGTTCTCGCGTCCGAGCCCGCTCTGCTTGTAGCCGCCGAACGGCGTGTCCGGGTGGAACCACTGGGCGCCGTTCACCGACAGGGTGCCGGTGCGGATGCGTCGCGCCACCGCGAGCCCGCGCTCCAGGCTGGCGCTGGTCACCGAGCCCGAGAGCCCGTAGGCCGAGCGGTTGGCGATCCGCACCGCGTCGTCGTCGTCCTCGTAGGGGATGACGCAGAGCACCGGGCCGAAGATCTCCTCCTGGGCGATGGTGGCGTCCGGGTCCACGTCCACGAAGAGCGTCGGCTCCACGTAGAAGCCCTTCGGCAGGTGATCCGGCGCGCCGCCGCCGACCAGCAGCTGGGCGCCTTCGTCGCGGCCGCGCTCGATGTACGCCAGCACGCGCTCCTGCTGGCGCCGGCTGATCTGCGGACCCTGGAGATTCTTCGGGTCCGTGGGGTCGCCGTAGTTCCAGCTCTCGAAGGCAGCCTTCAGGATCGCCACGCCTTCGTCGTAGCGGGAGCGCGGCAGCAGCAGCCGTGTCGTGATGGCGCAGCCCTGGCCGCCGTGCACGCAGGTCATGGCCCCGCCGGCGACGCTCCGGATGTCCGCGTCGTCGAGGATCACGTTGGCCGACTTGCCCCCCAGCTCGAGAAAGATCTTCTTCACCGTGGCCGCCGCGCACTCCATGATGCGGCGGCCGGTGGCCGTCGATCCGGTGAAGGTCACCAGGTCGATGCGGGAGTCGCTCGACAGGATCTCGCCGACCAGGTGGTCGGACGAGGCCACGATGTTGAGCACCCCGGGCGGGATGTCGGTGCGCTCGGCCACCACCTTGCCGATGTGGGTCGCCGACCAGGGCGTGTCGGGCGCCGGCTTGAGCACCACCGTGCAGCCGGAGGCCAGGGCAGGGGCGATCTTCGCCAGGTTCAGGTAGACGGGCACGTTCCAGGGTGTGATGGCGCCCACCACGCCCGCCGGCTCGCGGCGCAGGATGCGGCCCTGGGGCGTGCCCATGAAGGGGACGTCGGGCATGCGCTGCTCGAAGGCGTAGCTTCCGGCCAGCTCGGTCCAGTAGGGGAGCATTCCGAGCGGGTCGTCCAGGTGCATCCACGGGGTCAGGGTCACCGGCGCGCCGGCCTCGTGGACCAGGATCGAGCGCAGCTGCTCCTTCTCCTCGACGAGACCCTCGTGGAGCTGGCGCAGGCAGCGCTCGCGCAGCGCCGCGTCCTCGGACCAGCCTGTCTCGTCGAAGGCGCGCCGCGCGGCGACGAGCGCCGCCTCCATGTCGTCCTTGGTGCCGTCGGCGGTGGTGCCGAGGACTTCTTCCGTCGAGGGGCTCAGGTTGTCGAAGCGGCCGCGGTTGCTGGCCTCGACGAGCTGGCCGTCGATCAGGTTGCGGGTCTCGGGACTCAGGGGAACGAGCGCCATGGGGCCTCCTCGCGGGTCATCCGCCGAACTCCTTCTTGCGTCCGCCGGGCTGCACCTCGATCACGCTGGTGTACGACTCTTCCACCGGCACGCCGACCGCGCGCACCACGGCACGGGCCACGCTCTCGGCGGGCATCCAGTGCAGGTGCCGCATGACGCCCCAGTACCTCCAGCTCTCGAGGATCGTGTGCAGCTTGTCCTGGGGCATGCGGTTGCCGAACTCGCTGGCGGTGGGCCCGACGCGGATCAGGATCGAGCGCACGCCGGTGCCCTCGGTCTCCATCTCGACGACCCGGGCGAATACCTCGAGCCCCGCCTTGGCGGCGCCGTACGCGCTCTGCCAGGGGCGCGGATTCGCAGCGCTGTCGGAGCCGATGAAGACCACGTCGCCCACCCGCCGCTCGACCATGTGAGGGAGCAGGCGCCGGGTCATGTACATGGCGCCGAGCAGGTTCACCTCGAGGTCGCTCTTCAGCTCCTCGTCGGTGGCCTGGGCGACGAGCGCCGAGAGGTTCTGTCCGGCGTTGTTCACCAGCACGTCCACCGCGCCGAGCTCTGCGCGCGCGGCGGCACAGAAGGCGTCGGCGGAGTCGGAATCGGTCACGTCCAGGCGATGGGAGAAGACCTTTCCCCCGGCCGCCTCCACCTCCTTGGCGACGTCCTCCAGCCGCTCGACGCGGCGCGCGCCGATCGCCACGCGCCAGCCGAGGGCCCCGAAGGCCTGTGCGATCGCGGCTCCGATGCCCGAGGAGGCGCCGGTGACTACGACCGTGCGCGGAGCGTCGGCCACGGCGTCAGACCTTCACCGGCAGGGCGGCGAAGCCGCGCACGTTGATGGAGTGGACTCGCTCGGCACCCTCGGGCTCGATCTCGTAGCCCGCGAAGCGGCGCCACCACTCCTCCAGCGCCACCCGCCCCTCGAGCCGTGCCAGGGCCGCGCCCATGCAGAAGTGGGTGCCGCGGCCGAAGGACAGCATCTCGCTGGTGTCGCGGCGGATGTCGTAGGCGTCCGGCCGCTCGAAGACCGATTCGTCGCGGTTGCCGGAGCCGATCAGCAGCAGGACGAACGCGCCGGCCGGCACCGTCGTGCCGTGCCACTGCGTGTCGCGGGTGAGGAGCCGCGCCAGGATCTGGGTGGAGTTGTCGTAGCGGAGGGTCTCCTCCACCCAGCCCGGGATGAGGCCCGGATCCTCGCGCACCAGCGCGCGCTGCTCCGGGTTCCGCCACAGCCAGTAGAGCGCGTTGGCCAGGAGCTTGGTGGTGGTCTCGTTTCCCGCCACGATCATCAGGTTGCAGAAGGCGAGGATCTCGTCGTCGCCGAGGCGGTCGCCGTCGATCTCCGCGTCGAGCAGGGCCGACAGCAGGTCCTCGCCAGGGCGCGCGCGGCGCTCGCCCAGGAGCTGCTTGAAGTAGCCGCGGATCTTCCCGAAGGCCTCGACGCCCGCCTGCGGCACGTCCCGCATGCCTTCCTCGCGGTGGACCAGCAGGTCCGCCCAGGTGCGCAGCATGGCGCGGTCGGCCTCCGGTACGCCCAGCATCTCGCTGATCACGTCCATCGGGAGCTTGCCGGCGAACTCCGTCACGACGTCGAAGCCGCCGGACCCGACCTGGGCGTCCAGGTAGCGCACTGCGAGCTCGCGGATGCGGGGCTCCATGGCGGCCACCCGCCGCGGCGTGAAGCCGCGGGCCACGAGGCCGCGCATGCGCGTGTGTCGCGGCGGATCCAGGGCCAGGAAGGACATACCGAGCTGCGCCCCCGGCCCGCGGGCCGCCGGGTCGAGCGAGACCCCCTCGATGTTCGACAGGGTCGCGGTGTCCTTGAAGCCGTGCAGCACGTCGGCGTGCCGGGAGAGTGCCCAGAAGTCGAGCTCCGGGTTGTGGTAGATCGGCGCCTCGGCCCGCAGCCGCGTGTAGATGGGGTAGGGGTCTTCGTGGAACGCGTAGGCGTAGGGATCGAGCACGACGGGGGTCGCTTCCGACACGCTGGCCACCCTATCGGATTTACCATTCGCGTGCAATGTAAATTGTGATAGCCTCCGGGGCGTCGACAGGAGGTGCCAGGTGGCCATCCGCGCGGGCTTCATCGGGCTCGGAAACCAGGGCAAGCCCATCGCTGCCCATCTCGCCCCGGCGGGCCTCGAGACGACCGTCTTCGACATCGCCCGGGAGCCGGTGCAGGAGCTCGTGGCCGGCGGCGCCAAGGCGGCGGCGTCCCCGCGCGAGCTGGCCGCGCGCGCCGACGTGATCGGGATCTGCGTGCCCGAGGACGACCACGTGCGCGCCGTCCTGCGTGGCGAGGACGGCGTGCTGGCCGGGGCCGCGCCCGGAACGGTGATCGCCATCCACAGCACGATCCTCCCGGCGACGGCGATCGAGCTGGCGGAGGAGGCGGTGGCCGCCGGGGTGGCGGTGCTCGACGCCTGCGTGACCGGCGGTGCGGCGCGCGCGGCGCAGAAGCAGCTCACCTACCTGGTGGGCGGCGACGCCGCGGCGCTGGAGAAGGCGCGCCCGTTCCTCGAGTGCAGCGCGGAGAAGATCATCCACGCCGGTGAGCTCGGAAACGGCGCCAAGCTGAAGCTCTGCATCAACCTGATCACCTACATCCAGTGGGCAGCGGCCTACGAATCGTTCTCGCTGGCCAAGGCCGTGGGCCTGCCCCAGAAGGTGCTGGAGGAGGCTGGGCAGGCCAACGGGCAGCTCACCCCGCTCATGCTCGCCTTCCTGGCGACGCACAAGATGCCCGAGGAAGCGCGCACGAGTGAGGGCCTCCAGTCCCTGCTGCGCGGCTTCATGAACGTGGCGGAGAAGGACCTGGCCTGGGCGCTCCAGCTCGCGCGCCAGTCCGGCGTGACGCTTCCGGTGGGCGGGCTGGTGTCCCAGCTGATGGCGCGCCTCTACGGGGTGGAGGACGCGGGGCGCCGATGAGCGATCGCGCGCGCCTCGCTCCCGCGTCCCGCGAGCGGCGCTCCCACGCGGAGCGGACCGCGGAGACCCGGGCGCGCATCATGGACGCCGTGGTGGAGAGCATCGCGGAGGTGGGGTTCCAGCGGACCACCGCCACCGAGATCGCGCGCCGTGCCGGGGTGACCTGGGGCGCGGTGCAGCACCACTTCGGCGGCAAGGACGGCATCCTGCTCGCGGTGCTGGAGGATTCGTTCGCGCACTTCGCCGAGCGGCTGGCCGACATCCCCACGGAGGACACGCCCCTCGAGAAGCGCGTGGGGCTCTTCCTGGACCGGGCCTGGGAGCACTTCGGCAGCCCGCGCTACCGCTCCACCTTCGAGATCCTGCTGAACGATGCCGGGCCGTCGGGGCCGGATCCGGAGCTGCCGTGGCAGACGGAGATGTTCACGGCCTGGAATCGCATCTGGACCGCACTCTTCGGCGACGCGGGCCTGCCCCGGCGGCGCGTCGTCACGCTCCAGCACTACACGGTCGCCGTCCTGTCGGGTCTGGCCTCCATGAAGATGCTGGAGGGCCCGACGGCGCGTATCCGGCAGGCCGAGCTCGACCTGCTGAAGGACACCCTGGTCCGGGAGCTCTTCCGCACGGGAAACTAAGAAACGGGGACGGTCCTAAGAAACTGCTGCAGTTTCTTAGGACCGTCCCCGTTTCTTAGTTTCCGTTCCTTAGGAGGAGGGATCGAACGGGCCCTTCCCGAGCTGCTCGCGGATGGGGACGAAGGGCGGTTGGAGCATGGCGCGCCGCTGCCAGTTGGCGCCGTCCACCACCAGCGTGTGCCCCGTGATGTAGGCCGCGTAGGGTGAGGCCAGGAAGGTGGCGGCCCAGCCGAGCTCGCGCCGGCGCCCCGTGCGGCCCGCGGGCGTGCTGCCCTCTTCGCGCTCGTGGTCGCCGCGGCCGGGGACGCCCTGGATGTTTCCGGTCTCGTCTTCGTGGGGGAAGAGGCCGGGCACCAGGCCATTCACGCGGATGCCGTAGGGCGCCCACTCGACGGCCAGGGTCTCGGTCAGGTTCTTTACGCCCGCCTTGGCGGCGGCCGAGTGGGCGAAGCCGGGACCGCCGGTCCAGGCATACGAGGCCCCCACGTTGAGGATGCAGCCCGGCGACCTCGCCGCGATGTGCCGTTGCGCGAACTCGCGCGAGCAGAAGAAGGTGCCGTTCAGCACGATGTCCACCACCGCGCGCCAGCCGTTCGGCGACAGGTCCTCGGCGGGAACCGGGAAGTTTCCCGCAGCGTTGTTGACGAGGGTCGCGGGCAGACCCAGCTCCGCCTGCACCGCGTCGAAGGCAGCGGTCACCGTCTCGGGCTTGCGGATGTCGCACTCGGCCGCGGCGGCGCGGCCGCCCGCTTCCTCGACGGCCGCCATGCCGGCGGCGCGGTGCTCGGGGTCGCGGCTCAGCACGCCCACTCCGGCGCCGAGGCGCGCGAACTCCACCGCGATGGCGCGGCCGAGGCCGGTGCCACCGCCGGTCACGATCACGGCCTGCCCCTCGAAGCTGTCCTTCGGCAGCGCCGATGCGCCCAGCTCCGGCGGTTCGGGAAGTCCCATCTCCGGCCTCCTCGGGGCGGGCATGATAGCCTGTGCCGGCGGAGGAGGAAGCGTGGACGACCCGGGTGCCGCCCGCCGCGTCGAGACCGGCTCGGACGAGGTGACGTGCAGCGTCGAGGAGCGCGTGGCCGTGCTCACCCTGAACCGGCCCGATGCGCGCAATGCGCTCACGCTCGAGATGAAGCGGGCGCTGGTCGAGACGATCCCGCGCCTGGGCGCGGATCCCGACGTCGGCTGCCTGCTCCTCACCGGCGCGGGCAGCGCCTTCTGCGCTGGGGGCGACACGAAGAAGATGGCGGAGGACGGAAACCCGCCCTCGCCCGAGGAGCGCAAGCGCCAGCTGCGCTGGGAGCACGGCATCCCGCTGGCGCTCTACACCCTGGAGAAGCCGTCCGTGGCGGCGCTCCCGGGGCCCGCCGCCGGTGCGGGCTTCTCCCTGGCGCTCGCATGCGACCTGCGGATTGCGGCCGAGAGCGCCTTCGTGACCACGGCCTACGCGCGGCTGGGCCTGTCCGGCGACTACGGCGGGAGCTGGTTCCTCACCCACCTGGTCGGTTCCGCCAAGGCTCGCGAGCTCTTCTACCTCGCCGACCGCATCGACGCGGCGACCTGCGCGGAGCTCGGGATCGTGAACCGGATCGTACCGGATGCGGACCTGGCGAAGGAGGCGCGCGCGCTGGCCGCGCGCATCGCCGCCGGTCCGCCGGTAGCGCTTCGCTACATGAAGGAAAATCTGAACCGCGCCCTGCGCGAGGACCTGGCCGCCTGCCTGGAGGTGGAGGCCGAACGCATGGTGCAGGGCGCGACGACCGAGGACTACCTGGAGGCCGTGCAGGCCTTCCAGGAGAAGCGGGCGCCCGTCTTCAAGGGGCGCTGACGCGCCAGGAGAGCCGAGCCGTGAGCAGCGACACCATCCTCCTCGAGTTCGACGGGCCGGTGGCCGTCATGACCAACAACCGGCCCGACCGCCACAACGCCGCCAACAACGAGATGGACGCGCGCCTGTGGGAGATCCTGCGCGAGCTGCACGAGCGTCCCGACGTGCGCGCCGTCGTGTGGCGGGGCAACGGCAAGTCGTTCTCGTCCGGGCGCGACGTGGCCGAACTGGGCCAGCGCGAGCCCGGCGTCTCCGACCTGGAGTTCATCGAGGCGGGTCACGCCGGCACCCAGGGCTTCTTCACGCTGCCGGTGCCGATCGTGGTCGCGCTCAAGGGCTGGGTGATCGGCGGCTCCTTCGAACGCGCGCTGCTCTGCGACATGCGCATCGCCGCCGAGAGCGCGAAGATGCGCCTGCCGGAGGTGCTCCACGGCGTGGTGCCGGACACGGGCGGCACGGCGCGCCTGGTGCAGATGGCCGGGCACGGCCTGGCTGCGGACCTGGCCCTGACCGGGCGGGTGATGGACGCCGAGGAGGCGCTGCGCCACGGCGTGGTATCGCGCGTGGTGCGGGACGCCGAGGTCGACGACGCGGCGCTCGAGATCGCCCGGCAGATCGCCCAGGCGCCGCCCTTCACCGTGAAGATGTTCCGCCGCACGCTCGGCGGCCTGGTCAACCCGGAGGTGCAGCGCTCGATTCGGGATGAGGCCGTCACCCAGTCCCTGGTCTTCACCTCCCACGACTACGCCGAGATGAAGGCCGCCCGCGCCGAGGAACGCGAGCCGAAGTACCGCGGAAACTAGGGCCGCGGCGCGTAGGCGGGCGGGCCGGCGCGCACGGCGAGCGCGAGACGCGGCTGGATCTCGTCGAGCCAGCCGCACAGCCACGGGCGCGTCTCGCGCGGGTCGATCAGGTCGTGGACGCCGAAGTCCTCGGCGCGCGGGAAGATCGACTGGGCCGCGGCCATCTCGTCCTCGAGCTCGCGCTGCCGCGCTTCGGGGTCGGGCGCCGCCTCGATCTCGCGCCGGTAGGCGAGGGCCACGCCGCTCTCCACGGGCAGCGCTCCAGCCTGGGCCGAGGGCCAGGCGGCGACGGTGGCCTCGGACCCCAGGTGGATGCCGGCCGCCACGCCGAAGGCCTTGCCCACTACCACGGCCGCCCAGGGCACCGATGTCTGGAGCACCGCGAACATGGCCTCCATGCCGTGCCGGATCGTCGCTGCGCGCTCGGCCTCGGAGCCGATCATGAAGCCGGGCTCGTCCACGAAGCTCACGATCGGCAGGTGGAAGGTGTCGCAGAGCTCCACGAAACGGCGCAGCTTGCGCGCGCCGGCGGCCGTCATGGCGCCGCCCTCGTGCACGGGGTCGTTGGCCATCACGCCCACGGGGTGTCCGCCGAGGCGCGCGAGGCCCGTCACCTGGCTGCGGCCGTGGAGCGGCGTCAGTTCGAAGAAGGAGCCCGCGTCGATCACCAGCTCGAGCAGCCGACGGATTTTGTAGGCGCGGCGGCGGTTGCGAGGCACGATCTCCAGCAGCACCTCTTCGCGGCGGTCGATCGGGTCGTCGCTCTCCGCCAGCGGGAGCGCGGTCCACGCATTCGCCGGCAGGTACGAGAGGAAGCGCCGCGCCTGGCGCAAGGCGTCCGCTTCGTCCTCCGCCAGGTTGTCCACCACGCCGCTGCGCAGGTGCACGTCTGCGCCGCCGAGCTCTTCCTTGCTGGCCTTCTGGCCCAGGGCGCGCTCCACCAGCGCCGGTCCGCCGATCAGCACCTGGGCCGTGTCGCGGGTCATGATCGAGAGGTGCGAGGCCACCAGACGCGCCGCCGGGAACCCGGCCACGGGCCCGAGTGCCGCGCACACCACGGGCACGCTGCGCAGCGCCTCCATGCAGAGCAGGTTCAGGCTCGGGGGTGCGGTGAAGTCGTAGCCGGAGCGGCCCTTCACGCCGGTGGCGCCGGCTACCGACGCGCCCCCGCCCTCCAGCAGGCGGACCAGCGGGATGCGCCGGCGCACCGCCAGGTCGTCGGCGAAGAGGCCCTTGCGCAGGCCCACCGCGGAGTAGGCGCCGCCGCGCACCGTGAAGTCGTCGCCACCCACCACGCAGGGGCGGCCGTCGATGCGGGCCAGGCCGACCACCGCGTTGGCGGGCGTGAAGGCGGTGGCGTGTCCCTCCTCGTCGGTCTGGGCCACCCCGGCGAGGCCGCCGTACTCGCGAAAGCTCTCCTTGTCGACCAGCGCCTCGATGCGCTCGCGTACGGTCCCGCGCCCGCGGGCGTGCTGCTTCGCCACGGCCTCGGGCCCGCCGTGCTCGCGCGCCAGCGCGCGCCGGCGCGCGATCTCGTCGCTCTCGCGGTCCCAGCTCATGGCGGCATGATACCGATTCCGTAGACTCGGCGGCGACGAGGGGCGCGCGTGAAGATCTCGATGAACCTGCCGGTGATGGTACCGGGCCTCGACCGCGAGACCGTGCTCGACTGGTCGCGCCGGATCGACGCCGGTCCCTACGAGAGCCTGTGCGCCGGCGAGCGCATCACCTTTCCGAACCCGGAGATCCTGGTCACCCTGTCGGTGGCCGCCGCGGTCACCGACAGGGTGAAGATCCTGCCGAGCGTCATCGTGGCGCCGCTGCATCCGGCGGCGCTGTTGGCCAAGCGGCTCGCCACCCTCGACGTGCTCTCCGGCGGCCGGCTCGTCGTCGGCATCGGGGCCGGGGCGCGCGAAGAGGACTACCGCGCCGCCGGGGCCGACTTCCAGACGCCGAAGCTCAGGAAGCTGGAAGAGCAGGTGGGCATCCTGCGCCGCGCCTGGGCGGGAGAGAACGTCGTGGAGGGCGCGCTGCGGCCCGTCGAGCCGCTGCCGCTCCAGCCGGGCGGCCCCGAGCTGCTGGCCGGCTCGCTCTCGCCGCGCTCGATCCGGCGCGCAGCCCGCTGGGCGGACGGACTGAACGGCTTCAGCTTCGGCCCCTCGGCCGAGGAGATCGGTCTGGGCTTCGACGTGGCACGGGACGCCTGGCGCGAGGCCGGGCGCGAGCGCCCGCCGCGGCTCACCACGAGCTTCTGGTTCGCCCTGGGGCCGGACGCGCGCGGGCAGCTCGATGCCTACCTGCACCGCTACCTGAACTTCATGGGGCCGGGAGTGGCGGAGGCGCTGGCGCCGACGGTGACCGTGACCTCGGCCCAGGCCCTGCGCGACGCCGTGAAGCGCATCGCGGATCTCGGCACCGACGAGCTCATGCTGGTCCCGACCACCGCAGATCCCGACGAGGTGGACCGGGTGGCGGACCTGCTGGGCTGAGGAGTCCGGTATGGCGAGTATCGAGGAGCTGGAAGCGACGGTCCGTGCGCTGGAATCCCGGCTGCGGGCGGTGGAGGACGTCGAGGCGATCCAGCGCCTCAAGGCGCGCTACGGCGCCCTCACCGACGAGCGCTACGGGCCCGACGGGCCGAAGCCGCCGGACGAGCTGGCGCGCATCGCCGGCGAGATCGCCGCGCTCTTCAGCGAGGACGCGGTCTGGGACGCCGGCGGCAAGCTCGGCGTGGCGCGCGGGCGCGACGCCATCCGCGAGCGCCTGGCCGTGCCGACCTTGAAGTTCTCCTGGCACTTCTTCGTGAAACCCGAGCTCCAGGTGGACGGGGACCGCGCCAGCGGCACCTGGGACATCCTGGCCCCGTGCACGCTTCCCGACGGGCGCCCCTTCTGGATGTCCGGCGTGGAGCACGATGAGTACGCCCGCATCGACGGGCGCTGGCTCCACACGCGCATGAAGCTGCGGGTGGTGTTCTTCTCGCCCTACGACGAGGGCTGGGCGCGCCGCTAGCGCGTCCGTCGTCAGGAGCCGGGCGCGCCCTTCAGGATCTTGCCTGCCGTGTGGCCCATGTCCACGGGGTAGTCGCCGCCGGTGCACGAGCGGCTCTCGTCGGAGGCCAGGAACAGGATCATGCTGACGATGTCGCCCATGATCTCGTCGTTGCTCCGGTCCTTCTGGTAGGGGAGCACCCGGTAGGTGTAGGCGGCGTAGATGTCCCAGGTGAGGTTCTCGGGCACGTAGGGCTTCACCATCTCGAAGTTCCCGCCCTCGGGACAGACGTTGTTGACCCGAATGCCGTGCTTCCCCAGCTCCAGGGCGGCGACCTTGGCCATGCCGCGCACGCCCCACTTGGTGGAGGCGTAGGCCGCCACTCCGTTCTTGGCCGAGATGCCGTCCACCGACACCACGTTCACGATCGAGCCCTGGCCGGCTTCCTTCATGGCAGGCAGGACCGCGCGGATGCCGAGGAAGGGGCCCAGCTGGTTGCGGCCAGGTGCAGCAGCCCGGCGTTGTTCACCAGCACGTCCAGCCTTCCGAAGTGACCGAGGCTGGCGTCCACCGCGCGCGTCCATCCCTCCTCGTCGGTCACGTCCAAGTGCACGTAGCGGGCGGCGTCGCCCAGCTCCTTGGCCACCGCTTCGCCCTGGTCGTCGCGCAGGTCAGCCAGCACCACCTGCGCGCCCTCGGCCGCGAAGCGGCGCGCCGTAGCCTCTCCGGTACCCCGGGCTGCACCCGTCACCAGGGCCACCTTGCCGTCTAGTCGCGCCATGTTCTCGTCCTCTGTGAAGGGGCCGCCGAGTATAGCGATGGGGCTGGGGGGCGGGGCCGACCGAAGCCGGGCGGCCCGCTCGGGGACTTTCGGCTCTCGATCTCGCATCACTCTGGCTCGTGGCCTCGGCGCTGTTGGGGCTGGCGCTCGCGCAGCGTCGCTAGCGCGACTCAGCCCGCGAGTTCCGCCGGCAGGTGGCGGCTTCCCAGCACGTAGAAGATCGACGCGAAGCCGCCGACGAGCACCACGGCGAGCAGCGACCAGCGGATCGCCAGGTCCCCATAGGTCGGCGCCAGCAGGTCATTCAAGAACCCGATCGCGAAGGGCCCGAGGCCGAGGCCCACCAGGTTCAGGATCAGGAGCAGGATGGCGGAGGTGGTGGCGCGCATCTCGGGCCGGACCAGGTTCTGGGGCACCGACCAGAGCGGCCCCACGTACATGTTGGAGATGGCGTAGAAGGGCACGAACGCCACCAGTGCGGTCACGGGATCGTCGAGCAGCACGAACCCCAACGCGAAGGGCAGCCCGGCGACGGCCACGATCGCCGGAAGCCGCAGGTACCAGCGCGGATCGCGCCGGCCCAGGCGATCGGCGAGCCAGCCGCCGACCGTCACGCCCGCGCTGCCGCCGAATAGAATGGTGGGTCCGAGCCAGGTGCCGATCTCGAGCCGCCCCATCCCGTGCACCCGGGCCAGGAACTCGCCCGCCCAGAGCAGGATCCCGTAGCCCGCGATCGACTGGAAGCAGGCGGCCACCACCAGCCACACGAACGCGCGGCGGGCGAGCAGGAAGCGCAGCACTACGCCGAAGGGCGCCGGCTCGGCGGGCGCCTCGGACTCCCACATCCCGCGCGGCAGCTCGCGGACCGTCGTCACCACCAGCAGCGCAAGGGGCAGCCCGACCAGGCCCACGGCGAAGTAGGTGGTGCGCCAGTCGAAGTGGGTCACCACCCAGCCGCCGAACATGTAGGCCAGCCCCGACCCCACGTAGATCCCGTTGGCGTAGAGGGCCAGGGCGGTGGCGCGCCGCTCGGGCGGAAAGTAGTCGCAGAGCAGGGAGTGCGAGGGCGGGCTGCCGCCGGCTTCGCCCACCCCGACGCCGATCCGTGCCAGAGCCAGGTGCCCGACGTTGCGCGCCAACCCGGTGGCTGCGGTCATCACGCTCCAGAGCGTGAGCGAGATTGCCACCACGTTGCGGCGCGAGCCCCGATCCGCCCAGCGCGCGATCGGAATGCCTGCCAGCGTGTAGAAGACCGCGAAGGCGAAGCCGCCCAGCAGGCCGATCACCGTGTCCGACACGCCCAGGTCCTGCTTGATCGGCCCGATCAGGATCGCCAGCACCTGGCGATCGATGAAGTTGAAGACGTAGACCAGGAACAGGATCGTCAGCACGTACGCGGCGTAGGCCGGAGAGGCGGGCGGCTCCCGCCGGTCGTGGCCCGGGTCTGCCACTAGGCGCCCGCTCGGGCCAGGACGGCGCGCATGGCGTCTGCGGCCTGGCGCGCGGCGTCCCGCATCGGCAGGGCAGCGAGGCGGTCCGAGAAGACCTCCACGCCCAGCGGCGCCGTGCAGCCGCCCTCGCGCAGGGCGCGCACCAGCGCCGGCAGGTCGATGTCGCCCTCGCCGGGGAGGAGGCGCCGCCGCATGGTCTCGGCCACCGGGTCCGGCTCCGGCGCAGCCGGCGCGTCGTCGAGCTGCACGCCGAGGATCCGGGGTGCGGCGGCTCGCACTTCGTCGGAGCCCCCGCCGCCGCGGAAGTGGTGCCAGGCGTCGAGCATGACGCCTCCGTTGGTGCGGCCCGCGCGCTCCACCACGTCCAGGGCGGCGGCCAGGTTCGGAACCTGCGTCCATGGCAGGAACTCCAGGTGCACCAGGCGTCCGTGCTCCGCGGCGCGGTCGCAGAGCGCCGCGAACGCCTCGGCCAGCGTGTCGCGCGGGATCTCCGCGTTGGTGACCAGCGCGCAGTTGATCGAGCGTGCGCCCACCGCCTGGGCCACTTCGAGGAAGGCATCCGGACCGTGCTCGAAGAACGCCACGCCGCTGGCGTCGGCCTCGGCCCCGAGCGCCGCCTGGGGAACCCAGTGCAGCAGCGGGTCTAGCTCCGCCACCTGGAGCCCGCGGTCGGCCAGGAGCGCGCGCAGGTCAGCGTCGTCCAGCCCTTCCTCGCGGGTGCGCACCACGTCCGTGATGAAGAGCGACACCCCGTCGAAGCCCGCTTCGGCCGCGGCGTCGAGCCGCTCGACCAGGCTCGCCGCGAGCCCGGTCCCCGCACACAGCACCAGATGCTCCGGGCCCAGCATCCGATCAGTCGCCGGCCTTGCCCAGGCGCTCGAGAAGCGGGGCCACGTCGTCGAAGCCTCGGGCGAAGTAGCCGAGGGGAAACGACACGGAGCTGGCGCCCGCACGGGCCAGCTCCGGAAGCCCTTCCAGGGTGGCTTCCAGGTCGGGCCGGCCGTCGGCGTCCGTCACCGGACGCGCGTTTGCGCGCACCTGAAGCTCGTCGGGGTCACGGCCCGCAGCGGCGAAGGCCGCGCGGATGCGTTCGGCTCCCGCCGCGAGCTCGTCGGAAGGCAGCGGCATCGGCATCCAGCCTACGCCCAGCTCGGCGATGCGGCGCGCGTTGCGCGGGCTGGGCGCGACGCCGAACCAGATCGGGATCCCACCCGGCTGGAGCGGCCGGGGAAGGCTCCAGAGCCGCTCGAACGACACGCTCGGCGAGGAGAAGGACGCCGGCGCCTCGCTCAGCCAGAGGGCGCGGCAGGCGCGCAGCCCGTCGTCGAGGCGGCTCCAGCGCTCCTCGAACGGCACGCCGCACGCCTCGAACTCCTCCTTCTGCCACCCGACCCCCACGCCGAGGTCGACGCGTCCGCCCGACACCACGTCCAGCGTGGCCAAGGTCTTCGCCAGCACCACCGGCTGGCGCAGCGGTGCGATCAGCACGCCGGTGCCGAGCCGCACCCGGCAGGTGGCGCCGGCCATCGCGGCCAGCGTCGTCAGCGGCTCGAGGTACGGCTCCTCCAGCGGCAGCGGGTAGCGGCCGTAGGGATAGCGTTCGACGTGTGGCCCCATGGCGACGTGATCGGGCAACGCGATCTGGTCGATGCCGGCGTCCTCGGCGATGCGCGCCAGCTCCACTACCCGGCCGAGGTCGTTCCCGAAGATGCGGGAGAGGCCCGAGACCAGGAGCGAGATGCGCGGGCGCGCCAATCGGGCCTACCCGGCCGCGGGCGGGAAGATCCGGGGCGGGAACTCCCAGTACGCGCGCAGGGCCTTCACCTTGCCGTCGTCGTCGACGCGGTAGGTAAAGACGCCGTCCACCTGGGTCACCGCGCCGTTCGGGAGCACGATGGTGATCGAGCCGACGTTCGCCACCTCGTCGCCGCAGGCGTACGAGTGCCGGATGTCGAAGAGCACCCGGTTCGGCGCGATCTGGGCGTCCCAGAAGGCCGCGATGGCCTGCTTGCCGCGGTGGCCCTTGCCGTCGGGATCGAGGGGCGAGGTGCCGATCGGATCCTGGACGATTCCGTCCTCGGCGAAGTTGTCCACCCACGCCTGCTTGTCCTTGGCGTGGACCGCTTCCATGGAGCGCTGGGAGGCGGCGCGGGCCGGATGCTCGGAGGACATGCCGTTCCTCCTCAGGCCGGCTGGAAGGTGATCGGCAGGGCCGCGTAGCCCTGCACGAAGTCGGTGCGGAACCAATCCGCCGCCTCCAGGTCCACCTCGTACTCCGGCATGCGCGAGAGCAGCGCCTCGAGGCAGAGCTTGCCCTCGAGCTTCGCCACCTGCATGCCCAGGCACAGGTGGATGCCTTGGCCGAAGGACAGGATGCGCGGCGCCTTGCGGTGGATGTCGAAGCGGTCGGCGTCGGGGAACTCGCGCTCGTCGCGGTTGGCCGCGGGGTAGAGCAGGCACACGCCCTGATCCGGCTGGAAGGTCTGGCCGTGGAACTCGATCGGCTTCGCCACAGTGCGGCACAGGAACTGGGTGGGCATGTCGTAGCGCAGCCCCTCGTGGTAGGCGTCCGGGATCAGGCCCGGGTTCTCGGCGCACTCGCGCCGCTGGTCCGGGTGCTCCCACAGGCGGCGCGTGATGTTGGCGAAGGTGCGCGGGAAGGTCTCCGAGCCGCCGATGATCAGCATGGTCATGTGGGAGCCGATCTCTTCGTCCACCAGCTTGCGTCCGCCGATCTCGATGTTCAGCAGGGTGTTGATGATGTCGTCCTGCTCGGGCTGGCTCCGCCGGTTCTTCGCCAGCTCGGTGGAGTAGCCGATCAGCTCCATCATGGCGGCGATGCCGTCCTCGGTCATGCCGTCGACGCCCTCTTCGCGGCCGAAGAAGCGCCAGACCAGGTCGTTCAGCCGCTCGGTGTCGGACAGCGGGATGCCCACCAGCATGCAGAGGGTGGTGACGGAGACGCGGGCCGTGAAGTCGCCCATCACGTCGCAGGCGCCCCGCTCGTAGAATTCGTCGAAGAGTCCGTCCACCAGCCCCTGGATCTTCGGCTCCCACGCGCGCACGGCGCCGGGCATGAAGAAGCGGCGCATCTGGGTGCGCAGCTCCGTGTGGTCCGGCGGATCCATCACGTTGATCATGGGCGTCACGGGCTGCACCTTGGTCAGCACCTGGGCGGAGGTCGTGCCCTTGCCGCAGATCAGGCTGTCGGTGGCGAGGGACGCGTTCCACACGTCGTCGAAGCGCGACAGCGCCCAGGCGTTGTACTTCTCCATGAAGTAGGCCGGCGCCTCGTCACGAAGCTGCTGGTAGATCGGGTAGGGGTTGCCCCCCATGATCTCTTCGGCGAACGGATCGTAGTCGACCATCGTCAGGCACTCCCTGGGCGTTCGGTTTCGAGGTGTCCGACGATGCGGTTGGCCAGGTCCTCGGCCGCCACGGTCATCGCCGGCTTGATCATGGCGTTGATCATCGGGCCCATGGGGCCGCCCGGCCGCATTTCCAGCCGGAAGCGGAGCCGGGCCATGCCCTCGCCGGGGCCCGCGTCGGCGCTGGCCGCGCGCTCGACCCGGCCGCGGAAGAGGCGGAAGAAGAAGCGCACCACGGCCTCGATGGCGCGCTGGAGCCAGCCCTTGCGGGTGGTTGCGGCGGTCGCTTCTGCGCTCTCGTCCTCATAGGACTGCATCACGAACTCGCCGTCGCCGGACATCTGCTCGTTCAGGCCCTCGAGCTCGAAGGTCACCCGCTCGGGTCCGGCCCACTCCGTCACGTGCACGCGGAACTTCAGGGTGCGGGTCATGGCGCCGACGTCGCCCTTCAACACCCAGACGGAGTCGTCGGCGTTCTCCTTCTCGTGGGACTGGTAGCCCGTCATGTAGGCGGCCCAGTTGTCGATCTCGCACACGAAGTCCCAGATGGTCTCGACCGGGAGCTTCGCCGTCGTGGAGTACTCGACCTCGGCCATGTCGGCTAGCTCTCGGAGACGTGGCGGCCCGTGATGTAGCCCCAGGTGATGGCGCGCATGTTGGAGGTGCCGCTCTGGTAGCCGCCGCCCAGGTCCAGGATGGCGGCGGACATGCCCACGGCGTAGAGCCCGGGGATGGCGTGCCCGCGCACGTGCATCACCTGGCCGCTGGTGTTGGTGCGCAGCCCGTGGGAGTTGATGCCGACGCCCACCGGCGCCAGCTTCACGCCGTAGAAGGGCGCCTTCTCCACGACCCCGACGTTCGGGTTCGGGTAGCTCGGGTCGCCCGCCAGCCGGTTCGACCAGGAGAAGTGGCCCGCGTCGAAGTCCGGGTCTTCTCCCTTGGCGGCGCCCGCGTTGAAGCGTTCCAGGGTGGCTTCGAGGCGCGTCGGATCGATCCCGAGCTTCTCGGCCAGCTCGCGCGGCGTGTCCGCCTTCACGGCCAGCTCCTCGGGGATCTCCATGCCGGGCATGAAGGAGCCGAGCGGGTAGCGCTCGCGGTAGTTGCCGTCGAAGATCAGGAAGACGTCGAGGTTCTCCTGCTGCTGGGTCTTGCCGTTCCACTCGCGGATGCGGGGCTGGTAGTCCTTGTAGAAGGACTCGTCGCAGAAGCGCTCGCCCTGGCCGTTCACCCAGATGGCGTGGGGGCAGCCGCACTCCCAGGAGGAGCGCCAGAGCGGCACGCCGTCGTGCTCCTCGCCGGGGATGTTGTAGCCGTAGAACATCGCCAGGTTGGTGGGCGGCACCGAGGCGATGTCAGCGCCGATCTCGCCGCCCATCAGCAGGTGGTCCCCGTGAAGATACGGCTGGGTGGCCGAGTTCCAGTCGTGCACCTCCTCGTACATGGTGGCCATCGGCTTGTTGTGGTCGTAGCCGCCGATGCCGAGGATCACGCCCTTGCGGGCACGTACGAAGAAGTCGTTTCCATCCTTCTCGGCCCGCACGCCGACGACGCGGCCGTCGTCGTCCGTGACGAGGGCGCGCACCGGCGTCTCGACGTGCGCGGGGATGCCGCGGTCCACCATCGCCGCCTTCACGAACCAGCCCATCATGCCCGGTCCGAAGCTGCGCTGGTCTGCGGCGATGCGCTGGCCCAGCAGCTCGTAGTCCCACTTCGTCACGTTGGCGAGGCCGCCCCAGGCGTACATCTCCTTGTGGGTGGCCGCGGGCGGGAAGTGGGGGGAGACGGGCCAGGTCTTCTGCTGCCACTCGCCCAGGGTGGCGCCGTCGAAGAGCTGCACCGCCAGGTAGCGGCCGGTATTCGAGCCGGGAGCGTCCGGGTAGTAGTAGTCGTCGAGGCCTTCGACGGCCTCCCAGGCGACGCCCGCCTCCTTCTCGGTGTACTCGATCGCCTCTTTGTAGGTGGCGACCATCTTCTCGGTGAGCTCCGGTTCGTTGAAGCCCGCGCCGAGGAAGGCGAAGTACTGCCGGGCGGCGTCGTCCGAGTCCGCCTGCCCGATGTCCTGCATGTGGGGACCGTTGGGGCAGAAGACCTCTCCGCCGCCGTAGCCGCACAGGCCGCCCAGGCGCGGCGCCTTCTCCAGCACCACCACCTGCTGGCCGCGGTCGTGGGCGACCAGCGCCGCCGTGATCGACCCGAGGCCGGAGCCCACGGCCACCACATCCACCTCGAGGTCCCAGCGCTCCGGCGTGCCGCCCATCCCTATCCCTCTCCTGGTCGTGATCGTGGAGCCCGCGCCCGCTCATTCTGGCACAGGGCGTCAGGCATGAATGAGAACGGAACGTATAGTATCGTAATGTGGCCCGGACAAACCTTCCCCGGGGGAAAGGGACGGCGATGCCGAGCCCGGGCAACCCGAGCGCCGGACGGCCCCGCAGCGAGGAGGCCCACCAGGCCATCCTCAACGCCACCGTCGAGCTGCTGGCGGAGCAGGGCTACTCGGCGCTCACCGTCGAGGGCGTCGCGACCCGCGCCGGCGTGGGCAAGGCCACCATCTACCGCCGCTGGTCGTCGAAGCTGCCGCTCGTGGTGGAGGCGTTCAGCCAGCTCCCCTCGTTGGAGGAGGTGGACACCGGCGACCTGGTGAACGACCTGGAGAAGATGCTGCGGGAGTACCTGCACCTCTTCCACGCCAGCCCGCTGGCCGCGGTGCTGCCGAGCCTGATCGGAGAGCGCCGCCACAACCCCGAGCTCTCCGAGCTGCTCGACCCGGTGCTGAGGGGCCGCCGCCAGCCGCTGAACCGCGCCCTGGAGCGTGCCCAGGAGCGCGGCGAGCTGCGCGCCGACGTGGACCTCGAGCTGGCCGCCGACCTGATCGTCGGCCCGATCGCGGTGCGGCTCTTCTTCAGCGGCGCCAAGATCCACCCGCGCATCGTGGGCCCCGTGGTGCAGATGGCATTGGACGGGCTGCGAGCCGTCAACTCCGAGGGCTGAGCGGATGAGCGACCGGCTGAAGGACCGCGTTGCGCTGGTGACGGGCGCGGCGTCGGGCATCGGGAACGCCTGTGCGCTGCGCTTCGCCCAGGAGGGGGCACGCATCGCAGGTGTGGACGTGGCGGAGCCGTCCGGCGACGCCTGGGCGGCGGTGGAGAAGGCCGCCCCCGCGACGAGCTTCGCGACCGCGGACGTGCGCGACGAGGCGGCGATCGAGGCCGTCGTGCGCGCGGCCCACGAGCGCTTCGGGCGCCTGGACGTGCTGGTGAACGCCGCCGGGGTCTCGGGCATCGGTGCGGCCGCCGACCTGGACGTGGCCGAGTGGGACCGCGTCGTGGACATCAACCTGAAGGGCACGTTCCTGGTCTCGAAGCACGCCGTGCGCATCATGCGCACCCAGGGCTCCGGGAGCATCATCAACCTGGCCAGCGTCGAGGGCCTCGAGGGTGCCGACGCCAGCGCGGCCTACAACGTCTCCAAGGGCGGCGTCGTCCAGCTCACCCGCAGCATGGCGGTGGACTACGGGCGCGCCGGCGTGCGGGTGAACTGCCTCTGCCCCGGGCTGATCGAGACGCCCATGACCGCCATGCTGAACACGCCGGAGCTGAAGCCCATCCGCGACCGCTTCGAGGCCATGCACCTGCTGGGGCGCGGCGGCCAGCCCGAGGAGGTGGCGCACGCCGCGCTCTTCCTGGCCTCCGACGAGAGCTCCTTCGTGCACGGCCACGCCCTGGCGGTGGACGGCGGCTTCACGGCGGGCCGGAGCCTGACCCAGGGCGCCTAGCCTCAGGTCGATGACGCCAGCAGCACGAACGAGCGTGGGGCCACCTCGACGCTCCACCCGTCCAGCACCGGCCCCGAGCCCGGAGGATCCTCGCAGTCGTGCGGAGAGTCCGCGGCCGTGTCGACCGCCACGCGCCAGCGGGAGGTGGGTCCGCAGGGGTCGCGCGGCAGCTCGAAGCGGAGAGGCTGCCAGTCGCTGCTCAGGATCAGGTGGAAGCGTCTCGCGCGGTCGATGCTGGTGGCGGTGAAGGCGAGCGCGTGGGAGTCCGGGCCCCAGTCGGGCTCGCCCAGCCGGACGCCGTGCCACTCGATCCGGGTCGCGGCCAGGATCTCGCGCAGGCTGAGATACCCCCGTTCCTCCGAGCCGAGCCCCAGGCGCACCCGGATGAGGGCGCTCACGAAGCGGCGCAGGTCGCGGTGGCGCTCGACCAGGCTCCAGTCGAGCCAGCTGGTCTCGTTGTCCTGGCAGTAGGCGTTGTTGTTGCCGCCCTGCGTGCGGCGCGCCTCGTCACCCATCAGCAGCATCGGGGCCCCGAGCGCCAGCAGGGTGGTGGCCAGGAAGTTCTTGATCTGGCGCTCGCGCAGGCGCTCGAGCTCGGGATCGTCGCTCGGCCCTTCCACACCCCAGTTCCAGGAGTAGTTCGCGTCGGTGCCGTCGCGATTCTCCTCCCCGTTGGCCTCGTTGTGCTTGCGGTCGTAGGAAACCAGGTCGTTCAGGGTGAAGCCGTCGTGGCAGGTGGCGAAGTTGATGCTGCGCTCCGGCTCGCGCTCGGACGTCTCGTACACGTCCGGGCTGCCAAGGTAGCGGGTCGCCATGCCCGGCGTGCTGCCCGCATTGCCCTTCCAGAAGCGGCGGACGTCGTCGCGGAAGCGTCCGTTCCACTCCTTCCAGCGCTCGCCCGGGAAGGACCCGACGTGATAGAGGCCTGCGGCGTCCCAGGCCTCGGCGATCAGCTTCGCGCCGGCCAGGACCGGATCGCTGTCGATCGACCAGACCACCGGCGGCTCGGCCAGGGGTCGGCCCTCGGGATCGCGCGCCAGCACCGAGGCGAGGTCGAAGCGGAAGCCGTCGACGTGCATCCATTCCACCCAGTAGCGCAGGCTGTCCAGGATCATGTGGCGGACGATGGAGAAGTTCGCGTTCAGCGTATTGCCGACGCCGCTGTAGTTCGCGTAGCGCGCGGGGTCCTCCTCGAGGATGTAGTAGGCCTGGTTGGCGAGGCCTCGGTAGGCGAGGGTCGGACCGCCTTCGCCCCCCTCGGCCGTGTGGTTGTAGACGACGTCGAGGATCACCTCGATGCCCGCGCGATGGAGGGCCTTCACCATGTCGCGGAACTCCTCCACGGGGCCGAGCGGGTCGCGTCGCGAGCTGTAGCGGGTGTGCGGCGCGAAGAAACAGAGGGAGTCGTAGCCCCAGTAGTTCGAGAGCCCCGCGGGTCCCGCCTGCTCGTCGAACTGGAAGACCGGCAGCAGCTCGACGGCAGTGACCCCGAGCTCCACGAGGTACGGGATCTTCTCCACGAGGCCGGCGAACGTCCCGCCCCGCTCCTCGGGGACACCGGAAGTCGGGTGCCGGGTGAAGCCTCCAACGTGCAGCTCGTAGATCACGGTGTGCGCGAAGGGGCGCTCGAGCGGCGTGTCGCCCTCCCAGTCGTAGAGGGTCGGGTCCACCACCACGCCCCGCAGGCAGCGATCCGCGTTGTCCCCGGGCCGCGCGGCGGCCGCGCGCTCGTAGCGGCTTGCCTCCACCGCCCGCGCGTAGGGATCGAGCAGGACCTTCTCCGGGTCGAAGCGCAGGCCCCGTGCAGGCTCGAAGGGGCCGTGGGCGCGGTAGCCGTAGAGCTGGCCGGCCTCGAGGCCCGGGACGAAGCAATGCCAGTAGTCGTGGGTGCGGTTGTGCCGCGGATCGAGCCGGAACGTGCTCGCCGGCTTCGGGTCGTCCGGTGAGTCGAAGAGCACCAGCTCTAGGCAGCTGGCGCCGCGCGCGTAGATGCTGAACTGGACGCCGCCGGGGAGCGGCGTCGCCCCGAGCGGGAAGCTGCGGCCGGGCGCCGGGGCGTCGGGGTCGGACTGCGGAGCGAGCGGATTCACCCTGATCCGCAGGGTAGCGCCCCGGCGCGGGGGCACGCGCCGCCGGTACCGATGGCCTAAGCGGGCCCTGCATGTGACGATCGCGTGACGCCCCTTGGGGCGCGCACACCCCTGCCTTCGCTCTGGTCTATGTTCTCCTCGGGGGCATCGAGGAGCAGACGAGTTGGCTGACCAGGCCTCGCCGAAATCGCGCACCAGCCGCAGCGCCAAGGGCTTTCGCCGGCTGATGGTGGACAACCTCTATCACAGCCACGGCCAGTCGATTCACTCGGCGAGCATCCACGATGCGTACATGGCGCTCAGCCTGACGGTGCGCGACTACCTGATCGAACGCTGGCGTCGCAGCCTCGACGCCCGCTACGAGGCCAATCCGAAGTACGTGTACTACCTCTCGGCGGAGTACCTGCCGGGCAAGCAGCTGCCCCAGAACCTGCTCTACACCGACACCGAGGACCTCGCCCGCAAGGCCTGCCGCAAGTTCGACCTGGACCTCGACGAGCTGATCGACCTGGACGCGGAGCCCGGGCTGGGCAACGGCGGGCTCGGCCGCCTGGCGGCCTGCTTCATCGACTCGCTGGCCACCCTCGACATCCCCGCGGTCGCCTACGGCATCCGCTACGAGTTCGGGATCTTCCGCCAGACCTTCGAGGACGGCTGGCAGGTCGAGACGCCGGACGAGTGGCTTCTCTACGGCAACCCCTGGGAGTTTCCCCAGGCGGACGACATGCTGGAGATCGGGTTCGGCGGGCGTTCCGAGCACTACGAAGATGAAGCCGGCGAGCCGCGGCGGCGCTGGCAGCCCGCCCACCGTGTGCTGGCCGAGCCCTGCACGATGCTGGTGCCGGGCTACGGGACCGAGACGGTGAACATCCTGCGCCTGTGGCGCGCTCGCGCCACCGAGGAGTTCGACTTCCGGCTCTTCAACGTGGGCGACTACGCGCGCGCGGTGGCCCAGAAGGTGGCGTCCGAGAACATCACCAAGGTGCTGTATCCGAACGACGCCACGGACCAGGGCAGACGGCTCCGGCTCGAGCAGCAGTACTTCCTGGTGGCCTCCTCGCTGCACGACATCCTGAATCGCTTCCGGCTCCGCAACGAGGACTGGAATCGGCTGCCCGAGAAGGCGGCCATCCAGCTCAACGACACCCATCCCGTCGTCGCCATCCCGGAGCTGATGCGGCTGCTGCTGGACGAGCAGCAGCTCCACTGGGATCGCGCCTGGGAGATCACGCGACGCACCTTCGCCTACACCTGCCACACCCTGCTCCCCGAGGCCCTGGAAACCTGGCCGGTGAATGTCTTCGGAAGCGTGCTGCCGCGGCACCTGGAGATCGTCTACGAGATCAACCGCCGTTTCCTCGAGCAGGTTCGAGAGCGATTCCCGGACGACCCGGAGCGGCTGGCACGGATGTCGCTGATCGAAGAAGGAGCCGAACGCCGGCTGCGCATGGCGCACCTCGCGGCCGTGGGGAGCTCCGCGATCAACGGCGTCGCGGACCTGCAGTCCGACCTGTTGCGGCGCCAGACGCTCCGTGATTTCGCGGAGATGTGGCCCGAGAAGTTCCAGAACAAGACGAACGGGGTCACGCCCCGGCGCTTCGTGCGCATGGCGAATCCGGAGCTCTCGGAGCTGATCACGTCGCGGATCGGCGACGGCTGGCTGCGGAATCTCGACCGTCTCATCCAGCTGGAGGTGCACGCCGAAGACCCGGACTTCCGGGACGCCTGGCGCGCGGTCAAGCAGGCCAAGAAGAGCCAGCTCGCCGCCTACCTTGTCGCCGAGGGGGACGTCGGAATCGACCCGGATTCCCTCTTCGACGTGATGGTGAAGCGGCTCCACGAGTACAAGCGGCAGCTGCTGAAGGTGCTCCACATCATCACGCTCTACCGGCAGCTGCGGGAGGCTCCCGACGCCGACTTCATCCCGCGCACGTTCCTGTTCGGGGCCAAGGCCGCACCGGGATACGACGCCGCCAAGCGCATCATCAAGCTGATCAACAACGTCGGCGCGGTGGTGAACGCCGACCCGGTCGTGCGGGGCCGCCTGCACGTAGCGTTTCCGCCCAACTTCAACGTGACCCTGGCCCAGCGGATCTACCCGGCGGCGGACATCTCGGAGCAGATCTCGCTCGCCGGCAAGGAAGCTTCCGGCACCGGAAACATGAAGTTCGCCCTGAACGGAGCGCTGACGGTCGGCACCCTGGACGGCGCCAACATCGAGATCCGCGATTGCGTCGGCGAGAAGAACTTCTTCGCCTTCGGGCTGACGGTGGACCAGGTCCAGGCCCAGAAGGCGCGCGGATACGATCCGCGGCAGCGTCTCGGCAATCCGCCCCTGCGCGAGGCCATCGAGGCGATCGGGTCCGGCGAGTTCTCGGACGGCGATCAGGGAATCTTCAAGCCCCTCGTCGAGTCGCTGCTGGGGCACGACGAGTACATGCTGCTCGCGGACTACCAGTCCTACGTGGACTGCAGCGAGCGTGCGGCCCGCGCCTGGGCCGATCGCGACGGCTGGACGAGGATGTCGATCCTCAATACGGCGCGCTGCGGCTTCTTCTCATCGGACCGCACGATCCGCGAGTACTGCGAGGAGATCTGGGGCGCGCGTCCGGTGCGGGTGGAGGCGCCGGACTGAGCGTCCGGCGCCTCCCCGGCCGAAATCAGGTCCGAGAGGCGTCGAAGATGCTCTGGATCGACTGGTCGAGCAGCTTGTCGAAATCTGCCTGGGACTGCTGCGCCGTCAGGCCCTCGGTCAGGGCGCGCGAGAAGCTGGCCACCATGCCGTGGTTCTGCGCCAGCTTGGCGTTGGCGTCCTCGCGCGAGTAGCCGCCCGAGAGCGCCACCACGCGGATCATGTTCGAGTGGTCGATGCACTCCTTGTAGAAGCCGGGCTGGTCGGGCAGGGTCAGCTTGAACATCACCTGCTGATCGGTCGCGAGGGAGTTCAGGCCGGCCATCAGCTGCCGCTTCAGGATCTCCTCGGCCTCCGCCTTCTCCGGGCTCTTGATGTCCACCTCGGGCTCGAGGATCGGCACCAGGCCCTTGGCCAAAATCTGCTTCCCGACCTCGAACTGCTGGTCGACGATCGCCTTGATGCCGGCCTCGTTGGCCAGCTTGACGACCGAGCGCATCTTGGTGCCGAAGACCCCCTTCTCGACGGCGCGGTCGAGCAGCACGTCGAGGTCCGGGTAGGGCTTCATGAGCTGCACGCCGTCCTTCTCGTCCGCCAGGCCCTTGTCGGTCTTCACGATGGGGACGACGTTCTTCTCCTCCCACAGGTACTGCGCCGTGGGCTTGCCTTCGACCTCGCGGTCCATGGTCATCTCGAAGAGGATCGCGCCGAGGATGCGGTCGCCGCCGAAGCTCTTGCTCGTCATGATCCGGCTGCGCATCTCGTGGATCTTGTCGAACATCTCGGCGTCGCCGGAGTACTCGCTCTCCTGGACGCCGTAGAGGCGCAGGGCCTTGGGAGTGCTGCCGCCGCTCTGGTCGAGAGCGGCGATGAAGCCGTCTGCGGTGCGGACCTTGTCGAGCTGTGCCTGGTTCATGGCGGATGACCTCGTTGGGTGGATCGGGAAACGGCCGGAAGGATAGCGTCGGCCGCGCGACCCGCGCGGTCGGCTGGCGGACTTCGGCGCTGGCCCCCCGGGGGAGGTGTGCCTAGAAGAGCCCGATCCGGCCGGCGTCCACGTCCTTCACGAGGTTCTGGATCCGCTTCCAGACGTCGTCGATCTCGCCCCGGGTGAGGCCGAACTGCACCCGGGTGCCGTCTAGCCGCACGCCCTCGTCGGGATCGAACGGTGCTTCCGGCTTCACCCGGACCAGCCGGTCGGTCTCGTCGGGGGCGAACTGGACCACGGTCGCCAGCACGTCGAGGTTCTCGCGCTGCAGACCCCGCAAGCGGTCCACCGTGGTGCGGGGCAGGGCGGGAACCGTGATCCGCTGCCACGTGTAGCTCGAGGGGTTGGCCCAGTTGTAGAACCAGGCGCCGAAGGAGATCCCGTTGTCGATGGCGAAGACGCGCCGGTCGGCGTCGTGCTTCGAGACCAGGATGTTGCCCCGGCGCAGGTCCCGGGCCTCGATCAGGTAGGTCAGCAGGTTGAAGTGGGCCAGCCGGTAGGCGTAGTTCGGGTCTTCGAGGAAGCGTTCCTCGTCGTAGACCACGTCGGGCACCGTCAGGTCGTTCAGCCACATGGAGAGATTCACCAGCACGCACGTGGCGCCGGGAATGCTCGGCTGCGTGCCGGGGAACTTCTGGTTCCAGACGTCGAGCCGGACGCAGCGCATCGCGGAGCTGGGCACTACGAAGTCGATCGGGTCCAGAAAGAGCAGCTGGATCTGGTAGGCCGCGATCTCCTTGCGGGGCGAGCTGTTCCAGCCGTCGAGCTGGCCGGGGGGGACGGGCTTGGCCTTCACGTGGAAGTCCCGGCCGACTGCGGGAAGCGCGATCTTCGCCTCCACGGCGCCGGTCACGCCGGCTCCGGCCCGCTTCTCCTCGACCACCTCGAAATCGGAGCCCTGGAGCTCCTCGAACTCCTCCCAGCTCGTGATCGGCCGGGCCGGCCAGTTGACCCACGGGTCCACGTCGGTCGGCACCGGCGCCTTCTCGAAGCGCACCTGGGCGGGCTTGCTCCAGGGCAGGGAGGCGCAGCCCAGCGCCGGGGCGACGAGCAGGAGGGACAGGGCGAGGTGTACGGGTGCACGCATGAGGGGCGGTCCTCCGGTCAGATGACCGGGAAGTCGTAGCGGAGGATCACCCGCACGTCAGTCCCGTCCCGGTCGAAAGCGTCCTCCCGCAGCCAGGAGCCGCGCAGCCGCAGCCAGAAGCTCTGGAGGAGGCCTTCCTGGATCTTGTAGTCGAAGGTGACGTCCACCTCCTGGCCGTCGCTGCGCACGCCGAGCTGCTTGCCGCGGAAGCCGGCCACGAAATTCACGATGACCGAGAGCCCGGGGATTCCGACCCCCGCGAAGTCGTAGGAGGCGCTGGCCAGGAGCGCCGTCGCGTTGGCCCCAGTGAAGGTGCGCTGCATCAGGTCCACGTAGCTCGGGTTGGTGCCGTAGGCGGTGAAGATCGCGTCGGGCCCCGTCTGCGTCAGGCCCAGCCGGAACACGGCTCCCCGCCAGCTCGTGGAGGCGCGCACGCCGACGTTCCAGGTCTCGTTGATCAGGTCCTCCAGGAGGTCCTGGCCGAGCTCGCGCTGGTAGCTGAACTGGGAGTCCAGCCGCAGCTGGACGCCGCTCGCGATCTCGCGTCCGACGCCCAGCTCGCCGTACAGGCCGAAGACGAGGTCGGGAATGGCGCCGGCGATGACGCCCATGTGCAGGTTCTCGTCCGGGTCCCAGACCACGCCCGCGTGGGCCAGGCCGCGGTCCTCGTCCAGGCCCAGGGCGCCCGTGAAGGAGCGGAACTGCGTCTCGTTGCGGAGCTTGACCTGCCACGTGTAGCCCGTGGAGAAGCGCAGGGCGCCCTCGGGCTTCGCCAAGGTGACCCCCTCGAAGGTGTTCGGGGTCATGCGGTTGTCCTGGCGGTTGATGTAGGGGAGGTCCAGGTACTGGCGGTAGCCGGTGAGGACCAGGTCCTTGTAGCGGAGCTTCGCGTTGGCGATCCCGAGGACCGTGTATCCCTCCTGCTCCTCCGCGAGCAGCAGGGTGCCCCCACGACCGTCGACGGCCACGACCGGCTGCGACGTGAATCCCTCGGCCTCGACCTGGAAGGTCTCCGCGAGCCAGCCCGAGCGGTAGTAGAGGGACCCGCCCATGGCCCAGGCCTCGCTCAGCACGTCGCTGGTGCGGTCCTTGCGCAGGTAGTAGGTGCGGTAGCGCGCCTCGATGCGGCCGTCGGCGATGAAGGGCGGCAGCTCCTTGACCTGCTTGCCGAACCACGGCCAGAGCAGGGGGAGCAGCGCGGGCCGCTCCACCTCCTCCGGGAAGACCCGCTGGATCGGCGTCTGGATCTCCTTCGCGGAGCTCGGAGGGGGGCTCTCGTCGAGCTCGCGCTCGGCAGCCCCGGCAGGAGACGCGCACAGTGCAGCGGCCACGACGACGGAGCGGACGAGACGTGCGCGCGGCACGGCCCTCACAGCCGGACGATCAGCGTCCCAGCGAGGGTGAGGATCACGTTGGCGAACGCGTAGGCGCCGGTGTAGCCCAGGGCGGGCACCGTGCTGCGCGCGGCGGAGTTCACGACGGACAGGGCGGCGCCGCTGGTCATGGCCCCCGTGATGGCGCCCAGCAGGAGCGCCGGGTTCAGGCGCAGCACGAGGGTCCCGACCAGCCAGCCCGTCACGATCGGGGCGACGGTGACCGCGATGCCGCAGAGGACCAGGCTCGGGCCGACGGCACGCAGGGTCTCGATGATCCCGCTGCCGGCCGACACGCCGACGCCCGCCATGAACATCTGGAGCCCGAGCTCCATGAAGAGCCAGCGCGCCGATGACGGGATGCGCCCGAAGGTGGGCCGGATCGAGCGCAGGTAGCCGATCACGAGCCCGGTGGTGAGGAGGCCGCCGGCGGTGCCGAGCCCGATCGAGACGCCGCCGATCGTCACCGAGAGCGTTCCCAGCGCGATCCCGACCGCGATTCCCGCCGCCAGGGTGACCAGGTCCGTCTCGATCAGGGGGCGCTCCAGGTGCCCGAGGCGCTCACCGAGCCTTTCGAGGTTGCCGGTCGGACCGGTGACGGAGAGGACGTCGCCTCGGTGCAGCTCCAGGGAGGGCTCGATGGGGAGCTCGGTCTCGTGGCGCCGCACCTGGGTCAGCAGGCAGCCGTAGTTATCGCCGATCCCGAGTTCACCCAGGGTCAGGCCGACGCTCTCTCGCCGGGTGACGACGACCTGGGCTGCCTCCGTCTCCAGGTCGAGCAGGTCGGGATCGGTGATCTCGCTGCCCAGGAGCCGGGGCGCTTCGAGGAAGCGGTGGAGCTTGCCGACGATGGTGACCTCGTCTCCCAGCTGGAGCACCGTCTCCGGACCCACCTCGAGGAACTCGCCTCCGCGGCGCAGTTTCGCCAGCTCGGCGCCGCCCGGCAGGCCTTCCCGGACCTCCTGGATCGGCCTGCCCACCAGCTCGTCCTGCTGCACGAGATAGGCACGCGTCGAGATCCGCTCGCTCGGATCGATCCGGACCTCGCCGCCGCCGAGCTTCGCGGCCTCGGCCGGCAGGTCGATGCCCAGCAGGCCGGGCACCGTGCGGATGATGACGATCAGGCCGATCAACCCGAAGAGATAGGTGATGGCGTAGGCGGTGGTGACGTTCCGCACCGCCGCGACGGCGGTCATGCCGTCCGGCAGCGGGACGATCCCCGACTCGAGCGCATCCTGGGCGGCGGCCAGGGTGGGCGTGGTGGTCATGGCGCCCGCGAGCAGGCCCGCCGACGTCCCGACCGGGAAGTCCAGCAGCCCCGCGAACCATGCCGAGAGGACGAAACCCGTGGCGGCCACCACCAGCGCCAGCAGGAAGTACTTGGCGCCGTCGCGGCGCAGCACCTCGAAGAAGCCCGGCCCGGCCTGGAAGCCCACGGAGAAGATGAACAGCACGAAGCCGAAGCTCTGGGCCTCGGGCCGCAACTCGTAGCCCAGGTGCCCGAAGACCAGGCCGGAGAAGAGCACCCCCGTCACCGAGCCCAGCTCGAAGCCCCGCACCCGGAACTTGCCGATCAGGTAGCCGAAGAAGAGGATGACGAAGAGCAGCCCGACAGGGTTCTCGCGCAGGAGGTGGTCGAGAGCTTCGGTCATTCGGGTGGGATCCTAGCCGTTCAGGATCTCATGCCGCGGATCGGGGCTCGTCGGGCACGGGAATCCGGTGCAGTGTGGCGTAGATGGTCGGATAGAGCACGATCGTCAGCAGCGCGCCCACCCCCAGTCCGGCCATGATCGCGGTCGCCATGGCGTTCCAGAAAGGATCCGGGAAGAGCGGGGCCACGCCGAGCACCGTGGTGCCGGCCGCGAGCATGATCGGGCGCGCCTGGGAGACCGAGGCCTGGACGCAGGCGTCGAACGGGTGCAGGCCGCCCTCGACACCCTGGTTGATGGCGCTGGTCATCACGATCATGTTCTTGATCATCATGCCGGTGAGGCTGAGGACGCCGAGGATCGCGATGAAGCCCATGGGCGAGTCG